>NZ_CABVHK010000006.1 GCF_902497785.1 Pseudomonas fluorescens
ATCTGTCAAGCGGTTATTTTAAGAAGTTTTCAAAGTTTCCTTTGCAACTTCAACCACTTGCGCTTCCGATCTCTCGTTAGCGGGAGGCGAATTCTACAGCGTTACTCGCTGCTGTCAACACCTCTTTTTCTCCGCTTTCGACCGAGAAGATCGAATCGTTAATAAGGCGAACACACACTGCCTGATCAACTCCTTCTGGGCTTCGATGATCTGAAGCAACTCGCTGTCGAAAACCGCGTAACTCTTTGTTTACCAAGGAGTTTTCCGTTTCGACTGCGCCGGAAGTGGGGCGAATTATAGACTTCCAGAATCTGCCGTCAACCCCTAATTACGCTTTTCTTGCAGGAGATGACTTTTTAGCTGTTAAACGTGGAATTCGGCGGGTGACAGGCGGCAAGCGCAGCACTAACAGCAACAGCCCTATAGAGGCATAGACCGCCCACTCTTTCAGATCAGCACGCACGATCCACAACATATGCAGCAACCCAAGTCCGAGTACGACATAGGCCAGCCGGTGCAACTTCTTCCAGCGAGACCCAAGACGTCGCTGACTGTAGCGATTCGAGGTGACCGCCAGCGCCAATAAACAGAGGAATCCCAGAGCACCCACAATAATGTAAGGCCGCTTGCGCAACTCGACACCCAGCTGCGACCAGTCAAATCCAAGAATGAACGCCAAGTAACTACTCAGATGCAAAACCACATACGCAAAACACCACAGCCCCAGTTGCCGCCGGACTGCAATCCAGCCCGCCCAACCGGTGAGTTTCTGCAACGGTGTCATGCTCAGCGTAATTAGCAGTAGCACGAGCGTCCCCAGACCCAACCGATCTACCAGCACCTTGCCTGGATCCGGCCCAAGCACATCCGCCCAGGCCTGATACAGCCACAGCAGCGGCCACACAGCAGCAGCGATGAAGACACCAATACGCCAGACCGGATACCGCATCAGTAGTTCTTCCGCAAATCGAGCCCTGTATAGAGAGAAGCAACTTCATCCGAGTAACCGTTGAACATTTGTGTGTCGCGCACATTCGGCTTGAACAGGCCACTCGGTAAACGCCGCTCGCGAGCCTGCGTCCAGCGCGGGTGATCGACCGTCGGGTTCACGTTTGCGTAAAAACCGTACTCTTCCGCGGCAATGCTCTGCCAGGTGGTTTTCGGCTGTTCGCTGACCAAGCTGATCCGCACGATGGATTTGATGCTCTTGAACCCGTACTTCCAAGGCACCACCAGACGCAGGGGTGCGCCGTTCTGGTTAGGCAACTCACGCCCATACATACCCACCGCAAGAATGGCCAACGGGTTCATCGCCTCATCCAGACGCAGCCCTTCTATATAAGGCCAATCGATCAAGGCAAAACCGGAGCGCTGCCCCGGCATGGTCTTGGGATCCTGCAGGGTCTCGAAGCGAATGAATTTGGCGTTGGAGGTCGGCTCAACTTCTTTGAGCAAGGCCGAGATGGGAAATCCGATCCATGGAATGACCATCGACCAGGCCTCCACGCAGCGCAGACGATAAATGCGCTCTTCCAGCTGATAAGGCTTCATGAAGTCTTCCAGCGCATATCGCCCCGGTTTGCCCACCTCCCCGTCAACTACCACGCTCCAAGGTTCGGTTTTCAGCGCGCCCGAGTTAGCAGCCGGGTCACCTTTATCGGCGCCGAACTCATAGAAGTTGTTGTAGTGGGTCGCGTCCTTGAACGGTGTGATCGCCTCATCCTTGACGTTGATCGCGCCCCATTTAGTAGAAGGCAGCTTTTCGGCAAACCAGGTGGGGACTTTGCCCGCCTCGACATCTGCATAGCGGGCGGCATCTTCAGCAATGGCCCAACGCGGCAAGCTGCCCACGGCCAAACCGGCAACAGTGGCACCCAGCACACTACGACGAGATAAGTAGAGGGATTCAGGCGTGACGTCCGACTCATGGCAGTCAGACGCTCTGGGGACTTTGATCAGCATGACGACTCCGCAGCATTGGAGGACAGATGCACCAATAGACTGCGGAGTATGAGGGAAATTACATCACTCGGCGTTTTTGTGCCGACGAAGACGTAACAGATATTGAACCGGCCCAGACGCGGCATAAGCGAGGAAAACCAGCAGCAGGATGCGCGGTGGATCACTGAACACAACGGCGAACACCAGTACGACAGCAAGGATCGCCACAAAAGGTACGCGCCCTTTCAAGTCCAGTTCCTTGAAGCTGTTGTACTTGATGTTGCTGACCATCAGCATGCCGGCAGCTGCGACCATCAGCGCCACCAGGAAAGACATCCTGGACCCCTGAATCCCGTAATCGCTGAAGGCCCAGACAATGCCGGCAACTACGCCCGCAGCCGCCGGACTGGCCAGACCGATGAAGTAGCGTTTGTCAGCAGTGCCAACCTGAGTGTTGAAACGCGCCAGACGCAGCGCCGCACCCGCGACATAGATGAAGGCGACCATCCAGCCCACCTTGCCCATATCTCCCAGGGCCCAGCCGAAAGCCAGCAAGGCCGGTGCAACACCAAAGGCGACCATATCGGACAGCGAGTCATATTCGGCACCAAAGGCGCTCTGGGTATTGGTCATGCGGGCAACGCGACCATCAAGGCCATCGAGCACCATCGCGACGAAGATCGCGATCGCGGCGAACGCGAAGTACTTGCTCGCATTCACCGAATCTCCAGCGCTCAGGGCTGCCTGCGCACTCATCGAGTTGATAATCGAGTAAAACCCTGCGAACAGGTTCGCAGTGGTGAAAAGATTCGGCAGAAGATAGATACCACGATGCCGGACTTTGCGACCTTCAGCGTCATGCCCTTCTTCGACGTGTTCATCGATGGGCAGCAGGCTTTCGGCGTCAGAAGCCTGGTTTGGCTCTTCGGGACGTTCGCTCATGGACATTACCTTGCAACGGGGTGGAAAGTTTTCGACAGGTGTCTGGGACGAGGGTTCGGCCGCAAACGATGGAGCTTTATACCAGAACCGGCACCCCAAACGAAAAAACGCGGCCTAGGCCGCGTTTTCCGTACAAGTGCGCGACTTAGTTTTTGGCTTTGTCGACGATCTTGTTGGCACCGATCCACGGCATCATGGAGCGCAGTTGCTCGCCGATGATTTCGATACCGTGAGCGGCGTTGTTACGACGCTTGGCGGTCATCGAAGGATAGCCGGTTGCGCCTTCGCTGATGAACATCTTGGCGTATTCGCCGTCCTGAATACGTTTCAGGGCGTTGCGCATGGCCTGACGGGATTCGGCGTTGATCACTTCCGGACCGGTCACGTACTCGCCGTACTCAGCGTTGTTGGAGATCGAGTAGTTCATGTTGGCGATACCGCCTTCGTACATGAGGTCAACGATCAACTTCAGTTCGTGCAGGCATTCGAAGTAGGCCATTTCCGGGGCGTAGCCGGCTTCAACCAGCGTTTCGAAACCGGCCTTGACCAGTTCAACGGTACCGCCGCACAGAACGGCTTGCTCGCCGAACAGGTCGGTTTCGGTCTCGTCCTTGAAGGTGGTTTCGATGATACCGGTACGACCACCGCCAACGCCTGCGGCGTAGGACAGAGCAACGTTTTTGGCATTGCCCGACGCATCCTGATAGATAGCGATCAGGTCAGGGATACCGCCGCCCTTGACGAACTCGGAACGCACGGTGTGACCCGGTGCTTTCGGCGCGATCATGATCACGTCGAGGTCAGCACGCGGAACAACCTGGTTGTAGTGGATCGCGAAGCCATGGGAGAAGGCCAGGGTGGCGCCTTTCTTGATGTTCGGCTCGATTTCGTTTTTGTACAGGGCAGACTGGAACTCGTCCGGGGTCAGGATCATGACCAGGTCGGCAGCAGCAACAGCAGAAGCAACGTCGGTCACTTTCAGGCCGTGGGCTTCGGCCTTGGCAACAGTGGCCGAACCTTTACGCAGACCAACAGTGACGTCAACGCCGGAGTCTTTCAGGTTGCACGCTTGAGCGTGGCCTTGGGAACCGTAACCGATGATGGCAACTTTCTTGCCCTGGATGATCGACAGGTCGCAGTCTTTTTCGTAATAAACTTTCATGAAATTCCCCTATATATCCAGGCCGTTCAGGCCATTCGCTAATTTGGTTTAGATGCTGAGTACTTTGTCGCCGCGGGCGATACCGGTTACGCCACTACGGACGGTTTCCAGAATCGAGGCGGTGCCGATGGACTGAATGAAGCTGTCGAGCTTGTCGCTGGTACCGGTCAGTTGAACGGTATACACGCTAGCGCTGACATCGACGATCTGCCCACGGTAAATATCGGTAGTGCGCTTGATCTCGGCGCGCTGGGCGCCGGTGGCCTTGACCTTGACCAGCATCAGTTCGCGCTCGATGTGAGCACTTTCCGACAGGTCGACCAGTTTGACCACTTCGATCAGCTTGTTCAGGTTCTTGGTGATCTGCTCGATCACTTCATCATGGCCGACCGTGGTCAGCGTCAGACGCGACAGAGTCGGGTCTTCGGTTGGCGCCACGGTCAGGCTTTCGATGTTGTAGTTGCGCTGCGAGAACAGGCCGACTACACGAGACAGAGCGCCCGGTTCGTTTTCCAGAAGCAAGGAAATAATGTGTCGCATGATTAAGTACGCTCCGTCTTGCTCAACCACATATCGCGCATGGAGCCGTCTTTGATTTGCATCGGGTAGACGTGCTCGCTGGTATCAACCGAAACATCGATTATCACCAGACGGTCTTTCATGGCGAACGCTTCTGCCATCTTCGACTTCAAGTCTTTCGAGTCGGTGATGCGCACGCCAACATGACCGTAGGCCTCTGCCAGCTTGACGAAGTCAGGCAACGACTCCATGTAGGAATGCGAGTGACGGCTGCCGTAGCTCATGTCTTGCCACTGACGAACCATACCCAGAACACCGTTGTTCAGGATGACGATTTTTACCGGCAAACCATATTGCAGGCAGGTCGACAGTTCCTGGATGTTCATCTGGATACTGCCTTCGCCCGTCACGCAGACGACATCAGCATCCGGAAAGCTCAACTTGATGCCCATGGCCGCCGGGAAACCGAAGCCCATGGTGCCCAGGCCACCGGAGTTGATCCAGCGATTAGGCTTGTTGAACGTGTAGTACTGCGCCGCGAACATTTGATGCTGACCCACGTCGGAGGCGACAAAGGCATCGCCCTTGGTCACTTCGCACAGGGTTTCGATCACGGTCTGCGGCTTGATGACGCTGCCATCGCCCTTGTCGTAAGGGAACAAGCCACGATCACCGCGCCACTCATCAACCTGCTTCCACCAACTGGCAACGGACTCCTTGTTCGGGGTCTCGCCAATTTCCTTGAGGATCGCGACCATTTCGGTCAGGACGCTCTCGACCGGACCGACGATGGGTACGTCGGCCTTGATGGTCTTGGAAATCGAAGCCGGGTCGATGTCGATGTGGATGATCTTGGCATTCGGGCAGAACTTCGCCGGGCCGTTGATCACGCGATCGTCGAAGCGCGCGCCGACGGCGAGGATCACGTCGGCATGGTGCATCGCCAGGTTGGCGGTGTAGCTGCCATGCATGCCGAGCATGCCGATGAACTGACGGTCGGTGCCAGGGTAGGCACCGAGCCCCATCAGGGTATTGGTCACTGGCAGGTTGAGCATCTTCGCCAACTCGGTCAGCGGCGCGGAGCCACCACCGAGGATCACACCGCCACCTGCATACATCACAGGACGCTTGGCCGCCAGGAGCATTTCGGCTGCCTTGCGGATCTGCCCGGAGTGACCGCGGACCGCCGGGCTGTAGGAACGCAGCTTGGCTTTTTTCGGGAAGATATATTCGAATTTTTCGGCCGGGTTGGTCATGTCTTTCGGGATATCGACAACGACCGGACCAGGACGACCGGATTGCGCCAGGTAGAACGCTTTCTTCATGACTTCCGGGATTTCCGAGGCGTGCTTGATCATGAAGCTGTGCTTAACGATCGGCCGGGAGATACCGATCATGTCGGTCTCCTGGAACGCATCGGTGCCTACCATGGTGCTAGGCACCTGGCCGGAAATGACCACCATCGGAATGGAGTCCATGTAGGCCGTGGCAATACCGGTGATGGCGTTTGTTGCGCCCGGACCGGACGTCACCAGCACCACGCCGGCTTTACCGGTGGCACGGGCGTAGCCGTCAGCCATATGGGTCGCAGCCTGCTCGTGACGAACCAGGATGTGGGTCACTTCCGGTTCTTTGAACAGGGCATCGTAGACATGAAGAAGAGCACCACCCGGGTACCCGTAAATGTACTTGACGCCTTCGTCACGCAAAAAGCGGACGAGCATCTCACCGCCAGATAAAAGCTCCACGTTGTTCACCTCTAAAACGCCAGAATACCGCCCACATACAAGAGGACGGGTCTTAATAGGTTTACTTCTCGGCAGAGCATGAGCGACGGTGGTCGCCGACTACGTCAGCACTGACTGAGCAAGTATTGGGATCGTCCCAAGTGTTGCGGGCCTTTCCCACCCAGCGCGAGGTAACGCGTTGCGGGTGTAACAGGTCGGCGCGGATGTGCGCCTCATGATCTACCGAGTGGGTCTGCTTCTGGCAGTCCCTCTACAGCGGACTTTGGATTCTTCTGTTTCGTCCCCTGCAAGTCAAGTCGTCAATGTGCTTTATTGAAGTAAGCACATGAGAAAGCAAGAAAAAACCGCTAAACAGCAACTGTGTTAGCTTCAATTGCGCAACCCAATACAAGGAAATGGCATGCGAACGTTTTTCCTGACCGCCAGCCTGCTGATCGGCATCAGCCCTGTGTGCATGGCCGCTCAGATCTACAAGTGGGTCGATGCCCAGGGCGTTACCCACTTCGATGCACAACCGCCACAAGGGCAGGAAGCCACGACCGTGGTCACGCCCTCCCCCTCTGCGGAAAAACCACCAGTGCCGCCGCGCAGCAACGCTATTGGTGATCAACAGGCAATCGATAAGTCGGTAAAAAAGCAGATCGCCGAGCAGCAAGCCCAGCTCAAAGTGTTCTGCGAACAGGCCCGAACGAACCTGGCTCAATTGCAGAACAATCCGCGTTTACGGGAGGATGTGGGCGGCGAGATGCGTCGCCTGACCGACGAGCAACGTCAGGAGCGCACTGCCGAAGCGCAGCGACAGATCGCCGAAAATTGCATGTAGGAGCTGTCGAGAGAAACGAGGCTGCGATCTTTTGATTTGGCTTTCAACAATAAAGATCAAAAGATCGCAGCCTCGTTTCTCTCGACAGCTCCTACCAGCTCCTTCGGGTGCCGGGATCGAGTGTCAGCGGGCAGCGGTGATCAGCAGGTCGAACTCTTTGAGCAATACCTGCAACTGCCGATCCTTGCCCTGGACATTGCGCGCGGCGAAGACCATTTCGGCCATCTCCTGAATCCCCGAGGCATTGGGCAGCGGCAGATCCTGCTCCAGAATCGTTTTCATGCGCGGCAGGAAGATCCATTGCAGCCATTGTTCGAAATCCAGCGTATCGACCGAAAACGGCTCGACACTGGACAGCGCTTCAACCGAGGGCGAAACATCGTCCCACCACCCTTGAACCCGCAGCTCACGCTCGATCAACAGCAACTGCTCGGCGATCTTTGGAAAGCGTGCGTCCATCACGAAGTAACCTTGGCCTTCTGCCGGGCCAGTGCAGCACCCGCGGAATCACCTTGTTTCTCACGTGCCTGAGCGATCAATTCCCACAGGCTGGCCTGAAGCGCCGGACGTCCATTAGCGAACGTCAGGCCACGGCGGGCGAACTGCTCGGCTTGCGCCGCATCGCCTTGGGCCATGCGCACCTGAGCGAGGCGATAAAGCACTTGTGGCTCACGCGGTGCGACACGCTGCGCGCGCTCGAGACTGGAAGAAGCACCGTTGAGGTCACCGCCAGCCTGTTGCTGTTGAGCGGTGGTCAGCAACGCCAACACCGGACCGTCCAGTTGCTCGTCGGCAGACAGACCACCGGAGCTCGACGAAGGAATCCCGCTCGGCGTCGACGGCATGCTGTAACTGCCCTGATTGACCGGCGCCGACTGAACCGGCGAGGTGTCGATCGGACCCGGAGTAATCGGGCCAGGCGTAATCGGCGAAGTGCTAATCGGTGCCGATGCTACAGCGCCACCACCCGGCACCATCACCACGACCCCGGTGTCACCTTGCGGAATCGCTTGAGTCTGGGACTGCACAGGACGCTGCACCGTCGTTTGACGGTAACCGCCATTCGCCGACACCCGCTCACTGTTGGACACGGCGCTGCCGGAATCCACAACCGGAATCGAACCGCGCTGTACGCTGGAGCAACCGCTGAGCAAAGCCACGGCGGCAACCGCTGGAATCAACCACTTGTTCACTTGAAACCCTCTTCGCTTAATTCATCCAGCCTTTGACCCAATCCATCACCGTTTCGCCGGAAACAGGGCTGTCGCCACCGCAAGCGGCACCGGGAGGTGGTTCGCTGCCGCGAATATACGGCATCTGCACGGCGCCTGGGCAGTTGGCATCAGAGCCTTGCCCGGTGCGCGAATCGACCCAGGCCTGAACAATGTTGTCCGGCTGCGGCATGTCCAGCGGCAACGGGTCGGCCTTGCGCATGAAACTGGTCCAGACCTGCAACGCGCCGGTAGCCCCGGTGAACGGCGTCTTGCCGTTATCGTCGCGCCCCAGCCAGACCACTGCCAGCAGATCCTGACTGAAACCGGCAAACCAGCTGTCTCGCGAATCGTTACTGGTACCGGTCTTGCCGGCGAGCGTCAGGGTTTTCGGCAGCACGTTGTAAACCGAACTGCCGGTGCCTTCGCGCATGACCCGCTGCATCGCACTCTGAATCAGGTAAATAGACGCCGGATCGAAACGCTGCTGAATCTGGAACGGATAACGCTTGAGCGGTTCACCTTCAGCCGTCAGTACACTGCGAATCCCGCGCATTGGCGTGTTGAAGCCACCATTGGCGAGGGTCTGGTACATGGTCGCCACTTCGATCGGAGTCATGCCGCCAGCGCCGAGCAACATCGACGGGAATGCCGGAAACTCGCGAGTGACTCCCAGCCGGGCCACGGTTTTCAGGACATTCGGCACGCCCACCGCCAACCCGAGACGCGCTGTCGACAGGTTGTAGGAATGCGCCAGGCCTTGATAGAGGAAAACCGTGCCGTGGGAACGGCGATCATAATTTTGTGGTTTCCAGACCTGACCGTCCGCGCCCTTGACCGAAAAGGATTCGTCCGACAGCCAACTGGTCAACGAATACTGCGTCGGCTTCTCGAGGGCTGTCAGATAAACCGCCGGCTTGATCAGCGAACCGATGGGTCGCACCGCATCCAGTGCCCGGTTGAAGCCAGCGAAGCTGGCCTGACGACTGCCGATCATGGCCTGCACTTCACCGGTTTCCGGGTTGGTCACGACCATCGCCGCTTCAACGTCATCGGAACCCTTGCGCCCGGACAGACGCTTGAAGGTGTCATTGACCGAGGCTTCGGCTTTCATCTGCAAGATCGGATCGAAACTGGTGAAGATCCGCAGACCTTCTTCGGTCAAGTCTTCGTCGCGATAGTCTTCGCGCAGCTGACGTTTAACCAGGTCGATAAAACCGGGGAACGAGCTGTCGGCCAACTTGCCGCGCGTGGTCACGCCCAGTGGCATTTTCTTCGCCGCCGCGACCTGCTCAGCGGTGGCGACACCTTGCTGTTCAAGGACGTCGAGCACCAGATTACGTCGCTCGAGCGCCCGTTCCGGGTTGCGACGCGGGTTGTAATAGGACGGCCCCTTGACCATCCCCACCAGCATGGCGACCTGGTGCAGTTTCAGTTCCGACAACGGCTGACCGAAGAAGAACTGACTGGCCAGACCAAAACCGTGCACCGCGCGCTGGCCGTCCTGGCCGACGAACACTTCGTTGAGGTACGCCTCTAGAATTTCGCGTTTGTCGTAATGCAACTCGAGCAACATCGCCATCATGGCTTCGGTGAGTTTGCGCGTCAGGCTGCGTTCGCTGGTCAGGTAAAAATTCTTGACCAACTGTTGCGTCAGCGTACTGCCGCCCTGGGTCATTTTGCCGCCAGAGGTATTGACCCAGACTGCGCGGGCAATCGACTTGGGTGACACGCCCCAGTGGCTGTAAAAATCCCGGTCTTCCACGGCGACCAGGGTTTCCAGCAGATACGGCGGGACCTGATCAAGTTTGATCAGAATGCGGTCTTCAAGATTTTTCGGGTAAATTCCGCCGATCATCAACGGTTCCAGACGCACCACGGACAGCTTCGAACCGTTGGTCGCCGAAAGCTCGGCCACGTAGTCACCGGAGAACCGCACGCGCACGGGCTGGGCTTTCTCCAAACCTTCATAAAACTGGAAGCCACGGGTATTCAAGTCGACCGTATTGCCGCTGACCGCCGCAGCGCCGGGCCCGTTACTCACGCTTTCGCGGCGATAGCCCAAGGCGTCGAGCTCGGTGAGAAAATCTTCTTTGCTCAGTTTCTGGCCGGTGAACAGCTCCAGCGGGCGCGCGTACACCTTGGCCGGTATGGTCCAGCGCTTGCCGGAGAACTTCTCCTGGACGATAGCGTCGAGGTAAACCGCGAATCCGGCGAGCACCACAAGGCCGACCAGACTGAGTTTAAGGGCCCAGCCCAGCCAGGGATTGAGGCCCCGGGAAGGTGGTTTTTTGGGGGTGCGGGGGGATCGAGTACGAGTCATGGCGCCGGATTATACGCACTTTATTCATACTCAACAGACGCCCTCCGAGGTTTGCGTCGGGCGGACTTGCGGCCATAATGGCGACCGTGAATTTTCCCAGACTCTGAAGGAACACCTGTGAGCCAGTCCCTGATCGCCGCCCTGCAAAACCCGGCCCTTTACCCGCATCCGGTAGACGGGTTTCAGGTCATCGAAACCCATATCTCCTGGGTCATTCTCACAGGCCCCTTTGCTTATAAAGTGAAGAAACCGGTCAATTTCGGCTTCCTCGACTTCACCAGTCTCGACGCCCGCGAGCATTTCTGCGGTGAAGAACTGCGCCTGAACCAGCGTCTGACCAATGATTTATATCTGGAAGTGTTGCCGATCACCGGCAGCGTGGAGGCACCACAATTGGCGGGTGACGGCCCGGTCGTCGACTACGCGCTGAAAATGCGTCAATTTCCACAGAGCCAGTTGCTTAGCACGCTACAGGCCAACGGCGAATTGACCACCGCGCACATCGACGAGATGGCGGCGCAGATTGCTCAATTCCACCTCACTGCGCCCAAAGTGCCTGCGGAACATGAAGCCGGCACTCCCGACAGCGTCATGGCGCCCGTACGCCAGAACTTCGAACAGATTCGCCCGTTCCTCAGTGACAAGGCTGACCTGCTGCAACTCGATGCGCTGCAGGCCTGGGCCGAAAGCAGCTTCGAACGCCTCAAGCCACTGCTTGCCCAGCGCAAGGCCGAGGGCTTTACGCGTGAATGCCACGGTGACATCCACCTGGGCAACGCCACCGTCATCGACGGCAAGGTGGTGATTTTCGATTGCATCGAGTTCAACGAACCGTTCCGCTTCACCGACGTCTACGCCGACACCGGTTTCCTGGCGATGGACCTCGAAGACCGTGGCCTGAAAAGTCTGGCCCGTCGCTTCATCAGTCAATACCTGGAGCTGACCGGCGATTACCAGGGCCTGGAACTGCTCAACTTCTATAAAGCCTACCGCGCACTGGTTCGTGCCAAGGTCAGCCTGTTCAGCATGCCGGCCGAGGCCGACCCGGTGCAGCGCGCCACGACCCTGCGCCAGTACCGCAACTACGCCAACCTGGCGGAAAGCTACAGCACCATTCCTTCACGTTTCATGGCGATCACCCACGGCGTTTCCGCCGTCGGCAAAAGCCGCGTGGCCATGCGCCTGGTAGAAGCGTTGGGAGCGATTCGCTTGCGTTCCGATGTCGAGCGCAAACGGCTGTTCGGCGAGCAAACCGTGGCCAACGACCCGCAAGCCGGCATTTATAGTGCCGATGCCAGCGCTGCGACCTACGCGCGACTGCATGAAATTGCCGCGGTCATCCTGCGTGCCGGCTTCCCGGTGGTGGTCGATGCCACTTACCTCAAGCGCGATCAGCGCGATGGCGCGGCGAAAATCGCCGAGGCCACCGGTGCGCCGTTCCTGATCCTTGATTGCAACGCACCGCAAGCCGTGATCGAAAGCTGGCTGGCCCTGCGTCAGGCAGACAACACCGACCCGTCCGACGCCAACCTGGCCGTTATCGAAGCTCAGCAGGCCAATCGTGAAGCGCTGACGCCAGCAGAAATCCTCTGCAGCAAACGCGTTCAGACCAATGAAAGCGGAACGCTCGACACCGTCGTGGCACAAATTCGCCAGCGCCTGCCAGGCCTGTAAAAAAGTATTTCAGTCGTGAAGCCTTCGCCGGCTTCACGGCTGTCAAATAGTGGCACTATACTGGCGTCATAAAACCAACAGGTGATGTGACATGAGCCAGCCGAAACTTCTCGACACCCCGCTTTATGCCCTGCTGCACAAAGACGACATCACAGGTTTCAACAACGAACGGCCAAGCGTCGGAACCATCGACATGGTCGGTGGCGATTTCCGCGGCCTCGACCTGCGTGAACTGAACGCCGACGGGGTCGACTTCACCGATGCCTATTTCCGCTCGGCGGACTTGCGCGGCATCGATTTCCGCAACTCCAACCTGGAAGGCGCAAGCCTTGCCCACGCACAGATCTCCGGCGCCTACTTTCCGCCAGAGCTGAGTGCCGACGAGATCCTTATGTCGATGAACTTCGGTACGCGCCTGCGTTACCGCACCCGCTGACCAATCTTCTGACAGACAAGTCCAGCGCCCCCGCCTTGCGCTGGACTTCGGGTTATTTTCGCCTCTGACACTGAATCCTTTCTCACGCGCCCTGTCACACTGACGGACGTTTCTGCCCTTCCTAAAGCTTGCCTCTTAGAAGCTTTTGCTCCGAAACCGACCAAACAATCACGCTTTTCCTACTGATGGCTACACTCCTCAGAAGCTTGCCCACGCACCGTTCGGCCGTCGCAAGGAGGCTTGATGAATGATGAACTGCAGCACCTGAAAAATCTTGGCAAGACATCGGCGCAGTGGCTGCATGCCGTGGGCATCCACAGCGCTTCGGACTTGCGTCGCCTGGGGGCGGTGGATGCTTATCGGGCTGTACGCACGCGCGGATTTCGGGCATCCAAGGTGTTGTTGTATGCGATCGAAGGCGCACTGATGGATGTGCACTGGAATGACATTCCCGCCGAGCGCAAGGAAGCCTTGAATAAACAACTGGAAGCTATCTCGTCACGCCACAAGAATTGAACGGACACCAACAATTCCTGGGCTTTTCAGCATACAAATGGAAAATCCAAAACAAATGAAAAATCAGCGGTTGACTTGGTAATGAGAATCGCTATGATTATCACAACTGGTCGCGAGACTGGTCGATATTTGAAAAGCCCTTGGTTCGGACTCTCAGATATCTCCTCATCAGGCTAATCACGGTTATTTGACCCGGCTCTTGCCGGGTCTTTTTTTGCCTGTAAAAAATCCGATGACCTATTTCCCGAATTGCTTGCGCATCTGCGCACAGTAATCCGGCGCTGGCGTGGCAGGCGTGTACCAGACGTAATCGGCCATGGCTGCCGTGACCTCGCCGCCCTGCTGCGCCAGCATTAACACGACGGGCGCTTCGGGCGCTCCCAGATCAAGTACATGAATCGGCACACCCACATCCTTGCGCGCGTGGTAAGCGCCGGCAAACAGCAGTGATGGCGTGGGCGCCGCCAGCAGCCGCTCGGCCATGCGCCGGTCACGTTGTTGCTGGACTGCGAGCATCGCCGGCATTTGCGAGGCCGGCAGCAGGCCACAATGGGAATCGCTGATCTGCGCCAGCAACTCAGCCTTGACCGGCGCGGCATTGGCACGGGCACCGATTAACACCGGAGGATTGGCGTAGACAGCGTGCACTTCGACTGTGTCCAGATTGGCAGCCAGCAAAGGATAAGGTTGAGTCAGCGCGAAACCGACCATCGGTCCGTACAGATTCCAGTCCCAGCCAGGTTGCCAGGCCAATGCGCCGGGCAAGTCAGCGGGCGGCGTCGAGGCGAGACGAACATCATCGACGCGCCGTTGTTGATCCGGCGTGAGCATTTCCAGCAGCAGACTGCCTTGAGGTCGCCGCTCGTCCAACGCCTGCAATAACCAGCGTTGCACTTCATGGTGATCGCGATTGTCATGCTGCTCACCGACGATCAATCGTGAAGTCTTGGCAAGACGCGCCACCAGCTCCTGCGCCGTCAGCGCCTGACCGCTGCGCAAGTCGCGAATTTCGCCAACCACCGGTGGCGGCGTTGCAACATGCTGACAGGCACTCAGCATAAGCACTGCCAGAATCACGATCACACGCATGCCCACGCCCCTCTTTTAATGGTTCAGCGGGCGATGATCAGCGGATGCCCACGCTCCGGGTGCTGTTGCACCAACACGTCCAGCCCGAACACGGCCTTGAGCGGTTCCGGACGCAACACGTGCTCCGGTGTGTCGAGCGCGACCGGGCGCCCGCCTTCGAGCAGTAACAGGCGATCACAATAGCGCGCCGCCAGGTTCAGATCATGCAGGATCACCAACACCGACGCGCCACGCTCGGCGAACGTGCGCACCGCTTGCAGGGTGGTGTGTTGATGCAGCGGATCCAGCATCGAAGTCGGCTCATCGAGCAACAGTGTCTGCCCCGCTTCGCCCGGCCAGAGTTGCGCCAGCACTCGCGCCAGGTGTACCCGCTGACGTTCGCCACCGGACAATGCCAGGTAGCTGCGGCCGCTCAAATGCCCGGCATCGGCAGCCTTTAAGGCAGCGGCGATGATCTCATCGTCGCGAACCCGGCCACTCTGATGCGGCAAGCGGCCCATGCCGACAACTTCCTCGACGCGAAAGGCGAAGTCGAGGGTCGAGACTTGCGGCAACACGGCCAGACGCTGCGCTCGCTGGGCGCCGGACCAGTCAGCCAACTCGCGCTGGTCGAGCCAGACGCTGCCACTGTCAGCGCGCAACTCGCCACACAAGGCGCCCAGCAGCGTGCTTTTACCCGCACCGTTCGGGCCCAGCACGCCGAGCACTTCTCCCGGATGGAGCTCAAGTGTGATGTCGGTCAAGACGATTTTTCGGCCCCGGAGGATGTGCAGATTCTGCGTTCGCAACATCAGGCACGCCCTCGCAGCAGCAAATATAGAAAGACCGGCGCACCGATCATCGCGGTGATGATGCCGATCGGCAGCTCGGCCGGCGCCAGCGCCAGTCTCGCGACCAGATCGGCGAACAACAGGAGACTGGCACCGGCCAGCACCGAGGCAGGCAGCAACACTCGATGATCGGGACCGGCGAGCAGACGCACCAGATGCGGCACCACCAGCCCGACAAAGCCGATCATTCCCGCTGCCGCCACCGCTGCGCCGACGCCCAGCGCCGTACACAACACCAACTCGCGCTTGAGCCGCTCGACGTCGATGCCCAGGTGACCGGCCTCCGACTCGCCCAGCAACAAAGCATTCAGCGCCTTGGCCCGGCGCGGCAGCCACAGCGCCACCCCGAACGTGATCACCAGCAACGGCCAGAGTCGCGAATAGCTGGCACCGTTGAGGCTGCCAAGGTTCCAGAACGTCAGCGTGCGAAGGGTCGTGTCGTCCGCCAGATAGGTAAACAGGCCAACGACGGAGCCCGCCAGCGCCGTCAACGCGAGGCCGGCCAACAGCATGGTCGCGACATCGGTTCGGCCATTGCGTCGGCCCAATCGATACACCAACGCCGTCACGCCGAGCCCGCCGAGGAAGGCACACAGCGACAACAGATAGGGCCCAAGAAATTCAGGCAGCCCACCGAACAGCGAACCGCCGACAATCGCAATCGCCGCCCCTAACGCTGCGCCACCGGAAACGCCAACCAGTCCGGGATCGGCCAGCGGGTTGCGAAACAATCCCTGCATCGCCACACCCGACAACGCCAACACCCCACCCACCGCCAACCCCAGCAATGTGCGCGGCAAGCGGATCTGCCCGAGGATCAGTTCAGCCTGCTCCAGCCCGTCAGGTGCGATAGGCAGGCCGACCAGGCGCAACGCCGCGCGCAAGGTGTCGAACAACGGCAAGCTCACCGGCCCCAGCGCCAACGACAGCCAGATTGCCAACACACACAGCAAGCTCAAAGCGATAAACAGCGTTCGGGGTTTTACCAGGACGCTCATTGCGCGGCATTGCCGGGGTAGAAGCCGTCACTGATTTTTTTCAGCGCTTGAGGTAACCGCGGCCCGAGCCCGCCTACCAGCAGTGTCGGATCGAGTTCCATGACGCGTCCGTCCCTGGCAGCGCGGGTCGAGGACAGGATCGGGTTTTCCTTGAACAGCGCCGCACGCGCGGCATCGCCGGCCAATGCACGGTCGGCGAACATCAGCACGTCGGGGTCCAGACTGACCAGCGATTCATTGGAAAAAGGTTTGTAGCCGCTGTGGGTGGCCAAATTGTGCCCACCGGCCTTCTGGATAATCCAGTCGGCAGCAGTGTCCTTGCCGGCGATCAACGGTTTGCCACCCGCATGACCGAGCAACAACAGCACGCCCGGCGATTTTTCTTTCAACTGCGCTCGCGTGACCTGCACCTTCTGCTGCTCGAGTTGCTGCTCAAAAGACTGCAGCAATTGGGCCGCCCGGTCCTCGGCGCCGAGCAACCGGCCCAAGCGCTGCACGTTACCCTGCAACGTGGGCACATCCGGTTGGGCCGAGAACAATTCAACCTGCACCCCCGCCGTGCGAATCTGCGACAGCACCGGCGGCGGGCCCATTTCTTCGGTGCCGACGAGGATTTGCGGGCGCAGGCTCAAGATACCTTCCGCCGACAACTGACGCTGATACCCAATGCTCGGCAATGCCTTGAGGGAGTCCGGATGCTGACTGGTGGTGTCGACGCCCACCAGTTTCGATTCGCCGCCCAGCGCGCTGACCCACTCCGACAAGGCCCCGCCGGCACTCACCCAACGTTGTGGCAACTCGGCCGACGCGGCGTGGTGACTGACGAGAAGTCCGACACAGAGCGCAGCAACGCGGGAACTCAGGCGCATAACAGCTTCCTTTAAAGTTTTTCCCAGGCATCGAGATGACAGGCCAAGTATCCTCGGCGTCCGGCACCTGCACCCGACGGGCAAGGCGGCCATTTGATAATTGTTTGCATTTGAACGTCAAGCTCGGACATATCCGGTCACGAGCCGGTGGAATTGAGGATAGACATGAAGTTTCTTTGCGCAGGTGTTGAGCTGGCCGATACCAGCAGCCGCGGTTTCGAGATCGACGGCCAGAAACTCTTTGCCGTGCGCCGCGCCGGTCAAGTGTTCGTGTACATCAACCGCTGCCCGCACCGCGGCGTCGGACTGGAGTGGAAACCCGACCAGTTTCTCGACCCCAGCAACAGCCTCATCCAGTGCGCCACCCACGGCGCACTGTTCCTGATTGAAGACGGCGAATGCGTCGCCGGCCCGTGCGCAGGGCAATTCCTCACCAGCGTCGACTGTCGTGAAGACGAGCAAGGCATCTGGATCAGCCTTTAACCGTTGAGCAACACCTGCAAACGGCGGTCGACGCGCATTTCCTCGTGAGTCAGGTGCACACCATAGGCCAGCACTTCCACCCCGCACGCCACCGCTTCACGCAAAGCGGCAGCGTAGGCCGAATCGATTTCCTCGGCAGGACGCACGGCGTCAATGCCGCTGAGGTTCACGCAATACAACTGCACCGCACGAATCCCGTCCCGCGCCAGATGCGCCAGCTCCCGCAGATGCTTGGCGCCGCGCTGGGTCACCGCGTCGGGAAACGCCGCAACGGTTGAGCCATCGAAACCCAGCGTGACACTTTTGACCTCAACGTAGGCCGGCCCGCTCGGGTAATCGAGGCGAAAATCGATGCGGCTGCTTTCCTGACCGTAAGCCACTTCGCGCTTTAATTCGCTGAAGCCATTGAGTTCGCTGATGACGCCGGCCCTCAGTGCTTCTTCGATCAGCCCGTTCGCTCGCCCCGTGTTCACGCAGAACAGCCGCCCCTGAGGGGTTTCGCCAATTTCCCAGGTGCCGGGCAGCTTGCGTTTGGGGTCGTTGGAGCGGCTGAACCAGACTTGTCCGCCCTCGACCTGGCAATTGAGCATCGAGCCGGTGTTCGGGCAGTGAATGGTCAGCAACTCGCCGCTAACGGTCTCGATATCGGCGAGAAAACGTTTGTAGCGACGAATCAGCCGGCCTTCTTCGAGTGGAGGATTAAAACGCATCAGCCTTGCCAGCTCCGCAACCCACGAGCGATACGTTCGACTGCTTCCTGCAAACGAGGAAGACTTTGGGTGTAGGCAAAACGGACGTGATGGCCGGCCTGATAGCGCCCGAAGTCGAGTCCCGGGGTGATCGCGACATGTTCGGTTTCGAGGAAGTGTCGGCAGAACGCGAAGGCATCGCCGCCGAATTTGCTGATATCGGCGTACAAGTAGAACGCGCCTTCCGGCTCGACGGCGATGCCGAAACCCAAGTCGCGCAAGGCGGGCAGCAGGAAGTCACGGCGACGACCGAACTCGGCGCGACGCTCTTCCAGAATGGCAATGGTTGCCGGCTCGAAGCAGGCCAGTGCGGCGTGTTGGGCCATGCTCGGTGCGCTGATGTAAAGGTTCTGCGCGAGTTTCTCCAGCTCACCGACCGCCGCTTCCGGCGCCACCAGCCAGCCAAGCCGCCAGCCGGTCATGCCGAAATACTTTGAAAAACTATTCAGCACAAACGCACTGTCGTCGACTTCCAGCACGCTGGCGGCATCGGTGCCATAAGTCAGGCCGTGATAGATCTCGTCCACCACCAGATGGCCATGGCGCTCCTTGTTTGCGGCAGCCAGGCCGGCCAGCTCGTCGCGGGTCAGGATGGTGCCGGTCGGGTTGGCCGGTGAGGCGACCAATGCGCCGACGCTGTCGTGATCCCAATGCCGTGCGACCAGTTCCGGCGTCAGCTGATACCGCACGTCGGGACCGACGGGCACCAACTGCGCCGCGCCTTCCACCAGCCGCAGGAAATGGCGATTGCACGGGTAACCCGGGTCTGCCAGCAGCCAGTGTTTGCCGGGATCCACCAGCAAGGCGCTGGCCAGCAGCAGAGCCCCGGAACCGCCGGGAGTAATGAGAATGCGCCGCGGATCAATGTTCAATCCGTAACGCTGTTGATAGAAGTTTGAAATGGCCTCACGCAGTTCGGGAATGCCGCGGGCGGCGGTGTATCGAGTCTTCCCCGCCGTCAGCGCGGCTTGGCCGGCCTTGATGATCGGCTCGGCGGTGGTGAAGTCCGGCTCGCCGATTTCCAGGTGGATCACATCGTGGCCCGCGGCTTGCAGTTCATTGGCCCGCGCCAGCAGCGCCATGACGTGGAACGGTTCGATCGCGCGACTGCGGGCACTGTAGGACTGAGCCATTAGCCTTCCTTCAACGGGGAAAAAAACCAATTCTACCCATGCGCAGGAACGAGCGAGAACCTAAAGCGGTCAGACGCCTTGAGACCCTGACCACAAACGACTCATGCGAGTGCGCAAGGTTTGACTAAAATCATTAATTGATCAGGTCTCCACCACCACCGGTCAAGGCTTGGCAATCATTTGCAAGCCCCTCGGGCCACTACCTCGACATCCGGGAGTAGCGCGGTCCGATTTGATCTGGTAAGTTCGCCCGCTTGCAGCCGCAGGGCCGGCAGGTGTCGGTGATGGAGCAATCCTGCGCAGATGGATTACAAGAGTAGAGGCGGTCCATTTCATGCCCACCCAAGCAAAGCAGCAAAACCAGTCGATCAGCGGCTTCGAACCCTACCAGGCAGTAAAGGGCGAGGAGTACATGGGCAAACCCATGCGCGCTCACTTCACCAAGATCCTGAACAAGTGGAAACAGGACTTGATGCAGGAAGTCGACCGCACGGTTGATCACATGAAGGACGAAGCGGCCAACTTCCCTGACCCGGCAGACCGTGCCAGCCAGGAAGAAGAATTCAGCCTTGAATTGCGCGCCCGTGACCGTGAGCGCAAGTTGATCAAGAAGATCGACAAGACGCTGCAATTGATCGAAGACGAAGAATATGGCTGGTGCGAGTCCTGCGGCGTCGAAATTGGCGTCAAGCGACTGGAAGCCCGCCCTACCGCCGACATGTGTGTTGACTGCAAGACCCTGGCGGAAATCAAGGAAAAGCAAGTCGGCAAGTAATTGGCGATTTGAACGAAGAACGGAGCGTGCGAACGCTCCGTTTTTGTTTCCGTTATATGCCACCGCCGCAAACCTGTGGGAGCGAGCCTTGTGGTGAGGGGATTTATCCCCGTTCGGCTGCGCAGCAGTCGCCATTCCGGTGGATGCGTTCAATCGGATGCATTGCAATTACAGAGTTTGGGGCCGCTACGCGACCCAACGGGGATAAATCCCCTCACCACAAGGCTCGCTCCCACAGGGTCTGGCGTAAGCCTGGAATAAGTAACGTAATCTCATGACCGCTTCCTCCTACATCGGACGCTTCGCTCCCACGCCCAGCGGCCATCTGCACTTCGGCTCGCTGGTCGCTGCGCTGGCTTCGTACCTCGACGCCCGTGCGGTCGGCGGGCGCTGGCTGATGCGCATGGAAGATCTCGACCCGCCACGGGAAGAACCCGGGGCGCAGTCCGCGATTCTCAAGGCTTTGGAGAGCTACGGGTTCGAGTGGGACGGGGAAATGGTCCGCCAGAGCGACCGACACGACGCCTACGCCGACGTGCTCAATCGCCTGTTCAATCACGGCCTCGCTTACGCCTGTACCTGCTCGCGCAAACAATTGGCGCCGTATCACGGCATTTATCCAGGCCTGTGCCGCAACGCCGGCCATGGCGCCGAAGACGCAGCCATTCGCCTGCGCGTACCCGAGCTGGAATACCATTTCATCGACCGGGTGCAAGGCGAATTTCGCCAGCACCTGGGCCGCGACGTCGGCGACTTCGTGATTCGCCGCCGCGACGGGCTCTACGCCTATCAACTGGCGGTGGTACTCGATGATGCCTGGCAAGGCATCACCGACATCGTCCGGGGCGCCGACCTGCTCGACTCGACGCCACGTCAGCTGTATCTGCAAGAACTGCTGGGCTTCGCGCAACCGCGCTATCTGCACATCCCGCTGATCACCCAGCCCGATGGGCACAAACTCGGCAAGTCCTACCGCTCGCCGCCGCTGACCGAAGATCAAGCCACGCCGTTGTTGCTGCGGGCATTGCGCGCACTGGGGCAAAACCCCGGCACGGAACTGGCGTACGCCACACCGCGAGAAGTGCTGAACTGGGGCATCGCCCACTGGGACGCATTGCAGATCCCGCGCACACTCACCCTGCCCGAAGCGCAACTACAGTGATCACACTTGCAGTGGCGCGCCCATCCGTTACCATCGCCGCACGTTTTCGGGCACGCGCATAAAAAAGAGAGGCCGGGATGTACATCTATCGCTTGGTCCTGCTTTTGGTAGTGGGGATTTACCTGTTCTCCCCGGCCATCATGGATTGGTGGATCGACGCCACTGGCGCCTGGTATCGCCCGTATCTGCTCTGGCTGATTCTGATTGTCGTGACCTTCATCCTGCAGAGCCAAAAAGATGCCGATGAGCTTTAGCCTGACCCAGATGATCCTGATCAGCGCCGCCTACCTGGCGGTGCTGTTCGGCGTCGCCTGGATCAGCGAACGGGGCATGATCCCCCGGGCGATCATTCGCCACCCGCTGACATACACCTTGTCTCTGGGCGTCTACGCCAGTGCGTGGGCGTTTTATGGCACGGTGGGCCTGGCCTATCAGTACGGTTACGGTTTTCTCTCCAGTTACCTTGGGGTTTCCGGGGCATTTCTGCTGGCGCCGGTGTTGCTGTACCCGATCCTGAAAATCACCCGCACCTATCAACTGTCGTCGCTGGCGGACTTGTTCGCGTTCCGCTTTCGCAGTACGTGGGCCGGGGCACTGACCACGATCTTCATGCTGATCGGCGTGTTGCCGTTGCTGGCGTTGCAGATTCAGGCAGTCGCCGACTCCATCGGCATCCTCACCCGCGAACCGGTGCAACACCGCGTGGCCCTGAGCTTCTGCGCGCTGATTACGCTGTTTACGATTTTCTTCGGCTCGCGCCACATCGCCACCCGCGAGAAACACGAAGGGCTGGTATTCGCCATCGCCTTTGAGTCGGTGATCAAGCTGATCGCCATTGGCGGCGTTGGACTGTATGCGTTGTACGGCGTGTTCGACGGCCCGCAACAGCTGGAACTGTGGCTGCTGCAAAACCAGACCGCCCTCGCCGCTTTGCACACGCCGTTGCAGGAAGGCCCGTGGCGCACTTTGCTGCTGGTGTTCTTCGCGTCGGCGATTGTGATGCCGCACATGTACCACATGACGTTTACCGAAAACCTCAACCCGCGCTCGCTGGTCAGTGCGAGCTGGGGTCTGCCGTTGTTTCTGCTGTTGATGAGTCTGGCGGTGCCGTTGATTCTCTGGGCGGGGCTGAAACTCGGTGCCACGACCAATCCTGAATATTTCACCCTGGGCATCGGCATCGCCGCCAACAGCAAAGCGCTGGCGCTGTTGGCGTACATAGGTGGATTGTCGGCCGCCAGCGGGCTGATCATCGTCACCACCCTGGCGCTGTCCGGAATGGCGCTGAACCACCTGGTGCTGCCGCTCTATCAACCGCCGGCCGAAGGCAACATCTATCGCTGGCTGAAGTGGACGCGTAGGGCGCTGATCGTTGCGATCATCATGGCGGGTTACGGTTTCTATCTGATGCTGGGCGCCGAGCAGGATCTGGCAAACCTTGGCATCGTCGCGTTTGTGGCGACATTGCAGTTCCTGCCGGGTGTGCTGTCCGTGCTGTATTGGCCGACCGCCAACCGTCGCGGCTTCATCGCCGGTTTGCTCGCGGGAATTCTGGTGTGGCTGGTGACCATGCTGTTGCCGCTGGTGGGCAATCTGCAAGGTTTCTACATTCCGCTGCTGAACATGATTTACGTCCTGGACGACACCAGTTGGCACATGGCCGCCATTGCGTCACTGGCAGCCAACGTACTGATGTTTACTTTGATTTCCCTGTTCACCAACGCCAGTCCCGAAGAGGCCAGCGCCGCCGAAGCCTGCGCCGTGGACAATGTGCGTCGCCCGCAACGCCGCGAATTGCACGCAGCCTCGCCGCAAGAGTTCGCCACGCAGCTGGCCAAACCTTTGGGCGCCAAGGCTGCGCAGAAAGAAGTCGAGCAAGCGCTGCGCGATCTGTACTTGCCGTTCGACGAGCGCCGGCCTTACGCGTTGCGCCGTTTGCGTGACCGAATCGAAGCCAACCTCTCCGGTCTGATGGGGCCGAGTGTGGCGCAGGACATGGTCGAAACTTTCCTGCCTTACAAAGCCGGCGGCGAGAACTACGTCACCGAGGACATCCACTTCATCGAAAGCCGCCTCGAGGACTACCACTCGCGACTGACCGGCCTGGCCGCTGAACTCGACGCCCTGCGCCGCTACCACCGCCAGACCTTGCAGGAATTGCCGATGGGCGTCTGCTCGCTGGCCAAGGATCAGGAAATCCTCATGTGGAACAAGGCCATGGAGGAGCTGACCGGCATTGCCGCCCAGCGCGTGGTCGGTTCGCGCCTGAGCACCATCGCCGATCCGTGGAAAGAATTGTTGCAAGGCTTTATCAATCTGCCCGACGAACACTTGCACAAGCAACACCTGGCCCTGGACGGCCAGACCCGCTGGCTGAACCTGCACAAAGCGGCGATCGACGAACCGCTGGCGCCGGGCAACAGTGGTTTGGTTTTGCTGGTGGAAGACCTCACCGAAACGCAGATGCTCGAAGACAAGCTGGTGCACTCCGAGCGTCTGGCCAGCATTGGTCGGCTGGCTGCCGGCGTGGCCCACGAAATTGGCAACCCGATCACCGGCATCGCCTGCCTGGCGCAAAACCTGCGCGAAGAACGTGAAGACGATGGCGAGCTGAAAGAAATCAGCGGGCAGATTCTGGAACAGACCAAACGCGTGTCGCGCATTGTTCAGTCGTTGATGAGTTTCGCCCACGCGGGCAGTCATCAGCACAGCGACGAGCCCGTCTGTCTGGCAGAGGTGGCTCAAGATGCCATCGGTTTGCTGGCACTGAACCGACGCAATTTCGAAGTGCAGTTCTACAACCTGTGCGACCCCGACCATTGGGTCGAAGGCGATCCGCAACGACTCGCCCAGGTTCTGATCAACCTGCTCTCAAACGCCCGTGACGCCTCGCCTGCGGGCAGTGCGGTGCGGGTCAAAAGCGAAGCCGGCGAACACACGGTCGACCTGATCGTGGAGGACGAAGGCAGCGGCATTCCGAAGAACATCATGGATCGATTGTTCGAACCTTTCTTCACCACCAAAGATCCTGGCGAAGGCACCGGTCTGGGCCTTGCACTGGTCTATTCCATCGTTGAAGAGCATTATGGACAAATCACCATCGACAGCCCGGCTGATGTTCAAAGCCAACGCGGCACCCGTATCCGGGTGACCTTGCCGCGTCATGTCGAAGCGACGTCCGCTGTGAACTGAGACCGTCGAGAGTATCGAATCAATGCCGCACATTTTGATCGTCGAAGACGAAACAATTATCCGCTCCGCCTTGCGCCGCCTGCTGGAACGCAACCAGTACCAGGTCAGCGAAGCCGGTTCAGTGCAGGAAGCACAAGAACGCTTCACCATTCCCACGTTCGACCTGATCGTCAGCGACCTGCGCCTGCCCGGCGCTCCGGGTACCGAGTTGATCAAACTCGGCCAAGGCACGCCGGTGCTGATCATGACCAGTTACGCCAGCCTGCGTTCGGCGGTCGACTCAATGAAGATGGGCGCGGTCGATTACATCGCCAAGCCTTTCGACCATGACGAAATGCTTCAGGCCGTCGCGCGCATCCTGCGTGATCGGCAATCGGCCCCGGCCAGCGGTGAAGCTGCCGGCGGCAAAGCTGCCAATGGCGCGGCGAAAGCGGGTATCGACAACAGCAACGGCGAGATCGGCATCATCGGCTCGTGCCCACCGATGCAGGATCTCTACAGCAAGATTCGCAAGGTCGCACCGACCGACTCCAATGTCCTGATCCAGGGCGAGTCCGGCACCGGTAAAGAATTGGTGGCGCGTGCCCTGCACAACCTGTCGAAACGCGCCAAGGCACCGATGATTTCGGTGAACTGCGCGGCGATTCCGGAAAGCCTGATCGAGTCCGAACTGTTCGGCCACGAAAAAGGCGCGTTCACCGGTGCCAGCGCCGGGCGTGCCGGTCTGGTTGAAGCGGCAGACGGCGGGACGCTGTTCCTCGACGAAATCGGCGAACTGCCGCTGGAAGCCCAGGCCCGTCTGCTGCGCGTATTGCAGGAAGGCGAAATTCGCCGGGTGGGTTCGGTGCAGTCGCAGAAGGTCGATGTTCGTCTGATCGCCGCGACTCACCGCGACCTCAAGAGCCTGGCCAAGATCGGCCAGTTCCGTGAAGACTTGTATTACCGCCTCCACGTGATCGCCCTGAAACTGCCGGCCCTGCGTGAGCGCGGCGCCGACGTCAACGAAATTGCCAATGCGTTCCTGGCGCGGCAGAGCGCGCGGGTCAACCGCACCGATCTGAAGTTCGCGCCGGACGCCGAGCAGGCGATTCGTCATTACTCCTGGCCGGGTAACGTTCGTGAACTGGAAAACGCGGTCGAGCGCGCGGTCATCCTGTGCGAAAGCCCGGAGATTTCCGCCGAGCTGCTGGGTATCGACATCGAGCTGAGCGACCTGGAAGACGACGATTTCATCGGTCTGCCTCCACAACAGGGCAGCAATGGCGGTAACAACAGCCACGAACCGACCGAGGACCTGTCCCTGGAAGACTACTTCCAGCACTTCGTGCTCGAGCACCAGGACCACATGACTGAAACCGAGCTGGCACGCAAACTCGGGGTCAGTCGCAAGTGCCTGTGGGAACGGCGTCAGCGCCTGGGCATCCCGCGGCGCAAGACCGGGGTGGCCAGCGAGAGCTGAACGTCACCTGTACGGTGTGCGGGTAACACGTGATTGTGTGAAAAAACTGTTACCTGAGCTTTTTCACGTAACAGAAGCCGGGGCTTACGGTAACGAAGCCCCGGTTTTTTTTGGCCTCGACAAACCCTCTCAAGCGACGTAACCCCTTGTTTCGCTGGGCCTCGCCAAAGTTGGCACGCCCCCTGCTATATGTTTGGTACAAGAACAATAACAAGCATTGCACAAGACAATAAAAATAAGACGAATCGACTCACGCACAATAAAAACAAGACGGCGAGAGGCGCAGCTAACTGATTCTTTTGGAGAGGCGTTGTATTTGGGGCTTGCCCCACGACCAGGCCGAGAACAACAAAAACTGTCCTGAGACAGAGCCTGAACTGGTTGGATCGCAAGATCACTGCAACACAGCGACCAAAGCAATCCGTTTGCTCTTGGCTCCCGATTGGGAGGGTCACGAAGGAAACTTCATGACGCGGGCACTCAACAAAAACAAAAAGCCCGAAACCAATAACAAAAATAGAACATGCAACTACTTTCTTGGGGAGCTTCGGCTCCCCTTGTAGTTTCTGGCGTTTACGCCCATGCCAGACATGCCCTTCAAGCGCTTGCGCAGCTTCCTACACCATCCCCTGACTAAATGCTAGAATCCCCGCCCATCATGCGGTCATTCTTCGTTATGGCCGAACATTCCTTCAAACAGTGCATCCCATGCTGAAGAAGTTGTTCCAGTCATTCCGTTCTCCCAAGCGTCATACGCAACACATCCGCAGCACGCCTGAAGTGCTTAACAGCGGCCAGCATTCGCTGCAAAAGGCGCAATTCAGCCGTTACGCGGTGAATATCGTCGAACGCCTGCAGAACGCCGGTTACCAGGCTTATCTGGTCGGCGGGTGCGTGCGTGACATGATGCTCGGCATCACGCCTAAAGATTTCGACGTCGCAACCAGCGCCACACCTGAACAGGTACGTGCCGAATTCCGCAATGCGCGGATCATCGGTCGTCGCTTCAAGCTGGTGCACATTCACTTCGGTCGCGAGATCATCGAAGTCGCGACGTTCCGCGCCAATCACCCGCAGAACGATGAAGAGGAAGACAGCAACCAGTCTTCCCGCAACGAGAGCGGACGCATTCTGCGCGACAACGTTTACGGCACCCTGGAAGAAGACGCACAACGCCGCGACTTCACCATCAACGCGCTGTATTACGATCCGGTTAGCGAGCGCATTCTCGATTACGCCAACGGCGTACACGACATCCGCAATCACCTGATTCGCCTGATCGGCGATCCGAAGCAACGCTACCAGGAAGATCCGGTGCGGATGCTGCGTGCCGTGCGTTTCGCCGCCAAGCTGAATTTCGGCATCGAAAAACACAGCGCTCAGCCGATTCGCGACCTGGCCCCGATGCTGCGCGAGATCCCGTCGGCCCGTCTGTTCGAAGAAGTGCTCAAGCTGTTCCTCTCCGGCCATGCCGCAGACACGTTCGAAATGCTGGTCGACCTGCAACTGTTCGATCCGCTGTTCCCGGCCAGTGCCGAGGCGCTCGAATACAACCCGACCTACACCCACACCCTGATCAGCGAAGCGTTGATCAACACCGACCTGCGCATCAAGCAAAACAAGCCGGTGACCCCGGCGTTCCTGTTTGCAGCCCTGCTCTGGCCTGCCCTGCCGGCTCGCGTGCTGCGCTTGCAGGACCGTGGCATGCCGCCCATTCCGGCCATGCAGGAAGCGGCACACGAACTGATTGCCGAACAGTGCCAGCGGATCGCGATTCCAAAACGCTTCACCATGCCGATCCGCGAGATCTGGGACATGCAGGAACGCCTGCCCCGCCGCAGCGGCAAACGCGCCGATCTGTTGCTGGACAATCCGCGTTTCCGCGCCGGTTACGATTTCCTGCTGCTGCGCGAAAGCGCCGGCGAGCAGACCGATGGCCTGGGCGAATGGTGGACGGACTATCAAGACGCCAACGACAGCGAACGCCGTGACATGATCCGCGACCTCAGCGGCAAGGACGACGGCGCCGCCGGTGCTCCACGCAAACGTCGCCGCAGTGGCGGTGCCAAGCGCAAACGCGCTGCCGGGGCTTCGAGCACGACGGACGAGTAAGCATGGAACGCATCTACATCGGCATGGGCAGCAATCTGGCTGACCCTGCCGAACAATTGCGCAGCGCCGTCGAGGCGCTGGCGCAGTTGCCGCTGACCGAACTGGTCGGGGTTTCCGCGTTTTACCAGAGTGATTCGCTGCTGCCCGGCCAGCCGCGTTACACCAACGCGGTCGCCGCCCTCGACAGCACGCTCCCACCGCTGACACTGCTGGATGCGCTGCAAGCCATCGAAAACGGCCAGGGCCGCGAACGTCTTGAGCGCTGGGGGCCACGTACGCTGGACCTCGACATCGTGCTGTTTGGCGATCGGCTTATCGACGAACCTCGCCTCAAGGTGCCTCACTACCATATGCAGGAACGCGCATTCGTTCTGTATCCGCTGGCGGAGCTGGCGCCTGCGAATTTGCGTCTGGCAGATGGGCGCAACCTGAAGGAATTGCTCGCGGCCTGCCCGTTCGTCGGCCTGGAACGCCTCCCGCAAAACTGACAAAAAACCCTGTGGGAGCGGGCTTGCCCGCGATGGCGGTTCAACATTCAACATTGATGTTGACTGAGCAGCCGTCATCGCGGGCAAGCCCGCTCCCACAGGTTTTTTTGTTGCGCGCAAGATTTGCGGCTGCTGAATCGCATCAGTAACCCCGGTAACACCGCCGACGTAACAACGCGGTAACACACGCAATTGACTTCCCGAGTTCTCCTCACGACTATAGGCGTCCCGCTGCCGCCATCACGGCGTTAAAGGGCGCAATCCAGGCCTTAAAAGCACGACAACAGACCGTGCGCCTGTATTTATCGAAGAATCACGCGCGTTACTCGCAGTAGTTTCCACAGCGCCTGAATGAGGAACTTTTCATGCCAGCCATCACCCTGACCACGCTGCAAGGTCTCAAGCAAAAAGGTGAGAAAATCACCATGCTGACCTGCTATGACGCGACCTTCGCCCACGCCTGCAATGAGGCTGGCGTCGAAGTGTTGCTGGTGGGCGACTCCCTCGGCATGGTCTTGCAAGGTCACGACAGCACCCTGCCGGTGACCACCGCCGAGATGGCTTATCACGTCGCGTGCGTGAAGCGCGGTAACACCGACGCGTTGATCCTCGCCGACCTGCCTTTCATGGCTTACGCCACGCTAGAACAAACCATGACCAACAGCGCTTTGTTGATGCAGGCCGGCGCGCACATGGTCAAGGTCGAAGGCGCGCTGTGGCTGGCGGACTCGATCCGTCTGCTCGCCGAACGCGGTATCCCGGTGTGTGCGCACATGGGCCTGACCCCGCAATCGGTGAACATCCTCGGCGGTTACAAGGTTCAGGGCCGCAGTGAAAACCAGGCGCGGCAAATGCGCGCCGACGCGATCTCCCTCGAACAGGCCGGCGCGGCGATGCTGCTGCTCGAATGTGTACCGAGCGAGCTGGCCGAAGAAATCACCCAGGCGGTGAAGATCCCCGTAATCGGCATCGGCGCCGGCAGTGGCACCGACGGCCAGGTATTGGTGCTGCACGACATGCTCGGCCTGTCGATCACTGGCCGCGTGCCGAAATTCGTCAAGAATTTCATGGCCGGGCAGCAAACTATTCAAGCGGCACTTGGCGCTTACGTCTCTGAAGTCAAAGCCGCCACTTTCCCAGGTATCGAACACGGATTCTCTGCATGAACACCGTAAAAACCGTACGCGAACTGCGGGCCGCCGTGGCCCGCGCCCGCAGCGAAGGCAAGCGCATCGCTTTTGTGCCGACCATGGGCAACCTGCACAGCGGCCATGTCGCACTGGTGACCAAAGCCTCGCAACGGGCGGATTTCGTGGTCGCGAGCATTTTCGTCAATCCGCTGCAGTTCGGCGCCGGCGAAGACCTCGACAAGTACCCGCGCACCCTCGCGGCCGACCAGGAGAAACTGCTCGAGGCCGGCTGCCACCTGCTGTTCGCCCCCGCCGTTGAAGAGATGTACCCCGACGGCATGACCGGCCAGACCCGCGTCAGCGTGCCACAACTGTCCGAAGGTCTGTGCGGCGCCAGCCGTCCGGGGCATTTCGAAGGTGTGGCGACGGTGGTCAGCAAGCTGTTCAATATGGTTCAGCCGGACCTGGCGATCTTCGGTCAGAAAGACTTTCAGCAACTGGCGGTGATTCGCGCGCTGGTGCATGACCTGAACATGCCGGTCCAGATCATTGGTGAGCCAACGGTGCGTGCGGCGGACGGTTTGGCGCTGTCGTCACGTAACGGCTTCCTCAGTGAAGAACAGCGGGCGGTTGCGCCGGTGGTGTATCGCACGTTGGCCTCGATTGCCGACGCGATCAAACAGGGTGATCGCGATTACCCGGCGCTGATCGACTTGCACACCAGAGACCTGGAAGCGGCTGGTTTGCGTGCGGATTATCTGGAAATCCGGCATGCGCTGACGTTGCGCCCGGCGACGGCGGATGATCGGGATCTGGTGATCCTGGTGGCGGCGTTTCTCGGCACCACGCGGTTGATCGACAACCTGCATCTGGACCTCGACGGGAATGCCTGAACGGCACGACGCGAAAAAAACAAACACATAATCAACATAACGGCGAGATCAAAAGATCGCAGCCTGCGGCAGCTCCTACGCACCGTTCGATTCCGACCTGGGAAACACTCATGCACGCCATCATGCTCAAGGCCAAGCTGCATCGCGCCGAAGTCACCCACGCTGTTCTCGATTACGAAGGTTCCTGCGCCATCGACGGTGAATGGCTGGACCTGTCCGGCATCCGCGAGTACGAACAGATCCAGATCTACAACGTCGACAACGGCGAACGCTTCACCACCTATGCGATTCGTGGCGAAGAAGGTTCGCGCATGATCTCGGTCAACGGCGCTGCGGCGCACAAGGCCAAGGTCGGTGACCGGGTGATCATCTGCGCCTACGCTCACTACAGCGAAGCCGAACTGCTCAACTTCAAGCCGCGTATGCTCTACATGGCACCCGGTAACGAGCTGAGTCACACCAGCAATGCCATCCCGGTTCAGGTCGCCTGATCGAATCGTCTCTCCCGTTTGTCGGACCGTTCCCTGCTTTATGTACAAAAAAGTACCGGGAACGGGTCAGACAAAGTCAAGACAGATCGCAGCGCGAGGTTTACTGTATTCGCCCTGTGCCATGAAATCGTGTCGACGCAGTTGACCGGACGCCCACCCGCAGCGCTCCGGGATTTTTAGTGTTCAAAGGCCGTTCAAGTAAAAAGGAAACCCGCAGCGATGGCGTATTACCGCACTCCTCACGACGTGACCGCTCTGCCCGCCTGGCAAGCGCTGAATGACCACCGCCAAGCCATGCAGGATTTCAGCATGCGCGAAGCCTTCAATGCCGATCCGCAGCGTTTTACACAATTCACCCTCAGCAGCTGCGGCCTGTTTCTCGACTACTCAAAGAACCTGATCAACGCCGAGACCCGCGATCTGCTGGTGGGCCTGGCGAACGAAGTCGACCTCAAGGGCGCGATCAAAGCGCTGTTCGATGGCGAGATCGTCAACTCTTCCGAAGGCCGTCCGGCCCTGCACACCGCGCTGCGCCGCCCGGTGGGCGAAAAGCTGTCGGTCAATGGCGTCAACGTGATGCCCGAAGTACACAAGGTGTTGAACCAGATCACCGACCTCGTGGGCCGGATCCACGACGGACTGTGGCGCGGTTACACCGAGAAGCCGATCACTGACGTGGTGAACATCGGCATCGGCGGCTCGTTTCTCGGCCCCGAGCTGGTCTCCGAAGCGCTGCTGTCCTACGCCCAGAAAGGCGTGCGCTGCCATTACCTGGCGAACATCGACGGCAGTGAGTTCCACGAGCTGACCATGAAATTGCGCGCCGAGACCACGCTGTTTATCGTCTCGTCGAAATCCTTCAACACCCTCGAAACCCTGAAAAACGCCCAGGCCGCTCGCGCCTGGTACCTGGCTCAGGGTGGTTCGGAAGCCGAGCTGTACCGGCATTTCATCGCCGTTTCCAGCAACAACGCGGCGGCGGTGGCGTTCGGTATCCGCGAAGAAAACATCTTCCCGATGTGGGACTGGGTCGGCGGTCGTTATTCGCTGTGGTCCGCCATCGGTCTGCCGATTGCCCTGGCCATCGGCATGTCCAACTTCAAGGAGCTGCTGTCCGGTGCCTACACCATGGACCAGCATTTCCAGAGCGCGCCGTTCGAGCAGAACATGCCGGTGCTGCTGGCCTTGCTCGGTGTCTGGTACGGTAATTTCTGGGGCGCGCAAAGCCACGCGATCCTGCCGTACGACCACTACCTGCGCAACATCACCAAGCACTTGCAGCAACTGGACATGGAATCCAACGGCAAAAGCGTGCGCCAGGACGGCACGCCAGTCTCGACCGATACCGGCCCGGTGATTTGGGGTGGCGTGGGTTGCAACGGTCAGCACGCGTATCACCAGTTGCTGCACCAGGGCACCCAACTGATCCCGGCCGACTTCATTGTGCCGATTGTCAGTTTCAACCCGGTGTCGGACCACCATCAGTGGCTGTACGCCAACTGCCTGTCGCAAAGCCAGGCACTGATGCTCGGCAAGACCCGCGCCGAGGCCGAAACCGAGCTGCGTGACAAGGGCATGGCCGAAGCCGACGTGCAGAAACTCGCGCCGCACAAGGTGATCCCGGGCAACCGTCCGAGCAACACCCTGGTGGTCGAACGCATCAGCCCGCGTCGTCTCGGCGCGCTGGTGGCGATGTACGAACACAAAGTCTTCGTGCAAAGCGTGGTCTGGGGCATCAACGCCTTCGATCAGTGGGGCGTGGAACTGGGCAAGGAACTGGGCAAAGGCGTTTACAACCGCCTGGTCGGCAGCGAAGAAACCCCGGCTGATGATGCCTCTACTCAAGGGCTGATCAACTACTTCCGCGGTCGTCACCGCGGGTGATAGGCTGAAGGGGCGGTTTACTCGCCCCTTTAACATGCAGCATCGACAGTTCCACGGCACCGGGTTTACTGCAAAATCGGTGGCGTGCGCTATCACTGTAGGAGCTGCCGAAGGCTGCGATCTTTTGATTTTCCAAAAAACAAAATCAAAAGATCGCAGCCTCCGGCAGCTCCTACGAGGGTCGCGCAGCTCCCCTCTTGTCGCAAAACAAGAATAAGGAACCGTCATGTTCGATATCAGCACGTACCCCAAAGCCGATGCCGTCCGCCGGGCTGCCCAACTCAGTCAAGACGACTACAAGCGCCTGTACCGGGAATCCATCGAACACCCCAGCACTTTCTGGGCGGAACAAGCCACGCGCTTCCTCGATTGGAGCTCACCGTGGAACACAGTCCAGCGATATGACCTGAAAACCGGTGAAGCCAGCTGGTTCGCTGGCGGCAAGTTGAACGTCAGTTACAACTGCATCGACCGTCACCTGGAAAAACGCGGCGATCAGATCGCAATCATCTGGGAAGGCGACGACCCCGCAGAATCCGCGCAGATCACTTATAAAAAACTCCATCACAATGTCTGCCGCCTGGCCAACGTGCTCAAGAGCCGTGGCGTGAAAAAAGGCGACCGTGTGTGCATCTACATGCCGATGATCCCTGAAGCCGCTTACGCCATGCTCGCCTGCACGCGCATCGGCGCGGTGCATTCGGTGGTGTTTGGCGGTTTCTCCCCGGACTCGGTGCGCGACCGGATTCTCGATGCCGACTGCCGCACCGTGATCACCGCCGATGAAGGCGTGCGCGGCGGTAAATTCGTGCCGCTCAAAGACAAGGTCGACAAGGCGCTGCAAAGCTGCCCGAACGTCAGTACGGTGATCGTGGTCGAGCGCACGCAAGGCGAAGTGAATTGGGTCGAAGGCCGTGACCTCTGGTATCACCAGGCCCTGCGCGACGTCAGCGACGATTGCCCGCCCGAGCCGATGGACGCCGAAGACCCGCTGTTTATCCTTTACACCTCCGGCAGCACCGGTAAACCCAAAGGCGTGCTGCACACCACCGGCGGTTATTTGCTGCAAGCGGCGATGACGTTCAAGTACGTGCTCGATTACCGCGACGAAGAAGTCTTCTGGTGCACCGCCGACGTCGGCTGGGTCACCGGCCACAGTTACATCGTCTATGGCCCGCTGGCCAACGGCGCGACCACGCTGATCTTCGAAGGCGTGCCGAGTTACCCCAGCAGTTCGCGCTTCTGGCAGGTGATCGACAAGCATCAGGTGAACATTTTCTACACCGCCCCCACCGCCCTGCGCTCGCTGATGCGCGAAGGTCCCGGACCGTTGAAGGAAACGTCCCGGGCCAGCCTCAGATTGCTCGGCAGCGTCGGTGAGCCGATCAACCCGGAAGCGTGGGATTGGTACTTCAATGTGGTGGGCGAGCAGCGTTGCCCGATTGTCGACACCTGGTGGCAGACCGAAACCGGCGGCATCATGCTCAGCCCGCTGGTCAGCGCGCAACGGATCAAACCCGGCTGCGCCACGCAACCGATGTTCGGCGTGCAACCGGTGCTGCTGGATGAGGCGGGCAAGGAAATCAAAGGCGCCGGCAGCGGCGTGCTGGCGATCAAATCCAGCTGGCCGGCGCAAATCCGCAGCGTCTACGGCGACCCGCAACGGATGGTCGACACCTACTTCAAACCCTACCCCGGCTATTACTTCACCGGCGACGGCGCGCGGCGCGATGAAGACGGCGACTATTGGATCACCGGACGCATCGACGACGTGATCAACGTCTCTGGCCACCGCATCGGCACCGCCGAAGTCGAAAGTGCCCTGGTGCTGCACGACAGCATCGCCGAGGCCGCCGTGGTCGGTTACCCTCACGATCTCAAAGGGCAAGGCATCTATGCGTTTGTCACGCCCATGAACGGCACCGACCCCAACGACGAACTGAAGAAAGAACTGCTGGCCCACGTCAGCAAGGAAATCGGCAGCTTCGCCAAACCGGATTTGATTCAGTGGGCTCCGGCCTTGCCGAAAACCCGTTCGGGCAAGATCATGCGACGCATTCTGCGCAAGATCGCCTGTAATGAGCTGGACAGTCTGGGCGACACCTCGACCCTGGCCGATCCGGGCGTGGTTCAGGAGCTGGTCGATAAGCGACTGAACCAATAGCGTGCCGCAACGCCCCTGTAGGAGCAGCCGGTCGACGTTCGATTGCTCGCGATGAACTCAAGCGCGTCGCGTTTATTCAGGAAATACGCGTTATCGTTAACGTCCATCGCGAGCAAGCTCGCTCCCACAGGGGAGCAATACAGAGTTTGCCGCGCATTTTTTCGCCATTGAGTCGCCATGGAATTCATCCGCAGCCGCATCGAAACCCAGGTCATGAGCCTTACCGGTCTGTCCCTCGGCAAGCTTGACCTGGAAAACCCCAAGGGCGACCCCGGCCTGTTTGGCCCCGATTCCGTCAGTTGGCAGGTTCACGGCGATTTCAGCAGCATGCTCATTGGCGGTATCAGTGCGCTGATGCTGCAAGCCCTGCACCCGTTGGCGCTGGCCGGGGTCTGGGACCATTCGAATTTTCGCGAGGACATGCTCGGACGCTTGCGCCGCACGGGCCAGTTCATTTCCGGCACGACGTTCGGGTCGAGTCAAGATGCCGACTGGCTGATCGAGAAAGTGCGCACCATCCATCTGCAAGTCACCGGCACCGCGCCGGATGGCCGGCCTTATGCCGCCAGTGATCCCGATCTGCTGACCTGGGTGCATGTGGCCGAAGTCAGTAACTTTCTGGCGGCCCATTTGCGTTATCGAAACCCGCACCTTTCGCCGGCCGATCAGGACCGTTACTACGACGAAATCGCCTTGGTCGCCGAACGTCTGGGCGCTCGGGATGTGCCTCGCTCCCGACAGGAAATTGCCGATTACCTTGTGCGAATTCGTCCGCAACTGCTGTGCGACGCGCGCAGTCGCGAAGTGCTGCGATTGTTGTTGAACGCACCGTCTCCCAGCCGTCTGGCCAAGCCTTTTGGCAGTTTGATGATGCAGGCCGGCATCGATTTGCTGCCGGATTGGGCCAGCGACATGCTCGGCGTCCAGCAAGGCGAGCTGCAACGCAAGCTGATCCGCGCCAGCGTCAACCGCAGCGCGCCGATGCTGCGCTGGGCAGTGCGCAATGGCTCGGTGCATCGGGCCAAGCGGCGGATGGGGTTGTTGACCTGATTCCGATGCGCCGCCAATTCACCTGTGGCGAGGGAGCTTGCTCCCGCTGGAGAGCGAAGCACTCCCAATCTGAAACCGGATTGTGCCGGGTAGAATCAGTCACGGTTTTTGCGGCCGCTGCGCGCCCGAGCGGGAGCAAGCTCCCTCGCCACAGGCAATCCCCCTTGCCACAGTGTTAAACTCCCGCGCCAAATTCCCTCCCCTGCAAGGCGCCCAGCATGTCTTCCTTGAATCAGGCGCTGCGCGCCGCCCTCGAACATCGCCAGGACCTGCTTGCCGAGCTACATCAGCAAGGCACCGATTGCTATCGTCTGTTCCACGGCAGCCAGGAAGGCGCCGGCGGCCTGACCATCGACCGCTACGGTCCGCAACTACTGGTGCAAAGCTTTCACCAATCGCTGGAACGCGACGCCCTGTTGCAACTGCACGAGACGGTCAATCAACACCTGAGCCTCGACACCCTGCTGGTGTACAACGACCGCTCCCGGGGCAACTCGCGGATCGACCGTGAAGACACCGTCTACCGGGCCGACGAAGCCGCGTTGCAAGACCTGGTCGGTCACGAATGGGGCCTGAACTATCGGGTACGCGGCCGTCACGCGGGGCAGGATCCACTGCTGTTTCTCGACCTGCGCAACACGCGCGGTTGGGTCAAGGCACACAGCAAAAACAAAAGCGTGCTCAACCTGTTTGCCTACACCTGCGGCGTCGGCCTGAGCGCGGCGGCCGGTGGCGCGAGCGAAGTGTGCAATCTGGATTTCGCCGAGGGCAACCTGGCGGTGGGTCGCGAAAATGGCCTGCTGAATCCGCAGTTGCCGACCATGCAGTTCATCCAGTCTGATTATTTCCCGGCGATCCGCCAACTCGCCGGCCTGCCGATCACCCAGCGTCGTGGCCACAAGCTGCCGAGCTACCCGCGCCTGGAACAGCGTCAATACGATCTGGTGCTGCTGGATCCGCCCGCCTGGGCCAAGAGCGCATTCGGCACTGTCGACTTGCTACGCGACTACCAAAGCCTGCTCAAACCCGCGCTGCTGGCCACCGCCGACAACGGCGTGCTGATCTGTTGCAACAACCTGGCGAAGGTCAGCATGGACGACTGGCGTGAACAAGTATTGCGTTGCGCCGAGAAAGCCGGGCGGCCGGTGCGCGAGTGGACCGTGATGCAACCGGGCGCCGATTTCCCGTCCATGGATCAACAGCCGCCGCTGAAAACCCTGATTCTGCAGCTCTGAAACCCAGCGACACTTTCAGATAAATCCTATAAAGCTTGGTGGCTTCGGAACCGGATTCGCGTGCCATACTCCAAGGCACTCCGAGTCCGACAGATGAAGCCGCACATGCCCAAAGGATTGATCCGCGCTATCGGCGCCTTGTTGACTGCTCTGGCCTTGTACAGCCTGCTGGGGTTTCTGATTCTGCCGGGCATCGCGTTGCGGGTAGCCAACCAGCAATTGGCCAACTACGCGACGACGCCGGCCACGCTGCAGCGCATCGAACTCAACCCGTTCAGCCTTGAAGTGACCCTGTGGGGCCTGATCATCGGCGAACCGGGCAAAGAGCAGGTCGGTTTCGAACGCCTGTACGCCAACCTGCAGATCGATAGTCTCTGGACCAAGGCGCTGCACCTGTCCGACATCGAACTGGACAAACCCAAGACCGAAATCCTGTTCGACAAGGCAGGCAAGCTCAATCTGCTCGGTTTGTTCAAGATCCCCGCCAGCGAGCCGACACCTGCCGACCCCGAGGCCAAACCGTTCCCGCTGCGCATTGAGCGCGTGAAGCTGGCCGACGGCTACGTGCATTTCCAGGACGCGCGGCCGAGCGAACCGATCGAATTTCTCTACGACAAACTCGATTTCGAGCTGAACAACCTCAGCACACTGCCAGAAGACAACGCCGACATGACGCTGGTGGCTGTCGGCCCCGGTGGCGGGCAGATCGACTGGACCGGCAATTTCAGCCTGATCCCGATCGCTTCCGAAGGTAAGTTGAAAATCACCGACGGCAAGATGAAATCCTTTTGGCCCTACGTCCGTGACGCTCTGCCGCTGGTGCTGCAAGACGGCGTCCTGAACCTGAGCACCGACTACAAACTGAACCTGTCCAAGGAAACCGAACTGCTGCTGAGTAACGTCGCGGTCAGCGTTGCGCCTTTTGCCATTAACGCGCCGGACGGTCGGCCGTTGGCAAAACTGGCGCGACTGGACATCACCGAGACCACCGTGGACCTCGCCAGGCAGCAAGTGGTGGTCGGCAAGATTCGCAGCAGTAAATTGGAAACCTGGGCAGCAGTGGAAGCTGACGGGCAACTCGACTGGCAAAAACTGTTCGCCAGCCAACCGTCCAAGGCCGCCGCCAAAGCCAACGCCGAACCCGTCGCCACACCAGCGGCAGCCGACTCGCCAAAAGAGCCCGTCGCCCCCGGCAAACCCTGGCAGGTGCTGCTCAAAGACGTGCAGTTGCGCGACTATCAAGTGCACCTCGCGGACCGCAAAGCGCAACCCGCGGTGACGCTGGACCTGAGCCCGCTGAACCTCGACCTGCAAAATTTCGACAGCCTCAACGGCTCGCCTTTTACCCTCAGGCTCGACACCGGCGTGGGCAAACAAGGCAAGATCACGGCCGAAGGCGAGGTCAACCTGGCGCCGGTCAGCGCCAGCCTCAAAGTGCAGACCAAAGACATCGACCTGCGGATTGCACAGTCCTACATCAACCCGTTCATTCGCCTCGAGCTGCGCAGCGGTATGCTCGGCAGTGATCTGGCGGTCAACCTGAAAAGCACCGAGCCGTTGGCGCTCAGCGTCACAGGTCGCGCGCAGATCGATCAGTTGCACACCCTCGACACCCTGAAAACCCGCGACTTTCTCAAGTGGCAACAGGTGATGATTGAAGGCCTGAATTATCAGCACGGTGACAGCCTGTCGATCGACAAGGTCAACCTGTTCCAGCCTTATGTGCGTTTCATGATCAACGATGACCGCACCACCAACGTCGATGACCTGCTGATCCCGCAACCGCCAGATTCCGGCGCCAAAACCGCTGCGGCGAAACCCGCCAGCAAGGACAAGCCGCTGGGCATTCGCATCGGTGGCATCGCCATCAATGACGGCTCGGCCAACTTCGCCGACTTCAGCCTGACGCCGAACTTTGCCACCGCCGTCCAGCAGCTCAACGGCCAGATCGGCACCATCGACAGCCGTCAGTCCAAACCGGCGACCGTCGACATCAAAGGCAAGGTCGACCGCTACGCGCCGGTCACCATCAAGGGCTCGGTCAACCCGTTCGACCCGATGGCCAGCCTCGACATCGCCACCAGTTTCAAACGGGTAGAACTGACCACGCTGACCCCCTACTCCGGCAAATTCGCCGGGTACCGTATCCGCAAGGGCCGGCTCAATCTCGACCTGCATTACATGATCACCAAGGGCCAGCTCAAGGCTGAAAACAAGGTGGTGGTCGAGCAATTGCAACTCGGTGAAAAAGTCGACAGCCCGGACGCCACCAGCCTGCCGCTGAAGCTGGCCATCGCCCTGCTCAAGGACGTCGACGGCAAGATTTCCATCGAGCTGCCGGTGACCGGCGACCTGAACAATCCACAATTCAGCGTCATGCCGATTGTCTGGCAGACCCTGCGCAACCTGATCGTCAAGGCCGCCGCCGCGCCGTTCAAAATGATTGGCGGTCTGGTCAGTGGCGGTGGTTCGCAAGACTTGGGCACGGTGTCGTTCGCGGCGGGTTCCAGCGACCTGAGCAAGGAGGCCGAGGGTTCGTTGGTCAAACTGTCTCAGGCGTTGAAGGAGCGTCCGGCCCTGCGCCTGGAAATCGAAGGCACGGCGGCCGCGAGCAGCGACGGCCCGCCAATCGCCGAACAACGCCTGGAACGGGAATACCAGTACAACTACTACAAAATGCTCCAGCGTCGCGGTGACAAAGTACCGGCGCAGGCTTCGCTCATCGAAGTACCGGATGGCGAGAAAGGTACGTTGCTGGAGGGGATCTACCGCACGCGCCTGAAGACCCAGCCACCAGCCGAATGGAAGGACTTGGGCAAGGAAGAACGCACGGCGAAAATGCGAGCAGACGTGATCAAGTTCTGGAGCACCAGCGACGTGCTGTTGCGCCAACTGGGCCAGGATCGCGCCAGCAGTATCAAGGATTATCTGGTCGACAAGGGCCAACTGGCCGACGACCGCGTGTACTTCATCGACGCCAGCCTGGGCGAAGCGGAAAGTGACGGTCGGGTGGTGACGCCATTGCATCTGGACGCCGAGTGATGGTCCGGCGATTGCTGCTCAGCCTGGCGCTGGCAACCGTGGCCGGCCAGGCCCAGGCCGCCGATACCCTGCGCTGCGGCAGTCAGTTGATCAGTGTCGGCGACCGCTCCAGCGAGGTGCTGCAAAAGTGCGGCGAGCCGGTCAGCCGCGATCTGTTGGGCTACAAGCGCAGCGCCAACCGGCGGGAAGAATTCCAGGTCGAGGAATGGACCTACGGGCCCAACGGCGGGATGTATCAGTACTTGCGGTTCGAGGGTAATCGGCTACGGCAGATCACCAGCAAACGGGGGAACTGAGGATCAAAGGCTCGGGCCGCGTTCGGACGATCTTTTGACCTTTAAATAGAACAGGCCCCAAACACGAATGTTCGGGGCCTGTAATGGCCACATTCCTTGTGGCCGTCGCATGAACTCTAAAGTTGCGGCAGACGTATGACTTGGCTCGTCTCCCGCGTCTTCTCCCGGTTCAGGCGAGAAGTCTTGCCTTACTCGGCTTTCAGGCCAGCAGCAGAGACGTCTTTAACGCCTTTGATTTTCTTGGCGATAGCGACAGCAACGTCTTTCTGGGATTCAGTCACGGCAGTGGTGGACGACAGGGAAACAACACCTTTGTTGGTTTCTACCTTGATGTCGGTACCAGGAATGCCTTTTTCGGTCACCAGGTCTGCTTTGACTTTGGTGGTGATCCAGGTATCGGAAACGTCTGCTTTTGCTTCGGTCACTTCACCAGCGGCCAGAACCATTGGAGCCTGGGTTGCTTGAGCAGCGAAGGCAGCGTTGGCCATGGTCAGGGTCAGCGCGGTAGCAGTAGCGGCAGCGATAGCGAACTTCTTCATACGAGTAACTCCTGTTTTTTCATAAAGTCTGCTGCATGTCGTGTCAGCAGGGTTACTGGGTATATTGCGAACGCTGTGCCAACTTTGAGACGGCTTAAATTTCGTTATAAATCAGTAGCTTATGAAAAGAGCTAATTTTCGAAATCATGCAATTTGCATGAGTTTGAAAATTTCTGCATGCAAGTTGCGGGTTTTGGGTGTGGGCCTAAGGCCATGAATTTGCGAAGGTTTTGCTTTTACGCATTCAGCACGACGATTGAGTAAATCTAGAGGTAAAAAAAACCCCGCTTCCTGAGAGGCGGGGCTTGGTCAGCTACAAATAATCAGATGCCATTAGCCGTTAGGGCAACCCACTGGCGCGTAGGCGGCATCGGCGGTGGTTTTGCATGACCAGCCAGTCGCGGCGTCGCGAGTAAGGGTGATTTTCGCAGTGGCCACCTGAGCTGGCGCACCTACAAGCGAACAGATGAGGCTGTTTGCGGGACTGTCCCCAACGGTAATTGTGCAATGTTGTGAGGTGTTGGTGGCACTCCCAGTGACCTCAGCAACTGTCGGGGAAGCCTTACCCGAGTTGATCAGGTCCTCATAATTTACTTTAAGCGCCGAAAGCTCCGCCACACCCGCCGTCACCTTCGCCCGCGCCTGATACTTCGAGTAAGCCGGGATCGCAAACGTCGCCAGAATCCCGATGATCGCCACAACGATCAACAGCTCGATAAGGGTAAAACCTTTCTGATTATTCATATTCAAGCTCCATGCATGAGTCAAAATCTCATGATCTGATTTAGCTACAGCACAGCCCATGCCAACTCCACACAGCGCTATTACCGGAGAACGAATAGAAGACAACGCCGTTTCCTACCGCCAGTATCCGCACTATCTGACACTTTTTGTCACCTCACCCACCCTGGTTTGGCTCCGACGGTTGACTAGGCTATAAGTCATCAACTGTTTGTGTCCGGTATCCCCATGAATGACATCGCCCTAAGCGGTCTGGCCAAGCAATTGGTCATGGCCGAACTGCTCACCGACCAAAAAGCGCAACAGGCGTATCAGCAAGCGCAGCGTCAAAAAATCTCACTGGTCAGTTATCTGGTGCAAAACAAACTGGTGAAAAGCCGCCAGGTTGCCGAGATCGCCTCGGAGCATTTCGGCATGCCGCTGCTGGACCTCCACTGCCTGGATAAAGAGTCGCAACCCAAAGGTCTGGTCAGCGAGAAGCTGGTTCGCCAGCACCACGCCCTGCCCCTGTGGCGGCGCGGCAACAAGCTGTTCGTCGGAGTGTCTGACCCGACCAATCACCAGGCCATCAACGATATCCAGTTCAACACCGGGCTGACCACCGAAGCCATCCTGGTGGAGGACGACAAGCTCAGCGACGCCATCGAAAAATTCTTCGACAGCCACAGTACCGGCCTGGAAGACATGGCCGACGTCGACCTCGATGGCATGGACATCGAGTCGATCAATGACAACCAACAGGACAACATCGCCGGACAGGATGCCGATGACGCCCCCGTAGTGCGTTTCGTCCACAAGATGTTGCTCGATGCGATCAAGAGCGGTTCCTCCGACCTGCACTTCGAGCCCTACGAAAAAACCTACCGCGTGCGCATGCGCACCGACGGCATGCTGCGTGAAGTCGCCAAGCCCCCGATCCAGTTGGCCAACCGCATTGCCGCGCGCCTGAAAGTCATGGCCAGCCTCGACATCTCCGAGCGCCGCAAACCTCAGGACGGGCGGATCAAGATGCGCCTGTCCAAGAGCAAGTCCATCGACTTCCGGGTCAACACCCTGCCAACCCTGTGGGGCGAGAAAGTGGTGATCCGGATCCTCGACCCGTCCAGCGCGCAGATGGGCATTGACGCCCTTGGCTACGAGCCGGAACAGAAAGCCTTGTACATGGCCGCGCTGAAACAGCCGCAAGGGATGATTCTGGTCACCGGCCCCACCGGCTCGGGTAAAACCGTGTCGCTGTACACCGGGCTGAATATCCTCAACACCGTGGACATCAACATTTCCACCGCCGAAGACCCGGTGGAAATCAACATGGAAGGCATCAACCAGGTCAACGTCAATCCCAAGCAGGGTCTGGGTTTCGCCCAGGCGCTGCGTTCGTTCCTGCGCCAGGACCCGGACGTGATCATGGTCGGCGAGATCCGCGACCTGGAAACCGCCGAAATCGCGATCAAAGCCGCCCAGACCGGCCACCTGGTGCTCTCGACACTGCACACCAACAGCGCAGCGGAAACACTGACTCGCCTGCACAACATGGGCATCCAGGGCTTCAACATCGCCACCTCGGTCAGCCTCATCATCGCCCAGCGCTTGGCGCGCAAGCTGTGCAGCCATTGCAAGAAGCCCATCGATATTCCCCGCGAAACGTTAATCAAGGAAGGCTTCCCGGAGGAACGCATCGGCTCGTTCACCATTTATGAGCCGGTCGGTTGCGATCATTGCAACGGCGGCTACAAGGGGCGCGTTGGCATCTATGAAGTGGTGAAGAACACCGCGGATCTGCAGCGGCTGATCATGGCCGAAGGCAACTCGCTGGAAATCGATATCCAGATGCGTAAAGACGGCTTCAACGACTTGCGTACTTCGGGGCTGATCAAGGCCATGCAGGGCATCACCAGCCTTGAAGAAATCAACCGGGTCACCAAGGACTGAACATGGCGGTCAAAGCAGCAAAAATCAGTGTGTACGCCTGGGAAGGCACGGACAAGAAAGGCACGAAAATGACCGGCGAACTCACCGGTCAGAATCCTGCATTGATCAAGGCGCAACTGCGCAAACAAGGCATCAACCCCGGCAGGGTACGCAAGAAATCCGCCTCGCTTTTCAGCCTCGGCAAACGCATCAAGGCCCAGGACATCGCTCTGTTCACCCGGCAGATGGCGACCATGATGAAAGCCGGCGTGCCGCTGTTGCAGTCCTTCGACATCATCGGCGAAGGCTTTGATAACCCGGCCATGCGCAAACTGGTGGACGAGGTGAAACAGGAAGTCGCGGCGGGCAACAGCTTCGCCGCCGCCCTGCGCAAGAAGCCCGAACATTTCGACGAGCTCTACTGCAACCTGGTGGATGCCGGCGAACAGGCTGGCGCGCTGGATACGCTGCTGGAGCGCGTTGCGACCTACAAGGAAAAAAGCGAAAGCCTGAAAGCCAAGGTCAAGAAAGCCATGACTTACCCGATGGCCGTGGTGTTCGTCGCGTTCATCGTTACCGGGATTCTGCTGGTCAAGGTCGTGCCGCAGTTCGAGTCGGTGTTCAAAGGATTTGGCGCCCAACTGCCGGCGTTCACGGTGATGGTCATCGGTCTTTCGCAATTCCTCCAAGAGTGGTGGTGGGTGATAGTGGGCGCATTGATAGCGGCGATCTTCGCTACGCGCCGCGCTTTCAAAAAGTCCCAGGGTTTTCGCGACTGGACCGACACCTGGCTGCTGAAACTGCCGTTGGTTGGCACGTTGATGTACAAGTCCGCCGTGGCCCGTTACGCCCGCACGCTGTCGACCACGTTCGCCGCCGGTGTGCCTTTGGTGGAAGCCCTGGAATCCGTGGCCGGCGCGACCGGCAATATCGTGTTCAAGCGTGCAGTGCTGCGCATCAGGCAGGACGTCTCGACGGGCATGCAGTTGAATTTTTCCATGCGTGCATCCGGTATTTTTCCGAACATGGCGATTCAGATGACCGCCATTGGCGAAGAGTCCGGCGCGCTGGATGACATGCTCGACAAGGTCGCCAGTTTTTATGAAGACGAGGTCGACAACATGGTCGATAACCTGACCAGTCTGATGGAGCCGTTCATCATGGTGGTGCTGGGTGTTATCGTCGGCGGACTGGTGGTTGCGATGTACCTGCCTATCTTCCAACTGGGTGCCGCGGTCTGACATGTCCTTGATCGAAATCCTGACCGTTTACCCGCTGGCGTTTGTTGTCATTGCCCTGGTGATTGGACTGCTGGTCGGCAGTTTTCTCAACGTGGTGGTCTGGCGCCTGCCGAAAATGCTCGCCCGTGAGTGGCGATTGCAGGCCCATGAAATTCTTGGCCTGCCCGGCGAAACACCGCTCCCGACCTACAACCTGATGCTGCCGCACTCCCAGTGCCCGCACTGCGGGCATCGCATCCGCGCCTGGGAAAATATTCCGCTGCTCAGTTACCTGGCTTTGCGGGGGCGATGCTCAAGCTGCGCGGCCCCGATCAGCAAACGTTACCCGTTGACCGAACTGGCCTGTGGCTTGCTGTCGGCATTCATTGCCTGGCATTTCGGTTTCGGCTGGCCGGCCGTGACGATGTTGATCCTGACCTGGGGCCTGTTGGCCATGAGCCTGATCGACGCCGAACATCAATTGCTGCCGGATGTGCTGGTGTTGCCGCTGCTGTGGCTGGGACTGATCGTCAACAGCTTCGAATTGTTCGTACCGTTGCAGGAGGCGCTCTGGGGCGCAATCGTCGGCTACATGGCGCTGTGGTCGGTGTTCTGGCTGTTCAAGCTGATCACGGGCAAGGACGGCATCGGCAACGGCGATTTCAAGCTGCTGGCCATGCTGGGCGCCTGGGGGGGCTGGCAGATTTTGCCGCTGACGATTCTGTTGTCATCCCTGGCCGGGGCCGTGATTGGCGTGATTTTGCTGCGGGTGCGCAACGCGAAAACCTCGACGCCGATCCCCTTCGGTCCTTATCTGGCGATTGCCGGCTGGATTGCCTTGCTCTGGGGTGGTCAAATAACCGACTTCTATTGGCAGTTTGTCGGTTTGAAATGAATACCCCTGTGGAAAAACCCTGGATTCTCGGCCTGACCGGCGGCATCGGCAGCGGCAAAAGCGCGGCGGCGCAGCACTTCATCGACCTCGGTGTGCACGTGGTCGATGCCGATCACGCAGCACGTTGGGTCGTGGAACCCGGGCGCCCGGCGCTGGCGCAGATTGCCGAACACTTTGGTGCCGGCGTACTGCAAGCCGACGGGCAACTGGATCGCGCGGCGTTGCGCACGCTGATTTTTGAGGTGCCACAAGAGCGCCGCTGGCTCGAGGCGCTGCTGCATCCGCTGATCGCCACGGAAATCACCGAACACCTGGGCAAGGCACAATCGCCTTACGCGATTCTGGTTTCGCCGTTGCTGATCGAGTCCGGGCAGTACGCGATGACCCAGCGAGTGCTGGTGATCGATGCGCCCGAGCAGCTACAGATCGAACGCACCCTGCAGCGCGATCAGACCAGCGAACAACAGGTCCAGGCGATCCTCAAGGCGCAATCCAGCCGACAGGACCGCGTGAGCCATGCCGACGATGTGGTGGTCAACGACCGCGACCTCGCCTGGCTGCACAGCGAGGTCGAACGCCTGCATCACTTTTACTTAACATTGCGTGGAGGCCAGTCATGAGCCAAACCCCAACCGTCGATTGCCCAACCTGCGGCGCCCCTGTCGAATGGACCCCGGAGAGCACCTTCCGGCCGTTCTGTTCGGACCGCTGCAAACTGATCGACCTGGGCGCCTGGGCGTCGGAAGAACACAAGATTCCGGTGAGCCCGGATGCCGAAGACGACCTGTTCAGCGAAGACTTTGAACCGCGCCACTAAGGACGAAGGTCAGGGCCGCATAAAGCCGTAGTCCTGACCGTCCTCGAGGTTTTCGGCGAGAAACTGCAACTCGTCGGCCAGATCCTCGACACTGCGCACCGCCTTGCTTTGCTGCACCACCGCACTGAGCAGGGCGCGCAGACTCAACCCCGGATCAAACCCCACCTCTTGCGCTGCATCCAGACTGTGGCGCAATTCCTGCCTTGCCCATTCGTAGACACTCATTTCGATGCTCCTGAAGGTTTTGCGGAGCATGGATTCGCCGACGTTTTATGGATTTGATGTGGATCAAGATTTCGGATCGTCGTCATTCCAGGGCGCCGAAAGGTAGCGTGTGCGGTTGAAGGTCTCCAGCCATTCGGGGCAGAACACCACCAGCGCGCTGACGACCATGCCGTTGATGAACGCCTCCGGAAAAATGATCAGCCACAGGTAACCGACGAAATCTTCCAGCCAATAGGGCATGACGAACAGTTCGTTGAACCACAGCAGCCACAGGGCCAGCAGCAGGCACATCAAGGCTGACAGCGCCGCGGCGAAAAAACCGGAAACGAAGATGTACACGAAAGGATTACGCGGCTGTGCGCGCTCGACCAGGATGGCGCAGCATTCGGTGATCAGTACCGGGAGCAGGATCAATAAGGCACCGTTGACACCCATGGCTGCCAGGTCCTGGCGCCCCAGCATTACCAAGCCGGCTTGTGCGACCAGGCCACCGACGATTGCCAGTGGCCAGTCCAGTAGCAGGGTTACGGCGGTCATGCCGAGGAAGTGGTAGGACACGCCGGTATCGAAATCCCTTCTTACCAGCCAGAGCATGAACAGTGCGAATACGGTGCCGAACAGCAGGTGTTGGCGGCGGCGGTCGCTGAACAGTTCGACCCAGGGGGCGCGTGCGATGGCCCAGATCAGTATTGGGGTGTAGATCAGCCATCCGATGGTGAGGGTTGCGGAGGTCAGTAGCTCGGCGCCGATCATGGCTCAGGAGGCTCCTTTTTCTTTGCCGGGGGGAGAATGGAGTTCAGTCTACACCGGGGTTTGTGTGTTCTTCGATTGGGCTCCGTGTACATATCCGTTTTTGGGGTAATGGCTGATATTGGTTTCGCCCTTACGGCGACTCACTTTGAAAAGCCTGCGCGGCCCGGCCCAAAGTAAGCAAAGGCTCTTGCCCCACCACTCGGCACCTCGCCTGGGCTCGGTGTGCCCTCACTCCGGCATTACTCCGCGGGTCGCCGCGAAGGGCCATCCCTGGCCCAGCGCGGCTAAACCGGCATCCTTGCCGGTTTCCCCGCTGCGCAATACCTGCGTTCGGCCAGCGTGGTTTTACGGGGCGCCTAAGATCAAAATCAAAATCAAAACCGAGGCGGCCTGATAGCCGACCTGGCGGTGAGTTCGATCAGACCATCGGCGCTGACCACCAATACCATGCACAACAAATTCCCCCTGTGGGAGCGAGCTTGCTCGCGATGGCGGATTCACATTCAACATTGATGGCGACTGACACACCGCTATCGCGAGCAAGCTCGCTCCCACAGGGAATCTGCTCGGCCCAGAGGTAGTGCACGCTCAAACCAGCGCAGCGCGCCCGCTTGATGCCACGGTCGGCCCGCAGGCCGCCGCGGTTTTGATTTTGATCGGAAGCGCCCCGTTAACCACGCTGGCCGAACGCAGGCATTGCGCAGCGGGGAAACCGGCAAGGATGCCGGTTTAGCCGCGCTGGGCCAGGGATGGCCCTTCGCGGCGACCCGCGGAGCAATGCCGGAGTGAGGGCACACCGAGCCAGAGCGAGGTGCCGAGTGGTGGGGCAAGAGCGTTTGGGTTACTTTTGCGCTTTTCAAAAGTGACTCGCCGTAAGGGCGAAACCAATAGCAGCCATAACCGAAGAAATGGATATACACACACCCCAAACAACCAACGAGCGAGCGAGCGAGCGATTGTTACACCCCCTGCAACGCTGAATCAGCCCCAGCCCCCTTTATCCAACGCACCCAAGGACTAAAATTCACACAACAAAACCAACCCGGATAACCCAACATGAAAACCCTGACCACCCTGCTTTTAACCCTGATCGCCACCTCAGCCATGGCCGCCACCAACGAACCCGCCGCCACCCCATACGACCCGGCGCACCCGCTGGACATCGCCAAAGTCGTCTCCATCACCGACACCCCGACAGCCTGCGAAGTCGTGCCCGCAACCATGGTCTACATCGATCATCAGGGTCAGACCCAACGCGTGACGTATCAGGTCATGGGCAATTGTGATCTCTGATCACGCCCTCACAACAGCGTCCACGTATAGCTCAAAATCAGCCGATTCTCATCGATGTCACTGCGGTAGTTCGAGCGCGCCATCACATTGCGCACACGCACGCCAAGGCCTTTGAGGCTGCCGCTCTGCACCACGTAACCAAGGTCAAGATCACGCTCGCGATCCTTGCCCTCGAACCCTTGCCCGGTGTCGACGTTATTACCGGAAATGTAACGCACGGTACTGGTCAACCCCGGCACGCCTAACGCGGCGAAGTCATAGTCATAACGCGCCTGCCACGAACGCTCGTCGGTGTAGGCGAACTCGTAGGTCGGCACCTCGTTGCCCAGCGGCGAGATATTGGCAAAGACCCGCGGAAACGCGCTGTCACCAAACATCCCCTGATACCCGACATAAAAGGTATGGCCACCACGCTTGGCCGACAACAGGGAAAAGAACGCCTGGTTATCGATGTTACCCAGAAGTTTTTTGCCATCTTCGCGCGAATCGTAATAGCCAAGGTTGGCACCCAGTACCCAGTCGCCCATGGGCTGACTGTGCTTGAGCCCAAGAAAACGCTGATTGTAGATATCTTCCAGTTGCCCGACCCAGGCGCTGACGGAACTGCGCTTATCGTTGAAAGCATAATCGGCACCGGCAAAATTGAAGCCGTCACTGCTGACCTGACGCTGCGGCACATGACCGAGCATGGCCTGCATTTTCTCGTCCCCGGCCTCGTTACGCAGGCTGGTCGTGTTCAAGTGGCCACCCTGTAGCGTCAGGCCATTGATCTCATTCGAACTGATGCTCGCGCCCTGATAGCTCGGCGGTAGCAGGCGGATATCGCTGAACGCCAACACCGGCAGATTGGGTTGCAACTCACCGACTTTCAGCTCGGTTTTCGAGTAACGCACCTTCAAGGCCGCCTCGATCCGGCTGTAATCATTCGCTGCGCGCCCGTCGTCTTTGACCGGCAACAAGCCGGTATTGACCCGGTCCGGACTGCTGTCGAGCTTGAGGCCGAGCAGGCCGATCACGTCTACGCCAAACCCCACGGGTCCTTGGGTGTAACCGGATTTGACGTTGAGAATGAAGCCCTGCGCCCACTCTTCAGCCTTCGACTGTTGGTTGGCGCCGACAATGTCGGAGAAGTCCCGGCTGAAGTAATAATTGCGTGCTTGCAAGGTGGCCGTAGTGTCTTCGATGAAGCCGCCCTCGGCCGCCATCGCGCCGGCGGAGAAACTCGAGGCGACCGCCATGGACAACACGGAACCGGTTGTTGGAAGAATCTGTTTCATCGTTATTCTCTTGTTTTTATTGATCGACAGTTGGAAGTGCTTCAGCCGTCGCGCTTTGGCGACGGGCGTTTAACAACAGGTGGGTGACCATGCCGAAAATCAGCCCCCAAAAGGCGGCGGACAAACCGAACAGCGACATGCCCGACGCCGTGGTCAGAAAGGTCACCAGCGCCGCTTCGCGATCACTCGGGACCGCCATTGCGCCCGCCAGTGCTCCGGCAATCGCGGCGAACAACGCCAGCCCCGCCAGCGCCGCGATCAGTTCTTTGGGGAACGCCGAAAACAACGAAACCAGGGTGGCGCCGAAAATCCCCAGCACCAGGTAACAGAGCCCGCCGACAACGCCGGCGACATAGCGCTTGTGAGGATTTTCATGAGCCTCGCGACCGGTACAAATGGCGGCGGTGATCGCCGCCAGATTCAGCCCGTGGCACCCGAACGGCGCCAACAGTGCCGTGCCCAAGGCGCTACTGGCGATGATCGGACCGGCCGGCGTTGCATAACCGCTGGCGCGCAGCACCGCCATTCCCGGAACGAACTGACCGGTCAGCGCCACCATCACCAGCGGCAACGCGATGTTCAGCGTCGCGCTCAAGGTGAATTCGGGCGTGATCCACACCGGCGTGGCCAGCCCGATCACCAGCGCTTCGGTGTGCAGATCGCCGGCAAGGAAGGCTATCGAGCAGCCCACCAGCAACACCATCAACACCGCATAACGCGGCATCAGCCGTTTGCAGATCAGGTACGTGACGAACATCGCCAGCACCAGCATCGGCTTGCCCTGCAACGAGACGAACAACCCGGTGCCGAAGCTGAACAGGATCCCCGCCAGCATCGCCGCCGCAATGGCCGCGGGCAGTTTGCTGATGATCCGGTCAAACGCCCCCGAGACTCCCACCAGGAAAATGATCAGGCTGCTGACCAGGTACGCGCCCACCGCCTCCGGCATCGAGATCCCTGGCAACAGCGCCACCAGCAACGCCGAGCCCGGCGCCGACCACGCGATGATCACCGGCACGCGGTATCGCAGGCTCAAACCGATGCCGAGTACGGCGCTGCCGATGGAAATCGCCCAGACCCACGAAGACAGCACTTCCCGGGAGAGGTGTGCGGTCTCGGCCGCTTGGAAAATAATCACCAGCGGGCCGGCGTAGGAAATCACCGTGGCGATAAATCCGGCGACGGCCGCCGACAGGGAAAAATCCCGCAGCAAGGTGTTCATGACGCGTCGCCGACCGCCCCGTCAGGCGAACCGTGGCGCAGAGACTGTGCGTGCCGGGTGCTGCGGCGATTGCTGATGGCAAACACGGTCATGGCAATCGCGGCCACCGCTCCGGGCAAGGCAAACGCCATGAAGTTGAGCTGCAGCGGCAGACTGATCCCGAGCAAGGCGCCGCCCAGCAGCGGTCCGACGATTGCGCCGTTGCGGCCAATGCCCGAGGCCCAGCCCAAACCGGTTGAGCGAATGGTCATGGAGTAGAACTGCGCGGCGCAGGCGTACAGCAGAATCTGCGAGCCGATGGTGGTGGCACCGGCGATGGCGATCAGCAGGTACAACAGCGGCATCGGGCTGTTGAAGCCGAGCAAGGTGATCGACACGGCCGACACGGCGAAAAACACCGCCAACACCCGCGGCAGGTTGAGTTTGTCGCCCAGCACGCCACCGCCGACCGCGCCGAAAATCGCGCCAAAATTGAGCACCAACAGGAACGACAGGCTCGAGCCCAGGCTGTAACCGGCGTTGGCCATCAATTTCGGCAGCCACGAACTCAGCGCGTAGACCATCAGCAAGCAGCAGAAAAACGCCAGCCATAGCATCAATGTGCGCAGCGCCCGGCCCTCTCGAAACAGTTGCAACACCGGAGTGCCGGTACCCTTCACTTCGCTCATATCGAGCTGATCGCTGGTTTGCGCGACGTACGCCGGATCGACCCGCTGCAGAATGTTGCGTGCCTCTTCGTTGCGTCCCTGACGCAGCATGAAACCCACCGACTCCGGCAGGAAATACATGATCAGCGGCAACAACAGCAACGGCAGCGCCGCGACGTAAAACACCGACTGCCAACCGAAGCTCGGGATCAGCACGATCCCCAGCCCCGCCGAGAGCATCCCGCCCACCGAGTAGCCGCTGAACATGATCGCCACCAGCGTGCTGCGGATTTTCTTCGGCGCGTACTCGTTCATCAAAGCCACGACGTTGGGCATCACCCCGCCGATACCCAGGCCGGCGATGAAGCGACAAATCCCGAACTCCGTGGGGTTACGCGCGAAACCATTGAGCACGGTAAAACCGCTGAAGAGCATCACGCAGATGGTAATGGCTTTCTTGCGGCCGATCCTGTCCGAGAGCGGGCCGAAAAACAGCGCGCCGAACATCATCCCGAACAAGGCGTAACTGCCCAGTGCACCAGCCTGCAAGGGACTGAGCCCCCACTCTTTCATCAGCATCGGCAGCACCACGCCGTAAATCACCAGATCGTAACCGTCGAAGATGATGATCAAGGCACACCAGAACAGCACCATCCAGTGGAAGCGATTGAATCGTGCGTTGTCGATAACCTCATGTACGTCAATTTTGCGCATGGCATTTATCTCTTGTTGTTGTTTTGTCGGAGCATCGCAAAAGCGGCTAACGTCCCGTAAAGCCGAGGGTAATGCCGCCGGACGCGAGGCAATATCCGCTGCGCGCAGATCGCTATCCGTTTTGTGCAAGGCCCTGAACCGGGCATGGAATGAAGGTGCTTTTTGAAAGACCGTTGCCCCCTCCGACAAACTGTCTTCTTTGCGAACGCATTTGAACGCTAAGCTTGGGCCTATGGATGACTCTGATTACTTACGCCTGCTGACCATTGCGGCCGAGCAAGCCAACGCGTTCCTTTCCAATGCCCGCAAATGGGAGCGAGAGCGTTGGGTGTGCCAGCGCCTGTTGCAAGGCCTGAACATTCCCTACCGCATCGACGAGTTCGCCCCCGCCGGAGAGCCGCCTGACGTGTTGTTTCGCGACGCGAATTTCGAAGTGTTCTTTGTGCTCGACGAAGGCCGGCGGCTCAATGATGAATGGCGCGACGAGCTGCAACGGCGGCGCAGTGCGTTTTCCCTGAGTTCGCTGGTGCGCCGGGAGGCCAAACCCAGGCGCATTCCGGCCAACGAATTCCTGCTGAGACTGGCGCCGACCTTGCGTAAAAAAGCCCACAACTACAAAGAACGCGGCATGGACCTGGGCGAGCTGGACATCATCGCCTTCGCCAGCCTCAAGCGCGAAGTGCTCGACCTCAACAGCCATTTCCCGCCACCCACTGAATACCTGCGTCAGGGCTGGCGTTCCTTGTCGCTGGTCGGCCCGACCTTCGCCCGGGTGCTGTTCGCTCATCCGGATGCACCGGATTTTCTGCGCAGTAACCTTGGGCGCAGCATCGTCTTCGACGTCGGTATCAGCCTGTGAGCCCGTTGCAGGAATTGATCGCTGAAGTCCCGCAGATCGGCCGCGTGCGCTGGATCGGTGTGCGCCCGCAGCCTCACGTGCCGATGATCGAACTGGAGGCCGTGGAAGCGCGCCTTGAGGCCGGTTTGACCGGTGATCGCGCCCGCCCCGGCGTGCGCAATGCGCGGCAAGTGACGTTGATTCAATGGGAGCATCTGGCGGTGATCAGTTCGCTGATGGGCCGCCCGCAAGACAAGCCGATTCGCCCTGAAGATTTGCGCCGCAACCTCGTTATAAGCGGTATCAACCTGTTCAGCCTCAAGGGTCGTCGCTTCAAAATCGGCCAGGCGATTTTCGAAACCACCGGTTGGTGCCAGCCCTGCGCGCGCCTGCAAAACAGCCTCGGCCCGGGCACGTTTCAGGCCGTGCGCGGCCATGGCGGAATCACCGCCCGAGTGTTACAAAGTGGCATCATCCGCCTGGACGATACGGTCAGCATCGAGCCGATTCCAGAGAGCGGCTATGCTCCGTTCATACGGGATGCAAACCGCGTGTAGCGTCTCCACATTCAGCAACGTCTACCCCTGACGAGGCCCGATATGACCAGCCGCCTGAACCCCGACGACCAAAAGCATGTCGAAGAGTACCTGCACCTGTCCCAGCACCGAGTCGAGCGCCGGCCTTTCCGGCCGTGGATGCTCCTGGTGCTGGTGTTGGCAGTGACCATTGGCCTGGGCCTGTTGAGCCGATTTATCAGTTACCTGACGCTATGAGCTGCTTCGCGCTCGCTCGGTTGACTGCACCGATTTCTTTTAGCCTTGCGAGATATCCCCATGACTCATCGTATTGTCATCGTTGGCGGCGGCGCCGGCGGTCTGGAGTTGGCTACCCGTCTGGGTAAGACTCTGGGAAAACGCGGCACAGCCAGCGTCATGCTGGTCGACGCGAACCTGACCCACATCTGGAAACCGCTGTTGCACGAAGTGGCGGCCGGCTCCCTGAACTCTTCCGAAGACGAACTCAACTATGTTGCCCAGGCGAAATGGAACCACTTCGAGTTCCAGCTGGGGCGCATGAGCGGGCTCGATCGCAGCCAGAAAAAAATCCAGCTGGCAGCCACGTATGACGAGGCTGGACTGGAACTGGTGCCGGCGCGCGAAGTGCGTTACGACACCTTGGTGATCGCGGTCGGCAGCACCACCAACGATTTCGGTACCCAGGGCGCGGCGCAGCATTGCCTGTTCCTCGACACCCGCAAGCAGGCCGAGCGCTTCCATCAGCAATTGCTCAACCATTACCTGCGCGCGCACGCCGGGCAGACGGATGTGGTGGAACAGATCAGCGTCGCTATCGTCGGTGCCGGTGCCACCGGTGTAGAACTGGCCGCCGAACTGCACAACGCGGCACACGAGCTGGCCGCTTATGGTCTGGACCGGATCAAACCGGAAAACATGCACATCACCCTGATCGAGGCTGGCCCACGAGTGCTGCCCGCCCTGCCAGAGCGCATCGGCGGACCTGTGCATAAAACCCTGGAGAAACTCGGGGTCAACGTCATGACCAATGCGGCGGTCAGTGAAGTGACCGCCGACAGCCTGATCACCGCCGATGGCAAAGTGATCAATGCCAGCCTCAAAGTCTGGGCGGCCGGAATTCGTGCGCCGGGTTTCCTCAAGGACATTGATGGTCTGGAAACCAATCGCATCAATCAGCTGCAAGTGCTGCCGACCCTGCAAACCACCCGCGACGAAAACATCTTCGCCTTCGGTGACTGCGCGGCCTGCCCGCAGCCGGGCACTGACCGCAATGTGCCGCCGCGCGCGCAGGCGGCGCATCAGCAGGCCTCGCTGCTGGCCAAATCGCTGAAGCTGCGGATCGAAAACAAGCCGTTGCCTGTGTACAAGTACACCGATTACGGCTCGCTGATTTCGCTGTCGCGTTTTTCGGCTGTGGGTAACTTGATGGGCAACCTGACCGGCAGCGTCATGCTCGAAGGCTGGCTGGCGCGGATGTTTTATGTGTCGCTGTACCGCATGCACCAGATGGCGCTGTATGGCGCGTTTCGCACGGCAATGTTGATGCTCGGCAGCAAGATCGGGCGCGGAACCGAGCCACGACTCAAACTTCACTAAAGTTTTTAGCGTCAGCTAGCGCCTCATCGCGGGCAAGCCCGCTCCCACAGGATCTTGTGTGGTACGCACATTTGCGCACGACGCAGAGCCCTGTGGGAGCGTGGCTTGCCCGCGATGCTGGCGACTCGGTCCAAACCTGCAAACCCTTGTGTGTCCCACTGTATCTACCCCGCGATTCCTTCCCTTCGCTTACAAACTCCCCCCTTGCGCGACACAGTAGCGATACACCCCACCCTTTAAATGGCCACATCCGAGCAAGGCACCCCGCCCGCTCCGGTTATCGCCGCACTTACGTGGCGTCCTTTATCGAACGGTTGTGTCGTGCAACCCAGGAGATTCAAATGTCCCGTACCACTAAAAACACTATCGGTTTGCTTGGCGCTGTCCTGGCCGGTGGCATGATGTTGACTGGCTCCGTATTCGCTTCGCAGCCTCTGACTCAGGGTTACCTGTTGGCCTCGGCCGAAACGGTGGTGAAAACCCCTGAAGGCAAATGTGGCGAAGGCAAGTGCGGCGATGCCTCGATGGCAAAAACCGATACCGACGGTGACGGCAAAGTGTCCCGCGCCGAATTTGTGAAAGTCGCGCCGAAGTCCAATTTCGACAAGATCGACACTAACCATGACGGCTTCATCGACGAGCAAGAGGCATTCGATAACGTGAAGGCCAACTACGAAGCCAACGGCAAGAAAATGCCAAAAGGCCTGTTCGAGCACTTGAAAGACCAAGACGGCGCCTAAGCTTCCGCGCATCAGGCCGCGCTTCTCTCATCGAGAGGCGCGGTTTTTTTTCGTCTGGCGCAAACGTAAAAGCGGTTTTTGACAGGCAAAAAAAATCCCCGCATCTTTCGATGCGAGGATTTTTAATATGGTCGGGGTAAGGGGATTCGAACTCCTGACATCCTGCTCCCAAAGCAGGCGCGCTACCGGACTGCGCTATACCCCGGTAAAAAAAAGGCGACCTTTGCAAGTCGCCTTCTTCGATCAGTGCTTTTGGCCTCTGATCTTAAGATCTGATCCCAGCGTTAACTGGTTTCAAAAATGGTGGGTCGTGTGGGATTCGAACCTACGACCAATTGGTTAAAAGCCAACTGCTCTACCAACTGAGCTAACGACCCAAAAATGGTCGGGGTAAGGGGATTCGAACTCCTGACATCCTGCTCCCAAAGCAGGCGCGCTACCGGACTGCGCTATACCCCGGTAAAAAAAAGGCGACCTTTGCAAGTCGCCTTCTTCGATCAGTGCTTTTGGCCTCTGATCTTAAGATCTGATCCCAGCGTTAACTGGTTTCAAAAATGGTGGGTCGTGTGGGATTCGAACCTACGACCAATTGGTTAAAAGCCAACTGCTCTACCAACTGAGCTAACGACCCAAAAATGGTCGGGGTAAGGGGATTCGAACTCCTGACATCCTGCTCCCAAAGCAGGCGCGCTACCGGACTGCGCTATACCCCGGTAAAAAAAAGGCGACCTTTGCAAGTCGCCTTCTTCGATCAGTGCTTTTGGCCTCTGATCTTAAGATCTGATCCCAGCGTTAACTGGTTTCAAAAATGGTGGGTCGTGTGGGATTCGAACCTACGACCAATTGGTTAAAAGCCAACTGCTCTACCAACTGAGCTAACGACCCAAAAATGGTCGGGGTAAGGGGATTCGAACTCCTGACATCCTGCTCCCAAAGCAGGCGCGCTACCGGACTGCGCTATACCCCGGTTTGAAATTGGCTCCGTGACCAGGACTCGAACCTGGGACCCAATGATTAACAGTCATTTGCTCTACCGACTGAGCTATCACGGAACTACATATTTCAATTTACAACTGTGAAGCTTGCTTCACCTCTTCGACCCGTTCGCATCGCTGCGTTCGTGTGTCTGAGGCGCGCTATTCTACAATCTTAAGCACCTCTGTCAACCCTTTAAATTGCATTCAAGTTAATGATTTGCAACTTATTTCAGATTCCTGCTTGGGGAGCAGAAACCCTTCCGGGTGACTTACTGCGGGGCGCACTTTACAAGCCTTTTCCTTTCAGTTCAACAACCTGACGAAAAAAAGGCCCCGCGATGCGGGGCCTCTTGCAGGAGCGAGCTTGCTCGCGAAAAAAGCCGGAACAACGCGTTCATCCAGACAGCGTGCGTTATCGTTGACGTCCATCGCGAGCGAGCTCGCTCCTACCGTAGTAAAAGTGCATCAGACGAAGACGATTTCGTCGTTGACCACGGTGCCTTTGGCGATATCGCCCGCCATGAACCGACCCGAAAGAATCAGCTGCGCCAGCGGGTTTTCGATCCAGCGCTGGATCGCTCGTTTCAGCGGCCGTGCGCCATAGACCGGGTCGTAACCCACCGCAATCAGCTTGTCCATGGCCTCAGGGCTGAGTTCCAGTTTCAGCTCGCGCTCAGTCAAACGACTGCGCAGACGACCCAACTGGATCTCAGTGATGCCCGCGATCTGATCCCGCGCCAGTGGCTCGAAGATCACCACTTCGTCGACCCGGTTGATGAACTCCGGCCGGAAGTGCGTGGAAATCGCATCCATCACCGCTGCACGCTGAGCCTCACGATCACCGACCAGTTCCTGGATCTGAACCGAACCCAGGTTGGAGGTCATGACGATGACCGTGTTTTTGAAATCCACGGTGCGACCATGACTGTCCGTCAGGCGGCCATCTTCCAGCACTTGCAGCAAGATGTTGAACACATCCGGGTGGGCCTTCTCGACCTCATCCAGCAGGATCACCGAATAAGGCTTGCGACGCACCGCCTCGGTCAGGTAACCGCCTTCTTCATAACCTACGTAGCCTGGTGGCGCGCCAATCAGTCGGGCCACGGAATGTTTCTCCATGAACTCGGACATATCGATCCGCACCATCGCCTCTTCGGTATCAAAGAGGAACTCGGCCAGTGCCTTGCACAGCTCGGTTTTACCGACACCGGTCGGGCCGAGGAACATGAACGAACCGCTCGGACGATTCGGGTCGGACAACCCGGCCCGCGAGCGACGCACCGCGTTGGAAACGGCGATCACCGCTTCGTCCTGGCCGATCACGCGTTGGTGCAACAGGCTTTCCATCTTCATCAGCTTGTCGCGCTCGCCTTCGAGCATTTTCGACACGGGAATGCCGGTCCACTTCGACACGACTTCAGCAATTTCTTCCTCGGTCACCTTGCTGCGCAGCAACTGGTTTTCACTTTTGCCGTGCTGGTCGACCATTTGCAGGCTGCGCTCCAGGTCCGGAATCACCCCGTATTGCAGCTCGGCCATGCGGTTCAAGTCGCCTTTACGGCGGGCGGCTTCCAGTTCCTGACGGGACTGCTCGATTTTCTGCTGGATCTGCGCAGAGCCCTGAACTTCGGCTTTCTCCGCGTTCCAGATTTCTTCGAGGTCCGAATACTCACGTTCGAGCCGAGCGATTTCTTCCTGGAGTTTTTCCAGACGCTTCATCGCCGCTTCGTCGCTTTCTTTTTTCAGCGCCTGGGATTCCACCTTCAGCTGAATCAGACGACGCTCCAGACGGTCGAGCACTTCCGGCTTGGAGTCGATCTCCATGCGGATACGGCTGGCGGCTTCGTCGATCAGGTCGATGGCCTTGTCCGGCAACTGACGATCGGTAATGTAGCGGTGGCTGAGCTTGGCCGCCGCGATGATCGCGCCGTCGGTGATCGCCACTTTGTGGTGAACTTCATAGCGTTCTTTCAGGCCACGCAGAATGGCGATGGTGTCTTCTTCGCTCGGTTCGTCCACCAACACTTTCTGGAAGCGCCGTTCGAGGGCCGCATCCTTCTCTATATATTGGCGGTACTCGTTGAGCGTGGTCGCGCCGACGCAATGCAACTCGCCGCGAGCCAGTGCGGGCTTGAGCATGTTGCCCGCATCCATCGAGCCTTCGCCTTTACCGGCGCCGACCATGGTGTGCAGTTCATCGATGAACAGAATGATCTGCCCTTCCTGCTTCGACAGTTCGTTGAGCAGGGATTTCAGGCGTTCTTCGAACTCGCCACGGTATTTGGCACCAGCAATCAACGCCCCCATGTCGAGGGACAACAGGCGTTTGCCTTTCAGGCCATCCGGCACTTCGCCGTTGATGATGCGTTGGGCCAGACCTTCGGCGATCGCGGTTTTACCGACGCCAGGTTCACCGATCAGTACCGGGTTGTTCTTGGTGCGGCGTTGCAGCACCTGAATGGTCCGGCGAATTTCGTCGTCCCTGCCGATCACCGGATCGAGCTTGCCGTCTTCGGCGCGCTTGGTCAGGTCGACAGTGTATTTATCCAGCGCCTGACGCGACTCTTCGTGGTTGGCGTCGTTGACGGCTTCGCCACCGCGCAGGTTGTTGATCGCGTTTTCCAGGGCTTTCTTGCTCACGCCCTGGCCGAGCAACAATTTGCCGAGCTTGCTGTTCTCGTCCATGGCGGCGAGCAACACCAGTTCGCTGGAGATGAACTGATCGCCTTTCTGCTGGGCCAGTCGATCCGCCTGATTGAGCAGGCGCGCCAAATCCTGCGCCATGTTGACGTCGCCGGTCGGGTTCTGGATTTTTGGCAGCTGGTCGAGCTCTTTGGTCAGCTCTTTACGCAGGCTGTTGACGTCAAAACCGACCTGCATCAACAGGGGTTTGATCGAACCACCCTGCTGTTCAAGCATGGCTTGCATCAAGTGCGCCGGCTCGATGCCGGGATGGTCAAGGCCGACGGCCAGCGATTGGGCGTCGGATAGAGCTAACTGTAATTTGCTGGTTAAACGGTCTATACGCATGGGTCACCTTCCTTTTGAGCAGGCCGGACCTATAAAACATCCTGAATGAAGAAACCTGCCAGATACCTCATAAGATGTGGTCGATTCTGGGAGTTTCAAGCGTCATGACGTTGATGCAGATCAGGAGAGTCTAGCGTTCCAGCCAGACCAGGGAGGCGAACCGACCGGTGCGAGGGCTGCGGCGGTAAGAAAAGAATCGAGGATCGGTCACGGTACAGAAACCGCCACCGTAAACAGCGGTGACACCGCGAGCCGCCAGGCGCAAACGCGCCAGCTCATAGATGTCAGCCAGGAACTTGCCGGCGTTTTGGCTGGGCGCGAAGGCTTTGGCAGCTTCGGGCAATTGCTCGACGAAGGTTTCCCGCACTTCCGGGCCGACTTCAAAGGCTTGCGGGCCAATGGCCGGGCCGAGCCACACCAGCACCTCTTCGGGCGGTACGGCCAGCGTATCGAGGGTCGCTTCCAGCACACCCGACGCTAACCCGCGCCAACCGGCATGAGCGGCCGCGACGCGCGTGCCGGCACGGTCGCAAAACAGGGCAGGCAAACAATCGGCGGTCATCGCCGCACAGGCAATGCCCGGTGTCGCGGTCCAACTGGCATCAGCGGTCGCTGTCACGCCCGGGTCCGCGTGAGCCACGGCAATGCCGTGAACCTGCTGTAACCAAGCCGGTTGAATAAAAAAATGATCGTTAAGACGCCGACGATTTTCGGCAACAGCCTCAGGGCTGTCATCGACGTGATCGCCGAGGTTGAGGCTGTCGAACGGCGCCAGACTGACGCCGCCCGAACGGGTGGTGACGCAGGCTTTCACCCCGGCAGGCGCAGGCCAGTCGGGAATCAGCCAGTCACTCATCCGATGAACGCCTCGCGGTCTTGCTTGAGCAGGGTCAGCAACCAGACGAAATCGTCCGGCAATGGCGATTCCCAGCTCATGCGTTTACCGGTGGTCGGATGATCCAGCTCCAGGAACCGCGCATGCAGGGCCTGGCGCGGGAACGCCTTCAACGATTCGACCATGGTCACACTGGCCGCCGGTGGAATGCGGAAGCGACCGCCGTAGGCAGGGTCTCCGACCAACGGGTAGTTGATGTGAGCCATGTGCACACGAATCTGGTGCGTACGACCGGTTTCCAGCTTGACCCGCACATGAGTGTGCGAGCGGAAACGCTCGAGCACGCGGTAATGGCTGACGGCTTGCTTGCCACCTTCCATCACGGCCATGCGCTGGCGTTGCTGGCCGTGACGACCGATGGGCGCGTTGATCTTGCCGCCCGCCGTCACCACACCGATCACGATGCATTCGTAGATCCGGCTGACGCTGCGGCTCTGCAACTGTGTTACCAGCTGCGTCTGGGCCTGAATGGTCTTGGCCACCACCATCAGACCGGTGGTGTCCTTGTCCAGGCGATGCACGATACCGGCGCGGGGCACATTAATAATGTCCGGCACGTGGTGCAGCAAGGCGTTGAGCAAGGTGCCATCAGCGTGACCGGCAGCCGGGTGCACCACCAGGCCCGCAGGCTTGTTGATCACCAGGATGTCGTCATCTTCATAGACGATGTCCAGCTCGATGTCCTGAGCGATCCATTCGCCCTGAGCTTCCTGCTCGGCAGTCAGCTCAAGAATGGCGCCACCGTGAACGATGTCTCGCGGGCGGATTACCGCCCCATCCACAGTCAGGCGGCCGTCTTTGATCCAGGCGGAAAGGCGCGAGCGCGAGTGCTCAGCGAATAATTGTGCGGCGACTTGATCGAGGCGTTGGCCGCCCAATTCGGACGGCACCTCTGCGCGAAGTTCAATTTTATCGGACATGCTCGGACTAGGCGTCGGCACAGCCTTTGGTTTCGGCTGCGCGCTTGTGGTTAAATACGGCGTCTTTTGCCCCGAGGCTATTCAACGGGGCGCTCATCATAACAGGACGGCCCCGCCCAAGACAGCGGCCGTCATAGGGACGCAAGCCGCCATGCAAGTGAAACACCTGCTGCTGATCGCCATCCTCGCATTGACCGCTGCTTGCTCATCGAAGGAAGTCGTAGACGAAAACCTTAGCGAAGTCGAGCTGTACCAGCAGGCTCAGCAAGATCTGGACAACAATAGCTACACCGCTGCCACAGCCAAGCTGAAGGCACTGGAGTCGCGTTATCCGTTCGGTCGCTACGCTGATCAGGCTCAACTCGAGCTCATCTACGCCAACTACAAGAACACCGAGCCTGAGGCTGCGAAGTCTGCTGCCGAGCGATTCATTCGTTTGCACCCACAGCATCCGAACGTGGATTACGCGTACTACCTCAAGGGTCTGACCTCCTTCGACCAGGACGTGGGCCTGCTGTCGCGTTTCCTGCCGCTGGACATGACCAAGCGTGACCCGGGCGCTGCCCGCGACTCTTACAACGAGTTCGCCCAGCTGACCAGCCGCTTCCCGAACAGCCGCTACTCGCCGGACGCCAAGCAGCGCATGATTTATCTGCGCAACCTGCTGGCGGCCTACGAGATTCACGTCGCCGACTACTACCTGACGCGTCAGGCTTACGTCGCTGCCGCGAACCGTGGTCGTTACGTGGTGGAAAACTTCCAGGAAACACCGGCAGTCGCTGACGGCCTGGCGGTGATGACCGAGGCGTACCAGCGTCTGCACCTGGACGAACTGGCCAACACCAGCCTCGAAACCCTGAAGCTCAACTACCCGAACCACCCAAGCCTGGTGGACGGTCAGTTCGTGCCGTCGGTGGATGAAGCCGACAACCGTTCGTGGCTGAGCAAGGCTACCCTGGGCCTGATCGAGTCCCGTCCGCCGCTGCCGCCGGGCGAAACCCGCGCCAACCAGGACGTGCAGAAGCAATTCCAGGACGCCAAGGACGCAATCCCGAGCGATCTCAAGCCTAAAGACGAAAATGGCGACGTGATCGAAGAAGAGGAACACGAAGCGGAAGGCAACAACAGCGACCGTTCGTGGTTCAGCTACATGACCTTCGGCGTGTTCGACTGACACCTTGGGTTGTGCAAAAGGGAGACGCTTGCGTCTCCCTTTTTATTTCCGCGATTTATTACGCTGTGCTCCCGTCATGTCCTTGGCTAAACTGCTGAATCACTCGTCATAAAGCAGCTCGCCATGCTTCGTTTATTGTTCTGGATCGCCCTGATTGCCGCCGCGGTATGGTTGTGGCGCAAGTTCAAGGGGCAGGCCTCCGCGCCCAAATCCTCTGCCGAACCCGAATCGGCACCCATGGTTCGTTGCGCCCATTGCGGCGTACACCTGCCCCGCGACCGCGCGCTGAACCTTCAACAACAGTGGTATTGCAGCCAGGCTCACCTTGAGCAAGGCCCGGGCTCCAGTGATCGCTGAGACCTCCAGTCCCGGCAGAAAACAGGCCCAGCGACTGCTGCGCCTCTATCATTTCTACCGCTTGAGTGTCGGCATCACCCTGGTGCTGCTGATCTCCAGCAACCTCGACAATCAGTTGCTGACGTTCACCAACGACGACCTGTTGCGCGGTGGCAGCTGGCTGTATCTGGTGCTGAACCTTTTATTGGTGGTGTTCCGCGAAAACACCCGCCGCCCGGCGCAGTTGTTCAGCCTGGCATTGATTGACGTCCTGCTGCTGTGCGTCCTGTTTTACGCCGCAGGGGGTGTCGCCAGCGCCATCGGCAATCTGCTGATCGTCTCGGTTGCCATCAGTAATGCCTTGTTGCGCAGGCGCATCGGCCTGCTGATCGCCGCCGTCGCTTCACTTGGCATCGTCGGGCTGAGCTTTCTCCTGAGCTTCAGCCATGCCGCCAGCCCTAACGATTACCTGCAAGTCGGCACGCTCGGCGCCCTGTGCTTTGCCGCGGCATTGCTGGTGCAAGGCCTGATCCAGCGCCTGGAAGTCAGCGAGACCCTCGCCGAGCAACGGGCCAGCGAAGTGGTGAGTCTAGAGGCCCTTAATGCGCTGATCTTGCAGCGCATGCGCACCGGCATTCTGGTGCTCGACGACCAGCGGCGGGTGCAACTGGCGAACCACAGCGCGTTCGCCCTGCTGGGCCAGGACACGCTGGAAGGCCAACGGATCGACGACTGCTCGCCCGCCCTGGTCGAGCGCCTGCAATTGTGGCTGAACAACCCGACGCTGCGCCCCCAAAGCCTGAAAATCAGCGGCAGTGGGCTGGAACTGCAGCCCAGCTTCATTGCCCTGGACCAAAGCACCCACCGCCAGACCCTGGTCTTCCTCGAAGACCTTGCGCAAATCGCCCAGCAGGCCCAGCAACTCAAGCTCGCGGCCCTGGGTCGCCTGACCGCCGGCATCGCCCACGAGATACGCAACCCGTTGGGCGCCATTAGTCATGCCGCCCAGCTATTGCAGGAATCCGAGGAACTGAACGGCGCGGATCGCCGTCTGACCCAGATTATTCAAAATCACTCTCAGCGCATGAATCGGGTTATCGAAAACGTCCTGCAACTGTCCCGCCGCCAGCAAACCGTACCGCAACGGCTCGATCTGAAGCCGTGGCTGGAACAGTTCGTCGCCGACGTTCGGGAAGCGGCAATCGAGCGCCAGCAGATTCATCTGCGCATTGGATCAGGCAACTTCAACACCCTGATGGACCCGAACCAACTGACGCAGATTCTCGACAATCTGTTGCGAAACGCCTGGCGCCATAGCGCTCAGATCCACGATCAGGCGCAGGTCTGGCTCGATTTATTTATCGACCCCGACAGCCAACTGCCCATCATCGAGGTGCTGGACGATGGCCCCGGTGTGGCGCCGGATCAGCAGGTGCATTTGTTCGAACCGTTTTTTACCACCAGCGCCCAAGGAACGGGGCTGGGGCTTTATCTGTCCCGTGAGCTGTGCGAAAGCAATCAGGCCCGCCTAGACTTCAAGCCACGCCAAGACGGCGGTTGCTTTCGCATCACCTTCGCTCACGGACGGAAACACGTTTGAACAACAGCTCACGGCAAAAAGTTCTGATCGTCGACGACGAACCGGATATCCGCGAACTCCTGGAAATCACTCTGGGACGGATGAAACTCGACACCTTCAGCGCCCGCAATATTGCCGAAGCGCAGGCCCTGTTGAAGCGCGAGACGTTCGATTTGTGCCTGACCGACATGCGCCTGCCCGACGGCACCGGTCTGGAACTCGTGCAACATATCCAGCAACGCTACGCCCAAGTGCCCGTCGCCATGATCACGGCCTATGGCAGCCTCGACACCGCAATCAATGCGCTCAAGGCCGGCGCGTTCGATTTCCTGACCAAACCGGTGGACCTCGCCCGCCTGCGCGAACTGGTCACCAGCGCGCTGCGTATGCCCGCGCCGGGCGGCACCACTGATCGTCTGTTGCTGGGCGACTCGTTGCCCATGCGCAGTTTGCGCAAGCAGATCGACAAGCTCGCCCGCAGTCAGGCGCCGGTGTACATCAGCGGAGAGTCCGGTAGCGGCAAAGAGTTGGTGGCCCGGCTGATCCACGAGCAAGGCTCGCGCGCCCATCAGCCGTTTGTCCCGGTGAACTGCGGGGCCATCCCTTCAGAACTGATGGAGAGCGAATTTTTCGGCCATCGCAAAGGCAGCTTCACCGGCGCCATCGAAGACAAACCCGGACTGTTCCAGGCGGCCCATGGCGGCACGCTGTTTCTCGATGAAGTGGCGGATTTGCCGCTGGCGATGCAGGTCAAGCTGTTGCGGGCGATTCAGGAAAAAGCCGTTCGCAGTGTTGGCGGGCAACAGGAAACCGTGGTCGACGTGCGCATCCTCTGCGCGACCCACAAAGACCTCGACGGCGAAGTCGCCGCCGAACGTTTTCGTCAGGATTTGTATTACCGGCTCAACGTCATCGAACTTCGGGTGCCACCCCTGCGCGAGCGCCGTGACGACATTGAGTCATTGGCCGGTCATGTCCTCCAGCGTCTGGCAGCCGGCAGCGGCCAGCCCGCCACGACACTCCACTCGCAAGCCCTTGAAGCGCTGAAAAGCTACCGTTTCCCGGGCAATGTACGGGAACTGGAGAACATGCTCGAACGGGCTCACACGCTGTGCGACAACCATCAAATCGAAGCCAGTGACCTGCGACTGGCCGAAGGCAACTGCTCCGCCGACAGTGGCGTGCCGGACCTGACGCAGATCGACAACCTGGAAGATTATCTGGACAACATCGAACGCAAACTCATCCTCCAGGCGCTGGAAGAAACCCGCTGGAACCGCACGGCGGCGGCTCAGCGGTTGAATTTGTCGTTTCGCTCGATGCGGTACCGGCTGAAGAAATTCGGGTTGGATTGAAGCCCTCTTCGCGAGCAGGCTCGCTCCCACAAGGTTTAGTGTGAACTCTGTGGGAGCGAGCCTGCTCGCGATAGCGATCCGGCGGGCACCCAGCATCTAACGGTCAGAGCCGCCCGGCCGGTGCATACGGCGCCGGATCAATGATCGGCGCCCTGCCCAGCAACACATCCGCAAACAACTGACACGACGCCGGCGCCAACACCAGGCCGTTACGGTAATGCCCGCAGTTGAGCCACAGCCCCTCAAACCCCGGCACCCGGCCAATATACGGAATGCCTTCCGGCGAACCCGGTCGCAGGCCGGCCCAGTGCCCGACCACTTCGGCCTCCGCCAGCGCCGGAATCAATTCCACCGCAGATGCCTTCAGGCTCTCCAGCGCAGAATCGGTCGGCGTCTTGTCGAAGCCCTCATGCTCCAGCGTGCTGCCAATCAGAATGTGTCCGTCCCGGCGAGGAATCGCGTATCGCCCCTTCGCGAGCACCATGCTCGGCAGGAAATCCGCCGCGCACTTGTAGAGAATCATCTGCCCTTTTACCGGCTCGACCGGCAATTCCAGCCCCAGGCCTTTCAGTAAATCGCCGCTCCAGGCGCCCGCAGTCAGCACCACCTGATCACCGCGGATAACCCCCGTCGGCGTCTGCACACCGACAACCTTATCGCCTTCGCGAACAAAACCACTGACTTCACATTGTTCATGCAGGGTCACATTCGGCAACGCCAGCAGAGCAGCCTTGAGGGACTTCACCAACCGCGGATTGCGCACATTGGCCACGTCAGCCATGTAGATCGCCCGGGAAAAACCAGAGCCCAAAACAGGCACGGCATCGTGCGCCGCCGAGATATCCACAGCCCGCAACGGACGGTTTTCACGCTCGGCCCACGCCAGCGCTTCGGCCTCATCCTCCAGATCCAGCCAGTACAGGCCGGTGGTGTGGACTTCGGGATCAACCCCGGTCGCGGCGAACAGGCGCTCGCCGAGCTGTGGATAAAAGTCTTGGGACCAGTGGGCCAGCGCAGTGACCGCCGGGCTGTAACGCCATGGGTAGAGCGGTGAAACGATGCCGCCACCGGCCCATGACGATTCCTGACCGACGTTCGCACGGTCCAGCAGCACAACGCTCTGTACTTCGGACGCGAGATTGAACGCTGTCAGCAGGCCAATCACACCGCCGCCGACTATCACCACTTGCTGTTGCAGGCTCATGTTCTGATCCAACCGTTAAATAGACAGAGGGCGCAAAAGGCGCCCGAAAAACAAACTCAGCGACCCCAGCAATCTTTGTTGGCAACGCCGGCCGCCGCACTGCCCAGGGTTCTGACGCCGGTGTTGGTGATGATGAAATCGCCACACTTGTCGGTTGCCATGGCACTGCCGGCCTTGCGCGTGGCGGTCAGCACAAAGGTCTGGTCAGTCAGGGTCGGGATGATGGTGTAGTAGTCATTGCCGGCACTCAGGCCGGTGGCCGCGGTGTAAACATTGTTCTTCGAGTAGAACCGTTCGAGAATTTGCGCCTGCTCGGACAGCAGACCGGCCACTTCTGCCCGTCGCCCCTTCTTCACGTATTCGGTAAGGCTCGGGTAGCCAATGGTGATGACGATCCCGATGATCGCAATCACAATCAGGATTTCGATCAGGGTAAAACCTCGGCTGGATCTGCGCATGGATCAACTCTCACTTACTGAATTTGTCGCCACATGATGCGACGGCTACCACTGCCGCTGCCGCCACCAATCGGGAATGATTTGATGTTGCCACTGGAGTCGCTCGCTACGACGATCCTGCCGCCATTGACGCTAGCGTTTAGCGTCGGAATACCGCCAGAAAAGACTACGCCGCTGGATATCGTGTCAATGTTGGCGACCACACCATCATTATTGGTGTCGAGCACCGCATAGTTGAGCATCTTACCGCTGAACGCTTCGAGCACGACCAGCTTGCCGGTGCCGAAGCTGGCGCACGGGTCCGTGGTGTCCACACTGGCAGTGGTAAACAAGATTCGCCCCAGCGACAGGATGGCCTGGTTGATCACCCGCTCGCCGGTCAATACGCTGTTGTAACTCAGTGGCAGATACCAGCCCTTCTTCGCCGGATAGGTCACTTCGTTCTGGCTGGTGGTGATGAATTGCCCCGCGCTCCCCGAAAATGTGCCGGTGACCGACTGAGCCTGCAAACTGGCCGTGGTGATCTGGCCCGAGCCTCCGTCCGCGTCCCACACCGCATAAAACGCCTGCAGATCCTTGTTGGTCTTGTCGGCGGTCTCGTTGAACTTGCCGGTGCCGAAAAATACCACCTTGCCACCCAGGGTATTGTCCGCCAACAACGGCTGCGCGGTAATCGGCTGTGTTGCACCGCCCGCGGCCGTGAACAAAGGCTTGCCGGAAAACGCCACGCCCCACTTGTCCGGGCTGGAGGCGCTCAAATCGAACTTCCACAGCCGTCCCTTCAGATCTCCGCCATAAGCAGCCTGCACCACATTCTGCGAGTTGACCTTGAGTTTCACCGATGACAGGCCATTGCTGGTATCCGTGCTGTCGACGACGATTTTCTTGATCAGTGATCCGTCTTGCAGATTCACCACATACAACGCCGCCAGACCCGAACTGCTGCCATAGCCGTTGGAAATGAACGCCGCCCAACTACCATCGTTCAAGCGTGCCACTTCCGGACGCGCGTAGGCATAACCCAGATCATTGAAAACGTTCGCCGGATTTGCCGGCACCGGCGCACTGATCTCCCAAAGCGCCTGGATCGCGTTGCTGGGCGAAGCGTCAAACAGCTGAAGCGCGTAGAACGTTTTACCACCCGCGCCTGTCCCGCCGACCGCCAGGGTTTTCCAGACATTGTCGAGCCGGGCGTCGAAAACGCCGACCTGGCCATCGACCAGAAATTTGTGGCCGACGCCGTTGATGTAATTGGTGTCGGCGATGGTGCGCAACGATGGCAGCACGCTGGAGGGCATGTAGGCGTAGCGTCTGGCACCGTTGCCAGGGTTGATGACGCTGACAAAACCATCGTTGGCGTTGACCACCAGATTGCTGTCCATTTTGCTGGCCTTGAGGGCCAGATAGGTGCTGTAGCTGATGTCATTCACCAGATCAGCCGCGGTTTGTTCGGTTGGCGAGGCCAGCACCAAGGGTGAGTTGATGATGTCGCCGAGCAACGCACTGCGTACTCTCAAGCCGTTCTTGTTGGTGCCTTTGCTCCACTCCACCAGATCGGCACCCTTGATTCCGTTGGGCAGCCCCTGATTCAGAACGCTCTTCTGCGCGGATGAGAAATTGCCGTAAGCCAGGGAGATGGCCGTATTGCTTTCGCTTTGCCACGACTGGTAAATCGGCGCCGTCGCGCCGGGTACGATGGCGGTGTCAGTGCTCCAGAGCACCGAGGCCGTATTCACCTGACCTGTGGCGGTGAATCCAAATGATTTGATGGTGCCGCGCCAGTCCTTGGGGTCGTAAGTAGTCTGGTAGAAAGCGGAACCCACGCCGACTATCGGGCCGCTCGTGGTGCCGCCTCCCCCTGACCCGGCTTTCGAGGTGATGTCGCTCAGGGCAGATGCCAGCGCGATATTGAGCCCGGTGCTGTCGGTCGCCTGGTAGTACTTGCCCTGACCGTAGGTCGCGGCGCTCGATAACATTTGGTTCGCGGCGGTGAAACCGACGGTGTAGGTGTTCATGTTCTGGACGGGGAAATCCACGTCCCAGTTTTTGCCGCTGGCATCTGTACCGGTACTGCGCATGTCGATGTCGAAGGCGAATTTGGCAATGTCATCCAGGTACAGCGTGTCGCCCTCACCATCACCGTTGAGGTTGTCACCGTCGTTGGCGCTGTTGCCGTCCCAGTTCGGCAAGCGGGTGCCACCGAGCGGATCGTTGGTCGGGAAGGTCCGGTCAAACGTCGGCAAGCCGTCGGTGACCACCACGCCGTAGTTTTTCTGGCAGCGATACTGGATCGGGCTGGTGTAAGTCGTCGGCGAGGAGTTGTAGTACGGCGCCATGCCGCGCATGTACCGCGTAATTTCGTAATAGGTTTCTGCCAAGGGCGTATTGGCGATTGCACTCAAACCGTTGATCGAGGAAATCAACGCGTTGTAGTTGCTGTCGGCCTGGGCCTGGGTGACGCTGCCACTGACTGGAGAAAGGTCACTGACCGCGCGGGCGATAAAACCGCCCGGCCCCGAGTTATTGCCGGTGGGCGGATTGAAGGTCGCCAGGCCTATGCGCAACGAGCGGTTACTGGTGACCAGCGAGGTGGAGACGTCTTGCGCAACACTCATGCGGTAATCATTGGGAATCGCATTATTACCGTTGGTGTAGTCCCTGTTCGAACCGTTCGCCTCTTTCACCAGGTATGACAGGTAGTTCGCCGTATAACGCGTGTTTTCATTACCCACAGGGTCGGGCAGTTTCAGGCATATAGAGGACAGCCCCAGGAACCCGCGATAAAAACCGTACCAGTTGCCGTTGCTGGAGCAGCCTCCCCGATTGAGGCTGGACAAGGCGATATTGGTATCGCTCATGTCCAGACCCTGGCCGCTGATGCATGAGAAGTTGGAGCTGCAATTGGCAATTTGCGGGTAGTTGTCCGCCGGTTTGAAATCCGCCGCCCAGATGATGTTGTTCATGCTCCCCGAATCATCGATCAGCAGCACAACGTTGGGAGGGACTGCTGCCGCACTCAACAGCGGAGATTCCGAAGGTGCGAATGCGTAGGCCGGCGCCGCCAGATAAAAGCCAAGCACAACGCCCATCAACCATTTCCACACCCCGCAGCACCTATCAATACTTGGCATAGATGCTCTCCACCACGCTGCGAACGTTATTGCCGACGATGGCCACTGCCGTGACCCGATAAAGCGTCGCAGAGGTGTTGCTCGGCACATTCACCGCGTTCAAGGTGGTGCCGATGTTTTGCACGCCGTAGAAGCCGTTGCCGGCCGCGACCCAAGTGACACCCGAGGTGGCATTGAAACCCGCGCCGGTGATTAACGCTGACTCGGCCGGCGGTGCACACTGCGTGGTGCCACTGCAAACCGCCAGCGTATAGGTGCCCTGTTGCACTGCACTTTCGCCCATGCGCAACGCGGCCTCGGCGTTCTGGAACGACTGATTGCGCAGGGTCACGCTGTTGGCCATTTTTTCCTGCAAGGTGGCGTTTTGCATCGATGAAAGGCCGATCAGCGTCAGCAACAGCAGAAATACCAGGCTGACCAGCAACGCCATGCCGCGCTGGCCCTTAGAGTTTGCAGAAGCAAATTTCATCAGCCCTTCCCTCATGGCAAGCGGTTGCGCAAGGCGGCAACTACGTTGAAGGTTTGATCGCGCACCCGGCTGTTCGGGTCTCTCAGGGTCAACGTCAGGCGCACGCTGCGGATACGCGCCGGGTCGGTGGGATTCGTGCTGTAACTGGAAGCGGAGGCTTCCGAGGCCGAACTGGCGAGGCCGAAACTGACGCTGAAGGCACTGACGTTGTCGACGAGTACCGCTTGGGCGGGCGTGCCGACGCCGACGCCCATCGTCAGCTGGTTGTTCTTGAGGCTGTAGATCAATCGTCGAATCGGAAACGCCACCTGCCCCGATGTCAGCGCCGGTGGATTGGAGTACGCCGTTGCAGTGGTTCGGCAATCGGAAACTACCGTCCAGGTCGGCGTCCCGCCGCCCGTTCCGACATCGGCGGATACCAGGGTGAGCTTGAGATTGGCATTGTCCCAACTGATCGGCGTGGTATGGCTGGCATTGAAACTGCCCCCGATGCTGGCGTCAGTGATCGTCCCCAGACACCCGAACATCCCCACCATACGGATTTCCTGAATCATTTTGCTCAGCACGAAACGCGCATCTTCCTGCATGTTCGCCGATGCGTTCTGACTGATGTAGGTGTTCTTCGCCGCAATAAATATCTGCGCCACGCCCAGCACCACGACCAGGCTCAATGCCAGGGCGATGAGCAATTCGATCAGACCAAAACCCCGGTTGCGCCGGATCATGGTTTCGCCACCGGATCGACGGCGGCGCGACTGGTCAGCACAAAGCTGCGACGGGAATTGGCGATGTTGGCGGCACGGGAGTCGTCCCAGGTGATGGTGACGGTGTACACCCGCTGATTGAGGGTGACGCTGCCGGTGGCAGTGGTGCCCAGGATATTGACGATGTTGGAAGTGAAGTCGTAGAGATCCTGATCCCGGGCGACGTTGAGATTGCCCGACGTCGGTGGCGTGACGGTGTAGTCGGCACCGGAGTTGGCGCGGATACGGTCCATCATGTCGTAGGCGATAAAACTCGCCTGGCTGGTCATCCGCGAGCTGTCGGTGTACTTCAGCGCATTGAGCTGAAATGCCGCCGCCCCCAACAGACCCACACTCAGAATCAACAACGCAACCAGCACCTCGATCAGCGTCATGCCCTCCTGTGCACGTTGGCTCCATCCCCTCATCCGCAACTTCCACCCAATAGAATTCGTCCGTTCAAACACACATTCAGCGTCCTGCTTTGCGCCCCCAGAACGTAGCTGATCACCACCGCCGTGGACGGTGCCGCCAGACCGCCCAGATTGTTGAAATCAATGGGGGTCACTCCTGAGGTTAGCGTCAGAGTCGCGCCGCTGCTCATGGCGGGAACAACCCGCAATACATTGGCCAGAGTGCCATTACCGTCATAAACCGCCAACTCCCCGCTCCAGACGCCGCCGACCGTCGTCGGACGTACACGGGTGGTAACGCCTCGGTTGATCGCTTCCAGCCTGGCGTAATTCAGCGCCCGCTGCAGGTCGTTGATTTCGGTGTCAGCCTTGGAGCCTTGCACCGAACGGGTAAACGCCGGCACCGCCATTGTGATGAGTATCAGAAAAACCGCGAGCGCGACCAGCAACTCGATCAGCGTGAAACCTTTTGTACGATGATCCATCGGTGCCCTCCGTCGCCGTCGGCTATACCTGTTGTTACACGCTAAAACATTCGACCGACAGATGTACGGTTGTTTTGCCATCACTTGCGCAAGGATTGCGCGGGCTGCTGCATTCCAGGGAGGGATATTTCATGCGCCAGCAAGGTTTCACGCTGATTGAACTGCTCATGGGACTGATGATTGCCGGGATTGTTCTGCATCTGGTCAGTCCGGCTTATGCAGCGCTAACGGAATCGAATCATCGCGAGGTGACGGCGCAGTCGTTGGCCAGCGCTATACGCAACGCCAGAACTCTTGCCCTCTCGCGCAACCAGAGCGTTGTGATTCACAGTATCAACGGCGACTGGAGTAAAGGCTGGAGAGTCATTCTCGACATCAGTGGCAAAGGACCGGAGGACTTGAATAATCCGATACTGGTCGAGCACGCGAGCGCCACCAGAGTGCCGATAGTCGGCAATTGGTTGGTCAAGCGTTACATACGTTTCAGCAGTCTCGGCGAGCCGCTGATGCCCAAAAAAAACTTTCAAGCCGGCACGCTGCACCTTTGCGATGTTCGTGAGCCCATCAGCCAGCTTCAGGTGGTGCTGGCCGCAACCGGTCGCGTCAGCCTGCGCAGCGACAAGGCTGCACAGGCGCTGTGCGAGAAAGGAACTCAATCAAAGCAACGAACGAACACGTAACTCTTTCGGCATGGAGAACGTGATGTTCTCCTCGCGACCGGCCAACTCATCGGCGCCGGTAGCGCCCCACGCCTGCAACTGCTGAATCACCCCACGCACCAGCACTTCCGGTGCAGAGGCGCCTGCGGTGATGCCGATACGCTCGACGCCATCGAACCAGCTCTTTTGCAGGTCTTCGGCGCCGTCGATCAGGTAGGCCGGGGTGGCCATGCGCTCGGCCAGCTCACGCAGGCGATTGGAGTTGGAGCTGTTCGGGCTGCCGACCACCAGCACCACGTCGCACTCATCAGCCAGGGTCTTGACTGCGTCCTGACGGTTTTGCGTGGCGTAGCAGATGTCGTCCTTGCGCGGGCCACCAATGGCCGGGAAGCGCGTACGCAGGGCGTCGATGACGCGACTGGTATCGTCCATGGACAAGGTGGTCTGGGTCACGAACGCCAGTTTTTCCGGGTTGTTCACCTGGAGCGCGGCAACGTCTTTCTCGTCTTCCACCAGATAGATCGCACCACCATTGCTGCCATCGTACTGGCCCATGGTGCCTTCGACTTCCGGGTGACCGGCGTGGCCGATGAGGATGCATTCACGGCCATCGCGGCTGTAGCGCGCGACTTCGATGTGCACCTTGGTCACCAGCGGGCAGGTCGCGTCGAACACTTTGAGGCCACGGCCGGCGGCTTCGGTGCGCACAGCCTGGGAAACGCCGTGGGCACTGAAGATCACGATGACGTCGTCCGGCACCTGGTCCAGTTCTTCAACGAAGATCGCCCCGCGAGCACGCAGGTCTTCGACGACGAATTTGTTGTGGACCACTTCGTGGCGCACATAAATCGGCGGCCCGAAGACTTCCAGGGCGCGGTTGACGATTTCAATCGCCCGGTCCACACCGGCGCAGAAGCCACGGGGGTTGGCGAGTTTGATTTGCATGCTGTGCCTCGTGTCTTGCGCGCGAAAACAATGAATAACCACTGTGGGAGCGAGCTTGCTCGCGATGGCAGAGTGTCAGTCAACATCAAGGTTGAATGTCAGGCACTCATCGCGAGCAAGCTCGCTCCCACAGGGTCCGGTGGCAACAGGAGCGGCCCCGTAATGCCTCAGAGAGATTTGACGCTGATGATCTCGACGTCAAAGGTCAATGTCTTGCCCGCCAACGGGTGGTTGAAGTCGATGGTCACTTGCTCTTCATCGAACTCTTTTACCACGCCCGGCAGCTCAGTATTCGCCGCATCGTTGAAGATCACCAGCAAGCCCGGCGACAGGTCCATGTCCTTGAACTGCGAGCGCGGGATGATCTGCACGTTCTGCGGGTTCGGCTGACCGAACGCGTTTTCCGGCTGAATCGTCAGCGTACGCTTGTCGCCCGCCTTGAAGCCGAACAGTGCCGCTTCGAAACCTGGCAACAGGTTACCGTCACCGACCTTGAAGGTCGCCGGGGCTTTGTCGAAGGTGCTGTCGACGGTGTCGCCGTTCTCCAGGCGCAGTGCAAAGTGCAACGTGACTTCCGTGTTCTGGCGGATGCGTTGCTCAGCCAATACCTGTTCAGTCATGAACGGCTTCTCCGGTTTTCTTGCTTTTGAACATGTCCAGCGCAAGCATCACGGCGCCGACAGTAATTGCACTGTCGGCAAAGTTGAACGCCGGGAAATACCAGCGGTTCTGCCAATGCACCAGAATGAAATCGATCACATGGCCGTAGGCAATGCGGTCGTACAGATTGCCCAGCGCGCCGCCGAGCACCAGGGCCAGCGCGATGGCCAGCCAGGTTTCGTTGCGCCCCAGACGCTTGAGCCACACCACCAGCACCGCACTGACCACCACCGCGATCAGGGCGAACAACCAGCGCTGCCAGCCGGAGCTGTCGGCCAGGAAGCTGAACGCCGCGCCAGTGTTGTAGGCCAGGGTCCAGCTGAAGTAATCGGGGATCACCACGATCTGCTGGTACATCTTCAACGAGCCTTCGAAGTAGAACTTGCTGGCCTGGTCAATGACCAGCACCAGCAAGCTCAACCAGAGCCAGCCCAGCCGTCCGAAACGGCCAATGGCATTAGGCATAGTGACGAACCTCGCCAGCGCCGCTGATGTTATCGACGCAACGACCGCAGATTTCCGGATGCTCCGGGTTCACGCCGACATCTTCACGGCAGTGCCAGCAACGGGCGCACTTGGCGAAGGCCGACTTGACGATTTGCAACTTCAGGCCGCTGACTTCAGTGACCACCGCATCAGCTGGCGCCTGCACGAAGGGTGCAACGCTGGCCGTCGAGGTAATCAGAACAAAGCGCAGTTCATTGCTCAGCTTGGCCAGGTCGGCGCTCAGCGCTTCTTCGGCGAACAGCGTCACTTCGGCTTGCAGGTTGCCACCGACAGCCTTGGCTGCGCGCTGGATTTCCATTTCCTTGTTGACCGCGACCTTCACCGCCATGATCCGCTCCCAGTAGGCGCGGCCCAGTTCGACGTTGTCCGGCAGTTCGGTCAGGCCTTCGTACCAGGTGTTGAGCATCACCGATTCGTTACGCTCGCCCGGCAGGTATTCCCACAGTTCGTCTGCGGTGAACGCGAGGATCGGCGCGATCCAGCGCACCAGCGCTTCAGAGATGTGGTACAGCGCGGTTTGCGCCGAACGGCGGGCCTTGCTGTTGGCGCCAGTGGTGTACTGACGGTCCTTGATGATGTCGAGGTAGAAACCGCCCAGCTCCTGCACGCAGAAGTTGTGGATCTTGGAATAGACGTTCCAGAAACGGTATTCGCCGTAGTGCTCTTGCAACTCGCGTTGCAGCAGCAGCGTACGGTCCACGGCCCAACGGTCCAGCGCGAGCATTTCTTCAGCGGGCAGGATGTCGGTGGCCGGGTTGAAGCCGGTCAGGTTGGAGAGCAGGAAACGCGCGGTGTTACGGATGCGCCGGTAGGCGTCCGCGCTGCGTTGCAGGATCTGCTCGGAAACCGCCATCTCGCCCGAGTAATCGGTGGAAGCGACCCACAGACGCATGATGTCGGCGCCCAGCGTGTCGTTGACTTTCTGCGGCGCGATCACGTTGCCCAGGGACTTGGACATCTTGCGGCCGGACTCATCGACGGTGAAGCCGTGAGTCAGCAACTCGCGATACGGCGCGTGGTTGTCGATGGCGCAACCGGTCAGCAACGACGAGTGGAACCAGCCACGGTGCTGGTCCGAGCCTTCCAGGTACAGGTCGGCACGCGGACCGGTCTCGTGGCCCATCGGGTGCGAACCGCGCAGGACGTGCCAGTGCGTGGTGCCCGAATCGAACCAGACGTCGAGGGTGTCGCTGATCTTGTCGTACTGCGGCGCTTCGTCACCGAGCAGTTCGGCAGCGTCCATCTTGAACCAGGCTTCGATGCCTTCGACTTCGACGCGCTTGGCCACTTCTTCCATCAGCTCGGCCGTGCGTGGGTGCAATTCGCCGCTTTCCTTGTTCAGGAAGAACGGGATCGGCACGCCCCAGTTGCGCTGACGGGAGATGCACCAGTCCGGACGGTTGGCGATCATCGAGTGCAGGCGCGCCTGGCCCCAGGCCGGGACAAACTTTGTTTCTTCGATGGCTTTGATCGCCCGCTTGCGCAGGGTATCGCCAGTGACGGGCTCTTTGTCCATGCCGATGAACCACTGCGCGGTGGCGCGGTAGATCAGCGGGGTCTTGTGACGCCAGCAGTGCATGTAGCTGTGTTCGATGATCGTGGTGTGCAACAGCGCGCCGACTTCGGTCAACTTGTCGACGATGGCCGGGTTGGCCTTCCAGATGAACTGGCCGCCGAAGAATTCCAGCGAGGTCGCGTAAACGCCGTTGCTTTGCACTGGATTGAGGATGTCATCGTTGACCATGCCGTATTTCTTGCAGGTCACGAAGTCGTCCACGCCATAGGCCGGCGCGGAGTGAACCACGCCAGTGCCAGCGCCCAGCTCAACGTACTCGGCCAGGTACACCGGCGACAGGCGATCGTAGAACGGGTGACGGAAATTGATCAGTTCCAGCTCTTTACCGGTGGTGGTCGCGATGACCGAGCCTTCCAGGCTGTAGCGGGCCAGGCACGACTCGACCAGCTCTTCAGCCAGTACCAGCAGTTTGTCGCCGACATCTACCAGCGCGTAGTTGAATTCCGGGTGAACGTTCAGCGCCTGGTTGGCCGGGATGGTCCACGGGGTGGTGGTCCAGATCACGATCGAAGCCGGCTTGGCCAGCGTCGCCAGACCGAAAGCGGCAGCCAGTCTGGCTTCATCGGCAATCGGGAACGCTACGTCGATGGTGGAGGACTTTTTGTTCTCGTACTCGACTTCCGCTTCAGCCAGGGCCGAACCGCAGTCGAAGCACCAGTTCACCGGCTTCAGGCCCTTGAACACGAAACCGCCCTTGACGATTTCGGCGAGTGCGCGGATTTCACCGGCCTCGTTCTTGAAGTCCATGGTTTTGTACGGGTTGGCGAAGTCGCCCAACACGCCCAGCCGGATGAATTCGGATTTCTGGCCTTCGATCTGCTCGGTGGCGTAGGCCCGGCACAGTTCGCGGGTCTTGTCCGCGCCCAGGTTCTTGCCGTGGGTCACTTCGACTTTGTGCTCGATCGGCAGACCGTGGCAGTCCCAGCCCGGAACATAAGGCGCGTCGAAACCCGACAGGGTTTTCGAGCGGATGATCATGTCCTTGAGAATCTTGTTCAGCGCATGACCGATGTGAATCGTGCCGTTGGCGTACGGAGGGCCGTCGTGCAGAACGAACTTCGGACGATCCTTGCCAATTTCGCGCAACTTACCGTACAGGCCAATGCTGTCCCAGCGCTGCAAAATCTGCGGTTCGCGCTGAGGCAGGCCGGCCTTCATTGGGAAGGCGGTGTCCGGAAGGTTTAGCGTGGCTTTATAGTCGGTCATTTAAGGCTCTTCATTAGCGATTGGCGCTAGGTGCGACAGGGCACGGGCGGCGGCGACATCCGCATTGATCGCCGTCTTAAGCGCCTCCAGAGAGGCGAAACGCTGCTCTTCACGCAGCTTGTGGTGGAAACCCACCGTCAAACGCCGGTCGTACAGATCGCCGGCAAAATCTAAAAGATGCACTTCGAGATGGGCTTTGCCATCCCCTTGGACCGTTGGCCGCACGCCGATATTGGCAACGCCTGGCCAGGTCTTGCCGTCGATGTCGACGTTGACCAGATACACCCCGGTCAGCGGCACGCGACGACGCTTGAGTTGAATATTGGCGGTCGGCGTGCCCAGTTGGCGCGCCAGCTTCTGACCGTGCAGGACTCGTCCGGAAATTTGAAATGGTCGACCCAGCAGGCGTTCGGCCAAGGCAAAATCAGCCGCAGCCAGGGCATTACGCACCTGCGTGCTGCTGACCCGAATGCCGTCCAGCTCGACGGTTTGCGCCGCTTCCACGGTGAAACCCTGCATGACGCCGGCCTGTTGCAGGAAATCGAAATCCCCTACCCGGTCACAGCCGAAACGGAAGTCGTCACCGACCTCCAGATGCTGCACGCCGAGGCCGTCCACCAGAATGGTATCGACGAATTCGCTGGCGCTGAGCTTGCTCAGACGCTGGTTGAAGGCCAGGCACAGGACCCGGTCGACACCTTCGTCAGCCAGCAGCTGCAGCTTGTCACGCAGACGGGCGAGGCGCGCGGGCGCGGTCTCCGGGGCGAAAAACTCCCGGGGCTGCGGCTCGAAAATCACCACGCAGCTGGGCACGCCCAACTCGAGCGCGCGCTCACGCAGCCTCGCCAGGATTGCCTGGTGGCCACGGTGTACACCGTCAAAGTTGCCAATAGTGGCGACACAGCCCCGGTGCTGGGGGCGCAGGTTGTGGAGGCCTCGAACCAGCTGCATAACGCGCTTCTTGCTCATAAAGTGGTCGATTATAACCACACCCGGCGGCCGACGACAGGCAACACCGTAACCAAAGTGATCGAGCCGACAAAACCGCCGGCTCGCCCGTGTTTATCGAGGTAACGACCTCAGCTCAATGCCTTGCGATTAAAATCGCGCAAACGGAAGCCCATCAACAGCAACATGCCGAAATACGAGACCACCCCGGCACCGACCAAGGCGCCCAGGCGCAGGAATCGCTCAAGCATGTGCCCTTGATCCCAGACCGGCATAAAATGCATTCCGACTAGCAATACCACTGACATCACCAGCACGGCGACCACGAGTTTGGCACCAAACTTCGCCCAACCCGGTTGCGGCTGATACATCTGTTGTTTGCGCAGCTGATAAAACAGCAGCCCGGCGTTGAGGCAGGCACCGGCGCTGATGGCCAGGGCCAGACCAGCGTGGGCCAGCGGACCAACCAGCACCAGGTTAAACAACTGCGTGACGACGAGGGTGAAAATCGCGATTTTTACCGGAGTGCGGATGTTTTGTTGCGCATAAAAGCCGGGCGCCAGCACCTTGATCACGATAATGCCCAGCAGTCCGACTGAATAAGCGATCAGCGCCCGTTGCGTCATCGAGGCATCAAAGGCGCTGAACTGACCGTACTGGAACAGCGAAACAGTCAGCGGCTCAGCCAGAATCCCCAGCGCCAGCGAGCACGGCAACACCAGCACGAAGCACAGGCGCAGGCCCCAGTCGAGAATGCGCGAATACTCTGCGCGGTCCTTGCTGGCGTAGGTCTTGGCCAGGGTCGGCAGCAGAATCGTACCCAATGCCACGCCCAGCACGCCGGACGGCAATTCCATCAAGCGGTCGGCGTAATACATCCACGACACCGATCCGGCCACCAGAAACGACGCAAAAATGGTGTTGATGATCAACGAAATCTGGCTGACCGAAACGCCGAGAATCGCCGGCAGCATCTGCTTCATGACGCGCCAGACGCCGCTGTCACGCAAATTAAGGCGCGGCAACACCAGCATGCCGATTTTTTTCAGGTGCGGCAGCTGATAGAGCAACTGCGCCAGGCCACCCGCCAGAACCGCCCAGCCCAGGGCCATGACCGGCGGATCGAAATACGGCGTCAGGAACAGCGCAAAGATGATCATGCTGACGTTCAGCAGGGTCGGCACAAACGCCGGCACCGAGAAGCGGTTATAGGTATTGAGGATCGCCCCCGCCAGGGAAGACAGGGAGATCAGCAATATATAAGGGAAGGTCACCCGCAACAGATCGGAGGTCAGCTGGAATTTTTCCGGGGTATCGGTGAAACCCGGCGCCGTCGCCCAGATCACCCACGGCGCTGCGATCATGCCCAACGCAGTGACCAGCGCCAGCACCAGCGTCAGCAAGCCTGAGACATAGGCAATGAAGGTGCGCGTCGCCTCTTCGCCCTTCTGGTTTTTGTATTCGGCAAGAATCGGCACGAATGCCTGGGAAAATGCGCCCTCGGCGAAGATCCGGCGCAGCAGATTGGGCAGTTTGAAGGCGATAAAGAAGGCATCGGTCGCCATCCCCGCGCCGAATGTCCGGGCAATTAACGTGTCACGAACGAACCCCAGAATCCGGGAAAGCATCGTGATAGAGCTGACGGCGGCCAACGATTTGAGCAGATTCATTGAAAGAGTGTGTGCCTGTCGATAAACAGCAGGCGAACAAAGCGCCTACTTATGCGATACTCCGCGCCGCAGCAGCACAGAGCCAAAGCTCGCGAGTTTACAGGTCAAGCGCCGGAAATAAATATCCCGCCTCTTTATACCTACCACTTAGCGGAACGTCTCAACCGCCCTTGACAAGACATCAACTCATCGGCATGATTCGCGGCCTATTTTGTTTGCTATTTCCTAAAAAGTCTTTCGAGGAGCTCGACGGTGGCCAACACACCTTCCGCCAAAAAACGTGCAAAACAGGCTGAGAAGCGTCGCAGCCACAACGCCAGCCTGCGTTCCATGGTTCGTACCTACATCAAGAATGTAGTTAAGGCCATCGACGCAAAAGACGCTGAAAAAGCTCAAGCTGCTTACGTTCTGGCCGTGCCAGTTATCGACCGTATGGCCGATAAAGGCATCATCCACAAGAACAAGGCTGCTCGTCATAAGAGCCGCCTGAACGGTCACGTCAAGGCTCTGAACCTTGCTGTTGCCGCATAAGCGATAAGCTTGTTGAAAAACCGACCCCAGGGTCGGTTTTTTATTGCCTGTGATTTAACAAACACCACGCAAAAAAATGTGGGAGCGAGCTTGCTCGCGATAGCGGACGTTCAGCCAACAGAGATGTTGAATGCTAGTCACTTATCGCGAGCAGGCTCGCTCCCACATTTTGGATCTTCGCTGGATTATTGAGCGTGGGCCCACGGCAGGATCGGGATTGCCGTGACGGCATTCTGCGGACTGCCCTCGATCAAGCGGTCGCTGTACACCAGATACACCAGCGTATTGCGCTTCTTGTCGAGGAAGCGAACCACCTGCATGGTCTTGAACACCAGCGACGTGCGCTCCTTGAACACCTCATCGCCATCTTTCAGCTCACCCTTGAAACTGATCGGTCCGACCTGCCGACACGCGATAGAAGCTTCAGCGCGATCCTCGGCCAGCCCCAGACCGCCCTTCACCCCGCCCGTCTTGGCCCGGGACAGGTAGCAGGTCACGCCCTCGACCTTCGGATCATCAAACGCCTCGACCACGATGCGGTCATTCGGGCCGACGAATTTGAACACCGTCGACACTTGGCCAATTTCCTCGGCCGAGGCCATCAGCGGCATCGCCAACAGCAGGCCCAACAATCCTTTTGCAACACGCATTCAGGTATTCCTTCAGACCAGAATCAGGTTATCGCGGTGAACCAGCTCCGGCTCCGCCATGTAACCCAGCAAACCGACAATCGCCTCAGACGACTGACCGATGATTTTTTGTGCTTCCAGCGCGCTGTAGTTGGCGAGGCCGCGGGCGATCTCACGACCGTCCGGCGCCACGCACACAACCATTTCACCGCGACGGAAGCTGCCCTGGACCAGTTTGACGCCAACGGGCAGCAAGCTTTTATTGCCCTGGGACAGCGCCGTCACCGCGCCCGCGTCCAGCACCAGCGTACCGCGGGTTTGCAGGTGCCCGGCCAGCCATTGCTTGCGCGCCGCCAGCATGCCGCGCTCCGGCGACAGCAGAGTGCCAATGCGCTCGCCAGCCTTGAGGCGATCCAGCACACGCTCAAGACGCCCGCCGACGATGATGGTGTGCGCACCGGAACGCGCCGCCAGACGCGCAGCGCGCAACTTGGTCTGCATGCCGCCACGACCCAGCGCACCGCCCGTGCCGCCGGCCACCGCGTCCAGCGCCGGATCATCCGCCCGCGCTTCATAAATCAGCTTGGCATCAGGGTTATTGCGCGGATCGGCGTCGAACATGCCGTCGCGGTCGGTAAGAATCACCAGCAAGTCAGCTTCGACCAGGTTAGCCACCAATGCCGCCAGCGTGTCGTTGTCGCCGAAACGGATTTCGTCGGTGACCACGGTGTCGTTTTCATTGATCACCGGGATGACTTTCAACTCGACCAACGCACGCAGGGTGCTGCGGGCGTTCAGGTAGCGCTTGCGGTCGGACAAGTCGTCGTGGGTCAGGAGGATCTGCGCGGTGTGCCGGCCATGCTCGGCAAAGCTCGACTCCCAGGCCTGCACCAGACCCATCTGACCTATGGCAGCAGCGGCCTGCAGCTCGTGCATCGCACTGGGTCGTACGCTCCAGCCCAAACGGCTCATGCCCGCCGCTACAGCCCCGGAGGACACCAGCACCAGCTCGACGCCCGCTTCATGCAAGGCCACCATCTGCTCAACCCAGACACCCATTGCCGCGCGATCCAGGCCCTTGCCGTCCGCCGTCAGCAAAGCGCTGCCGATTTTCACGACCCAACGCTGCGCACCTGTCACCTTGCTCCGCATGATCTTCAACCTTAGCTTGAGGACAGCACGACCCGGCGCTGTCCGTAACGTTATTCGTGACTACCGATTTCCAGATACTAAAACGCCGCTCGATTGAGCGGCGTTCAAGTTTATCGCAACGAATCAGTCACGCACGTAAATGATTTCCGGACCATCTTCGTCATCCACGTCTTCTTCGTCCCAATCATCGTCGCCGATGTCATGGACCGACTTGACGCCACTGCGACGCAGGGCACGCTGATCATCCAGCGCCTGCAACTGAGCACGAGCTTCGTCTTCGATGCGCTGATCGAGTTCGGTCAGCTCTTCTTTGTAAGCCGGGTCGTTCGCCAGGCGATCGGCACGATCTTCCATGTACCGCATGATGTCGTGGCACAGACGCTCGGTGCCGAGCTTGGAGATGGCGGAGATCACGTATACCGGACCGGTCCACTCCAGACGATCGACGATTTCCTTGACGCGAGCATCGTGCTCTTCTTCAAGGATCTGATCGCACTTGTTCAGCACCAGCCAACGATCACGCTCAGCCAGGGACGGGCTGAATTTGGTCAGTTCGCTGACGATCACTTCAGCGGCATCCGGCGCACTGGTGTCATCCAGCGGCGCCATGTCCACGAGGTGCAGCAGCAAACGGGTACGCGACAAGTGCTTGAGGAAGCGAATCCCCAGGCCCGCGCCGTCGGAAGCACCTTCGATCAGGCCGGGAATGTCCGCGACCACGAAGCTCTTCCAGCGATCGACGCTGACCACACCCAGGTTCGGCACCAGCGTGGTGAACGGGTAGTCGGCAACTTTCGGCTTGGCGGCCGACACCGAGCGAATGAAGGTACTTTTGCCGGCGTTCGGCAAGCCCAGCAGGCCGACGTCAGCCAACACCTTCATTTCCAGCTTCAGGTCACGCGCCTCGCCCGGCTTGCCCGGAGTAGTCTGGCGCGGAGCACGGTTGGTACTGGATTTGAATCGGGTGTTACCCAAACCGTGCCAGCCACCATGCGCGACCAACAGCTTTTGGCCAGCCTTGGTCAGATCGCCGATCACTTCCTGAGTGGCCGCGTCGATGACCGTGGTGCCTACCGGCACACGCAGCACCAGCTCTTCACCTTTCTTGCCGGTGCAGTCGGTGCTGCCGCCGTTGGAACCGCGCTCGGCATCGAAGTGCCGGGTGTAACGGTAGTCCACCAGGGTGTTGAGGTTTTCGTCGGCGAGCATATAGACCGAGCCGCCATCACCCCCATCACCGCCGTTCGGGCCACCGTTCTCGATGAATTTCTCGCGACGGAAGCTCATGCAACCGTTGCCGCCGTCGCCGGCCTTTACTCGAATCGATACTTCATCAACAAACTTCATAACAGAACGCCTCTCGCCATACGGACGAGCCGAAAAAATCCAGACATAAGACTCTTGCAAAAATGAGCGCAGCGACCTCAATCAACGACCGCAAATCCAGCGCTGGAGCTCATTACAAACAGCTTTGCAAGAGACTCACCCCACAAACGAAAAAGCCCCGTCGCGAGACAGGGCTTTTCCAGCATCTACGTAATTATGCCGCGACGACTTCAGTCTTCGGGACAATGCTTACGTAACGGCGATTGAAAGCGCCTTTTACTTCGAACTTGATCACGCCGTCGATTTTAGCGAACAGAGTGTGATCTTTACCCATGCCAACACCGTAACCGGCGTGGAATTGGGTGCCGCGCTGACGCACGATGATGTTGCCCGGAATGATAACCTGGCCGCCATACATCTTCACGCCAAGGCGTTTGGCTTCTGAGTCGCGACCGTTACGGGTACTACCACCAGCTTTTTTGTGTGCCATGAGTCAATTCTCCTAGTGAGGAATTAGGCTGAAATTAAGCCTGAATACCGGTGATTTTGATCTCGGTGTACCACTGGCGGTGGCCCATACGCTTCATGTGGTGCTTACGACGACGGAACTTGATGATGCGGATTTTATCGTGACGACCTTGGGAAATCACTTCAGCCACAACGGTAGCGCCTGCAACAACTGGAGCGCCGATGTTCACGTCGTCGCCATTGGCGACCAACAGAACGCGATCAAAAGTAACGGATTCGCCGGTAGCGATTTCCAGTTTTTCGATCTTCAGGTATTCACCTGGGGCGACCTTGTATTGCTTGCCACCAGTAACAATTACTGCGTACGACATGGTATTTCTCCGATAATCCTGCTCACCCAGCTCTTTATAAGAAGAGGTATTGGCTGGCATGGCTGCATAAGGCTGGAAGGCCTGTTTGCAATTGCGTAAGGCAGGTGCTGCCCAGGAAGTTCAGGGTGCGCGATTGTACGCAAGCTGCCGGGGCGATGCAAGAGGCCGTCCATCGCGCCTTGACACCCGCCGACGTGGGTCCTAGCATGCCGCGCAACCCTTCTGGAGCAACTGTCGCTGATGCAACCCCAAGCTTTCTACCGCGCGGTGGCGGACGATTTTAACGCCGTCGACGGCATCATCAAGAAGCAGCTGACTTCCCGAGTGCCGCTGGTATCGAAAATCGGCGACTACATTACCTCGGCTGGCGGTAAACGCCTGCGTCCTTTATTAGTGCTGCTGTGTGGGAAGGCCCTGGGCCGCGAAGGCGACGACCTGCGCCTGTTGGCTGCGACCATCGAGTTCCTGCACACCGCCACCCTGCTGCACGACGACGTGGTCGATATGTCCGGCATGCGCCGTGGCCGCTCGACCGCCAACGCCATGTGGGGCAACGCGCCAAGCGTGCTGGTGGGCGATTTCCTGTATTCGCGCTCCTTCGAAATGATGGTCGAACTGGGCTCCATGCCGGTGATGAAGATCCTTTCGCAAGCCACACGCATCATCGCCGAAGGCGAAGTGTTGCAGCTGTCCAAGGTTCGCGACGCCAGCACCACCGAAGAAACCTATATGGAAGTCATCCGCGGCAAAACCGCGATGCTCTTCGAAGCCTCGACCCACAGCGCCGCAGCGCTGTGCGAAGCGACGCCCGAACAGGCTGAAGCCCTGCGCACGTTTGGCGACCACCTGGGTGTAGCCTTCCAGTTGGTAGACGACCTGCTCGACTACAAAGGCGACGCCGAGACCCTGGGCAAGAACGTCGGTGACGACCTGGCCGAAGGCAAGCCGACCCTGCCGCTGATCTACACCATGCGCGAAGGTACGCCGGAACAGGCTGCCCTGGTGCGCAAGGCGATCCAGAAAGGCGGTATCGAAGACCTGGAGAGCATCCGCGAAGCAGTTGAAGCGTCCGGTTCTCTGGAATACACCGCGCAACTGGCCCGCGATTATGTGGCTCGCGCGATCAAATGCCTCGACGCGCTGCCCGCCAGCGAATATCGCGATGCGTTGGTCGAGTTGAGCGAGTTCGCGGTCGCCCGCACTCACTAAATCGATTACCTGTGGGAGCGAGCTTGCTCGCGATAGCGGACTTTCAGTCAACAAAGATGTTGAATGTAAGTGCCTCATCGCGAGCGAGCTCGCTCCCACAGGTTTCCCACCGCCACGCCCTCTCCCGGCTAAAACCCTATACAATGTGCGACTTTTATCGATCCTGAATCCAAGGAGCTTTAGTGAGCACGTTGCCACCCTGCCCGAAATGCAATTCCGAATACACCTACGAAGACGGCGCGCAGCTGATCTGCCCAGAGTGCGCCCACGAATGGTCCGCCAGCGGCGACGCTGAAGCTGCGTCCGATGAGGCCGTGAAAAAGGATTCGGTCGGCAACGTCCTGCAGGACGGCGACACCATCACCGTGATCAAGGACCTTAAAGTCAAAGGCACGTCGCTGGTGGTCAAGGTCGGCACCAAGGTCAAAAACATCCGTCTGTGCGATGGCGATCACGACATCGACTGCAAGATCGACGGCATTGGCCCGATGAAGCTTAAATCCGAGTTCGTCAGAAAAGTCTGAACCTGTTGTATTCCATCCCGCGCCCGGCGTGGGATGGTGCGTTCCCCTCCCGCGCCGCGCCCAGCATTCCCTCGCAGTAGCCAAGTGCCAGCCGCTTTGACCTTACGCACGATTGACCTGCAAAAAATCACAAACCGCCAATAGATCCTTGCTATTTGGTGAATAAGAATTATTCTCATTGAAAACCATCAATGGAGATGAGACCCATGACTTATTTGATCGATGCCTGGCTGGACCGCCCACACCCGTACCTCAGGATCCTGCATCGGGAAACCGGGGAAGTCTGCGCAGTGCTTGAAGAAGAAGCCTTGAACGAGCTGCAGGATCAGGGGGATCTGGACGTCAACAGCTTGAGTTCGAGCGAGCCGATGGTGCTCAAGGAGCTGGTGCGCAATTTGTTTCTGTTCTGTTATGCCCGGGCGTTGCGCCCCTCGCATGAATTGCAGCACAAGCTGGAACTATGAAACACCGACAACACTGTGGGAGCGAGCCTGCTCGCGAAGGGTGTAACAGCCAACGATGATGTTGAATGTAACGCCCCCTTCGCGAGCAGGCTCGCTCCCACATTAGCCCAAGGTGAATTCGGGTCAGGTATTACAGAACGTCGAGCAGTTCGACGTCGAAGACCAGTACGCTGTGCGGCGGAATGCTGCCAACGCCTTGAGCGCCGTAAGCCAGTTCGTTCGGCACGTACAGACGCCATTTGCTACCGGCGTTCATCAATTGCAGGGCTTCGGTCCAGCCAGCGATCACGCCGCCTACCGGGAATTCTGCCGGCTGACCACGATCGTAGGAGCTGTCGAACACAGTGCCGTCGATCAGGGTGCCGTGGTAGTGAGTACGCACGGTGTCTTCGCGGGATGGCTTGGCGCCTTCACCGGCGGTCAGCACTTCGAATTGCAGGCCGGAAGCCAAGGTGGTGATGCCATCGCGCTTGGCGTTATCGGCCAGGAACGCCAGGCCTTCGCCAGCCGCGGCTTCAGCTTTGGCCGCCGCTTCGGCTTGCATGATGTCGCGGATGACCTTGAAGCTGGCGGACATTTCTTCCTGGCCCACGCGGCTTGGTTTACCGGCGAAAGCGTCGGTCAGGCCAGCCAGGATCGCGTCCAGGCTAACGCCCGGTGGCGGGTTGTCGCGCAGTTGGTCGCCCAGCTGACGGCCAATGCCGTAGCTGACGCGGGTTTCGTCGGTGGACAGATTTACTTCGGACATGACAATGCTCCGCTGTGCGGACGGCCCGGGATACTGCCGTGCGTGCACAGCGCGCCCCGAAGCGCCCAAACCAAAAGGGCCAGCAGACTAGCACAGATGTCGTTGTACTGATGAGGGGCGTCAGCGCTGCCACGAAGTACGGAAGGCGATCGGCACCTTCAGGCTTTCTTCCGCACTGGCGCCAAGCCCGCACATTTCGTCATGAACCGAGGTATGCACAAGGTTGAACGGCAAGCTGGGGCAAGCGTGGAGAATTTCCCGCGCATGCTCGACCGAGCGCAGATGAAACATCTGGCCACGGGCGTCGCTCAGTGGATACGCCGCGCCGTGCATGCGCGCCTCCAGCAGGTAGATCCCGCCTTCCATGGAGATCAGGTTCAACTCATCGACCTTCCCGGCGATGGCATAGGCATTCAACTCTTGCAGGTTCATGAACGCACCTCACGCAGTGGCGAGCCAGCATTCTTACAGACATAGGCTTCACTGCATCAAAGTACAAGCCATGAACCGCACCGCCCGTCTGTTTCACTCTTCCCCTGTGGGAGCGAGCCTGCTCGCGAAGGCATCAACCCGCTCTGACATTAGACCGCGGTGGAGCTTTCGCGAGCAGGCTCGCTCCCACAGGAAGAACAGTGGTAATCAATGCTTGGTGAGCTTGTCCAGATAACCCATGGCAAACGCCGATACCACAAACGTCATGTGGATGATCACGTACCACTTCAAGTGCTCGGGATCGAGGTTCTGGGCGTCCATGAACACCCGCAACAGGTGGATCGACGAAATCGCCACGATGGACGCCGCGACTTTCATCTTCAATGACGACGAATCCATGGTGCCCAGCCAGTTGAGCTTTTCCTTGCTGTCGTCAATGTCCAGTTGCGAAACAAAGTTCTCGTAGCCGGAAATCATCACCATCACCAGCAAGCCGCCCACCAGCGCCATATCGATGAGCGACAGCAACACGAGAATCAGGTCCGATTCGGCCATCGAAAACACGTTGGGAATGACGTGGAACACTTCCTGGAAGAATTTCAGCGCCAGGGCCAACAGTCCGAGGGACAGGCCGAAGTAGATCGGCGCCAGCAACCAGCGAGAGGCGTACATTGCATTTTCGATAAAGCGTTCCATTGAATCTCACACGTGGTCTGGAAATGGCCGCGAGTATAACAGCCACCCGCGTCTACCCAGAAGCCGCCAGAAACAGTCGGAAAATCCGCAACCTGCGCGGGGGTCCCGGGGTTTTTCTGCTAGTGTCCAAACCATTGACAGCTCAGCGACAGTGGACAGGAAGACGGGAAATGGATGTGCGATTGCCTTTTACGAGCGCCGGAATTTACCTGGCACTGCTGCTGAGCGGCTGCTCACCCGATGATGACCAGCGCCAGGCCAGCCTCGATGAAAGGACTGCGCAGTTCGAACAGTCGCTGGCGACGATTCAGGACCCGAAACTCAAGGATGCCGTGGCGCAACTCGGCGGCTCGCTGCTGTTGCTCGAGCGCGCGCAACTCAAACTCGACAGCAAACCGGTGGATACCGAATACAGCGAAGACGTGCTCGCCGTGCTCAAGCACTACCCCACGCCACAGGCCCTGGTCGACACGTATATCAACGGCCTGTTCGTGCTGCACAAGGATTCCGGTTCGGATTACCTGACCGATCTGCAACCGGTCTTTCCGTTCAGCTTCAACATTCCCGATACCTTTCTCTTTCCCCATGGCCTGGAATGGCAATCGGTAACCCTGAGCGATAAGCGCGTGATCCCGTTCCAGCCGGAATGGTCTGAAACCGATCCCGGCATTCAGCTGAGCCCGTCGAGTTCCAACCTGACCAACCCGGACGATCTCACGGTGACTTACCCGTTCATCGACGGGCTGGACGTGGATAACAAGCACCAGCCGCAGCCGGTGAGCCTGCAAGGCAAAGTGCACGTCATCGCGCCGCGCCGGCTCTACAGCTTCGACCTGACGAAAAAGGACGTTGGCCAGACCCGCACCAACGACAACCTCAGCGTCACCCTGCTGACACTGACGAACAACTACGCGGAAATCGAATTCAGCAACAGCGCACCGCTGGCGCCAGAGGTCGGCGAAACGTCGCTCAACCCGCTGATCGTGCAGGCGCGGGATAACACCGGGCAATTTCTTTCGCGCTCGGGCTCGATCAACGAGACTGCCGCGCAAATTGCGGTTTATCAAAAACAACTGGCGACCCTGCAACAGCAAAAAACCTGGAGCGACGCCTTGGAGAAACAGCTCGAAGAAAAACAGCGCGCCTTCGAGAAGCAACAAAAAAACCATTACTCCAAGGTGTACTTCAATGGCCCGATAGAGACGCTTGAAGTCAGCCTGCTGGATTTCTCCGCCGCCACGGTGACGCACAAGGACCTCGACTTGCCGGTCCGTCGCTTCGACCCGCACACCACGGGAAAAACCATCCAGCCGCTGACATTGCCAGTGGTGGTTTACGACGATCAGGCGCCCGCCTGGCTCAAAGGCGCAACGCTGAGCGAGGAGCAACTGAAGAACAGCGTCAGCATCCATCAGTCGGTGGATGACCCGAGCGCCGCGCGCATCGAGTTCGATCACATTAAAAGCTTCAATGATGAACTGCTGGGCACCGCCTTCAACCCTGGCGATAGCCCGGTCAGTTTCTTTACCGAAGACAGCAGCGGTAAACGCGATGAGCCGATCGAGTTGGCGCCAGAGGCCTATCAGATTGATCCACTGCGCGGCACCATCACCTACGACTTGAACCTGTTCGCGCAAACCCCGGCGTTCGCGGTGGGTTCCATGCCCTTGTTTCTCGCGACAATCGACAAGCAGGCACTCGACATCCAGTCACTGCCCAAGGGCCTGGAATTGAAAGGCAATGCGCTGGTGGTGGACTTGAAGCTGTTTCCCGCCCAGGACTGGCGCTTTTTCGCCAAGGATGACAGCGGTCACTACCTCAAAGAGATTCTTTCGGTCAGTCACGACGCGAGCGCAGAAGGCCCGGCGTTGTTCGGCGTACTTTATTTTTACGGCCAGCCCACACACCTGGAAACCTATCAGCGAACCGAGCTCACCACCGTGCAGTATGGTTTTGAGGTCAAGCTCGACAAGGCTGACACGTCCAGCCTCGATCAGTAATTAACTCAATGATCCGGACGAAACTCGAAGCCACCCGGGCTGCGGCAGCGACCGCCATTAATTTCCCGCAGCTGGGCTTGCAGGTGCAGGCACCAGATTTGCGGGTCATCGGCCAACTCGTAACCGTGCAGGGTCAGGCTTTCAACAATGGTGTCGAGGATCGATTCCGCCACGAACGGGCCATGAAACGGGCCCTGGGCTTTGATGGCTGAGGGTTGTTCGCCGGCCATTCCGGCAGCGAACAGCAGGGTCCACATGCCCGTATCCCCCGCCAATGGGCGGATGGCACACTCGATACGGGTCACAAGGCCCAGGCATTGACGGGTGAGGCAGAGGTTGCGCGACATGGCGGCGACCCTCGTTAGATCCGGTATTCAGCCCCCACGGGAGAGCTGTCTCGATCCAGTGATTACTGTCGATATCCTTGAGCTCAGAATAGAAGAAAAGTCTGACCAGCACGTCAACTGAGACCAGAAGGCGCCGAATGGTCATTGTGTGAATATTGACGCCAGACTTGTGGCGAAATGATGGCTCTGAAAAGATCGCAGCCTGCGGCAGCTCCTACATGGGAACGCGTTAGGCGTAGGAGCTGCCGAAGGCTGCGATCTTTTGTTTCACATCACGCCGGCTTGGCCTCGACCAGCGCTTCCAGCGCCGCTTCTTTCTCGGCTTCCTTGAGGTCTTCCTCGCTGATCATTTCCGCGATCACCCGCAAGCGTTCCACCACCCGCGCATTGACGCTGCCTTCAGGGAATTCGCCATTTTCGTCCGGCGCACCCGCCGGCTCGCCGACCAACAGGCTCAGGGCTTCGTCGGCCTGACGCACCGCGTACACATGGAACTGCCCGGCGCGCACCGCCGCCAGCACTTTTTCGTCGAGCATCAGCGTCGCGACGTTGGCCTGAGGAATGATTGCCCCCTGCTCACCGGTCAGCCCACGGGCTTCGCAGAGGCGGAAGAAGCCTTCGATTTTCTCGTTGACCCCACCCACCGCCTGCACCTCACCGAACTGATTGATCGAACCGGTGATCGCAAAGCACTGCTTGAGCGGCGTTTTCGACAACGCCGAGATCAACGTGCACGCCTCGCCCAGCGACGCACTGTCGCCATCGACATAACCGTAAGACTGCTCCAGCGCGATGCTCGCGGAAATCGCCAGCGGGAACTCCTGGGCGTAACGGCTGCCCAGATAACCGGTGAGGATCATCACGCCTTTGGAGTGAATCGGCTGACCGAGGTTAACTTCGCGCTCGATGTCGACGATGCCGCTGCCACCCGGATACACCGTCGCGGAAATCCGCGCCGGCACACCGAACGCCGAATCTCCGACTTCCAGCACCGTCAGCCCGTTGCACTTGCCGACGGCCGCGCCATCGGTGTCGATCAGGATAATCCCGGCCAGCATGTCATCGAGAATCCGCGCCGAGACGCGCCCGGTACGAGTTGCCTTGGCCTTGAGCGCGCGTTCGATGTGGCCGGCGTCAGTCATTTCATCGCCGGCCAGGTGACGAATGAAATCCGCCTCGCTGACCAGCTGAAACAGATCACCGATGCGCGCCGACAAACGCCCCTGGTGCTCGGCCAGACGTGCGCTGTACGTAGCCAGCCGCGCCACCGCATCGGCGGTCAGCGGGGCCATGCCTTCTTCGGAGGTGCGGGTTTTCAGCAACTGGGCAAACTGCTCCAGGCTTTCATCGACCATCGGGATGTCTTCGTCGAAATCCACCAGGACGCGGAACATCTCCTGGAAGTCCGGATCGAGGTCTTGCAGCGTGTAATAGAGCTGACGCGCACCGATGATGATGACTTTGACCTGCAACGGGATGTGTTGCGGCGTCAGGGTCACGGTGGCGAAACGGCCCATCTCGCCGAGGGGCGATTCCATTTTCAGCTTGCGCGATTGCAGGGCGCGCTTGAGCGCATCCCAGACAAACGGCTCGCTGAGCATTTTGTCTGCTTCAAGGATCAGGAAACCGCCATTCGCACGGTGCAGCGCACCCGGACGCAACTGGCGATACGTGGTGTAAAGCGCGCCCTGATCAGTGCTGTATTCGATGCGGCCAAACAGGTTTTCGTACGTCGGGTGCGGCTCGAACACCACCGGCGCACCGCCGCTGGCGGAGTGCCCGACCACCAGACTCGGCGCGTATTGCTCTTCGAGCATCTTGCGAGCGACGGCGTCGACCTTGCTGTCGTCGACCAATTGCTCGACGACCGTCTTCAGCAGGTACACCTGCATCGCTTGCAAGTAACCGCACACTGCCGCGTTCTCGGCGTATTTTTCCGACAAGGGTGACAGCAACGGCTGCAAGGCCAGGGTGATGGTTTCTTCGTTTAGGTGGCGCAGTTGATTGCTCGACTCGCGCTTCCATTGCGGCAGGCTGGCGAGTTCTTCGTTAAGGCGCTCTTCCAGACCGGAGATGTCATCGTGGAAGCGCTCGCGATCGGCCTCCGGCAACTGGGCGAATTCCGCTTCGTCCAGTGCCTTGCCTTCGCTCATCGGGGTGAACGCGATGTTGCTGGCGTCGCGATACAGCGCGACTTCCTTTTCCAGGGCCAAGCGCTCGATGATGTCCAGCGCCTTGTCGTAACGCTGGTTGAAGGCGCGGTCGATCGCACTTTTCTTTTGCTGGTAGGACGGGTGTTCGAATACCGCCGGAAACGTCGCCAGCAGGTTGTCGATCAGCCCGTTGATATCACTTATGAAAGCGCCGGCCGTTCCCGACGGTAGCTCCAGAGCGCGAGGCTCGCGGGGCTCGTCGAAATTGTTGACGTAGACCCAGTCGGCCGGTGTCTGCAGGCGTTTGCCTTCAGCCTTCAGGTAGCGTTTGACGAAGGAAAACCGGCCGGTGCCAGGCTCGCCCATGACGAATACGTTGTAACCGGGGCGTGGCATGGCCACACCGAACTGCAAGGCTTCGACCGCACGTTCCTGGCCAAGCACACCGCGAAAGGGCTCCAGATCATTGGTGGTAGAGAAGCTGAACTGTTCAGCGGAAAACGGACGAGTCAGCGCTTCGGGCGCTAGACGCAAGCTGGCAGCAACAGGATCAGGCATCGGGCTTCCTTACATCAGGCGGGGCAGATGCGGCATTCTGGCGCTGCCAATACCCCACTTGCAAGGTGCGCCTTTAGCCAAAGCATCGTCAAAGCGGCATCCCCAGTCGGGCCGGGGCTAAATCAATGTTTTCAACGAATGTTTCGTAAAAAATCACGGAACCCTTGGAACGTGCCTAAACTCCAAATTGCGCGGCTGGAACAATAACCGGCCCACTGGCGCCAGATCGGGCCAGACCCTGTCCATTGGTATGCACATAAAGAGAACAAAGCTATGAAACGGATTCTTCTCGGTACTCTCTTCACCGCTGTATCCATCAACGCCATGGCTCAAGCGCCAGGCGGCCCGGATTGCGGTTGGGGCAACATGCTGTTCGAAGGTCAGCGTGGCACTCCGGCTCACTTCCTGGCATCCACCACCAACGGCACTTCCGGCAACGCAACCTTCGGTATGACGTCTGGTACCAACGGTTGCTCGACTAATGCGTCGCTGACTTATGGCGGCAAATCCTGGCTGGCCATGAATGGCATGATGAACGAGCTGTCTGAAGACATGGCTAAAGGTAACGGCGAAGCGCTGACTACCTACGCCGTGGTACTGGGCGTGGCGCCGGAAGACCGTGCGCACTTCGCTGCTGTGACCCACGAGCACTTCCAGCAAATCTTCAGCAAGGCTGACGTGACCGCTGAAGACGTGCATACCAACACGCTTGCTATCCTGAAAAACGATCCTCGTCTGGTCAAGTACGCAACTCAAGCTTAAGCTCGACCCGCCCGTTCCTTTCGGGGAGCGGGTTTTATTTTTTGAACCTGGCCCTTTTGGCCTGCCCCTTCGGGTCTTTGTTTCTTTCGACTTAAGTTGCCCACTATGCTCAAACGCCTTGCCTGGCTGGCGCTCTGTGTCTGCGCCCCGCTGTCTGCTGCGCCTCACATCGACAATCAACGTTTGCAGCATCTGGCCAACGATCCCTTCTGGATTTCCCTGGGCCATTACGAAACTGCCAAGCTCGGCGGCTGGCGCAGCTATGTCAGCGACAGGAAATTCTTCCTGGCGCCCGACGGCAACGAACATCCCGACCGTGAACTGGCCGCCACCGTGCAGGCCCTGTACGCCCCGGTCAGTGCCGGCGAACAGCACGCCCAATGCGTCTACCCGGCGCGCACCCGCTGGCTGACGGCGCAGCTCAACCTGACTGATTTGCCGGCACCTGACTGCGCTGAATTCAAGCAGTGGTTCAAGGATGTCTCGCCCCACAGCGCCGTGATGATTTTCCCGGCCGCGTATCTGAACAGCCCGTCATCAATGTTCGGCCACACCTTGCTGCGGATCGATCAGGCGGATGTACAGAGCGACAAGACCGCACTCCTCAGCTATGCGATCAACTTCGGCGCCTACATCGAAGGCTCGGACAACAGCATCCTTTATGCCTGGAAAGGCTTGATGGGCGGCTATCCGGGTCTGTTCGCGCTGGTGCCGTATCAGGAAAAACTCTCGGAATACCGCAGCCTTGAAAATCGCGACCTGTGGGAATACCGGCTGAACCTGACGCAGCAGGAAACCGAACGGATGGTCGAGCACGTCTGGGAACTCAAGCAGATCCAGTTCGACTATTTCTTCTTCGACGAAAACTGCTCCTATCGCCTGCTCGAATTGCTCCAAGTTGCGCGTCCGGGCCTGCGCCTGACCGAACAATTCCCGCTGACCGCGATTCCCACCGACACCGTCAAGGCCGTCAAAGAAGCCGGGCTGGTGGAGTCGATTCAGTATCGTCCGTCTCGCGAGCGTGAGTTGCTGAGCCGCGCCGAACCGTTGAATCCTGAAGAACAGCAATGGGTGCTGAAAGTCAGCGCCGACCAGAAGCAATTGCAGGACCCAGCGTTCAAGGCGCAACCGCGCGAGCGTCAGGCGCTGATCATCGACGCGGCGTACCGCCTCGAACGCTACCGCGCCAACGGCCAGGAGCGCGACCCGCAACGGGCGCAACGCAGCTTCGAATTGCTGCGGGCGATCAACCAGAACCCGGCGCCGGAGCTGGACATTCCGCAACCCGGTCTGCCCGAAGACGGCCATGAATCGCGCACCTGGCAAGCCGGCATCGGCACTCGAGGAGACCAGGCTTTTGGCGAATATGGCCTGCGCATGGCTTATCACGATCTCAATGACAACGCGGAGAGCTTCCCCCTCGGCGCGCAGATCGAAATCCTGCAGATGAAGCTGCGCCAGTACGAAGGCAATCACTGGCAATTGCAGCAACTGGACCTGGCGACCATTCGCTCGCTGACCCCGCGCAATGAGCTGTTGCAACCATTGTCGTGGCAAGTCACCGGCGGCCTGGAGCGGGTGCCGGGCAAACACGACGATGAAACGCTGGTCAGTCACGTCAACGGCGGTGCCGGCGGCACGTGGCAACTGAGCGAGGACATGCTTGGTTTTGCCTTGGGCACTGTGCGCGTCGAGCATAACAACGACTTCGCCGAATTCATTTCTCCGGCGGCCGGTTTCAACAGTGGCGTGTTGTGGAAGAACCCGCTGGGTAACTTCAGCCTGGAGGCCAAGGGTGACTTCTTCACCAATGGCGAAGTGCGCCGTAGCGTGAGTCTGAACCAGCAGTGGGAATTGTCGCGCAACCTCGGTTTGCGCCTGAGCGCCCAGCGCGAATTCAGCCACCTCGCCTCACCCGAAAACGAAGTGATGCTTGAGGTGAAGTGGTATCACTATTGACCTGACACACCCTAAACCCTGTGGGAGCGAGCTTGCTCGCGATGAGGCCATAACATTCAACGTCTTCGTTGCCTGTTATGCCGCCATCGCGAGCAAGCTCGCTCCCACAGTTGATTTGCGTTACCTCACAGATTAATCACACGCTTTTCACGAACATCCGACGGTTCGCCCCCTAGACTTCCCCCATAGGCCATCGAACGGCCGGGAGTGCGAGATGTGGCGTTGCGTGGGTGTGGCGGGTTTTTTGATGTTGCTCGCGGGCTGCCAGACGACCCACGAAGATCTGATCGCCAAAGGGTATCCGCCGGCATTTGCCGATGGCTTTGACGACGGTTGCAGCAGTGGTCGACAAGCCGCCGGGGCGATGACCGGTGAGTTTCGCAAGAACGTCCCGCGCTATCTCAAGGACAAGCGATACGCCGAAGGCTGGAGCGACGGCTTTCGTCAGTGTCAGGCCATGCGCGAAAGCGAGGACCGGGACGACTATCGCAGTCATCACTGGGACGAGCGTGAAAAAGCCTGGCAACAGCAAAAAGATCAGGACAGCGCTCGTGCGTTTCGCTCGCAGTGAGTCGCTGCCAGACATCCGCCGAAACTAAATGACTGCGACCATGGCCCAAACCCTATAACGGGAGGAAACCATGAGTCGTGCCTTCGTCAATGAAGATAACGCCGCCGCGCAAGCCGATCAGCCTGTCGAACGGCAGGTCAGCGCGCAGCCCAATTACGTCACGCCCGCAGGGTTTTCCCAGTTGCAGGCGAAAGTGGCCGAGCTGCAACGGCTGCACAGCGAGCAATCGGCCAAAGGTGAACAGGCGGACAAGCAGCGTCAGGTCGACCTCGAACGGGATTTGAGGTATTTCAACCAGCGCCTGCAAAGCGCTCAAGTCGTGACCGCCGCCCACTCGACACAGAAAGCGCAGATCGGCAGTCGAGTGACGTTCGCCGACGAACACAACACCGAGCAAACCGTACAACTGGTCGGTGAAGATCAGGCCGACGCGGCGGTGGGCCTGATCAATTGGGGTTCACCGCTGGGCCGGGCGTTGCTCGGGGCGCACATCGGCGACGAGGTGCTGTGGCAACGCCCGGCCGGCGATCAGATGATCGAAATCATCCGCATCGAACCGGCTTAGACCACGCCCTGGGCCAACATGGCGTCGGCGACTTTGACGAAGCCGGCGATGTTTGCGCCTTTGACGTAGTTGATCCGGCCGTTTTCTTCGCCGAAATGCACGCAGGCATGGTGGATGGATTGCATGATCGCGTGAAGTTTGCTGTCGACCTCGCCGCCGGTCCACAACAGGCGCATGGCGTTCTGCGACATTTCCAGCCCGCTCACGGCGACACCGCCGGCATTGGATGCCTTGCCCGGCGCGAACAGAATTCCCGCTTCGATAAACAGGTCCACGGCTTCCAGAGTGGTCGGCATGTTCGCGCCTTCCGCCACGCACAGGCAGCCGTTGCGCAGCAATGTGCGGGCGGCGTCGGCATCGAGTTCGTTCTGGGTCGCGCACGGCAGCGCGATGTCGCACGCCAGATCCCATGGGGACTGGCCCGCACGGAACTCAAGAGCGAAACGTGAGGCCAGCTCGCTGATTCGTCCGCGCTTGACGTTTTTCAGCTCCAGCAGCGCCAGCCATTGGTCTTCGGTCAGACCGGCCTCACAGTACAGCGTGCCTTCGGAGTCCGAGAGTGAAATCACCTTGCCGCCCAGGTCCATGACCTTGCGCGCCGCGTACTGCGCAACGTTGCCGGAACCCGAGATCGCCACGCGTTTGCCTTCGACCGCTTGACCGCTGCGCTTGAGCATTTCCTCAGCGAAATAAACGCAGCCGAAACCGGTGGCTTCCGGGCGAATCAGGCTGCCGCCGTAGCTCGGCCCCTTGCCGGTCAACACGCTGGTGAACTGGTTGCTCAGGCGTTTGTACTGGCCGAAGAGGAAACCGATCTCGCGGGCCCCGACGCCGATATCGCCCGCCGGCACGTCAACGTCTGCGCCGATATGGCGGTACAGCTCGGACATGAAGGCCTGGCAGAAGCGCATGACCTCCCCATCGCTTTTGCCTTTCGGATCAAAGTCCGATCCACCCTTGCCGCCGCCCATGGGCAATGAGGTCAGCGAGTTCTTGAAGGTTTGCTCGAAGGCGAGGAATTTCAACACGCCGAGGTTCACCGAAGGATGGAAGCGCAAACCGCCCTTGTACGGACCAATCGCGCTGTTCATCTGCACGCGAAAACCGCGATTGACCTGGACTTTGCCCTGATCGTCGACCCAGGAAACCCGAAACACGACCGCCCGCTCCGGCTCGCAGATCCGCTCAAGAATGCCTGAGGTCAGGTAATGCGGATTGGCTTCAAGAAACGGCCACAGGCTACGCAGGACTTCTTCCACAGCCTGGTGGAATTCAGGCTGGTCGGGGTCGCGTTTTTTCAGTCGGGCGAGGAAGGTGTCGACGGATTCAATCATGGAAAAGTCTCGGCAAATTTATTGTCGTTGGAAGCGATTGAGCCGGACTTTACCAAACAGAATACGCACCGTGACAGCGCAAAATGTCGCATTTGTGAAATTAAATGGTGCGCAGGATATAAATACACCCCGACTTTGAATCAATTTTGCACCTAAAAAGGGAATCGAAATTCAAGTTCTGCACCGTCATGAAGACCGCTTTCGCTGGCAAGCCAGCTCCCACAGGTTTTGTGGAGTTCACACGTCCCGAGCATTACTCCTTCCCTGTGGGAGCTGGCTTGCCTGCGATGGGTACACCGCGGTTTCACTAAAACTGCGCGCAAAAAAAACGGAGCCCCGAAGGCTCCGTTTTTTCATGCTACCAACCCGATATCAGGCCAGTTTTTTGTGCCGTACGCGGTGCGGCTGGGCAGCGGCTTCGCCAAGACGCTTTTTACGGTCGGCTTCGTACTCGGTGTAGTTGCCTTCGAAGAACACGGCTTGCGAGTCGTCCTCGTAGGCCAGGATGTGCGTCGCGACGCGGTCAAGGAACCACCGATCGTGAGAGATCACAATGGCGGCGCCCGGGAAGTCCAGCAGGGCTTCTTCGAGGGAACGCAGGGTTTCAACGTCGAGGTCGTTGGACGGTTCGTCGAGCAGCAGGACGTTGCCGCCCTCTTTCAAGGTCAGGGCCAGGTGCAAGCGACCGCGCTCACCACCGGACAGGTCCTTGACGAACTTCTGCTGATCGCCGCCCTTGAAGTTGAAGCGACCGACGTAGGTACGCGACGGAATCTCGTAGTTGCCGATGCGGATCTGATCCGAACCGTCGGAGATTTGCTGGAACACCGTCTTGCTGCCGTCCAGGTCCTCACGGCTCTGATCCACACAAGCGAGCTGCACGGTTTCGCCGACTTCGATGCTGCCCGAGTCCGGCGTCTCTTTGCCCATCAACATGCGGAACAGCGTCGATTTACCGGCACCGTTACCGCCGATCACGCCAACGATGGCGCCTTTAGGCATGGAGAACGACAGGTTGTCGATCAACACGCGATCGCCGTAGCCCTTGGAGACGTTCTTGAATTCGATGACCTTGTCACCCAGGCGCGGACCGGCCGGGATGTAGATCTCATTGGTTTCCGAACGCTTCTGGAATTCCTGCGACTGCATTTCTTCGAAGCGTTGCAGACGCGCCTTGGATTTCGACTGGCGGGCCTTGGCGCCTTGGCGCACCCACTCCAGTTCTTCCTTCATGGCTTTTTCGTGGGCCGACTGCTGCTTGGATTCGGCAGCGAGACGATTGGACTTGGCTTCAAGCCAACCCGAATAGTTACCCTCGTACGGGATACCGGCGCCGCGGTCGAGTTCGAGGATCCAGCCGGCGACGTTGTCCAGGAAGTAACGGTCGTGCGTGATCGCTACGACAGTGCCCGGGAAATCGTGGAGGAAATGCTCCAGCCAGGCGACGGAATCGGCGTCCAGGTGGTTGGTCGGTTCATCGAGCAGTAGCATGTCCGGTGCGGACAGCAGCAGGCGGCACAGGGCCACGCGACGCTTTTCACCACCGGAGAGGAATTCGACCTTGGCATCCCAGGCCGGCAGACGCAGCGCATCGGCGGCGACTTCCAGTTGACGCTCAAGGTTATGACCGTCGCTGGCCTGCAGGATGGCTTCGAGCTTGGCCTGTTCAGCGGCCAGTTTGTCGAAGTCGGCATCTTCTTCAGCGTAAGCGGCGTAGACCTCGTCCAGGCGCGCCTGAGCGTTCTTGATCACGCTGACCGCTTCCTCGACCACTTCACGCACGGTTTTGGTCGGGTCCAGGATCGGTTCCTGCGGCAGGTAGCCGATGTTCAGGTCCGGCATCGGACGGGCTTCGCCTTCGAACTCGGTGTCGACGCCGGCCATGATTTTCAGCAGCGTGGATTTACCCGAACCGTTGAGGCCGAGCACGCCGATCTTGGCGCCGGGGAAGAACGACAGCGAAATGTTTTTCAGGATTTCCCGCTTCGGCGGAACAACTTTGCCCAGCCGATGCATGGTGAAGACGTATTGAGCCATGGAGAACCTTGGGTCAGTGACAGATGAATGATTGGAGCGCGGGCGATGCCCGGCCAGACTGTGCGCGTCGTCCGGTTGATAGCGATCAATACGGGCGCGCTGAAAAAGCCTGATTCTAGGAGCTGGAACGCCCCCACGTAACCGGCAAAGCTACCTTATTGACAGATGGCAGTCCAGCCGGCAGGGACTGGCACTTTGCCACAACTCAAGGCATGCTAGCCGCCCTTCGGGCGTCCGGCTTATAGTGCACGTCGCGCCAGTCCAGCCAAACCGCAGGATTACAGTTTGTCCAATGTCACTCCGCCCCTGACCTCACGTGCACCCACGGTTGCGCCCGGCTCTTCGCTGCGCGGAACCTTGAAGGGCGCGCTGGCGATGCTCGTGCTGTTTTTGCTCGCGCTGCTGTTCTGGCAGTTGCTGGATCAGCTTCGCGAAACCCAGAAAAACCAGCGCCAGTACACCATCGACTACACCGCCGACCTGGCCGCGCAAGTCAGCCTGAACATGGCGCTCAATGCGCAGATCGCGCTCAATCTGCTACCGATCGTCGAACAACCGCAAAGCGACGACGAGCAGCAGGAGCTGCTGCGCAAGTTGCAAAGATCCATGCCTGATCTGCGCAGCCTTGCCCTGTTGAGTCCGTCCGGAAAAATCCTTAGCGACAGCGCCGCCGACAGTGAAGACGCCGACTATCTGGCCGAGCTGGTACGCCGAAGCCGGGCCCAGGCGCACTATTTCAGCAATGCCGACAACGGTTCGATGGTGCACCTGCTGTTGCATCAAGCCAGCGGCAGCAGTCGCGGCTACTGGGCGTTGCGCCTGACGCCGAACTTCTTTTCGTCGCTGACCCAACAAAACGACAGCGGTATCCGTCCGTTGTGGCTGGTGGAGAACCGCGTCAATCACCAGGTCATCAGCCGGGATGAATCGCGGCCCTCGGCCAGGCCGGGCGAGCTGACCGAGGACGATGTCGCCAACAGCGTATTGACCGTTCCGCTGTCCAGCAGCGATTGGCAATTGCGCGGCTTGTTCGACCGCCAGCGAGTGATCGAAGAACTGCTGCCGGCGTTCATTGGCAAATGTCTGCTGGGGCTGGCGTTTTCTCTGCTACCGCTGATTGCCCTGCTGAACATGCGCCGACGTCAGCGCCAAGTGACTGAAGGCCGCCGACGCTATCAGGATATTTTCGAAGGCACCGGCGTTGCGCTGTGTGTACTTGACATGTCGGGCCTCAAAAGTGTGCTCGACAAGGCCCGGCTGCACAGCAGCGAACAATTGCGTGACTGGCTGCAAATCACGGAACAACGCCAGCAACTGCTGCATGAACTGCGCATCACCGAGGTCAACCAGGTCGCCCTGCAACTGCTCAACGTCAACAGCTGCGAACAAGCCTGGCAATTGCTGATCGACGGCAACCCGCAGGACGGGACGGCCATCGGCAACCGAGTGCTTGAAGCCGTACTCAACCAGCACCATCAGCTGGAGCTGGAAATAAAGCTGCAGGACGCCAAGGGCCGCGACCAACACCTGTGGCTGGTACTGCGCCTGCCGGAAAACCAGGACGACTATAAAGCGGTCATCCTGAGCATCAGCGACATCACCAGTCGCAAGCTGATCGAGCTGTCACTGCTCGAGCGCGAAGGATTCTGGTCCGACGTGGTGCGCACCGTGCCGGATCATCTGTACGTGCAGGACGTGATCAGCCAGCGGATGATTTTCAGCAACCACCACCTGGGACAGACGCTCGGTTACGACCGCACTGAACTGCACCAGATGGGCGAGTACTTCTGGGAGATCCTGTTGCACCCTGAAGACGCCGACTACTACCACCGTTCGCGCCAGACCCAGCGTCATGGCGGCTATACCCAATTGCTGCAATGCCAGTTGCGCTTCCGCCACCGGGATGGCGCATGGCGACGTTTCGACATCCGTGAGCAAGCGCTGGCGCGGGACAAGCATGATCAGGTCACGCGGATCATCGGCGTGGCCAAGGATGTCACCGAGCAGATCGAAGCCAGTGAATCCCTGCGGGACAGCGAGCGGCGTTACCGCATGCTCGCCGAGAGCATCAGCGACGTGATTTTCTCTACCGACAGCAGGCTCTCGCTGAACTACGTCAGCCCGTCGGTGCAAGCCGTGCTGGGCTACGACGCCGACTGGATCTTCCAGAACGGCTGGCAGTCAACCATTGCCAACCCTCAGCAACTGTCCGGCATTTACGCCCTGATGGACCGCGTCAGCAAGGCGCTGGATAAACCCGAACAACTGGCGCAATTGCGCAGTGAGGTCCAGACCCAGCTGTACTTGTTCGACTGTCTGCGCGCCGACGGGCGCAAGATCCCGATCGAGTTGCGCCTGGTGCTGGTCTGGGATCAACACGGCGCGTTTGAAGGTGTGCTCGGTGTCGGTCGCGACATCAGCCAGCAGCGCCGCGCCGAGAAAGACCTGCGCATGGCGGCCACGGTATTCGAACACTCGACGTCGGCGATCCTGATCACCGACCCGGCGGGCTACATCGTCCAGGCCAACGAAGCCTTCAGCCGTGTGAGCGGCTATGCGGTGGAGCACGTGCTCGACCAGTTGCCGAACATGCTGACGGTCGACGAGCAGCAGGACGCCCACCTTCGGTATGTGCTCAAACAACTGAATCAGCACAGCACCTGGGAAGGCGAAGTCTGGCTCAAGCGCCGCAACGGCGAGCATTACCCGGCGTGGGTCGGCATCACGGCGGTGCTCGACGACGAAGGCGATCTGGCCAGTTACGTGTGTTTCTTCAGTGACATCAGTGAGCGCAAGGCCAGTGAACAGCGGATTCACCGTCTCGCCTACTACGACGCCCTGACCCATCTGCCCAACCGCACGCTGTTCCAGGACCGCTTGCACACCGCGCTGCAATCGGCGGAACGGCAGAAGTCCTGGGTGGTGCTGATGTTCCTCGACCTCGACCGTTTCAAGCCGATCAACGACTCCCTCGGCCACGCCGCCGGCGACCGCATGCTCAAGGAAATGGCCACGCGCCTGCTCGGTTGCGTCGACGATGACGACACCGTGGCGCGCATGGGCGGCGATGAATTCACCCTGCTCCTGCAACCGCGGATCAACCGCGAAATCGCCTTGAACCGGGCGATTCATGTGGCGGAACAGATTCTCGCCAGCCTGGTGAAACCCTTTGTGCTCGAAGGTCGCGAATTCTTCGTCACCGCCAGTATCGGCATTGCCTTGAGTCCGCAGGACGGCAACGAACTCAGCCAGCTGATGAAGAACGCCGACACCGCGATGTACCACGCCAAGGAACGCGGCAAAAACAACTTCCAGTTCTATCAGGCCGACATGAACGCCAGCGCCCTGGAACGTCTGGAGCTGGAAAGTGATTTGCGTCATGCCCTGGAGCAGGACGAATTCGTGCTGTATTACCAACCGCAGTTCAGCGGCGACGGCAAACGCCTGACGGGCGCCGAAGCCTTGCTGCGCTGGCGTCATCCGCGCCGTGGCCTGGTGCCGCCGGGGGATTTCATTCCGGTGCTCGAAGAGCTCGGGCTGGTGGTGGATGTCGGCGACTGGGTGATCAGCGAAGCCTGCCGTCAGCTCAAGACCTGGCATCAGGCCAAAGTGCGGGTGCCTAAGGTGTCGGTGAACATCTCGGCCCGGCAGTTTTCCGATGGCCAGCTCGGCATGCGAATCGCCACCATCCTCAAGGAAACCGGCCTGCCGCCGGCGTGCCTGGAGCTGGAACTGACCGAAAGTATCCTGATGCGCGAGGTCAGCGAGGCCATGCAGATTCTCGCCGGACTGAAAAACCTAGGGCTGAGCATCGCGGTCGATGACTTCGGCACGGGTTATTCGTCGCTCAACTACCTCAAGCAATTCCCGATCGACGTGCTGAAAATCGACCGCACCTTTGTCGATGGATTGCCGTCGGGCGAACAGGATGCGCAGATTGCCCGGGCGATCATTGCGATGGCGCACAGCCTCAACCTGGCGGTGATCGCCGAGGGCGTGGAAACCAACGAGCAACTGGACTTCCTGCGCGAGCATGGCTGCGATGAGGTTCAGGGGTATCTGTTCGGGCGGCCGATGCCGGCCAGCCAGTTTGAGGCGCAGTTCAGCAATGATGCGCTGTTCATGTTTGATTGAAGAGCAACCACTGTGGCGAGGGAGCTAGCTCCCGCTTGAGTGCGCAGCGCTCACAAGATTTTTGGGGCCGCTTCGCGCCCCAGCGGGAGCAAGCTCCCTCGCCACAGGTCTGCACTATCACCGCTGATCCCGTCATGAAGCCCACTTGTCTGCGACATGATGTCCTTTCATATGCCATCTAAAACCCGTTGGGTTAGAATGCCCCCCTTTTCTGCCCCGATCCTTGAGGACCGCCATGTTCAGCCGTGATTTGACTATTGCCAAGTACGACGCCGATCTCTTTGCCGCCATGGAGCAAGAAGCTCAGCGCCAGGAAGAGCACATTGAGCTGATCGCTTCGGAAAACTACACCAGCCCTGCGGTGATGGAAGCTCAAGGCTCGGTATTGACCAACAAGTACGCCGAAGGCTATCCGGGCAAGCGCTACTACGGTGGTTGCGAGTTCGTCGACATCGTCGAGCAGCTGGCCATCGATCGCGCCAAAGAGCTGTTCGGCGCCGATTATGCCAACGTTCAGCCACACGCCGGCTCGCAAGCCAACAGCGCCGTTTACCTGGCTCTGTTGTCGGCGGGCGACACCATTCTGGGCATGAGCCTGGCCCATGGCGGTCACCTGACCCACGGTGCCAGCGTTTCTTCGTCGGGCAAGCTGTACAACGCCGTTCAGTACGGCATCGACGCCCACGGCCTGATCGACTACGACGAAGTCGAGCGTCTGGCAGTTGAGCACAAGCCGAAAATGATCGTGGCCGGTTTTTCTGCCTACTCGCAGATTCTCGACTTCCCGCGCTTTCGCGAAATCGCTGACAAGGTTGGCGCCTATCTGTTCGTCGACATGGCCCACGTGGCCGGTCTGGTCGCCGCTGGCGTCTACCCGAACCCGGTGCCATTCGCTGACGTCGTGACCACCACCACGCACAAGACCCTGCGCGGTCCACGTGGCGGCCTGATCCTGGCTCGCGCCAACGCCGACATCGAGAAGAAACTCAACTCCGCCGTCTTCCCGGGCGCCCAGGGTGGCCCGCTGGAGCACGTGATCGCCGCTAAAGCGATCTGCTTCAAGGAAGCGCTGCAGCCTGAGTTCAAGACCTACCAGCAACAAGTGGTGAAAAACGCCCAGGCCATGGCCAGCGTGTTCATCGAGCGCGGCTTTGACGTAGTTTCGGGCGGTACTGAAAACCACCTGTTCCTGCTGTCGCTGATCAAGCAGGAAATCTCCGGTAAAGACGCCGACGCCGCATTGGGCAAAGCGTTCATCACCGTGAACAAGAACTCCGTGCCAAACGACCCACGCTCCCCGTTCGTCACCTCCGGCCTGCGCTTCGGCACACCGGCTGTGACCACTCGTGGCTTCAAGGAAGCAGAGTGCAAGGAACTGGCCGGCTGGATCTGCGACATCCTGGCTGACCTGAACAACGAAGCGGTGATCGACGCCGTTCGTGAAAAGGTCAAGGCCATCTGCAAGAAGCTGCCGGTGTACGGCGCTTAATCAGCCCGTTCAACTGCAGCAATAAAAAACCGGCCAGTGATGGCCGGTTTTTTTTCGCCCGGTGTTTGTGTCCGCCACAACACCTGTGGGAGCGGCGGTGCGACGATTCGACTTGCCCGCCATAGCGTCATCACTGCCGCAACAAGTACTTCAGCCAGCCGCCACCCGCGCAAACCCCTCGCGAATCTTCTCTTCCGGCAAATCATCGGCAATGAACACGATCACGCTTTCACGCGTTTCATCGTCTGCCCACTCCGTGTCCCAATCGAACCCGTAGAGTTTCAATACACCCTGAAACACCATGCGCCGTGGCTCGCCCTGGATGTTCAACACGCCTTTGTAGCGCAGCAATTGCTTGCCATGATCTTCCAGCAGTTCGTTCATGAACTCACTGAGTTTGTCGAGATCCAGCGGTTTGTCGGTACGCAGCACCAGGCTGGAAATGCGATCAATCGACGGCGCCTTGCTCACCGGGCGCAAACTCACGCCACCACCAAGGTCGGCATTGAGATTGAAACCACGCACGTCGAGCAATTCGGCCAGGTCGATCTTCCCGTGGTCTACCGCGCGGATGGGCGCACGACGGTTGATGCGGGTCAGGCGCTCGCTCAACGCGGTGAAGGTCGGCTCGTCCACCAGATCGCGCTTGCTCACCAGCAAGCGGTCGGCAAAGCCGATCTGCGCCTGGGCAATGGTTTGGGTCAGGTGCACATCGGCGTGCGCCGCATCGACGAGGGTGATGATGCCGTCGAGGATGTAGCGCTCGCGCAGCTCTTCGTCAATGAAAAAGGTTTGCGCCACGGGTGCCGGATCGGCCAGGCCGGTGCATTCGATCACCAGTCGGTCGAAAGCGATTTCGCCGCTGTCCAGTCGCTCGAGCAACAGGTAAAGCGCCTTGGTCAGGTCGGTGTGGATGGTGCAGCAGACGCAGCCGTTGGACAGCGTCATAACTTGTACCGGCTCGTCGCCCAACAGTTGGGTGTCGATGCCGGCGTCGCTGAATTCGTTCTCGATCACGGCGATTTTCAGGCCGTGCTCGGTTTTGAGCAGATGGCGCAGCAGCGTGGTTTTGCCCGCGCCGAGGAAGCCGCTGAGGATTGTTACTGGAATGGGAGAGGACAAACTGAATCTCCTGACTCACTAAATAAAAGTATCAACACAAAAACAAATGTGGGAGCGAGCTTGCTCGCGATGGCGGCTTAACATCCAACATCACTGTTGATTGACAGTCCGCCATCGCGAGCAAGCTCGCTCCCACAGGTATTGCGGTTAATCCGACAACCGGATCAACAGCACTTCGGCCCACCCTTGCCACCGTAACGAGCTTCCTGACGTTCCCGGAAGAACATCTCGTAGCTCATCACCGGTTTGTCCGGGTGGTTGGTTTGCATGTGCTCGACGTAGTTGTCGTAGTCGGGCATGCCGACCATCAAGCGCGCGGCCTGACCGAGGTATTTACCCAGGCGACTCAGGTCATTGAACATGCTGCACTCCTCGATCAAGCATCGGGCAAGGCCTGGAATGGCGATTCTTTATCCGTACGTTCTTTTTGACCCCAGGCGGCAATGCCGACCTTGAGCGCATAGAACAGGATACTGAAGACCACGAACAGGAACAGCGCCGTCAGCGTTGCGTTGGTGTAGGCGTTGAAGATCACGTGCTGCATCTGGGTGATGTCCTTGGCCGGGGCGAGGATCTGACCGTTGGCCAGCGCATCGCTGTATTTCTTCGCCAGCGACAGGAAGCCGATCGCCGGGTTAGCGTCGAACAGCTTGATGAAACCGGCCGTGGTGGTGCAGATCAGCAGCCAGACAGCGGGCAGCATGGTCACCCAGACGTAGCGTTGGCGTTTCATTTTGATCAGCACGACGGTGCCGAGCATCAACGCGATACCGGCCAGCATCTGGTTGGAGATACCGAACAGCGGCCACAGGGTGTTGATACCGCCGAGTGGATCGACCACGCCCTGATACAGCAACCAGCCCCACATCGCCACACAACCGGCGGTGGCGATCAGGTTGGCGGTCCAGGACTCGGTGCGTTTCAGCGCCGGGACGAAGGAGCCGAGCAAATCCTGCAGCATGAACCGTCCGGCACGGGTGCCGGCATCCACCGCGGTCAGGATGAACAGCGCCTCGAACAGAATCGCGAAGTGGTACCAGAACGCCATGGTGTTTTCACCCGGCAGGACACTGTGCAGGATCTGCGCGATGCCGACCGCCAGGGTCGGCGCACCGCCGGCACGGGCCAGGATGGTGGTTTCACCGATGTCCTTGGCCACCGCTTGCAGCGCTTCCGGGGTTATTGCAAAGCCCCAACTGCTGACGGTTTGGGCCACCGATACCACGTCACTGCCGACGACAGCTGCCGGACTGTTCATGGCGAAATACACACCCGGCTCGATCACCGAAGCGGCAACCATCGCCATGATTGCCACGAACGACTCCATCAACATGCCGCCGTAACCGATGTAACGGGCGTTGACCTCGTTATCCAGCAGTTTCGGCGTGGTGCCGGAGGAGATCAGCGCGTGGAACCCGGAGACCGCGCCACAGGCAATGGTGATGAACAGGAACGGAAACAGACCGCCCTTCCATACCGGGCCGGTGCCATCGATGAACTGGGTCAGCGCCGGCATTTTCAGCTCCGGCGTGGTGATCAGGATGCCGATCGCCAGGGCAATGATGGTGCCGATTTTCAGGAACGTGGAGAGGTAATCCCGCGGGGCCAGAATCAGCCACACCGGTAGCGAGGCGGCCACGAAACCGTACCCGACCAGCATCCACGTAATCTGCACGCCAGTGAAAGTGAAGGCCTTGGCCCACACTGGATCGGCGGCGATCTGCCCGCCGAGCCAGATCGAACCGAGCAGCAGCAACACGCCGATCACCGAAATCTCGCCGATACGACCCGGACGGATGTAGCGCATGTAAATGCCCATGAACATCGCGATCGGGATGGTCGCCATCACCGTGAAAATGCCCCACGGGCTTTCGGCCAGGGCCTTGACCACGATCAGCGCCAGCACCGCGAGGATGATGATCATGATCAGGAAGCAGCCGAACAGCGCGATGGTGCCGGGGATGCGGCCCATTTCTTCACGAACCATGTCGCCCAGCGAGCGGCCGTTGCGGCGAGTGGACATGAACAAAACCATGAAATCCTGAACCGCACCGGCCAGCACCACGCCGGCGATCAGCCACAGCGTGCCGGGCAGGTAACCCATCTGCGCCGCCAGGACCGGACCGACTAAAGGCCCCGCGCCGGCGATAGCCGCGAAGTGGTGACCGAACAGGATGTGTTTGTTGGTCGGCACGTAGTCCAGACCATCGTTGTTGAGCACGGCGGGGGTGGCCCGTCGCGGGTCGAGTTGCATCACATTGTTAGCGATGAACAGACTGTAATAGCGGTACGCAACCAGATAAATGGCCACCGCAGCGACCACAATCCACAAGGCGTTGATCGCCTCGCCTCGGCGCAATGCCACTACGCCAAGGGCGCACGCTCCTACGATTGCCAGCAGCAGCCAGGGTAGATGGCGTAGCAGGCTATTATTATTTTTCATTTTATGATTCCAGCCAGGGTGGACAAGAAAGACAGCCACCCCGAGTTTAGCTCGCCTGACGGCAAAGGCCATACCCCGACATTAGTCGAGACGCCCGTCATCGCTGGCAGGCTTTGACAATGCGGGTCTATAGTCAGCGGACATTCAGAGGATAGCGCCATGAGCGAACACCCTGCCGATCGCCGCCGCTTCAAACGTATTGCGTTCGATGCCCGAACCGAGCTGAGCCAGGGGGCATTTATCTGGCCGGTGAAGCTGATCGACCTGTCACTGAAGGGGCTGCTGATCGAAAAGCCCGAACCGTGGCTGGGCGATCAGGCACAGGTGTTTTCCGTCGACATTCATCTGGATGAAGACGTCGAGATCAAGATGGATGTGCAACTGACGCACGACGAGGACGGCCAGCTCGGGTTTGTTTGCCGATACATCAGCCTGGAATCCATCGAGCGGCTGCGGCGCTTGATTGAGTTCAATCTGGGCGACCCGCAGGAACTGGAGCGGGAATTGGGTGCGCTGATCGAAGTCTGACGGCCCCACTGTGGGAGCGAGCCTGCTCGCGATAGCGGTATATCAGGCGACCTTTATTTCGACTGATACTCCGCTTTCGCGAGCAGGCTCGCTCCCACATGGGTCGGGTGTTTCCTGACGTTATTCGAAGAGTGCATCAAGGGCCTGTTCCAGGCGCGTGACGGCAATAATCTGCAACCCCGGCGGCGCTTCTTTAGGGGCATTGCCCTTGGGCACGATCGCACGTTTGAAGCCATGCTTGGCGGCTTCCTTTAAACGCTCCTGACCGCTTGGCACCGGACGCACTTCGCCAGACAAACCGACCTCTCCAAATACCAGCAGATCGTGGGGCAATGGCCGATTGCGCAAACTGGACATCACGGCCGCCATCAGCGCCAGGTCGGAGGCCGTTTCCAGCACCTTCACACCGCCCACCACGTTGAGGAACACATCCTGATCGTGGGTCGGAATGCCACCGTGTCGGTGCAACACCGCCAGCAACATCGCCAGACGATTCTGGTCCAGCCCCAGTGTGACGCGGCGCGGGTTGGCCAGATGGCTGTCATCCACCAGCGCCTGGACTTCCACGAGCATGGGTCGAGTCCCTTCCCACGTCGCCATGACCACACTGCCCGGGACTTCTTCCTGAGCACGCGTCAGAAAAATCGCCGAAGGGTTGGAGACCTCTTTCAGTCCCTTGTCAGTCATACCGAACACGCCCAGCTCGTTGACCGCACCGAAACGGTTTTTCACCGCCCGCAGCAAGCGCAAGCGGCCGTCGGATTCGCCTTCAAAATAAAGCACGGTGTCGACCATGTGCTCCAAAACGCGCGGCCCGGCCAAAGCGCCCTCTTTGGTCACATGGCCGACCAGGAAAATCGCCGTGCCGCTCTGCTTGGCATAGCGCACCAGCAAGGCCGCGCTTTCCCGCACTTGAGATACGCCACCCGGCGCCGATTGCAGTTGTTCGGTAAAGATCGTCTGAATCGAGTCGATCACCATGACTTTGGGTTTTTCGACCCGGGCGGTGGCGATGATCGTTTCGATGCAGGTTTCGGTCATGACCCGCAGTTGATCCTGGGGCAAACCCAGGCGACGGGCGCGCATGGCCACCTGTTGTTGGGATTCTTCGCCGGTGACGTACAGCGCCGGCATGCTCTTGGCGAGGTTGCACAACGTTTGCAAAAGAATGGTTGATTTGCCGATTCCCGGATCGCCGCCGATCAGCACCACCGAGCCGTCGACGAGCCCGCCGCCCAGTACACGGTCGAGTTCGCTGGAGGCGGTGGAGAAGCGCGGTATTTCTTCGACGCTGACTTCGGCCAGGGTTCTGATCTGGGCCTGTTGGCCGGTCCATCCCGTACGACCGCTGGGAGCCGCGGCACCGCCGCTCTCGACCATGGTTTCGGTCAATGTATTCCACGCCCCGCACTCGCCGCACTGGCCGGCCCACTTGGGGAAGGTTGAGCCGCACTCGGTGCAGCCGTACATGCGCTTGGCCTTGGCCATCTGAACTCCCGGCAAAAACCGCGATGATAGCTCAGCTGAGCTGAATTGGCCCGACGCGGATGTCCACAGGATAACTTGGATTTAAGTTGATCAAACTTGTACAACTTTCGCACAAACGACATTTTCACATCTAAGGCACATCAATAAAAAACGCAGAAGCTGTACAAGCCTTCTTAACTTCGCATCTGGACGTACAATATCAAGCCAATCAACTACCACCCGATTAAAACAATTCAAAACTACTGGCAATTTAGTATCACGCCAAACAATCTGCTCCGCTGAAGATTCCGCATGATTGATTTTCTATACACGCAAACTAATCATGTAAGACTTACGAACATGTTTATTACCGTTGACATCGCCCCCCTACAATTTCGAACTTTGTTAATTGCCTCGCAGGCATCCGCTCGCGCTGCACGACTATCGTAAAAACTGCCGGGCGTCGCATGCATGCGCCCAAGGCGCCGGAGCAAAATCCGCCCAAATGATGGCGTTTTGTAAACTTTTTCCAGATGCCCCGGTCGATTGCAGGCAAGCGCTGTAAGCAAGTGTTTCGGGCAAGAAGCATTTGACTGAATTACACTGCGTTACCAACCTCATCTGTAACAAGGAAATAACCTATGGGCGTGATAAGTGAGTTCAAGGCCTTCGCGGTCAAGGGTAATGTGGTCGACATGGCCGTCGGTATCATCATCGGCGCCGCCTTCGGCAAGATCGTTTCATCGTTCGTCGGCGACGTGGTGATGCCACCTATCGGCCTGCTGATCGGAGGGGTGGATTTCAGTGACCTGGCCATTACGCTCAAGGCAGCCAACGGGGACATCCCCGCAGTGGTGCTGGCGTACGGCAAATTTATCCAGAGTTTGATCGACTTTATCATCGTCGCGTTCGCGATCTTCATGGGCGTCAAAGCCATCAACCGCTTGAAGCGTGAAGAGGCTGTCGCGCCAACCCTGCCGCCTGTTCCGACCAAGGAAGAAGAGCTGTTGGGCGAGATCCGCGATCTGCTGAAGGCCCAGAACGATCGGCCTGAGTGACCAATGACGCAGGCAAAAACGGCGCCTTCAGGGCGCCGTTTTTTTACCAGTAATTTTCCACAGCCACCTGCCCGGGACGGCGGCTGAGGCTCAAATGCATGTCGCGCTGTTTGAGCAGTTTGCGCGTGTCATCAATCATCTGCGGGTTACCGCAAAGCATGACGCGCGAATGTTCGGCCGTCAGTGCCACACCGGCCAGCCGCTCCAGCTCGCCATTGTCTATCAGTGTGGTGATTCGGCCTTCCAGGGCGCCTGGATGCGGCTCACGGGTCACGGTTGGAATGAACTGCAACTTGTGCGCGTGTTCGGTCAGATAGTCACGCTGCGCCAATCCCGCAATAAGCGCCTGGTAGGCCAGTTCCCGGGCTTCGCGCACGCTATAGACCAGGATAATTCGCTCGAATTTCTCCCACACCTCGAAGTCTTGCAGGATCGACAGAAACGGCGCCACGCCGGTGCCTGTGGATAACAACCAGAGATCGCGCCCATCGATGAAGCGATCAAGCGTCAGGTAACCAAAGGCCTGACGGTCGACCAGCAACGTGTCGCCGACACCCAGCCGGCTCAGCTCGCTGGTGAACTCGCCCCCCGGTACCACGATGGAAAAGAATTCGAGGAACTCGTCATAAGGTGAGGAGACCATTGAATAGGCACGCCACACAACGCTGCCATCCGGCTTGGTGACACCCAGCCTGGCGAATTGCCCCGCACGAAAACGGAAGCCCGGATCCCTGGTCGTGCGCAGCGTGAACAGGTTCGGGGTCAACGGCTGGACGTCGAGCAGGGTCTGGCGCGTGAATTTTTCTGCACTGGCGGTCATGGGGCACTCCACTGAACGAATGACACCAGTGTCCCGCAAAGCATGTTCATTAAACACCGACGATTTGTAATGTCTTTATCGATATTGTCGAACAATTGAAAACACTACAAACATGTACAACCAACATGTACCACCCAGTTAAAACACCGAGATCACTTCCCATTAGATTAACGCTGACATACAAGACATTCGCCTCTCCAACTAATGTTGGATAGAACCAGATATTTAGTTTTTAACTCACAGGTAAAGCCAAAAAATCTCACTCATATGTAGGATTCATCCTACACTCGCTGCGTGCATGATCTCGAATCAAAAAAAGCACCCCCGAGGCAAACAGTATGGAGATGCATCATGGAGCGATGGAAGGAATCCCAACTTTCACGACTGTCTTGTACAACTGACTTTGATAACGCGTACAGGATTGCGCTCGGCTTCGCGAATAACATCGGGTTTAAATTTTTCGCTTTTTCAACTACTTATCAAGCGAAAAACAACCAGATCAACACGGTCCAGCGCAATAATTATCCGACCAAATGGAACAAGGAGTATGAACAACAAAAACTGAGCGCCATAGATCCGGTAGTAGCCCATTGCAATCATTCCATGATGCCGATTTTGTGGAGTCCACAACTGTTTTCCAAGGTGCCCTCCCTGTGGGAGGCGCTTATAGCGCAAGGCATCCAGCACGGTTGGTCACAGTCGTTGCATGACGAGGAAAGCGGGCTGTGCAGCATTCTGAGCCTGGCCAGAAGCCATTGCCCGATTAGCGAGTTTGAGTTGTATGAAAACGTCGGTTTTACCGCGTTCATGGGCCATCACCTTCATGCGTTGGTCGCGCGATCATTGCCGAAGAAACCGGTGAAGCCGTCCGCGCCGAATCTGTCTGCTCGCGAAATAGACGTCTTGTCACTGGCGGCGTCAGGCAAGACCGCCGATGAAAGCGCCAGAATTCTTAACCTCAGCCCTCGTACTGTCCATTTCCACATGCAAAACGCGATCGAGAAATTCGGGGTGCACAACAAGATTTCGGCAATCATTGCCGCCATCAAGGCGGGCTACCTCAATAGCACAGAGGCACAAGGCCGCTGAAAACCTGCGGGTATTCCTGGAGAAAAAAACGTACCATTTGCGTCCCTTCCTGAGTGATGACGTGTGAGCCTTCACGACGCAATACACTCGGTCGGTTTCGCCCGCTACAACGCCCCTGGGCCGCGGGATTCCCGTTGATTACCCAGAGCCCCGCGCCATGCCTTTGCTCGAAACACCCTTCGCCCGACTCGACCTGATCCGCCAGCCCGAACAGCAGAATGAACCCTTGCAAGCGTTCGATGCTGCCGACGAATACCTGCTCAATCATCTGGCGGAACAGCAGCCGACGGCGGACACGCGGGTGCTGGTGCTCAACGACAGCTTCGGTGCATTGGCCGCCAGCCTCGCTGGCAAGGTTCACGTCGTCAGCAGTGGTGACTCGTTCCTGGCCGTGCAGGGCCTGGAAAAAAACCTGATTCGCAACGGCCACGCGTTTGATGCCGTGCCGAGGGTGCCCGCCAGCGAAGCGTTCACCGGCCCGTTTGACCGCGTGCTGATCCGTGTGCCGAAAACCCTGGCGCTGCTGGAGGAGCAACTGATCCGCCTGCAAGGTCAACTGGCCCCCGGTGCCCAAGTGATTGCCGCCGCCATGATCAAGCACCTGCCACGCGCCGCCGGGGATTTGCTGGAACGCTACATCGGCCCGGTGCAGGCGTCTTTGGCGGTGAAGAAAGCGCGGTTGCTGATCGCGACGGCTGAAGATAAAGCCCCCACCGAGTCCCCCTACCCGACCCGCTATCGCCTCGACACACCCGCAATCGAATTGCTTAACCATGCCAACGTGTTCTGCCGCGAAGGGCTGGACATCGGCACGCGCGCCTTTTTGCCACACTTGCCGAAGAACCTCGGCGCGGCGCGGGTCGCCGACCTCGGCTGCGGTAACGGCGTCCTCGCTATTGCCAACGCTTTGGACAATCCCGAGGCGCACTACACGCTCGTGGACGAATCTTTCATGGCCGTGCAATCGGCAGCAGAGAACTGGCGTGCGGCGCTGGGTGAGCGGGAGGTGATCGTGCGTGCCGGTGACGGCCTGGCCGGGCAGGAACCGCAGTCACTGGACGTGGTGCTGTGCAATCCGCCGTTCCATCAGCAACAGGTCGTAGGCGATTTTCTCGCCTGGCGGATGTTCCAGCAAGCCAGGGAAGCGCTGGTGGTGGGCGGCGCGCTGTACATCGTCGGCAATCGTCACCTGGGTTACCACAGCAAACTGGCGCGGTTGTTTCGCGGCGTTGAGCAAGTGGCGGCGACGCCGAAGTTCGTGATCCTTAAAGCCCGAAAATAACCCCAGGCAAAAAAAACCCTCCAGCGCTGGAGGGTTGTAAGTCCGTGCCGCAAGGCAACAGGATGGGATCTCTTGAAGTCAGTGGGTCGACAGGCCAGCGGCATTCATGAACATGCGCATCAGGCTTGCGACGATGAACAGCGCCACCACGCTGCCCGTCCAGATCATCGCCAGCCAGCCGAGTCGTTGCCAAAGCGGCTTTTTCTCTGCGGCCTGGATGTCCTCCAGGGAATGTTTGCCAGCCATCATCGTGTTCTCCTGTGAAACGGCGCAGGTATCAGCCCTGCGCCATTGCCGTATGCCCTAGTGATAACCATCTTCATGGGTCACCTTGCCGCGGAACACGTAGTAGCTCCAGAAGGTGTAACCCAGGATGAACGGAATGATGAACAAGGTGCCAACCAGCATGAAGCCCTGACTCTGTGGCGGTGCGGCAGCGTCCCAGATCGAGATCGACGGTGGCACGATGTTCGGCCACAGGCTGATACCCAGACCGCTGTAGCCGAGGAAGATCAGCACCAGGGTCAGCAGGAACGGCGTGTAATTCGCATGGCGAGCCACGGCGCGGATCAGACCGTACATGGTCACCAATACCAGAATCGGCACCGGCAGGAACCAGAACAGATTCGGCAGGGTGAACCAGCGCGCCGCAATTTCCGCGTGAGCCAGCGGCGTCCAGATACTGACGATGCCGATCACCGCCAACACCACGAACGCCAACGGCCGCGCCAGGTTGTGCATCTGCTCCTGCAGCTTGCCCTCGGTTTTCATGATCAACCACGTGCAGCCGAGTAGCGCATACGCCACCACCAACGCCAGGCCGCAGAACATCGTGAACGGCGTCAGCCAGTCCAGCGAGCCACCGGCAAACTGTCGGTTGACCACCGGCAGCCCATCAATGAACGCCCCCAATGCTACGCCCTGAAAGAACGTCGCGGCGACCGAACCCCCAATGAACGCCTTGTCCCAGAGGTGACGTTTGTCGTCCTTGGCCTTGAAGCGGAACTCGAACGCCACACCGCGAAAAATCAGCCCTATGAGCATGAAAATCAGCGGCAGGTACAGCGCGGAAAGCACCACCGAGTAAGCCAGCGGGAACGCACCGAACAACGCCGCGCCCCCCAGCACCAGCCAGGTTTCGTTGCCGTCCCAGACAGGGGCGACGGTGTTCATCATCACGTCACGGTCGGTCTTGCCGGGGATGAACGGAAAGAGAATCCCGATCCCCAGATCGAAGCCGTCCATGACCACGTACATCATGATGCCGAAGATGATGATCACGGCCCAGATCAGCGGAAGATCAATACCCATGACTCAAATCTCCTTGGTCAGGCTGGGACGGTGGTCACCATCGCCGTCATCGTCGTCAGCGGCGGACAGCGGACGGGCCGGTGTACGTTGCTTGCCTGGGCCGCCCTCGGGTACTTCCTTGCCTTCGTCGATCTTCGGCCCTTTGCGCACCAGGCGCATCATGTAGCCCAGACCGGCACCGAACAGCGCGAAATACACCACCACGAACAGAATCAGCGTGATGCTCATCTGCATGAAGCTGTGATTGGACGACGCATCCGCCGTGCGCATCAGCCCGTAAACCACCCACGGCTGACGGCCGATTTCAGTGGTAAACCAACCGGCGAGAATCGCGATCAGCCCGGACGGGCCCATCCACAACGCCAGGTAGAGGAACGGCCGCGAGGTATACAGCTTGTCGCTTTTGCGCAGCCACAGGCTCCACAGACCGGTGAAGATCATCAGCATGCCCAGCCCGACCATGATCCGGAATGACCAGAACACAATGGTCGAATTCGGCCGGTCTTCAGGCGGAAAGTCCTTGAGCGCCGGCACTTGCTTGTCCAGCGAATGCGTGAGGATCAGGCTGCCCAAATACGGAATCTCGACGGCGTATTTAGTTCTCTCTTCTTTCATGTCCGGCCAGCCGAACAGGATCAACGGCGTCGGTTCATCGCCGTGGTTTTCCCAGTGGCCTTCGATGGCGGCGATTTTCGCCGGCTGATGCTTCAACGTGTTCAGCCCGTGGAAGTCACCGATGACGGCCTGGATCGGCGCGACAATCAATGCCATCCACATTGCCATCGAGAGCATGGTGCGAATCGCCGGATTGTCCTTGCCGCGCAGCAAATGCCAAGCCGCCGAGGAACCGACGAAGAACGCCGTCGCGACAAACGCGGCGGTGGCCATGTGCGCCAGACGGTACGGGAAGGACGGGTTGAAAATTACGGCAAACCAGTCGGTGGGAATGACTTGGCCGTTGACGATTTCGAAGCCCTGGGGCGTTTGCATCCAGCTGTTGGAGGCGAGAATCCAGAACGTCGAGATGAGGGTGCCGACGGCAACCATGACGGTGGCGAAGAAGTGCAGATTGCGCCCGACCTTGTTCCAGCCGAACAGCATGACCCCGAGGAAACCGGCCTCGAGGAAGAACGCGGTGAGTACTTCATAGGTCAGCAACGGCCCGGTCACGGAACCGGCGAAGTCCGAGAAACGGCTCCAGTTGGTGCCGAACTGGTAAGCCATGACCAGCCCGGAAACCACACCCATGCCGAAGTTGACGGCAAAGATCTTCGACCAGAAGTGGTACAGATCGCGGTAAGTATCGTTGTGGGTCTTCAGCCACAGACCTTCGAGCACCGCCAGGTAACTCGCCAGGCCGATGGTGATGGCCGGGAACAGGATGTGGAACGAGATGGTGAACGCGAACTGGATTCGGGCGAGATCAAGCGCCTCCAAACCGAACATAAGTCTTCCTCTGTCAGGTAATTCCGGCTGTAGGCTTGTGGCCTGCATCCACTGCCCCCACGGATATGGAGTGTGGCGAATTTGAATTCGTTCTTTTTTTACAATCATCACAACGTAGGGAGTCTGGCCCTGTGGCCGCCGGATCAATTCCACAAGGGTATTGATCTGGATCAAGCATGGGTAAAAGAGTAGTCCGCTTTTTGACGATGGACGGTGTGGTCTTTTGCCGCGTGACAGGTTGCCTCACAGGTGTAGTCATACCCCGTTACAGATTCATGTGGCGAGGGGATTTATCCCCGTTCGGCTGCGCAGCAGTCGTAAAAAAGCCCCTGCGGTGGAGCTGATCCCACCTAACTGCTGGTTTTGGGGCCGCTTCGCAGCCCAACGGGGATAAATCCCCTCACCACAGGTCCTCTCACAGGGGGATATCCATGTTTTCGAGATCGGTGTTTAGCTAACTAAATTTCCGACCGCCGCAACTTCTGGTTACAGGTTGGTGATAATCTCGAGCTTCCCCTCGCTCAAGATCCGCCTCAGATGCCCAGCCAAGCGCCTTTGCTGTTACGTCATCACCGCCCTTTCATCGCGTTCTGGCTGGCTCGGGTGTTTACCGCCAGTGGCTTTCAGATGCTCACCGTCGCTATTGGCTGGAACCTCTATCAACTGACCGGCAACGTGTTGGATCTGGGTCTGGTGGGCTTGGTGGAATTTGCCCCGCGCGTGTTGTTCATGTTGCACACCGGGCATGTGGCAGACCGCTATGACCGGCGCAAGGTCGCGGCGATTTGTCAGTCGTTGCAAGCATTGATTGCCCTGACCCTGGCCATCGGCGGTGCCACTGGTAATGTCACGCGAGAGATGATCTTCATTCTGGCGTTCCTGCTCGGCGCCGCCCGGTCCTTCGAGATGCCGACCACCCAGGCGCTGCTGCCGAGTATTGTGCCCGCCGCCCTGTTCCCCCGCGCCGTCGCCGCCGCCCAGTCTGCGCAACAATCGGCAACCATCGTTGCCCCGGCGCTCGGGGGTTTGCTGTATGCCTTCGGCAGCGTGTGGGTGTACGGGCCGACGGTGATCCTTTACGTGATCGCCTGCCTGTTGATGCTCAACCTCCCCGCCCGGCAAACGCCGTTGAATAAAGGTAAGGCGACCCTGGATTCGCTGCTGGCGGGCATCCGTTTCATTCGCAGTCGACCGGATATTCTCGGGGCTATTTCTCTGGATTTGTTCGCTGTTTTGCTCGGAGGCGCAACGGCGCTGCTGCCGGTGTTCGCCAAGGACATTCTGCTGACCGGCGCCTGGGGCCTGGGCTTGCTGCGATCGGCCCCGGCTGGAGGCGCGTTATTAATGTCGCTGTGGCTGGCGCGTTTCTCCGTGGATCGAAAAGTCGGTAGAGTGATGTTCACCGCAGTCGGCGTATTCGGCGTCGCGACCATCGCGTTTGGCCTGTCGACGTCGTTCTGGTTCTCGCTCGCGGTGCTGGTGGTGCTGGGCGCGGCTGACATGATCAGCATGGTGATCCGTGCGTCCTTTGTGCAACTGGAAACCCCGGACGAAATGCGCGGCCGGGTCAGCGCCGTGAACGGCCTGTTTATCGGCGCGTCAAACCAGTTGGGCGAGTTCGAATCCGGCGTCACCGCGCACTGGTTTGGCACCGTGCCGGCCGTGGTCATGGGCGGTATCGGCACGCTGGTGGTGACCGGGGTCTGGATCAAACTGTTCCCGACCCTGGCCAATCGAGACCGCATGCACGTGCCGGCGGAAGAAGCCAAAGCCTAAAGCAGCTTGTCGAGGGTGATGGGGAAATCCCGCACCCGTTTTCCGGTGGCGTGGTAGATCGCATTGGCGACCGCCGCCGCGACCCCGACGATGCCGATTTCACCGACGCCCTTGGAGCCAAGGGCATTGACGATCTCGTCGTGTTCTTCGACAAACAGCACATCAATGTCGCCGATATCGGCGTTTACCGGAATGTGGTACTCGGCCAGACTGTGGTTCATGTGCCGCCCCAGCGCATGGTCGGTCTGCGTCTCCTCATGCAGCGCCATGCCGATGCCCCACACCACGCCGCCGAGTATCTGGCTGCGAGCCATCTTCGGATTGACCACTCGCCCCGCCGCAATCGCACTGACCACTCGACTGACCTTCACCGTTCCCAACGCTTCGTCTACCAGCACCTCGACGAACACCGCCGAATGCGTTGCGGTAGCGTAGGCCTCACGCTTTTTGTCCGGTTCGGCGTCCACTTGAACTTCAATCGCTTCGTCACCACTGGCGCGGGCCAGATCGGCGAATGAGATGCGCTCATCACCCAATAACAGCTGGCCGTCTTCGAAAACAGCTTGCTGCGCCGTCACACCGCTGAAGGCAGGAAAGGTTTGCCGCGCGACCGCGAGCAGTTTCTCCTGCAGCGCTTCACAGGCTTGCTGCACCGCAGTGCCAACAGAAGACACCGTGAACGATCCGCCCTGCAACGGCGCGGTCGGTAACGAGGAGTCGCCTAGGACGAAGGTGACATCCTTCAAGGAAACGCCTGACGCCTGCGCCGCAATTTGCGTCATCACGGTGTAGGTTCCGGTGCCGATGTCGGTGGTCGCGCTACTGACCGTCAGTTTGCCGTGGTGATCGAGCGACGCCTTGGCACTGGCTTTCTGTTGCATCGCCTCCCACACGCCGCCGGCCATGCCCCACCCCACCAACTGCCGGCCCTGGCGCATGCTGCGCGGCTCGGGAGTGCGCTGATCCCAGCCAAAACGCTTGGCGCCCTGGGCGTAGCATTCGCGCAGTTCTTTGCTGGAATAAGCCTTGTCTTCGTTTTGATTGCGCTCGCTGTAGTTGACCAGGCGCAGTTGCACCGGATCGATGGCCAGCGCGCAGGCCAGTTCGTCCATCGCGCACTCCAGCCCGATCAACCCAAGCGCCGCGCCCGGCGCGCGCATGTCCAGCGGAGTGAACACGTCGAGCGGAACCAGCTTGTAGGTCAATTGCACGTTGTCGCAGTGATAAAGCATGCCGCTCCACTCCACCACGTGTTCGGTGAAATCCTCGAAACGCGACGTTTGACCGATGGCGGTGTGAGCGACCGCGAGCAAGCGCCCATTGGCTGCCGCGCCCAATTGCAGACGCTGCAAGGTGCGCGGGCGATAGCCGAAGGTGAACATCTGCTGGCGCGTCAGCGTCACCCGAACCGAACGCTTGAGGTGCAGCGCCGCCATCACCGCCAGCGGCAGTTGATACTGCGGACGCAAACCCGAGCCGAAGGCACCGCCCACATAGGCGGCGAAAATTCTGACCTGTTCTTCCTCAAGCCCGAAGACCTTCTGCACGTAAGACTGGCAGTTCTGCGGGCCTTGGGTCTTGTCATGGATGTGCAGGCTGCCATCGGCCTGATACAGCACTGTGCTGGCGTGCGGTTCCATCGGGTTGTGGTGCTCGATGGGGGTGCTGTAGTTCAGGTCCAGGCTGAGGGCCGCGCCGGCGAACTCGGCCTGAAAATTCCCACGAGGTTTGGGCAGTTCAGCGGGGGCCGGATGTGCTTCATCCTGCAGGACTGCCAGATCGGTCTGATGACGCTCCGCTTCGTATTCGATTGTGATCAACGAACCTGCATGACGCGCCAGTTCAAGGTTGTCGGCGACGACCAGCGCCAGTGGTTGTCCGCTGTAAAGGACGCGGTCGTTGTACAACGGACGAAAAGGCGAGCCGTCTGCCGAGTCTGCATCTTCGTAGTCTTTGTCATAGCTGGCGACCGGCGGGCGGTTGCTGTGATCGATAACGGCAATCACTCCCGGCAGCGCCAATGCCTTCGAAGCATCAATGTTGATCACCCGCCCGCGGGCGATAGTGCTGGAGACGACGCTGCCATGCAGCAAGCCTTCTTCGGGAAATTCCCCGGCATAACGGGCCTGGCCGGTCACTTTGAGATGGCCGTCGACCCGATCAACGGGTTGACCCATGGGTTTGGTCAATGTGTTCATCAGGCGTGCCCTCCCTGCGCGGCATCGCTCAGCGCACGAATGATGGCTCGATGCGCCAATTGCACTTTAAAAGCGTTGTGTTCGAGCGGTTTGGCGTCTTTGAGCAAGGCATCGGCCGCCGCGCTGAAAGTCTCAAGGCTGGCCGGTTTGCCCGCCAGCCAGGCTTCGACGCCCTTGTCGCGCCAGGGTTTGTGCGCAACACCACCGAGCGCAAGACGCGCCTCACCGATAATCGGCCCATTCATATCAAGTGCCGCCGCCACGGAGACCAAGGCAAACGCATAGGAGGCGCGGTCGCGAATCTTCAGGTAATGACTGTGAGCGCTAAAGCCGGCGGCGGGCAATTCAACAGCGGTGATCAGTTCATCGTCAGCCAATTGGTTGTCGCGCTCAGGCGCATCGCCCGGTAAACGATGGAAATCGGCAAATTCAATGGTTCGCGCGCCTTCGCGACCCTGCACATGGACTACCGCTTCGAGCGCTGCCAATGCAACGCACATGTCGGATGGATGCGTGGCGACGCACTGCGCACTCGCCCCGAGGATCGCGTGGATCCGGTTCAGTCCCTCGCGCGCCGGACAACCACTGCCGGGCTCGCGTTTATTGCACGGCACGCCGGCGTCATAGAAGTAGTAGCAGCGCGTGCGTTGCAGCAGATTGCCGCCCGTGCTGGCCATGTTGCGCAGCTGCGGCGAAGCACCGGCCAGAATCGCTTGGGACAATAACGGATAGCGCTGTTCGATCAGTGGATGCCAGGCCAGATCCGCATTGCTGACCAGCGCACCGATCATCAACCCGCCGCTGGCCGTCTCGGTGACTTCACGCAACGGCAGCCCGGTGATGTCGATCAAGTGTTGCGGGCGGGTAATGTTTTCCTTCATCAGATCCAGCAGGTTCGTACCGCCGGCAATGAAGCGCGATGCCGGGCCCGCGAGATGGACGGCGTCCTGTACGGAATCGGGCTTGGTGTAATGGAAAGGATTCATTGGCCACCTCCTTGCCCGTGGCGTTCACGGCAGGCAGGAAGGGCTTCTTCGATGGCGTCACGAATATTGCTGTAAGCGCCGCAACGGCAAAGATTGCCGCTCATCAGTTCTTTGATCTCTGCGCTGGTCTGCGCCCGTCCTTCGTTGACCAGACCTATCGCGGAACAAATCTGCCCCGGCGTGCAATAGCCGCACTGGAAGGCGTCGTGTTTGATGAAGGCTTGCTGCATCGGGTGCAATTCGTCGCCGCTGGCCAAACCTTCAACCGTGGTCAGCTCGGCACCATCGCACATCACCGCCAGTGTGAGGCAGGCGTTGACCCGCTTGCCATTCAGCAACACCGTGCATGCGCCGCACTGACCGTGGTCACAGCCTTTTTTCGTACCGATCAGGTCAAGTTGCTCACGCAACAGATCCAGCAATGTGGTCCAGGGCAGGACCTCCAATTGTCGGTCCTGGCCATTGAGCGTCAGGTGGATCGGGTGACGAACGAAGGACGGCTGCGCCGCCTCGGAAAGGGTCGCGTTCATAAACACCTCACGGTTGGTCGTACATTCGCGGCGTTTTGACGAACCGCCGTCATAAGGGGTACGACTTCGGGGGTGTTTGAGTGTTCAAGAAGATTGATCTGTGGCGAAGGACCTTTCTACTTCGCCACCACGCTAAACCACCAACTCTCCCGCGACTGCCGCTCGCGCAGCTTTACCGCACAGTTGCTCCACCAGCGTCAGCGCAAACTCCAGCGCGCCTCCCGACCCTTGCGCGGTGATGCAGTTGCCGTCGACCACCACCGGTTGGTCGACAAAAGTGCAGCCTGACAGTTGATGACTGGCCGAGGGGAGGCACGTCATCCGTCGCTGACGCAGCACGCCAAAGGTTTGCAGAGCTACCGCCGGGGCCTCGGCGATGGCGGCGAACAGGCGACCGGCCGCGGCCTGATCCTTGAGCAATTGTTGCAAGGGTTGATGGGCGGCCAGATGTTGCGCGCCGACGGCGCCGCCGGGCAGTGCGATCAGATCGAAGGGCTGGGCCAGTAAATCCACCAACATCGCGTCAGTCGTCACCCGCGTGCCGCGGGCACAGGTGAGCATGCGGCGTCCCTCGATGCTGGCCACCACCACTTCAACCTTGGCGCGGCGCAGCACATCGATCAGCGTCACTGATTGCAGGTCATCGATGCCCTCGGCGAGGGTAATCAGGGCTCTAAAGGTCATGGGCACAGTCCGCAAGATAATCTTTAAAGCGTAGACAGCTTTCCAGACCCTTGTTCGAGCCGGCCGTTACTTGATGTAAAGCTGCGTTGACATCGTATTGCCCGGCGCATTGATCGACGTGTTGCTGAAGGTGAACGTGCCCTCCTGCTTGCCGGCCAGATCGAACACATACACAAAGCCGACCGTTTTCCTGCCGGCGCTGCATTCGGTGAGATTGCCATTATCGAAGGCGCAGACCGGGGTCTTGGTACCGTTCACGTCGAAACCGTCCAGCCCGACATGCGCCGAGCGACCGTAGCCGACCTCCAGCACATAGACTTTGATGTTCGGCCCACGGTGATCGCAGCGCGTCTTCGCCTGCCCTTCACCAATGTCTTCAAATCCACAGGCCGGTGACTCGACCTTGAGCACCTTGACCTGGCTCAACGGCGCAGCCGCAGCCGCCGAGGCTGTTGGCGCGCCCAGTAGCAAGGCGATCATTATTCCAAATACGCTAAACAGACGCTTTTTCATGCAACACCCCGCCCCAAAACCAGCGCGCAGTATGGCGCACTTGGCTTTAACGCAAAACATCGACGACGATCGCAGCCATAAGCAGCCACAGACCCACGCTACTGGTATGATGCGCGGCTTTTTCCGACCCACAGAAAATTACCAGGCGCCTGCAGCGGTCTGTGCTTTGCTGTTGAGGTCGATACATTCACGGCGCCGGGCGCGCCACGGGGAGCAGACATGCTGGAAAGGCTGTTTCAACTCAAGGCACACAACACCAACGTGCGGACCGAGATTCTTGCGGGCGTCACGACCTTCCTGGCCATGGCCTACATTCTGTTCGTCAACCCGAGCATCCTCGGCGAGACTGGCATGGACAAGGGCGCGGTGTTTGTCGCGACCTGCCTGGCTGCCGCCATCGGCTCGACGGTGATGGGACTGATCGCCAACTACCCGATCGCCCTCGCACCGGGCATGGGCCTGAACGCCTTCTTCACTTACACCGTCGTCCTGCACATGGGTCATACGTGGCAAGTGGCACTGGGTGCGGTGTTCATCTCGGCGGTGCTGTTCTTCCTGCTGTCGATATTCCGCATCCGGGAATGGATCATCAACAGCATCCCGCTGCCGCTGCGCTCGGCGATTGCCGCCGGGATCGGCCTGTTTCTTGCGCTGATCGCCCTGCACAACGCCGGCATCGTGGTCAGTAACCCGGCGACCATGGTCGGCCTCGGTGACTTGAAACAACCGGCACCGATTCTGGCGACCCTGGGTTTTGCCCTGATCGTCGCCCTCGAAGCGCTGGCCGTCCGCGGTGCGGTCCTGATCGGGATTCTGGTCGTGACCATTGCGTCGATTGCCCTCGGCTTCACCCCGTTCGGCGGCGTGATGTCGATGCCGCCATCGTTGGCGCCGACGTTCCTGCAACTGGACATCAAAGGCGCATTGGACATCGGTCTGGTGAGCGTGATTTTCGCTTTCCTGTTCGTTGACCTGTTCGACAACTCCGGCACGCTGATCGGCGTCGCCAAACGCGCCGGCCTGATGGGCAAGGACGGTCACATGCCGAAAATGGGCCGCGCCCTGATCGCGGACAGCACCGCCGCCATGGCCGGTTCACTGCTGGGTACTTCCACCACCACCAGCTACATTGAATCCGCAGCCGGCGTCAGCGCCGGTGGCCGCACCGGTCTGACGGCCGTCGTGGTCGCCATCCTGTTCCTGCTGGCGTTGTTCTTCTCGCCACTGGCCGCCAGCGTTCCGGCATTCGCCACCGCGCCTGCGCTGCTGTTCGTCGCCGTATTGATGACTTCCGGCCTGGCCGAAATAGACTGGGACGACATCACGGTTGCCGCACCGGTGGTGATCACTGCGCTGGCCATGCCGTTCACTTATTCCATCGCCAACGGCATCGCCTTCGGTTTCATTTCCTGGACCGCAATCAAACTGTTGTCCGGCCGCGGCCGCGAGCTGAACCCGGCGCTGGTGATTCTGTCGATTCTGTTCGTGATCAAGTTGGGTTGGTTCAACGCATGACTTTTGATTCCCAGGCTTACACTCTCCAGCTCGAAAAAAAGGCCTCGCGTCTGCGTGACCTGCTGGCGCCATTCGACGCGCCGGAACCGACGGTATTTGACTCGCCGCTGAAAAACTTCCGCCTGCGTGCCGAATTTCGCCTGTGGCGCGAAGCCGGCGAGCGCCACTACGCAATGTTTTCCCAGGACGACAAACGCACGCCGATCCTGATTGAAGAATTCCCGATTGCCAGCCTGCGCATCAATGAGCTGATGCCGCAATTGAAAGCGGCGTGGCAAGCCAGCGCGGCCCTGAGCCACAAGCTGTTTCAGGTGGAGTTTCTGACCACCCTGGCCGGCGATGCGATGATCACGCTGTGCTATCACCGTCCGCTGGACGAACACTGGCACGCGGCGGCATCGAAACTGGCCGCCGACCTGAACGTCAGCGTGATCGGTCGCTCGAAGGGCAAACGCGAAGTGATCGGCCATGATTACGTGGTCGAAAAACTGCAAGTCGGCGGCCGCACGTTCAGCTATCGCCAGCCGGAAGGCGCGTTCACTCAGCCCAACGGCACCGTGAATCAGAAAATGCTGAACTGGGCCTACGACGCCCTCGGCGTCCGCCCGGACGATTTGCTGGAGCTGTATTGCGGCAACGGCAATTTCACCCTGCCGCTGGCGACCCGCGTGCGCAAAGTGCTGGCCACCGAAATCAGCAAAACCTCGGTCAACGCAGCGCTGAGCAACCTCAGCGAGAACGCGGTGGATAACGTCACGCTGGTGCGATTGTCGGCCGAAGAGCTGACCGAAGCGCTGAACGAAGTGCGCCCGTTCCGGCGTTTGCACGGCATCGATCTCAAGAGCTACGCGTTCGGTAGCGTTTTCGTCGACCCGCCTCGCGCCGGCATGGACCCAGACACCTGCGAGCTGACCCGGCGTTTCGACAACATTCTGTATATTTCCTGCAACCCGGAAACGTTGGCAGCCAACATCGCCCAGTTGCACGACACGCACCGCATTACGCGCTGTGCGATGTTTGATCAGTTTCCGTGGACTCATCATATGGAGTCCGGGGTGTTGCTGACACGTCGTTAATGGGCGCCACCCCCTGCAAAACAGCCGTCAATTCGACGGCTTTTTTGTGTGCGCTCAAACGGTCACATCGGGCTTGCGCGGGCGCCCACCCTTGCGACCATTGGCCCGCGCGGCTTCGGCTTTGGCAGCGCTGCTTTGGCGGCCATTGCGCGCCGCGATCACCGAGGCGGCCATGTCCATCAGCGGTTTGCTCGCCGAAATCATCCCGGCGATAGACACCTGCAAATCCCTGCCCTCGTGGCACAGGGCAGTCCCGGAAAAGCCGACTTTCAGCTCGGCGAAATCCTCGGCATCGAAATCATCGAATTCCGGATAATGCTGCACGGGCAGCAGCACGCCGCTGCCATCAATGAAACTCACGGCCAGGCACGGGTCCAGAAAGGCCACCGCGGTCACCTGCAAACTGCTTTTGTGGCGCACTTGCCCACGCCGGATGGCTTCATCCAGCGAGGCCTCGGTCACAGGCCGATCCACCCCCGTTCCTGCCTCTATCGTTATCATAATTTGATCTCCACGCCCTCCAGAACGCCCATCAGCGCCAGCAGGGTCTTGTTTGTCCTTGGCTCGTAGCAAGCCGAATAAATCATGTTGGTGGTACTGGCAATTCGTTTCATCACCACGACTTCGCTGGTTTGCCAGTCCCATATCTGATGATCAAGACAGACCGTATGCAGCTTTTCCCACCAGATTGTCCGCGCGCGACGCAAATGGGCGGGTTGCCTGAGTGCGTGACGTAATCCTTCCAGCACTGCCATGGTTGGCCGGTTTGAATGAGGAACCACATCCCACAACTCAACCCTGTTGTGCCAGAAGCTGAATTTGAAGCGCGCACTCCAGGCCCCGGCGTCCACATGAGCGTGTGGCGGACAGTGTTCGTCGCCCAACATGATCACCATCGCAAGCCCCTTGTAGCTGAACAATTTCATGCTAACCCATCCGTTAGGTTAATCCATCCGAAGACTCGTCATTCCCTGAACAATCCGATAACTGGTGCAGACATAAACACTGTCACCCGAATTTCAGACTAGCGTCACAAACCCTCCCGAGCGCGCCGATCAGGGGCAAAAATGGTAAGCAATCCTTTCGCAAATTTGATAAACACTGCGTCAGGCACATCATTTGATCCCCGGTGTAATCAATCATGCAGCGACAATTCGACGATCTTCAGCTCGGCAGCATCGAGCTGTTTTGCCACGCCGCAGAAGCAGGCAGTTTCACCGCCGCTGCGCTGGTGGCCGGGGTGACGCCCGCTGCGGTAAGCCGTTCCGTGTCGCGCATGGAGGAACGCTTGGGCGTGCGGTTGTTCGCGCGTACCACCCGCAGCGTAAAACTCACCGACAGCGGTCGCCGCTATTACGAAGAATGCCGTCAGGCGCTGGCACAGTTGATCGAGGCCCAGCGCGAAGTCATGGGCCAGCAACAGGAGCCTTCCGGCACGTTGCGCATCAGTATTCCTACTACCTATGCACACCACCGGATCCTGCCGTTGCTCCCCGCTTTTCGGGAGCGCTTTCCACAGGTCAAAGTCGAGTCGCACATCAGCAATCGCAACATCGATTTTGTGGGTGAGGGCTATGACATGGCCATTCGCGTGCGGGCGATTCCGGATTCCGGATTGATCGCCCGGCAGCTTGAGGATGCTGCGCTGGTGTTGATCGCCAGCCCCGAATACCTGAAACGCGCGGGACCGCTGCAAACCCTGGACGACCTCAAGCAACACGAGTGCATTCAGTACGAGTTGCCCAGCAGCGGTCGGCGGATCGCCTGGCTGTTCAATGACGATGGCGAGCAGCGCGAGATTCTCGCCGAGGGCAATTTCAGTTGTTCCGACGATGTGCTGGGGGGCGTCACGCTAGCTAAACACGGGGCCGGGCTGTTCCAGACCTATCGGTTCATCGTCGAGAAAGAACTGGCGGAGGGATCGCTGGTGGAAGTGCTCAAAACCTGTGGCGGACGTTCACGGCCGTTCACCTTGCTCTACCCGCAAACCCGCCACATGCCGCTGCGGGTCAGGGCGTTCATTGATTTTCTGGTTGAGCATCTCCCACGTTAAAGATCGCCGCTTCGTAGGAACTGCAGGCTGCGATCGTTAAAATCGTCCGATCACCGCACACAAAACCCCAACACGGCGCCTCTTCAATTGACCAAATTAACCAGCTGGTACAATTTAACTCCACAGGCTGATTCACCAGCCAATGCCAAAAATAATAAGTGGAGAGACCCTGATGAACCCTATCGTTCTGGTGCTCAACGGCCCGAACCTCAACTTGCTTGGCACCCGTGAACCGGCGACATATGGCCACGAAACCCTGGCGGATATTTCAGTGCTGTGCGCACGTGCTGCCGAAGAGTTCGGCCTCGCCGTCGAATTTCGCCAGACCAACCACGAAGGCGAATTGCTTGACTGGATTCACGCCGCTCGCGGCCGTTGTGCCGGTATCGTCATCAATCCGGCCGCCTGGACCCACACCTCGGTCGCCATTCGCGACGCCCTGGTCGCCAGCGAACTGCCGGTGATCGAAGTCCACCTGTCCAACGTCCATGCTCGCGAGCCATTCCGCCACCACTCCTTCGTTTCAGCCATCGCCACGGCGGTGATGGCCGGTTTCGGCAGCCACGGTTATCGACTGGCGCTGGAGCATTTCAGCCTGCAATTGAGAGGGTGAACGTCGTGACTCAGAAGAACACGGTACTGGCCGGCCTTATCGGCGCCGGCATTCAGGCTTCTCGCACACCCGCGCTGCATGAACATGAGGGCGATGCCCAGGGTTTGCGTTACCTCTACCGCCTGATCGATCTCGACGCGTTGAAACTCGACAGCACCGCCCTCCCCGACCTGCTCAAGGCCGCCGAGCAGATGAACTTCACCGGCCTGAACATTACCTTTCCTTGCAAGCAGGCGATCATCCCTCTGCTCGACGAATTGTCCCCGGAAGCCCGGGGCATCGGCGCGGTTAATACCGTGGTGTGGAAGGACGGCAAACGCATCGGCCACAACACGGATTGCCTGGGTTTTGCCGAAGGTTTTCGCCGTGGCTTGCAAGGCGTTGCCGTTAAACGTGTAGTCCAGATGGGCGCCGGGGGTGCCGGTGCGGCAGTGGCCCACGCACTGTTGAGCGAAGGCGTAGAGCAACTGAGCATTTTCGATGTGGAAACCCGCCGGGCCCAGAGCCTGGCCGACAACCTCAATCAGCATTTCGGCGCCGGTCGCGCAGTGGCGGGCCATAATTTGCCGAGCGCAATGGCCGAGGCTGACGGCCTGGTCAACACGACGCCCATGGGCATGAAAAAGCTGCCTGGGATGCCGGTGCCGGCAGAGCTACTGCGGGCGCAATTGTGGGTCGCGGAGATTGTTTATTTCCCTCTCGAAACTGAACTGCTGCGCAACGCCCGCGCCTTGGGTTGCCGGACGCTGGATGGCGGCAACATGGCGGTGTTTCAGGCGGTGAAAGCGTTTGAACTGTTCAGCGGCGTGGTACCGGATGCGCAGCGAATGCTCGCGCATTTTCAAAGCATGAAGGGTTGAAGCTTCTTTTGTGGCGAGGGAGCAAGCTCCCTCGCCACAGTTCAGGCCTGCAAGTAGCGCAACACCGACTCGCAAATCATCTCCCGATGACGCTGTTTGATGCTTTCGTCCGGCAAGTCGATCTGAAAAATCTCACCAAACGTATGGCGGTTCGAGACGCGATAGAAGCAGAAGGAACTGATCAGTAGATGCACATCCAGCGGATCGAGGCCCGCCCGAAAAACCCCCTCTTCGACCCCGCGCTGCAAAATCACGCCCAGTGAATCAAGAATGGTGTTGTTCATCGCCTTGATCGCATCGGAGCGCTTCACGTATTCCGCGTTGTGAATGTTCTCGATACTGACGATGCGCACGAAATCGACATTGCGATCATGGTGATCGAAAGTGAACTCCACGAGCCGCCGAATCGCGTCCACCGGTGCCAGCTCAGCCAGGTGCAGACGATTTTCGGTGTTGCGAATGTCGCCGTAGAGTTTCTCCAGCACCTCGATATAGAGCTGTTCCTTACTGCCGAAGTAGTAATAGATCATGCGTTTGGAGGTGTGAATGCGCTCGGCGATCGCATCGACGCGAGCGCCGGAAAGACCCTGCTGGACGAACTCGACAATGGCTTCTTGAAGAATATTCTCGCGGGTTTTTTCCGGGTTGTTTTTGCGACTCTTGCGAGGCTCGGCCATGGGCTCGTCGGGCGCTGCGGAGAGTTCTGGGATCATTGTCATTGCGGGCTCACGGCCATCATGCACAGGCGGGCGATTATGAGCCGCACTGTCCAGCGAAGGAAGCCGCGCGGCGCCGGTTTAACCTCACGCTTACGAAATTCCTACAACTTCGCCTGACGGGTGGCGCCGCTGCGGGATTTGGCCATGGCCGCCAGCCTCACCGCCACGTTGGCCGCACCATAACCGGCATAGCCGTTCTTGCGCTGGATGATTTCAAAGAAGAACCGCCCTTCGAACGGCTCGGTGTACACGTGAAACAACTCACCGCCTTGGGCATCACGGTCGTACAGCACGTTGTAATACGCCAGCTCGCTGAGGAACTCATCGTCGAAATCGAATCGCGCCGCCAGGTCGTCATAGTAATTGAGCGGGATGTCCAGCAGCGGCACACCCGCGTCCTTGGCCCGACTGACCTCGGTGAAGATTTCGTCGCAATCAAACGCGATATGATGCACGCCGGAGCCGCGATAACTCGACAGCGCGTGTGAGATCGCGGTGTTGCGGTTCTCGGAAATGTTCAGCGGCAAGCGAATCGAACTGTCGCGGCTGCGCAGCGCTCGACTCTTCACCAACCCGTACGGATCGGGCAGCACCACTTCGTCATCGGCCTCGAAATCCAGCAGGCTCTTATAGAACAGCACCCAACTGTCGAGGCTGTCGGCCGGTAACGCCATTGCCATGTGGTCGATGCGCTTGAGACCGCCACTGGCCGTGGCCGTTGGTTGCAGATTGAAATCGGTGCCATAGACGTCGGCGTGCTGGTCCACCAGATAAATCAGGCTGCCGTCCGGCGCACGCACTGCGGCCAGTTCCAATTCGTTGGGGCCGACCAGTCCGCGATACGGCTGACCTTTGTAAGCCACGGCCCGGGCCAGCGCGCTGGCGCTGTCCTTGACCCGCACCGCAGTGGCGCACAGCGAAGGACCATGAGCCTCGAAAAAACTGTGGGCAAACGAGTAAGGTTCGGAGTTGAGGATCAGGTTGATGTCGCCCTGGCGCATCAGGCTCACGCTTTTGGAGCGATGTTGACCGGCTTTGACAAAACCCATCCGCTCAAGCCAATGGCAGAGCTTGGCGCCGAGGCTTTCGTCCACGGCGAACTCGAGAAACTCGATGCCGTTGTATTCGCTGGCCTTGGGGGTCTGAAACAGGATCTCCGGCGTGGCCGCTGGTGCGGCTTCCTGGGCCAGCCGCTCGCGAGTTTTCTCTTCCAGATACAGCAACGAACGCAAACCGTCGGCGGCGTTGGCCCGAGGCGGCGCAGCGCGGAAGCCGTCGTTGAAAATCTCCAGTGACAAGGGCCCGGTGTAGCCACTCTTGATGATCGGCGCGAGAAAACCCGGCAGGTCGAATTCGCCCTGGCCGGGGAAGCAGCGGAAATGCCGGCTCCATTCCAGCACATCCATGGCCAGAATCGGCGCGTCGGCCATTTGCACGAAGAAAATCTTGTCGCCGGGAATCTCGGCAATGCCCGCCGGATCACCCTTGAGCGACAGCGTGTGAAAACTGTCCAGCAACACGCCCAGACTCGGATGATCCGCCTGACGAACGATGTTCCACACCTGTTGCCAAGTGTTTACATGCCGGCCCCAGGCCAATGCTTCGTAACCGATCCGCAGGCCTCGCGCACCGGCGTGTTCGGCGAGCAGGCGCAAGTCGTCGACGAGGATCTGTTCATCACCGAGGCAATCGGCGGAAGCGTTGCTGCACACCAGCACCAGGTCGGTACCCAGTTCCTGCATCAGGTCGAATTTGCGCTCGGCCCGTTCCAGATTGCGTGACAGGCGGTCGCGGCGGCAGCCCTCGAAATCCCGGAACGGTTGAAACAGTGTGATGGCGATCCCGAGATCGGCGCACATCTGTTTAACTTCCCGTGGGCTACCGTCGTAGTAGAGAAGGTCGTTCTCGAAAATCTCCACCCCGTCAAAACCGGCGGCGGCAATGGCTTCGAGTTTTTCCGGCAGGGTACCGCTCAAGGACACGGTGGCAATGGAACGCTGCATGTTTCGACTCCCGGTGGTGGAGACTGTCTTGTTAGGGGCATAGCTACGCTTTCGCTTTATGTAGGAGCGAGCTTGCTCGCGAGGGACTCAAGAGCGCCGCGTTTGGCCAGAAAACACGCGTAATCCTTAAGACCATCGGGAGCGAGCTTGCTCGCGAGGGACTCAAGAGCGCCGCGTTTGGCCAGAAAACACGCGTAATCCTTAAGACCATCGGGAGCGAGCTTGCTCGCGAGGGACTCAAGAGCGCCGCGTTTGGCCAGAAAACACGCGTAATCCTTAAGACCATCGCGAGCAAGCTCGCTCCTACACGGAACAGCGTTCGTCCCCTGGATCGCGTTTTTCTTGACGTGAATTATTGGCTGCAAGATCCAGTACAGCAATTCAAAGTGTACTACCCGGTTAGTTTTGCGTGCGATTATCGAACACAATGGCCATTGGCGAATTGACGATTTTTCGTCCACTGCCCACCATCCACTACACATTGATTCCGGTCACAACCATCGGTCTCGGTGACCCAAGACTCAGAACACCACATAAAAATAATCGGTGGCCTACATGACTCCTTCCCAAAGCTCTCCCGTGGAGCGATCTTCCATCACTCCTGCCGCCGGCGGTATCGGCGATAAAATTCGTGGCGCCATGGCCGTCGGCAAAACCCGTTGGGGCATGCTGGCACTGGTGTTTTTCGCCACCACCCTGAACTACATCGACCGCGCCGCGCTGGGCGTCATGCAGCCCATCCTCGCCAAGGAAATGAGCTGGACGGCGATGGACTACGCCAACATCAACTTCTGGTTCCAGGTCGGCTACGCCATCGGGTTTGTGCTGCAAGGCCGGTTGATCGATCGGGTCGGTGTGAAACGCGTGTTCTTCTGCGCCGTGTTGCTCTGGAGCCTGGCGACAGGCGCCCACGGCCTGGCCACGTCAGCAGTCGGTTTCATGGTCTGCCGCTTCATCCTCGGGTTGACCGAAGCCGCCAACTACCCGGCCTGCGTGAAAACCACGCGGTTGTGGTTCCCCGCCGGCGAGCGCGCCGTGGCCACCGGCATCTTCAACGCCGGCACCAACGTTGGTGCGATGTTCACGCCAATGCTGTTGCCGCTGATTCTGCACGTGTGGGGCTGGCAGGCCGCGTTCCTGTGCATGGCTGCTTTGGGCGGGATCTGGCTGTTGTTCTGGGGGCTGAAGTACTACAACCCGGAAGAACACCCGAGCGTGAAACAATCGGAACTGGACTACATCCAGAAGGAAGTCGAACCGGAACAATCCCGCGTACCGTTCTCGAAAATCCTGCGCATGCGTGGCACCTGGGCCTTCGCCCTCGCCTACTCGATCACAGCGCCGGTGTTCTGGTTCTATCTGTACTGGCTGCCGCCGTTCCTCAATCAACAATACAACCTGGGGATCAACGTGACCCAGATGGGTATCCCGCTGATCATCATCTACCTGACGGCCGACTTCGGCAGCGTCGGCGGCGGCATTCTCTCTTCGTTCCTGATCGGCCGTGGGGTCAACCCGATCAAGGCGCGACTGATGTCGATGTTCCTGTTCGCCTGCTGCATCGTCGGCGTCGTCATGGCCGCCGGTTCGAGCAGCCTGTGGGTCGCGGTGTTTGCCATCTCCCTGGCCATCGGCGCACACCAGGCCTGGACCGCAAACATCTGGAGCCTGGTGATGGACTACACGCCTAAACACATGATGAGTACGGTGTTTGGCTTCGGCGGTATGTGCGCGGCCATCGGCGGAATGTTCATGACCCAGTTGGTCGGCCACATTCTGACCATCACCAATAACAACTACACCGTGCTGTTCACCATGATTCCGGCGATGTACTTCATTGCACTGATCTGGATGTACTTCATGGCACCGCGCAAGATTCCCACCGTTACCGAGTAAACGGCCGGCACATACTTGTGGGAGCGAGCTTGCTCGCGATAGCGATCGTTCAGTCAATTCTGATGTTGAATGATATTCCGCCATCGCGAGCAAGCTCGCTCCCACAGGTCTTTCATCAACGACCTATTTTCTACTCTGTTGCCACGCCGCCGCTAACCCGCTGCAGCAAATCACCGCGATCCCGACCACGGTGGTGATCGTCGGCGTGTGGGAAAACAGCAACCAGCCCAGCAACCCGGCAAAGACAATCTGGCAATAACCGAACGGTGCCAGCAATGCGGGGGCCGCGTGACGAAACGCCTGAGTCAGGAACAAATGCGCCGTCATCCCGCAGGCGCCCAGCGCCACCATCATCAATCCATGCCCCAGACTCGGCACTTGCCAGAAGAACGGCACCAGCGCGCTCATCACCAAGGTGTTGCACAGCCCGGCGAAGAAGTTGCTGGTGGTCGGGCTGTCAATGTTGCTGAGCTTGCGGGTGAGCAATTGATAGAAGCAGAAAAACAGCGCTGAGCACAGCGGCAGTAATACCGCTGGCGTGAACAGATCGCCGCCGGGATGGACGATGATCAACACCCCGACAAAACCGCAAATGACCGCAATCCATTGGCCCCGGGTGACGCGCTCACGCAGCAGCGGCACCGACAGCGCGGTGACCAGAACCGGCGCAAGAAAGTTGACTGCCGTGGCTTCGGCCAGCGGGATGTATTGCAGGCCGGTGGTGAAAAACAGGCTGGTGCCCAGCAGGCACAGCGCCCTCAGCAACTGCAGCAACGGCCGTTTTGTGCGTAGGACTCGCAGCCCGGACTGCGGCAGAAAAATCCCCGCCATCAGTAAGGTGTGAACCACATAGCGCGCCCAGACCACCATGACGATGGGGTAGAAACCCGAGAGGTACTTCGACAAGGCGTCGTGACTGGAAAACAGGAAAGTCGCGACGACGATCAGCAAAATCCCTTTGAAGGGTTGGTTTACACCTGAGAGGGGGGTGCTGACGGTCATTCACGGCCTCGAAATCTAATAAAAATGGGGCGAGGGAGCTTGCTCCCGCGGACCGGTCCGCGCTCGGGCGCAGGATCATCGACGACCGCTGTGCGGCCAAGCGGGAGCAAGCTCCCTCGCCACGCCGTGGACCTGCCACATCGCACAACTCGCATACCGTAACCGTGACGGGGCAACCTTGGCCAGATCTTCCAGGTTCGATGCCGAACGGTCGAAATGAAAGGCGTCCACCAACACCGCGCCGTTAAGATCGCATCCCTGCCAAACCCCGTAGGAGCTGCCGCAGGCTGCGATCTGTTGATCTTTAATCAAACAACTCCGACGCCAGACTCGCCGACGACAACTCCTCGGCAAACTTCAACAACAGCGGCGCCAACTCATGCAGCCGAGCCCCCGGCATCCGCGCACTCGGGCCGGCAATGCTCAGCACACCAATGACTCGCCCGTCGCGCGGATGGCGTACTACCGCCGCAATCGCCGACGTGCCCACTGCCGAACTCTCCTCGACCCAGGCATAGCCCTGTTCTCGCGCCAGGCGCAGGCGCTCGAGCAGTTCAATGTTCGAACGCGGAGCATTCGGGCCCAGGTCTTTTGGCGGCTCCCCGGCCTGACGCTCCACCAGCGACAACGCTTCGGCATCGCTCATGCACGCGAGCCACGCATGCCCCGAGGCGGTGTAAAACAACGGCGCATCTCGTCCCATGTCCGGGTCGTAACGCAAGCCGGCACGGGCGCCCTGGGATTTGGCGATCCAGGTTTGGCGCTCGCCTTCGATGACCCCAAGACGCACCAACTCGCCGGTTTCCTGCGCCAGGCGATCGAGTACCGGTTGCACGATATCGGCGCCGCTGCTCGCCAGATAACGGAAACCCATGGCCACCAGCCTGGTCGACAAGTGATAGCGCAGGTTATCCGGATTCTGCCGCACGTAACCCAGCCGAATCAGTTCGGAGAGCAATCGATGAGTAGCGCTTTTCGGGATGTCCAGTTGCTCCGCCAGCGTCTGCATCGGCAGGCCCCGAGGGTCACTGGTAAGACTTTCGAGCACGCTGAAAACACGTTCGATCTGACTGCCGGCCATGGAAGATTCCGCCTGAAATTTGGTCGATTCTAGAAGACAAACAGCGGAATGCGAAATCTGGAACTCATCGTCCGATAACCGCCCGTTTTAAGCAGAGGACGCTTGCGAGCGCCTGATGCGCTCTATATTTTTTGGAATCCAATTCTAAAAAAATCGCACTGGAGCTTTATACAACGGCGGCCGCAACGGCGCTACTGTCTGGGTATCTCTCGGACGATTCCCTTGCCGCTGGCGTAAATCGCCAGTCAGGCATTCGCCCACTCGATAAAAACCCATCGTCTGACGGAATTCGATGAGGTATCCATGTTCAATACAAGTCTGCATTGCCCCCGGTGACCACTCAGGGTGGCCGGGAATGCGGCCTTGGGCGAAAAAAGCCGGACGACCGGACTGGCGCCGCTCTCACTCACCAGCAACACTCATCCCCACGGATAATCAGAGGATTCCCACATGCTATGGAAAAAAGGCCGACGCAGCGACAACGTGGTCGACGCCCGTGGTGATGATGTCGGCGGTGGCGGTGGCGGGATGCGTTTTGGTGGCGGCAAGGGTCTGAGCCTGACGGCAATCGTTCTGATCGTCGGTATCGGCTGGATCACCGGCCAGGATCCGATGCAGATCCTCGGGCAGTTGACCGGGCAGATGAGCGAACAATCGGCCCCGGCCTCGACGCAAACCCGCAAGGCGCCACCGGCCAATGATGAAGGGGCGGAATTCGTCCGTTCGATCCTCGGCGACACCGAAGACACCTGGGGCCAGATTTTCCAGCAAGCCGGTCGGCAATATAAAAACCCGACCCTGGTGCTGTTCAGCAACCGGGTGAATTCGGCATGCGGCCTGGCCACTTCGGCGACCGGCCCGTTCTATTGCCCGGCGGACCAGAAGGTTTACCTGGACACCAGTTTCTTCCAGGAAATGTCCCAGCGTTTTTCCGCGGCAGGTGACTTCGCTCAGGCCTACGTGATCGCTCACGAAGTCGGACACCACGTGCAGACCTTGCTCGGCGTCTCGGCGAAAATTCAGACCGCTCGCCAACAAGGCCGGCAAATGGAAGGCGACGGTGGTTTGCTGGTGCGTCAGGAGTTGCAGGCGGATTGCCTGGCCGGTGTCTGGGCCAACAATGCACAGCAGCGCCTGAACTGGCTGGAACCGGGCGACATCGAAGAAGCCCTGAATGCCGCCAACGCCATCGGCGATGACCGTTTGCAGCAGAAAGGTCAGGGCCGTGTGGTGCCGGACTCGTTTACCCATGGTACGTCAGCGCAAAGGGTGCGCTGGTTCAAAACCGGATTTGCGCAAGGCCAGGTAAGCCAGTGCGATACCTTTGCGGCGAAAAATCTGTAAATGAATAAGTGGCTGTTGGTTCTGTTGTTCGCCTGCGCAAGTACCCAGGCCGCCGAGCAGGGAGTCAAGGAACTGAGCCCCGGCAGACTGTTATTGAAAGAAGGTGAAATGGCGGTGGGCATCGGCCCGGCGCCGGCGAAAATCGAGCGGGTGCTGATCATCATTCATGGTCGATTGCGCAACGCTGAAACCTACCTCCAGAGCGCCGAAAAGGCAGCCGAACAAGTCGGGCAGGCCTCAAGCACCCTGGTGATCGCCCCACAATTCCTCAATGAAACCGACGTGGCACTGCATCCAGTCGCTGAAACAGTCCTGCGCTGGCAGGGCGATGACTGGATGGCCGGCGGTGTTTCCACCGCGCCGTTTGCGCTGAGTTCCTTTGCTGCGCTCGACCAGATCATCGCCCGACTCGGTGATCGTCGACAATTTCCGGATGTAAAGGATGTCGTCATCGCGGGCCACTCCGGTGGTGCTCAGGTGGTCCAGCGCTATGCGTTGTTGAGTCAGGATCAGCCGGAGCTGAAAGCGGCCAACGTGCACGTACGCTATGTCATCGCCAACCCGTCTTCATACGCCTACTTCGACGAGCGGCGACCGGTGGCGTTCAGTCACGCCGGTTGCCCCGGTTTTGATCGCTGGAAGTATGGTCTGACAGATTTACCGGCGTATGCCGAAGGACAAACGCCTGCGCAACTGGAGGCAAACTACGTCCAGCGTGACGTCGTTTATCTGCTGGGGCAGCAGGACATCGACCCGAATCACCCGGCTCTGGATAAAAGCTGTGAAGCGAAAGCCCAAGGCGCCAATCGACTGAACCGCGGGCGCAATTACTTTGATTATTTAAAGCGCGGGCACCCGCAGGGGTTAAATCAGCAACTGATCGAAGTGCCCGGGGTCGGGCATAACGGGGATGGGATGTTCACGTCACCGGAGGGGCAGAAAGCGTTGTTCCAATAGAAAAAGATCGCAGCCTTCGGCAGCTCCTACAGTGGAATCGAATACACCTGTAGGAGCTGCCGAAGGCTGCGATCTTTTGATTGTAAAATTCAAGCTAAAGCATTTCCCGCAATGCCGCGCAATCCGCCGCATGCCAATCCGTCAGCTCAGGCCAGGGATTATCTGGCAGATTTACCAACACCGTCCGCGTCCCCGCTGCCCGCCCGCAGTCCAGATCAAACCGGTAATCACCGACCATCACCATCTCGCTCGCCGGCACATTCCAGGCGGCGGCCAGTTTCAGCAGACCGCCGGGATGCGGCTTGGGCGGCGCTTCATCACGCCCCAACACGTCCGCCTCGTCGAAGCAGTCAGCCAGGCCAATGGCCGCCAGCGTGACGTGCGCCAGTTCTCGCGCATTGCGCGTAAGAATGCCCAGGCGATAACCGCGCCCTGCCAATTCACGCACCAACTCGACGGCGCCCGGTGCCGGTTTTGAACCCCGGGCCAGATCCCGCTCGTGCTCCAGCAGCCACGCATGTTTAGCCGCCGCTTCGTCGGCGGGCAACGCCGCGAGGTGGGTCAGGATGTCGTCATCGGCAGGGATCGCCAGCGCCACGCGGATCGCCGCGAAGTCATGCACGGCCACCGTCAGCGTGCCGTCCATGTCGAACACCCAGTGCCGCACCTCGGCCAGGCTCATGCCCAATCCTTGCGGTGACGAATCAGGCCTTCCTGAGTGACCGACGCCACCAGTTGTCCGGCGCGGTTAAACACGCTGCCGCGAGTGAAGCCACGGGAGTTGCCGGCCCACGGGCTGTCCATTGCGTAGAGCAACCAGTCGTCAGCGCGCAAGTCGGCGTGGAACCATAGCGCATGATCGAGGCTGGCCACCTGCATGTCCTTTTGCCAGACCGACTTGCCATGAGGCTGCATCGACGTGGTCAGCAGACCGAAATCCGAGGCGTAGGCCAGCAGGTATTTATGCAGCGCCGGCGAATCAGCCAAGGCACCGTCGGCGCGAAACCAGGCGTACTTGATCGGATCGGACGGCTTCGGGTTGTAGGGATCTTTCTCGGTGATCGGTCGGAATTCGATCGGTTTCGGGCACAGAAATTTTTCGCGCAGGTGCTCGGGAATCAAGTGCGCACGCTGTTGGGTGAGCTCCAGCTCTGACGGCAGGTTTTCCGGTCCGACCACCGTCGGCATCTCGGCTTGATGCTCAAAGCCTTTTTCGTCGTACTGGAACGAGGCGCTGCAGGTGAAAATCGGGTTGCCCTTCTGGATCGCCGTCACCCGACGCGTGCTGAAACTGCCGCCATCGCGCACCCGATCGACCTGATAGACCACAGGCAACGCGGAATCGCCGGGACGCAAAAAGTAGCCGTGCATCGAATGCACATGGCGCGCCTCTTCGACCGTCTGACTGGCCGCCGACAAAGACTGACCGATTACCTGACCGCCGAACAACTGACGAAAACCCAGGTCCTGACTGCGACCACGGAACAGGTTTTCTTCGATCGGTTCCAGGGTCAGCAAATCGACCAGATCATCCAACACTTGGCTCATTCAGGCTCTCCTCACACAACGCTATGCCGCGCAGTCTTGGCTGCGGCGGTCGATTCATTTTCCGGCCAGGGCCATCATTGGGGCCATTGTAAACGTCCGCGCCGGCTTATCCATGCAAGGTTTGCAGCCATTGTTCACGGGTGATGCGGTACAACACATGGTGACGCAGCGGATGATCGACCGCGAGCCTGGGGTGCTCGAAGTCATCGGCTGAATCATGGTGCATGCCGATAGCCTGCATGACTTTTTCGGAAGGCGTGTTGGTTTGAGTGGTGAAGGCTACGACCTCCGTCAGCCCCAGCCGGTCAAACCCGCAGCGCAGAGCGGTCCACGCCGCTTCACTGGCGTAACCCAGCCCCCAGTGCTCACGGGCCAGACGCCAGCCGATCTCGATGGCCGGAGTAAAGGGCGCGTCGAAACCGACCACACCGAGCCCGGTAAAACCGATAAAAGCGCCGGTGTCCTTGCGCTCCAGTGCCCAGAGGCCGAAACCGTGCTCGGCAAAATGCCCGCGGACACGACCGATCAGCGACGCACTTTCCAGCCGACTCAAGGGCGCCGGGAAATAGCGCATCACCTGCGGATCGGCGCACATCGCCGCAAACGCCGGCAAATCCTCATCCCGCCACTGCCGTAACAACAGTCGCGCGCTCTCGAGTTGCAGTATCGGCTCCATCACGCCCCTCCGTTTCCATGCCGCAAGTCTACATCGCTGGTAGGATCCTTCCTTCATTCCTGCCTGAATTCATCATGCCGCTGCCGTTGATCTACCACGAAGACTACAGCCCCGACTTCCCGGCGGATCACCGCTTTCCGATGGACAAGTTTCGCCTGCTGCGCGATCACCTGGTGGACAGTGGGCTGACCCGAGACGTCGACCTGCTGCGCCCGGCACTCTGTCCGGCCGACATTCTCGCCCTCGCGCATGACGCTGCGTATATCGAACGCTACATGAGCGGAGAGTTGTCCCGCGAAGACCAGCGGCGCCTGGGCCTGCCCTGGAGCGAAGCACTGGCCCGGCGCACGGTGCGAGCAGTCGGTGGTTCGTTGCTGGCCGCTGAGCAGGCGCTGGAACACGGACTGGCCTGTCACCTGGCGGGTGGCACGCATCACGCGCATTACGACTATCCCGCCGGGTTCTGCATCTTCAATGACCTGGCGGTGATCAGCCATTACCTGCTGGAAAGTGGCCGTGTGAATCGGGTGCTGATATTTGATTGCGACGTGCATCAGGGCGACGGGACTGCACGGATTCTGCACAACACCCCGGACGCGGTGACCGTTTCCCTGCACTGCGAAAAGAACTTTCCTGCACGCAAGGCCGAAAGTGACTGGGACATCCCCTTGCCCAAAGGCATGGGCGATGCCGAGTACCTGAAGGTGGTGGACGACGCACTGAATTACTTGCTGCCGCTCTACCAGCCGGATCTGGTGTTGTACGACGCCGGGGTTGATGTGCATAAAGACGACGCACTCGGTTACCTCAAGCTGACAGACGAAGGCGTGGCCGCGCGAGATGAAAGCGTGATGCGCCATTGTCTGGGGCGGGACATCCCGGTGGTCGGGGTGATTGGTGGTGGCTACAGCAAGGACCGCAAGGCCTTGGCGCGGCGGCATGGAATCCTGCATCACAGCGCGCAGCGGGTGTGGACGTCATCAGGTTGTCATTGAGGTGTGAGTCTTTACCCACAATGCCTGTGGAACTGCCTGTGGATAACCTGAGTGAAAGGGTCTACAGGCTATGTTGCGTCTGGCCTGTAAAGAGGTGGTTGTTTATTGATCAGCTTCTTGAGCCCACAACAATCCCTGTGGGAGCGGGCTTGCCCGCGATGAGGCCGGCACATTCGGCATCTTTGTTGACTGACAGTCCGCTATCGCGGGCAAGCCCGCTCCCACAGGTATCGCGTACTGCTAGAATGCGCGGCTATTTCGCCACACCGCAGCGCTCATCATGACCCAGCCCTCGACTCCACTCCCCCCTCAAGTCGCCATCATCGGTGGCGGCCCCGCCGGCCTGATGGCGGCCGAAGTGTTGAGCCAGGCCGGAATCAGAGTCGACCTGTACGACGGCATGCCTTCTGTAGGAAGGAAATTTCTCCTGGCAGGCGTCGGAGGCATGAACATCACCCATTCCGAAGCCTACCCGGCATTTCTCTCACGCTACGCCGTACGCGCACCGCAGATTGCACCGCTGCTGCGCTCCTTTGGCGCCGAGGCGCTGTGCCAGTGGATTCATGGTCTGGGCATCGAAACCTTTGTCGGCAGCTCCGGAAGGGTATTCCCCACCGACATGAAAGCCGCGCCCCTGTTGCGCGCCTGGCTCAAACGCCTGCGAGAGGCCGGAGTCGTTATCCACACCCGCCACCGTTGGCTGGGCTGGAATGCTGATGGAAGTCTGAAAGTATCGAGCCCCGAAGGTGAAAAAAACCTGACGCCCGACGCAACCCTGTTGGCCCTCGGCGGCGGCAGTTGGTCGCGCCTCGGTTCGGATGGCGCATGGATGCTGCCGCTCGAACAACGCGGTGTAGGACTGGCGCCGTTGCAACCGAGTAATTGCGGCTTCGAGGTGCAGGCCTGGAGCGAATTGATGGTCAGCAAATTCGCGGGATCGCCGCTGAAAAATATCGCCATCGGCCTGAATGACGATGTTCCGCGACTCGGGGAGTGTGTGATGACCGCGACCGGGGTCGAAGGCAGTTTGATCTACGCGCTGTCGGCGCCGATCCGTGAGGCCATCCACCAACATGGCTCGGCGACGATTCATCTGGACCTGTTGCCGGGCCGGCCTGTGGATAAAATTCAGGCGGCACTCAGCAAACCGCGCGGGTCGCGTTCGATGTCGAAGCATCTGCACAGTCAGCTCGGAATTGATGGCGTGAAAGCAGCCTTGTTGCGCGAACTGACACCGGCAGAATACTTTGCCAATCCGGCGTTGCTGGCCAAAGCGATCAAGGCGTTGCCACTGACGCTGGTGAAAACCCGTCCACTGGACGAAGCCATCAGCAGCGCCGGTGGCGTGATGTTCGAGGCGATGGATGAACGTCTGATGCTCAAGCAACTGCCTGGCGTGTTTTGCGCGGGTGAGATGCTGGATTGGGAAGCGCCGACGGGCGGCTATTTGCTGACCGCGTGTTTCGCCAGCGGGCGTGCGGCGGGGTTGGGGATGGTGGAGTGGTTGAAGCGCCACGGTTGAGACCGAGGTGCGCCCATCGCGAGCAAGCTTGCTCCCACAGGGGATTTGTGACCGACACAGATCCAATGTGGGAGCGAGCCTGCTCGCGATGGGGTCTTAACGAACGCAGCAGCTAATCAAGGTTTCTTCTTACGCGGCCCAGTATTAAACACCGGCACCTTACGCACAGGCTTGATCGAAGGCTCCGGCGCCGAAGCATCCCCGCTCTCGACCCATTTACCCAAATTGCGCTTGCCGCCACTCGAGGTCTTCGGCTTCTTCGGTTTTTTCGGCTTCGTCACCACCTGACCGCTGGCATCGGTATCCGGCACACGGTGTTCAGGCTCGAAGTCATGCTCCATCTGCCGAGGCAAGGTCTGACGGGTCAACATCTCAATGGCTGACAGCAGATTCACCTCATCGGCGCACACCAGCGAAATAGCCTGCCCTGTCGCGCCCGCCCGGCCGGTACGACCGATCCGGTGGATGTAGTCCTCCGCCACGATGGGCAGGTCGAAGTTGACCACCAGCGGCAAATCCTCGATATCCAGACCACGCGCCGCGACGTCGGTGGCCACCAGAATCTGCACCTCGCTGGCCTTGAATCGGTCCAGCGCACGTTGACGAGTGGCTTGTGGTTTATCGCCATGAATGCCGTCGGCGTTGATGCCCAGGCCCTGGAGTTTTTCCACCAGCGCGTCCACGCCGTTACGGGTCTTGGCGAACACCAGGACCTGTTTCCATTTGCCCTTGCGCAACAGATGGATGAACAATTCCGGCTTGCGCTTCTTGTCCACCGTCACCACCCACTGTTTAACAGTGCTGGCAGCGACGTTGCGCGGGCTGACTTCAATGCTCAGCGGGTCGTTGAGCATCTGCCCGGCCAGCAGGCGAATCGCATCGGAGAAGGTCGCGGAGAACAGCAGCGTCTGACGTTTCTTCGGCAGCACGCGGTAAATGTTCCCCAGCTCCTCGGAAAAGCCCAGGTCAAGCATGCGGTCGGCTTCGTCCAGCACCAGTGTTTGCAACTGGTTGAACTTGAGCGCGTTCTGGCGGAACAGGTCGAGCAAACGGCCCGGCGTCGCCACCAGCACGTCGACGCCTTTGCGCAGCTTCATCATTTGCGGGTTGATACTGACGCCGCCGTACACCGCATAAGTGCTCAACGGCAGGTTTTCGGCGTACTGGCGCACGGCTTCGTGAACCTGCTCCGCGAGCTCGCGGGTCGGCACCAGGATCAGTGCGCGCACCGAGTTGGCGCTGACTTTCGGCCCTTCCATGGCCAGCAATTGCAGGAGCGGCAGCGCGAAACCGGCGGTTTTGCCGGTGCCGGTCTGGGCGGCGGCCATCAGGTCGCGACCGGCCAGCACTGCCGGAATGGCTTGCGCCTGAACCGGCGTCGGAGTCTGGTAGCCGAGCGTCTCGAGAGAGCGCAGCAAGGGTTCGATCAGGCCAAGGGTGGCGAAAGTCATGGGATTACCGTAGGAAAATTCAGCGCGGGTTATTCAATACAAGTGTGCAGAACAAGATGCAATGGCGCGCAGTTTACCCTAATTCACACTCGATTCTGTTTGCACCACGGCAGCAGGTCGTACGGGCGCCCGGCGCCACTGCGGCAAACCGATCAACACCACGGCACTGATGATCACCAACATCGCCAATGCTTCTTCGATGCCGATGGTCTCGCCGACAAACACAATCCCCAGCAACACTGCCACCGCCGGGTTGACGTACGCATAACTGGTGGCTGCCGCCGGACGTACGTTTTTCAACAGGTACATATAAGCGTTAAACGCGATGATCGAACCGAAGAACGTCAGATACGCGAGCGCCAACCAACCCTCGATGGGCGGCATCGCCTGTAGGTGCTCACCGCTCAACGCACTGCCGGTCAGCAGCGCCACGCCGCCTACCAGCATTTCCACGGCGCTGGCCATCGCGCCTTGGGGCAGTGGCAAGTGTTTGCTCCACACCGAACCAAACGCCCAGGCCGCCGCCGCGAATATCAGCAACATCGCGCCCAGCGGGCTCGATTGCAGGTTGGAACCGAGGTTGAGCATGGCGATGCCGATCAGCCCGAGCGCAATCCCGGCCCATTCGAGACGGGTATTACGCGCGCCCCAGAAATAGCCGAACAGCAAGGTAAACAGCGGCACGGTCGCCACGGCCAGTGCCGCCACACCCGAAGCCACACCGGTGTGTTCCGCCACACTGACCCCGCCATTGCCGCACGCCAGCAGCAGAATCCCGATCATGCCCGCAGCCTTCCACTGCGCCCAAGTCGGTGCCGGCGCCCCGCGCCAGCGCAGGAAGGCGTACATCAACGTCCCGGCAATCACGAAGCGGACCCCGGCGAGCAGCAAGGGCGGCCAGTATTCCACGCCGATGCGGATCACCAGGTAAGTCGAGCCCCAAATCACGTACAACGCGAAGAAGGCAGCGATCAATGGCAAGGGAAAGCGACGTGGGCCAGGCATCGGGGCAGCTCGCAGGCAAGACAAGTGAACCGCTATTCTAGAAAGGCCCACCGTAGAAAATAAGTTACAAAACCTGTTTATCGCGCCGGTACACTTTTCAAATCACGGAGTTCGCCGCTATAAACCGTGCTTTCGAAAGTCAGTCATTTTTCAGGAAACCGACCATGGACAAATACGACCGCATGCTCCTCGGCGCCCTGCTGGAAAATGGTCGTGCGTCCTACGCCGACCTCGCGCGCAAGGTCAACCTGTCCGCCCCGGCCGTCGCCGAGCGCGTGGCCAAACTCGAAGCCAGCGGAGTGATCACCGGTTACCAGGCGAAAGTCGACATGGCCAAGCTGGGCTTGCCGATTCAATGCGTGATCGAACTGCGCCTGAATCAGCACGGTAACCAAAAAGCCTACGACGACCTGATCAAAATCCCGCAACTGACGGAGTGCCACCGGGTCACGGGTGATCCCTGCGTGATCATGCAGGCTGCGGTGGGTTCGATGCCGGAGCTGGAAGAGTTGATCAACCGGATCGCCAAGTTCGGGTTCAGCAAGACCTCGATTGTTCTGTCGAGCGCCATCGAAAAGCGCGTGCCGTTGGGGCAGCTGGAAGGGAACGGCAAATAGCGCTCACGCACCGTAGGAACCGTAGGAGCCGTAGGAGCCGTAGGAGCCGTAGGAGCTGTCGAGTGAAACGAGGCTGCGATCTTTTGATCTTGGTCTTTTAAGTCAACAGATCGCAGCCTCGTTTTACTCGACAGCTCCTACAGGGTCCAGAAATCTGCGCGTCGCTCAGAACCCGCGATGGCGCTTGAGGTGCTCGTTGATCTTCGCCGCCGGGACTTTCTGCAGGCTGACCAGCAGATCATGCGACAACTCGCGCAACCCGTGCTTTTGCCGCAATTCCTGCGCCAGATGCGCCGTCAGGTTGGCCGCCATCTCGGCATCAGCCATGGCCCGGTGAGCCTTTCCGGTGTGCGGCAGTTGGGCGAAGGTGGTGAGCGTGCCTAGCTTGTGATTCGGCGCAGCGGGCATCAGCCGGCGGGCAAGCAACAGCGAGCAGGCAAAGTTCTGCAAACGCGTGCGTTTGATCCGCCCGAGTTCGAAGTCCCAGAACTTCTGGTCGAACGCGGCGTTGTGCGCAAGCAAGGGCGTGCAGCCAACGAATTCATTGACCTCATTCATCACCCGCTCCGCCGTTGGCGCAGTGCGCAGCATGGCGTTGCTGATGCCGGTCAGTTGTTCGATGAAGGCCGGAACGCGCACGCCGGCGTTCATCAGGCTTTGGTAACGCTCGACGATGCGCCCCTGTTCAAGGATGACCACGGCAATTTCCGTGGCCCGGCAGCTGCTGCTCGGGGAGATCCCGGTGGTTTCAAAGTCGATGACTGCTATGCGTTCCAAACCCTTTTCAACTCCGTAAAAATCAATTCTTGAGCAGCAACGTGCCTTCGATTGGCACATAGCGGCTGGCGGCGCGGATCAGCGAGTTGGCCGTCAGGCCCGGCACCCCATAAGCCACCGCTTGCACGCCGTGCTTGGCGATGATGCGTTCCAGCAGCATGTCGAAATCGCCGTCGCCGGAAGCCAGCACCACTTCGTCAACGTGGTCGGCCGCGTCCATGATGTCGAGGGTGATGCCCACGTCCCAATCGCCCTTGGCGGAGCCATCGCTGCGCTGGATGTAGGGCTTGAGTTTCACGGTGAAACCGAGGTTGCGCAGGATTTGCTGGAACTGTTGCTGTTTGCTGTCGCCACGGTCGATCGCGTAGGCGTAGGCCTCGACAATCTGCCCTTGTTTGCTGATATCAGCCCACAACGCGGCGTAGTTGAAGTGGCAACCGTACGCCTGACGCACGGTGTAATAGAGGTTTTGCACATCGGCGAACACTGCAATTTTTTTCACCGTGCATCCTCTTTCGCGCAGGCGGGATCAGGCACCGGGCCCGAAAAGTCGCCCAGTATGCCAGCCTGAAGGATTGTTCCGCGAATAATCGGCCATGTGGCGAGGGAGCTTGCTCCCGCTGGGGTGCGAAGCAGCCCCTCTTATTTTCAAACTCTAGGGGCCTGCTGCGCAGTCCAGCGGGAGCAAGCTCCCTCGCCACAGGGGTCAGACGAAAGAATCGTCGTCACCGCCAAAGAACGATGAGCTGTCATCGCTGTAATCAGTGCCGGCGTAATCGTCCTGACCTGCGGGGTTGTCCGCAGCCGGTTCTTCCTTGATGACTTCAACCACTTCAGGCGCCTGATCATGGTGAAACAGGCTGCTGATGCCCTGTGCCAGCATCACACCCCCCGCCACACCCGCTGCGGTTTTCAGCGCGCCACCGAGGAAACCACCGCCGGCCGGTTGTTGAGGCGTGTAATTCTGCTGCGGGGCACTGGAACCGAAGCCCTGCTGCGGCGGCTGCGAATTGAACGAAGGCCGCCCCGGTTCACGCCAGCCGCCATTGGCGGTCGGCGCGTCACGGGAACTGCCACCGAAAATGCTCGACAGAAAACCACCGCCGCCCGACGCCGGAGCCGCTGGCTGCGCCTTGGCCGCTCGCAGCTCGCCCTGCAATTGCTGGACTTGCTGAGCCATTTGCTTGTTCTGGGCGTCGAGGCTCTTGATCGCCGCCTCCTGCACCAGAATCGCCTGGGTCATGAAGTAACCCGCCGCCGGTTGACGAGTCAGATGCTCCTTGATTCGCGCCTCGGCCTGGGCGTCGCGCGGGGCTGCGTCCGTTTCGGCCTGTTGCAGCCGGGAAAACAGTCCATCGATCAGGGTTTGTTCTTCGCTGTTCATCGCGACCTCTTGGATTGCCGGAAAAATCGTCGTCCTGCTCCACTGAGGATAAGGCGCTCAACCTTAATGAAGCCTGAAACAAGTTGTTTCAATGACCTTTACCGAACACTTACGTTTGCTCCAAGCGGTACATCATCGGTTACAGTGAGTTACTGAATATGACCTGCGATCCCCGACTGATGAATCCGTTCGATGTGCTGCGTGACTCTGTGTATTTCTTCAAGCTCAATCTGGGCCAGATCGTGCGGCTGTGCCTGCCGCTGGTGATTTTCGAAGCGCTGCTGCAACAGGTGGTCGACCATTCCACCCCACCGGACAGTTTTCCCGGCATCAGCGTGATCGTCGGGTTGCTGGTGTATCCGCTGTACACCGCCGCGCTGATCCTGTTTCTCGATGCGCGCAGTCGTGGCGAAACCCCGCGCAACCGCGATCTGCTGGCGAGGTCCGCGTACCTGTGGCCGCGCTTTGCCCTGCTCACTGCGCTCAACACCCTGTTGATCCTGCTGGGCCTGTCGCTGTATTTCCTGCCGGGCATCTGGTTGATGGTGACCCTGGCGTTCGGCGAATACCTGCTGGTGCTGCGCGGCCTCGCTCCGCTGGCGGCGATGAAGGAAAGCTTGCGCCTGACCCGTGGCCATTTCCTGCGAATTCTGGTGTGCATTTTGTGTGTCATGGGCCCGCTGTGGGTGCTCAAGGGCCTGACTGTGCAGGTGTATCCGGAGCCGCAGAACCCGGTGATTTCCTTGCTGATCGACAGCGCCCAGAGCTTTTTGCAGCTGTTTACCAGCGTGGTGCTGTTCCGTTTGTTCATGCTGATCAGCGACGTTCCCGAGAAACTCGACCGGCCGCTCTGACCATGGGCTTCGGCCCCGCGCTCGGTTATGCTCGGGGCCATCTTTTGTAACGCTATAAGCCGAGCCATGACCCGACTACTGCGCTACACCCTGCTGAGCCTGTTGATTGCCATCGGCCTGATGACGTTGCTGATCTACAACCTGACCTGGCGCCCTGAAGCCAAGGAAACGTTACCGGTCAGTTGCAACGCCGAAGCGCCCACTCTGGTGCCCGGTCAGGCACTGAAAGTGATGACGTGGAACGTTCAGTACCTGGCGGGTAAACGCTATGTGTTCTGGAATGACCTGGCGGCCGGCAACGACGAACATCCGACCGCCGCAGACATGGCCTTCAGCCTCGATGAAGTGACGCGGGTGATCCGTGACGAGCAGCCAGACATCGTGCTGCTGCAGGAACTGGATGACGGCGCCAAGGCCAGCGAATACCAAAACCAGTTCAAACTGCTCCAGGAACGGGTTGCCGACCTGTACCCGTGCAGCGCTCGCGCCTTCGACTGGAAAGCCGATTTCGTCCCGCTTCCGCACATTGTCGGCAGCGTCGGCCGGCAACTGGCGACCCTCAGTCGCTTCGAGATCGAACACGCCGAACGGGTGCAACTGCCGATCGCCCCCGCCAATTTCATCAGCCGTCAGTTCGAACCGAAAAACGCGTTGCTGGTGACGTACCTGCCGTTGAGCGACGGCGGTCAGATGGCGGTGTTCAATACCCATCTGGACCGCGCCAGCCAATCGGACGAAACGCTGCAAACCCAAGTGGCGGCCGTGGCGAAAATCCTCGACAAGTACGAAAGCCGTGGCACGCCGTGGCTGATCGGCGGGGACTTCAACCTGCTGCCGCTGGGGCAATACCGACGCCTGCCTGCCGAACAGCGCACGCCCTACTCCGCCGACAGCGCGTTGCACCTGTTGTGGGACAAGTACCCGATGATCCCGACCAACAATGAAGCCAGCGGTGTCGATCGGGCGCAGTGGCTGACCCACTACCCGAACGACCCGGGGTTGAACGGCCCGGACCGAACGGTGGACTACCTGTTTTATAGCCCGCGGATCAAGCGGGTCGAGGCGATGGTGCGCCAGGACGATACCTTGCGAATCTCCGATCATTTGCCGGTGATTGCACGGTTTCTTCTACCGGCAGCGCCGTAACGACGGATAAATACAAAACCTGTGGGAGCGGGCTTGCCCGCGATGGCGGACTGTCGGTCAACAAAGATGTTGCATGTGATGGCCTCATCGCGAGCAAGCTCGCTCCCACAGGGGTTGTGTCCGATTGGAAATCGGCTCAATGCACTTCCTCCAAATCATCATGCAACAACCCGAAAATATCGCGCTTCATCTCGATAAACGAGCGCTCCATGACCATGTCCAGGGTCCGTGGCCGTTCGATCGGCACGTCCAGGATCTGCTTGATCCTCCCCGGTCGCGCGCCCATTACGTAAACCCGGTCGCCGAGCAGTATCGCCTCGTCGATATCGTGAGTGACGAACAGCACAGTCTTTTTGCTGTTGCCCCAGACCCGCAATAACAGCTGCTGCATTTGCAGGCGCGTCTGGCTGTCGAGGGCGCCGAAAGGTTCGTCCATCAGCAGGATCTGCGGATCGTTGGCCAACGCCCGGGCAATCGCCACGCGCTGCATCATCCCGCCGGACAGCTGTTTGGCGTAGTTGTCGGCGAACCCGGTCAGGCCCACTTCATTGACGTAGTAATCGACGATTTCCTTGCGTTGCGCCGCCGCCATGCCGCGCCGCTTCAGCCCGAACTCGACGTTCTGCCGCACCGTCAGCCACGGAAACAGCGTGTAGCTCTGGAAGACCATTCCGCGATCCGCGCCGGGGCCCTGCACTTGCTGGCCGCCGACGTAGATCTCGCCTTGTGTGGGCTCGTTCAATCCGGCGGTGAGGTACAGCAAACTCGACTTGCCGCAACCTGATGGGCCGACCAGCACCGCGAATTGCTGATCCGGCACTTCAAACGACACCTGGTCCAGGGCGGTGAATACGCCGCCGTCGGGCTTCTGATAACGCAGGCTGACCTTGTCCACCTGCAGGCGCGGTGCGGCGTGCGTCGGGGTCGCCATCGGAGTGACTAATCGTGGGTTGACGGCGGTTACTGAGCCCATGCGGCAATCCTCAGACGAAGGAAGCGGAACAGTTGATCGGTGATCAGACCCAGCAGGCCGATGATCGCGATGGCGAGGAAAATCACATCCACCTGAAAGCCGCGCATGGCTTTAAGGCTCAAGTAACCGAGGCCACTGGAGGCAGCGACCAGTTCGGCGACCACCAGGTACGTCCAGGCCCAGCCCATAGTCACGCGCAAAGTGTCGAGCACACCCGGCAACGACGCCGGCGCGATCACATGCAGCACCGCATCGCGGCGGGTGGAACCCAGTGTGTAAGACGCGTTGATCAGGTCCTTGGAGATGCCCTTGGACACGTCAGCGATCATCACCAGTTGCTGGAAGAACACGCCGAAGATGATCACCGAGACTCGCTGCTCCAGACCGATGCCGATCCACAGAATGAACAGCGGCACAAACGAGGTCACCGGCAGGTAACGGATGAAATTCACCATGGGTTCGAGGAACGCCTGGACGATGCGGAAGCTGCCCATCAGCAACCCCAGCGGCACTGCCACCAGCGACGAGATAATGAAACCAACCATCACCACTTCGAGACTGGCCCACACGTGCAAACCGAGGGTGCCGTCGCGGCTCAGGCGCACGGCGGCTTCAACTACCGCGCCCGGCGTCGGCAGGAACATGCCGGGCACCACGCCGCCGTAAGACAAACCGGCCCACAAGCCCACCAGTAAAACCCAGGCCAGACCGCTCGCGCTCCAGATCACCGACACCGGCAGGCCGGTCTTGGGCGTGATGCAGCGGCTCAGCCATGAATTGCGCTTGAACATGCGAACCTCCTACAGCGGGCTGACGAAGCGGTTGTCGATCAGGTCGTCATTGCTGACGTTGTAGGGTTTGCCCTGCAATTCACTGGCGGTTTCATTGGCCAGTTTGATCAACGGCGCGCTGTCGCCCGGCTTGCCCGGCGAACCGAGGAGTTTTTCGCTCATGGCCTGATCGTAGAAGCGCACGCCTTGCGCGGCAGCTTCCAGTTCCTTCGGATCGGCAAGGTAACCACCGACGCCCTTGGCCATGATTTTGTAGGCTTCCTGCGGATGGTCCTTGGTGTACTGCACGGCTTTGTACAAACCGGCGACCAGCGCCTTGACGTCTTCCGGTTGTTTTTCGATGACTGTGCAGTTGAGCGCGACCACGTCGACGATCACGCCCGGCGTGCTGCTGCTGTCGATCAGCACCTTGCCTTGCTGCTTGTCGCGCACCATGGACAGGTGCGGTTCCCACGTCACGGCGGCGGGCACGCGGCCGGCGATAAACGCAGTGGCGGCGTCGTCGGCGGTCATGTTCTGCACGGTGATGTCGCTCATGCTCATGCCGTGTTTTTTCAGCAAGTAGGACAGCCAGAACTGCGAGGTCGAACCTTCATTCACCGCGACAGCCTTGCCCTTCAGCTCTTGCAGACTCTTGACGTCCTTGCCCACCAGCACACCGTCGCCACCGTGGCTGTCGTCGAGTGCGGCTACCGCCTTGAAGCAGAATTGCGGACGGTACTTGAGGATTTCGTCGATGGTCGACGCCGAGCCGGACAATTCGCCGGAAGCTTGCGCGGCCATGTACATCGAGGCCTCTTCGACGACGGGCAATTCGACGGTCAGACCGTTTTCCTTGAAGTAACCCAGGTCCTGGGCCAGGTAGAGGGTGCCGTATCCGACCCACGTGGTGTGGCCGATGGACAGGGTGCCGGCCTGGGCGCTGGTGGCGACCGACACGGCGATGGCGGTGACCGCCAGTGGATGAGCAACGCGGGTAAGCAAGGACTTGATCATGGAGCACTCCCAAAGCTGTTGATTTAGTTTTGTCATGGGCAGTACGGCCAGCAGCGCTGGAGCAGCGCTGCCACTTGGGGTCTCTGTCGGACCTTTTTTGTGAGCAGCGTTTGGCTGGCTGGGAGGTCGATGTTGACCCAAGGCCGGGAGAAGGAAAATCAGGAAATAGGTGGTTGGGAGTGATGAAAAAACTGGGTAGTGCGCACTGGAAAAGGGCGGTGTTGGCGGGGGTGCACGGGGTCGGTGCATAACTCTGGAAAAAGCAAAAGATCGCAGCCTTCGGCAGCTCCTACATTGGAGTGCGATCCCCTGTAGGAGCTTGCGAAGGCTGCGATCTTTTGAGGATCAGACCCTTTTCAAATCAGAGCCGGCCTTCGGCAGCTCCTACGCTGGAATGCGATCCCCTGTAGGAGCTGCCGAAGGCTGCGATCTTTTGAGGATCAGACCCTTTTCAAATCAGAGCCAGCCTTCGGCAGCTCCTACGCTGGAATGCGATCTCCTGTAGGAGCTGCCGAAGGCTGCGATCTTTTGAGGATCAGACCCTTTTCAAATCAGAGCCGACCGTATTCCTGCGCCGTCCGATCCACCGCTTTCAAGGTTTTGCCGACCAACTCATCAATCTCTTCGCGACTGGCGATCAACGCCGGCGCCATGATCATCCGCCCCAGCGTCGAGCGAATAATCACCCCTTCCTCAAAGCCGATCGTGCGGCAACGCCAGGCGATGTCGTTCTCGTTGGCAAAGCGCTTGCGACTGCTTTTGTCCTCGGCCAGTTGCAGCGCCGCGACCATGCCGACGCCCTGTATATCCCCCACCAACGGGTGATTGCCGAACACCTCGCGCAGGCACTGTTGCAGGTACGGCCCGATGTCGTCCTTGACCCGCGTCACCACCCCTTCATCGCGCAATGCTTTCAGGTTGGCGATGGCCACCGCCGCCGCCACCGGGTGCCCGGAATAGGTCAGGCCGTGGGCAAACACTCCGCCCTGCTCGACCAATACCCGAGCCATTTTCTTCGACAGAATCAACCCGCCCATGGGGATGTAACCGGAGGTCAGACCCTTGGCGATCGACAGCGTGTCCGGCTCGAAACCGAAGTGCTCGTGAGCGAACCATTCGCCGGTGCGACCAAAACCTCCGATCACTTCGTCGGCGCACAACAGCACATCGTACTGGCGGCAGATCCGCTGGATTTCCGGCCAGTAACTTTCGGGTGGAAAGATCATCCCGCCCGCACCCTGGAACGGTTCGGCGATAAACCCGGCGACCTTGTCCGCGCCCAGTTCAAGGATTTTCGCTTCCAGTTGCTGCGCCGCTCGCAGGCCAAATTCAGCCGGAGTCAGGTTGCCTTCGTGGGCGAAAAAATACGGCTCGTCGATGTGCTCGATGTCGGGCAGCATGCCGCCCATTTCGTGCATGAACTTCATGCCGCCGAGCGCCGTCGCCGCCAGCGTCGAGCCGTGATAACCGTTCCAGCGACCGATCATGATTTTCTTCTCGGGCTTGCCGAGGATCGTCCAGTAACGACGCACGGTGCGGATCAGCACCTCGTTGGCCTCGGAGCCGGAGTTGGTGTAGATCGCGTGGCTGTAGTGACCCGGCAACAGGCTGAACAGCAGCTCCGACAGCTCGATCACCTGCGGGTGGGTGGTGTGGAAAAACATGTTGTAGTACGGCAGTTGCTCGAGCTGTCGGGTGGCCGCGGCCGCCAGATCCTTGCGCCCGTAACCGAGGTTGGTGCACCACAGCCCGGACATGCCATCGAGGTAGCGCCGACCGTCGTTGTCCCACAGGTGCAGGCGCTCGCCTCGGACCATCACCCGCGGCCCTTCATCATTGAGCGCCTTCTGATCGACGAATGCGTGAATGTGGTGCGCAGCGTCGGCGGCCTGGTAGTCGCGGGTTTCACGTGGTGTGGTCATCGCCAGTTCTCCGTTTTGTTATGAGCGGCTGTTATGCGCGCAGCTGAAACCAGGTGGTCTTCAACTGGGTGTATTTATCGAATGAATGCAGCGACAGGTCCCGGCCGAAACCCGACTGTTTGCCGCCGCCGAAGGGAACGGTCACGTCGAGCGCATCGACGCTGTTGACCGACACCGTGCCCGCACGCAATTGCCGGGCCACGCGGTGCGCGCGGTTAAGGTCGTCGGTCCACAGCGACGCGGCCAGACCGTAAACGCTGTCGTTGGCCAGTTGCAAGGCGTGTGCCTCGTCATCGAACGGCGTGACGGCCAGCACCGGGCCGAACACTTCGTCGCGAAACAGCGGCATGTCCGGGCTGACGTTTGTGAAAATCGTTGGCTGAATGAAGTTGTCGGAACCGTTGAAAATCGACTGGCGACCGCCACACACTTTGGTCGCCCCCTGGCGTTCGGCTTGCTCGATAAACTTCATGATGCGCGCGGTCTGCCGGCTGTCGACGATCGCCCCGGCGCTGCTCGACGGATCCAGCGGATCACCCGGCAGCCAGCGTTCGGCCTGCGCTTTGAGGCGCTCGACGAACTCATCATGGATCGAGCGCTGCACCAGCAACCGCGAATTGGCCGAGCAGACTTCGCCCTGATTGAAGAAGATGCCGAACGCGGCTTTCTCGGCGGCGAGATCCAGATCCTGGCAATCGGCGAACACCAGGTTGGCGCTCTTGCCGCCGCATTCCAGCCACACCTGTTTCAGGTTCGACTGCGCGGAGTACTGCATGAAATATTTACCGACTTCGGTGGAGCCGGTGAACACCAGGCAATCGACGTCCGGGTGCAGACCGAGGGCTTTGCCGGTCTGCTCGCCGAGACCCGGCAGCACGTTCAGCACACCTGCCGGCAGGCCGGCTTCAAGGGCGAGCTCGCCAAGCCGCAAGGCGGAAAACGGTGATTGCTCGGCGGGTTTGAGAATCACCGAATTTCCCGCGGCCAACGCTGGCGCCAGTTTCCACGCGGCCATGTCCAGCGGGAAGTTCCACGGCACGACGGCGGCGACCACACCGAGTGCTTCGCGGGTGATGGTCGCCAGCACGTTCTGCGCGCTGGGGGCGATCTGGTCGTAGAGTTTGTCGAGGCTTTCGGCGTACCAGCGAAACACCCCGGCGGCGCCCGGTACGTCGATGTTGTAGGCGTCCATCACCGGTTTGCCCATGTTCAGCGAATCCAGCAGCGCCAGCTCTTCGCGATGGGTCATGATCAGGTCGGCGAGGCGCAGCAGTACCTGCTTGCGCTCACCCGGCGAACGCGCCGACCAGGTACCCGCCTCGAACACCTGCCGCGCATTTCTAACCGCGGCATCGACGTCTTCTTCGCCGCACGCGCTGACATTGGCCAGGCACTGGCCGGTGGCCGGGTTGATCGTGGCGAAGGTCTGCCCGGACTGTGCCGAGCGCCGTTTGCCGTCGATCAGCGCTTGGTCGGGAAGCTGCAGCGCAGCGGCTTTGTTTTGCCAATATGCAAGCTCGAACACGTTCAGATGCTCCATGGGCTTTTCTTGTGTCTGGATGGTGGCCCAGGCCCGTGTCGAGGAAAAATAGTAAAAATGTTTGTGTAGACCATGAAAAAACTGGGCAGCCGATCTCCCTGCTCCCGCGCGATGTGGTTATTGTTCAGGCATAACAACACCGTCGTCAGAACGGATGCGGGCGGCTCGCAATTTGCGTGGATGTCGAGACCATCCAATCCGAGGTTTGCCGTGGCTGCCTACAACTTGCGTCAACTGAAATACTTCATCACCACCGTCGAGTGCGGCAGCGTCGCCGAGGCCTCGCGCAAGCTGTACATCGCCCAGCCGGCGATTTCCACCGCCATCAAGGGCCTGGAAGACAGCTTCGGCGTGCAGTTGCTGATCCGTCATCACGCCCAAGGCGTGTCGTTGACCCCAAGCGGTGCGCGCTTCTATCGCAAGGCCCAGGAACTGCTGCGCATGGCCAAGGAATTCGAACAGAACGCCCTGGCCGACAACGACATCGTGGCCGGGCAAATCGACATCGGCTGTTTCGAAACCGTCGCGCCGCTGTACTTGCCACAGTTGATTGCCGGGTTCTCGGCGCTGTATCCCGGAGTGAAAATCCGCATCCGCGACGGCGAGCAACAGGAACTGGTGCAAGGCCTGACCTCGGGCACGTTCGACCTGGCGATCCTGTATGAACACGACCTCGACGCCACCATCGAAACCGAACCGCTGATGCCGGCGCAGCGACCTTATGCGTTGCTGCCAGCGGATCACCGCTTTGCCCAGCTCAAGCAAGTATCACTGCGCGACCTGTGCCTGGAACCGATGATCCTGCTGGACGTGCAGCCGAGCCGGACGTACTTCGTCAGCCTGTTCGAGGAATTGAACCTGTCGCCCAACATCGCCTTCAGCTCACCATCGATCGAGATGGTCCGGGGCATGGTCGGTCAGGGGTTTGGCTTCTCGATCCTGGTCACCCGCCCGCATTCGGAATGCACCTACGACGGCCAGAAAGTGGTGTGCGTGGACATTATCGAAGACGTCACCGGCTCAGGCCTGGTGGCGGCATGGCTCAAACGCGGACAACTGACCAAACCGGCGCAGATGTTTGCCGATTACTGCCGCGAGCAACTCACGGCGAAGGCCAAAAAACCAGCCCCGTAGGCGCTGGCGCCGCCTGCGATCTGTTGATCTGAAAGATCAACGTCAAAAGATCGCAGCCTTCGGCAGCTCCTACATTGATCGGGTAAAACCGTAGGAGCTGCCGAAGGCTGCGATCTTTTGATCTTCAGCTTTTACGCGGTTTGATCCGCGCCGTCGCCTCAGCCACCAACGGATCATCCGGCCAATAATGCTTCGGATACCGTCCCTTCAAATCCTTCTTCACCTCGGCATAGGTGCTGCGCCAGAAGTTCGCCAGGTCCTGCGTCACCTGCACCGGTCGCCGCGCCGGCGACAGCAGATGCAGCTTCACCACTTGCCGGCCACCGGCAATGCGCGGTGTGTCAGCCAAGCCGAACAACTCCTGCAAACGCACCGCCAGAATCGGCGGCTGTTCACTGTAGTCCAGACGAATCGACGACCCCGACGGCACGCTCACATGCTGCGGCGCCAGCTCATCCAGGCGCTGCGGCAACGGCCACGGCAACAGGTTTCGGACAATGCTCGACAGGTCCAGATTGGCAAAATGACTCAGCCGCGAAACCTTCCCCAGATACGGCAGCAGCCAGTGCTCAAGGTTTTTCAGCAGCGCAGCGTCACTGACATCCGGCCACTCACTCTCGCCCGTAGCGACAAGGTCCAACTGCCGCAGCAAAGCCACCCGCGCCTGCCACTGACGCAACTCCGGCGTCCACGGCAACAGCTCCAGCCCCTTGCGCCGCACCAGATTCACCAGCGCCTGACTGCGCGCGGTTTCATCCAGCCCGGTCAAGGGTTCACGGCTGAGAATCAACTCCCCGACCTTGCGCTGACGCTCGGCGCGCAACACGCCTTCGCGCTCGTCCCAATCCAGTTGATCGACCACCCGCACCTGCTCGGCCAACACTGAATCGAACAACGCCGGATCAAAATCCGTCGCCAGATAAATCCGCTCCTCACGCTGGCCTTGGCGGCTGCCCAGATCAGCAATCACCAACCACGGCTGTTTCATCAAACTGTCAGCCTCGGCGAACAACGCGGCGCGACCGTTGGCCAGACGATATTCCGCGCCACCGGCACGCCTTTGCTGAGCCACACGATCCGGATAAGCCAGCGCCAGCAACGCGCCGAGCCAACGCGGATGATCCGGGTCGATGACCGGTTCCGACGCCTTGCCCCGCAGATAACCGCGATACTGCCGCGCCAGTTGCCGGGCACGCTGCACGCCGCCCTGCGCGCCCCGCGCGGCACGTTGTTCGCCGGACAGCAGCACCAGTCGGCTGTGCAAATCGGCGCCGGCACCGCGCAAGATATCCCGCTCGCCGAGCAATGCCGCGACATCACATGCCATGTCGGCCAAGCCCAACGCCTGGCCACGTAATAACAGATGGGCGATGCGCGGATGCGCCGGCAGTTCGGCCATGGCTTGACCGTGGCGGGTCAGCGTTTCTCCGTCCAATGCACCCAGTCGATCGAGCAAATCCTGAGCCTGGGCGTAAGCGGCAGCGGGCGGCACGTCGAGCCACACCAACTGGCCGGGCGCCACACCCCAGCGACCCAGTTGCAACGCCAACGCGGCCAGATCCGCCGAGAGAATTTCCGCACTGGCATACGCCGCCAGTTGCTCGTGCTGATCCTGCGACCACAGGCGATAACACACGCCCGGCTCCAGCCGCCCTGCCCGACCGGCGCGTTGCGTGGCGCTGGCGCGGGAGATGCGTTGCGTGTCGAGGCGCGTCATGCCGCTGCCGGGATCGAAACGCGGCACCCGCGCCAGCCCGGCATCGATCACCACACGTACGCCGTCGATGGTCAGGCTGGTTTCGGCAATGTTGGTGGCCAGCACCACTTTGCGTTTGCCCGGTGGTGCCGGATCAATCGCGGCGCGTTGTGCGGCAAGGTCCAGTTCGCCATGCAAGGGGCAGAGCAAAACCTGCGTGCTCTCGCCCAGCGCATCCGCCAATTGTTGATGCACGCGACGGATTTCCGCCTGCCCCGGCAGGAATACCAAAATGCTGCCAGTCTCGTCATTCAAGGCTTCGAGAATGGTCTGCACCAGACGCGGCTCAATGAACTCACCGGGCTGAAACGGCCGGCCCCAGCGCATTGCCACCGGGTACATGCGCCCTTCGCTGCGCAGGATCGGCGCGTCATCCAGCAAACTGGCCAGGCGTTCGCCTTCCAGGGTTGCCGACATCAAGAGGATTTTCAGCGGCTGATCATCGCGAAACAGCTCCCGGCCATTCAGGCTCAGGGCCAATGCCAGATCAGCGTCGAGGCTGCGCTCGTGGAATTCGTCAAAGATCAGCAGGCCGACGCCTTCCAGCGCCGGGTCATCCTGCAAGCGCCGGGTAAGAATGCCTTCGGTGACCACTTCGATACGGGTTTTGGGCCCGACTTTGCTGTCCAGGCGAATGCGATAACCGACGGTTTCACCCACCTTCTCACCCAACTCGCTGGCCAGCCGCTCCGCCGCTGCACGCGCAGCCAGACGGCGCGGTTCAAGCATCAGAATGGTCTGCCCGGCCAGCCACGCCTCATTGAGCAAGGCCAGCGGAACACGGGTGGTCTTACCGGCGCCGGGCGGTGCTTCGAGCACGGCTTCGTGGCGTGTCGCCAAGGCTTCACGCAGGGCGGGTAAAACTTCATCAATCGGCAAAGAAATCATGCTGGCTCCCAAACAGAGCGGCGAGTATAACGGCGAACTGCTCGGCGTTTATCAGGGTCCTAATTCATAGAGACGCCCTTTCGTTTTGAAATTACCCAGGAGATTTCCTATGCGTATTCCCTCTCGCCTGATTGGCGGTGTGCTGGTCGCAACCCTGCTGACCCAACTGACTGCGTGCGGGACGATTTTCTACCCCGACCGCCGTGGCCAGATCGACGGCAAGATCGACCCGGCGATTGCCGCGCTGGATGCCGTGGGCCTGCTGTTCTACATCGTTCCCGGCCTGATCGCGTTCGCCGTTGACTTTGCCTCTGGCGCGATTTACTACGCGCCCGGCGAAACCGCGCAGGTCGCTCCGGAAAAACTCAAGGAAGCCATCGGCGCTGACGGCAAGGTCAATAACCACAAGTTGCAGACGATTCTTGAAACCGAACTGGGCCGCAGCTTCCCGCTGGATGACCCGCGCCTGATCCAGCACAAGGGCAGCACCCAGCAACTGGCCCTGCTCGGCCTGCAACCTGCCGCGTAATCCGTGCACCTGAAGGAAAAGCCGTCCGTATGATTTCCAGTTCCGAACACGCCCGCCTGCTACGGCTGGCGACCCGCGCCTCGGTGGCGGTGGCATGCACGCTGATAGTCGCCAAAGCCATTGCATGGTGGTTGAGCGGTTCGGTGAGCATGCTCGCCGGGCTGACCGACTCGGCGCTCGATGGGGTCGCCTCGCTGCTCAATCTGCTGGCGGTGCATTACGCCTTGCGCCCCGCCGATGACGACCACCGTTACGGGCACGGCAAGGCCGAGTCTCTGGCGGGCATGGCTCAGGCATTGTTCATTGGTGGCAGTGCCGTGCTGATTGCCTTGCAGGCGTTTGATCGGTTGAAACATCCGGAGCCGGTGGGGGCGCCATGGTTCAGCATCGGCGTGATTGTGTTCTCCCTGGCACTGACCCTGGCCCTGCTGATGTTGCAGCATCGGGTGGTCAAGGCCACTGGGTCCAACGCAGTAAGCGCCGACGCCCTGCATTACCGGTCGGACATGCTGCTCAATGGCAGCATTCTGGTCGCGCTGGTTTTGGCCGGATTTGGCTGGCATCAAGTGGATGCGTGGTTCGGACTGGGGATTGCCGCTTACATTCTCTGGAGCGCCGTGCAGATCGCCCGGGAGAGTTTCAAGGTGCTGATGGATGAAGAGCTGCCGCCCGACGTCAGCCAGCACATGCTCGAACTGGCTTGCAGCGTACCCGGCGTGTTGGGTGCGCATGACCTGCGCACGCGGATCTCCGGTAATCAGTGGTTTGTGCAATTGCATCTGGAATTGCCGGGGGAACTGACCCTGTCAGTCGCCCACGGCATCAGCGATCAGGCGGCGGATGCGATTCACGCCGCCTACCCGCGAGCCGAAGTGCTGGTGCACGCCGATCCGCAGGAAGTGGTGACGGCCGCCAGAATGAATCAGAAACTCACCTGATACCCACGACTGGCCAGGCAGTTGCCCTGGGCCTGTCGGTAGGTTTGCACCACCGACGGATCCGGCTGATAGGTCGCGGTACGCGGATCGAAACCACTCTGCTGCACCGCATACTGATAGCACTCGTACCCGTCCTGATTGACCTGCTCCGGCGACTGACCGTTGCCCGGATAGGCCACCACGTCATACCCATTGCTGGTCGGTTGCGGCTGCTGTTGCACGGGCGGTTCGACCACCACGTATTCCTGAGTGTTTTCCTGATAGGCGTAGTACGAACCCGCCGCGAGGAACAACAGCGCGCCACCCACCCATACTTCCCGGGCGTAATCGGGCAGGTAGCTGACGCGTATCCCGCGCGGTGGCTGCACCACGACGTAGCGCGGGCCCAGCGGGCGATACCAGTAACCACCGGAAAAGAAGTAATCCTGACCACGATAAGGCACGCGGTAGTCGCGGTCCGGGAAGCGGTCGATCACATGGCCGGGGCGATACTGCGGGCCTGATCCCCAGCCATTGCCGCGCCCATCCGGACGACCGGCCCAGCGATGGTCGTCGGGACGCGGCCCGTTGTTCTGCCAATGCGGGTTGTTGTCGTTGCGCCGGGGCACGTCCTGGTAGTAACCGCGCTGTGGCTGTTGGGTCTGGCGTACCGTGTCGGGCCGGCCCTGAATGGGCAAGTCATTGGCCGGCAATTGTGGCGGTGGCGGCGGCGGCCGCACCGGACTGTTGAAATCGCGCGGCGGATTGTTCGGTGACTGGCCGCCATTGCGCGGCGGGTTGTTGTGCTCGAACTGGCGACTGTTGTCGCCTCGGATGATGTCGTTGTTCTGCGGGCGCGGCTGATTGTTGCCGCCATGCCCTTGACTGTTGCCCTGATGACCGTCGCCCCGTTGCCCGTTGTCGGGACCCCGGTTCTGCGGCTCATCGGCCAGCGATTGCGCAGTGACACTGATACACAGCAAACCAACACCGGCCAAACGCCAGATGCGCGACTTCATGCTTTTCCTCACTGCGGGTTAGGGCCTGTACGTAAGACTGGGAAAGCACAGGCCGGTTCTGCAACAGGTTATCAGTCGCGCAACTTATTTATTGAGGCCCGGGGGACAAATCGCGGGCAAAAGAAAAGGGAGACCCGTCGGCCTCCCTTTGAGAACTTCGTCCGTGCTCAACGCTTTTGACGTTGGCTCACCTCACGCCGTCTTCTGGACAGTGTGCAGCTCGGGGGCCGGCACATCCCCGGTGGGGGTGGCGGCCGCGGCAGGCCTGATTGGGCGAGCCGCTGTGGACTGTTTGTCCGAGCAGTGATTCTGGTGATAAGGATAGGCCGACGGCGCCGACAGCGGATTGCGAAGATTGCTCAAATAAACATGACTTGCGCAATTTTTAACCCTGGATAGATAATCTGCCGCAATTGATATGACAAAGGCCTGATTGATGAGCAAACTCGACCGATACGACCTGAGCATTTTGGCGGAATTGCAGCGCGACGCGCGCATTTCCAACCAGGAGCTGGCCGAACGCATCGGCCTGTCGCCTTCGCCCTGTTCGCGCCGGGTCAAGCAGCTGGAAGACGACGGCTACATCACTCGTCAGGTGGCCCTGCTGGATCGAAAAATGCTCGGCTTGAGCCTGACAGCCTACGTGTTGATCGGCATGGACCGACACACGCCGGAGCGCTTCGAGAACTTCGAAGCCGCCATTCGCACCTTGCCGCAAGTACTGGAATGCAGCCTGGTAACGGGGATGGATGCGGACTATCAGCTAAAGGTCGTGGTGCCGGACATGGATCACTACCAGAAACTGCTGCTGGGGCATTTGACCCGGATCGAAGGGGTGACGAGCGTGCGCTCAAGCTTTGTGTTGAATCAGGTACTCAATAGCACCGAACTGCCTTTGACTCATCTGCGTAGCTGATGCTGTGGAGGAACTGTAGGACCTGTAGGACCTGTAGGACCGTAGGAGCTGTCGAGTGAAACGAGGCTGCGATCTTTTGACGTTAGAAACAAATCAAAAGATCGCAGCCTCGTTTCACTCGACAGCTCCTACGGTCCTACGGTCCAACGGTCCAACGGTCCTGATTGTGGCGAGGGAGCTTGCTCCCGCTGGGGCGCGAAGCGGCCCTAAAACCTGCGTCCGAGTTTAGCCAGGCAAACCGCGTGCACCATTTTTGCATGTGCTTCGCAGCCGAGCGGGAGCAAGCTCCCTCGCCACAAGTGCGGCACACTGTCGCAGGTCAATGCCCCGCCCATCCCCCCTGGCGTATACTCCAGCGCCTTTTAACCTCGCCCGCGCTGGAGATGTTCGATGGATCCTGCAGTATTCGAAGAGTGGATGATGACTGGACTGGTCAGCATTCTGATCATTTTCATGGGTTTCATCGTCTGGGACCTGGCGAAAAAATCCAAAGCCGGGCGCTTTGGTTCGGTCATCCTGTTCTCCGTGCTGGGCTTGGGCGTGGCGGCGTTTGTGATCAAAAGCGTGGTCATCGGACTGATCGAATCCGGCGCACTATAAACGCGCCGGCACTTCCTTCCACTGGCCCTGATCGAGCCCTTCGATAGACCAGTCGCCGATTCTGACCCGCACCAGCCGCAACGTCGGCAAGCCGACCGCCGCGGTCATGCGCCGTACTTGCCGGTTACGCCCCTCTCGAATCACCAGTTCCAGCCAGCTGGTCGGCACGCTTTTGCGAAAGCGCACCGGCGGATTGCGTGGCCACAACTGGGGCTCATCCAGTTGCCGCGCCTCGGCCGGCAAGGTCATGCCATCGTTCAGCTCGACACCCTCGCGCAAACGCTGCAACTGCTCAGCGCTCGGCTCGCCCTCCACTTGCACCCAATAGGTCTTGGCCAATTTGTGCTTCGGATCGGCAATCCGCGCCTGAAGCTGGCCGTCGTTGGTCAACAGCAGCAAACCTTCACTGTCGCGGTCCAGACGCCCCGCCGGATAAATCCCGGGAATCTCGATGTAATCCTTGAGCGTCGCCCGCCCTTCGCCGTCGCTGAATTGCGTCAGCACATCAAAGGGTTTGTTGAACAGAATCAGCTTCGGCTCGGCCGGTGGCGCTTTGGCGACACGGCGCGGGGCTGATGACGGAGTGTTCGCGCCAGGGCGGCGGGAAACAGGACGTGGAGGACGAGACATGGCGAAGAGAACATCTAACGGTCAGGGCTGCCAATGCTAGTGCCCCGACCGTCAAATGACCATGACAACCGTCAGCGGAACGGCGGCTCGTCGAAACTGCGCAGTTTGCGCGAATGCAATGAGTTGAGTTCGGTGCGCAGCAGATCCACCGCTTCGATGCCGATCTTCAAATGCTGACTGACCGCGCGCTCATAGAACGCGTTGGCTGAGCCCGGCAGCTTGATTTCGCTGTGCAGCGGTTTGTCCGAGACGCAGAGCAATGTGCCGTACGGTACCCGCAAACGATAACCCTGAGCGGCGATAGTGCCGCTTTCCATGTCCACCGCCACGGCGCGGGACAGGTTGATCAGCGGACGCTCCTGGGCCCAACGCAATTCCCAGTTGCGGTCGTCATAGGTCAACACGGTGCCGGTGCGCAGGCGTTTCTTCAGCTCGTCGCCCTTCTCGCCGGTGATGTTGGCCGCGGCTTGCTGCAAGGCCATCTGCACTTCGGCCAGGGCCGGGATCGGAATGTTCGGCGGCACCACCCGGTCGAGAATGCCGTCGCGGCGCATGTAAGCGTGAGCCAGCACGTAGTCGCCGATGGTCTGCGACTGACGCAAACCGCCACAGTGACCGATCATCAGCCAGCAATGCGGACGCAGCACCGCCAAGTGGTCTGTGATGTTCTTGGCGTTGGACGGGCCGACGCCGATGTTTACCAGCGTCACCCCATGACCGTCGCTGGCGATCAGGTGATAGGCCGGCATCTGATAACGATGCCAGACCACGCCCGCGGCAATCGCCGAGGCTTCGCCGTGATCCATGCTCTTTTCGATGATCACGTTGCCCGGCAACACCATCCGCACGAAACGCGGATCGCTGCGCAACTGCTCCAGGCCATGCACGATGAACTGGTCTACATAACGGTGGTAGTTGGTCAGCAGAATCCACGGCTGCACATGACGCCAGTCGCTGCCGGTGTAGTGCACCAGGCGGCGCAAGGAAAAATCCACGCGCGCGGCATCGAACAGCGCCAAGGGCAGCGGGTCGGTGTTCTCCCAATCGTACAGACCATCGGCGATGCCGTCGGTCGCGGCGGACAGGTCGGTACTCGGGAACACCCGCGCCAGCACGGCAGCGGTGACGCCGGAGCCGGCCAGTTCATCACCCTGCTCGACCACGTACGGATACGGAATGTTTTGCTGGCTGATGCCGACTTCCACGGTCACGGTGAAGTCGTGCATCAACGGCACGAGCTGTTCCAGCAGGTATTTACGGAAAGCGGCCGGGTGAGTGACGGTAACGCTGTAGGTTCCCGGCAACTGCACCTTGGCGTAGGCGCGCGTGGTCTGTGGGACTTCGCCCTGGCAGTGGTAGGTCAGACGCAGTTCAGGATAACGAAACATCGCCCGCTGTTCGGCGTCTGGCTCGATACGATCCTTGAGGTAGCTCTTGAGCGCCTGGTTCAGCGCGGTGGTTGCACGATTGTGCAAATGCGCAAGCCGGTCCACGGCTTGCTCGGCGGTTTGAACGACAATAAAAGCTTCGGTCACGATCAGCATCCTGTGTTCTGACTTGCAGACCTTTATCTTGCCTGCATCGCCGTCTGACGGGAACAGTGGCGTGATGGCTGTACACCAACTCGCAGACACCGATAAATCCTGTGGGAGCGGGCTTGCCCGCGATAGCAGTGTGTCAGACGACATTAGTGTTGAATGTTAGTCAGCAATCGCGGGCAAGCCCGCTCCCACAGGTTTCTCTGTCGTTTACACAAGCGGGGTCGAGCGGGCGACTATGGCTTCAACATCCAGGCCGCGCGGTAATGCCCCGTAAACCCGGCCGGCGGAGCCGAGGCGGCTGGCGATGAACGCCTCACTGACCGCCGAATTGCCAGCCTCCAGCAACAGCTTCGCCTGAAGCCCCAACGCGATGTCTTCGGTCAGTTGCCGGGCGCGATACTGAATGTCACTGGTGTCCTTGAAGGCCGCGTGCAATTGGCCGATATGCGCGGCCAGCCTTTTGTCGCCATGACCATCGCCCAGCTCGCTGAACAGCACATCCAGCACACCTGGTTCTTTCGACAACGCCCGCAGCACGTCCAGGCATTGCACATTGCCGGAGCCTTCCCACGTCGAATTGACCGGCGCCTCACGGTACAGACGCGGCAGAATGCTGTCCTCGACATACCCGGCTCCGCCCATGCATTCGGCGGCTTCGTTGATCATGGCGGGGGCGCGCTTGCAGATCCAGTATTTACCCACGGCCGTCACAAGGCGGGCGAATTTCGCTTCGTGCCCGTCATCCAGATGATCCAGCGCCTTGCCCATGCGCAGGCTCAGCGCCAGCGCCGCTTCGCTTTCCAGCGCCAGATCGGCGAGGACGTTCTGCATCAACGGTTGTTCGCTGAGCAATTTGCCGCCAACGCTGCGATGAGCGCAGTGATGACTGGCCTGGGTCAACGCCTGACGCATCAGGGCGCTGGAGCCGACCATGCAATCGAAGCGCGTCATCGCGACCATCTCAATAATGGTCGGAACGCCGCGCCCTTCTTCCCCCACCATCCACGCCAGCGCGCCTCGGAACTCCACTTCACTGGACGCGTTGGAGCAATTGCCGAGTTTGTTTTTCAGGCGCTGGATGTAGAACTGATTTCGCGTGTCGTCCGGGCGATGACGCGGCAGCAGGAAACAGGTCAGGCCCTTGTCGGTCTGGGCCAGGGTCAGGAAGGCATCGCACATCGGCGCGGAACAGAACCATTTGTGGCCGACCAGTTCGTAAGCCTGGCCCGGACCACCCGCGCCGACCGGATAAGCCTTGGTGGTATTGGCGCGCACATCGGTGCCGCCCTGTTTTTCGGTCATGGCCATGCCGATGGTAACGCCGGCCTTGTGCGCCATGCCGACGTTGCGCGGGTCGTACTCGGTGGCGAGGATTTTCGGCAGCCATTGTCCGGCCAGATCCGCTTGCAGGCGCATCGCCGGGACGCTGGCGAAGGTCATGGTCAGCGGGCAACCGCTGCCGGCTTCGGCCTGGCTGTGCAGATAGGTCATGGAGGCGCGGGCGACGTGGGCACCGTCCTGTGGATGCGCCCAGGGCAATGAGGTCAAACCGTGCTCGACCGCCGTGCGCATCAGCTGGTGATAGGCCGGGTGAAATTCCACCACATCGATGCGATGGCCGTAGCGGTCATGGCTGCTGAACACCGGTTTGTTCTGATTAGCCAGAAATCCCGCTTCCATCAGCGGCCCGCCGGCCAGTGCGCCGTAGGCATCGATCCGCGACTCGGCCCAACCGGCCCCGAACCGCCGCGACCACTCCTGTAACGGCAGGTCGATGCGGTACAGGTTGGTGCCGTCCAGCGACGGCGGCTGATTGGTCACTTCGTGGGTTTCGGCGAACTGATGCAGGTTCATGACGGGGCTCCTCTGGTCAGCCAAGGAATTCAGTTAAGCACTGCCCCGAGGCCGAACAAAGTGGCATATCCGCCTAACTGTCGGCGCTTTCGCCTTGTTTCGGACGGAGTACACGACGGTAGAGCGCTGTCTGCAAGTCCTCGAATTTCACCGGTTTATTCAGGTAATCGATCAAGGCGCCCGTCGGGCAGCGCTCCCGGTCGGCATTCACCGCCACGGTAAATATTGGCAGCTCGGCGCAACCCGGCAATGCGCGGATCTGGCAACACAGAGACACACCGTCATGCGCTGGCACCTGACAATCGAGCACCACGGCGTCAAAGGTTTCACGCTGCAAATGATCAAGCGCGGCATGCCCACTGTCGGCGGTACGCACGCGAAATCCCAGCTTGAGCAGCATGCCGCGCATCACCAATTGATTGATGCTGTGGTCGTCCACCAGCAGCACGGTGCAGTCCTGTGGCAGACGCAGGCGCCCGACCTCGTGATTGATCACGGGCGTCGGCGCCCGCTCCACCACCGGCAATGCGAATTCGACGTCGAGCTGGAAGCGACTGCCACTCCCCGGCTCCGAGCGATGCGTCAGCTGCCCGCCGAGCAATTCGACCAATTGCCGACAGATCGCCAGACCGACGCCCAGGCCGCCATGTTCACGGGTCATCGAGCCGTCGAGCTGGAAGAAGCGTTGATACAGCGGTGCCTCACCTAAATCGGAAAAGCCGATGCCGGTATCGATCACTGCGAAGGACAATGCCAATCGGCCCGGTTCCACAGGTTTTCCCGTGACCCGCAACGCCACCCCGCCCACTCGCGTGAACTTGATCGCGTTATCCAGCAGGCATTCCAGGCATTGCGCCAGCTTGGCGTTGTCGCCATGCAAGCGGTCCGGCAGACCGGGCGTCACGTCTACCTTGAAGTCCAGCGATTTGCCCGACGCATTGCCTTCGAACTGCACGCGCAGGGCATCGACCACGCCGCGCAAACTGAAGGTGGAGGTGTTGACCCTGAGTTTGCCGGCCTGCAATTCGGTCAATGTGAGGATGCCGTTGACCATGCGCATCATGTCCCGCGCCGAACCCGCGGCCGTTTGCTGGTATTGCTCGAGCTCCGGGTCCATTTCCACGGTCTGCATCAATTCCAGAGAACCGATCACACCGTTCATGGGCGTGCGCAATTCGTGGGTCAGCGTGGCGAGGAATTCGTCCTTGAGCCGGTTGCTGTGCGCCAATTGCTGGTTGAGCACTTCGAGTTTTTGCCCGGCATCGAACAAGGTCTGCGCCTGCTGCTCGCGCATGGCGTTGATCCGATCGGCCAGCGCAAGCGACAACAGGGCCACTTCAATCGCCGAACCAATCTGGCTGGAATACATGGTCAGGAACACGTTCGGCAGGTAACCCAGCACCATCAGCGTGTTGACGACGCCGCCGAGCAAAAACGCCGACCAGGCAATAATGAAATACCGCGCCACCCGCAGCCCGCGCCACCAGACAAGAATTCCCGCCGCGAAGATCACCACGGTGAACGTCAGTGCCAGGGCCGTCGCCAGGCGCAGCGCCAGCGCGTAACTGGTCATCAGCGACAACCCGACCACCAGCGCACTGAACGCAATCAGCGCCAGCAGCAAACGATCGAGCCAGCGACTGTGGGTGGCCGTTTGCAGGAAACTGCGGGCGAACTGGCTGCCGAACAGCCCGGCGCACCCGATGAAAAACGGCGTGGCGGCGTTGGCCCACCAGGGATTCTGCGGCCAGAAATACTGCACAGCCGCACCGTTCACCGACAGCTGATACAAGCCGAACGAGGCAATGTAGAAGATGTAATAGAGGTAACTGGTGTCACGCACGCTGAGGTAGATGAACAGGTTGTAGACCAGCATCCCCAGCAATACGCCGTAAATCAGGCCCAACACATAGAGGCGCAGCGGCTGCTCTTCGAGAAAAGCGGTACTCGACCACAACGTCACCGGCGCCTGGATCGAGCCTTCGCTTTGCAGGCGCAGGTACAGGGTTTGGGTTTGATCGGGGGCGAAGTTCAGATCGAACAAATAGTTATTCTGACGAATTTCGCGGCTGGCAAACGGCAAGGCATCGCCGGTCTGGCGGACCAACTGGTAGTCACCGGCAGCATCGGGCACGTACAGATCAAGGTGATCGAGGGGCGGATAGGCCAGTTCCAGCAACCAGGTGCGTTGCGCGGCGGGATTGACCGGGCGGTAATGCAGGTCGATTTTCAGCCAGAACGCCGAACGCGAGTAACCGGCATTGAGTGTGGCTTTATCGTGAGTCTTGAAGTGTCCGGCCGCGGCTTGCGCAAGGACTTCGGCGATGGTCGCCTGACCCTGCGCGTCTTCGAACACTTGCAGGTATCGACCCAAGGGCAGGCTTTGAGTGAACTCGTCGAATTCGACTGCGCTCGCCATAAAGGGCAAGCAAAACAGCAACATCAGCAAATAGCGCATTGAAGCCCCAGCGTGGCCTGTCCGGTAATCTCAGGAAGCCCCTCATTCCCTTTGAGTAGACGTAAAACCGGTATTACCTGTTATTGATTTGGATCCACTCTAGCATAGCCGTTGATGGCCATTCAGCACCATTGAAATATTTCCTACAAAGGCTCTAGTACGGGCGTTCCAGCCGACAACATTGAGCTAGAGCTGTTGGGTCGGTCAGGTTATGGATTCTCCGCCGAATCATCCTGCACGCTCACTCCACTCTATCGGCAGACCTGGCGGGCACTGCACCCGACATTGAATGTTTGGTGGTAAGCTCGCGCACCATGAATATCTACAGCTCTCGCCCCGTTGTCCTCTGTCTCTCCGGCCACGACCCAAGTGGTGGCGCCGGCCTGCAGGCAGATATCGAAGCCCTGCTCGCCCAGGGTTGTCATGCGGCCCCGGCCGTCACCGCCCTGACCGTGCAAGACACGGTCAATGTCACTGATTTTCGCGTCCTCGACCGAGAGTGGGTGTTGGCTCAGGCCAACGCCGTTCTCAACGATTCCGAGGTCGCGGCGGTCAAACTGGGCATGCTCGGTTCCCTGGAGATGGTCGACACAGTGGTCGAGTTGCTTCAGGCGCACCCGCATTTGCCGATGGTCTGCGACCCGGTGCTGCGCGCCGGCGGCGGCGGACGACTGGGCAAGGATGAAGTCGGCTACGCCATGCGCGAACGCCTGCTGCCTTTGGCCATCATTGCCACGCCGAACCTTCCCGAAGCGCGCATCCTCGCTGAACTGCCCGAAGGCACCGCCGACGAGTGCGCTGAAAAACTCCTGCCGTTCGTCAAACACCTGCTGATCACCGGCGGCCACGGCGATGAACACGAAATCCACAATCGTCTGTACAGCCGCGACGGCCTGCGCGAAACCTACACCTGCCAACGCTTGCCCGGCAGTTATCACGGCTCCGGCTGCACGCTCGCCAGCGCCCTCGCCGGTCGTCTGGCACAGGGCGAAAATCTCGTCAGCGCCGTGCAGACCGCGCTTAACTACACGTGGCGCACCCTGCGTGATGCCGAGCAGCTGGGCAAAGGTCAGTTTGTGCCGCGCCGCCTGCCGCTGGATTTCTGTTCGTAACTTTCGATGCGTGAAGCGCAGAGGCGTGTCTGATGAAACTACGTGGCCTGTACGCCATTACCGACAGCCAGTTGCTGGCCGGGAAATTTCTGTCTTACGTGGAGGCGGCGCTGGAAGGCGGCGTCACGCTGCTGCAATACCGCGACAAGAGCAGTGACGATGCCCGCCGCCTGCGCGAGGCCCAAGCCCTGCGCGAGCTGTGCGAACGCTATAAAACCCGGTTGATCATCAATGATGACGCCGAGCTGGCCGCGCGATTGAACGTCGGCGTGCACTTGGGCCAGACCGATGGCCCGCTGACCCCGGCCCGTGCACTGCTCGGCCGTCAGGCGATCATCGGCTCGACCTGCCACGCGCAACTCGAACTCGCTGAACAAGCGGCCAGGGAAGGCGCCAGTTACGTCGCTTTCGGCCGCTTCTTCAACTCCAGCACCAAACCCGGCGCACCGACCTGCAGTCTCGAACTGCTGGATCAAGCCCGCCGCACACTGCACCTGCCGATCTGCGCGATCGGCGGCATCACTCTGGAAAACGCTGAGCCGCTGGTGGCCCATGGGGTCGATCTGCTCGCCGTCGTACACGGTTTGTTTGGCGCCGAGAGCACGGCTGAAGTGACACGCCGCGCCCGCGCATTCAATGAACTGCTATCTGTTTAAGCCGCTTAAAATCTGATTTGAGAGTCCGATCATGTCTCGTTCCGAAACGTTGTTTGCCAATGCCCAGAAACACATTCCCGGTGGCGTGAACTCGCCAGTGCGCGCGTTCAAGAGCGTTGGCGGTACGCCGCTGTTTTTCAAACACGCTGAAGGCGCCTACGTCACCGACGAAGACGACAAGCGCTATGTCGATTACGTCGGTTCCTGGGGCCCGATGATCCTCGGCCACAGCCATCCGGACGTGCTGGACGCGGTGCGTAAACAGTTGGAACACGGCTTGTCCTACGGCGCGCCGACCGAGATGGAAACCGAGATGGCCGACCTGGTCTGCTCGATCGTGCCGTCGATGGAAATGGTGCGCATGGTCAGCTCCGGCACCGAAGCGACCATGAGCGCGATTCGCCTGGCCCGTGGTTTCACCGGTCGCGACAGCATCATCAAGTTCGAAGGCTGCTACCACGGTCACTCCGACAGCCTGCTGGTCAAGGCCGGTTCCGGCGCGTTGACCCAAGGCGTGCCAAGCTCGGCCGGCGTGCCGGCGGCTTTCGCCAAACACACCCTGACTTTACCGTTCAACGACATCGAAGCCGTGGCGACGATGCTCGCCGAAGTCGGCCAGGACGTGGCGTGCATCATCGTCGAGCCGGTGGCCGGCAACATGAATTGCGTACCTCCGGCGCCAGGCTTCCTCGAAGGCTTGCGGACGCTGTGCGACCAGCACGGCGTGGTGCTGATTTTCGATGAAGTGATGACCGGTTTCCGCGTCGCCCTCGGCGGTGCACAGGCTCACTACGGCGTGACGCCGGACCTGACCACTTTCGGCAAGATCATCGGTGGCGGCATGCCGGTTGGCTGCTTCGGCGGCAAACGCGAAATCATGTCGCACATCGCGCCATTGGGCCCGGTTTACCAGGCGGGCACCTTGTCGGGTAACCCGCTGGCCATGGCCGCTGGCCTGACGACGTTGCGCCTGATCAGCCGCCCGGGTTTCCATGACGAACTCAGCGACTACACCAGCCGTTTGCTCGATGGCCTGCAACAACGCGCCGACGCTGCCGGGATTCCGTTCGTGACCACGCAGGCGGGTGGCATGTTCGGCCTGTACTTCAGCGGCGCCGATGACATTGTCACTTTCGACGATGTCATGGCCAGCGACGCGAAGCTGTTCGGACGCTTCTTCCACCTGATGCTCGAAGGCGGCGTGTACCTGGCGCCGAGTGCTTTTGAAGCGGGTTTCACGTCGATCGCCCACGGCGAAGCCGAATTGAAACTGACGCTGGATGCTGCCGAACGTGCATTCGCCGCATTGAAATAAAGCCGTGCCGCTGACGTTGGCCATAGCCAGCGTCAGCTTTCACCTACATCGGTGCCTCTTTTTCTGCTCATCTGCCAATAATCCCCCGCAAAGTGGGCGATATATTCCCCGCGCAGCAGAAAAACGAGTAAAGACTTTGTAAGGTTGGCCCTGCTTATTTCATAATGCGCGCTTATTGGATCCCCTCGTTGGGTCCGCGCGCCCTTCAGAGGTAAGTCGATTCCCATGAACCGCACCGGCCGCGCCCTTGCATTGGGCTGCCTGTTGCTCCTTCAGCCCCTGCTCGCGCTCGCACAAGCAGGCGGCAACTCGTTGTTAATCCCAGCGATGGGTCGTTGCACCCTCAATACCCAGCCGCAAGACCTGGCTCAGGCGCTCGCCGCCTGCCAGAAAGCGTCGGATGACGGGGATGCGCAAGCACAGTACGAGTTGGGTGAGTTCTACTACGACGGCAAAAACACGCCGCGCGACCTCAATAAAGCGCTGAACTTCTTCGAAAAGGCCTCGCTGCAAGGCCACGCCCAGGCGCAGTTCAAACTCGGCACGATGTTCTTCCACGGCGAAGGTGTACCGGCCAATAACATTCAGGCGTATATCGTGCTGAAAATGGCGGCGGTCAATGGCGCTGAAGAAGCGCTGGATACCGCGGATGAAGTTGCCGAGAAGATGCCACGCGAAGAGCTGGAAGTCGCCACTCAGGTGCTCGGGCAAATCTTCCGCAAGTACCTGATGGAATTGCAAAGCGCCGACGGGCGCACGCCGTTTTCGCCCCTTCCCTAGCCTGAACGCGGCCCCCTGTGGTGAGGGGATTTATCCCCGTTGGCTGCGAAGCGGCCCTGCAACCGGCCATCGCATTCTCTCAGGTAAATCGCATTTGCTGGCTTTACGACTGCTACGCAGCCGGACGGGGATAAATCCCCTCACCACAGAATCCGTTCTCTACCCTAAACTCCGCCATAGGAGGGAGGCTTGCCCGCGAAGGGAGCGACTCGGTCCTACTTCTCAGGCATCGGCATCGGAAACGGCATGACATTGCCAACCGCGCCACGGGCTTCGCTGATTTTCGGTGTGCCCAGGCGCTCGACTTCGTCGATGCGCACAATCGAATGCATCGGCACAAAACTGCGCACTACACCTTCGAACTGAGCCTTCAGCTTCTCTTCGCTCGGGTCGACGACTACTTGCGTGCGCTCGCCAAAGACGAACTCTTCCACCTCCAGGAAGCCCCACAGATCACTTTGATAGATCTGCTTGGCATACATTTCGTACACCTGGCCCTGGTTGAGGAAAATCACCTTGTAGATTGGAGCTTCACGTTTGGTCATGGTGGGCGAGCAACACATCGGGGGATAAAAATGAGGGCGCGAACTATAGCATAGCCGCCGGACGCACAGCGGTAGGAACCGCGGGACATGTTCCCTATAATGCGCGGTTCTTTGAATCACGTGATGACTGTATCCATGGCCAAGAAGCTTTACATCGAAACCCACGGTTGCCAGATGAACGAGTACGACAGCTCGCGCATGGTCGATCTGCTGGGCGAACATCAGGCCCTGGAAGTCACCGCGCGCGCTGAAGACGCCGACGTGATCCTGCTCAACACCTGTTCGATCCGCGAACGCGCCCAGGACCGGGTCTATTCCCAGCTCGGCCGCTGGCGCGAACTGAAACTGGCCAACCCGGACATGGTGATCGCCGTCGGCGGTTGCGTGGCCAGCCAGGAAGGTGCGGCCATCCGCGATCGCGCACCCTATGTCGACGTGGTGTTCGGCCCGCAGACCTTGCATCGCTTGCCGGAGATGATCGACGCCGCGCGCGCCACCAAATTGCCGCAAGTCGACGTCTCGTTTCCGGAAATCGAAAAATTCGACCATTTGCCCGAGCCGCGCATCGATGGCCCAAGCGCCTATGTGTCGGTGATGGAAGGTTGCAGCAAGTACTGCACGTTCTGCGTGGTGCCCTACACCCGGGGCGAAGAAGTCAGTCGCCCGTTCGACGACGTGATTGCCGAGATCATTCACCTCGCCGAGCACGGCGTACGTGAAGTGACGCTGCTGGGCCAGAACGTCAACGGCTATCGCGGCACTACACACGACGGGCGCCTGGCCGACCTGGCGGAGCTGATCCGCGTGGTGGCGGCGGTCGACGGGATCGACCGGATTCGCTACACCACGTCCCATCCGCTGGAATTCTCCGACAGCCTGATCCAGGCCCACGCCGATGTACCGGAGTTGGTGAAGCACCTGCACTTGCCGGTGCAGTCGGGTTCAGACCGGATTCTCTCGGCGATGAAGCGCAACCACACCGCGCTGGAATACAAATCCAAACTGCGCAAACTGCGCGCTGCGGTGCCGGGGATTTGCATCAGCTCGGACTTTATCGTCGGCTTCCCCGGTGAGACCGAGAAAGACTTCGAACAGACCATGAAGCTGATCGAAGACGTCGGTTTCGATTTCTCCTATTCGTTCGTCTACAGCCAGCGTCCGGGTACCCCGGCCGCCGATCTGGCCGACGAAACTCCGGAAGCGTTGAAAAAAGAACGCTTGACCGCCCTGCAACATCGCCTGAACCAGCAGGGTTTCGAGATCAGCCGACAAATGGTCGGCTCGATCCAGCGGATTCTAGTGACCGACTACTCGAAAAAAGACCCCGGCGAGCTGCAAGGCCGGACCGAGAATAACCGGATCGTCAACTTCCGCTGCGACACGCCCACCCTGATCGGCCAGTTCGCCGATGTGCGCATCGATGCCGCGCAGCCGCACTCGCTGCGGGGTTCGCTGATCTAGTAACACCGAAAATCACTGTGGGAGCCGGGCTTTTGTGGCGAGGGGATTTATCCCCGTTGGTCTGCGCAGCAGTCCCATTGTTGGGGGCCGCTTCGCAGCCCAACGGGGATAAATCCCCTCGCCACAGTTCAGAAGCAAAGTTTCTGCACCCGATTTAAGAGCTTTCGCACCCGCGTCACTGGCGTTATCCTTGATTTCATCTTAATTGCCCCAGGGCGGCTAAATACGACCTTGAACGCACCCATCGAACCACATCGCTTCATCCTCGAGCCCTTTGAGGCTCGCCGCTTCGCCAATCTGTGCGGGATGTTCGACGAGCATCTGCGCTTGATCGAGCAACGCCTGACCATCGAGATCCGCAACCGCGGAAACCAGTTCGAGCTGATCGGCGACCCCAAACACACCACCTCCGCGGAAAACCTCCTGCGTCGCCTGTACCGGGAAACCAAGGGTACCGAGCTGTCGCCGGACATGGTTCACCTGTTCCTGCAGGAATCGGCCGTCGAAGCGCTGGACAACGTTTCCCCGTCCGAACCCTCCGTGGCCCTGCGCACCAAAAAAGGCATGATTCGCCCTCGCGGCTTGAATCAGCTGCGCTACGTGAAGGAAATCCTCGGCAACGACATCAATTTCGGCATCGGCCCGGCCGGTACCGGCAAGACCTACCTGGCAGTGGCCTGCGCGGTAGACGCGCTGGAACGCGAGCAGATCCGGCGCATCCTGCTGGTGCGTCCAGCGGTTGAAGCCGGCGAAAAGCTTGGCTTCCTGCCCGGCGACCTGTCGCAAAAGATCGATCCGTACCTGCGTCCGCTCTACGACGCACTCTACGAAATGCTCGGCTTCGAATACGTCGCCAAGCTGATCGAGCGCCAGGTGATCGAAGTCGCGCCACTGGCTTACATGCGCGGTCGGACGCTGAACAACAGTTTCATCATCCTCGACGAAAGCCAGAACACCACCGTCGAACAGATGAAGATGTTCCTGACCCGGATCGGCTTCGGCTCCACGGCGGTCATCACCGGTGACATCACCCAGGTCGACCTGCCGAAAGGCACCAAGTCGGGGCTGCACCACGTGATCGAAGTGCTGAAAGACGTGCCGGGCATCAGCTTCACCCATTTCAAGCCCAAGGACGTTGTGCGCCATCCGCTGGTGCAACGCATCGTCGAAGCCTACGAGCGCTTCGAGAATCGCGCAGCAGACGAAACGCCCAAGGACAGCCGCCGCGATGCTTGAGCTTGATCTGCAACTGGCAACCGAAGCCCCTGCGCCAAGCGAAGCCGAGTTTCGCCAATGGTGCGAACTCGCCTTGCGCCAACGCACCGCCGATTCCGAAATGACCATTCGCCTGGTCGACGAAACCGAAGGCCGCGAGCTGAATCACACTTGGCGGCAAAAGGATTACGCCACCAACGTCCTGTCGTTTCCCGCCGATGTGCCGGACGAGTTTCTCGATATCCCACTGCTGGGCGATCTGGTTATCTGCGTAGCGGTGGTCGAGCGCGAAGCCTCCGAGCAAGGAAAGGAACTCAAGGCGCACTGGGCGCATCTGGTGATTCACGGCTGCTTGCATCTGCTGGGTTACGACCATATAGATGACGACGAAGCCGAGGAAATGGAAGCGCTGGAACGGACGTTGCTTGCCGAACTGGGCTATCCCGATCCGTACGCGGATGACGAAATTGAAACTTCCACTATCGTGACAACAAAGGATTCAGAGTAATCGCTATGAGCGAAGATCGATCGAGCAACGGGCAGAAGTCATGGCTGGGTAAACTCACCCAGGCTTTTGCCCACGAGCCGAAGAACCGCCAGGAGCTGCTGGAGCTTCTGCGCGATGCACACCAGAACAAGTTGCTGGACAGCGAAGCGCTGGCCATCGTCGAAGGCGCCATTCAGGTAGCAGACCTGCAAGTCCGGGACATCATGGTCCCGCGCTCGCAGATGATCAGCATCAAGGCGACCCAGACACCCCGCGAATTCCTGCCTGCCGTGGTCGACTCGGCCCACTCCCGCTACCCGGTCATCGGCGAAAGCCACGATGACGTGATGGGCGTGTTGCTGGCCAAGGATTTGCTGCCGTTGATCCTCAAGGAGAATGGCGACAGCTTCAACATCAAGGACCTGCTGCGCCCGGCCACCTTCGTGCCCGAGTCCAAGCGCCTGAATGTGCTGCTGCGCGAATTTCGCGCCAACCACAACCACATGGCCATCGTCATCGACGAATACGGCGGTGTGGCGGGTCTGGTGACCATTGAAGACGTGCTGGAACAGATCGTCGGCGACATCGAAGACGAACATGACGTCGAAGAAGACAGCTACATCAAGCCGTTGCCAAGCGGTGACTTCCTCGTAAAGGCGCTGACGCCGATCGAGAACTTCAACGAGTTCTTCGACAGCGAATTCTCCAACGATGAGTTCGACACCGTGGGTGGCCTGGTGATGAGCGCGTTCGGGCACTTGCCAAAACGCAATGAAATCACTGAAATCGGTCCCTACCGCTTCCGCATCCTGAACGCCGACAGCCGTCGAATTCATTTGCTGCGCCTGACCCCTATCGCCCGATAAATCCAAGGATTGAAATGCGTCGTATGACCCGCCCCGGCTGGCCCGGTAACCTGCTGGCCGTGGCGGCCGGTGCACTCACCACTTTGGCCCTGGCGCCGTTCGATATCTGGCCACTGGCGTTGCTGGCGGTCGGATTTTTTTACGCCGGTTTGCGCGAACTGAATCCTCGTCAGGCCCTGGGCCGTGGCTGGTGTTTCGGCTTCGGTCTGTTTGGCGCGGGCACCAGCTGGATCTACTACAGCATCCACAACTTCGGCGGCGCATCGGTGCTGCTGGCCGGGTTCCTGATGCTGCTCTTTACGGCGGCGATTGCCTGGTTCTTTGCCCTGCCCGCCTGGATCTGGGCGCGCTGGCTGCGCCGCAACGAAGCGCCACTGGCGGACGCCTTGGCATTCGCCGCGCTGTGGGTCGGTCAGGAGGCCTTTCGTGGCTGGTTTCTCACGGGCTTCCCGTGGCTGTATTCCGGTTACAGCCAACTCGACGGCCCGCTGGCCGGGCTCGCGCCAGTCGGTGGGATGTGGCTGATTTCCTTCACCCTGGCCTTGACCGCCGCGCTGATCTACAACGCTTTGCGCCTGGTCCGCACGGGCCGCAAAGGCTTCATCGCCGCTGGCGTATTGTTGCTGATCGGGCCGTGGGTGGCTGGCATGGCACTCAAGGAACACGCCTGGACCAGTCCGGCCGGTGCGCCGCTGAGCGTCGCGGCGATTCAGGGCAATATCGAACAAAGCATGAAGTGGGACCCGGCGCAGCTCAACGCACAGTTGGCGCTGTACCGCGACATGAGTTTCAGTTCGAAGCGGGTTGACCTGTTGATCTGGCCGGAAACAGCGGTCCCGGTGCTCAAGGAGTCCGCTGAAGGCTACCTGAACATGATGGGAAGCTTTGCCGCCGAGCGTAAGTCTGCGCTGATCACCGGCGTGCCGATTCGCCAGGAAGTGCACCACCAGAAGCGTTTCTTCAACGGCATCACCGTGGTCGGCGAAGGCGATGGCACTTACCTCAAACAGAAACTGGTGCCGTTTGGCGAGTACGTGCCGCTGCAGGAAGTGCTGCGCGGGCTGATCGCGTTCTTCGACCTGCCAATGTCGGACTTCGCCCGTGGCCCCGCCGATCAGCCGATGCTGCAGGCCAAGGGTTATCAGATTGCGCCGTACATCTGCTACGAAGTGGTGTACCCGGAATTCGCCGCCAGCCTCGCCGCCCGCAGCGATTTGTTGCTGACCATCAGCAACGACACCTGGTTCGGCACTTCCATCGGCCCGCTGCAGCACTTGCAGATGGCGCAGATGCGCGCACTCGAGGCCGGTCGCTGGATGATCCGCGCCACCAACAACGGCGTCACCGGCCTGATCAACCCGTTTGGCCAGATCACTGTGCAGATCCCGCAATTCGAACAGGGCATCCTGTACGGCGAAGTGGTACCAATGCACAACCTGACGCCTTACCTGCAATGGCGTTCGTGGCCGTTGATCATTATTTGTGTGCTTTTGTTTGGCTGGGCACTGGTCGCGAACCGTATGGCCAAAACTGTTTAAGCGCGGCGCTTGCAAAAAGATCGCAGCCTGCGGCAGCTCCTACACCGGATTGTATACGTCCTGTAGGAGCTGCCGCAGGCTGCGATCTTTTGACTTTCAGCGATAAAACATCCAATACCCGACCTGCCCCACCGCCTCATTCAACAACTGCCCGCTGCGCCAAATGGCCCTGAACTCCGGCATCCAGCCGCCTAATGGTTCAGCATTATCCACGCCTAAAAACCCCATCGGCGCCGGCACCACGGCAAACCCGGCCTTCTGGAAACTCCAGACCGCTCGCGGCATGTGCCACGCCTGTGTCACCACGACCACGCGCTTTATATCTTCGGGCAACAACACCTCGGCGCTGAACTGCGCATTTTCCCACGTGGTACGGCTGCGTTCTTCCTGCCAACGCACCGGCACGCCGAAATCCTCACGCAGCGAGTCGGCCATCAATCGCGCTTCGCTCGGCGGCGTTCCGTAATGCAATCCGCCGCTGGTCAGAATCGGCAAGCCCGAGGCCTTGGCCAGGCGCGCCGCATAGCGTTCGCGCTCAAGGGCAACTCCCGTGGGCTGGTCGGTGCCCCAGGCCGGGTCGCCTCGTTCACGCCCCGCGCCAAGGACGATGATCGCGTCGGCGCGCTGCGCGAGGGTTGCCCATTGCTCGCGTGCCAGCGGCGGCTCACGCTCCAGGGCGGCGGCGCCCCACTGCACGACGACCGGCAGGCTCATCAGCCAGAAACCGCCCACGCCCAACGCAAAGCACACGCCGGCGAGGCGCGGCCGTGAGCGACGGAACCACCAGGCAAGCACCAGCAACAGCAAGAGAACGCCGGGAGGCATCAGAAGGTGTTTAACGAAATAACGAAAAGGCATCGAGCATCTCCAGAGATGCCCGAAGCCTAAGTGGGTTGACGCAGCGCGACAACAGATGGGCAAGGACTATGCTGAAAAAAACGACAGTTATGGCTTCAATTGCCCAACTTGAAATGCAGCGACCGGACCTTTACCGCGTCCCCTGCCAGGTACCTTATCCTTGAGCCAGATGATCTTGGCCGAACGTGGTGCGTCTAGTTGCTTCACTGCTTCCGACAAGCATCCATGTGTTTCACGTTCACTGCGATCCAGATACGCCTTGACCAATGCAAACTCTGCGGGGCTCAGGCCACGCAGTTCCAGCTCCAGGGGACGCTCATCGCGCAACCGATCAGCGGTTTTCGCCGCGTCCAGGGCCATTCCCAGACGATCGATCAGTCTTTCGTACAGCTCCGGTTTCGTAACTTTTTGCTGTGACTCAACCATCCCTCACCTCATTGAAGATAAGACTCGCTCCCCATTTAGAGCTTAGCTTCCATGAACAAACCGGCTGAGTGCCGCGACCAACGGCCCTCGCAGGGCAATTCGGTCGGCGGCTGCGTGCAATCAGGGTTTCCCTCGGTAGAGCGCGGTCATGTATGCTACGGCGCTTCCTGTAACTCCACTTCCAGCTCGTCTGGGCACCGAAACGCCGATTTGGCGTGCTCACCGTCCAGCGTTGCATTGAAGAGGATTAGGCCACCCCTATTCAGTTCAAAAGTAGCCATGCACGAACAATATCAGCCCCGTGAAATCGAAGCCGCCGCCCAGTCGTTCTGGGACGAGCAAAAGTCCTTTGAAGTCAGTGAACAGCCAGGCAAGGAGACGTTCTACTGCCTGTCGATGTTCCCTTACCCCAGCGGCAAGCTACACATGGGGCACGTGCGCAACTACACCATCGGCGACGTGATCTCGCGCTATCAGCGCATGCAAGGCAAGAATGTCCTGCAACCCATGGGTTGGGACGCCTTCGGCATGCCGGCGGAAAACGCCGCGATGAAGAACAACGTCGCGCCCGCCAAGTGGACCTACGAAAACATTGCCTACATGAAAACCCAGCTGCGCAGCCTGGGCCTCGCGGTGGATTGGTCCCGTGAAGTCACCACCTGCAAGCCGGACTACTACCGCTGGGAACAATGGCTGTTCACCCGCCTGTTCGAAAAAGGCGTGATCTACAAGAAAAGCGGCACCGTGAACTGGGACCCGGTCGACCAGACCGTTCTGGCCAACGAGCAAGTGATCGACGGTCGCGGCTGGCGTTCCGGCGCGCTGATCGAAAAGCGCGAAATCCCGATGTACTACTTCAAGATCACTGCTTATGCGGATGAACTGCTGGAGAGTCTCGACGAGTTGACCGGCTGGCCTGAACAGGTCAAGACCATGCAGCGCAACTGGATCGGCAAATCCCGCGGCATGGAAGTGCAGTTCCCGTACAACGTCGATTCCATCGGCGAAGCCGGCGCACTGAAAGTCTTCACCACCCGTCCGGACACCCTGATGGGTGCAACCTACGTTGCCGTAGCCGCCGAGCACCACCTGGCTACCCTGGCCGCGCAGAACAATCCGGAGCTGCAAGCGTTCATCGCTGAATGCAAGGGCGGCAGCGTCGCTGAAGCCGACGTCGCCACCCAAGAGAAAAAAGGCCTGCCGACCTCGTTGTTCGTCGAGCACCCGCTGACCGGTGAAAAGCTCCCGGTATGGGTCGCCAACTACGTACTGATGCACTACGGCGATGGCGCGGTCATGGCCGTTCCGGCGCACGACGAGCGTGATTTCGAATTCGCCACCAAGTACAACCTGCCGATCAAGTCGGTGGTGCGCACCAGTTCCGGTGACACCAATCCGGCCCCTTGGCAGGATGCTTACGGCGAGCACGGCACGCTGATCAACTCCGGCGAGTTCGACGGCCTCGATTTCGTCGGCGCCTTCGATGCCATCGAAGTCGCGCTGATCAAGAAAAACCTCGGCGCCTCGCGCACCCAGTTCCGTCTGCGCGACTGGGGCATCAGCCGTCAGCGCTACTGGGGCTGCCCGATCCCGATCATCCACTGCAACACCTGCGGTGATGTGCCAGTCCCGGAAGATCAATTGCCCGTCGTGCTGCCCGAAGATGTGGTGCCGGACGGCGCCGGTTCGCCATTGGCACGCATGCCCGAGTTCTACGAGTGCGCCTGCCCGAAATGCGGCGCCCCGGCCAAGCGTGAAACCGACACCATGGACACCTTCGTCGAGTCCTCGTGGTACTACGCCCGTTACGCCTCGCCGCACTATGAAGGCGGCCTGGTGGAAAAATCGGCGGCCGACCACTGGTTGCCGGTTGACCAGTACATCGGCGGGATCGAACACGCGATTCTCCATCTGCTGTACGCGCGTTTCTTCCATAAGCTGATGCGCGACGAAGGCCTGGTGAGCTCCAACGAGCCGTTCAAGAACCTGCTGACCCAAGGCATGGTCATCGCCGAGACGTACTATCGTCGCGAAGCCAACGGTGCCTACACCTGGTTCAACCCGGCGGACGTCGAACTCGAGCGTGACAGCAAGGCCAAAGTGGTTAGCGCCAAGCTGATCGCCGACGGCCTGCCGGTCGAAATCGGCGGCACCGAGAAGATGGCCAAGTCGAAGAACAACGGCGTCGACCCACAGTCGATGATTGATCAGTTCGGCGCCGACACCTGCCGCCTGTTCATGATGTTCGCCTCACCGCCCGACATGAGCGCGGAATGGTCCGATTCCGGCGTCGAAGGTTCGCACCGTTTCCTCAAGCGCGTCTGGCGTCTCGCCCAAGCGCACGTCACTCAGGGCCTGCCGGGCAAGCTGGACGTTGCGTCGCTGAATGACGAGCAGAAAGCCATTCGCCGTTCGATCCACCTGGCTATCAAGCAGGCGAGCCACGACGTCGGCCAGAACCACAAATTCAACACCGCCATCGCCCAGGTGATGACGCTGATGAACGTGCTGGAAAAAGCCGCGCAAGGCACCGAACAGGATCGCGCACTGATTCACGACGGTCTGGAAGCCGTGACGTTGCTGCTGGCGCCTATCACCCCGCACATCAGCCACGAACTGTGGAACAAGTTGGGTCACGCGGGGCCGGTGATCGACGCAGGCTGGCCGGTGGTGGACGAAACCGCGCTGGTGCAGGACAGCCTGACGCTGGTCATCCAGGTCAACGGCAAGCTGCGCGGCCAGATCGAAATGCCGGCCACCGCGACTCGCGAAGAAGTCGAAGCCGCTGCCCGCGTCAATGAAAACGTGCTGCGCTTTGTCGATGGCCTGACTATTCGTAAAGTGATCGTAGTGTCCGGGAAACTGGTCAATATCGTCGCCAGCTAATTGGATCAGGCGCCAGGTGAGCCTGGCGCCGAGTAAAACCTTTCGGGCCGCCAGATCGGCCCACCTGGTTTCAAGGGGAGCAACAAGATGATCAAACGCAATTTGCTGGTGATGGGCCTCGCGGTTCTGTTGAGCGCCTGCGGTTTCCAGCTGCGCGGCACCGGCACCACGGAACTGGCGATCAAGGAACTCGACCTGAGCGCCCGCAACGCTTACGGCGAAACCGTGACGCAATTGCGCCAGGTGCTGGAAGGCAGTGGCGTCAAGGTCTATAGCGGTGCGCCGTACAAGCTTGTGTTGACGGATGAGCAGGACAGCCAGCGCATCCTCAGCTACGCGGGCGCCGGTCGTACGGGCGAGTATCAGGCGAGCACCGTGCTCAGCTATGACATCCGTGGCCAGGGTAACCTGCCGCTGATGAGCGATAAGCTCGAAGTGCAGAAAGTCTTTATCCACGACGGCAACAACCTGGTGGGCTCGGACCAGGAAGCCAACGATGCCCGCAGGGAAATGCGTCGTGAACTGGTGCAACGCATGATGCTGCGCCTGCAACAGTTCACCCCGGCGCAGCTGGATCAACTGCAACAGACCGCAACAGCCAAGGCTCAAGCCGAAGCTGCAGCACTGGACGCAGCGCAGAAGGCTGAAGCGGAAACCCCGCGCCAGTCGCCCATCGAAATCCCGCAGCAATAAGACTTACGGGGCGCTTTGGCGCCCCGTTCGCCCTCTCTTATGAAACTCGCCCCCGCCCAACTCGCTAAACACCTGCAAGGCACGCTCGCGCCGGTCTACATCATCAGCGGCGACGACCCGTTGTTGTGCCAGGAAGCCGCCGACGCCATTCGCGCCGCCGCTCGTCAGCAAGGCTTCGACGAACGCCAGGTGTTCGCCGCCGACGCCAGTTTCGACTGGGGTACGCTGCTGCAGGCCGGCGCCAGCATGTCGCTGTTCGCTGAAAAGCGTCTGCTGGAACTGCGCCTGCCATCCGGCAAACCCGGTGACAAAGGCGCCGCCGCCTTCATCGAGTATTGCGCACGCCCCGCCGAAGACACGCTGATGCTGATCAGCTTGCCCAAGCTCGATGGCAGCGCGCAGAAAACCAAGTGGGGCAAGGCGCTGGTTGAAGGTCAGCACACCCAGTTCGTGCAAATCTGGCCGGTGGATGCCAATCAGTTGCCCGGCTGGATCCGTCAACGACTGTCCCAGGCCGGGCTCTCCGCCAGCCAGGATGCGGTCGAACTGATCGCCGCCCGGGTCGAAGGCAACCTGCTGGCCGCCGCCCAGGAAATCGAAAAGCTCAAACTGATGGCCGAAGGTGGCCAGATCACCGTCGAGACTGTGCAAGCGGCGGTCGCCGACAGTGCGCGTTTTGACGTCTTCGGGTTGACCGATGCGATCCTCAACGGCGAAGCCGCTCATGCGCTGCGCATGCTCGAAGGGTTGCGCGGTGAAGGTGTCGAACCGCCGGTGATTCTCTGGGCCCTGGCCCGCGAGCTGCGCCTGCTGGCGAACCTGTCGCTGCAATACAGCCAGGGTGTGCCGCTGGACAAAGCCTTCAGCTCGGCCCGACCGCCGGTCTGGGACAAACGCAAACCGTTGATGAGCAAAGCCCTGCAACGCTACTCGGCGCAACGCTGGGCGCAGTTGCTGCTGGAAGCGCAGCGCATTGACGCGCAGATCAAGGGCCAGGCTGCCGGTTCGCCGTGGATGAGTTTGAGTCGGTTGTCGTTGTTGATGGCCGGCCAAAGATTGTCGTTGCCCGCTGAATAAGATCAAAAGATCGCAGCCTCGTTTCACTCGACAGCTCCTACATTGGAATGCGTCCCCCTGTAGGAGCTGCCGAAGGCTGCGATCTTTTGATCCTGCTTCCTACAAAAACAACCTGCATTTGTCCTATAGACAGAACCCCGACTTCGGCCGATGATTTGCCCCGCAAAACCCACTCACTTGCGAGAAATCATCATGAGCAAAAAGCCATCCCAGCATGGCCCGAACAAGGCCAAATCCATCATCGCCCAGCCACTGTTCCGCAGCCGTCAGGAACGAGCCGGCAAGGGCAAAGGCAGCTACCGCCGCGAAGCCTTCCAGTCTAAAAGCTGGGAGGCTTCTTACTTTCTGGCAGCCTGAAAGGCAAGCCAGCGCTCAACATGTTAAGGTCTGCACCTGATTCGTATTCCCTGGACCCGTGCATGCCCCTTTGTATTTCCCGTCGTTGGCACCTGCGCCAATTGATAGCTGCCTCCAGCCTCGTACTGCTAGTCGCCTGCGCGGAAAAACCGACCGCCGCCGACGCCCAACCGCTTCAGACCCTTCCCGTCGCGACTGCCCCTGCGGTGATTCCGCCCGTGGTGCCGACCGGTGAAAATCTCGACCTGCAGCCGACCCAGACCTTCGCCGAATGGCAGGCCGGCTTCCGTAAGGATGCGCTGGCCGCCGGCATTCGCGCCGATCTGTTCGACCGTGCCTTCGCCAATGTCAGCGTGGACGACAGTGTGATCCGCGCCGACCGCAGCCAGCCGGAATTTTCCCGCCCGGTGTGGGAATACCTCGATGGCGCCCTGTCGCCGCTGCGCGTGCGCAAAGGTCAGACGCTGGTCAACCAGTATGCCGACATCCTGCAAAGCATCGAACAGCGTTACGGCGTCGATCGTCAGGCACTGGTCTCGGTGTGGGGCATGGAGAGTAACTTCGGCCAGTTCCAGGGCAGCAAGTCGGTGATCAACTCCCTCGCGACCCTCGCCTACGAAGGCCGCCGTCCGGGGTTCGCCCACGCGCAATTGATCGCGGCCCTGCAAATCCTGCAACAAGGCGATATCGAACCGGAGAAAATGCTCGGTTCCTGGGCCGGAGCCATGGGCCAGACCCAGTTCATCCCGACCACCTACAACACCCACGCCGTGGACTTCGATGGCGACGGTCGCCGCGACATCTGGGGCAGCCCGGCCGATGCGCTGGCGTCGACGGCGCATTACCTGCAAAGCTCTGGCTGGCAGAAAGGCCAGCCGTGGGGCTTCGAAGTTCAGCTGCCAGGCAGCTTCAACTACGTGCTGGCCGATGGCACGACGCGCAAGAGTGTCGCTGAATGGCTGCAACTGGGCGTCGCCCTGCCCAATGGAGCTCAAGTCCCGCCAGGCTCGGAAAACCTCTCCGCCGCCCTGCTGCTGCCAGCCGGTTATCGCGGCCCGGCGTTCCTGGTGCTCGACAACTTCCGGGCGATCCTCAAGTACAACAACTCGTCGTCCTACGCGTTGGCCGTGAGCCTGTTGTCGGAACGTTTCAGCGGTGCAGGCCTGATCAACGGCGCCTGGCCGAAGGATGATCTGCCGCTGAGCCGTACCGAGCGGATCGAGCTGCAAAACCTGCTAAGCGCGCAGAAATACGACGCGGGCGCTGCGGACGGGATTATCGGCGCCAATACCCGCAAGGCGATCCGCAGCGCGCAGCAGTCGTTTGGCTGGCCGGCGGACGGGTATCCTACGCACAAGCTGCTTGAAGGTTTGCGTAACCGTTAAAAGCAAAAGATCGCAGCCTTCGGCAACTCCTACAGATGTACACCCGTAGGAGCTGCCGAAGGCTGCGATCTTTTGGTCTATCTGATCACCACATCCTGCTCCAACACCAACTCCCTGTTCCCCGCATCCAGCCGCACCAGCGCCCCCATCGGCAACGTCAGGTTCGGATCGCAATGCCCGCTGCGCCACCCGGCCAGCACCGGTATCCGCAGCGGTTCAAAGGTCTGCTTGAGCAAACGCTCCAGCGCTGCCGTCTCCACCCCCGCTATGTCACCTACCAGAACCCCGCGCAGCTTGCACAGCGTCCCCGCCAGTCGCAGGTGAGTCAGCAAGCGGTCAATCCGGTAGAGCGGCTCGTTGATGTCCTCGATGAACAGGATTACGCCCTCGGCATCGATTTCGTACGGTGTGCCCATGGTTGCGGCGATTATCGACAGATTGCCCCCCAGCAAACGCCCGTGAGCGATGCCCGGCTCGAGGGTGGTCAACGGATGGGCGGCCGGGTGCGCCAGCACGCTGCCCGCCTTCACCTGTCCTCTGAGCATGTTGAAAAACGAAGACTCGGTCGGCTTCTGCTTGTCGCCCAACAGATCTGCGTTAAGCAACGGCCCATGGAAGGTCACAAAACCGGCGTAGCGACTGATTGCCAGGTGCAGCGCGGTGATGTCGCTGTAGCCGATGAATGGCTTGGCGTTGTTCTGCAGCAATTCAAAATCGATGCGGTCGAGCAGGCGCGGCGTACCGTAACCGCCGCGCAGGCAAATGATTGCGTCGACCTCGCAATCGGCAAATGCGGCGTGCAGGTCATTGAGCCGCACATCGTCGCTGCCCGCCAGATAACCATCCTGCTGATACACGCCGGGGAAAATCCGTAGCGCGTAACCGCGCGCGCGCATCCAGGCGAGCGCTTTGTCGGTGTTCAGCGGCGCGGGGCCTGCGGGCGCAATAACTCCGATCAACCCTTCCGGGGGCAAGGCCGGAACGGGCTGATGAGGTGACAGTGTGTGGATCGGTCGAACGGTCATCCATGAATCTCCCTGCGCAAAAATCTTCAACACACAGTAGTCAGGAATGCAGACAAACAGAAGAGGGACTACGCCCCCACTGCGTGCAGGAAAAGCCTGCGATTGCCGTAGGCCAGGCAAAAAAATACCCGCGAGACCGAACAAGCCTCGCGGGCATTTCTGACAATCAGCCGATCAGGACGACATCAGCTCGGCTTTAACCAGCTTCGCCTGCTCGTCAGCATGGTACGAAGAACGCACCAGCGGACCGGACGCAACGTTCTTGAAGCCCATTTTGTAACCTTCCTCGGCGAACCAGGCGAAGGTGTCCGGGTGCACGAAACGCTGCACCGGCAAGTGGCTGCGGGACGGTTGCAGGTACTGGCCCAGCGTGAGCATGTCGATGTCGTGTTCGCGCATGCGCTTCATCACTTCGATGACTTCTTCGTCGGTTTCGCCCAAACCGAGCATCAGCCCGGATTTGGTCGGAATGTGCGGCATCATCTGCTTGAAGCGTTGCAGCAGGGTCAGCGACCACTGGTAATCCGAACCCGGACGCGCCGCCTTGTAGAGACGCGGCACGGTTTCCAGGTTGTGGTTGAACACATCCGGCGGCTCAGCGGCGGTGATTTCCAGCGCGACGTCCATGCGGCCACGGTAATCCGGTACCAGGGTTTCGAGCTGCACGTTCGGCGACAGCTTGCGGATCTCGCGGATGCAGTCGGCAAAGTGCTGGGCACCGCCGTCACGCAGGTCGTCGCGGTCAACCGAGGTGATCACCACGTATTTCAGTTTCAGGTCGGCGATGGCGATGGCCAGGCTTTCCGGCTCGTTGACGTCCAGTGGCTTCGGACGGCCATGGCCCACGTCGCAGAACGGGCAGCGACGGGTGCAGATGTCGCCCATGATCATGAAGGTTGCAGTGCCGCCGGAGAAGCATTCCCCAAGGTTCGGGCAGGACGCTTCTTCGCAGACGCTGTGCAGCTTGTGTTTGCGCAGCAGCGCCTTGATGCGGTCGACTTCCGGGGAAACCGGGATGCGTACGCGGATCCAGTCGGGCTTCTTCGGCAGTTCGGTGGTCGGGATGATCTTCACCGGGATGCGTGCAACCTTCTCGGCGCCGCGCAGCTTGACGCCGGCTTCAACCTTGGCACGCGGGGCCGGACGCTCGGTAACATCCAGCGTCGGGATCATGGTTTGCACTGCATCAGTAGTCATATCAGTCGATTCCGCCCGTTAGGGTCGTCTGCTCAGCATAGTCGAGGTGTTTGACGAGCTGCGCGCGCAGCCGGGCACTTACCTCGGCAAATTCAATCGATCCTGCATGGTCGCTCAGCTGGGTCATCGCCAGCCCGGCGTAGCCGCAGGGATTAATCCGTCGAAACGGTTCCAGGTTCATGTCCACGTTCAGGGCCAGGCCATGAAAGGAACAACCGTGGCGGATCCGCAGACCCAGGGAGGCGATTTTCGCCCCGTCGACGTAGACACCCGGCGCATCCGGCTTGGCCGCCGCCGTCACGCCGTAACTGCCCAGCAATTCGATCAGACAGTGTTCCATGCGGGTGACCAGGTCACGCACGCCGAAACCCAGCTTGCGTACATCCAGCAACAGGTAGGCAACCAATTGGCCGGGGCCGTGATAAGTCACCTGGCCACCGCGGTCAACCTGCACCACCGGAATATCGCCCGGTAGCAACAAGTGCTCGGCCTTGCCGGCCTGGCCCTGGGTGAACACCGGCGGGTGCTCGACCAGCCAGATTTCGTCGGCGGCATCGCTGCCGCGTTCGTTGGTGAAGCGTTGCATGGCATGCCAGACCGGCTCGTAAGCCATCTGGCCGAGTTCGCGAAAGCCCAGCCTGCCAGACATCACAGCACCATGTGCACGAAACCGGTAGCCCGCAACTCGCTGTTGATGTCGTACAGCTGCTCTTGACCGGTGGCGATGATGTGCAACTGGATGGTGGTGTACTTGCCGTTGGTACTCTGGCGCTCGGCCAGGGTCTTGTGGTCAACGGTCGCGTGTTTCTCAAGGATCGCGATGATCCTGTCCTTGAAACCCACGCCGGTGTCGCCGATCACCTTGATCGGGTAATCCGCGCAGGGAAATTCGATTTTTGGCGCCTTTACTTCGGTGTCTGTCATGGCGTAACGGCCTCGTAAGCCGTGGCAACGGACATGGCCCCGTTCCGATGGGAACGGGGCCATGCGAGTCCACACTAATTCAGTTGAACAAGCCGTAGAAGAATAGACGGATGCTATCCCACATGCGACGGAAGATACCACCCTCGTCGACCGCGTCCAGAGCGATCAGGTCGGCACTGTGCACCACCTTGTCTTCCAGTTTCACTTCGACTTTACCGATCACGTCGCCCTTGGCGATTGGCGCGATCAGTTGTGGGTTCATGGTCATGCTGGCAGCGAGCTTTTTCAGCTGGCCTTTTGGCAGAGTCATGGTCAGGTCTTGAGCCAGGCCGGCCTTGACCTGGTTGGTGGTGCCTTTCCAGACAGGGGCCTGAGCCAGCTCGGCGCCTTTCTGATAGAAGGTCTGGGTTTCAAAGAAACGGAAACCGTAAGTCAGCAGCTTCTGGGTTTCGGACGCACGAGCGACTTCACTGTTGGTGCCGAACACCACGGCGATCAGGCGCATGCCATCACGTACAGCCGAAGACACCATGCAGTAGCCGGCTTCGTCGGTGTGGCCGGTTTTCAGACCGTCAACGGTCTTGTCGCGCCACAGCAGCAGGTTACGGTTAGGTTGCTTGATACCGTTCCAGAAGAACTCTTTCTGCGAGTAGATCGCATAGTGAGCCGGGTCTTCGTGGATGATTGCGCGAGCCAGCACGGCCATGTCGTGAGCCGACGAGTAGTGCTCAGGGTTCGGCAGACCGGTCGGGTTCATGAAGTGGCTGTTGGTCATGCCCAGGTCGGCCACGGTTTTGTTCATCATGTCGGCGAAGGCGTCTTCGCTGCCGGCGATGTGCTCGGCAAGCGCAACGCTGGCGTCGTTACCTGACTGAATGATGATGCCGTGCAGCAGATCGCTGACCGTCACCTGCGTGCCGACCTTGATGAACATCCGCGAGCCGCCGGTACGCCAGGCGTTTTCGCTGACGGTCACCGGGTCGTTTTCGCCAATCTGGCCACGACGGATTTCCAGGGTCGCGAGGTACGCGGTCATCAGTTTGGTCAGGCTGGCCGGCGGCAGACGCTGGTCACCGTTGTTCTCCACCAGCACGTTGCCGCTGCTGGCATCCATGAGCACGTAGGCTTTGGCGGCCAGTTGTGGCGGCGACGGCATCATCTCGACCGCGAAAGCGGCTGGCGAAAGGAGCAGCGGTACTAGAAGGCACAGGCGTTTGGCAAAGGTGGTGATGTTCATCCGTCTCTCGAAATCGCTAATGGAAACTGCCCGAAGGCAAAACTAATCTAGATGGTTTTCTATCGAACCATCGCGTGTTCAGTCGTTCACTCAGAACCCTTGCCGGGCTTTTGTTCTTCAACGAGCCAACAACCAGGTCCACCCCCCAAAACCGCAAGTGAACCTTCAATCAAGTCTTACGTATTACTCGGCAGTGACCACGCTCGGCGAACCGAGATTGGCCAGGCGCACGCTGTTCTGCACTTGCTGGATTTCACCCGGCGAGCCGATCGGCCCCAGGCGAACCCGATGCAGGGTTTGTTGATTGCGCACGATCGAGCTGATGAACACCGGAGCGCTCACCATCCCGCTCAGCTTCGATCTCAGGAGTTCTGCAGCGTCCGGGTTGGCGAACGCGCCCACCTGCAGATACTGGCCAGACGCTGGTGCAGAAGCGTTTTTTTTTGCATCGATCTGCAAAGGCACGACGGCCGCGGCGTGTTGCTGCGGCGGAGGCGTCCATTGCTCGACGGTGCCGGCGGACGCGGTGATGGTCGGCGCGGTGTTCTGCGCAACTTGCGGCTCGTTGAGCATCAGCGGCGCCGGACGTCCTTTGGCCGCCCACCATTGCTGAGGGTCGATGCCTTCAACCTTGACCCGCGCGGTGCCGGTTTCGGCATAGCCGAGCTTTTTGGCTGCCGCATACGACAAATCGATAATGCGATCCGAGTAGAACGGCCCGCGATCGTTGACCCGCAAAATCACCGACTTGTTATTGTCCAGGTTGGTCACCCGAACGTAACTTGGCAATGGCAAGGTCTTGTGGGCGGCGCTCATGCCGTACAGGTCGTACACCTCGCCGTTGGCGGTGTTCTGGCCATGGAACTTGGTGCCGTACCACGACGCCGTACCTGAGGCGACATAGGTCTTGGACTCTTGAATCGGGAAGTAGGTCTTGCCCAGCACTGTGTATGGGTTGGCCTTGTAAGGACCGGTGTGCAGGGTCGGCGTGGCGTCCGGGATGCGCGATACGTCGACGTCCCACCACGGCGCGCCATCTTTGTGGGCGCGGTTGATGTCCAGCCCCGGCGTAGCACGCACGGCGGTGGATGAAGATTTCTGAGCCGGCGCGCGGCTGGTCGAACAACTGGCGACCAGCACAGCCAACGCGGCGAATGCCATCAGCTTCAGGGGTTTATTCATAGGCAATGCCCGCATTACTTGACGCCCCGTGCTTGGACCAGCTGTTCAGACAGTTGATGTACGGCCATGGCGTACATCACGCTGCGGTTATAACGCGTGATTGCGTAAAAATTCGTCAGGCCCATCCAGTACTCAGGGCCATTGTCACCTTCCAGGCGGAATGCCGTGACCGGCATATCATCGCGCAGCGCATCATGACTTGACCACCCCAACGCCCGCAACTCCCCGACGGTTTTAGTCGGTTCGATGCCCGTGGTCAAACCCTCGTCGACCTGCTCGCCACGCGCGTCGGCGCGGCTGACCACCGGCTCGCCGGCCACCCAGCCGTGACGCTTGAAGTAGCTGGCGACGCTGCCGATGGCATCGTCCGGATTGGTCCAGATATTAATGTGGCCGTCCCCGTCGAAGTCCACCGCGTAGGCGCGAAAACTGCTCGGCATGAACTGCGGCAGGCCCATGGCCCCGGCGTACGAGCCTTTGAGGGTCAATGGATCGACCTGCTCTTCACGCGCCAGTAGCAGAAACTCACGCAATTCCTTGCGGAAGAATTCGGCACGGGGAGGATAGTCGAAACCCAGGGTCGACAAGGCGTCGATCACCCGGAAATTACCGGTATTGCGGCCGAAAAAGGTTTCAACGCCGATGATCGACACGATCACCTGCGCCGGCACGCCGTATTCCTGCTCCGCACGCGCCAGCACCGCCTCGTGCTGACGCCAGAAGTCCACGCCGCGGGCAATACGCGCGTCGGTGATGAACATCGGGCGGTACTCGTTCCACTGCTTGACCCGTTCGGCGGGTTTCGAGATCGCGTCCAGAATCGACTGCTTGCGCTCGGCTTCGCGGAACACGCCCATCAGCTGTTCACCGGCGAAACCGTAGTCGCGGGTCATTTCACCGACGAAACCGGCCACCTGGGGTGAGCCTTCGTAATCGCCGGCCAACGCGTCCTGCGCTGTGCCAAGGATGCTTACCAGGCCGACCCACGGCGCGTATCGAGTCGCCCAGCCACGCATTACTTGCATTGAACTCTTCACCTTATTCAAACCTGTGCGATCCACTTACGATGGGTATGGATCGACATCAAAACCCCAAACGCTGACAGCAGCGTCACCAGCGAAGTTCCTCCGTAGCTAATGAACGGCAACGGCACCCCCACAACCGGCAACAGGCCACTGACCATACCGATGTTGACGAAAACGTAAACAAAAAACGTCATGGTCAGGGCGCCCGCGAGCAATTTACCGAACAATGTCTGGGCCTGAGCGGTAATCACCAGCCCGCGACCGATCAACAGCAGGTAAATCAGCAGCAGTGCGCAGATACCGACGAGGCCGAACTCTTCGCCCATCACCGCAATAATAAAGTCGGTGTGGCTTTCCGGCAGAAAGTCGAGGTGCGACTGAGTACCCAACAACCAGCCCTTGCCGAACACGCCGCCGGAACCGATAGCGGCTTTCGACTGGATGATGTTCCAGCCGGTGCCGAGCGGATCGCTTTCGGGGTCGAGAAAGGTCAGGACGCGCTGTTTTTGGTAATCGTGCATGACGAAGTACCACATCGCGATCGCCACCGGGACCGCCGCCGCCAGCACACTGACAATCCAGCGCCAGCGCAGCCCGCCCATGAACAGCACAAACGCGCCGCCCGCCAGAATCAGCAAAGAGGTGCCGAGGTCTGGCTGGCGCACGATCAGAATGAATGGCAAGCCGATCAGAAACAGGCTGACACCCACATGCTTGAGCTGCGGCGGCAGGGTGCGTTTGGACAAATACCAGGCAATCGTCGCCGGCATCAGAATCTTCATGAACTCCGAAGGCTGGAAGCGGATCACCCCGGGAATGTTGATCCAGCGCGTCGCCCCCATGGCGTTGTGACCCATAATGTCGACGACGACCAGCAGCAGCACGCCGACCACATAACCGACCGGCACCCAGCGGGCCATGAACCGTGGTTCGAATTGGGCAATGACGATCATCGACACCAGACCAATGCCGAACGACGTGGCTTGCTTGGCCAGCAGGTCCCAGCTCTTGCCGCTGGCCGAATACAGCACAAACAGGCTGCCAGCGGCGAGGGTCAGCAGCAGGATCAGCAACGGGCCGTCGATGTGCATGCGTTGCAACAGCGTCGCACGGCGACGCATCACATCCTCACTGGAAAGGATGCGATCGAAATTACTCTTCACGGGCCGTAGCCTCCGCACTGATAGGGCTGGCGTATTCGGCTTTCAAATGACCTTGCTGGTCGAGGAGCCAGGCGTCCATGATTTGACGCACCACGGGCGCTGCGACACCGGAACCGGACTCGCCGTTCTCGACCATCACCGACACCACGATTTTCGGGCTGTCGGCCGGCGCGAAGCCAACGAACAGGGCGTGGTCGCGATGGCGTTCCTGAACTTTGGAGCGGTCGTACTTCTCGCCCTGCTTGATCGCGACCACCTGGGCCGTGCCGCTTTTGCCGGCGATGCGGTATTGCGCGCCGATTGCCGCCTTGCGCGCCGTACCGCGAGCGCCGTGCATGACCTGCTGCATACCGTGATTGACCCTGGTCCAGTCGGACGGGTCGCGCAGGATGATGTCCGGCATCGGGTTGTCATCCTTGGGCTTTTCACCCTCGACGGTCTTGGCCAGGTGCGGACGGTTCCACACCCCTTTGTTGGCCACCAGTGCCGTGGCCTGGGCCAACTGCAATGGCGTGGATTGCATGTAGCCCTGACCGATCCCGAGGATCAGCGTTTCACCCGGGAACCAGGCCTGACGACGGGTCGCGCGCTTCCACTCGCGGGTCGGCATCAGCCCCGGCGACTCTTCGAACATATCCAGCGAAACCTTCTGGCCGATGCCGAATTTGCTCATGTACGCCGACAGCCGATCAATCCCCAGTTTGTGCGCCAGGTCATAGAAGTAGGTATCGTTGGAACGCATGATCGCCGTGTCCAGATCAACATAGCCGTCACCGGTGCGGTTCCAGTTACGGTACTTGTGGTCGTAATTGGGCAGCTGGTAATAGCCCGGATCGTAAACCCGGCTCGACGCCGTCACGACGCCCGCATCCAGGCCGGCAATCGCCACCGCCGGCTTGATCGTCGAACCCGGCGGGTACAAACCACGCAGCACGCGGTTGAACAGCGGCCGGTCGATGGAATCGCGCAGCTCGGCATATGCCTTGAAGCTGATGCCGGTGACGAACAGGTTCGGATCGAAACTCGGCTGGCTGACCATGGCCAATACTTCGCCGGTGGCCGGATCCAGCGCCACCACCGCACCACGACGACCGCCGAGTGCCGCTTCGGCCGCTTCCTGCAATTTGATGTCCAGGCTCAGGACGATGTCCTTGCCGGGAATCGGATCGGTACGCTTGAGCACCCGCAACACGCGGCCTCGAGCGTTGGTTTCGACTTCTTCGTAACCCACCTGACCGTGTAGCTCGGGCTCGTAGAAACGCTCGATGCCGGTCTTGCCGATGTGGTGAGTGCCGCTGTAATTGACCGGATCGAGGGATTTCAGCTCTTTCTCGTTGATCCGCCCCATGTAACCCACCGAGTGCGCAAAGTGCGCGCCCTGCGGGTAATGCCGCACCAGTTGCGCGACCACTTCCACGCCTGGCAGCCGGAACTGGTTTACCGCGATGCGGGCGATCTGCTCTTCAGTCAGCTCGAACAGGATCGGCACCGGCTCGAATGGCCGACGGCCCTGACGCATGCGTTTCTCGAAGATCACTCGATCTTCGGGCGTCAGCTCCAGCACTTCGACAATCACGTCGAGCACTTGCTGCCAGTCGCCGGAGCGTTCGCGAGTCATGCTCAGGCTGAAGCTCGGCCGGTTATCGGCCACCACCACGCCATTGCGGTCGAAAATCAACCCGCGGGTCGGCGGAATCGGTTGCACATGGACGCGGTTGTTTTCCGACAGGGTCGAGTGGTACTCGTACTGGATCACCTGGAGGAAATACAGCCGCGCGATCAGCACGGCGATCAGCAGCACCACCGCAATAGCCCCGAACACGACGCGGCCACGCACCAGACGGGCGTCTTTTTCGTGGTCCTTGATGCGGATCGGCTGGGACATGAGGGCAGAACTACTTGTGGTAAGGGTGGCCGGACAGAACTGTCCAGGCACGGTACAGCTGTTCGCCGATCAGAATCCGCACCAGCGGGTGGGGCAACGTCAATGGCGACAACGACCAGCGCTGATCGGCCCGCGCACAGACTTCCGGCGCCAGCCCTTCGGGGCCGCCGACCATGAAGTTCACCGTGCGCGAATCGAGACGCCAGCGATCGAGTTCGACCGCCAACTGCTCGGTGCTCCAGGGCTTGCCGTGGACTTCGAGGGTGACAACCCGCTCGTTCGGCCCGACCTTGGCCAGCATGGCTTCGCCTTCCTGACGGATGAAGCGCGCCACGTCGGCGTTCTTGCCCCGGGTGTTGAGCGGTATTTCCACCAGTTCCAGCGCCAGCTCGGACGGAAGACGCTTGGCATACTCATGCCAGCCTTCTTCCACCCATTTGGGCATGCGTGAACCGACGGCGATCAGTCGCAGTCGCACAGCGGGCCCTTACTGCTGGTCTTTGTTGAGCTTGGTGAAATGCTCATGGGTGTTTTCCGGGCTGTGATGCGCGGCGCTCGCCGAACGGCTCTGCTCGGCACCGGCCCACAGGCGTTCCAGGTCGTAGAACTGGCGCGCCGAGGCCGTCATCATGTGCACGATCACGTCGTCCATATCCAGCAGGACCCAGTCGCTGTCGCCCTTGCCTTCTTCACCCAGTGGCTTGACGCCCTGGGCTTTGACGGCTTCGCGAACCTTGTCCAGCATCGCGCCGATCTGGCGGTTGGAGGTACCGGTTGCGATGATCATGAAGTCAGTGATGCTCTGCTTTTCACGAACGTCGATGACCTGAATGTCCTGGGCCTTGACGTCTTCCAGGGCGGCTACGGCAACCTTGACCAGTTCTGCGCCGACCAGCTCAGGGCCGGTTGGCGCTTCCACTGGCAGCGGGGCGCTCTTGAATGTGCCTTTGCGCTTAACTTTAGCTACGTCTTTGTCAGTCATATAAAACTCGTTTTGCTCGTATGTTCGGGCGCTTCGCTACACGCATTCACGTGCCTTGAAGCGCACCCTTTTTCAGTTCGACGCACGGTAAAGTCCGTGCGCATCGATGTAGGCCAGGACCGCGTCGGGCACCAGGAAACGTACCGACTTACCGCTGGCCAGCAGTTGACGGATCTGGGTGGCGGATACCGCGAGCGGCGTCTGCCAGACGAATGCAATCTGTCCGCTCGGCCCTTTGAGGGCCAGCGGGTCGCTCACCGAGCGCGCTGCCAGCAGGTTGCGCAAGGCATCCGGCGGTTCGCTGTCGGCATCCGGGCGTTGCAGCACCAGGATGTGGCAATGCTGGAGCAACTCTTCCCAGCGGTGCCAAGTGGGCAGGCCGCAAAATGCGTCCCAGCCCAAAAGTAGAAAAACCTGGTCTTCAGCGGCCAGTTCGGCGCGCATCAGCTCCAGGGTGTCGATGGTGTAGGACGGCTTGTCCCGCTGCAATTCGCGGGCGTCCACTACCAGCGGCGCCACACCGGCCACCGCGCACTCGACCATCGCCAGACGGTCCTTCGCCGACACCTGCGGCGTACCGCGATGCGGCGGCCTGGCACTCGGCGTCAGACGCAACTCGTCCAGCGCCAGCGATTCGGCAACTTCCAGCGCACCGCGCAAATGGCCGATGTGCACCGGGTCGAACGTCCCGCCCAACATGCCGATACGTCGGGGCGCAGGTTCGGAGGCGGTGTCCCGGGCCGACGCGTTAAGGTCGCCCAAGTCAGACCGACGCCTGGCCGCGCAACTGGCCATCACCGACCACGATGTACTTCTCGCAGGTCAGGCCTTCGAGGCCCACCGGGCCGCGGGCGTGCAGCTTATCAGTAGAAATGCCAATCTCGGCACCCAATCCGTATTCGAAGCCATCGGCGAAGCACGTCGGGGTGTTGATCATCACCGACGCCGAATCGACTTCCGCGACAAAACGCCGGGTGTCTGCAAGGTTTTCGCTGACAATCGAATCGGTGTGATGGGAGCCGTACTGGTTGATGTGCTCGATGGCCTGGTCCAGCCCGTCGACCACGCGGATCGACAGGATCGGCGCCAGGTATTCGGTGTTCCAGTCTTCTTCAGTCGCGGCTACCGCATCGATAATCAAACGGGTGCGCTCGCAGCCACGCAGTTCGACGCCTTTTTCGCGGAACTGTGTCGCCATCGACGGCAGGAAATCCTTGGCAACGGCTTGATCCACCAGCAACGTTTCCATCGCACCGCAGATGCCATAACGATAAGTCTTGGCATTGAAGGCGATGCGTCGGGCTTTCGGCAGATCGGCGTGGGCGCCGACGTACACGTGGCAGATGCCGTCCAGGTGCTTGATCACCGGAACGCGCGCGTCACGGCTGACCCGTTCGATCAGGCCACGGCCGCCACGCGGGACGATGACATCGACGTATTCAGGCATGGTGATCAGCGCGCCAACGGCAGCACGATCCGTGGTTTCGACCACTTGCACCACGGCCGCCGGCAGATCGGCCTCGGCCAGACCGCGCTGGATGCAGGCCGCAATGGCCCGATTGGAATGAATGGCCTCGGAACCACCGCGCAGAATGGTCGCATTGCCCGACTTCAGGCACAGGCTGGCGGCATCGATGGTCACGTTGGGCCGGGATTCGTAAATGATCCCGATCACGCCCAATGGAACTCGCATCTTGCCGACCTGAATCCCCGACGGACGGAAGCTCATGTCACGAATCGCGCCGACCGGGTCCGGCAAGGCGGCCACCTGACGCAGGCCGACGATCATGCCGTCGATACGCTCTGGCGTCAGCGCCAGACGTTCCAGCAAAGCAGGCTCAAGACCACTGGCGCGGCCGGCCGCCAAATCCAGCTCGTTGGCGGCAGTCAGCTCGGCGCGTGCAGCGTCCAGCGCATTGGCAGCCGCCTGCAAAGCGCGGTTTTTCTGCGCGGTGCTGGCACGGCCGATAACGCGGGAAGCTTCGCGGGCAGCGCGACCCAGGCGGGTCATGTAGTCGAGAACGGACTCAGTCATGGTCTGTGGTGGTCTTTGCTCAGGTCTTGGTAAAGAGTAAAGCGGCAGATTATAGCTGCCGCGTCCCTCGACTAACAGCGGTGACGGGCGGATGGTCGAAATCGGAGGCAATTTGCCGACGTTCAGCCGTGATTAAGCTGCAAATTGTTATCATCGCGATTCAATCAGCCCTGACAAACGCCGTTCATCATGTCCAATCTGACTGTACGTGCGCCCGCTGCGAGCCTGCCCACCGGCCTCCCGGACGCTTTTTTCGACCGCGACGCGCAGACTCTGGCCCGTGATTTACTGGGCAAGGTGATTCGTCACCGGGTCGGCGAGTTGTGGCTCAGCGCCAGAATTATCGAGACCGAAGCTTATTACTTTGAGGAAAAAGGCAGCCACGCCTCCCTCGGTTACACAGAAAAGCGTAAGGCTTTGTTTCTGGATGGCGGCCACATCTATATGTATTACGCCCGGGGTGGCGATTCGCTGAACTTCAGCGCTCAAGGGCCGGGTAATGCGGTATTGATCAAATCTGCCTATCCCTGGGTCGATGAACTGAGCGGGCCGGCGAGTCTGGCGCAGATGCTGCTGAACAACCCTGACGCTCAAGGCCGCCCTCGCCCGTCGCAAAAGCTTTGCGCCGGGCAAACATTGCTGTGCAAGGCGCTGGGTTTGAAGGTGCCGGTCTGGGACGCCAAGCGCTTCGATCATGAGTTGTTGCTGGTGGAGGATGTCGGTCCGGCACCGGGCCACATCATCCAGACCACCCGCCTGGGCATTCCCCAGGGGCGCGATGAACATTTGATGTACCGCTTTGTCGACGCCGCGTACGCCCCGTATTGCACGCGGAACCCGCTGCGACGGGGGCAGGTCGAAGGGCGGGATTATTTTTTGCTGTAAACACAATCTCCCGTAGGAGCTGCCGAAGGCTGCGATCTTTTGCTTTTGAAAGGATCAAGATCAAACGATCGCAGCCTTCGGCAGCTCCTACGGTTTAACGGACAATGATGGAGTTGTTTTTATGGGCCCATGGCTCGATAGCATGACCGGATGGCTGGCGGCAAACCCGCAATGGCTGGCCGCGGCGGTGTTTGCAGTGGCCTTCGTCGAGTGCCTGGCGATTGCCGGGCTGATCGTGCCCGGCACGGTGTTGTTGTTTGCCGTCGCGGTCCTGGCCGGCAGCGGTGCTTTGTCGTTGAGCGAAACACTGTTGCTGGGATTCGTCGCTGGCGTGCTGGGGGATATCGTCTCCTACTTCATCGGGCGACATTTCCATCAGAACATCCGGCGCCTGCCCGGCCTGCGCCATCATCCGGAATGGATCGGTAGCGCCGAGGCGTATTTCCAGCGCTACGGCATCGCCAGCCTGCTGGTCGGGCGCTTCATCGGGCCTTTGCGGCCGATGCTGCCGATGGTCGCCGGGATGTTCGACATGCCGTTCCCGCGCTTCGTCGCTGTCAGCCTGCTCGCCGCCGCCGGTTGGAGCGTCGCCTATCTACTGCCCGGCTGGGCCACGGGCGCGGCTATTCGTTTGCCGCTGCCAGACGGTTTCTGGCCTGAAGCCGGGATCGTCGCCGGCAGCATTGCGGTGATGGTGGCCCTGAGCGCGACCAGCAGCCTGCGTCGTCATCGCAAAGCGACCATCGTCATTGCCGGCATGAGCTTTCTGATTCTCGCGGGACTGTTTATCGGCTACCCGCACCTCACGGCCCTCGATCAGGGGGTCATGACGCTGGTTCAGGAACACCGCAGCCCGACGCTGGATGAAGTGGCGGTGACCTTCACGCTGATCGGCGAGTTCCGCAACATGCTGCTGTTCAGCGCACTGCTGACCACTTTGCTGCTGATCACCCGACAATGGCGACAGGCGGTTTTCGCTGGCAGCACGCTGCTGTGCACCGCCCTCGCCAACACCTACACCAAACAGTTTTTTGCCCGCGTGCGCCCGGAAGTATTGAGTGACCCGCTGGTGAGCTACAGCATGCCCAGCGGTCACGCTTCGGGGGCTTTCGCGCTGTTTCTGACATTGGCGGTGCTGGCCGGCCGCGGCCAACCTCCGCGCATGCGCCTGACCTGGGTATTCGTAGCCTGCCTGCCGGCGCTGGCGATTGCGTTGTCGCGCGTCTACCTCGGTGCACACTGGCCGACGGACATTGTCGCCGGCGCGATGCTGGCGGCGTGTTTCTGTGCTGCGACGCTGGGGCTGATTCAACGACAGGCGCCACTCAGTGCCATGCCACCGAGGATTTGGTGGCTGGTAATACCGGCCATGGTGGCGTTGTTCAGTTTCTTTGCGTTGCGGCACTTGCCGCATGCGATGTTGCGGTATGCGTACTAGCCAGTCAGCTCACCCAAGGTCAAATTTGTCTAATTGATTTTGCACTAGCGGCTCGTACGAGCAAGGGCGTTCAATCGAGCGCCCCTGTCCAATGGCAATCTCTCTGACTGTAAACTTTTCAACATGAAAGAAGTGCACATTCGCCACGGAACTTATCATTGCGACATTCGAAGTAACATCGTTATGCGCCACCCCTTCTCTACCCTCTACAGTCGAGTAGTTGCAATATGACCTCCACGCAAGTACCAGATAAAACCTGATACTGCTGGTAAGTTAATGCTCATCGCCATGCGGTTCTCAACCGCTCAACCTTCATCACGACAGGCTGCACGCGAAATCCCCCCTGGAAAGCGATACTCAACTCGCCCCCATAGCTACAACTAAAAAACAAAAACTCTTAAAAAATAACTACGAAACACTTAAAAACAGACAACCAATTGCCATGAACTACAACAACTCCCAAACTCACCAGCATTAAAACGAGACGCCAACCACCATAAGCAAGGATCGCTACATGACTGACATTAAGAATTCGTTCCTGGCAACACTTTCCCTGACAGGAAAACCATTAGTCATCCTGCAACACAAACTTGAGCACCTCCTGTCGGATGGCAACCTATCGCCTGAACAGCATGACAAGTTCAGTGAGTCCCTGGGCCGGGAATTTGTGCGCAAACTGATTACTGTGACGGAGCCTGGCAGTATTGAGCCGTTGACACTTTACTTTCGCCGGGACAGTGACAATTACACGATCTTCATTCGTAGCCCGATCAGCTTCCGCAGCAACACCCTCAGCATGGAGTACGCAGCCCGTGAAATGATCGCTTACAACGGTCACCCGCCCACCCGTTTTCATCTGATACAGGATGGCCGAGAAGTGACCCTCACAGATTTGAGCGACAACAACCCGCAGATAGGCTTGTTCAGTCACTCAAAGGAAATCAACATCAAAGCAGTATCCCATACGCCAGTGTTTGAGCATTTCACCGACCTGCCTTCGCGAATCGACGGTCAGACTGTCGAATTTGACCTCAACATCCTGGAGCGAAACGTCGCCCCGCTCCCCTGACGAAATCCGCTGAGACGATCTGGATAACAGCGTTGAAACAAACAGACGCTGTGATCCAGGATTTGTCAGGCAAACAACTCACCCTGCAATTCATCGAGCAACGCCTGAATCGCATCCAGCCGTTGCTGCGGATCGTCGAGTTGCAGCAGGTCGATTTTGTCCACTTCGGCGAACGGCAGCAGGTACGCCAGCTGATTGGCCAGCGATTGCTGGCCGGTCGCTTCAGTGCCCATGTTCAACGCCTCGACCATCGGGTGTTCGGCGAGAGCCTTGAGCAGTGCGACGAGGTCGGCGTCCTCATCCTGCAACGGCTGTTCCGGCTCGTCTTCCAGCCATTCGACGTCGGCGACAGTCAACTGATCGCGCTGAACTTCGGTGCGCAATACGTGAAAACGCCGCCCGCCCTGCACCCGTATGCCCAGCAGGCCGTTGTCCTGCTGCTTGAAATCAGTGATCCGCGCTTCACACCCGACCAGCGCATAGCCTGCCGGAGCGATGCCGACCTCTTCGCCGTCGAGGAGGCACACCACGCCGAAGCCGGCGCCCTGTTTCATGCAGCGACTGATCATGTCCAGGTAACGCGCCTCGAAGATCTGCAGGTCGAGGATGCACCCAGGAAACAGCACCGTGTTCAGCGGGAAAAGCGGCAAGCTCATAGACATTTCCTTACACCACCATCGACACCGCCAACGGCAGGAACACCGCCGTGGCCACGCCCATCAGACTCATCGCCAGCGCCGCAAAGGCGCCGCACTCTTCACTTTCCTGCATCGCCACCGCCGTCCCGACCGCGTGGGCCGTCATGCCCAGCGCCATGCCGCGCGCCTCGGGGCTGTGGACACCGAGGCGGTTCAACAGGCTGGGCCCGAAGATCGCTCCGATCACGCCGGTGATCAACACAAACACCGCCGCCAGCGCCGCCACGCCACCGATCTGTTCGGCCACCAGCATCGCAATCGGCGAGGTCACTGACTTCGGCGCCATGGTCATCAGGATCATGTGTTCGGCCCCGAACGACCAGCCCAGCAGCACGCCCATCCCGGTGGCAACCACGCCGCCTATCACCAGCGTAGTAAATATCGGCCAGAACAACTGCCGAATCCGTCGCAGGTTGAGGTAAAGCGGCACGGCCAGCGCGACGGTGGCGGGGCCGAGCAAAATGCTCAGGATCTCGGTGCTCTTGCGGTACTCCGCGTACGTCAGGCCGCAACCCACCAATACGCCGATGACCAACAGCATGGAGACCAGCACCGGCTGCAAAAAGATCCAGCGGGTTTTTTCGAATGCGGCCAACACCAACTGATAAGCGCCGAGAGTGATGCCGATGCCGAACAGGGGATGATGAATAACCGACGTCCAGGCGCCGTGCCAGTCGAAGATCATGGCTGATCCTCGGAGTGCGCAGCGTGACGCTTGACCATGCGCTGCATCAGCACCCCGGCGAAGGCCATGGACAACAGCAGCGACAACACCAGCGCGCCGACAATCGCCCAAAAGTCCGCAGCAATGTCCTTGGCGTAGACCATCACGCCCACGGCCGGCGGCACCAGCAGCAACGGCAGGTAACGCAACAGGCTGCTGGCAGCCAGGTTCAGCGGCTCGCCGACCTGGCCACGGCAGATCAAGTACACCAGCAGAAGTAGCAGGCCGATGATCGGCCCCGGCAATACCGGCAACAACAAATGGTTGATGGCGGTGCCCAGCAGTTGGAACAGCACCAGCCAGGTCAGGCCACGTAACAGCATTCGTCCTCTCCCCCGAAAATTCGCGCCCGGCATTATAAGCATGCCAACGCTATAGACCGGCATTCGCCAAAAGCATGGTCGGTTGACCGGAGCAATTTGCCATGTTGATCTAAAGTGGTTCGCAGGGAGGTCAAATCCCCCCACTCGAAAAACTATAAATCCGATGAAACACAAGGAGAGTCTCAATGCCCTATGTTCCCGCTGCAGAGCTCAAAGATTATGTCGGCAAGGAACTTGGACGTTCCGACTGGCTTACCATCGATCAGGAACGCATTAACCTGTTCGCCGAAGCCACGGGGGACTATCAGTTCATCCACGTCGACCCGGTCAAAGCTGCGCAAACGCCATTTGGCAGCACCATAGCCCACGGCTTCCTGTCGCTGTCGCTGATCCCGAAACTGATGGAAGACATCCTCATCCTGCCTGAAGGCTTGAAGATGGTGGTCAATTACGGCCTGGACAGCGTGCGCTTCATTCAACCGGTCAAGGTCAACTCGAAAGTGCGACTCAAGGTCGATCTGACCGAAGTCACCGAGAAAAAACCTGGCCAATGGCTGCTCAAAGTCACCGCCACCCTCGAGATCGAAGGCTCGGAAAAACCGGCCTACATCGCCGAGCCTCTGTCCCTCTGCTTCGTATAGCCCTCCCGGATGCGAAGCAGCGCGTGCTGTTTCGCGACCTCTCTCGACTGCTCTCTATATAAGGTCATGGCGCTGCGGCATACTCGGTCGCCTAATTGCCCGGATCCCGCTATGCGCTCACTTGCCCTTCTAGCCTTGACCCTGATGCTCACCGCGTGCGGCGACGGCGAATCGCTGTTGCCCCCCGACGCCCGCCTGCCGGACGGTGGACGCTATCGCGGAGAACTGGTCGACGGATTGTTGCAGGGCCAGGGCCGCGTCGATTACCCGAACGGCAGCTGGTACGCCGGCAGTTTCGACAAGGGCCAATGGCACGGCCCGGGCGAATGGCACGGCAGCAACGGCGAAGTGTACCGCGGCAATTTCAATCTGGGACTGTTCGACGGCCAAGGCACGCTGACCACCAGCGGCAGCAGCTACAACGGCGGGTTCAAGGCGGGTCGACGCGAAGGCGAAGGCACCCTCAAAGAAAACGGCATGACTTACCGTGGCGAATTCAAGGCCGATCAATACTCAGGGCTCGGTCGTCTGGAACTGGATGACGGCAGCTCCTATCAAGGCCAGTTCGCCCATGGCAAACCCAACGGCGAAGGCCAGCGCGGCGACGCCAGCGGCAACCAGTTCACTGGGCATTTCAAGGACGGTCAGCTGGAAGGCAACGGCACTTTCAACAGCGCCGACGGCGACATCTACGTCGGCGGTTTCAAGAACAACCAGCTGCACGGCAAGGGCCGCTACGAAAACGCCGACGGCGATGTCTGGCTGGGTCAATTCAAGGAAGGCTCGCTGAACGGCAAGGGCGAGTTGATCGGCGCGGACGGCAGTCACTACGTCGGTCAGTTCAGCGACTGGCGCTTCACGGGGCAGGGACGGTTGAATCTGGCCGATGGCAGTTTTTACATCGGCCAGTTCGACGGTGACAACTATTCCGGGCGCGGCACCCTCGTGCTGACCGATGGAACCGTGCAGAGCGGCACGTGGATCAATGGTCAGCGGGTACGCGATGCCGACGGCAAGCTGCTGCCCGACAGCCTTGAACTCGGCTTGCTGGCCCAGGGCCGCCTGCTCGAGGACGCACTGGCCAATGTGCCAGCCTCGACCCCGGCTATCGAGTTGTACACTCTGACCCTCGGTGGTGACGGCAAGCAGAGCGTGTTCCTGCGCGAGTCCGATTTCGTCAGCAATATGCTTACCAGCCGCTTCAGCGCGTTCGGCCAGATTCGCCTGGTGAACCATCGTGACCACCTCGTCGATCGGCCGATGGCCACCCGGGAAAACCTGCGCCGCGCCGCGCTGACCCTGGCCGAGCGCAGCGGTCCGGAGGATTTGATCTTCATCTACCTGACCAGTCACGGCAGCAGCGAACACGAGCTGGTCCTCGACCAACCGCGCATGGAACTGGCCGACCTGCCGGCTGACGAACTCGCCGCGGTGCTCGCACCGTTGAAAAACCGCGACAAGATCGTGGTGATTTCGGCTTGCTACTCCGGTGGCTTCATCCCCGCCCTCAAGGACGAACGCACCTTGATCATGACCGCCTCCCGGGCCGACCGCGTGTCCTTCGGTTGCTCCGAAGAAGCCAACTTCACCTACTTCGGCGACGCGCTGTTTGCCCAGGCCCTGAACCAGACCGACGATCTGGAACACGCCTTCAAACTGGCCAAAGCCACCGTCGCCGAGCGCGAGCTGGCGGACGGCTTCGAAGCGTCTGAACCGCAGATCTGGGCACCGAAAACCGTACTCTCTCACTGGCAGCTTCTACGCAAACAGCAGGCACGAAAAGCACTACAAAGTGTCTCTATCGACAACAAGGATGCAAAGAGCAACTAAGCTGAACAGTATCAAGGGAGAAACACTATGTACTTGACGCCTCAGCACGTCTTGCTTGCCGGAGCCACCGGTTTGACCGGTGAACACCTGCTCGATCGCCTGCTCAACGAGCCCACGATCTCGCGGGTACTGGCGCCCTCGCGCCGGCCGCTGGCCGAGCATCCACATCTGGAAAACCCGGTCGGCGACCCGGCGGTGTTCCTGCCGCAATTGAACGGTCGCGTCGATATCGCCTACTGCTGCCTTGGCACCACCATCAAACAGGCCGGCTCGGAAGAGGCGTTCCGCGCGGTCGACCTGGACATGGTCGTGGCCTTCGGCAAACGTGCGCGGGAAATGGGCGCGCGGCACCTGATCGTGATCAGTGCCTTGGGGGCCGATCGCAGATCCTCGGTGTTCTACAACCGGGTCAAAGGCGAGATGGAATACGCCTTGCGGGCGCAAGACTGGCCACAACTGACCATTTGTCGGCCTTCACTGTTGCTGGGCGACCGCCTCGAACCGCGCCTGGCCGAACAAGTCGCCGGTCCGTTGTCGCGCTTGATCCCGGGCAAATACCGCGGCATCGAAGCCTGTCAGCTGGCCCGCGCGATGTGGCGCCTGGCCCTGGAGGAACAAGATGGGGTGCGGGTGGTTGAGTCGGATGAATTGCGCAAGTTAGGCAAGTAAATCAACGGATCGCAGCCTTCGGCAGCTCCTACAGGAGAATGACGTACACCCTGTAGGAGCTGCCGAAGGCTGCGATCTTTTATTCTTTTACAACCCACCCGTCGCCTGAAAACTCACACCGATCACCGTCAACACCGACAACGGCAACAACAGCGTGTCCAGCAAGGCGCTGGCCGGCAGATCAACACCGGGATAACTCGGCGCCTCGGCGCCGAATCGGTCCATGGCGCAACAACCACCGTTCAAGGCATACCAATCCAGCCGCGTCCCGGAATACACCACCGGCGCCCCGGGTTTCGCGGCATCGAGCGTGCGCGCCGTGGCGCAGCCCGCGAGTTGCAGCGCCAGCACCATTACCAGCAGCTTATTCATCGCTGGTCAGATGATGCTCGCCCCAACGCGGCAGCATGTCCTGGGGAATGTTCAGCAGATTGAGAATCCGCGCCACCACGAAGTCGATCAGGTCATCGATGGTTTGCGGCTGATGATAGAAGCCCGGCGATGCCGGCAGGATCGTCACGCCCATGTTCGACAACTTGAGCATGTGCTCCAGATGAATACTCGAATAGGGCGCTTCGCGCGGCACCAGAATCAACTGACGACGCTCCTTCAACGTGACGTCGGCCGCACGCTCGATCAAGTTGTTGCAGGCGCCGGTAGCAATGGCCGACAAGGTCCCGGTGGAACACGGCACCACCACCATTGCGGCCGGCGCGCCGGAGCCCGAAGCCACCGGCGACATCCAGTCTTCCTTGCCGTACACGCGAATCTGCCCGGCGGCAGCGCCGGTGTACTCGGTGAGAAAGGCCTGCATCATTTGGGTTTTCGGCGGCAGCGTAACGTCAGTCTCGGTGGCCATGACCAATTGCGCCGCCTTGGAAATCAGGAAGTGCACCTCGCGATCTTCGCGGATCAGGCAGTCGAGCAAACGCAAACCGTACTGGGCGCCCGAAGCGCCGGTCATGGCCAGCGTGATGCGTTCCGGGCCGTTGTTCATTGCAGCGCCTCGGCGAGTTTGCCGTGCAGGCCGCCGAAGCCGCCGTTGCTCATGATCACCACGTGGGTGCCGGGCTGAGCCTGACTTTTCACGCGTTCGATAATGCCTTCCAGCGAATCGCTGACAATCGACGGCACCGTGCACAGCGCAGCGGTCGCGGCCAGATCCCAACCGAGGTTGGCCGGCGCGTACCAGATCACTTGATCGGCATCGACCACACTTTCCGGCAACCCGTCACGGTGAGCGCCGAGCTTCATGGAATTGGAACGCGGTTCGATGATCGCGATCAACGGCGCATCGCCAATGCGCTTGCGCAGGCCGTCGAGGGTGGTGGCGATGGCCGTCGGATGGTGGGCAAAGTCGTCGTAGATGGTGATGCCACGCACTTCCGCAACTTTCTCCATGCGCCGCTTCACGCTTTTGAACGCGCTCAACGCGGCGATGCCCATGGACGGCACGACACCGACGTGACGCGCCGCTGCCAAAGTCGCCAAGGCGTTTGCGACGTTGTGTTGTCCGGTCATGTCCCAGTCGACCACGCCCTGGGCGACACCTTCGAACATCACTTCGAACTTCGAACCGTCTTCGCTCAACAGTTTGACCTGCCATTGACCGCCCGCGCCGGTGGTTTGCACCGGGGTCCAGCAGCCCATCTCGATCACACGTAGCAATGCCGGTTCTGTGGTCGGGTGGATCACCAGGCCTTCACTCGGGATCGTTCGCACCAAATGGTGGAATTGCCGTTCGATAGCTGGCAGATCGGGGAAGATGTCGGCGTGATCGAATTCCAGGTTGTTCAGGATCGCGGTGCGCGGACGGTAGTGCACGAACTTGGAGCGTTTGTCGAAGAACGCACTGTCGTACTCGTCGGCCTCGATCACGAAGAACGGTGTGCCGCCCAGACGCGCCGATACCGAGAAATTCTGCGGCACGCCACCGATCAGGAAACCCGGGCTCATGCCCGCGTGCTCCAACACCCAGGCGAGCATGCTGCTGGTGGTGGTTTTGCCATGCGTGCCGGCAACGGCCAGCACCCAGCGGCCTTGCAGCACGTGATCGGCCAGCCATTGCGGGCCGGAGACATAGGGCAGGCCTTTGTTCAGCACATATTCGACCGCCGGGTTGCCGCGGGACATGGCGTTGCCGATCACCACCAGATCCGGCGCCGGATCAAGCTGGGCGGGATCGTAGCCTTGAGTCAACTCGATGCCCTGCGCCTCAAGCTGAGTGCTCATCGGCGGATAGACGTTGGCATCGGAGCCCGTCACATGATGGCCCAGCTCTTTGGCCAGAACCGCCATCGAACCCATGAAAGTGCCGCAGATACCAAGAATATGAATGTGCATAGTCGACCTCGTAAAACATGGCCGCAGGTTAGCCTAGGGAGGCGAAAATCGCACTCTTTAGCTGATGGGCTCCCGGTCCTGGTGGCGAGGGAGCTTGCTCCCGCTGGGTCGCGCAGCGGCCCCAAAACCTGAAACAGGTTACCGTTCGATGCCGTGCTTACGCAGCTTCCTGTAGAGCGTATTGCGGCTGACCCCCAACTGTTCCGCGGTATGCGTCATATGCCAGCGCGTCTGCTCCAGCGCAGTGAGCAGCGCCAGGCGTTCAGCCTCGTCCAGCGGGTAATCCGATGAGGCTTGCGCCACCACAACCGGCACCGGCCGAACCTGACGAATCATCGCCGGCAGATCCTCCAGGCCGATCCGCCCGCCGTCACACAACGCCGCCAACGTGCGCAAGACATTGCGCAATTGCCGCACATTCCCCGGCCAGGCAAACCCGAGCAACGCCTGGCGCGCCGGCTCATCAATCAGCACCGTCTCGCCGCCGGCCTCCTGCGCCAGCAAAAAGTCGAGCAACTGCGACTTATCACTGCGCTCGCGTAACGCCGGCAAGGCGATTTCCAGCCCATTGAGACGGTAATACAAATCCTCGCGGAAGCTGCCGTCCTGCACTCGCTCCAGCAAATTGCGGTGAGTGGCGCTGATGATCCGCACGTTGACCGACTCCGGCTCGCCGCCAATCGGCACCACTTGCCGATCTTCGAGCACTCGCAACAGCCGGGTTTGCAACGCCAGCGGCATGTCGCCGATTTCATCCAGAAACAACGTCCCGCCGTCGGCCTGCTGCAACTTGCCGCGCATGCCTTCCTTGCGTGCGCCGGTGAAACTGCCGCCGCGATAACCGAACAGTTCGCTCTCGATCAGGCTTTCGGGGATGGCCGCGCAATTGAGCGCGACGAAGGCTTTTTCAGCGCGCTGGCTTGCCTGGTGCACGGCCTTGGCAAAGGCCTCTTTGCCGGACCCGGTTTCACCGTTGATCACCAGCGGTACGTCACGCTCGAAAACGCGCAGGGATTTGCGGAAATCTTCCTGCAGGCCTTTGTCGCCCAGGCAGATGTCCGCCAGACGCGCAGGCTCGGCAACCGGACTTTGCACCGCCGGCGCCAGCGCCGGAATGCTGCGCGGCGGTCCTCGCAACACGGCAAACAGGCTTCGCCCGTCGCGGGTGCGCAATGGCCAACTGGCGCTGGCATTCACACTGGCGCGGCCCAGCAGCTCATCCAGCGAGCAGTCGAAAAACGCCTCGACCGGTTGACCCAGCAGTCCGCCGCGAATGTGCCCCAGCAGGTTCAGCGCACTCTGATTGACCGCGCTGATCCGCCCTTCCCCGTCGAACGCCAGCAACCCCTCGCTGAACAGCCCGACGGATTCCGCCTGCAAGTGAAAACGCAGTAGCCATTGATTGTCGAAATAGCGCAGGAAATAGCAGCTCTCGATCATCTTCGCCGACAGGTTGACCAGGGCCATGGTATGGAACTGGCTCTGCCGCGAGACTTCGTGCCGCGCCGAGGACACGTCGAGCACCGCCAGCAGTTCGCCATGCGGGTCGAACACCGGGCTGGCCGAGCAGGTCAGGCCGGTGTGGCGACCGCGAAAGTGTTCGTCCTGGTGGATGGTCAGCGCCTGACGCTCCACCAGACAGGTGCCGATGCCGTTGGTGCCTTCGCAGGCTTCGCTCCAGTCGGCGCCGAGCCAAAGCCCGGCGCGCTCGAAGATCTTGCGTTCGGCGGGTGCAGTCACACAGTTGAGGATCACGCCGCGGGCATCGGTGAGCAACACCGCATGGCCGGCGCCGGAAAGTTGCTGATGCAGGCTGCTCATTTCAGTGCCGGCGATGTGTAGCACTTGCTGCAGCCGTTCGCGGCTTTCGAGCACACGACCATGCTCCAGCACCGTCGGCGCCATGGTCAGGGCCGGGTCGAGGTGATAGTCCTCAAGACAGCGCAGCCAGGAACGGGCAATCGATGGGTCGCTGCCGGGGCCGTGCAGGTGGGATTTGCCCTGGGTCACGGTCAGCACTTGCCGGGCATGGCGACTCAAATGGTTGTCGTGCATTTCTTATTATTCTCCCCGAATGCTGTACACCGCCCCGTGTAGGAGCTGTCGAGTGAAACGAGGCTGCGATCGTTTGATCTTCTCCCTTAAAGCAAAATCAATAGATCGCAGCCTCGTTTCACTCGACAGCTCCTACGGGGTTGTGCCGAGCATCCTCCAGCCCGGTCTGCATTGCAATGCTGGCAAGACTGCTCGGTCACAGGCTGTGCCACAAGCGGTACAAAGTGTCACACCCACCGTACCGAAACCGCCACACACGCCATCCGCCCGTCCGACAAAAACCACGCAAGACCTTGATTTGCCTGACCTGCAAGGCAGTGGCCCGACCTTTGCTCTACGCTTATAACAAGCGCACATGCGCCTCTCTTATAAATACAAAGCCAAGGAGAAAACATCATGCGTTACGCTCACCCCGGTACTGAAGGCGCTATCGTTTCGTTCAAGAGCAAATACGGTAACTACATCGGCGGCGAGTTCGTCGCGCCTGTCAAAGGTCAGTACTTCACCAATACCTCGCCAGTGAATGGCCAACCGATTGCCGAATTCCCGCGCTCCACAGCCGAAGACATCGACAAGGCGCTGGACGCTGCCCATGCCGCAGCCGATGCCTGGGGCGCCACGTCCGCTCAGGCACGCTCGCTGGTGCTGCTGAAAATCGCCGACCGCATCGAGCAGAACCTGGAACTGCTGGCAATCACCGAATCCTGGGACAACGGCAAAGCCGTTCGCGAAACCCTCAACGCCGACATCCCGCTGGCCGCCGACCACTTCCGCTACTTCGCCGGTTGCATCCGCGCGCAGGAAGGCAGCGCTGCCGAGATCGACGGCAACACCGTGGCTTATCACATCCACGAACCACTGGGCGTGGTCGGGCAGATCATCCCGTGGAACTTCCCGATCCTGATGGCCGCCTGGAAACTCGCTCCGGCCTTGGCTGCCGGTAACTGCGTGGTGCTCAAGCCTGCCGAACAAACGCCGCTGGGCATTACCGTGCTGATGGAACTGATCGGCGACCTGCTGCCGCCGGGCGTGCTGAACGTCGTGCAAGGCTTCGGCAAAGAAGCCGGCGAAGCACTGGCCACCAGCAAGCGCATCGCCAAGATCGCGTTCACTGGCTCGACCCCGGTCGGTTCGCACATCATGAAATGCGCGGCCGAAAACATCATTCCGTCCACCGTGGAGCTGGGTGGCAAGTCGCCGAACATCTTCTTCGCCGACATCATGCAAGCCGAAGAAACCTTCATCGAAAAAGCCGCCGAAGGTCTGGTGCTGGCGTTCTTCAACCAAGGCGAAGTGTGCACCTGCCCGTCTCGTGCACTGGTGCAAGAGTCGATCTACGACGACTTCATGAAAGTGGTGATGAAGAAAGTCCTGCAAATCAAACGTGGCGACCCGCTGGACACCGACACCATGGTCGGCGCTCAAGCATCCGAGCAGCAATTCGACAAAATCCTTTCGTACCTGGAAATCGCCAAGGGCGAAGGCGCCGAGCTACTGACCGGCGGCAAGATCGAAAAACTCGAGGGCAGCCTCGCGACTGGCTATTACATCCAGCCGACCCTGCTCAAGGGCACCAACAAAATGCGCGTGTTCCAGGAAGAAATCTTTGGCCCGGTGGTGAGCATCACCACCTTCAAGGACGAAGCCGAAGCGCTGGCCATCGCCAACGACACCGAGTTCGGCCTCGGCGCCGGCCTCTGGACCCGCGACATCAACCGCGCCTACCGCATGGGCCGCGCCATCAAGGCCGGTCGCGTCTGGACCAACTGCTACCACCTGTACCCGGCGCACGCCGCGTTCGGTGGCTACAAAAAATCCGGCGTCGGTCGTGAAACCCACAAAATGATGCTCGACCATTATCAGCAGACCAAAAACCTGCTGGTGAGCTACGACATCAATCCGCTGGGGTTCTTCTAAAATCCGCAGGCGATACAGGTAGGCCTGTATCGCCGTCGGGATATTCTTCGCGGGCAAGCCCGCTCCCACAGTGCTTTGTGGTCTGCCGCCAATCGCCGGCTTACTCAAACCCTGTGGGAGCGGGCTTGCCCGCGAAAGCGCCCTCAAGACACACTCATTTATAGCCCTGCGACTTTGGCACGGGCCTTGCCTGTCTCACTCCACAAAAGCACGCCCTTATTGCGTCAATCAGGAGGACCCCATGGCAATTTTCACCCATTCCATCGGCGCCCAGACCTACCGCTTCGCCAGCCTCAAAGAGGTCATGGCCAAGGCCAGCCCGGCACGTTCGGGAGATTTCCTCGCTGGCGTGGCGGCCCTCAACGATGGCGAACGCGTCGCCGCGCAAATGGCCCTGGCTGACATCCCGCTGACCCATTTCCTGCAGGAAGTGCTGATTCCCTACGAAGACGATGAAGTCACCCGCCTGATCATCGACACTCACGACCCACAAGCCTTCGCCGCTGTCAGCCATCTCACCGTCGGCGGTTTTCGCGACTGGCTGCTCAGTGATGTCGCCGACGAACAAAGCCTGCGCGCCCTCGCCCCTGGCCTGACACCGGAAATGGCCGCGGCCGTGTCGAAAATCATGCGCGTGCAGGATCTGGTACTGGTGGCGCAGAAAATCCGTGTCGTCACCCAATTCCGCGGCACCATGGGCCTGCGCGGCCGGTTATCCACCCGCCTGCAACCCAACCATCCCACCGACGAGCCGGCCGGCATCGCCGCGAGCATTCTCGACGGGCTGCTGTACGGCAACGGCGACGCGATGATCGGGATCAACCCGGCCACCGACAGCATCGCTTCGATCTGCGCAATGCTGGAAATGCTCGACGCGATCATCCAGCGTTACGAAATTCCTACACAGGCCTGCGTTTTAACCCACGTCACCACGTCCATCGAAGCGATCAACCGCGGTGTTCCGCTGGACCTGGTGTTCCAGTCGATTGCCGGCACCGAAGCGGCCAACGCCAGTTTCGGCATCAACCTGAACCTGTTGCAGGAAGGCTATGACGCCGGTTTGAGCCTGAATCGCGGCACGCTGGGGCAGAACCTGATGTATTTCGAAACCGGCCAGGGCAGTGCGTTATCGGCCAACGCCCACCACGGCCTCGATCAACAGACATGCGAAACCCGCGCCTACGCCGTGGCGCGCCATTTCAAACCGTTTCTGGTGAACACCGTCGTAGGATTTATCGGCCCGGAATACCTGTACAACGGCAAGCAGATCATCCGAGCCGGCCTCGAAGACCACTTCTGCGGCAAGCTGCTGGGCGTGCCAATGGGTTGCGACATCTGTTACACCAATCACGCCGAAGCCGATCAGGACGACATGGACACCCTGCTGACGCTGCTCGGCGTGGCCGGCATCAACTTCATCATGGGCATCCCCGGCTCCGACGACATCATGCTCAATTACCAGACCACGTCGTTCCACGACGCGCTCTACGCCCGGCAAACCCTGGGTTTGAAACCCGCGCCCGAGTTCGAACAGTGGCTGGCCAGGATGGGCATTTTCACCCAGGCAGACGGCAAGATTCACTTCGGCAACAATTTGCCACCGGCCTTCCGCCAGGCCATGGCGCAACTGGGATGAGTGTCGATATGGATAAACCACCGAGTGACCCGCAAAACCCGTTGCTCGAATTGCGTCGCCTGACGCCCGCGCGAATTGCCCTGGGCCGCAGCGGCACCAGCATGCCCACCAGCGCGCAGCTGGATTTTCAGTACGCCCACGCCCAAGCCCGGGACGCGGTGCACCTGCCCTTCGATCATGCCGGGCTCAGCGCGCAGCTGGCCGAATGCGGTCGCCAGAGTTTACTGCTGCACAGCGCCGCCGCGAATCGCGACAGTTATTTGCAACGCCCGGACCTGGGGCGCAAGTTGAGCGATGCGTCGGCGCAGAACTTGCGCGACTATGCGCAAGCCAACCCCGGCGGCGTTGACCTGGTCATCGTTGTCGCCGATGGCCTGTCGGCGCTGGCGGTTCATCGCCACACCGCACCCTTCCTGACACGGCTGCAAGAGCAGATCGCGACTGATCGCTGGTCCGTTTCACCCGTGGTTCTGGTCGAGCAAGGCCGGGTGGCGATTGGCGATGAAATTGGCGAATTGCTAGGTGCGAAGATGGTGGTGATCCTGATCGGCGAGCGCCCTGGCCTCAGCTCGCCAGACAGTCTGGGGTTATATTTCACCTACAACCCCAAGATCGGTCTGACGGACGCTTACCGCAATTGCATCTCCAACGTACGACTGGAAGGCTTGAGTTATGGCATGGCGGCGCACCGTCTGGTGTATTTGATGCGCGAAGCCTGCCGCCGACAGCTGTCGGGGGTCAATCTGAAGGACGAAGCGCAGGTTCAGACGCTGGTGTCGGACGCAGGTGCAGACACGAAAGGTAATTTCCTACTGAGCCCGCTGAATACCTGAACCGTTTCCGCATTGCGTTTAACCCCGGATTTCAGGCAGGATCGAAACACGGCTGCCCGAGTGAGAACCGTTCGCCGTCAGAGCACGTGAAGACAGCCACTTGAAGACGAGACCTATCGATGCGGATTATTCAAGCGACCCTCGAACACCTGGACCTGCTGACCCCGTTGTTCGTCAAATATCGCGAGTTTTATGGTTCCCTGCCGTATCCGGACTCATCCCGGGCCTTCCTCGAAAAGCGCCTGCGTCGCAAGGAATCGGTCATCTATCTGGCCCTGGCCGATGACGACAACAACAAACTGATGGGTTTCTGTCAGCTCTACCCGAGCTTCTCCTCGCTATCGCTTAAACGCGTGTGGATCCTCAACGACATCTACGTCGCCGAAGATGCACGCCGCCAGTTGGTCGCTGACAACCTGATGCGCACCGCAAAAAAAATGGCCAAGGAAACCAATGCCGTGCGCATGCGCGTATCCACCAGCAGCGACAACGAAATCGCCCAGAAAACCTACGAATCCATCGGCTTCAAGGAAGACACCGAGTTCAAGAACTACGTGTTGCCGATCAGCGACGAGCTCTAATGTCGCTGCACTGTGGCGAGCTCTTGTGGCGAGGGAGCTTGCTCCCGCTCGACTGCGCAGCAGTCGTAGTTCCCCTGACCTACCGCGAACTCAGGCTTTGGGAGTGCTTCGCCCTCCAGCGGGACGGTGCGGCGATCCGACAAGCTCCCTCGCCACATTGAAGTGTGAGATGTCCAACTCTCGCGACATCCCCCGCTACAAACTGAACACGCTTTTAACTTTCCTGTCCGTATAATGCCGACCTTTCCGGCTTGTAAGAAAAACTACACCCGTCTGTAGCCTTTCGCGAAGTCATCCGCACAGGCCCGCAGAGTCGGGCCGTCACCACAGGTGCCCCATGGATTTCAACCCGCTCGACCTTATCCTGCATCTCGATGTTTACCTCGATTTGCTGGTAAACAATTACGGGCCATGGATCTACGCCATCCTTTTTCTGGTGATCTTCTGCGAAACCGGTCTGGTGGTAATGCCCTTTCTGCCGGGCGATTCCCTGCTGTTTATCGCCGGCGCCGTGGCAGCGGGTGGCGGAATGGACCCGGTCCTGCTGGGTGGCCTGCTGATGCTGGCCGCGATCCTCGGCGACAGCACCAACTACGTGATCGGACGCACGGTCGGCGAAAGGCTGTTCAGCAACCCGAACTCGAAAATCTTCCGCCGCGACTATCTGCAAAAAACCCACGACTTCTACGATAAACACGGCGGCAAAACCGTGACCCTGGCGCGTTTCCTGCCAATCATCCGCACCTTTGCGCCTTTCGTCGCTGGAGTGGCGAAAATGCCCTACCCGCGTTTCTTCTTTTTCAGCGTACTGGGCACCATCCTTTGGGTTGGCGGCCTGGTCACCCTCGGCTACTTCTTCGGCAACGTACCGTTCATCAAGAAAAACCTGTCGCTGCTGGTGGTCGCCATCATCCTGCTGTCGCTGGTGCCGATGATTATTGGCGTGTTCCGCAGCCGTTTCGGCAGCGGCGCCTCCAAAGCCGAACCGCGCTGACCCATGTGGTCGCTCAGCGCCTGGCGTCGCCGGCGCATCCTGGCCAGACACCCGATTGCCGATGACCTGTGGCAGCGGGTGCGCCTCCACCTCAGTTTTCTCGACGGCATCAGCGCCGCAGACGACCAATGGTTGCGCGAAGCCAGCGTGCTGTTCCTCGACGATAAACATCTGACCGCCCTGCCCGGCGTCGAACTGCACCAAGAACAGCGCTTGCTGCTGGCCGCCCAGGCCCAGTTGCCCTTGCTGAACCTGGGCGACCTGGACTGGTATCAGGGTTTTCACGAAATCGTCCTCTACCCTGACGACTTCCTCAGCCCCCAGCGCCATCGCGACGCCAGCGGTGTCGAGCACGAATGGGACGGCGAACACAGCGGCGAAGCCTGGCAGCAAGGCCCGATCATCCTCGCCTGGCCCGGCGTGATGGCCAGTGGTGGCTGGGAAGGCTACAACCTGGTGATCCACGAACTCGCACACAAGCTCGACATGCTCAACGGCGACGCCAACGGCCTGCCGCCGCTGCACGCCGACATGCGCATCAGCGACTGGGCGCGGGCTATGCAAGAGGCCTACGACGACCTCGACCGGCAACTGGAGCGCAACCCGGACGCCGAAACCGCCATTGACCCCTACGCCGCGGAGAACCCGGCCGAATTCTTTGCCGTCACCAGCGAATATTTCTTCAGCGCCCCGGATTTGTTGCACGAGGCGTATCCTCAGGTGTATGAACAGCTGAAGCTGTTTTACCGCCAGGACCCACTGGCCCGACTGCGGCAACTTCTGGCCGAAGACCCGGTCTATCAGGCACGCGACTAAGGTCTCTACGACCCTTGGTACGTGGCATCAACGGCGGAATATGCCTATAATCGCCGCCACTTTTTGGTCAATCCGGCCAAGTGTTTTTGGTCAACTAACGGGGGCACCGCCCAATGAGCTACAGCAAGATTCCGGCTGGCAAAGACCTGCCGAACGACATCTACGTCGCGATCGAGATTCCGGCCAACCACGCGCCGATCAAATACGAAATCGACAAAGACAGCGATTGCCTGTTCGTTGACCGTTTCATGGCCACCCCGATGTTCTACCCGGCCAACTACGGTTTCATCCCGAACACCCTGGCTGACGACGGTGATCCCCTCGACGTGCTGGTCGTGACGCCTTACCCGGTAGCCCCAGGTTCGGTCATCCGCGCGCGCCCGGTCGGCATCCTGCACATGACCGACGACGGCGGCGGCGATGCAAAAGTCATCGCAGTCCCACACGACAAGCTGTCCCAGCTGTACGTCGACGTGAAGGAATACACCGACCTGCCAGCCCTGCTGCTGGAACAGATCAAGCACTTCTTCGAGAACTACAAAGACCTCGAAAAAGGCAAATGGGTGAAGATCGAAGGTTGGGGCGACGCAGAAGCGGCTCGCACCGAGATCATGAAGTCGGTTGCTGCCTATAAAGGCTAAAACCAGCTGTCAGCGTTGAGCTGCAAGCTGCAAGAAAAACCCCGGTTGATCCGGGGTTTTTTGTGCGCGCCGGAAAGGTTTTAAACGGGCTGTTTAACATTCCGGCAAAACGGTTTTTCTTGTTTAATTTTTACTCGATACGTCTTACAAAGCGTCGCAAATTTCCCGCGTAATTTGAACGAGTCGTTTATTCAAAGCCCCGTCCCAGGCCCGTAGACTCGTGTTTATGAAAAAGAATAAAACCTGCGGTGCGCGCTTCAAATTGCTGCTGAAAGCGGCGGACGTCACGACGACAGGATTCGCCGAAATCCTGAAAATCGAAAATGCCCAAACCGTCCACAACTGGTACACCCGCGGCGTGCCCGACTACCGCATAGAGGAAGTCGCGCTGAAACTGTCCGTCAACAGCGAGTGGCTCAAAACCGGCGACGGCCCGAAAGACGCCAGGCACCTGCGCCTCGTCAGCGAAACCGGCAACACCTTCGATGCCCAGGCCCTGCGCGGCATCTACACCGTCATCGAACCCACCGACGTCGAACTGCCCTTCTACAAAGAAAAACCTGTCGCACCCGGCTCCAGCAAAACCCACGTCATCGAAGACAACAGCCAACCCATCCGCCTGCCACGCAGCCACCTCGACTCCCTGGAAATCAACCACGCGGACGCCATCTGCGCCCAGATGATCGGCAACAGCATGGCCGAGAAAATCGCCGACGGCTCCACCATCGCCATCGATCGTGGCCTGACGCAAATCGTTGACGGCGAAATCTACGCGATCGAACACGACGGAATGCTGCGCATCAAATACCTGCACCGGATGCCGGGGAACGGACTGCGCATGCGCAGCCACAATAGCGCCGAATACCCGGACGAGACCTTCAGGGCGGCACAGATCGAAGAACAAAACATCAGGGTGTTGGGATGGGTCTTCTGGTGCTCCACGCTCAACAAGCGCCGGCCGCCGATACCTTTCCTGTGACCCCGCAAATTCTTCGAGAGAGCCTGCCCTCATAGATTGCGCAGAACCTGTGGGAGCGGGCTTGCCCGCGAAACGGCAGAACATTCACCATTTATGCTGAATCCGCTACTCGCTCCCCGATCCACCGCAAAGCTCTACCCGCACACTACACTGGGAATTCCCCAAAAAAATCAGTATGCTGCGCCCCACATTTGCGCATCACCCCGCCCCGCGGCACTGATCGCACCGACAAGGCAGATGATTTTCTCGCCGAGTCCCACAGCCGGACGCAAGATCCGGGTGTACGTTTTGAAGGCTGGCGCGGTTTACCAAAAATGAACCAAGCCAGTCCCCGAGAAGCCGGCCACAAGCCGGCTTTTTAATGCCGAAAGAAAGCACACCTGTCGTCTGAAAACACTGAGTCAGGGGTTGTCGGCCTAGGGACCTGTTGCTACTGTAACGACAAACGTCATTACAGGCTTCTCACCATGGCTTCCATCAACATCCGCATCGACGATGACCTGAAACAGCGTTCATTTGCCGAGCTGGAAAAACTTGGGGTAACGCCCTCCGAGCTTCTGCGCCAAACCCTTCAATACGTCGCGGAACGGGGCAAGTTACCTTTCAAAGCTGCACTACTCAGCGAAGAGGATGAAGCTCTCATCGCTGTGGTCACTGAACGCCTTGCCTCCCCTCAGCGAGTCAAGGTAAGTCTGGATGACCTATAGCCTCGAATTTGATCGTCGCGCGCTGAAAGAGTGGAACAAACTGGGCGACACGTTGCGCCAGCAGTTCAAGAAGAAGCTTGCTGAAGTACTCGAGAACCCTCGCATTGAAGCCAATCGTCTTCGCCAACTACCTGACTGCTACAAACTCAAATTGCGTAGCGCCGGTTATCGGCTGATCTATCAGGTTCTCGATCAGGAAGTGGTGGTTTTCGTGGTTGCCATCGGAAAGCGCGAACGTGAAGCTGCTTACCAAGATGCGCAGGACCGAATTAGTCAGCAACCTGCTGATTCATTGAATTTGCCGTAACCAAGCTTCGACAAATACAAAGCTGACAGTGTCAGCACCGCTGTCACACGTGACCGCCTCACGGATAACTAAACCCCTTAACCAGCGTCAACTCCCCTACCGCCCGCATCGGCACCAGAAAAGTCTCCATCTTCTCGCTCGGCGTCCCCTCCTCGGTAATCACCGTCACCTGCGCCGTGGTCAGCGGTTGAACCGCGTCCTCCTGCCCTTCTTCATCACTCCGATACCCACCCCCAAAGTAGTTCACATAAACCAGATACTGCCCCTTGATCGGCGCCGGCATAGCGAAGATTTCCGGGCCGTACCCCGTGGTCACGTCAACATCCAGCGCCGCACCATTGGGCACGACCCGATCCCCGTACCAGACGTGCGCTCCGTCGGGTGTGATGAGGTGCAAGTCCAGATCTGTACCGTCGCTGTCCCACGCCAACAACACACGCAATTTCGCCGGGGTGGCACCGCCGCTGCTGTTGAGGAATTGGGTGCGACGCCGCTGTTGGCCGTCGGGGCTGCGGACTTCGACGCTGTTGCTGCCGTTGGGAAAGGAGAATGGGCGGTCAAAGCGGCCGGCCGGGTCGATCTTGAGCGGCATGCTGACGCCGTTGACGATTAACCGGCCTGGTTCGGTGGACTTCGGCGTGGCGTTGATCTGGCCGGTGATGCGTGCGGTGTTGGCCTGTCCTGGCGGCGTGTTCACTGAGGAAGCCGGGTAGTTGACGGTCTGGCGGAAGTTTTCACCTTCACCTTCGGACGCGCCGGTGCGCCATCCACCGACCGGGGTGTCGAGGTTCGCGGCGGCGGCCAGCGTCGCTGGCAATATGCAAACAGAACAAAGGAACAGGAAGACCTGTGGATAACGGAGTTTCATGGCCTATTCCAGCAAGAGGTGGCGGGCGAGCCCTTCGATGTAGGTTTCATCCTGGCCGTTGGGGTGTGCTTCGAAGGCCAGGTGCAGGTATTCGTGGGTCAGGTCGAGGCGGTCTTGCAGCGACAGCACGCCGCGCACGTAGATGCGCTGGCGTTCGCGGTCGACATAGGGGCGACCGAAGGAGAGCCGGCAGACGGCGAAGGTACTGACGTCGTTGTAGCCGATTTCGTTTTCCAGGCGTTGGCGCCAGCCGCGACGTTGGGTGTGTAGCCAGTCTTGCGCAGCGGGCAGCGCTTCGCAGGAGGCGACGGGGTTGTCCCAGCGGCTGAGGCTGGCGCGCGGGTAGGCGTGCAGCAGGATGGCGTCGTAGCGTTGGCCGGCGTTGGCTTGTTCGACGGCTTGCTGCCAGGAGAGTTTGTCCGGGCCGGGTTGGTCGGAGTGGTAGGTGACGGTGCTGCCGGCCAATACAAGGTCACTGGTCCAGGCTGCAATGTTGCGTGATTCGGCAGTGGCTGGGCGCGGGGCGACGCGCTGACGGCTGCTGCTGTCTTCGATGCTCATGCACTCGCCGTTGCGGGTAGCGTTTTGCAGCAGGTAGGTGCGGATGGCGATGGCCAGGGCCTTGGCCGCTTCAGCCGGTTCAGGTTTGGCCTCGCGCTGAAGAACACGGGCGACATATTCCTCGCGATCCAGACGGGCGACGAGTTTATCTTTGAGCAAAAACAATTCGCCGTCGCTGTGGATATCAAGCTGGTTGCCATTCGAGAATTCGACGCGAAAATCGCCCTGCAAGGGACCCGATGAAACCTCGCGATCCCCCGACAGAACGCGCCTGACCGGATAGCGTGAAAACAGTCCCACTTCAACGCAGCGCCCCGCGTCCACCGGCCACTCAACCGGCAACACCGAAGACAACGCCTGAGCGTAATCGCGCAAAACCATCTGACTGGTGCCGCGCCCACCGGCCCAGATCGGCGTGCCATCCGCCAGCCACCCGGCAAACCCGCCCTGGCGCGACGACGGATCCTGATCCCCCAGCCAGCTCCAGGTTTTCACTCGCAAACGGCCACCGAGTTCGCCAACGACATTGCCGTCAGCGGCGTTCAGCACCACGTCCAGCAGCACGCGCCGCGCCTGATCCTGCGCCGGCATCACGGCCAGCGCCTTCAACAATTCAGCCACGGAAACGCGCGTGGCCGGCTGCAACGATGGCAAGTCCAACAGCCACGCCGGCGCCTGCCGCGCTTGCCAATACGGCCGCCAATCAGCGTCAGCAATGCCCAAGCGCGAAGGCTCAAAATACAAACCGCACGACTTCACCAACGCCTGATCGCGCTCGATCCTGGCGCCAGCCGTGCAGCAATACACTTCTTCTTTCGACTGTCCGCGACATTCGTAAGCCGGTTCGCGAGCGCCGGTATCCACCAGCCAGCCGTACACAAACAACTTCCACAGACTGCCCAACGGCGCCTGCAAATCAGCAGGCAGCGGCTCGCGGGAAATCACCTGTGTCCGACTCAACCCAATCAGCTCACCTTTAAAGCCCAGTCGTAGCGGCTCGTCCTGCGCTGTCGCCAGCGCGGGAATCAAGCACAACCACCACCAGAGCAAACGGCGGGGCATGTCAGTTGACCGTGACCTGGCCAAGCGCCGGTTTCTGTTCCTGAGCCTGATGCTGTGGTGCGTAAACCTGAGTGAAACGCACCGGCGGCAGGTTGAACTGACCTTTTTGCGAGAAGCGCACCAAGTGGCGCAAGCGCAATTCGCCGCTCAGCGCATCGACTGGAATCGCATAAGCCATCTGCCCCGGTTCAAAACGCGCCTTCTCCAACGCCGTCGGCTCGGTGCCGGCCTTGCCCATCAGCTTGATGCCCCACGTCGTGCGCTCGACATCGGCGCCCGGCGGCAGCGGCACCTCGATCATCCCGTAACGCAGTGGTTTCGCGGCTTTGCTGGTGATGATCACTTCGTCCAGGTACAGGCTGTCGCTGGACAGTGGTTTGCTGCCGACTGCCTCCAGTTTGAAGGTGAACGCCTCATCCCCCGGCACCAGACGCGACAAGCGACGGGTGATGGTCACTGCCATCGGATCAACCGGCGGTTGTGTGGTCTGGAAACTCAACGCCGCCCGCAACGGGCGCTCTTGCGTCCCGGTCAGCGACAACATGGCCGGCACAGGTGCAGCACCCTGCCAAGTCCAGTACATCTCGCCGGTATCACCGTGTTGTTTCTTCCAGCCTTCACCCGGTGCCAGCGCAATGGTCGGCGAGGCCTGCTCGATGCTGCGTTGCAACCAGGTCAGCGCCAGTGCGCGCTCCAGCGTCGATTGCTGTGGCAACAAACGTTGCAACAAGGCTTGCGCATGAGCCTGGTCGAAGCTTTGCAGCGAAAGGTTCAACGCTTCGGCAAATGGCTGCGAGCTCACGGTCAGGCGTTGTTGTGCATCTGGCAATTGACGATTGAAAGCCTCAGGCAAAACCACCTTGGACTGACGCGCAAGGGAAGCGGTCAACGCCCGCGCCGCCGCCAGACCGAGCGTCGAATCCGGATCGCTCATGACGATGCTGTCTTCGCCGTCCTCTATCAGGCTTGCGTCATTGCCCTCGCCCGCTTTCGACAGGTCATCCATCAAGCCGCTAAGCAGCGTATTCACCGGCAACTGCATCTGTCTGGCGAATGACAGAATCAATGCACGCTGCAACAACGGCGTGTTTTTGGCCTGCTTCGCATAGACCTCCAACACCCGCTGCCAATGCTCCGGCGGCAGGCTCAATTCCAGTGCTTTGCTGGCGTGCCAGTCGGCGTAGTAGGCGTAGGCCGTGAGGAACGCGTCCGGCTCACCGTCCATGCCCCACCAGGTGAAACTCGCCGACGGCCCGGCCATTTGCACCAGGCGCAGACGGCTGTTTTGCATGATGAGGCGCAGGCGATCGCGGACCTGCGGGTTCGACGCCAGCGTCGGGTACGCGATGCTCAGCGGCAGCAAACGACTGGCCGTCTGCTCGACGCCGCCGTACGGATAGCTGAGCAAATCATCGAGCGCCGAGCGGAACAGCGCTTGCGGACTGTCATCCAGTCGCAGGCGAATGTCCGTCGCGTCTGCCGGCAAGGTCAGCGGCGTATCACCGCTGGCCACGTCCAGGCTTTGGCTTTGCGTGACCTGCCAGCCTTCGCCGGTCGCGCTCAGGTGCACAGCCAAGGCATCAGCGGTTTTGCCGTTCTGGACCAGTTCGGCGGTCCACTCGCCATTGGTCAGCGCGAACGACGGGAGCGCGATGTAGTTGATGCCGTTGTTCAGTGTCACCGGGACACGCTGTTCGGCGCCGGCGTAATGAATCACCAGCTCAGCCTTGACCGGTTTCTCGGCCTGGCTAAAGGCGAATACGCCGAGCTCCGGCTTATCGCCGGCACGGAATTTTGTTGGCCCGCTCCACTTCAAATACAGCGGTTTTTCCGAGCGTACGAATTGCTTTTTCTGTCCGACCTGACCGTCATCGGCGATGGCTCGCGCGGTGATGCGCCAGCGGGTCAGCGAATCGGGCATCTTGAAGGTGAAGCGGGTTTTCCCGTTGGCGTCGGTGATCAGTTCCGGCTGCCACGCGGCGGTGTCGACGTCTTCACGGCGCGGCCGCTCCAGCACTTTCACGCCGCGCTCGCTGCGGTTGGCTTTGCCCGGTGCACCGGGGCTGCCCGGCAACGCGACGTCGTAGCTGATGAACGACAGACTCGCGCTGGTGCGCACGTTGTTGCGGCGCGGGTGATAGAAGAACTGGTCGATAGTCGGCGCGACTTCCGGTTGCAGCGCGTAGACCATTTCATCGACCACGCTGACCGTCAGGTGCGCCGGAATCGGCTTGCCGGCGAACTGCGTCGTGAGGTCCACCGACACCGTCTCGCCCGGCTGATAGGCCTCTTTATCGGTGGCGATGGCCACGTCAATTTGCGGCGCAATCACCTTGATCCCGGCGTTTTGGAAGCTGTACTGACCGCCCTTGGTGTACAGAACCGAGAACGTCAGGTTCGGCGCAAAGTTGTCCTTCACCGGAATGCGCGCGCGGTATTGGGTGTCGCTGAGTTTTTCCATCTTCAGCCAGTCGCCGCCCTTGGACATCAGCGCCGTGGCCTCGACCTTGTCGCGCTCCAGCGACAGCAACGCATCGCTGACTGGCTCGGGGAAAGTGATCAGCGCCAGGGCTTCATCGCCGGCCTTGTACTCGGGTTTATCGAGGACGATTTCCACGGTGCCCGGCACTGCTTTGACGCCATCGCCGGTGACTGAATGACCCGTTGCGCCGACTACGCGACCTTGCGTGTCCTTCAACGTCAGGTTGTACGTTCCCGGGCGCTCGAAGGCGACTGTGAAGCCTTTATCCGTCGCGGCGAGTTTGCCTTCGCCGACGCTCTGGTCTTCCAGACGCACCCAGCCGTAACTGCTTGGCGTGACGGCTTTGCTCTGCTCGCTGCCGCCTTCATTCAGATAACTGAACACGACCTTGTCGCCCACCGCGCTGAAGCGTTGCGGTGCGCTCAAACGGAAACTCGCGGCGCCGCGGTCGATGAGGATTTCCTTGGTGCTCTTGACCCGATACGCCGCGCCGTCGCTGGCGAAGACAGTGAGCATGTAGCGGCTCGGTTTTTCGGCGGCCGGAAGGTCGAGGGTCGCGTTGCCGTTGGCGTCGGTGGTCAGTTCGGTGCTGGTCAATTCCACCGGGAATTGCCCGAGGTATTGCAGCTCGTTGTCGACCATCGACAGTTGCTGGGCGCGCAGGCTCAGGGTCAACTTGGCGTCAGCCACGGGTTTGCCGTCCGGGTAGAGCAGCACCAGACTGCCTTTCACCGGTTCGCCGGTGCGGTAATCCTGCTTGGCCAGGTTCAACGAGATTTCGAAGTGCGGCTTGATGTACTCGGCAACGCGGAAGGCGCTGCTGTAGGCCTGATCCTTGTAGCTGAAACGCAGCTCATAACCGCCCGCCACTGCGTTGTCCGGCAACTGGAATCGACCTTGAGTGCCGGCCTTGGAATCGAGTTTCAGCGCCAGCGATTGCAGCGCGGTGCCGGTGGCATCGAGCACCGTGACGTTGACGTCCGCGGCCGTCGGCTGCACCGAATCGCGAGCATTCTTGAACTCGCGACCGATGATTTTCAGCGACACCCAATCCCCCGGCCGATACAGCGGCCGGTCGGTGAACGCGTAGAGTTTGGTGTCGTAGATTTCGCTGTCGTAATAGAAGTTTTCGGAGACGAACACCCCGCCCTCTTCGTCCTCGCCGATCACGAACGAACGCTCGGGGCTGACGTGTTTCAGACGCAGTAAACCATCGGCATCGGTGGCGCCGCTGCTCATCACGCCGAGGCCATCGGTCCACAGCACGTTCACCTTTGGCACCGAACTGCCTTCGTGTTTGCGCGCGGCCCAGACCACCAGTTCATCACCGGCAATCTTGCTCACGGCCACGGTGTTCGAGACGAAGACCATGGTGGTCGCGCGGTATTTGCCGATCAGCGCTTCCACCAGATACAGGCCTGGCTTCAGATTGCCCAACGGGATGTACACGTTGCCCGGCGCGACAGTCACAAATTCGCTGGAAGAACCGGCGAGGTTCACGCCCTCAGGCGGCTGGATCGGTTTGGCTTGCCACAGTGGGTAACGGAATTGACTGACCACCGGCAGGCCCGGAATCAGCGCGAATTGCGGTTGCGCGTCGTAGGGCGTTGGCGCAGCAATCGCGGTACCCATCTTCAGTTCCGGCACTTCCTCGGTGACTTGTTTACGCGACTCGTAGGAAAACGCCCGCTGCATCACCCGACGGGATTTGCGGTACCAGTTGTCCCACAGGTACGCGAGGGTGTTCGACAGGCCTTCGCCCTTGAACTGGCCGTCGCTGACCACGCGGTGCAGGTTCTTCTGGCGCTTGAGGAAATCCAGCGGTTTGTCGATGCGGTACACGCGAATGTCGGCGCCACCGTAGGGTTCCATGCGGAAGCGGCGATAGTCGCGACCCGGTGCTTCGAGGCGCACCATCGCCTGTTCATCGCTGGCGAAACTGCTGTCGGCCAGCAGGAAAAAGCTTTCACCGGCCACCGGCGTGTAGCCGCTTGGCTCGACAGTGTCTTCGGCATTCACCGCCGAAAAAGGGACTACTAACACCAACAGAAGAGACAGAAAACGCAGCATGCGGGCACCGGTCATTGGGAGAGAAAGTTCAGTCGATAGACGCCGATGAAGTTGGGGTTGGCTGCGTCGGGTATCCATCGGGTGTCCTTCCATGTCATGAGTTGTTGCAGGCTCGCGGATCGCATGCCGTTGTCAGTGGGAGTGGTTGTGCCGGTGTGATAGGCGATGAAGCGACCCATCCAGATCATCAGGTGCTGGTCGTCGCCCTGATCGAAAAACATCAAATCGCCGGGCCGGGCTTGCGCCACATCCCGACCGACCAAATGGCTGTTGAACTGAATCAGTTTGATCGCATTGACGTACGGCCCGACCTTGCCGCCGCCCTGCTGCCATTGCCGGGCAAGACCGCGTTGCGCTTCGCTTAATTGCAGCTCGGGCGGCAGGTAACGGTTGGACAGGCCGCTGCTGCGCAGCCATTTATCATCGTGGACTTTCAGCGCTTCGTTGGCGGCGAAGCGCACCAGCCCGGCGCAGTCCTGCTGATACCAGCGCGGGCTCGGGCCCTGGGTCAGCTGTTCCTGGGCGATGCGCACGAACCAGGCGCGGAATACCTGGGATTGCTGCGGATCGAGCGCCGCGGTTTCGCTGGCAAAAGCGCGGCTGCCCAGCAACATCGCCAGCAGGCCGAGGATTCGGATAAGTGCGGTCACAGGGCCTTCCATTGCAGCGGCAGCCACTGCCAGTGGCCGTCGGGCTCGCTGCCTTCGGGCAAGGTCAGCGCGTATTTTCCGTAGCCGCCGAGGGTGCGCAGTTTCGGGATCAGGTAGGTTTGCGCGGCGTTGTAAAACACCGGTTCCATGTCCTGCGGCAAGCTGTCGAGGGTTTCCTGTTGCATCAGCTGCGCCATGGAATCCGGGCCGAAGTAGACCGGCATCAGCAGGTCTTTTGGCACCACGTCGGCCATCGGCGGAAAGCGTTTGTCGAGGGTGCCGAGGGCCTTGTCCACCAGTTTGTCGTCGAGGGAAAACAGCAGCGTCGAACCGTGTCGCGCCAGGCTGACTTTCATGAAGGCCTTGCCGCTGATTGCGTCCGGGTTCTCGGCATCCTTGGCTTTGTAGGGGCCGAAGTTGGAACTGACCTGACGCGTCCACTGATGATTTTCGCCTTCCTGTTTTTCGACCACCGGGAATGCGTGCGCTTCGACATTGCCTTCGTAGGCGCCGACCATCGAGCCGAACAAATTGCCGAGATCGCCATCGAGCTTCGCGCTGTCATCGTCGTTCAGGCTGGCCACCAACAGCGGCGTGTACAGCCGCGAATCGGCGTACCAGCACAGCCCCGCCGCACCGGCCATGTGTTCGGTCAGGGATTGAGCCACGCTGTCTTCGGCGCCGAGTTTCACCAGCAATGGCTTCTGTTGTTCGGCCGCCAACGGCAAGGCCACGCAAGCACTGGCACCCATCGGCATGGCTTGCCAGATCGGTTTGAAGTCGAAATCCGGTTGGTTTTCCAGTTCGTCCATGGCGAGAAAGCTGTGCCAGCCCTTGTCGTCCATGTCGAAGCGCAGGCCGGCGAAGTTCGGGATGAAACGCTGGTAACCCATGGCCAGGACGCTGGAATTGACCGAAAGGCGTTGTTTTACTTCGGGCGCACGGGGTTGCAGGCCGAACGCTTCGGGGAACAGTTTCTGACCGCCGAGCAGTGCTTCCAGCGATTGAATCGAGACCATACCGCGCTCGTCGGTGGGGCCGTGACCGCTGTCATACAGCTTCGAAGGATTGGACAGCACCACCAGTTTGTCGCCATGGGAGGCGAACACCAGCGCTTTGCTGTTGTTGTAGGTGAGCTGATAGAGCGGCACCGCATCGCCGGCGACCTTGATTTCACCGAGCTGGGTCAGCTGCGTATCATCCAGTGCCACTTTGGCCAGCGGCTCCAGCACCTTGGCCAGTCCACCGCGATCCATCACCAACAGAAAATCCTTGAGCCGACCATCGGCCCCGCGCCACAGCGCTACGTCGGCCGGTTGATCGAAGAGCTGTTCGATCAGGCTGTCCTGCAGTTTCAGGTCATGCTCATAGATGATTCGCCGCAGACTGCCGATCAAGCCGAGGCGATCCACATGAGTTTCGTAATAGAAGACGAAATCTTCGGTGAGGGTTTCCTTGAGGAACGGCACCGCCAGCAAATCCTTGGGCAATTGGCTCAAGGAGTGGGTTTCGAGCAAACCGTCCGGGCGGCTCATGCCCAGTTTGTCGCTGGCCAATTGCGCCGCCGGTGCCTTGGGTTTTTGCATGAACCAGCCCAGACCGGCCGCTACGCCGGCGACAAGGCACAGCCCGATCAGCACGGCCGGCCAGCGACGTGAAGGTTTGGCGGCCGGAGTAACAGTGTTATCGCTCATGTTCACGCTCATGTTCCCAAAGCTCAGCAATTCATCCGTGGTGCGGGATGCTTAATAGTTGAAAGTCTTGACCAGCAGCAGGTCACCGATCGCCCGCAGGGGCACGATGAAGGTCTCGCGTTTTTCGTCGACGGTGTTTTCGTTGAGCACCAGGTTGATCTGCGAGGTGATGACCTCGTTCTGGTTGCTGGTCTCCTCGAAGTTATAGCCGCCGCTGCCAAAGTTGCCCCAATAGTTCACGTAAACCAGATAGGTGCCATGCAGCGGCGCGGTCATGGTGAACATTTCCGGGCCGGGGCCATCGACGCCATCGGGATCCAGGCCACCACCGTTGCTCATCGCCGGGCGAGCCCAAAACGCGTGTTGGCCGTCGGGAGTGATGATGTGCAGGTCGAGTTCGGCTTTCGGATCGTCCCAGCCCAGCACCACGCGAATCCGCGCCGGGGTGCGCAGGTTGTTGGCTTCATAGAATTGAACGCGCTTGAGCGACTGACCCTCGGCACTGCGCACTTCGACGCTGTTGGAACCGGCGCCGAAGGCATACGGCCGGGCAAAACGCCCAGCGTCGTCGGTGTACAGATTCAGAGGATTGCCGTTGACCGCCAGCGTGTGCGGCCCGCGTTGGGCGCCGATGGCCTTGAGCTGGCCTTCGATCATCGTGCGATTGCGCTGCACGCCCCGGTCGATGGGCGGCGAGGGGTAGGCGACACGCGGGTTTTCGCTGCGGTCGAGCAGACCGTTAAAACGCCAGCCGCCCACCGGTTCCGACAATTCAGCCGTCGGCTCGGCGCAGGCAGTGGTCGCGCAGACCAGTCCTATCAGCACTAAAAAAAATAAACGCATGTGATGCCTCCTGCCATGCATGACAAAACCTTGCGCCTGATCCTCGGCGCGTTACAGATGTGAAAACTGCGTTTCGTCAGAAAGACCCGTGACCAATGGGTCGTAGAAGGCGCGAAGTTTGGCAAGAAGGCCGGACTTTAACAATCGGATACATCTTAATTTGCGGGAGATGTCACGAGTCTTGACTAGACGGTGAGCCGAATAAGAGCCATATTCGGCTCACCCCATGAGCCGAATAGCATTCCTAATCGGCTCATCCCTGTGAGAGCAAGCGAACCCATGGAACCGTATTGGATCTGGCAAAAGCCTGAGTGGCCGAATTTCAACTGGCAAGCCGAGCGTTTGGCCCCCCTGCTGCGCGACTGCGTACAGGCGCAAGGGCGATTGATGGGCATGGCCAGTTCGGTGGGCGATTCGCTGAGCACGCAAAGCGAGCTGGATGTCTTGCTGCAAAATATCGTCACGTCCTCTGCCATCGAGGGTGAGCAACTTAACGTCGGTTCGGTGCGTTCGTCGCTGGCGCGTCGCTTGGGTTTAGAGCCAGTTGCTAGCGATCAAGTGAGCAAGCGTAGCGAAGGTCTGGCTCAATTAATGCTCGACGCCACTCAGCATTTCGCCGAGCCGCTGACAGTATCGCGCCTGCTGGATTGGCACGAATGGCTCTTTCCCGAACAGGACACCGCCCTCGCCGCCCGCCCGATCCGTATCGGCGCACTACGCGGCGATGATCCGATGCAAGTGGTGTCCGGACGGCTCGACCGGCCGACCGTCCACTTCGAAGCCCCACCGCGCAGGGGCCTTGAAAGGCAACTCGATACTTTTCTGGTGTGGTTTGAAGCCAGCCGAGAACAAGCGAATCTCGATCCATTGCTACGGGCGGGTATTGCACATTTCTGGTTCGTGACGCTGCATCCCTTCGACGACGGCAACGGCCGTCTGACGCGAACCATCACCGATCTGGCGCTGGCTCAGGGCGAAGCGCAAGCCATTCGTTTTTATGCCATGTCGGCGAGCATTCTTGAAGATCGTTCCGGCTATTACCGGGTACTGGAAAACAGTCAGAAAGCCACGTCGGATATCACTGAATGGCTCGAATGGTTTCTGCGAACCTTGCTGCGCAGCCTGCAGCAGGCGATGGCGCGGATTGAATCGGTGCTGGGCAAGGCGCGGTTCTGGCAGGCGCATCGGGAGTCTGGAGTGTCCGCCGAACAGGTGAAGGTCCTTAATCGGCTGCTCGATGGTGGGGAACGCGGTTTTGCGGACGGGATCAGCGCAGCTCAGTATCAGGCTGTGGCCAAGGTGTCGAAGGCTACCGCGACTCGTCATTTGGCAGAGTTGATGGAGAAAGGCTGCCTGCAACGGCTGCCGGGGGGCGGGCGCAGTACTCGTTATCAAATCAACCATCCCGATGACTCAACACACTAATCTGCTGCGACACACCACTGTGGCGAGGGAGCTTGCTCCCGCTCGACTGCGCAGCAGTCGCAAACCACTGAATGCGGTGTATTTGAAGAAACACGGCGTATGATTTTGGGGCCGCTTCGCGGCCCAGCGGGAGCGAGCTCCCTCGCCACAGGGTTTGCTTTAACCCCAATATTGCGGTTTCAAACACCCCCGCTCATTTGCCCATAACCCCCATGTCTGCTAGTGTCGCGCCGGTTTAACGTCAACCGGAAATAGCCGCCATGGCCCGCAAAAAAGCTGCACTGGATTTCGAACAATCCCTCGCTGACCTGCAAACGCTGGTGGAGCGGCTGGAGAACGGCGAATTGTCGCTGGAAGACTCGTTGACCGCTTTCGAGCAGGGCATCGGGCTGACCCGCGACTGTCAGGCGGCGCTGGCTCAGGCCGAGCAAAAGGTTCAAGTGCTGCTCGAGCGTGATGGCGAGCTGGCCGAGGAACCCTTCGACGCGGATCAGCCGGAATGATTGCAGCGTATTCGGCGACCAGCCAGGCCCGTGTCAACGCGGCACTGGAAACCTTGTTCCACGCGCCGAGCCCCGAACTGGCGCGCTTGTACGAAGCCATGCGCTACAGCGTGATGAACGGCGGCAAACGCGTTCGCCCACTGTTGGCCTACGCAGCGTGCGAAGCGTTGGGGGGCAAAGCCGAGCAAGCCAATGGCGCGGCCTGCGCCGTGGAGTTGATCCACGCTTACTCGCTGGTTCACGACGATTTGCCGGCGATGGACGACGATGACTTGCGTCGCGGCCAACCGACGACCCACAAGAAATTCGATGAAGCCTGCGCGATTCTCGCCGGTGACGGCTTGCAGAGCCTGGCGTTCAGCGCCCTGCTCGACCCGCGCCTGAGCAACTCGAACGCCGAGATCCGTCTGCAAATGGTCAGCGCACTGGCGTTGGCAGCGGGCCCGGCGGGCATGGTCGGTGGTCAGGCCATCGACCTTGGCTCGGTCGGTCTGAAGCTCGATCAAAAAGCCCTCGAATACATGCACCGGCACAAGACCGGCGCGCTGATCGAGGTCAGCGTCAAACTCGGCGCTCTGGCCAGCGGCCGTGCCGAGAAAGACGAACTCAAGTCCTTGCAGACTTATGCGCTGGCCATCGGCCTGGCGTTTCAGGTGCAGGACGACATTCTCGACGTCGAAAGCGATACCGAAACCCTCGGCAAACGCCAGGGCGCTGACATCGCACGCGACAAGCCGACTTACCCGGCCTTGCTCGGGCTCGACGCGGCCAAAGCCTATGCGCTGGAACTGCGCGATCAGGCCCTGCACGCGCTGCGACCGTTTGACGCGGCGGCCGAGCCGTTACGCGATCTGGCCCGTTACATCGTCGACCGGCGCAGCTGATGGCGTATCCGCCAAGTTAAAACCAACGCGTGGGCAGGGGGCGATGCATCAGGTAAACTGCCGCATCTTTTATACCTATAACGATTCGCCTGATGCCCACGACGTTTCATGAGATTCCCCGCAAGCGCCCGACCACGCCCCTGCTCGACCGTGCCAACACGCCGGACGGCCTGCGCCGGTTAGGCGAAGCCGAGCTGGAAACCCTGGCCGATGAATTGCGCCTGGAATTGCTCTACACGGTCGGTCAGACCGGCGGGCATTTCGGTGCCGGCCTGGGCGTCATCGAGCTGACCATCGCGTTGCATTACGTCTTCGACACCCCGGACGACCGGCTGGTGTGGGACGTGGGTCATCAGGCCTATCCGCACAAAATCCTCACCGGCCGTCGCGAGCGCATGGGCACCCTGCGCCAGAAGGACGGCGTCGCCGCCTTCCCGCGTCGCTCCGAGAGCGAGTACGACACCTTTGGCGTCGGCCACTCCAGCACTTCGATCAGCGCCGCGCTGGGCATGGCCATTGCCGCCCGCCTCCAAAACAGTGATCGCAAGGCCATTGCGGTAATCGGCGACGGCGCGCTGACCGCCGGCATGGCGTTCGAGGCGCTGAACCACGCGCCGGAAGTGAACGCCAACATGCTGGTGATCCTCAACGACAACGACATGTCGATTTCGCGCAACGTCGGCGGGCTGTCGAACTATCTGGCGAAGATTCTTTCCAGCCGCACTTACGCGAGCATGCGCGAAGGCAGCAAAAAGGTCCTGTCGCGCCTGCCCGGCGCCTGGGAAATCGCCCGGCGTACCGAAGAATATGCCAAAGGCATGCTGGTCCCCGGCACGTTGTTCGAAGAGCTGGGCTGGAACTACATCGGCCCGATCGATGGCCACGACCTGCCAACGCTGATCGCCACCCTGCGCAACATGCGCGATCTGAAAGGCCCGCAGTTCCTGCACGTCGTCACCAAGAAAGGCAAGGGTTTCGCCCCGGCGGAAGTCGACCCGATCGGTTACCACGCCATCACCAAACTCGAACCCGTCGATGCACCGGCCGCCGCGCCAAAAAAAGCCGGTGGGCCGAAGTATTCCGGCGTGTTCGGCGAATGGCTGTGCGACATGGCCGCTGCCGACCCGCGTCTGGTGGGCATCACCCCGGCGATGAAAGAAGGCTCGGACCTGGTGGCGTTCAGCGAGCGCTTCCCGCTGCGCTATTTCGACGTGGCGATTGCCGAGCAACACGCCGTGACCTTTGCTGCCGGCATGGCCTGCGAAGGCGCGAAACCGGTGGTGGCGATTTATTCGACGTTCCTGCAACGCGGTTACGATCAGCTTGTGCATGATGTGGCAGTGCAAAACCTCGACGTACTGTTCGCCATCGACCGTGCCGGTCTGGTGGGCGAAGACGGCCCGACGCACGCGGGCAGTTTCGATCTGTCGTTCCTGCGTTGCATCCCCGGCATGCTGGTGATGACCCCGAGCGACGAAAACGAGTTGCGCAAAATGCTCACTACCGGGCATCTGTACAACGGCCCGGCGGCCGTGCGTTACCCGCGCGGTAACGGCCCGAACGCAACTATCGACAAAGACCTGCAGCCGATCGAGATCGGCAAAGGTGTGATCCGCCGTCAGGGCAAAAACGTCGCCCTGCTGGTGTTCGGCGTGCAACTGACCGAGGCGCTGAAGGTCGCTGAAAGGCTCGATGCAACCGTGGTCGATATGCGTTTCGTCAAACCGCTGGATGAAGCGTTGGTTCGTGAAATCGCCGGCAGCCACGAGTTGCTGGTGACCATTGAAGAAAACGCAATCATGGGCGGTGCCGGTGGCGCGGTCAGCGAATTCCTTGCCCGCGAAAACATCCTCAAATCGATGCTGCACCTGGGCTTGCCGGACAGCTATGTCGAGCACGCCAAACCGGCGCAGATGCTGGCGGAGTGTGGTCTGGATGAGGCCGGGATCGAGACCTCAATTCGCCAGCGCCTGCAACTGCTGAATCTGTAAACCCGAACCCGCGTAGGAGCTGCCGAAGGCTGCGATCTTTTGATCTTGACCTTCGGCGGTTCCAAATCTGAAAAAAGCAAAAGATCGCAGCCTTCGGCAGCTCCTACGGGAGCGGCGCGCGTCGTATCTGAATTCGCCTCGGATCATCCATGAATCTCTCCCGCCTCGCCCTCACGCTGACTCTACTGCCAGCCGGCCAACTCCTGGCCGACACCTTTGAACGCGATCAAGCCCTCAAACTCCCCGACGTGCTGATCAGCGCCAACCGCCAGATCGAGGCGCGCAACGACAGCAGCGCTGCCAACACCGTATTCACCCGCGAAGACATCGACCGCCTGCAACCGAGTAGCGTGACAGACCTGCTGCGTCGTGTGCCGGGGGTGCAAGTCGGGCAAACCGGCGGGCGCGGCAGTTTGCCGGGCATTTACATTCGCGGCACCCAATCGGCACAAAGCCTGGTGCTGGTGGATGGCCAGCGCATCGGCAACTCGACCTCCGGCGACAGCAACCTGCAACACATCAACATTGAACAGGTCGAGCGCGTGGAAGTGCTGCGCGGCTCCCGTTCGGTGATTTATGGCAGCGATGCGATTGGCGGGGTGATTCAGATCTTCACCCGTCGTGGCGCGCAATCAGGTCTGCAACCGCGCCTGCATCTGGGCTTTGGCAGCAATCAAACCTGGGAGCGCAGCGTCGGACTGTCCGGTGGCGATGAACAGACCCGCTTCAACCTCGGGGCGAGCCTCGACGAAACAGCCGGAATCGATCGCACCCATGAGTCTTACCCGAGCGATGGCGATCACGATGAGTACCGCAACAAATCGTTGAGCCTGAGCCTGAGTCACGCCCTCAGCGATGACGTCGAAATCGGCGCCAACCTGTTGGATAACCGTGGCAAGAGCGCCTACGACAACCCGTTTGGCCGCTTCGACATGACCACCTTCGAATCCGTGCAGCAACAGCCCTATAACGAGTTCACCGTCAGCGGTGTCAGCAGTTACGTCGATGCACGTATCAACGACCTGTGGACAACCCGCGTCGAATTCGGCCACAGCGAAAACCGCGAGAAGACCTTTGACAAGCTCAGCGACGAACGCAGCGTGTTCAACACCTACCGCGATTCGGTGAACTGGCAAAACGACCTGACGCTTGATGCGCGCAACAGCCTGATCCTCGGCGGCGACTGGTATCAGGACCGCATCAATAGCAGCACAGCATTCGATGAAGACAGTCGCTGGAACCGCGCGGCGTTTGTTCAGCATCGCTACCAGGCAGACAGTTTCTCGACAGAACTGGGCCTGCGCCGCGATCAGAACCAACAGTTCGGCGGCCAGAACAGCTGGAGCGGCACCTTCACCTTGCCGCTGAACCCGGACAACGATGTGCTGCTGACCTACAGCGAAGGCTTTCGCGCACCGACGTTCAATGACTTGTATTACCCGGATTTCAGCAATCCTGACCTCAAGCCTGAAACGTCAAAGAGCTATGAGCTGCAATGGCGCAGTCAGTTGACCGACACCAGCCGCCTCGAAGCCTCGCTGTATCGCACCGACCTCGAAGACGCGATTATTTTCGGCAGTAACAGCCGACCGCAAAACGTTGCCTCGGCGCGCATCAACGGATTTGAAGCGGCATTGAAGCAGGAGCTGTTCGGCTGGCAGGGCAACCTGGGCGTGGCGATCATCGACCCGCGCGATCGCGACAGCGGCCACACGTTGACGCGGCGTGCGCGGCGCACGTTGAGCCTGGATCTGGATCGGCAATTTGATCGGCTGGGGCTCGGCGCCAGCTGGCAAGCGGTCAGCAACAGCTACGACGATAAGAACAATCAGCAGCCATTAGGCGGGTATGCGCTGCTGGGGTTGCGCAGCAGTTGGGAGTTGAATCGCGAGATCAAGCTTGAGCTGAAGGTCGATAACCTGCTGGATAAAGGTTACAGCCGGGCGTTGTACAGCCATGACGGCAGTCAATTCGGGTATCGCGAAGAAGGTCGGGCGTGGATGTTTGGAGTGACGTGGACCCCGGAACTTTAAAATCGACTCGATCATCTGTGGCGAGGGGATTTATCCCCGTTCGGCTGCGGAGCAGTCGTATAAATTGCACCGTCCTTGCAGGCTTCGGGGGCCGCTTCGCAGCCCAACGGGGATAAATCCCCTCACCACAGGTCAGCGATTGGGCTGGATTATCTGGCAAAGCCTGGCAGTCGCCTCGATCATCTGCCCACTCGGTCGTTCGAGGCCTTTATCCGTGACCAACCGCAATTGCCCGTGCGCCACGGCTGCCACCTGCGGCCACACTTTCCAGGCATCAAGCTGCGCCTGATCACCGGCCAGAATCACCTCGGGATTACGCTGCAGCACTGCCTCGACACTGACCTGCGGCGCGGGCAGCGTCAGGTCGGCAAACACATTGCGTGCACCGCACACGTCCAGCGCGTCGCTGATGATTTGCCCGCCGCCCACGGTGTACAACGGCCTATCCCAGACCTGATAAAACACCCGCAGCGGCTCATCCCGGCGATAGCGCTGGCGCAGCGAATCAAGGCGCTGGCGCAAATCGGCGGCCAACGAAACACCCCGCTCGGGTCGGCCAAGTTGCGTGGCAATCGCCTCGATTTGCGCGGTCAGTTGTTCAAGGTTATGGGGGTCGGCAACGTAGGTGGGGATGTTCAAGCGGTTCAGTTGATCGCGCTGGGCCGGGCCGACGCTGCCGGGCCAGAGCAACAGCAGATCGGGTTGCAGGCTGAGTAGACGCTCCATGTCCAGCTGGCCGTAGCGGCCAATGGAAGGCAGGTCTTTGAGTTCAGCGGGACGCTCGCCAGCATCAAGCACGCCGACCAGAAGATCAGCCGAACCGAGCTCCACAACGATTTCAGACAGCGACGGCGCGAGACTGACGACCCGTTCAACAGCCGAGGCCAGGCCAGTGACGGCCAGCAGCAATACCGCCAGCCCGATGCGGTACATCAGCCGAGTTGACGCGGGATACGGTAGAGGTAGAACAGCACGGCGGTGGACAGCGCCAACAGCACCAGCGGCACCGCTTCAAGACCGACGAACACCGCCACTGCACCGATCCAGGCTGGCAGGCCGGCGACAAGCAACGCTGTACGGCGCTTGGCCGCAAGCGCGATCCACGCGGCGGGCTCTTCAGGGGTGTCGAGGGCTTTTTGGGTCGCAATCAGTGCGTGTTTGTAGATACCGAAAAACTTCAGGCTGACAAACATCGAGGCGACACCAGCGATAAACAACGGCATCGCCAGCACCGGCAGGATCGCCTCGGACTGGCCAAACACCGCGTTGATCACGAACAGCGGCAACAAGGCCAGCGCCAGGTATTGCCACCAGTTGACGGACAGTCGCCGCCGCACTTGACCGCGGGTCACGCCCGGTCAACCTCGCCCTGATGCTCATTGCCCATCATGTGGTCGAGCTTGCTGGCCTTGGTCGCCAGGTAGAGTTTGTTGTGCGGGTTGTGGCCGGTGTGCAGCGGCACGCGCTCGGTGACGACGATGCCCATGTCGGTCAACGCTTTGACCTTGCGCGGGTTGTTCGTCATCAGGCGTAGGGAATTCACGCCCAGGTGTTGCAGCATTGGCAGGCACATCGCGTAGTCACGCTGGTCGGCGGCAAAGCCCAGACGCTCGTTGGCTTCAACGGTGTCGGCGCCGCCATCTTGCAACTCATAGGCGCGAATTTTGTTCAGCAGGCCGATGCCTCGGCCTTCCTGACGCAAGTACAGCAACACGCCACGGCCTTCACGGGCAATGGCCTGCAAGGCGGCCTCGAGTTGCGAGCCGCAGTCGCAGCGCTGGCTGAACAAGGCATCGCCGGTCAGGCATTCGGAGTGCAAGCGGCCGAGTACCGGGGCACCGTCGTCGAATTCACCGAGGCTCAGCACAACGTGCTCGCGCCCGTTTTCTTCGTCGAGAAAGCCGTGCATGGTGAATTGCGCAAAAGGCGTTGGCAGCTTGGAAGCGGCGACAAAAACGACAGGCACCGGTGTGCTCCTGATCTATAGGTACTGGAGATTCGCAGACGCGGCATTGTAACAGCAGGTTCCGACGCACGCTTAGGCTGAATTATGGGGCATAACGATCTAAAAGTTTGATCACCGCGCAGCCACTTTACCCTGTGGGAGCAAGCCTGTGGCGAGGGGATTTATCCCCGTTGGGTGGCGAAGCCGCCCCAAAAAATTGGCTACATCGGTGTATCAGGCACCTCGTGCGCGCTGATTTTACGACTGCTACGCAGTCGAACGGGGATAAATCCCCTCGCCACAAGGGATGTGTGCTCAGTTCGGGGCGAACGGATACGGCTGTTTCCAGCGCTCGAAGATCGGTTTGAGCTGGCCGCTTTTCACCAGCACGCTCATCCGCAAATCGAACAGCGCCATCAGTTTCCGCGCCCTGGGCGTATTGGCGAAGCACAGGTACAGCGGCAATTCCGCGATGTGCGTGCGCTGGAACTGCGAGGGATCCTTGGCCCGCCGGAGCACGTAATCCACCTCGGTCAGCGCGTCAATGTAGTAGTCGGCGCGGTTGTGGGTCAGCATCGACAGAATCCCGGTGCGCCGGATGACTTCGTTGTAACGGGTGACGTTCGGCAGGTATTTCTGGAAATCGTAGCCGCGAACCCACGCCAGTCGGTAATTGCCCAGCGTCTGTGGAGTCGGTGCTGGGTTGCTGGCCAGCCCCAAGGCGTAAATGTGATCGGTGTCAAAGTTCCAGTACGGATACAGCAGATCGCTGACTTCATCCTGATAGCCGCCAACACAAGCGTCCACTTCGCCGCGCTGTGCCAGGCCGATGGAACGCGTATAGGGTTCGGTACGAATGTCCAGTTTGACGCCGGCCGGCTCGAAGATTTCGCGCAGCACGTCCCAGCCCAGGCCATGACCGTCGGCGGCGGTGTAATCTTCCCAGTCTTCGCTGGCCAGATAAATCACCGACGGTGTCGCCTCGACCTCCCCCGCCTGAGCGAGCGAGCTGAACATCGCCAACACCATCACCGCCAACCAGCGTCGAGCCATCCTAGTCCCCTGTTTCGCCCGTCAGGCGAAAATCCATACCAGCCCCTGCATCGCCGCCCAGGCAAATACCCCAGCCAAAACGTCGTCGAGCATGATCCCGACGCCCCCGTGCACATGCCGGTCAATCCAGTGAATCGGCCACGGCTTGAGAATGTCGAAGAAACGGAACACCACAAAACCTGCGAGCAACCAGTACCAGCCTTCCGGCACCAGCCACAGGGTGATCCACATGCCGACCATTTCGTCCCAGACGATGCCTTCGTGGTCGTGCACGCGCAAATCGTCGGCCACTTTGCCGCACAGCCAGAAGCCGAACAGCATGGTGATACCCAGCATCAGCCAGTAACCCCAGTCGGGCAGCATCTGCCACAACGGGATAAAGGGTAGCGCAACTAACGAACCCCAGGTGCCCGGCGCCTTTGGCAGGGTGCCCGAGCCGAAGCCGAACGCCAGGAAATGCCAAGGATTGCGCCAGACCGAGGGCGGTACGAATTCCGCCGGAACCTGTTTGGGATGATCTGTCACGGTGTCTCCCGAAAATGTTGATAGCCCCGGGTTTGCGGGGTGATGTCTTGCCCATCGGCATCCAGCAGCACGACGCCCTGCCCCGCGACGACACGCCCGACCACATGGATGGGCCAGCCATCGGCCACCAGTTGCGGCAACTCGACGGACGGTAAGGTGAAGGCCAGCACGTAATCGTCTCCCCCACTCAGCGCAGCGTTTTGCGCGGCCGGTTGCCCGAGGAACGCCACTAATGCTTTCGACAGCGGTAATCGGTCCCGTTCAACTTGAATGCCGACCTTCGATGCGAGCGCGATGTGCCCGCAGTCGGCAAGCAGGCCGTCGGAGATGTCCAGCGCCGAGGTCGCCTTGCCGCGCAATGCCTGACCCAGCGCGAGTTGCGGCGGTGGCGACCAGTAATGTGCCAGCAGCGGATCGGCGACGGCCGCTTCAGCCGAGCGTTGACCGAGCACCAGCGGCAAGGCACCCGCGGCGTTGCCCAGGTCACCGCCAACGCACAGCAAGTCGCCAGGCTGCGCGCCGCTGCGGGTCAGCGCCATGCCGCCCGGCACGCGCCCGAACACAGTCATGGTCAGGCTCAACGGGCCGCGAGTCGTGTCACCGCCCACCAGAGCCACGCCGCACTGCTGCGCCATCAGGTTCAAACCACGGGCGTACGCGTCCAGCCACTCGGCGGTCACCGTCGGCAAGGTCAGGGCAAGGGTAAAGGCAATGGGGGTGGCGCCCATGCCAGCGAGATCGCTGACCGCCACGGCCAGCGAGCGCTGACCGAGCAAAAACGGGTCGCAAGGATCTGCAAAATGCACACCGGCCACGAGCGTGTCGGTGGAAATCGCCAACTGCTCCCCGGGGGGAACAGCGAGCAAGGCGCAGTCATCGCCGATCCCGAGGGCAACGCCTTCGCCGCCCTGCGCACAAGGCGCGGCGGCGAAGAAATTGCGGATCAGCTCAAACTCGCCCATCAGGCAGTTGCTCAAGCGCCGATTAGCGCTTGAACGCCTTCACTTCAGCTTCACGCAGACGCGGGGCCAGCTTGTCGAGTACACCGTTGACGAACTTGTGGCCGTCGGTGGAACCGAAGACTTTCGCCAGCTCGATCCCTTCGTTGATCACCACGCGATACGGCACGTCGACGCGTTCCAGCAGTTCCCAGGTGGACAGGCGCAATACCGCCAGTTCAACCGGGTCCAGCTCTTCGATAGTCAGGTCCAGGCAAGGTGTCAGTGCGGCGTCGATCCGGTCTTTCTGCGCCGGAACCCCATGAAGGATTTCACGGAAGTAGGCGCTGTCGACATCGCTGAAATCGTTATCGACCCGGAACTGCGCTTCGATTTCGTTCAGCGATTGCTTGGCCATGTGCCACTGGTACAGCGCCTGAGTCGCGAGCTGACGGGCTTCGCGACGCTTGACGCTTTTCGATGGCTTGCCGGCATCCGCAGGCTTTGGATCGCGCGGGTTGAAACGATCGCTTTCGTCGCTAATCACTTGGCCTCCAACTGCGCCAGCAGGCTGACCATTTCCAGAGCGGACAGGGCAGCTTCGGCACCTTTGTTACCGGCTTTGGTGCCGGAACGTTCAATGGCTTGCTCGATGGAATCAACGGTCAGCACGCCAAAAGCGACCGGTACGCCGAACTCCATGGACACCTGGGCCAGGCCCTTGGTGCACTCGCCCGCCACGTATTCGAAGTGCGGAGTGCCGCCACGAATGACCGCGCCCAAGGCGATGATTGCTGCATATTCGCCCTTCTGAGCGACTTTCTGCGCAACCAGCGGAATTTCGAAGGCGCCAGGCGCACGGATAATGGTGATGTCGCTTTCGCTCACGCCATGGCGAACCAGGGCATCAACTGCACCGCTGACCAGGCTTTCAACAACGAAGCTGTTGAAACGGCCCACTACCAAAGCGTAGCGGCCTTTAGGGGCGATGAAGGTACCTTCGATGGTCTTCAGGGTCATTCGTTAGATCTCTTAAAGAGCCGGGACGTGTTTTCTACGCGTCCCTCAGTGATATTTGAACCGCGAATACAGCGCCGGAATCGCACATCGGTGTCACTTTGTGGCGAGGGAGCTTGCTCCCGCTGGGTCGCGCAGCGGCCCCTATTGTGGGCGCTTCGCGCCCAAGCGGGAGCAAGCTCCCTCGCCACATTGAATCTCAAGTGAACAACTATGCCGGAATCCGGGTGATTATTCGGAGGGCACGTATTCTACAACTTCCAGATCGAAACCGGATATCGCATTAAATTTCATGGGTGCCGACATCAGGCGCATTTTGCGCACGCCCAGGTCCCGAAGGATCTGCGAACCGGCACCGACAATGCTGTAGGTGGTCGGTTTTTTCGCCGGAGCGTGTTCAGCTGTTTCACGGATGTGCGCCAGCAACACGTCGCCATCGAGCGGGTGACCAAGCAACAGCACCACGCCGCTGCCAGCCTCGGCCACCGCGGCCATGGCGGCACGCAGGCTCCAGCGGCCCGGCTGCTTGACCATCAACAAGTCACGCAGCGGGTCCATGTTATGCACGCGAACCAGGGTCGGCTCTTCGGCGCAGACGTTGCCCAGGGTCAGCGCCATGTGCACGTCGCCTTCCACGGAATCACGATAGGTCACCAGGTTGAATTGGCCCAGCTCGCTGTCCAGTGGCTGCTCGGCAATCCGCTGAACGGTACGTTCGTGGATCATCCGGTAGTGAATCAGGTCGGCGATGGTGCCGATCTTGATGTTGTGTTCGGCGGCGAAGGCTTCGAGTTCAGCGCGACGGGACATGGTGCCGTCGTCGTTCATCACTTCGCAGATCACACCGCTCGGCTCGAAACCGGCCATGCGCGCCAGGTCGCAGGCGGCTTCAGTGTGGCCAGCGCGGGCAAGCGTGCCGCCGGCCTGGGCCATCAGCGGGAAGATGTGGCCGGGGCTGACGATGTCTTCAGCCTTGGCGTCTTTCGCGGCGGCGGCTTGTACGGTGCGCGCGCGGTCGGCAGCGGAGATGCCGGTGGTCACGCCGGTGGCGGCTTCGATGGACACGGTGAACTTGGTGCCGAAACCGGAACCGTTGCGCGGCGCCATCAGCGGCAGCTTGAGCAGTTCGCAGCGCTCGCGGCTCATCGGCATGCAAATCAGGCCACGCGCATGCTTGGCCATGAAGTTGATGTGCTCGGGCTGGCAGCACTCGGCGGCCATGATCAGGTCGCCTTCGTTCTCGCGGTCTTCGTCATCCATGAGGATGACCATCTTGCCTTGGCGGATGTCTTCAACCAGTTCTTCGATGCTATTGAGCGCCACAAGGCACCCCCTTGGTTCAGGATTTGAGGTAGCCATTGGCGGCCAGAAAGCTTTCTGTAATGTTCCCGGACTTTGCCGGTTCGGCGGCCTTGTCGCCCAGCAGCAGGCGTTCCAGATAACGTGCCAGCAAGTCGACTTCCAGATTCACCCGGCGACCCGGCTGATACGACGCCATGATGGTCTCGCTCAGGGTGTGCGGAATGATGGTCAGCATGAACTCGGCGCCATCGACTGCGTTCACGGTCAGGCTGGTGCCGTCGACGGTGATCGAGCCTTTATGGGCGATGTATTTGGCCAGCTCTTTCGGTGCACGGATGCGGAATTCCACGGCGCGCGCATTCTCGGTGCGGGCAACCACTTCGCCCACGCCATCGACGTGACCGCTGACCAGATGCCCGCCCAGACGAGTGGTCGGGGTCAGGGCTTTTTCCAGATTGACCGGGCTGCCGCTTTTCAGGTCGTTCATGGCGGTGCAGTCGAGGGTTTCGCGGCTGACGTCCGCCGCAAAGCCATTGCCTGGCAGCTCGACCGCCGTCAGGCACACGCCGTTGACCGCGATGCTGTCGCCCAGCTTGACGTCGCTCAGATCGAGCTTGCCGGTTTCAACATGGACCCGCACATCTCCGCCTTTTGGGGTCAATGCACGAATACTGCCGATGGATTCGATGATGCCGGTAAACATGGAGTCCTCCTCGAGAACAGGGCCGTCGCGTGGCGCAGGCCGGGAATTATACGCTTGCCGCTGGCGCAGGAATGGCAATGACTCGCCAGTCATCGCCAACCGCGCGGATTTCAGTGATTTTGAGTGCGGGCGCGTCTTTCATCTGCGCCAACGGCCAGTCCAGCAATGGTCGAGCCGAAGAACCGAGGAACTTGCCGGCGATGAAAATCTGGTATTCGTCCACCAGACCTTGCTGGGCGAACGCTCCCGCCAGACGTGGACCCGCTTCGACCAGCACCTCATTAACCCCACGATTGGCCAGTTCGACCAGCAACTTGCGCAGGTCGACCAAGCCATCCTCACCGGCCACGATCAGGCATTCCGGGCCATTGGCGTATTGCTCTTCGATCGCCATGCAGGTAGCGACCAGCGCCGGGCCGGCCTTGAAGAACGGCGCATCCAGCGGCACTCGCAAGCGGCCGTCAATCAGCACGCGCAGCGGCGGACGGCTCATCGCCAAAGCGGTTTGCTCGGCGTCCAGGCCTAATTCGTCGGCACGCACGGTCAAACGCGCGTTGTCCGCCAGCACCGTGTCGGCGCCGGTCAGCACCACGCTGGCCTGGGCGCGCAGCCGTTGCACTGCCGAACGCGCGGCCGGGCCGGTAATCCATTGGCTCTCGCCGCTTTCCATCGCCGTGCGACCGTCGAGGCTCATGGCCAACTTGACCCGCACGAACGGCAAGCCGTGTTCCATGCGTTTGAGGAAGCCTTGATTGAGCTTGCGCGCCTCGGCTTCGAGCACACCGCTTTCGATGGCGATGCCAGCCTGAGCCAGGCGCTGCATGCCGCGACCGGCCACTGAAGGGTTCGGGTCCTGCATCGCCGCGACGACGCGTGCGAGGCCGGCATTCACCAGTGCATCGGCGCAGGGGGGCGTGCGGCCGTGATGGCTGCACGGTTCGAGGGTCACGTAAGCGGTGGCGCCTCGGGCCTTGTCACCGGCCGCGCGCAGGGCGTGGACTTCGGCGTGGGGTTCGCCGGTGCGCACGTGCCAGCCTTCGCCGACAATCTGCCCGTCCTTCACGATTACGCAGCCAACCCGCGGGTTGGGGTGAGTCGTGTAGTGACCTTTGCGCGCCAGTTCAAGGGCGCGGGCCATGTAATGGGCGTCGAGGATGGCAAGTTCTGGGGGGGTGGTCATTCTTTCACCGGCTCACGGGCCAGGCGATCGATCTCTTCACGGAACTCGTTGAGGTCCTGGAAGCGGCGATACACGGAGGCAAAGCGAATGTAGGCGACTTCATCGAGCTTTTGCAGCTCGGCCATCACCAGTTCACCGACCACGAGGGATTTGACCTCGCGCTCGCCGGTGGCGCGCAGCTTGTGTTTGATGTGCACCAGCGACGATTCGAGGCGCTCGACACTCACCGGGCGTTTCTCCAGCGCGCGCTGCATGCCGGCACGGAGTTTTTCTTCGTCGAATGGCTGACGGCTGCCGTCAGTTTTGATCAGGCGCGGCAACACCAGTTCGGCAGTCTCGAACGTCGTGAAACGCTCGCCGCAGGCCAGGCATTCGCGCCGGCGGCGCACCTGTTCGCCCTCGGCGACCAGACGCGAGTCGATGACCTTGGTGTCGTTGGCACCGCAGAAGGGACAGTGCATGGTGGCAGGCAACAAAAAAAGGGAGGGCCATGGTAGCGCATCCCCGTGGCAAGACAAGCCATAGGGTTTGCGGTATACAGACTGGCTATATAGACCGATCCATGGATTTCACCTTGCTGGAGCCGCAAATGTCCCTAAGACCGCTCGTCTTGCTCAGCCTTTTCAGCCTGTTGGTGGCCTGCAGCAGCGATGCGCCCAAGCCCCAGCCGCCGACCCCGGGGCCCGCCCCGCAGGCCGCGCAGAAAAAAGCCAGGGAGTCCGCCAACCTCGGCCCGCTGCCCGCTTATCAACGTGAATTGAGCGGCACCCTGCAAGGCGTGCCGGCCGGTGCCGAAGTCGAACTGGCGTTGCTGGTGATCGACGACAAGGATCGCCCGCAGCAATTGCTCGCCAGTTCCAGCCTGATTGGCACCAATCAAGTGCTGCCTTTCCACCTGCGCTTCAATCCGGATTCTTTCCCGGCTGGCGCCCGTGTGGAATTGCGCGGTCGCGCCAGCCAGTCCGGCCAGCTGATTTTGCACTTGCCGTCGCAAGTGATCAGCCAGCCGACCACCCAGGCCATGGGCCAGCTGCAATTCGTCAAAGCACCATGATTGCACCGCTCGACCTGCAACAGGCCTTGGGTGATTTGCTCGGGGATGCGCAGCTGGTGCCGGTCGCCTTGCCCGACACCGAGCTGAAACTCTGGCTGATCGACGGCGACAACATGGACCGCGCCTTCAGCCCGGAAGAAACCCGGCGAATTCTGCATGAGCCGCCGTACTGGAGTTTTTGCTGGGCCAGCGGTTTGGCCATGGCGCGTTATCTCGCCGAATTCCCCGAGTGGGTCAGCGGCAAGCGCGTGCTGGATTTCGGCGCCGGTTCCGGGGTGGCGGGGATTGCGGCGGTGAAGGCCGGTGCGCTGGAAGTGGTGGCTTGCGACCTGGACCCGCTGGCGATTGCTGCGTGTCGGGCGAATGCTGCGCTCAATGGTGTGCAACTCAGCTACTCGACGGATTTTTTCGCCGAGGCCGATCGCTTTGATCTGATTCTGGTGGCCGATGTGCTTTACGACCGGGCGAACCTGCCGTTGCTCGATGAGTTTTTGAGCCGTGGGCAGGAGGCGCTGGTGGCGGATTCGCGGGTCAGGGATTTTCGTCACCCGTTGTATCAGCGCATCGAAATGCTCGAAGCGATGACCTTGCCGGACCTGGCCGAGCCTGAAGAGTTTCGGCATGTGAGCCTGTACCACGCGCGCCGCTTTTGAAGGCGCCAAAAGATCGCAGCCTTCGGCAGCTCCTGCACAAACTCGATCCCGTAGGAGCTGCCGAAGGCTGCGATCTTTTGCGCCAGCCCTTATAGTGAGTCTATTCACGCTTCCAAGAGATCCCCCATGATTCAGGAAACGCCGTACATCTTCGACGCCACGACTGCCGATTTCGACCAGTCGGTGATCGAGAACTCTTTCCACAAACCGGTGCTGGTGGATTTCTGGGCCGAATGGTGTGCGCCCTGCAAAGTGCTGATGCCGATGCTGCAGACCATTGCCGAGGGCTATCAGGGCGAGTTGCTGCTGGCCAAGGTCAACTGCGATCTGGAACAGGACATCGTTGCCCGTTTCGGCATTCGCAGCCTGCCGACTGTGGTGTTGTTCAAAGATGGCCAGCCGGTGGATGGCTTTGCCGGTGCACAACCGGAATCCGCCGTGCGCGCGATGCTGGAGCCGCACGTGCAAATGCCGCCACCGCCGGCCGCCGATCCGTTCGAGCAAGCGCAGGCGCTGTTCGACGAGAGCCGCTTCGCTGACGCCGAAGCCGTGCTCACCGTGCTGCTGGGCGAAGACAACAGCAACGCCAAGGCGCTGATTCTCTACGCCCGCTGCCTGACCGAGCGCGGCGAACTGGGTGAAGCGCAAACCGTGCTCGATGCGGTGAAAAGCGATGAACACAAGGCTGCATTGGCCGGTGCGAAAGCGCAGATCCAGTTTCTCGGCCAGGCCAAGGACCTGCCGGATGCCGCCGACCTGAAGGCACGTCTGGCGAAGAACCCGCAGGACGATGAAGCGGTGTATCAACTGGCGATCCAGCAATTGGCCCGCCAGCAGTACGACGCGGCGCTGGACGCATTGCTCAAGTTGTTCATCCGCAATCGCAGCTACAGCGAAGGCTTGCCGCACAAGACCTTGCTGCAGGTGTTCGAATTGCTGGGCAATGATCACCCGTTGGTGACCACCTATCGCCGCAAACTGTTTGCCGCACTGTATTAATCGGATCCTGAATCCGATCCGTAGGAGCTGCGGCACGCTGCGATCTTTTGATCTTTCTTTTACGGCGTAAACCGGCCAGAAGATCAAAAGATCAAAAGATCGCAGCCTGCGGCAGCTCCTACGCTGGCTTGCGCCAGCTGTAAATCGGCGTATCCCCGCCACTCGATACTTTCACATCCGCGCTATGTCGCAAGCGCACCAGCAAGCGTTTGCCCGACGCCGCGCTTCCGGTCAGTCCTTCCAGCTGCTCCAGCAGATCCGGCCCGCTCAGTTCCCCGGCCTTGCGCAGCAAATCCCTTGCGATTTGCCACTGCGCGTCATCCGGGTTCAACGGTTTCGCCGGCGCCGCGCTGGCTTCAGGCTTGACCACCTGCAGCTGCGAGCCAAGGCGCGCCCAGTCAGCGTCATCCATCTCCAGGGTCAAATCCACCGGCCAGTCGCCGATGCTTCCGCGTATACGCAACATAAGTCTGCTCCTGCACATTTCTGAGTTGCATGCTCCCATGGGACTTGTGCAACGCCAAGCAGGCGGGCAAACTCTCCGCACTTACGTTATAAGATTACATAACAAATTATTTATGTACCTGTCCGGAGACTTCCCATGCGCCGTCTGCTGCTCGCTTTGCCGTTTGCCCTGTTGCCGCTGACCGTCGCCCACGCGGCGGATGAACATGATCACGACCATGAGCACGGCAGCCTCGGCGCCCACGAGCACGGTGTCGGGCGCCTGAACGCGGCGCTGGACGGTCAGACCCTGGAGCTGGAACTGGAAAGCCCGGCGATGAACCTGGTGGGTTTCGAACACGCCGCGGCCACCGATGCCGACAAAGCCAAGGTCGCCGCCGTCCGTGCGCAGCTGGAAAAACCACAGACCCTGTTCAACCTGCCAAAAGCCGCCGGATGCGTGGTCGCGGCCCAGGAACTGGAAAGCCCGCTGTTCGGCGACAAGCCGGATGCCGACGATGCCAAAGACGAGCATCACCACGACCACAGCGAAATTCACGCTCACTATCAGTTCACGTGTGCGACCCCTGGTGCACTGAAAAGCCTCGATCTGGCAAACATTTTCAACACGTTCCCGGCGACTCAGAAAATTCAGGTACAACTGATCGGCCCGAGCGGGCAGCAAGGCGTCGAAGTGACAGCCAAGGCGCCAGCCCTTAAATTTTGATCCCACCCCGGATCCCTGTAGGAGCTGCCGAGTGCAACGAGGCTGCGATCTTTTGCCGTTAAAAGATCGCAGCCTCGTTGCACTCGACAGCTCCTACAGGCCCTCAGCATTCGTGAAACCGGTGTTATGACCCAAGCACTCATCGAACTGTCCGACCTGGGCTTCAGTTGGCCCGGTCACCCGCCACTGCTGGATATCCCGGCGTTTCGTCTGGAACCGGGGGAAACCCTGTTCCTCAAAGGCCCGAGCGGCAGTGGCAAGACCACCTTGCTCGGCCTGCTCGGCGGCGTGCAGAAACCGGATCGCGGCAGCATTCGCCTGCTCGGCCAGGAACTGACCGAACTCGGTGCCGGCGCCCGCGATCGTTTCCGCGTCGATCACACCGGCTACATTTTCCAGCAGTTCAACCTGCTGCCGTTTCTCTCGGTGCGCGAGAACGTCGAGTTGCCCTGCCACTTCTCAACACTGCGCGCCGAGCGAGCGATCCAGCGTCACGGCAGCGTCGATCAGGCCGCCGCTACCCTGCTCGCGCACTTGGGCCTGAGGGACGAAAGTATCCTCAAGCGCCGCGCCGATTCGCTGTCCATCGGCCAGCAACAACGCGTCGCCGCCGCCCGCGCCTTGATCGGTCAGCCGGAACTGGTGATCGCCGACGAACCGACGTCCGCGCTGGATTACGACGCACGCGAAAACTTCATTCGCCTGCTGTTCGCCGAATGCCGCGAAGCCGGGTCGAGCCTGCTGTTTGTCAGCCATGACCAGAGCCTCGCACCGCTGTTCGATCGCCACCTGTCGCTGGCCGATCTCAATCGCGCCGCCACTCCGTCCGAGGTCTGAGATGTATTTGTTTCGTCTAGCCATGGCCAGCCTGGCTAACCGCCGCTTCACCGCGATCCTCACCGCGTTTGCCATTGCCCTGTCGGTCTGCCTGCTATTGGCGGTGGAGCGGGTGCGCACCGAAGCCAAGGCCAGTTTTGCCAGCACCATCAGCGGCACTGACCTGATCGTCGGCGCACGCTCCGGCTCGGTGAACCTGCTGCTGTATTCGGTGTTTCGCATCGGCAACGCCACCAACAACATCCGCTGGGACAGCTTCGAACATTTTGCCAATAACCCGAAAGTGAAGTGGGCGATCCCGATGTCCCTCGGCGATTCCCATCGCGGTTATCGAGTGATGGGCACCACCGAGGCGTACTTCGAGCATTACCAGTACGGACGGCAACAACACCTGGAACTGGCCGATGGCCGCGCCTTCGCCAGCGATCCGTTCGAGGTGGTGCTCGGCGCCGAAGTGGCCGAAGCACTGCACTACACACTCGGTGAAAAACTGGTGCTGGCCCACGGCGTGGCGGTGATCAGCCTGGTCAAGCACGACGACAAACCGTTCACCGTGGTCGGCATTCTCAAACGCACCGGCACCCCGGTGGACCGCACGCTGCACATCAGCCTCGGCGGTATGGAAGCGATTCACGTCGACTGGCACAACGGCGTGCCGGCGCGGGGAAATGGGCGCATCAGTGCCGATCAGGCGCGCAACATGGACTTGACGCCGCAAGCGATCACCGCGTTCATGCTCGGCCTCAACAGCAAGATTTCGACCTTCGCGCTGCAACGTGAAATCAACGAATTCCGTGGCGAGCCGATGCTGGCAATCTTGCCGGGCGTGGCGTTGCAAGAGTTGTGGAGTTTGATGAGCACCGCAGAAAAAGCCTTGTTCGTGGTCTCGCTGTTTGTGGTGCTGACCGGGTTGATCGGCATGCTCACGGCGATCCTCACCAGCCTCAATGAACGTCGACGCGAGATGGCGATTCTGCGTTCGGTGGGCGCGCGGCCCTGGCACATCGCGACTTTGCTGGTGCTCGAGGCGTTTGCCCTGGCGTTGTCCGGGGTGATTGCCGGCGTGGCCTTGCTGTATGTGGGCATCGCTGCCGCGCAGGGTTATGTGCAGGCCAATTACGGCCTGTATTTGCCGCTGGCCTGGCCAAGCGAATATGAATGGACGCTGCTCGGTGGCATCCTGAGCGCCGCGCTGCTGATGGGCAGCGTGCCGGCCTGGCGTGCGTACCGCCAATCCCTGGCCGATGGTTTGTCGATTCGTTTATGAGGACGTGAAAATGATGCCCCGCGCTTTGCTTGCGCTGTTGATGCTGGTCGCCCTGCCACTGTGGGCGGCCGAGCCGAAAGAGCTGACGTGGTCGGAAATGATCCCGCCGGACGCCATGCCGGAAGTCCCGAACATGACGCCACTGCACGACATGTCGCAGATGAGCAGCACGTTGTCTGCGGAGTCGGCGCCAGCGGTGAAGCAGGACATGCCCAACGCGCCGGTGGTGAAGAGCCTCGACGGTCAGAACATTCGCTTGCCGGGTTACATTGTGCCGCTGGAAGTGAGCGAAGAAGGTCGCACCACGGAGTTTTTGCTGGTGCCGTATTTCGGCGCCTGCATTCACGTTCCGCCACCGCCGTCGAACCAGATCGTGCATGTGAACAGCGCAGTCGGGGTGAAACTGGACGAGCTGTATCAGCCGTACTGGATCGAGGGCGCGTTGCAGGTGAAAGCATCGACCAGCGAGCTGGCGGATGCCGGGTATCAGATGCAGGCGGACAAGATTTATGTGTATGAATTGCCGGAGTGAATCCCGGTAGCCGTTGTGCTGTTGGAATTGCCAAAAGATCGCAGCCTTCGGCAGCTCCTACGTTGATCGCGTGCAAACGTAGGAGCTGCCGAAGGCTGCGATCTTTTAAGGCCATCACCGTTTCATTGAGCTGAGTCAAAAGACCCGCCCGGCCCCCTCCGTACCATTGGACATCAAACATTTTTAACGTCCTTTGGAGCCCCCATGCACAAGTCCTTGCTCAGCGCTTCGCTGTTTGCCCTCGCGCTCGCAGCCCCTCTCGCCCATGCCCACGAGGCTGGCGACATCATCGTTCGTGCCGGTGCAATCACCGTCAACCCGAAAGCCGACAGCTCCAGCGTCAAGGTCGATCAAGGCCCGCTGAAGGGCGCCGATCTGGGTGGCAAGGCCACCATGAGCAGCGACACGCAACTGGGTCTGAACTTCGCCTACATGCTCAACAGCCACTGGGGCGTCGAGCTGCTCGCGGCCTCGCCGTTCGAGCATGACGTGAAGATCAAAGGCACCGCCCTCGGCGCGGCCAACGGCAAACTCGGCTCCCTGAAACACCTGCCGCCAACGTTGAGCGTCGTGTACTACCCACTGGAGGCGAAGTCCGCATTCCAGCCATACGTGGGCGCCGGTATCAACTACACCTGGATCTACGACGAGCACGTCAGTAGCGAAGCCCAGGCCAACGGCTTCAGCAACTTCAAGGCAAAAAACTCCTGGGGCATGGCGTTCCAGGTCGGTGCTGACTACATGATCACCGACAACATCATGCTCAACGCCCAAGTGCGTTACATCGATATCGACACCCAGGCAACCGTAGAAAACAACGCCGTCGCCCCGGGCACTCGGGCCAAGGTCAATGTCGATGTTGATCCGTTCATCTACATGGTCGGGCTTGGTTACAAGTTCTAAAATCGTTCACGTGGTGGGAACGAACCGTAAACCTGTAGGAGCGAGCTTGCTCGCGATGGACGAAAACGATGACGCGCTTATTCAGAAAGCCCGCGTTATCGTTAACGCCCATCGCGAGCAAGCTCGCTCCTACAGTCGTCCCAACAACCGCGCCAGCCCCACAGTCATCGGTGTCTGCTGCGAAGGCGTGAAGCGCTCCAGCAACCGCTGATTATTTGCCCGCGAGTGGCGGATATCGCCGGAACGCGCCGGGCCGTAGCTCACGGGCGGCAACGCTCCGACCACCACTTTCAGCGCTTCAAGCATCTGCTTGAGACTGGTGGCCTGGTTCCAGCCGACATTGACCGCGCCGACCTCAACCTGGGGTTTTTCGATGGCTTGCACCAGCAGGTCCACCAAGTCTTCAACGTAGACAAAATCCCGCGTCTGCTCACCATCGCCGAACACAGTGATCGGCAGACCTTTTTCCGCGCGCTCGCTGAAAATGCTGATGACCCCGGAGTACGGCGAGGACGGATCCTGACGCGGGCCGAAGATGTTGAAGAAGCGGAAAATCACCGGTTCCAGCGCATGTTCGCGACGATAGAAATCAAAGTAATACTCGCTGGCCAGCTTGTCCGACGCATACGGTGTCAACGGTGCCTTGGGCGTGTCTTCGTCGATCGATTCGCCTTCGCCATTGTTGCCATAAACCGCCGCGCTGGAGGCGAACAGCACGCGCTTGACGCCGCTCTGGCGCATGGCTTCGCAGACATTCAGCGTGCCAATGAAGTTGCTCTGGTGCGTCTTCACCGGATCGTCCACCGAGGCTTGCACCGAAGCCACCGCCGCCAGATGCGCGACCGCACTGCAACCGACCATCGCCCGCGCAACCAATGCCGCATCGGCGACGTCGCCAACAATCAGCTCGACGCGTGGATTATCCAGCGCCAGGTTGCTGCGCTTGCCGGTGGACAGATCATCGAGGATCCGCACTGAATGGCCCTTGGCGAGCAAGGCATCGGTAAGGTGCGAGCCGATGAAACCCGCGCCGCCAGTGATCAAAACAGGGTTGTCAGCCATGGCGATAGAACCTGTCCAGTAAGCCCGGGAGTGCCGCACGCCAGGCGCGTGGCTTGATCCCGAAGGTGTGGAGGATTTTCTTGCAGGCCAGCACCGCGTGTTGCGGTTCTTCGGCAGCGTCCGGGCGCGCGGCGTGAGCCTGGGCGGTCGGCGCTTCGATGGCCAGTTCGTGCAGGCTGCGCGCTTCGGTGAGAATCGCCTGCCCCAGCGCCAGCGGCGTGGTCGCCTCATGCCCGGCGTAGTGGTAGGTGCCCCACAGCGGCGCCGAACAATCGAGTTGCTTGAGCACCGAAATGATCACCCGGGCCGCGTCGTCCACCGGTGTCGGGTTGCCCCGACGATCATCGGCCATCAGCAATTCATCCGGTTTCTCGGCGCGGGACAGAAAACGCCCGAGGGTGCCGTCAGGGCTGTCATCAAGCAACCAGCCGAAGCGCAGCAACACGTGCTGCGGGCAGGTCGCACGCACGCTTTGCTCGATGCGCCACAGCGCTTGCCCGCGCAGGCCCAGCGGCACCGGTTCGTCTTTTTCACTGTAGGCGGTCGCACGGGAGCCGTCGAACACGCGATAGCTCGAGGGTTGCAGCAGAACGATGTTGTGATGCTGGCACAGCTCGGCCAGACGCTCGATCGCGCGCTCCTGCCCGGCCAGGCGTTGTTCGCTGACCGTCTCCGCCTGAAACCAGTCGAAGTAGTAGGCGAGGTTGATCAACGCGTCCGGACGCGTGTCGTCGAGCAGTTGCGTCAGGCTCGCGGCGTCCCAGCCGTCTTGCGGTGGGCGGGGGGCGAGGAAGCCGATGTCTTCCTCCGCACCGAGGCGAATCAGCGCCTGCCCAAGGGCATTTCCGCCGCCCAGTAACATAAGGCGCATTCGCATAAAGTCAGCAGGCCCAGTCTGATTGAAACAATGGCGTAATCGACACCGCTTGCGGGCGATGCCGTCGAGAGTTGCCGGAATCGTTGCATTTTGCGGGTTTAGTGCGCAACCGTCATCCGTAAAGTGTAGATCCCTGGGATTTGTGGCGCTGCTGATAACCCCATCGCGAGCAAGCTCGCTCCCACAGGGATCTTCTGTGAATGCAATATTGATGAACAACCAAGAATACTGTGGGAGCGAGCTTGCTCGCGATGGGGCCTTCAGCATCGGCGAAGCTCTTGAGCGGTACTTGCAACTTCACGGCCTCACCCGCATAACTCAAACCATGAACCTGCCCATCCCCGCAGACAGTGCCCTGAACGGCTTTCACCCCGCCGTCAGCGCCTGGTTCCACAACACCTTCCCGACGGTCACCGCCGCCCAGGCCCGGGCGTGGCCGCTGATTCGCCAACACCGCTCGACCCTGATCGCCGCGCCCACCGGCTCTGGCAAAACCCTCACCGCGTTCCTCGCGGTCATTGACGATCTGGTGCATCGCGGCCTGGAAACACCTGGCGGTCTACCCGACGAAACGCTGGTGGTCTACGTCTCGCCACTGAAGGCCTTGTCCAACGACATCCAGATCAACCTGCAAAATCCGCTGGCCGGCATTACCGAACAGCTGCGAGCGATGGGCTTGCCGCAATTGCAGATCAACACCGCCGTGCGCACCGGCGATACGCCGCAAAAAGAGCGCACGGCGATGCGTAAAAACGCGCCGCACATCCTGGTCACCACCCCGGAATCCCTTTACGTGCTGCTCGGTTCCGACTCCGGCCGCAAAATGCTCGGCACCACGCGCACGGTGATTGTCGATGAAATACACGCCATCGCCGCCGGCAAACGCGGTAGCCATCTGGCTCTGAGCCTGGAGCGTCTGCAGGCCTTGTGTGCCACGCCGTTGATGCGCATTGGCCTGTCCGCCACGCAAAAACCTATTGATGCGGTCGCGCGTTTTCTGGTCGGCCGTGACCGCGACTGCGACATCATCGACATCGGCCACGCCCGTCCCCGGGATCTGGGCATCGAAGTGCCGCCGGTGCCGTTGTCAGCGGTGATGGCCAACGATGTGTGGGAATTGGTCTACGACCGCCTCGCCGCCCTCGCCCGCGAACACCGCACCACACTGATTTTCGTCAACACCCGGCGTCTGGCCGAACGCTTGAGCCGACACTTGAGCGAGCGCCTTGGCAAGGAAGCGGTCGCCGCCCACCACGGCAGCCTGGCCAAGGAGTTTCGCCTGGACGCCGAACAGCGACTCAAGCGCGGCGACCTGCAAGTGCTGATCGCCACGGCGTCGCTGGAACTGGGGATCGACATCGGCGACGTCGATCTGGTCTGCCAGATTGCTTCGCCACGCTCGATTGCCGGGTTCCTGCAACGGGTTGGCCGTTCCGGGCACCAGGTCGGCGGCACGCCCAAGGGACGGTTGTTCGCCACCACCCGCGACGACCTGATCGAATGCACCGCCCTGCTCGACTGCGTGCGCCGCGGTGAACTCGACACATTGAACATTCCTCAAGCGCCGCTGGACGTGCTCTCCCAGCAGATCATCGCCGAGGTCAGTTGCCAGGAATGGCAAGAGCAAGCCTTGCTGGAGATGTTCCGCAAAGCCTCGCCCTACGCCGGTCTTGATGAAAAACATTATCAAGCGCTGCTGCACATGCTCGCCGAGGGCTACAACGGTCGCCAGGGCATCCGCAGCGCTTTCCTGCACCGCGACGCCGTAACGCGTACTTTGCGCGGTCGGCGTGGCAGCAAGCTGACGGCCGTGACCAGCGGCGGCACCATCCCGGACAACGCCGACTACAGCGTTTTGCTGGAGCCGCAAGGGTTGAACATCGGCAGCGTCAACGAAGACTTCGCCGTGGAAAGCATCGCCGGCGATATCTTTCAACTGGGCAATACCTCGTACCGAATCCTGCGGGTCGACACCGGCAAGGTCCGGGTCGAAGATGCCCACGGCCAGCCGCCGACCATTCCGTTCTGGCTCGGCGAAGCGCCGGGGCGCAGCGCTGAATTGTCGTTCGCGGTGGCGCGCCTGCAAGCGCAACTCGACGAATTGTTGGGCGCCACGCCGGGCGACCTGCAACCCGCCCTCGACTGGCTGACCGGCACCCTCGACCTGAACCTCGCCAGCGCCGAACAACTGGTGGATTACCTCGCCCGCGCGCGCCTGACATTGGGCGCCCTGCCCTCGCAGGACACCTTGCTGATGGAGCGCTTTTTCGACGAGTCCGGCGGCACGCAGCTGATCATCCACACGCCATTCGGCAGCCGCATCAACCGCGCCTGGGGTCTGGCCCTGCGCAAGCGTTTCTGCCGCACCTTCAACTTTGAATTACAGGCCGCCGCCAGCGAGGACGCCATCGTCCTGTCGCTGTCCACCAGCCACAGCTTCGAGCTTGATGAAGTCTGGCGCTACCTGCACAGCAACAGTGCCGAACATCTGCTGATTCAAGCGGTGCTGGACGCGCCGCTGTTCGGCGTGCGCTGGCGCTGGAACGCCGGGGTCGCGCTGGCGCTGCCGCGTTACACCGGTGGCCGCAAAGTCGCGCCGCAGATTCAACGGATGAAAAGCGAAGACCTGATCGCCAGCGTGTTTCCCGACCAGATCGCCTGCGTCGAAAACCTCGCCGGCGAGCGCGAGTTGCCCGATCATCCGCTGGTGGAGCAAACCATTGACGACTGCCTCCACGAAGCCATGGATTGCGAAGGCTGGCTGACCTTGTTGCGGCGCATGGAGAGCGGCGCCGTCCGCCTGATCAGCCGCGACCTGCCGGCGCCCTCGCCGCTGGCTGCAGAAATTCTCAGCGCCCGGCCTTACACCTTTCTCGACGACGCGCCGCTCGAAGAGCGCCGTACGCAAGCCGTGCTCAACCGGCGCTGGACCGATCCGCAGTCCACCGACGACCTTGGCGCGCTGGATGCGGAGGCGATTCAAGCGGTGCGCGACGAAGCCTGGCCAACCCCGACCAGCGTCGATGAAATGCATGAAGCGCTGATGAGTCTGGCGTGCATCGCCGAGGCTGAGGCGCAGGCCAATCCGCAGTGGCTTGTATGGCTGAACACGCTCGCCGAGGGCGGTCGCGCCAGCCGATTGCAGATCAGCGCCGAGCATTCGGTGTGGCTGGCGCTGGAGCGATTGACGTGCCTGCAAGCGGTTTATCCACAGGCGATTTTACGGCCACCGTTGCAGGCACTGCCGGGATTCGATGAGGCCTGGACAACGGATGAAGCGCTGCTGGAACTCATCCGCGCGCGTCTCGGCGCGTTTGGTCCGTTGCCGCTGAACGCCATTGCCGATCCGCTGGGGTTACCCCCGCCACACGTCACTCAGGCCCTGGCTCAACTGGAACGCGAAGGCTATGTGCTGCGTGGGCACTTCAGCCCCGGCGCCGCGGCGGAAGAATATTGCGAGCGGCACTTGCTGGCGCGGATTCATCGCTACACGGTCAAGCGCCTGCGACGGGAAATCGAGCCGGTGGCGTTGCAGGATTTCATACGCTTTCTGTTCGACTGGCAGCACCTGTCCGCCGCGACGCAAGGTCAGGGCAGCGCGGTGTTGCCAGCAATCGTCGGTCAATTCGAAGGCTACCCCGCCGCTGCATCTGCGTGGGACAGCGACCTTCTGCCGGCGCGCATCAAAGACTATTCAGCGAGTTGGCTGGATGACGTGTGCCGCAGCGGCAAACTGGTCTGGACCCGTTTGAGCGCGGGCAACAAAGGCGCTGGCACGGCGCTGCGCAGCACACCGATTGTGCTGCTGCCGCGCAGTCAGGTCGGGTTGTGGAGCGGCCTGACCGGGCAAACGCCCTTCAACGAGCTGTCGCTCAAAACACAAAAAGTTTATGAAGCGCTGAGCCAACACGGCGCGCTGTTTTTCGATGAGCTGATTCATGAAGCGCACCTGCTGCGCACCGAACTGGAAATCGCCTTGCAGGAATTGGTCGGCGCCGGGCTGGTGAATGCCGACAGTTTCGCCGGTTTGCGCGCATTGATAACGCCGGCCAGTAAACGCCAGGCCCGCAGCAGTCGACGCGGGCGCCGCGCATTGATCGGCGGCATGGACGACGCCGGGCGCTGGGCCTTGCTGCGGCGCGGTCCGCCAGCGGCGGTGGTGGATAACAAGCATCCGACGCCGAGCGACACCCTTGAACATATCGCCATGACGTTATTGCGCCGCTACGGCGTGGTGTTCTGGCGTTTGCTGGAACGCGAAGCGGACTGGTTGCCGAGCTGGCGCGAATTGCTGCGCACGTTTCATCGATTGGAAGCGCGGGGCGAGATTCGCGGCGGACGGTTTGTCAGTGGTCTGGCGGGTGAGCAGTTTGCCTTGCCCGAGGCGATTCCGTTGCTGCGGGAAGTGCGCCGACGAGGGCATGACGGCAGTTTGATTGCGGTGTGCGGGGTGGATCCGCTGAACCTCGCGGGCACGTTGTTGCCGGGTGTGAAAGTACCGGCGCTGGCGAGTAATCGACTGGTGTACCGGGACGGGTTGCCGGTGGCGGCGGTGATTGCCGGCAAGCCGGTTTTCTGGGTGGAAACGACGATAGAACTACAGAACAAGCTGACCCGGTATTGATGTTGTCCGGTCTGGCCTCATCGCGAGCAAGCTCGCTCCCACAGGGTTTCAGGTGATCACAATATTTGTGTTCGACACAGATCACTGTGGGAGCGAGCTTGCTCGCGATGAGGCCAGCAACATCAACGCCAATTATGGAGTGCGCGGCTGCTCCGGCAGCAACACCGGCGAATCCTCCGGCCGGTCATCTTCATGCTCAGGCGTAGCTTGCCGCGGCATCAACACCTGCTGTGGATAAGTCTGCGCGAAATGCACCCACGGGCTGTTATCCACAAGCTTTTTCAAACGCTGGTTGAACGCCCGGCTCACCGCATATTGCCCGCCCGAGACCGTGCGGAACTGCGCCGTCAACACCACGCCGTTGAGATCCATTTTGTCGACGCCGAATACATCCAGCGGACCTTGCAGGTTGTACTTGAGGAACGCGTCGTCGCGGATTGAATCCCCCGCCTCGCGGATCAGCTCGATGGCCTTGTCGACATCCGTGTCGTAGGTGAACTGCACCGAGAAAAACGCATAGGCGAACTGCCGGGACTGGTTGGTGACGGCCTTGATCTGCCCGAAGGGCACCGAGTGCACAAACCCTTTGCCATCGCGCAGGCGCAAGGTGCGGATGGTCAGGCCTTCGACGGTGCCGGCATGCCCGGAATCAAGCACCACCCAGTCGCCAATCGACAAGGTGTCTTCGATGATGATGAACAGGCCGGTGATCACGTCCTGAACCAGTTGCTGCGAGCCGAAACCGATGGCCAGGCCGACCACCCCGGCACCTGCCAGCAGCGGCGCGACGTTGATGCCGAGGTTAGCCATGGTGGTGATCGCGCAAATCACCACCAGGATGATTTTGATCGCGTTGCGCAACAGCGGCAGGATGGTTTTGACCCGCGTACTGGGCTGCGTCGTGCGTTTGTTGATCGGGGGTTTCAGCGCTTCCTGGATCGCCGTATCCAGCACCACCCACAGCAACCAGGTCACCAGAAAGATCAGGCCCATGCTGCTCAACGACTCACTTATCGCCCGGCCCACCGAGTTGCGCTCGGCGAATTCGAACAGCGACACGCCCCAGATCCGCCCGAGAATTTCGATGAACGCAACGGCCATGACGATCCGCAGCAAGGCGTGCAACAAACTGAGAAAACGCTCCTTGTAGGCGCTGCTGCGCTGCAGCGCTTCGGCTTTTCGGGATTTGAACAGGTGCTGGAATATCGTGCTGAGGAACACCGTGGCGATCAGCAGAATGGTGGTAAACAACGCACAGCGCAGGGCTTTCTGATTGTCCTCGCCGACGCCGATCAGGTTGATGGCCGAGACCATGACCATCAGCAGAATCGGCCAGTACCAGAGCCCGGAAAAGATCAGCAGGGATTCCTGCAACGACGGCTGTTTCAAGCGCTGCGCCAGCGCCCGGTTGCGGATCAGATGCGCCACTGGGCGCCTCAGGCGAATCACCAATAATCCGAAGATGATCGTGGCGAACAATCCGGTAAACACGGCGATGCTGCTGGTGATGTTGCCGCCCAGTTGTCGGGCGATTTGCGGGCTGGTCAGGGCATCGCTGAGCGCCGCGAGGAAGCCGATCAGGAACAGTGGCTTGGGGCAGTAATCACGGATGATCTGCACCGCCCGACGCTTGTGCCCGGTGTTGAACATGACGATCACGCACAGGAAAATCGAGGTGGAGAAAATGCCGCTGCTGGTGGCGTAGGCAAAACACAGCGCCAGTGCGCGACCCACCGAATTTGGCAGAAAATGGCTGACGTACAAGGTCAGCGGCAGGCAGATCAGTGCAGGGAGGGTGAACGGCAGCAAATAGCCGAGCAGGTCCTGGCTGCGTTGCCGCTTACGGAAGAAGCGCCCTTGGCTCAGGCGTTTATCCAGCAGGCTGCCGAGCACCGTGAGCAAGGCAAACACCCCCAGCCAGACGCCGGACAACAGCAGGAAATCGCCGACCACGCTCATCGGCGAGCGCGAGGAGGGCTGATTCACCAGTTTGTCGACTTCATCCGCCGCCCGATCCGCGCGAACGCGCCAGGCGTCGACCAGATTTTCATTGAGGTCGAGCTTGTCCTGAACGTCATCGATGCTGGAACTGATGGCCCCGAGCAGACCGCCCTGGACCAAGGGCTCAGGCTTTGCCGGCTCTTCGGTGGCGGCGGCGGGAACACCCGGCAACGTGACGGCTAGCAGTTCGTTGCTACCGAGAAACAGCAACGCCCCCAGTAAAATCGCGGTCTTGAACTTGAGCAAAACGCGGAGCTCCTTGAAAAGGGTCTGTCAGGAACTGATCGACAAATGGCCGGCAAGTTCGGTTTCTACCGCGATTTAACGAACGCCGCAATTCCCCTGTGGGAGCGAGCCTGCTCGCGAAAGCGGTGGCTCAGACACATCGATGGTGAATGTACCGCCGCTATCGCGAGCAGGCTCGCTCCCACAATTAGATCGGTGGTGTTCTGAAAATGTGCCGTCCGTAGCCCCGTGGAAACTTTCTCGATTGCCCCACAGTCATCAAAAGACAGGGGCAATCGAGGATCAATTGACAGGAGGCGACATGGCGGCGATTCACATTGGTATCTCAGGCTGGCGCTACACGCCTTGGCGGGGGGATTTCTACCCGAAGGGGCTGGCCCAGAGGCGCGAATTGCAATTCGCTTCCCGGGCGGTCAACAGCATCGAAATCAATGGATCGTTTTACGCCCTGCAACGGCCTGAACGTTACGCCGAGTGGTACGCCGAGACCCCGGCGGACTTCATGTTCAGCATCAAGGCCCCGCGCTTCATCACTCACGTCAAACGTCTGCGTGACATTCACAAGCCCCTGGCGAATTTCTTCGCCTCCGGCGTGCTGGAGCTCAAGGAAAAACTCGGCCCGATCCTCTGGCAGTTTCCGCCGAACTTCAAATTCGACGCCGAGTTGTTTGAAAGCTTCCTCGAACAATTGCCCCACAACACCCAACAGGCTGCCGCCCTCGCCCGCCAGCACGACTCGCACGTGCATGGGCACGCCAGCATCAAGGCGTACAAAAAGAAACCGCTGCGCCATGCCGTCGAGATCAGGAACGACACTTTCATCGACCCGGCGTTTGTGCGGCTGCTCAAACGCTACAACGTCGCGTTGGTGATTGCCGATACCGCTGGGAAATGGCCTTACCGCGAAGACCTCACCAGTGATTTCGTCTATTTGCGCCTGCATGGCGCCGAAGAACTCTACGCCAGCGGCTACACCCCGCAGGCTCTGAATCGCTGGAGCGAGCGAATCGACGCCTGGAATCACGGCGGTCAACCTTCGGACCCGCAGCTGATTGCGCCTCGACAAAAACCCAAGGCACGCAAGTCCCGCGAAGTGTTCTGTTATTTCGACAATGACATCAAGGTGCGCGCGCCCTACGACGCGCGGCGTTTGCTGGCGCATTTCCATCTCGACAAAGGCCTCGCCACGGCCCCCGGCGAGCCTGCTGCCGAAGGAGTGCTGCCATGACTGGGCCCGAGCCGTTCAGCATTGACGACAACCCGCCAGAGACCATGGCCGCCGTGCGCCGCTTCACCATTCTGACGGTGAATACGCACAAGGGCTTCACCGCGCTCAACCGGCGTTTCATCCTGCCTGAACTGCGCGAAGCGGTGCGCAGCGTGTCGGCCGACGTGGTGTTTTTGCAGGAAGTGCATGGCACCCACGAGCACCATCCACAGCGTTACAGCAACTGGCCGGCAATGCCGCAGTACGAATTCCTCGCCGACACCTTGTGGCCGCAATTCGCCTACGGCCGCAACGCGGTGTACCCGGAGGGCGATCACGGCAACGCGTTGCTGTCGAAATTCCAGATCATTCGCCACGACAACCTCGACGTGTCGATCAGTGGCCACGAGAACCGCGGCATCCTGCATTGCGTGTTGCGCCTGCCCGGCGCCGGCCCGGAGGTGCACGCGATTTGCGTGCATTTGGGGTTGCGCGAAACCCATCGCAATGAACAGTTGAATCTGCTGGCCCGGCGCCTCGAAGAACTGCCGGCCGACGCTCCGGTGATCGTTGCCGGCGACTTCAACGACTGGCGCCAGCGCGCCGATGCGCTGCTCAAACCCACCGGCTTGCGCGAAGTGTTCGCTGAACATCACGGCAAACCGGCGCGCAGTTTTCCGGCGCGCCTTCCAGCGTTACGCCTGGACCGCATTTACGTACGCAACCTCAAGGCCAGCCACCCGAAAGTTCTTGCGGCGCGGCCCTGGTCACACCTTTCCGACCACGCACCGCTATCGGTGGAGATCGAGCTATGAGCAGCGCACCGATGGAAAAAGCCACGATTGAACACGTCTCCACCAGCCCGCCTGTGCGCGAACCGGGCGTAGTAGACGTTGAATATGGCTGGCAGGGCAACAACCTCGTGGAGTTGCTGGAAAACGGCGAGGCCTACTTCCCGCGAGTATTTGAAGCCATGCGCCAGGCCAAATCCGAAATCCTCCTCGAAACGTTCATTGTGTTCGAGGACAAGGTCGGCAACGAGCTGCAGCAGGTGCTGATCGACGCGGCGCAACGCGGCGTGCGGGTCACCGCCAGCTTCGACGGCTTCGGCTGTGGCGAACTGACCACCGAGTACCTTGCAGCGTTGAGCGAGGCCGGCGTGCACATTCAGATGTTTGATCCGGCACCGAAGCATCTCGGCATTCGCACCAACTGGTTCCGGCGCCTGCACCGCAAGATTGTGGTGGTCGACGGCACGATCGCATTCGTGGGCGGGATCAATTTTTCCGCCGATCATCTGGCCGATTTCGGCCCGGAGGCGAAGCAGGATTACTCGGTTGAAGTGCAGGGCCCGGCGGTGGCCGACATCCATCATTTCGCCCTGCTGCAAAGTGGCCGCCCCGCTCGCGCCAAATACTGGTGGCAACGACGCCGGCAGCGCCGCGTCGAGTTGGCCTTCAGCGACCACGATGGTCAGGTGCGCCTGGTCTACCGCGACAACGGTGATCATAAAACAGACATCGAAGAGGTTTATCGACAAGTGCTGCGCAGTGCCCAGCGCCGGGTAGTGATCGCCAACGCGTACTTCTTCCCCGGCTATCGCTTGCTGCGCGAGATTCGCAACGCCGCTCGCCGGGGCGTCGAAGTGCGCCTGATTCTGCAAGGTCAACCAGACATGCTGGTAGCCAAACTCGCAGCGCGCATGACCTATGACTACCTGCTCAAATCCGGCGTGCAGATTCACGAATATTGCGAGCGCCCATTGCACGGCAAAGTGGCGCTGGTGGATGAAGACTGGAGCACCGTCGGTTCGAGCAACCTCGACCCGCTGAGCCTGTCGATGAACCTGGAAGCCAACGTGCTGATCCGCGACCGCGCCTTCAACCGCGAGTTGTTCGAACGCCTGCAATTGTTGAGCGATCATCACTGCAAAGCCATGTCACCGGACAAGTCCCCACGCGGCCGGGTCTGGCACATGACCGTGGGCTTTCTGGTGTTCCACTTCCTGCGCCATTTTCCGGCCTGGGCCGGGTGGCTGCCGGCCCATAAACCGCGCCTGAAACTCTTCACGCATTCCACCGGGAGCGATCCTCATGAGCCACGCTGAAACCCAGTCGGCGACTCACACTGACAGCCCGGGCAAGTCGCGCTGGAGCCGCTGGAAAAAACCCCTGACAATGCTGTTTTTCCTGGCGCTGATCGTGCTGTTCACGATGCTCGCGCAGCGCATCGAATGGAACGAGGTGTTCGACACCCTCGCCGATTTCAAGGTGCGCACGCTGATCATCGCCGCCGGGCTGACGCTGGTGAGTTTTCTGGTGTACGCCTGTTTTGATCTGATTGGCCGCACCTACATTCGTCAGGACCTGACCTGGAAGCAGATCCTGCCGGTGGGCATCATCAGTTATGCGTTCAACCTCAACCTCAGCGCCTGGGTGGGCGGCATCGCCATGCGTTATCGGCTGTACTCGCGGCTCGGGGTGAGCAAAAGCAACATTGCGAAAATCCTTGGCCTGAGTCTGGCGACCAACTGGTTTGGCTACATGGTGATTGCCGGCGCGGTGTTCAGCAGCGGACTGGTGCGGATGCCGCCGGGCTGGAAACTCAGCAGTGATGCGTTGCAGGGCGTGGGGATTTTGTTGCTGCTGGTGAGCGCGGGCTACCTGGCGGCGTGTCAGTTTTCCAAGCGGCGGGAATGGTCGATTCGCGGCGTGGAAATCAACCTGCCGTCCCTGCGCATGGCGGTGTTGCAACTGGCGCTGGGAGCGTTGAACTGGTCGCTGATGGCCGCGGTGATTTTCACGTTGCTGCCGAGCAAGCTGGATTATCCACTGGTGCTTGGCGTGCTGTTGATCAGCGCGATTGCGGGGGTGATCACCCACATCCCGGCCGGGCTCGGGGTGTTGGAGGCAGTGTTTGTCGCGTTGCTGCAGCATGAAGCTTCGCGGGGCAGTCTGGTGGCGGGCTTGCTGGCGTATCGGGCGATTTATTTTATCTTGCCGTTGCTGATTACGTTGGTGATGTATTTGGTGGTGGAGGCGAAGGCCAAGTCGCTGCGGATCTCGAAAACACCCAAGTGATCAGGACGCCTTCGCGAGCAGGCTCGCTCCCACAGGTGATCGCGTTTCAACTGTGGGAGCGAGCCTGCTCGCGAAAGATCTCTCACAGTTGATTGCGATCTACTGTGGGAGCGAGCCTGCTCGCGAAAACGATCTGCAGGACACCGCAGATCACGTGGACTGAATAATGCTCAACCGCTCACCCACCACCATCTCGGTAATCCAGCCCACCAGAATCGAGGTGTAGGCCTGCTGCGAAACCGGCTCGGTCAACGCGTGATCGGCGCCGTCGATAACTCGGTGAGTCAGCGAATGCGTCTGCTGGCACGCCGCGCGGTAACTCATGATCGTCGCATGAGGCACGTAGGCGTCCGTCTCGGATTCCACCAGCAACACGTCCCCGGTAAATTGCGAACAGGCGTGCAGCGCGCGGTTGGTGTCGGCGCGCACCAGCGTGCTGCGGTAATCACGCAAATCGAGCTTGTCCAACTCACGCTTGGGCGTGTGCCATTGCTCATCGCGGTACAGCGCTGGCACCCTCAGGGCCAACCAGCGCACCGGGCGCAACGAAGTCAGGATCGACGCCAGGTAACCGCCGTAACTGGTGCCGACCACGGCGATGGCCGAGGTGTCGAGCGCCGGGTGCGCGAGCAAACGATCGTACGCCGCCAGCAAGTCGCGCAAGTTGTCTTCTCGGGTCACCCGCGTCAGCGGAATGCCGGTGCCGCCGGTGTGCCCACGCAAGTCGAACGTCAGGCACACACAGCCCAGACCGGCAATGCCCTTGGCCCGTTCGAGGTCGCGCTCCTGACTGCCGCCCCAACCGTGCACAAAGAGCACGCCAGGGACTTTCGATTTGGGGCTGAGAAAAGTCCCGATCATTTGTTCATCGTCGATGTCGATCTGAATGGTTTCGCTTCTAGCCGTCATAGGATTTGACCGTCACGTACTTGAGTAGAAATTCACTATTCTCCGCCGGCCCCCGATACACCTCGATGGCGTCCGTCGGCAGCGGCTGATCGGTGTAGGTTTCCACCGAAGAGACACGAATTGCGCGCATCCCCGGATCGTTGACGAAGCTTTGCAACGCGGCCACTTCGGCGCTGCTGGCACCGCCCATGCGCCAGGACTGTTCAAGCACGCCGCTGCGCTGTTGGCCGTTGCTGTCCAGCCCCTGAGCGATGTCATAGTTGCGCCGCGACGCGTAGAAACCTGGATAGGCTTCATCCGCGGCACTGTCGAACACTTGCGCCTGGCGGATCGCCAACCGCACGTCATCGGGCAGCTCCAGTTCGAGCAGATCGTCGTAATGCCCCCGCACCACCAGCAGGTTGGAACCTCCATAAACCTGCTCGCCATGACCGTCTTCGGTCAAGTACTGATCGCCGCAATAACTGAGCACGATGTCGCCGATGAAGCTTTGGCCGACGCTGTGGGTGACGACGTCAGACAGGTCTTGCTCCAACACCACACCCTCGGCAAACAGGGCTTTGGCCTCAGGTCTGGCGAGGATGGCATCAAATTCGTCGAGACTCTTGATCACTTCCTGGCCCCGCCCGGCGCAGGCGTGAACCGGCTTGAGGCGGATCGGGCCGTTGTAGAGCAAGTGCTCCGCCGCCGGGCGCGCGTCGTCATGAGAGAAAACGCTGAGCCCGTCGAGCACCACACTGCGCACCCGCTGGGAAAACAGCGGCGACCAACCTTGCGGCGCATCAGCATTTCTGTTGAGCAAACCGTGGGTGATCGCTTTGGTGCAGATGAAATCATGATCGACATAGCCGCCCCACAGATCCTCCGGCCCACGCACGCCCAGCCGATGCGCAGCCGCGGCGCCGACCAGGGTTTGGGTGGGTAGCAAATAGAGGTCACGACCGGTGTGGAGTTCGGGGTCGTAGCTGCCGCCAAACTTGAGGCCCAGTATTTGCGCCAGCCAACGGGCCAGAGCGCGGTTGGTGTCGACTTCGTGCTGTGGAGCGTCGGGCCGCACCGAATGCGCGACCACGGTTTTTTTGCGGTTTGTTGGGGTCATGCGTCCCCCTTCACTTGGCGCTTTATGAATGTATGTAGACGGGTGCAGAGATCACGCCAACTGATCCTGGAAGCAAACAGTTATCAAATCAGTCAGTTGCGCGAATCACCTGCCGCCTGGGCCGTTCTATTCTGCACGACACCGGTTTCGATTCCGGCATTTTGCACGATCCAAAACTCGTGCACGTCCTCTGTGGGAGCGAGCTTGTGGTGAGGGGATTTATCCCCGTTGGGTGGCGAAGCCGCCCTTAGATTCACGACTGCTGCGCAGCCGAACGGGGATAAATCCCCTCACCACAGTCTCGCTCCCACAGTTTGGATCTGTGGTGTTCTGGCTAACGAGCCACCGTTGCAGTCGGCGTCACGCCAAACCTGGCCCGATAATCACTCGGCGCCAACCCGGTAATTTTCTTGAATGTGGCGCGAAACGCGCCGGGGTCCTGATAGCCCACGGTCCAGGCGATGTGATCGATGGTGCCATTGGTGAATTCGAGCATCTCCCGCGCCTTGCCCACCCGAAGATGCTGGCAATACTCGGTAGGTTTCAATCCGGTCGCCGCACGAAACCGGCGCAGGAACGTGCGCTCTTCCAGCCCTGCCCGCTCGGCCATCGCTCCCAGCGACACGTCGGTCGCCCCGGTGCTTTGCAACCAATGCTGAACCTTAAGAATCGCCGCATCGCCGTGGCTGAGAATCGGCGAAAAATTACTGCCACATTCGCTCGCGCTGTCGCTGTGTTCGACCACCAGGAAACGCGCGGTGCCGGTGGCGATACTCGGCCCGAGCAGGCGGTCAACCAGGCGCAAACCCAGCTCGGACCAGGCCATCAACCCGGCGGTGGTGATGAGGTCACCGTCATCGACGATGGGCGTATCGGCTTTGAGCTTGATCCCCGGATAACGCTCGGCGAATGCCTTGGCCGAGGTCCAGTGGGTGGTGGCGCTGCGGCCGTCGAGCAGGCCGCTTTCGGCCAGTAAAATCGAGCCCACGCACACGCCGCCCAGTGTCGCACCGCCAGCATGTTGCTGACGAATCCAGCGCAGCAAACCTTGCGGCGCCTGGCCTTCGGAAAAGCCGCCAATCGACGGCGGAATCAACACCGCCACCAACGCGCCATTCGTAGCGGGATAACTGTCATAGATGCGAACGGGCGCCTGATCGCCATCGACCTGCCAATGACTGACCCGCAGCAGCGGCAATTGCGCCGCCTGATGATCCGCGGCAATCCGGTTCGCCACCCCGAACAAGTCCGTCAGCCCGTGCACCGCCGCCATCTGCGCACCCGGATAAATCAGCACGCCCAGCTCGGCAATGACCCTTTGTGCGTCCATTGTCAGTTTTGCCCCTTCTATTGTCGGTGCGGCCAATCCTCGAACGGCCTGCCGCAGCCAATACTTCACTCCACACCCAACACACACTTCGAGGAAACAGTCATGGCCAAGCAAGCACTCATCGTAGTCGATATCCAAAACGACTACTTCCCTCAAGGCAAATGGCCGCTGGTCGGCGCCGACGCTGCTGCGGACAATGCCGTGCGTCTGCTCAAAGCCTTTCGCGATGCCGGTGATTCGGTGGTGCACATCCGCCACGAATTCACTTCCGACGAAGCGCCGTTTTTCACTCCGGGTTCCGACGGCGCAAAACTGCACCCCAAAGTCATTAACCGCGCCGACGAACCGGTGGTGCTCAAGCACTTCGTCAATTCGTTTCGCGAAACCGAACTGAAGTCGATCCTCGATGAGCAAGGTATCGAGGAACTGGTGGTCGTGGGCAGCATGAGCCACATGTGCGTCGACGGCATCACCCGTGCAGCCGCCGACTTCGGCTACAGCGTAAAGGTGATTCACGATGCCTGCGCGTCCCGTGACCTGGAGTTCAACGGCGTGACCGTTCCGGCCGCCCATGTTCATGCCGCGTTCATGTCGGCGCTGGGTTTTGCCTATGCCAGCGTGATCTCTACCGATGAATTCCTCGCCAGCTGACACTAAGTACCTGTGGGAGCGAGCTTGCTCGCGATAGCGTAGGGTCAGTCCGCATAAGTGGTGACTGACACTCCGCTATCGCGAGCAAGCTCGCTCCCACATTTAGTGTTGCGCCATAAAAATCTCACGCGTGAGCTATTGAGGCATCCCGAATTTGCCTGTAGTGTTTCTCACGCGTGAGTTTTTCACTACGAGGCCAGCATCATGAACAGCAGCTCTCCATCAGATCCGCCTTCCGGGTCTGAGACCGATACAGCGAGCCCCAAGGGAGAGCGCTCGAAACCGTCCGCGAAAAAACCGTCGAGCTTCTATATGAAGCAGATGCGTGCGGGGTTGGGTGCCGCCGGTTATGTGAAACACGAGACTTGGGTGCTTCCCGAAAATCGAAGCCTGCTCAAGCAGATGGAGAAACAGCTACGCCAACCGATTCTGGCTGGCTCATTCATGTCGGAGAATCACATGAGCGCAGGTAACAACTGGAACATCGATCGCCTCTACAGCGCCCTTCAAGCCTTGGACGAAGTGGTCTCGAACGACATCACCCTCTCGCTGATCCAAGGTTCGGAATCCAGCATCAAGCTGGAAATGAACGATTTCGGTGGCTTGCCGATTTACATCGCGGTGGTGGGCGATCAGATCATCGTCGATACCGTGCTGGTTGACGTCGAATCGATCAACGACGTACCGGCCTTCAATGACGCCGTGCTGCGCAGCCGAGAGATGTTCCCGCTGTCGTCGATCGGTATCGAGTCCATGCCCAACGGCCAGGTTGTTTACAACATGTTCGGCGCACTCAGCTCCGATTCCAGCCTGACGAACATCGTGACCGAGGTCAAAACCCTCGTCGACAACGTGCAGCGCGCCAGCGAAGCCTTCGAACGTTTCTTCAACTAATTATTCGGGAATACCCAATGACTCAGTCCATCTGGAGCAAATTGTTCACCGCGCTGCGTGGCGGTGCCAACGAAGTCGGCGAATCGATTGCCGATCAACAGGCCCTGCGCATCCTCGACCAGGAAATCCGCGACGCCGACAACGCCCTGGCCAACGCCAAGCGTGAGCTGGTCACCATCATGGCCAAGCACAAACTCTCGACCGATCGCGTCAACGAGTACAACGCCAAGATCAAAGACCTGGAAACCAAGGCCGTGGCCGCGCTCGGGGCTGGCCGCGAAGACCTGGCACTGGAAGTGGCCGAAGCCATTTCGACCCTGACCACCGAGCTGGACGTCGAGCAAAAGCAGGCCACCGAATTTGGCGGTTACGCGGAAAACATGCGCAAAGACATCACCAAAGCCGAAAGCCGCATCAAGAGCCTGCGCCAGCAAGTGGACATGGCCAAGGCGCGCGACAGCGTGCAGAAAGCCCAGGTCAGCGCGTCGATCGCCAGCGGCGGTGCTAATGGCAAACTGGAAACTGCGGTCGGTACGCTGAACCGCTTGCAGGCCAAGCAACAGCAACGCGCAGCTGAACTGGAAGCTCAGGACCAACTGGCCGATGCATCCACCGGCACCGACCTGGAGCGCAAGCTTCGCGAAGCCGGGATCACGCCGGACACCGGCAGCGCCAACGCGATTCTTGAGCGCCTGAAGCAAAAATCGACCCAGTAAGTAGCGCGAAACCCTGTAGGAGCGAGCTTGCTCGCGATGGACGTCAACGATAACGCGTTTATTCTGAATAAACGCGTCGCTGCTGAATCCATCGCGAGCAAGCTCGCTCCTACAGGGGCTGGTTTTCAGTTGAATCGAGGTCACGGATGGATGCCCTGAAGGGGTTCAAAACAATCGCAGCCCTGGCCATCTTCATGGTTGCGCTGCAACTGCTCAACGTCGCGACCGGCTACAGCCTCATGGCTTTCGGCCTGGTGCCGAGATCGCTGTACGGCTTGGGTGGCATTGTCACTTCGCCCTTCCTCCACGCGTCCTTCGCGCACCTAAGCGCCAACCTGATTCCCTTTTTGATTCTCGGCACGCTGGTCATCATCGACGGGCTCAAACGGTTCATCGCCGTCAGCGCAATCATCATCCTGCTGGGTGGCGCACTGGTCTGGCTGTTCGGTTTTGCCGGCGTGCACATCGGCGCCAGCGGCTGGGTGTTCGGGCTGTGGGCGTACTTGCTGTCTCGCGCCTGGTTCCACAGGAGCTGGGGCAACCTGATCATCGCCAGTGTCGTGGCGTTACTGTATGGCGGCTTGATTTTTGGCTTTCTTCCGCGCCAGGGTGTGTCATTCGAAGGGCATCTGTTTGGTGCGCTCGCCGGATTCATTGCAGCCAAGGTACTTTTATCTACACCGCGCAGCAGGTTTAATGCCGCCCGGTAGCTGCAATCGAGCATGCAGGGTTCTGCGCAGATGAAGGAAGTTCATATCCCTACGCGCGTCGAGGGCGGAGAGCTTTTCGACATCGCCTCCACTCAACTCAAGGAAATCGCCAATGGGATGGTTTAAGCAGTTGATGGGGCTTGAGGCCCCGAAATCGAATCCGGATTCGAAAGGGGCGGCCAACGAAACCCCGCCCGCCATCGGCCCGCTAGGCCTGGCATTGGGCAAAAGCGTGACGTTCGACACCACCCTGAAATTGCTGCTCGACGACAAAACCGCCGTGGTCATTCCCGGCTCCCAGCAGATCTGGAGCAACGGCACCGTTGACCTCGGGCAATCAACCTGGCTGTCGCGCTATTACATGAACGACGAAGATTACTGGCTGCAAGTGCACACCACCGGCGCCATTGCCGGTCAGGTCGAGTCGGTGATCCTGTTCAACTACCTCAGTTCCGTCACCATCAGCAGCGAAGCGGAGCTGCGTCGGCTCGCCGGACCACAAAGCCTGATCGGTCTGCCGACCTACACCCACGACGGCGTCGAATACACTCGCGAATGGGGCACTGAAGAAGGTCAGACCGAGCTGGTGGCGTTGAGCGAACTTCTGAAGAATCCGGATGAGTCCTACAGCATCGAGCACCGTTCGATGCTGTACGCCCGCGAAACCGGCCTGACCGATCGCCGTGAATTCCTGCTGTTTTCCGTCGAAGAAGATGCCGAAGGCGCCATCAGCCTGAGCACGTCGCTGGGCATTTCGCTGTACACCACCGACCTGAACACTTTTTAAATAAGGAAGAAGTCCATGCTAGAAGCGCTCTCCATTTCCCTGAACAAAGCCGCCGTGCTTGGGTTTGTCGTGTATATCCTCGGCGCCGCGGTGCTGTTTGCCCTGTTCCAGTTCGTCTACACCCGCATTACCCCGCACAAAGAGTTCGAGCTGATCCGTTCGGGCAATGTGGCGGCTGCCATTGCCCTGGGTGGCGCGATCATCGGCTTCGCCATTCCGGCGAGCAACGTGATTGCCTACTCGATCAGCCTTCTCGACTTCGTCGTGTGGTCGGTCATCGCCGCTGTGGTGCAACTGCTGGCGTTTCTGGTCACCAGCCTGGTGCTCAAAGGCACTTCAGAACGGATCAAGAAAGGTGAAATCGCGGCGGGTATCTATGTCGCGGCCGTGGCCATCAGCGTCGGCATGTTGAACGCCGCCTGCATGACCCCTACCCCGAACTGATCGCGCACGGAGCTCCCGATGAAACGAAGCAAGTACGTTCAGTTGTCGCTGGCAGCCTCGGTCGCGATGGCGATCTCCGGCTGCGGGCCGACGGAAAAAACCTACCCGGTGCACAAGAAGTACAACTTCCAGTCCGTGCAGCAATGCGCCGATGAAAAACTCCCGGTGGACGTCTGCTCTGACGCCTACATGAGCGCCATGACCGAGCATCGGCGCATCGCTCCGGTGTACGACACCCAGGCCGATTGCGACGCCGATTTTGTCGCGGACTGGTGCCAGCAGGATTCCGCCGGCAAGTTCATCCCGAAACTGGGTGGTTTCGAATTGAGCGCCGATGGCGAGGTGACGCAGGCCCAGGTGGACGCGGCCAAGGCCCAACTGCCTGCGTCGGAAGCCAACAGCGGTGGCTCAGGATTCTCCGGTACCAGCCTGCTGACCGGGTTGCTGATCGGCAACATGCTGAGCAACAACCGCAGCAGCTATTACTCGCAACCGGTGTATCGCTACCGCGATGACCGCGGCAGTTATTCGTCCTCGACGCTCGGCCAGCGGATTGAAAAGGGCTCGACCTTCAACAAGTCCAATCAGGCGCGGTACGGCAGCAGCAACTACGCCGACTCCCTTCGTTCCGCCAGCAAGCCAGTCTCGGTGGCCTCCTCCACCTCCCGGGGCGGTTTCGGCAGCAAGGCCAGTGCACGCAGTGGCTGGGGCGGCTCGAGCAAAAGTTTCGGCGGGTCGAGCAGTTAAGGAATCCGGGCGATGAAAAAGATCCACTGCGCAGAGCGTCATGACTGGAAACAGACCGCCGACAGCCTCGGCTTTCTGTTCCACACCATCGACGGCGAACCCTACTGGGACGAGAGCGCGTACTACCAGTTCACGCTCAAGCAGATCGAGAACGATCTGGAAGACCCGACCACCGAGATCCATGAGATGTGCATGGACCTGGTGGCCCGCGTGGTGCACAGCGAAGAGCTGCTGGGGCGCCTGAGCATTCCGGCCCCCTTCTACGACATGATTCGCACTTCATGGCTCGAAGGTCACCCGCACCTGTACGGGCGCATGGACTTTTCCTACAACGGCAGCGGTCCGGCGAAGTTGCTGGAACTCAACTACGACACGCCGACCAGCCTGTATGAGGCCGCGGCCTTTCAGTGGGGCTGGCTGGAGCAATGCATCGAACGCGGCTTGCTGCCCAGGCATGCCGACCAGTTCAATAGCATCGACACCAAGCTGCATCAGGCCTTCGCCCAGTTGCAGCTCAAACAGCCCTTCTATTTCGCCTCGATGAAAGACTCGGTCGAAGACAAGGGCACCACCGACTACCTGCGTCTGATTGCCGAGAAAGTCGGCATTGAATCCCGCCACATCGATCTCGAAGACATTGGCCTGACCAGCGAAGGACGTTTCGTCGACCTCGAAGATCGCTGGATTCCCCACCTGTTCAAGCTGCACGCCTGGGAGTTCATCTTCCACGAGCCCTTCGGTACGGCGATTGCCCAGAGTGATACGCAGTTTTTCGAGCCGGCCTGGAAATCCATCATCTCCAACAAAGGCATCCTGCCGTTGCTGTGGGAGTTCAACAAAGGCCACCCGAACTTGCTGGCCGCACACCTGGATACCGACCCGGGCCAAGCGGTGCCCAAGGGTTGGGTGCGCAAACCGTTTTTCTCGCGCGAAGGCGCCAACATCGAACTGCAAACCGCCGACGGTCTGATCGTCAAGGAGGACGGGCCCTACACTGACGCGCCGTTTATCCTTCAAGAGTTCGCGCCGTTGCCACGATTCGATGACAGCTACACGCTGGTCGGTTCGTGGGTGATCGGCGATCAGGCGGCCGGGATTGGTGTGCGGGAGGACAACAGCCTGATCACCAAGGATTCGAGCCGATTCTTGCCGCACCTGATCCTTGACTGAACCGTTCATCGCCGAGAAAAAGGCTCGAACACTTGCGGCGGAAAATCCGGATAATGGCGGCCAATCGTCTAGCCGTTATTCTGGTAATCCCCCATGGAAATCAAGGTCAACTTTCTCGACAACCTTCGACTTGAAGCCAAGTTCGATGACTTCACGGTGGTGGCCGATCAACCTATCCGCTACAAGGGCGATGGCTCGGCACCCGGTCCGTTCGACTACTTCCTGGCGTCGTCAGCATTGTGTGCGGCGTACTTTGTAAAGTTGTACTGCAGCACGCGCAATATCCCCACGGACAACATCCGGTTGTCGCAGAACAACATCGTTGACCCGGAAAACCGTTACAACCAGATTTTCAAGATCCAGGTCGAGTTGCCGGCGGACATTTCCGACAAGGACCGCCAGGGCATCCTGCGTTCCATCGACCGTTGCACCGTGAAAAAAGTGGTGCAGGCCGGGCCCGAGTTTGTGATCGAAGAAGTGGAAAACCTCGACGCCGATGCCCAGGCGTTGCTGATGCCCGCCTCCAGTTCAGAGACGGGCACTTACATTGCGGGCAAGGACCTGCCGCTGGAGCAAACCATCGCCAACATGTCGGCCATTCTGGCGGGCCTGGGCATGAAGATCGAAATTGCCTCGTGGCGCAACATCGTGCCTAACGTGTGGTCGTTGCATATCCGCGATGCGCACTCGCCGATGTGCTTCACCAACGGCAAGGGTGCGACCAAGGAAGGCGCGTTGGCGTCGGCGCTGGGCGAGTTTATCGAGCGACTCAACTGCAACTTCTTCTACAACGACCAGTTCTGGGGCGAAGACATCGCCAACGCGGCGTTTGTGCACTATCCGGACGAGCGCTGGTTCAAGCCTGGCCGCAAAGACGAGCTGCCGACTGAAATTCTCGACGCGTACTGCCTGAAAATTTACAACCGCGACGGCGAGCTGCGTGGCTCCCATTTGATCGATACCAACTCGGGCAATGAAGAGCGTGGCATCTGCTCGCTGCCGTACGTGCGCCAGTCGGACGGCGAGGTGGTGTATTTCCCCTCCAACCTGATCGAAAACCTGTTCCTGAGCAACGGCATGAGTGCCGGTAACACGCTGGCCGAGGCGCAGGTGCAGTGCCTGTCGGAGATCTTCGAACGCGCGGTGAAACGCGAAATCATCGAGGGCGAGTTTGCCCTGCCGGATGTGCCGGCCAACGTGCTGGCGAAGTACCCGGCAATCATGGCCGGTATCCAGGCGCTGGAAGAGCAAGGCTTCCCCGTGCTGGTCAAGGATGCGTCCCTGGGGGGTGAATTCCCGGTGATGTGCGTCACCTTGATGAACCCGCGTACCGGCGGTGTGTTCGCCTCGTTCGGCGCGCACCCGAGCCTGGAAGTGGCGCTGGAACGCAGCCTCACCGAATTGCTCCAGGGCCGCAGCTTCGAAGGCCTCAACGACTTACCTCAGCCGACGTTTGAAGGTCATGCGGTGACCGAGCCGAATAACTTCGTCGAGCACTTTATCGACTCCAGCGGCGTGGTGTCGTGGCGCTTCTTCAGTGCCAAATCGGACTACGAATTCGTCGAGTGGGACTTCTCTGGCCAGGGTGAAAACTCGAATGCCGAGGAAGCCGCGACCTTGTTCGGCATCCTCAAAGATATGGGCAAAGAAGTGTACATGGCGGTTTACGAGCATATCGGCGCCAAGGCCTGCCGCATCCTCGTGCCGGACTATTCGGAAATCTATCCCGCGGACGATCTGATCTGGGATAACACCAACAAAGCGCTGTTCTTCCGCGCCGACATCCTCAACTTGCATCGCCTGGACGAAGAGGAACTGCAAGCGCTGGTTGAGCGCCTGGTGGAAAGTGAGCTGGACGACTACACCGACATCACCAGCTTGATCGGCATCGAATTTGACGACAATACGCCTTGGGGTCAGCTGACGATCCTGGAATTGAAACTGCTGATCTATCTCGCCTTGCAGCAATATGAAGAAGCGAAAGAGGCCGTGGAGATGTTCCTGCAGTACAACGACAACACGGTTGAACGTGGTTTGTTCTACCAAGCCGTCAATGTGGTGCTGGAGATGAAGCTGGACGAAGACCTGGAACTGGAAGACTACGAGGCCAACTTCCGCCGGATGTTTGGCAACGAGCGAACGGATGCAGCGATCGGCTCAGTGGACGGCAGCGTGCGCTTCTTCGGCTTGACGCCGACGAGCATGAAACTGGAAGGACTCGACAGACACCTACGCCTGATCGACAGCTACAAAAAGCTGCACACCGCGCGGGCCAATGTGACGACTTCATCCCGTTAACCGCATGCCCTTGTAGGAGCCGGCTTGCTGGCGATCCAGGCAACGCGGTTAACCCGTTAAACCGCGTTATCTTTCATCGCCAGCAAGCCGGCTCCTACAAACAGCGCGCAAAAGAAAACCCCCGATCAGTTCAGAGAACTGATCGGGGGTTTCGTGGCTGAACCTTACAAAAGTCCAGGCCGTATCCTAGAACGGAATATCGTCATCAAAGCTGTCGAAATCCGGAGCTGGCTGCGGAGCCGCCTGCTGTGGAGCAGGACGCGACTGTTGCGGAGCCGATTGCTGCGGTGTCGACTGCTGCGGACGCGGAGCCTGCTGGCGTGGGGCCGGTGCGGACTGCTGGTAGTTATTGCCCCCGCCTTGTTGGTCGCCCTGCTGTGGACGGCCGCCCAGCAATTGCATGGTGCCTTGCATGTCGACCACGATTTCAGTGGTGTAACGCTTGATACCGTCTTTTTCCCACTCGCGGGTCTGCAGCTTGCCTTCGATGTAGACCTGCGAACCCTTGCGCAGGTATTCACCGGCGATTTCCGCCACCTTGCCGAACATCGACACACGGTGCCACTCAGTCTTCTCGACCTTCTGACCGGTTTGCTTGTCGGTCCACTGTTCGCTGGTCGCCAGACTCAGGTTGGTCACGGCGTTACCGTTAGGCAAGTAGCGAACTTCGGGATCCTGGCCGCAAGTGCCGACCAATATGACTTTGTTAACCCCACGGGCCATAACGTTCTCCTAGGCTTCGCACGCTGTCGCGGTCGGGTTGTTCACCAGACGCTCGAGGGTGGTGCGATCCAATAGTTCGGTGTCCAATTTGATGTAAATCGCCGCTTCATCCGCGATGATCACTGCATCTGTTACCCCTACAACGGCCATGAGGCGCTCGACCAGACCCGCTTCGCGGATCGCCTCGGGCGACAACGGCAAGCGCAGGCTCGTCACGTAGGGAGGTTCGCGCATGGTAACAGCAAAGGCCAGCCAGAGGGCAGCCAGGCCGGCGCATCCGAGGAAGACAACCGACAGACCGCCATGCTGGAACATCCAGCCGCCGAGGATCCCGCCCAGCGCCGAACCGAGGAACTGGCTGGTGGAATAAACCCCCATCGCAGTGCCCTTGCCCCCCGCTGGTGAAACCTTGCTGATCAGCGATGGCAACGAAGCTTCCAGCAAGTTGAACGCGGTAAAGAACACCACCGTCCCGATCACCAGAGCCCGCAAGCTATCGCCAAACTGCCAGAAGAATAGCTCAGTGAGCATCAGCGTCAGCACTGCGCCCAATAAAACTCGTTTCATTTTGCGTTTCTTCTCGCCGTAGATAATGAACGGGATCATGGCGAAGAAGGAAATCAGCAGCGCGGTCAGGTAGACCCACCAGTGCTGCTCTTTGGGCAGCCCGGCTTTTTCGACAAGGGCCAGCGGCAACGCAATGAAGCTCGACATCAACATCGCGTGCAACACAAAAATGCCCAGGTCCAGGCGCAGCAGGTCCGGGTGCTTGAGCGTCGGCATCAGCGCCTGCCGCGCGACGCCGGATTCACGGTGCTGCAACGGCCCGGTGGAGCGCGGCACCATAAACATTACGATCACGATGCCGACCAGCGCCATGGCGCCTGTGGCGAGGAACAATCCCGACAGACCGAACGCCCGGGTCAGCAACGGTCCTACGACCATGGCGACCGCGAACGACAGACCGATCGTCATGCCGATCATGGCCATGGCTTTGGTCCGATGCTGTTCCCGGGTCAGGTCTGACAGTAACGCCATCACTGCAGCGGAAATCGCCCCGGCGCCTTGCAGGATTCGTCCGGCGATCACGCCCCAGATCGAATCGGCATTGGCCGCCAGCACGCTGCCAAGGGCGAAAACGATCAACCCGAGATAAATCACCGGACGCCGACCGATGCGATCGGAAATGAAACCGAACGGGATCTGAAAAATGGCCTGGGTCAGGCCGTAAGCGCCAATCGCCAGCCCGATGAGGGCCGGGGTCGCTCCTGCCAGATCCATCCCATAGGTCGCCAATACCGGCAACACCATGAACATGCCCAGCATACGGAAGGCGAACACGAGGGCCAGACCGCTTGCCGCGCGGGTCTCGCTGCCACTCATGCGTTCGCTGTGGGGATCGTGCATGGAAAAACCTCGTGTGAACCGGCGGCGATTCTACCAGTCCCATCGATTGACAGGGTATATCGCGACGCTTTGACGCGCTCCGCTGACAGACTCTTCATGTACGACAGTCACCCGCTCGTTTGATAGTGTGCATCCATCCAGTATTTGGCCGTATACTCCTACGTTTTCGACGCCCGCCAAGCGAGGCCACTTTGGACAAGATCCTGATTCGTGGGGCCCGAACCCACAACTTGAAGAACATCGACCTGACCCTGCCACGGGACAAACTGATCGTCATCACCGGCCTGTCCGGATCCGGCAAATCGTCCCTTGCGTTCGACACGCTGTACGCCGAAGGCCAGCGCCGCTACGTCGAATCGCTGTCCGCCTATGCCCGGCAGTTTTTGTCGATGATGGAAAAACCTGACGTCGACACCATTGAAGGTCTGTCGCCGGCGATTTCCATCGAACAGAAGTCGACCTCGCACAACCCGCGTTCGACCGTCGGGACCATCACCGAAATCTACGATTACCTGCGCCTGCTTTATGCACGCGTGGGCATTCCGCGCTGCCCGGATCACGACATTCCGCTGGAAGCGCAAACCGTCAGCCAGATGGTCGACCTGGTCCTCGCCCAGCCGGAGGGCAGCAAACTCATGCTGCTGGCCCCGGTCATCCGCGAGCGTAAAGGCGAACACCTTTCGGTTTTCGAAGAACTGCGCGCGCAGGGCTTTGTGCGAGCCCGGGTCAACGGCCGGATCTGCGAACTCGATGAACTGCCGAAGCTGGACAAGCAAAAGAAGCATTCGATTGATGTGATAGTCGACCGTTTCAAAGTTCGCGCCGATCTGCAGCAGCGTCTGGCCGAGTCGTTCGAGACCGCGCTGAAACTGGCTGACGGCATTGCACTGGTTGCGCCGATGGACGACGAGCCGGGCGAAGAAATCATCTTCTCCGCGCGCTTTGCCTGCCCGATCTGCGGCCATGCCATCAGCGAGCTGGAACCGAAGCTGTTTTCCTTCAACAACCCGGCCGGCGCTTGCCCGACCTGCGACGGTCTGGGCGTGAAGCAATTCTTCGACATCAAGCGCCTGGTGAATGGCGAGTTGACCCTGGCCGAGGGCGCGATACGCGGCTGGGACAGGCGCAACGTGTATTACTTCCAGATGCTCGGGTCGCTGGCGTCCCACTACAAGTTCAGCCTGGAAGTGCCGTTCAACGAACTGCCGGCCGATCAGCAGAAATTCATCCTGCACGGCAGTGGCTCGCAGAACGTCGACTTCAAATACCTGAACGACCGGGGCGACATCGTCAAGCGCTCGCACCCGTTCGAAGGCATCGTGCCGAACCTGGAACGTCGCTACCGCGAAACCGAATCGGCCTCGGTGCGCGAAGAGCTGGCCAAGTTCCTCAGTACCCAGCCGTGCCCGGATTGCCGTGGCACGCGCTTGCGTCGTGAGGCGCGGCACGTGTGGGTCGGTGAAAAGACCTTGCCAGCAGTAACCAACCTGCCGATCGGCGACGCTTGCGAGTACTTCGGCGGGTTGAAACTCACCGGACGTCGTGGCGAAATTGCCGACAAGATTCTCAAGGAAATCCGAGAGCGTCTGCAGTTCCTGGTTAACGTCGGTCTCGATTACCTGTCGCTGGATCGCAGTGCCGACACCTTGTCCGGCGGTGAGGCGCAGCGAATTCGCCTGGCCAGCCAGATCGGTGCCGGCCTGGTCGGGGTTCTGTACATCCTCGACGAACCGTCGATCGGTCTGCACCAGCGTGACAATGATCGGTTGCTCGGCACGCTCAAGCATCTGCGGGATATCGGCAACACGGTGATCGTGGTCGAGCATGACGAAGATGCCATTCGCCTGGCTGACTACGTCGTGGACATCGGCCCGGGCGCGGGTGTGCACGGCGGGCATATCGTCGCCGAAGGTACCCCAGCCGAAGTGATGGCACACCCTGACTCGCTGACCGGCAAATATTTGTCCGGCCGGGTGAAGATTGCCGTGCCGGCCAAGCGCACACCGCGTAACAAGAAATTGTCGCTGTCCCTCAAGGGCGCCCGCGGCAACAATTTGCGCAACGTCGATCTGGACATTCCGATTGGTCTGCTGACCTGTGTGACCGGCGTGTCCGGCTCGGGCAAGTCGACGCTGATCAACAACACGCTGTTTCCGCTGAGCGCCACGGCACTTAATGGTGCGACGACGCTTGAAGCGGCTGCTCACGACAGCATCAAGGGGCTGGAGCATCTGGACAAGGTCGTTGATATCGACCAGAGCCCGATTGGGCGTACGCCGCGTTCCAACCCGGCGACCTACACCGGATTGTTCACGCCGATTCGCGAACTGTTCGCCGGCGTACCGGAATCCCGCTCCCGCGGTTACGGGCCAGGGCGTTTTTCCTTCAACGTGAAGGGCGGACGCTGCGAGGCGTGTCAGGGCGATGGCCTGATCAAGGTTGAAATGCACTTCCTGCCAGACATCTATGTTCCGTGCGACGTCTGCAAGAGCAAGCGCTACAACCGCGAAACGCTGGAGATCAAGTACAAGGGCAAGAGCATCCACGAAACCCTCGAGATGACCATCGAGGAAGCTCGCGTGTTCTTCGACGCGGTTCCGGCACTGGCGCGCAAGCTTCAGACGCTGATGGATGTCGGCCTGTCGTACATCAAGCTGGGACAATCGGCGACCACCCTGTCCGGTGGTGAAGCCCAGCGGGTGAAACTCTCCCGCGAACTGTCCAAGCGCGACACGGGCAAGACGCTATACATCCTCGATGAGCCAACGACTGGTTTGCATTTCGCCGACATACAGCAATTGCTCGACGTACTGCATCGACTGCGCGACCACGGCAATACTGTGGTGGTGATCGAGCACAACCTGGACGTGATCAAGACCGCTGACTGGTTGGTGGATCTTGGGCCGGAAGGGGGTTCCAAAGGCGGGCAGATTATTGCTGTGGGTACGCCTGAGGAGGTCTCCGAGATGAAACAGTCTCACACCGGTTTCTACCTCAAACCGCTGTTGGCTCGCGACAGAGACTGAGTCCCGGCCATGAAAAAGCCCCTGTCACTTTGTCGGTGACAGGGGCTTTTTGTATCGGCGCTTGAAAGATCGCAGCCTTCGGCAGCTCCTACACGGGATCGCGTTGCTTTCGTAGGAGCTGCCGAAGGCTGCGATCTGTCAAAGGCTGCGATCTGTCAGGAGCTATAATTCAGGCGTGGGATTGCAGGTAGTTCTCAAGACCGATCAACTTGATCAGACCCAACTGCTTCTCCAGCCAATAGGTGTGATCTTCTTCGGTGTCGTTCAACTGAATACGCAGCATTTCGCGGCTGACATAGTCCTTGTGCTGCTCGCAGAGCGCAATGCCCTTGCAGAGCGCGGCCCGAACCTTGTATTCAAGACGCAGGTCGGCAGCAAGCATGTCGGGCACCGTGGTACCGACATCGAGATCGTCCGGACGCATACGCGGTGTGCCTTCCAGCATCAGAATGCGGCGCATCAGGGCATCGGCATGCCCGGCCTCCTCTTCCATCTCGTGGTTGATTCGTTCGTAGAGCTTGGTGAATCCCCAGTCCTCATACATCCGCGAATGAACGAAATATTGGTCACGCGCGGCCAGTTCGCCGGTCAGCAACGTGTTGAGGTAATCGATTACGTCTGGGTGGCCTTGCATCGCCCTACATCTCCCTGCTTGAAAGTCTGTAGTTTGAACCAACATGACCATCAGGTCACTCACCTGACGCGATAAAAGCGAAGATAATCTGAGAAAAGCAGCTGAAATAACGCAAAAACCGCCAAAATCAGGGCGGTTCTGCTTCTCATTTAGACTTCGTTAAGCTGTACGTTGAGCGCCTTTGCGATTGCTTCTCCATACGACGGATCGGCCTTGAAGAAATGCTGCAATTGGCGGTCAACCACATCACTGGAAACGCCAACCATAGCACCAGCGATGTTGTTGACCAACAACGCCTTCTGCTCATCACTCATGAGGCGGAACAGCGCGCCGGCATGACTGTAGTAGTCCGTGTCTTCGCGATGATCGTAGCGATCGGCTGCACCATTCAGCGCTAAAGCAGGCTCGGCATAGCGAGGCGACTGTTTTGGCGACTCGACGTAGCTGTTTGGCTCATAGTTAGGTGCCGCACCGCCATTGGTGCCGAACGCCATCGAACCGTCGCGCTGGTAACTATTCACCGGACTACGAGGTGCATTCACCGGCAGTTGCTGGTGGTTGGTGCCAATACGGTAGCGGTGCGCATCAGCGTAAGCGAACACTCGCCCCTGCAGCATGCGATCCGGCGACAGACCGACACCAGGCACCATGTTGCTCGGACCGAACGCCGCTTGTTCAACTTCAGCGAAGTAGTTTTGCGGGTTGCGGTTGAGCTCGAGCTCACCCACTTCAATCAGTGGAAATTCTTTCTGCGACCACGTCTTGGTCACATCGAAAGGGTTCTCGTAATGCGCCTCGGCTTGCGCTTCAGTCATGATCTGAATGCACACGCGCCACTTCGGGAAATCACCGCGCTCAATTGCACCGAACAGGTCACGCTGAGCGTAATCCGGATCGGTGCCGGCCAGGCGGGCAGCTTCTGCCGGCGCCAGATTCTTGATCCCTTGCTGGGTCTTGTAATGCCACTTGACCCAGTGACGCTCGCCGCTGGCATTAATGAGGCTATAGGTGTGACTGCCGAAGCCGTGCATATGACGGTAACCGTCAGGTATGCCACGGTCCGAGAACAGGATGGTGACCTGGTGCAGGGCCTCAGGCGAGTGAGACCAGAAGTCCCACATCATCTGCGCACTTTTCAGATTGCTTTGTGGAAGGCGTTTTTGCGTGTGAATAAAATCTGGAAACTTCAGCGGATCGCGGATGAAGAACACGGGAGTGTTGTTGCCAACGATGTCCCAGTTACCTTCCTCGGTGTAGAACTTGAGAGCGAAACCACGGGGATCACGCTCGGTGTCGGCAGAACCGCGCTCACCGCCGACGGTGGAAAACCGCAGGAAGGTGGGGGTTTGCTTGCCAATAGACTCGAACAGCTTGGCGCTGGTGTACCCGGTGATATCACGCGTCACGGTGAATGTACCGTAAGCACCCGACCCTTTGGCATGCACGCGCCGCTCAGGGATGTTTTCACGGTTGAAGTGGGCAAGCTTCTCGAGCAGGTGGAAGTCGTCGAGCAGCAATGGGCCGCGAGGGCCGGCAGAGCGGGAATTCTGGTTGTCGGCTACAGGTGCGCCACTGGCGGTGGTGAGTGTTTTATTTTGGCTCATACGATCTCATCCTCTGTCTTAAGCTGCCGCTAGTCGGCTGCCAAGGAGTATTGATCACCAACGTTACACCTACAAATTCATTAACTTGCATGTGTCGATAGATAAATACTAACAGCGAGCGCACTTTTCGAGCGCCCACAAAAAACCGGGCACTAGGCCCGGTTTTTCGTATCTGACGTCTTACTCAGCGGATACAGCTTCGCCGCCGGCAGGACGATCAACCAACTCGACATACGCCATAGGCGCGTTGTCGCCAGTGCGGAAACCGCACTTGAGGATGCGCAGGTAGCCACCCTCACGGGTAGCGTAACGCTTGCCCAGGTCGTTGAAGAGCTTACCAACGATAGCTTTCGAACGAGTACGGTCGAAAGCCAGACGGCGGTTAGCCAGGCTGTCTGTCTTGGCCAAAGTGATCAGCGGCTCAGCAACGCGACGCAGTTCTTTAGCTTTTGGCAGTGTAGTTTTGATCAGCTCGTGCTCGAACAGCGACACCGCCATGTTTTGAAACATGGCCTTGCGGTGCGAGCTGGTGCGGCTCAGGTGACGACCACTTTTACGATGACGCATGGTTCATTCCTTACCAAACACAACGTTCGGTGATTACGACGATCAGGCAGTCGCCTTGTCGTCCTTCTTAAGACTTGCAGGCGGCCAGTTGTCGAGGCGCATGCCGAGGGACAGACCGCGGGAGGCCAGAACGTCCTTGATTTCAGTCAAGGATTTCTTGCCAAGGTTCGGAGTCTTCAACAGCTCTACTTCGGTACGCTGAATCAGGTCACCGATGTAGTAGATGTTTTCCGCCTTAAGGCAGTTAGCCGAACGTACAGTCAGTTCCAGATCGTCAACCGGGCGAAGCAGGATCGGATCGATCTCGTCTTCCTGCTCGATAACCACTGGCTCACTGTCACCTTTGAGGTCGACGAACGCAGCCAACTGCTGTTGCAGGATGGTTGCAGCGCGGCGGATAGCCTCTTCAGGATCCAGAGTACCGTTGGTTTCCAGATCAATAACCAGCTTGTCCAGGTTAGTACGCTGCTCGACACGGGCGTTTTCCACCACGTATGCGATACGGCGAACCGGGCTGAACGAAGAGTCAAGCTGCAAGCGACCGATGCTGCGGCTTTCGTCTTCATCGCTCTGACGCGAGTCTGCCGGTTCATAACCACGACCACGAGCTACGGTGAGCTTCATGTTCAGGGCGCCGTTAGACGCCAGGTTAGCGATTACGTGATCGGGGTTAACGATCTCGACATCATGATCCAGCTGAATATCGGCAGCGGTAACCACCCCCGAACCCTTCTTCGACAAGGTCAGCGTAACTTCGTCACGACCGTGCAGCTTGATAGCCAGACCTTTAAGGTTCAACAGGATTTCAATTACGTCTTCCTGTACGCCTTCGATGGCGCTGTACTCATGGAGCACACCGTCAATCTCGGCCTCGACTACTGCACAGCCGGGCATTGAGGACAACAGGATGCGTCGCAGCGCGTTGCCCAGGGTGTGGCCGAAACCACGCTCGAGAGGCTCGAGAGTGATCTTGGCGCGGGTTGGACTGACAACCTGCACATCAATATGGCGGGGTGTCAGGAACTCATTTACCGAAATCTGCATGGATGCACCTATTTTCTAGCCCTTACTTGGAGTAGAGCTCGACAATCAGGCTTTCGTTGATGTCGGCGGACAGATCACTGCGAGCAGGAACGTTCTTGAAAACGCCCGACTTCTTCTCAGTGTCTACTTCTACCCATTCTACGCGGCCACGTTGGGCACACAGATCGAGAGCTTGGACAATGCGAAGTTGGTTCTTTGCTTTCTCGCGAATCGCGACCACGTCACCAGCACGAACCTGGTAGGACGGTACGTTTACGGTCTGACCGTTAACGCTGACGGATTTGTGCGATACCAGCTGACGGGATTCGGCACGAGTAGAGCCAAAACCCATACGGTATACAACGTTGTCCAGACGGCATTCGAGCAGTTGCAGCAGGTTTTCACCGGTTGCACCTTTCTTGCCAGCAGCTTCTTTGTAGTAGCCGCTGAATTGACGCTCGAGAACGCCGTAGATACGACGGACCTTCTGCTTTTCACGCAGTTGGGTGCCGTAATCGGACTGGCGACCGCGGCGTTGGCCGTGGATACCAGGTGCTGCTTCAATGTTGCACTTCGATTCGATCGCGCGCACGCCGCTCTTCAAGAAGAGATCGGTGCCTTCGCGACGAGCGAGTTTGCATTTTGGACCAATGTAACGAGCCATTCTTTACAATCTCCTGGATTACACGCGGCGCTTCTTCGGCGGACGGCACCCGTTGTGCGGGATTGGCGTCACGTCGGTGATGCTGGCGATCTTGTAGCCACAGCCGTTCAAAGCGCGGACTGCAGATTCACGACCTGGGCCTGGACCTTTGACGTTAACGTCGAGGTTTTTCAGACCGTATTCCAGCGCAGCTTGACCAGCACGTTCAGCAGCTACTTGAGCAGCAAACGGGGTGGACTTGCGGGAACCGCGGAAACCCGAACCACCGGAGGTAGCCCAGGAAAGAGCGTTGCCTTGACGGTCGGTGATGGTCACGATTGTGTTGTTAAAAGAAGCATGGATGTGGGCAATGCCATCAACCACTGTCTTTTTAACTTTTTTACGAGGACGAGCAGCAGGTTTAGCCATGATTAATTTCCTGTCGATTCGCTGGGGCGATTACTTGCGGATCGGCTTACGCGGACCTTTACGGGTACGCGCGTTAGTCTTGGTACGCTGACCGCGCACTGGAAGACCACGACGATGACGCAGACCGCGATAGCAACCGAGGTCCATCAAACGCTTGATTTTCATGTTGATTTCGCGACGCAGGTCACCTTCAGTGGTGAACTTCGCCACTTCGCCACGCAGCTGTTCAATCTGCTCGTCGCTCAGATCCTTGATCTTTGCGGCTGGGTTTACCCCAGTCACTGCACAGATCTTCTGTGCAGTAGTGCGACCAACACCATAGATGTAGGTCAGCGAGATAACAGTATGCTTGTTATCTGGAATGTTAACGCCTGCAATACGGGCCATTCAGTGGGACTCCAATTGACAGCTACCTACGCCCCGGAAGCCAAGAAATAGGGCGCGAGATAATATCGCTGTAATAACAAATAATCAACCCGGTAGCGCACTAGCTACCGGGCTTGAAGCACAATCACACTCAGCCTTGGCGCTGTTTGTGACGCGGTTCCGCGCTGCAAATTACTCGAACAACACCTTCGCGGCGAATAATTTTGCAGTTACGGCACAGCTTTTTCACCGATGCACGAACTTTCATCACCAACTCCTCGAACCTTATGGGTACTCAGCGCAACATGCCGCTGCCGTAACCCTTCAGGTTGGCTTTCTTCATCAGGGATTCGTACTGGTGCGAAACGAGGTGCGATTGTACTTGGGACATGAAGTCCATCACAACCACGACGACGATCAGCAACGAGGTCCCGCCAAGGTAGAACGGTACGTTTGCCGCAACCACCAGGAACTGGGGAAGCAAGCACACGGCCGTCATATAAAGAGCACCGAACAAGGTCAAACGAGTCAAAACGCCATCAATATAGCGTGCCGACTGCTCGCCTGGACGGATACCCGGAATAAAGGCACCGGACTTCTTCAGGTTTTCCGCTACGTCTTTCGGATTGAACATCAACGCCGTATAGAAGAAGCAGAAGAAAATAATCCCTGCACTAAACAGCAGAATATTCAACGGCTGACCAGGAGCGATCGACTGCGAGATGTCCTGCAACCAGCCCATACCTTCAGACTGACCGAACCAGGCACCCAACGAAGCCGGGAACAGCAAAATGCTGCTCGCGAAAATGGCCGGAATAACACCGGCCATGTTCACCTTCAGCGGCAAGTGGCTAGTCTGCGCAGCGAAGACCTTGCGGCCCTGCTGACGCTTGGCGTAGTGAACAGCAATACGACGCTGACCACGCTCAATGAACACCACGAAACCGATAATCGCTACTGCCAGCAAACCGATGGCAACCAGGGCGAAGATGTTGATATCACCCTGACGTGCAGACTCGAAAGACTGCCCGATCGCTCTCGGAAGACCGGCGACGATACCCGAAAAAATCAACATCGAGATACCGTTGCCTACACCGCGCTCAGTAATCTGCTCACCCAGCCACATCATGAACATCGCACCAGCCACAAATGTGGATACCGCGACGAAATGGAAGCCAAAGTCACCAGTAAACGCTACGCCCTGCCCTGCCAGACCAATGGACATGCCAATAGCCTGGACAAGAGCAAGAGCGACGGTGAGGTAGCGGGTGTACTGGCTTATCTTGCGACGGCCAGCTTCACCTTCCTTCTTCAACTGCTCCAGCTGCGGGCTGACGGCGGTCATCAGTTGCATGATGATCGATGCCGAAATGTACGGCATGATCCCCAGTGCAAAGATGCTCATCCGCTCCAGCGCGCCGCCGGAAAACATGTTGAACAAGCTAAGAATGGTCCCCTCATTCTGTCGAAACAGGTCCGCGAGTCGGTCCGGGTTGATACCTGGAACCGGGATGTGTGCGCCTATTCGGTAGACGATAATCGCCAGGAACAGAAAACGCAGACGAGCCCAGAGTTCAGACATACCGCCTTTGCCGAGCGCAGAGAGAGCACCTTGCTTAGCCATTTATTCCTCGAACTTGCCGCCAGCTGCTTCGATAGCCGCACGCGCACCTTTGGTGGCGCCGATTCCCTTTCCGATGGTAACAGCGCGAGTAACTTCGCCGGACAGCATGATTTTCACACGCTGTACGTTGACGTTGATCACGTTGGCATCTTTCAAGGACTGCACAGTGACGATGTCGCCTTCCACTTTAGCCAGCTCGGACAGACGCACTTCTGCGCGGTCCATGGCCTTCAGGGAAACGAAACCGAACTTCGGCAGGCGACGATGCAGCGGCTGTTGACCGCCTTCAAAGCCTGGAGCAATGGTGCCACCGGAGCGGGAGGACTGACCTTTGTGGCCACGGCCACCGGTCTTGCCCAAACCACTACCGATACCACGGCCCGGACGATGCTTTTCGCGACGGGAACCCGGCGCTGGACTCAGATCATTGAGTTTCATCGATTAACCCTCGACACGCAGCATGTAGTAAGCCTTGTTGATCATCCCGCGATTCTCGGGAGTATCAAGTACTTCTACAGTGTGACCGATGCGACGCAGACCCAGACCCTTAACGCACAGTTTGTGGTTAGGGATGCGGCCGGTCATGCTTTTGATCAGCGTAACTTTAACGGTAGCCATGATCAGAAGATCTCCTTGACGCTTTTGCCACGCTTGGCGGCAATGGATTCAGGAGACTGCATAGCTTTCAAACCTTTGAAAGTGGCGTGAACCACGTTTACCGGGTTAGTCGAGCCGTAGCACTTGGCCAGAACGTTCTGAACGCCAGCAACTTCGAGGACAGCACGCATAGCGCCGCCAGCGATGATACCGGTACCTTCAGAAGCAGGCTGCATGTACACCTTCGAAGCGCCATGGGCGGACTTCATTGCGTACTGCAGAGTGGTGCCGTTCAGATCAACTTGGATCATGTTGCGGCGAGCAGCTTCCATTGCCTTCTGGATCGCAGCAGGCACTTCACGCGACTTGCCACGGCCGAAGCCAACGCGCCCTTTACCATCACCAACCACGGTCAACGCGGTGAAAGTGAAGATACGGCCGCCTTTAACGGTTTTGGCTACGCGGTTAACTTGAACCAGCTTCTCGATGTAGCCTTCGTCGCGCTTTTGGTCGTTATTTGACATAACTTAGAACTCCAGCCCAGCTTCACGAGCAGCATCAGCCAGCGCCTTGACGCGACCGTGGTACTTGAAGCCAGAGCGGTCGAAAGCCACCTGCGAGACGCCAGCGGCTTTAGCACGCGTAGCGACCAGCTGGCCAACCTTAGTGGCCGCGTCGATGTTGCCAGTGGCGCCATCACGCAGTTCTTTATCCAAAGTCGAGGCAGATGCCAGGACTTTGTTGCCGTCGGCCGAAATGACCTGGGCGTAGATGTGCTGCGACGAGCGGAACACGCAGAGACGCACGACTTCGAGTTCGTGCATTTTCAGGCGTGCTTTGCGAGCGCGACGCAGTCGAGTAACTTTTTTGTCGGTCATTTGCTATGCCCTACTTCTTCTTGGCTTCTTTACGACGGACGACTTCGTCCGCGTAGCGCACACCTTTGCCTTTGTACGGCTCTGGTGGACGGAAGTCGCGGATCTCGGCGGCCACTTGACCTACCAGCTGCTTATCGATGCCCTTGATCAGGATATCGGTCTGGCTAGGAGTCTCAGCGGTGATGCCTTCCGGCAGTTCATAATCCACTGGGTGCGAGAAGCCAAGAGCCAGGTTCAGCACTGTGCCTTTTGCTTGCGCTTTGTAACCAACACCGACCAGCTGGAGCTTGCGCTCGAAGCCTTGGCTTACGCCTTGGACCATGTTGTTTACCAACGCACGAGTGGTACCAGCCATTGCGCGAGTTTGTTGATCGCCATTGCGAGCAGCGAAACGCAGCTCACCAGCTTCTTCAACGATCTCAACGGACGAATGGATGTTCAGTTCGAGAGTGCCCTTGGCACCCTTCACCGAAAGCTGTTGGCCTGCGAATTTGACTTCGACACCGGCTGGCAGCTTAACGGGGTTCTTAGCGACGCGTGACATGCTTATCCCCCCTTAGAACACAGTGCAAAGAACTTCGCCGCCGACACCGGCAGCGCGCGCAGCACGATCCGTCATCACACCTTTGTTGGTGGAGACGATAGACACACCGAGACCGCCACGAACTTTTGGCAGATCATCGACGGACTTGTACTGACGCAGGCCTGGACGGCTAACGCGCTTCACTTCTTCGATAACCGGACGGCCTTCGAAGTATTTCAGCTCGATAGACAGCAGTGGTTTGATTTCGCTGCTGATCTGATAACCCGCAATGTAACCTTCGTCCTTCAGGACTTTGGCAACAGCTACCTTCAAAGTAGAAGATGGCATGCTTACGACGGACTTTTCAGCCATCTGGGCATTACGGATTCGAGTTAGCATGTCCGCTAACGGGTCCTGCATACTCATGGGCTAGACGCTCCTAATACAAAAAAATTAGCCTTGCGGCTACTACTTGTCGCCGAGGACATCCATGCGAAAAAAGCACGGGCTCAGGCGAGCCGGGTATTCTAGACACACCCCACAAATGAATCAAGCCCCAAAAGGGGCTTGATTCAAGTTCAAGGTCACCGGTGGTCAGGATCTTGCGAACCCGACCACCTGGACTTTGATAGTGCTTACCAGCTGGCTTTAACCAGACCAGGTACGTCACCACGCATTGCAGCTTCACGCAGTTTGTTACGGCCGAGGCCGAACTTGCGGTAAACGCCGTGTGGACGACCGGTCAGGCGGCAGCGGTTACGCATGCGCGAAGCGCTTGCGTCACGTGGCTGCTTCTGCAGAGCTACTGTAGCTTCCCAACGCGCTTCTGGACTTGCGTTCAGATCAACGATGATAGCTTTCAGTGCTGCACGCTTTTTGGCGTACTTGGCAACCGTGAGCTGACGTTTCAGCTCGCGGTTTTTCATGCTCATCTTGGCCATTTTCCTACTCCAATCAGTTGCGGAACGGGAATTTGAAAGCACGCAACAGGGCGCGACCTTCATCATCGTTCTTGGCAGTGGTGGTCAGGGTAATGTCCAGACCGCGGAGAGCATCGATCTTGTCGTAGTCGATTTCCGGGAAGATGATCTGCTCTTTAACGCCCATGCTGTAGTTACCACGACCATCGAAGGACTTGGCATTCAGGCCGCGGAAGTCGCGGACCCGAGGCAGGGAGATCGACAGCAGACGATCCAGGAATTCGTACATACGCTCACGGCGCAGGGTCACTTTGACGCCGATCGGCCAACCTTCACGGACTTTAAAGCCAGCGATGGATTTCCGAGCGTAAGTCACAACGACTTTCTGACCGGTGATCTTTTCCAGGTCGGCAACAGCGTGCTCGATGACTTTTTTGTCACCGACTGCTTCGCCCAGACCCATGTTCAGGGTGATTTTTGTAACGCGTGGAACTTCCATCACGTTCGAAAGCTTAAGTTCTTCCTTAAGCTTCGGTGCGATTTCTTTCCAGTAAATCTCTTTTAGTCGTGCCATGGTCTCATCTACCTAGCAGTGTTCAAGCATCAACCGCTTTTTGGGTCGACTTGAAGACACGAATTTTCTTGCCGTCTTCTACTTTGAAACCAACGCGATCAGCCTTGTTGGTTTCGCCGTTGAAAATGGCGACGTTAGAAGCGTCCAGTGGAGCTTCTTTTTCGACGATACCGCCCTGCACGCCCGACATCGGGTTAGGCTTGGTATGACGCTTGACCAGGTTCAGACCACCGATAACCAGACGGTTATTAGCGAGAACCTTAAGCACCTTACCGCGCTTACCTTTGTCTTTGCCGGCGATCACGATGATCTCGTCGTCACGACGAATCTTTTGCATGTCGGATCTCCTTACAGCACTTCTGGGGCGAGCGAGACGATCTTCATGAACTTCTCAGTACGAAGTTCACGGGTCACTGGCCCAAAGATACGGGTGCCGATCGGCTCTTGCTTGTTGTTCAGAAGAACAGCAGCGTTGCCATCAAAGCGGATAATGGAGCCATCAGCACGACGTACGCCGTGACGAGTGCGGACTACAACAGCAGTCATCACTTGGCCTTTTTTCACTTTACCGCGAGGAATTGCTTCCTTGACGGTAACTTTGATGATGTCACCGATACCAGCGTAACGACGATGGGAGCCACCCAGCACCTTGATGCACATAACGCGGCGTGCGCCGCTGTTATCGGCCACATCGAGCATGGATTGAGTCTGAATCATATAATTTCTCCGACCCCTAGTCCTTAGACTTCCACAGCGCGTTCGAGAACATCAACCAGCGCCCAAGACTTGGTCTTGGCCAAAGGACGAGTTTCACGAATAGTGACTTTGTCGCCGATGTGGCACTGATTGGTTTCGTCGTGCGCGTGCAGCTTAGTCGAACGCTTAACGTATTTACCGTAGATCGGGTGCTTTACGCGACGCTCGATCAGAACGGTGATGGTCTTGTCCATTTTGTCGCTGACAACACGGCCAGTCAGCGTACGGACGGTTTTTTCGGCTTCAGCCATGATTACTTACCTGCCTGCTGTTTGAGCACAGTCTTCACGCGAGCGATGTCACGCTTAACTTGCCGGAGCAGGTGAGACTGCCCCAACTGGCCAGTTGCTTTCTGCATACGCAGATTGAACTGGTCGCGCAGCAGGCCGAGCAGTTGCTCGTTAAGCTGCGGCGCGTCTTTTTCACGAAGTTCGTTCGCTTTCATCACATCACCGTCCGTTTAACGAAGGCGGTGGCGAGCGGCAGCTTTGCAGCAGCCAAGGCAAATGCCTCACGCGCCAGCTCTTCAGTAACACCCTCGATTTCATACAGGACTTTGCCTGGCTGAATCTGGGCAACCCAGTATTCCACGCTACCTTTACCTTTACCCATCCGAACTTCGAGTGGCTTTTTGGAAATAGGCTTGTCCGGGAATACACGGATCCAGATCTTGCCACCACGTTTAACGTGACGGGTCAGTGCACGACGCGCTGACTCGATCTGACGAGCGGTGAGACGACCACGAGCTACAGACTTCAGCGCATATTCGCCGAAGCTGACTTTGCTACCGCGCTGAGCCAAGCCACGGTTGTGGCCAGTCATCTGCTTGCGGAACTTCGTACGCTTTGGTTGCAACATTTGGCGTACCCCTTACTTAGCAGCTTTTTTACGAGGCGCTGGTGCTTGTGGTTTCAGTTCTTCTTGGCGACCACCAATTACTTCGCCTTTGAAGATCCAAACCTTTACACCGATCACACCATAAGTGGTGTGAGCTTCGTAGTTGGCATAGTCGATGTCGGCACGCAGGGTGTGCAGTGGCACACGACCTTCGCGATACCATTCAGTACGTGCGATTTCAGCACCGCCGAGACGACCGCTCACTTGGATTTTGATGCCTTTGGCACCAATGCGCATGGCGTTCTGTACAGCGCGCTTCATAGCGCGACGGAACATTACGCGACGCTCCAGCTGCTGAGCTACGCTCTGCGCAACCAACATACCGTCGAGTTCCGGCTTGCGGATTTCTTCGATATTGATGTGCACAGGCACACCCATTTGCTTGGTCAGGTCCTGACGCAGTTTCTCAACATCTTCACCTTTCTTCCCGATAACGATACCTGGACGAGCGGTGTGGATGGTGATACGTGCTGTTTGAGCCGGGCGATGGATATCGATACGGCTTACGGACGCGCTTTTTAGTTTGTCTTGGAGATACTCACGCACCTTCAGATCAGCGAACAAATAGTCCGCATAAGTCCGACCGTCTGCGTACCAGACGGAGGTGTGCTCCTTGACGATTCCCAGGCGAATGCCAATGGGATGTACTTTCTGACCCATCTCTTCGACTCCGTTACTTGTCAGCAACCTTGACAGTGATATGGCAAGACCGCTTGACGATGCGATCAGCACGGCCTTTGGCACGTGGCATGATTCGCTTCAGCGAACGCCCTTCGTTGACGAAAACGGTGCTGACTTTAAGGTCATCAACGTCTGCGCCTTCGTTATGCTCGGCGTTGGCTACGGCCGACTCCAGCACTTTCTTCATGATCTCGGCGGCTTTCTTACTGCTGAAAGCCAACAGGTTGAGCGCTTCGCCCACCTTCTTCCCGCGGATCTGGTCGGCGACCAAGCGGGCTTTCTGGGCGGAGATTCGAGCGCCCGACAACTTAGCGGCTACTTCCATTTCCTAACCCCTTAACGCTTGGCTTTCTTGTCTGCCACGTGCCCACGATAAGTGCGGGTACCGGCAAACTCGCCTAGTTTGTGGCCGACCATGTCTTCGTTCACGAGAACTGGGACATGTTGACGACCGTTATGCACTGCAATGGTCAAACCGACCATTTGTGGCAGGATCATCGAACGACGCGACCAGGTTTTCACCGGTTTGCGATCATTCTTTTCCGCCGCCACTTCGATCTTCTTCAGTAGGTGAAGATCAATAAAAGGACCTTTTTTCAGAGAACGTGGCACTGTCGTATCCCTCTATTTACTTGCGACGACGGACGATCATTTTGTCGGTACGCTTATTACCACGAGTCTTCGCGCCCTTAGTCGGGAAGCCCCATGGCGATACCGGATGACGACCACCAGAGGTACGACCTTCACCACCACCATGTGGGTGGTCAACCGGGTTCATGGCAACACCACGAACGGTTGGGCGAACGCCACGCCAGCGTTTGGCACCAGCTTTACCCAGCGAACGCAGGCTGTGCTCGGAGTTCGAGACTTCGCCCAGGGTCGCGCGGCATTCAGCCAGCACTTTACGCATCTCACCAGAACGCAGACGCAGGGTCACGTAGACACCTTCACGAGCGATCAGCTGAGCCGAAGCACCAGCGGAACGAGCGATTTGCGCGCCTTTACCTGGCTTCAATTCGATGCCGTGTACGGTACTACCAACTGGAATGCTGCGCAGTTGCAACTGGTTGCCTGGCTTGATCGGAGCCAAAGCACCCGAAATCAGCTGGTCACCAGCGTTCACGCCTTTAGGGGCGATGATGTAACGGCGTTCGCCGTCTGCGTACAACATAAGAGCAATGTGAGCAGTACGGTTTGGATCGTATTCGATACGCTCGACAGTGGCTGGAATGCCATCTTTGTCGTTGCGACGGAAATCGACCAGACGATAATGCTGCTTATGGCCACCACCAATGTGACGAGTGGTAATACGACCATTGTTGTTACGACCACCAGACTTCGATTTCTTCTCGAGCAGCGGTGCGTGAGGAGCGCCTTTATGCAGCTCCTGGTTGACCACCTTGACCACATGACGGCGGCCAGGGGAAGTCGGTTTGCATTTAACGATTGCCATGATGCACCCCTTCCTTACTCAGCACTGCTGCTGAAATCGAGATCTTGGCCTGGCTGAAGGGAGATAACTGCCTTCTTCCAGTCATTACGCTTGCCCAGACCGCGAGCAGTGCGCTTGCTCTTACCCAGAACATTCAGGGTAGTAACACGCTCTACTTTCACGCTGAACAGGCTTTCGACGGCCTTCTTGATTTCCAGCTTGGTTGCATCAGTAGCAACCTTGAAAACGAACTGGCCTTTCTTGTCTGCCAGAACCGTAGCCTTCTCGGAAACGTGCGGGCCAAGCAGAACTTTAAATACGCGTTCCTGGTTCATCCCAGCAGCTCCTCGAATTTCTTCACGGCCGACACGGTGATCAACACCTTGTCGTATGCGATCAGACTAACTGGATCGGAACCTTGCACGTCACGTACATCTACGTGTGGCAGGTTGCGAGCAGCCAGGTACAGGTTCTGATCAACAGCGTCCGACACGATCAGAACGTCGGTCAGGCTCATGTTGTTCAGTTTGCCCAGCAGGTCTTTGGTTTTCGGCGATTCAACGGCGAAATCCTGAACCACGACCAGACGATCAGTACGCACCAGCTCAGCAAGGATGGAACGCATTGCTGCGCGATACATCTTCTTGTTCAGCTTCTGCGAGTGATCCTGAGGACGAGCCGCGAAAGTGGTACCGCCGCCACGCCAGATTGGGCTACGGATAGTACCGGCACGCGCACGGCCAGTACCTTTCTGACGCCATGGGCGCTTACCGCCACCACGAACGTCGGAACGGGTCTTTTGCTGCTTGCTACCTTGACGGCCGCCGGCCATGTAGGCCACGACTGCTTGGTGAACCAGCGTCTCGTTGAATTCGCCGCCAAATGTCAGTTCGGAAACTTCGATCGCTTGAGCGTCATTTACATTTAATTGCATGTCAGCTTCCCCTTAACCGCGAGCCTTGGCTGCTGGACGTACAACCAAGTTGCCGCCAGTAGCGCCAGGAACAGCGCCCTTGACCAACAACAGATTGCGTTCAGCGTCCACGCGCACTACTTCGAGGGACTGCACGGTCACGCGCTCAGCGCCCATATGACCGGACATTTTTTTGCCCTTGAATACACGACCAGGAGTCTGGCACTGGCCGATAGAGCCTGGAACGCGGTGGGACACGGAGTTACCGTGGGTATTATCTTGCCCGCGGAAGTTCCAACGCTTGATCGTACCCTGGAAGCCTTTACCTTTGGACTGACCGGTTACATCAACCAGTTGACCAGCGGCGAAGATTTCAGCGTTGATCAGATCGCCGGCCTGGTACTCGCCTTCTGCAAGGCGGAATTCCATTACGGTACGACCAGCGGCTACGTTCGCTTTAGCGAAGTGGCCAGCCTGAGCAGCTGTAACACGCGAAGCACGACGCTCGCCTACAGTGACTTGCACTGCACGATAGCCATCGGTCTCTTCAGTTTTGAACTGGGTGACGCGATTCGGCTCGATCTCAATGACCGTGACCGGAATGGAGACACCTTCTTCGGTGAAAATACGGGTCATACCGCATTTACGACCGACTACACCAATAGTCATGTTGTAAACCTCATGAGTGTACGGGGCTTTCACCCGCTATGGCCGCCCATTTCAGAGCGTTACACGACTAAGACCGAGTCTTAGCCGAGGCTGATCTGAACTTCCACACCGGCCGCAAGATCAAGCTTCATAAGAGCATCAACGGTTTTATCCGTTGGCTGGACGATGTCCAGAACGCGCTTATGAGTACGGATCTCGTACTGGTCACGCGCGTCTTTGTTGACGTGCGGGGAGACCAGAACGGTGAACCGCTCTTTACGGGTAGGCAGTGGAATTGGACCACGCACTTGAGCACCAGTACGTTTCGCGGTTTCCACGATTTCCTGGGTGGATTGGTCGATCAGGCGATGGTCAAAAGCCTTCAACCTGATACGGATTTGCTGATTTTGCATTGGATTTCAGACTCCGGCTGCTATTCCCACCGAGCGCAATACGCCCGTTAAAAGGAGGCGCAATTCTATAGACGCCCCAGATAGGTGTCAACCCAATAAAAAAGCCCCCGCTAGGCGGGGGCTTTTTCAAGTCATCACTTATTAAGCGATGATTTTGGCTACGACGCCAGCGCCGACGGTACGACCGCCTTCACGAATAGCGAAACGCAGACCATCTTCCATTGCGATGGTTTTGATCAGGGTGACAACCATTTTGATGTTGTCGCCTGGCATTACCATTTCAACGCCTTCCGGCAGTTCGCAGTTACCGGTCACGTCAGTGGTCCGGAAGTAGAACTGTGGACGGTAGCCTTTGAAGAACGGAGTGTGGCGACCGCCTTCTTCTTTGCTCAACACGTACACTTCGGCTTCGAAGGTAGTGTGCGGCTTAACCGAACCTGGCTTGACCAGAACCTGGCCACGCTCAACGTCGTCACGCTTGGTGCCGCGCAGCAGCACGCCGCAGTTCTCGCCAGCACGACCTTCGTCGAGCAACTTACGGAACATTTCAACACCGGTGCAGGTGGTGACGGTAGTGTCACGCAGACCAACGATTTCCAGTGGATCCTGAACCTTGACGATACCGCGCTCGATACGGCCAGTTACAACAGTACCGCGACCGGAGATCGAGAATACGTCTTCGATTGGCATCAGGAACGGCTTGTCGATAACACGGACTGGATCTGGAATGTAGCTGTCCAGAGTCTCAACCAGCTTACGAACGGCAGTGGTGCCCATTTCGTTGTCGTCTTGGCCGTTCAGAGCCATCAGAGCCGAACCGATGATGATCGGAGTGTCGTCGCCCGGGAAGTCGTAAGTGCTCAGCAGATCGCGCACTTCCATCTCAACCAGTTCCAGCAGCTCAGCGTCGTCTACCATGTCAGCCTTGTTCAGGAAGACAACGATGTACGGAACGCCAACCTGACGGGACAGCAGGATGTGCTCACGGGTTTGTGGCATCGGACCATCAGCGGCCGAACAAACCAGGATAGCGCCGTCCATCTGAGCAGCACCGGTGATCATGTTCTTCACATAGTCAGCGTGACCTGGGCAGTCAACGTGAGCGTAGTGACGGATCAGCGAGTTGTATTCAACGTGCGCGGTGTTGATGGTGATACCACGAGCCTTTTCTTCCGGAGCGCTGTCGATCTTGTCGAAAGCAACAACAGCCGAACCGAAAACTTCGGAGCAGACGCGAGTCAGAGCAGCGGTCAGCGTGGTTTTACCGTGGTCGACGTGACCGATGGTGCCAACGTTGACGTGCGGGAGGGTACGGTCAAATTTTTCTTTAGCCACGACAATTAACTCCTAGCCTAAAGGGGCTGAATCAGCCTTGTTTTTTGGTAACGGTTTCGACGATGTGCGACGGAGCCGTATTGTATTTTTTGAATTCCATAGAGTAGCTTGCGCGACCTTGGGACATGGAGCGAACGTCGGTTGCGTAACCGAACATCTCACCCAACGGAACCTCGGCGCGAATCACTTTGCCGGAAACCGTATCTTCCATACCCAGGATCATGCCGCGACGACGGTTAAGGTCGCCCATCACGTCACCCATATAGTCTTCAGGCGTAACAACCTCTACCGCCATGATCGGCTCAAGCAACTCACCACCGCCCTTCTGGGCCAGCTGCTTGGTCGCCATGGAAGCGGCCACCTTAAACGCCATCTCGTTGGAGTCGACGTCATGGTAAGAACCGTCAAACACGGTAGCCTTCAGGCCGATCAGCGGATAGCCGGCAACAACGCCGTTCTTCATCTGCTCTTCGATACCCTTCTGGATAGCCGGGATGTATTCCTTAGGAACAACACCACCCACTACTTCGTTCACGAATTGCAGACCTTCCTGACCTTCGTCAGCAGGAGCAAAACGAATCCAGCAGTGACCAAACTGGCCACGACCGCCGGATTGACGAACGAACTTACCTTCGATTTCACAGTTCTTCGTGATGCGCTCACGATAGGAAACCTGAGGCTTACCGATGTTGGCTTCGACGTTGAACTCACGGCGCATCCGGTCAACCAGGATGTCCAGGTGCAACTCGCCCATGCCGGAGATGATCGTTTGACCAGTCTCTTCATCAGTCTTGACGCGGAAAGATGGATCTTCCTGAGCAAGTTTGCCCAGAGCGATACCCATTTTTTCCTGGTCATCCTTGGTCTTAGGCTCTACGGCAACCGAAATAACCGGCTCCGGGAAGTCCATGCGAACCAGGATGATTGGCTTGTCAGCGCTGCACAAGGTTTCACCAGTGGTGACGTCCTTCATGCCGATCAAGGCCGCGATGTCACCAGCGCGTACTTCCTTGATTTCTTCACGGGCGTTTGCGTGCATTTGCACCATACGACCCACGCGCTCTTTCTTGCCCTTAACCGAGTTGATCACGCCGTCGCCGGAGGCCAACACGCCCGAGTAAACGCGGACGAAGGTCAAGGTACCCACGAATGGGTCGGTAGCGATTTTGAAAGCCAGAGCCGAGAACGGCTCGCTGTCATCTGCGTGACGCTCCATTTGTTTTTCCTCGTCATCCGGGTCAGTACCCTTGATGGCAGGAATATCAGTTGGAGCAGGCAGGTAATCGATAACGGCGTCGAGAACCAGGGGAACGCCCTTGTTCTTGAAGGAAGAACCGCAAACAGCCAAAACGATCTCACCAGCGATAGTACGCTGACGCAGAGCCGCCTTGATTTCCGCGTTGGTGAGTTCTTCACCTTCGAGGTACTTGTTCATCAGCTCTTCGCTGGCTTCGGCCGCAGCCTCAACCATGTTGCCGCGCCATTCGTCAGCCAGTTCCTGCAGTTCAGCAGGGATAGGCTTGCGAACTGGAACCATGCCTTTGTCGGAGTCATTCCAGTAAACAGCTTCCATGGCCAACAGATCGATCTGACCCTGGAAGTTGTCTTCGGAACCGATAGCCAACTGGATTGGCACCGGAGTGTGACCCAGACGCTGCTTGATCTGACCGATCACGCGCAGGAAGTTCGCACCAGCACGGTCCATCTTGTTTACGTAAACAAGACGTGGAACGCCGTACTTGTTGGCTTGACGCCATACGGTTTCCGACTGAGGCTCAACACCCGAGGTGCCGCAGAACACAACGACCGCGCCGTCGAGAACACGCAGGGAACGCTCAACTTCAATAGTGAAGTCTACGTGGCCCGGGGTGTCGATGACGTTAAAGCGGTATTGGTCCTTGTGCTGCTTCTCGGAACCCTGCCAGAAGGCGGTAATGGCAGCAGAAGTAATGGTAATACCACGCTCCTGCTCCTGAACCATCCAGTCTGTGGTCGCGGCGCCGTCATGCACCTCGCCCATTTTGTGACTTTTGCCAGTGTAAAAAAGGACGCGCTCGGTGGTGGTGGTTTTACCAGCATCCACGTGAGCAACGATACCAATGTTACGGTAGCGATTAATCGGTGTTGTACGAGCCATAAAGCCCTCGCAAAATTAGTGACGCTAAAATTAGAAGCGGTAGTGCGAGAAAGCCTTGTTGGCTTCAGCCATACGGTGCACGTCTTCACGCTTCTTAACTGCAGCACCTTTGCCTTCGGCAGCGTCCAACAGTTCGCCAGCCAAACGCAGAGCCATAGACTTCTCGCCGCGCTTACGGGCGAAGTCTACCAACCAGCGCATTGCCAGAGCGTTACGACGGGACGGACGAACTTCGACCGGAACCTGGTAAGTAGCACCGCCTACACGGCGCGACTTTACTTCGACCAGCGGAGCGATGGCGTCGAGAGCTTTCTCGAAGATTTCCAGGGGGTCGCTGTTCTTGCGTTCTTTAACCTTTTCCAGCGCGCCATAAACGATACGCTCGGCAACGGCTTTCTTGCCGCTTTCCATCACGTGGTTCATGAACTTGGCCAGGATTTGGCTTCCGTATTTTGGATCGTCAAGCACTTCGCGCTTGGCTGCTACGCGTCTTCTTGGCATGGATAAGCCCTCAAACGGTCTTCAGGTTCGCTCGGAATCAGTGCCCTTTCGGGACGCCTCCGACCTTACTCTTATCGACTCAGAAAAATAGAAAATCAGTTTTTACAAAAAGCCACTACTACTTAGGCTTCTTGGTACCGTACTTCGAACGACCCTGGTTACGACCTTTAACGCCGGAAGTATCCAAAGAACCGCGTACGGTGTGGTAACGAACACCTGGCAAGTCTTTTACACGACCGCCGCGGATCAGTACCACGCTGTGCTCTTGCAGGTTGTGGCCTTCACCGCCGATGTACGAGGAAACCTCGAAACCGTTGGTCAGACGCACACGGCATACTTTACGCAGTGCCGAGTTAGGTTTTTTCGGCGTGGTGGTATACACACGGGTGCATACGCCACGACGTTGCGGGCAGTTCTGCAGCGCAGGCACGTCGGATTTCTCGACGATACGCTTACGCGGCTGACGTACCAGCTGGTTGATAGTTGCCATCTACTAGCTCCACTGTTGTCTTGCGACGCTATTGTCTTGCAAGAAAAGCAAAATGGCAGGAACGAATTCCCGCCAAATTTAGGGGTACAAGAGTCTAAAGAGGATCTTGCCCCCAGTCAAGGCAAGGCCCCGACCTTCCCGCTCATCCAACCTCGACAAAATGTCTTGATTCGATGAACGGGACGATCAGGGCCTTACGCTCATTTATCGCAGAACTCAGTTACCGCTCGAGTTCAGCGCTTCGGTCAGTGCAGCTTCCACTTCACTGGCGCTTACGCGCAACGGTTTGTCAGCATCACGGCGGCGCTTACGCTCGCTGTGATAAGCCAGACCGGTACCCGCCGGGATCAGACGACCCACGACCACGTTCTCTTTCAGGCCGCGCAGGTAATCGCGCTTGCCGGTTACCGCCGCTTCGGTCAGTACGCGAGTGGTTTCCTGGAAGGAAGCCGCCGAGATGAACGATTCGGTGGACAACGACGCCTTGGTGATACCCAACAGCACGCGAGTGAACTTGGAAACGAATTTCTCGTCGCCAGCCAGACGCTCGTTCTCTACCAGAACGTGAGTCAATTCCATCTGGTCGCCCTTGATGAAACTGGAATCGCCGGATTCAGCGATTTCAACTTTACGCAGCATCTGACGCAGGATGGTCTCGATGTGCTTGTCGTTGATCTTCACGCCTTGCAGACGATAAACGTCCTGGATCTCGTTCACGATGTACTTGGCCAGCGCACTTACACCCAGCAGACGCAGGATGTCGTGTGGATCGCTTGGACCGTCGGAGATAACTTCGCCGCGGTTTACCTGTTCGCCTTCGAAGACGTTCAGGTGACGCCACTTCGGAATCAGCTCTTCGTACGGATCGCTACCGTCGTTCGGGGTGATAACCAGACGGCGCTTGCCTTTGGTCTCTTTACCGAACGCGATGGTGCCGCTGACTTCAGCCAGAATCGAGGCTTCTTTCGGACGACGGGCTTCGAACAAGTCGGCAACACGCGGCAGACCACCGGTGATGTCACGGGTCTTCGAAGTCTCTTGCGGGATACGAGCGATAACATCACCGATCGCGATCTTCGCACCGTCCGCAACACCGACCAGGGCGTTGGCTGGCAGGAAGTACTGAGCGATAACGTCAGTGCCTGGCAGCAACAGATCCTTGCCGTTGTCATCAACCATCTTCACAGCAGGACGGATATCTTTACCGGCAGCTGGACGGTCTTTGGCGTCGAGTACTTCAATGTTGGTCATACCGGTCAATTCGTCAGTCTGACGCTTGATCGTGATGCCTTCTTCCATGCCCACGTAGGTCACGGTACCTTTCATTTCGGTAACGATCGGGTGAGTGTGCGGATCCCACTTGGCCACGATTGCGCCAGCGTCGACCTTGTCACCCTCTTTAACCGAAATTACAGCACCGTACGGCAGCTTGTAGCGCTCGCGCTCACGACCGAAGTCATCAGCGATTGCCAGCTCACCGGAACGGGACACAGCAACCAGGCAACCATCCACTCGCTCAACGTGCTTCAGGTTGTGCAGACGGACAGTACCGCCATTCTTCACCTGAACGCTGTCAGCTGCGGAGGTCCGGCTTGCCGCACCACCGATGTGGAACGTACGCATGGTCAGCTGGGTACCCGGCTCACCGATGGACTGGGCAGCGATAACGCCGACCGCTTCACCGATGTTCACCTGGTGACCACGAGCCAAGTCACGGCCGTAGCACTTGGCGCAGATGCCATAGCGGGTTTCGCAGCTGATCGGCGAACGCACGATCACTTCGTCGATGCTGTTCAGCTCGATGAACTCGACCCACTTTTCGTCTACCAGCGTGCCGGCAGGAACGATAACTTCTTCGGTACCTGGCTTGAATACGTCGCGGGCAATGACACGACCCAATACGCGTTCGCCCAATGGCTCAACAACGTCACCGCCTTCAATGTGCGGAGTCATTACCAGGCCATGCTCGGTGCCGCAATCGATCTCGGTCACAACCAGATCCTGCGCCACGTCTACCAGACGACGAGTCAGGTAACCGGAGTTCGCAGTTTTCAACGCGGTATCCGCCAAACCTTTACGAGCACCGTGAGTGGAGATGAAGTACTGAAGTACGCTCAAACCTTCACGGAAGTTCGCAGTAATCGGCGTTTCGATGATGGAACCGTCCGGCTTGGCCATCAGGCCACGCATACCGGCGAGCTGACGGATCTGCGCAGCAGAACCCCGTGCGCCCGAGTCGGCCATCATGTACATCGAGTTGAAGGATTCCTGGTCGACTTCGACGCCATGACGGTCGATGACTTTCTCTTTCGAGAGGTTGGCCATCATCGCCTTGGAAACTTCGTCGTTCGCCTTGGACCAAAGGTCGATCACTTTGTTGTACTTCTCGCCCTGGGTTACCAGGCCGGAGGCGTACTGACTTTCGATCTCTTTCACTTCGTCGGTAGCAGCACCGATGATGCGGGCTTTTTCATCCGGGATAACGAAGTCGTTAACACCGATGGAAACGCCGGAAATGGTCGAGTAGGCAAAACCGGTGTACATCAACTGGTCAGCGAAGATCACGGTCTCTTTCAAACCAACCACGCGGTAGCACTGGTTGATCAGCTTGGAGATCGCCTTCTTCTTCATCGGCTGGTTGACGACGTCGTACGACAGGCCAGGTGGAACAACCTGGAACAACAGCGCACGGCCGACAGTGGTGTCGACGATACGGGTGTTCTTGACGCTGCCACCATCACGATCGTTAACGGTTTCGTTGATCCGCACTTTGACCTTGGCGTGCAGTGCGGCTTCGCCGGCACGGAACACACGGTCAACTTCTTGCAGATCCGCGAACACACGACCTTCGCCTTTGGCGTTGATCGCTTCACGAGTCATGTAGTACAGACCCAATACAACGTCCTGCGACGGAACGATGATTGGCTCACCGTTGGCTGGCGACAGGATGTTGTTGGTCGACATCATCAACGCACGCGCTTCCAGCTGGGCTTCCAGTGTCAGCGGTACGTGCACGGCCATTTGGTCGCCGTCGAAGTCGGCGTTGTACGCAGCACAGACCAGCGGGTGAAGCTGGATAGCCTTACCTTCGATCAGTACTGGTTCAAAAGCCTGGATACCCAGACGGTGAAGGGTCGGTGCACGGTTGAGGAGAACCGGGTGTTCGCGAATGACTTCGGCGAGAACGTCCCAAACCTCTGGCAGCTCGCGCTCAACCATCTTCTTGGCAGCTTTAATGGTGGTAGCGAGACCACGCATTTCCAGCTTGCCAAAAATGAACGGCTTGAACAGCTCGAGAGCCATTTTCTTCGGCAGACCGCACTGGTGCAGACGCAGGGTCGGACCTACGGTAATTACCGAACGACCCGAGTAGTCAACACGCTTACCGAGCAAGTTCTGACGGAAACGACCTTGCTTACCCTTGATCATGTCAGCCAGGGATTTCAGAGGACGCTTGTTCGAACCGGTGATAGCGCGGCCACGACGACCGTTGTCGAGCAGTGCATCGACGGCTTCCTGCAACATACGCTTTTCGTTGCGCACGATGATGTCCGGAGCGGACAGATCGAGCAGACGCTTCAAGCGGTTGTTACGGTTGATCACTCGACGATACAGATCGTTGAGGTCGGAAGTCGCGAAGCGACCGCCATCCAGCGGGACCAGTGGACGCAGATCTGGCGGCAGAACCGGCAGAACGGTCAGCACCATCCATTCTGGAAGGTTGCCGGAACCCTGGAAGGCTTCCATCAACTTCAGACGCTTGGACAGCTTCTTGATTTTGGTTTCGGAGTTGGTTTGCGGAATTTCTTCACGCAGACGGCCAATCTCGTGTTCCAGATCGATAGCGTGCAGCAGTTCACGGACAGCTTCGGCACCCATGCGGGCATCGAAATCGTCGCCAAACTCTTCCAGCGCTTCGAAGTACTGCTCGTCGTTCAGCAGCTGACCTTTCTCAAGGGTGGTCATGCCTGGGTCGATAACGACATAGCTCTCGAAGTAGAGAACGCGTTCGATATCACGCAGGGTCATGTCCATCAGCAAGCCGATACGCGACGGCAGCGATTTCAGGAACCAGATGTGGGCGACTGGCGAGGCCAGTTCGATGTGCGCCATGCGCTCACGACGAACTTTGGCCAGCGCGACTTCAACGCCGCACTTCTCGCAGATCACACCACGGTGCTTCAAGCGCTTGTACTTACCGCACAGGCACTCGTAATCCTTTACCGGGCCAAAGATCTTGGCGCAGAACAGGCCGTCACGCTCAGGTTTGAACGTACGGTAGTTGATGGTTTCCGGCTTTTTAACTTCACCGAACGACCACGAACGGATCATCTCAGGCGATGCCAATCCAATACGGATGGCGTCGAACTCTTCGACTTGACCCTGGTTTTTCAGCAAATTCAGTAGGTCTTTCAAGGCCTTTCCTCCTGGCGGAGCAGAGAGCGGGCAATCCTGCCCCGCTCTCGATTCGCGTCACGTGTTATTCGGTTTCCAGATCGATATCGATGCCGAGGGAACGAATTTCCTTGATCAACACGTTGAAAGACTCGGGCATGCCCGGCTCCATACGGTGATCGCCATCCACGATGTTTTTGTACATCTTGGTACGGCCGTTCACATCGTCCGACTTCACTGTGAGCATTTCTTGCAGAGTGTAAGCAGCACCGTATGCTTCCAGTGCCCAGACCTCCATCTCCCCGAAACGCTGACCACCGAACTGCGCCTTACCACCCAGCGGCTGCTGGGTAACCAGGCTGTACGAACCGGTAGAACGAGCGTGCATCTTGTCGTCTACCAAGTGGTTCAGCTTCAGCATGTACATATAGCCAACAGTAACCGGGCGCTCGAACTTGTTGCCGGTACGGCCGTCGGTCAGCTGCATCTGGCCGCTTTCCGGCAGGTCTGCCAGTTTCAGCATGGCCTTGATTTCGCTTTCCTTGGCACCGTCGAACACTGGGGTGGCCATTGGAACACCGCCACGCAGGTTCTTCGCCAGATCCAGGATTTCCTGGTCGGAGAAGCTGTCCAGATCTTCGTTGCGGCCGCCGATCTCGTTGTAGATCTCGTGCAGGAACTTGCGAAGGTCGGCGACTTTGCGCTGCTCTTCGATCATACGGTTGATCTTCTCGCCCAGACCTTTAGCCGCAAGGCCGAGGTGGGTTTCAAGGATCTGACCAACGTTCATACGCGAAGGTACGCCCAACGGGTTGAGGACGACGTCGACCGGGGTGCCATTGGCATCGTGCGGCATGTCTTCAACCGGCATGATCACGGAGACCACACCTTTGTTACCGTGACGACCGGCCATCTTGTCGCCCGGCTGGATGCGGCGACGGATTGCCAGGTAAACCTTGACGATTTTCAGCACGCCTGGAGCCAGGTCATCGCCCTGCTGCAGTTTGCGCTTCTTGTCTTCGAACTTGTCGTCCAGCAGACGGCGGCGATCCACGATGTAGGCCTGAGCCTTCTCGAGTTGCTCGTTCAGAGCATCTTCAGCCATGCGCAGTTTGAACCACTGACCATGCTCAAGACCGTCGAGAACTTCGTCGGTGATGTCCTGACCTTTCTTCAGACCGGCGCCGCCTTCGGCTTTGTGGCCGACCAGAGCGGAACGCAGACGTTCGAAAGTGGCGCCTTCAACGATACGGAACTCTTCGTTCAGATCCTTGCGGATCTCGTCGAGTTGAGTCTTCTCGATGGACAGTGCACGAGCATCACGCTCAACGCCGTCGCGGGTGAAGACTTGTACGTCGATGACAGTACCCTTGGTGCCGGTAGGCACGCGCAGGGAAGTGTCTTTTACGTCGCTGGCTTTTTCACCGAAGATCGCACGCAACAGTTTTTCTTCCGGAGTCAGCTGGGTCTCGCCTTTCGGAGTGACCTTGCCTACCAGAATGTCGCCTGCGCCAACTTCAGCACCTACGTAAACGATACCGGCTTCGTCCAGCTTGTTCAGTGCAGCTTCACCCACGTTCGGGATGTCTGCAGTGATTTCCTCTGGCCCAAGCTTGGTGTCACGCGCCACACAGGTCAGTTCCTGGATGTGGATCGTGGTGAAGCGATCTTCCTGAACCACACGCTCGGACAGGCAGATGGAGTCTTCGAAGTTGAAGCCGTTCCACGCCATGAACGCGATGCGCATGTTCTGACCCAGCGCCAGTTCACCCATGTCGGTGGACGGACCATCGGCCATGATGTCGCTGCGCTGAACCCGATCACCTTTACGCACCAGCGGACGCTGGTTGATGCAGGTGTTCTGGTTGGAGCGGGTGTACTTGGTCAGGTTGTAGATGTCGACACCAGCTTCGCCGGTTTCAACTTCATCATCAGCAACTCGAACCACGATACGACTGGCGTCGACGGAATCGATAACGCCACCACGACGAGCCACGACGCAAACGCCGGAGTCACGGGCTACGTTACGCTCCATGCCGGTACCGACCAGCGGCTTGTCAGCGCGCAGGGTTGGTACAGCTTGACGCTGCATGTTCGAACCCATCAACGCACGGTTGGCGTCATCGTGCTCGAGGAACGGGATCAGCGACGCAGCAACCGAAACTACCTGCTTCGGCGATACGTCCATCAAGGTGACGTCTTCCGGCGCCTTGACGGTGAACTCGTTCAAGTGACGAACAGCTACCAGTTCGTCGATCAGGACTTTCTTGTCGTTCATCGTGGCCGAAGCCTGAGCGATCACGTGATCAGCTTCTTCGATGGCGGACAGGAATACGATCTCGTCGGTGACCAGAGCGTCTTTCACCACACGGTACGGGCTCTCGAGGAAGCCGTACTGGTTAGTGCGCGCATAGGCGGCCAAGGAGTTGATCAGACCGATGTTCGGACCTTCCGGCGTTTCAATCGGGCATACACGACCGTAGTGTGTCGGGTGTACGTCACGCACTTCAAAGCCAGCACGCTCACGAGTCAAACCGCCAGGGCCGAGTGCAGACACACGACGCTTGTGGGTGATCTCGGACAGCGGGTTGTTCTGGTCCATGAACTGGGAAAGCTGGCTGGAACCGAAGAACTCTTTCACCGCCGCAGCCACTGGCTTGGCGTTGATCAGGTCTTGCGGCATCAGGCCTTCGCTTTCAGCCATCGACAGACGCTCTTTGACCGCACGCTCTACACGCACCAGGCCAACGCGGAACTGGTTCTCGGCCATTTCGCCTACGCAGCGAACACGACGGTTACCCAGGTGGTCGATGTCATCGACGATGCCTTTACCGTTACGGATGTCGACCAGAGTCTTCAGTACCGCGACGATGTCTTCCTTGCACAACACGCCCGAACCTTCGATCTCGGTACGACCGATACGACGGTTGAACTTCATCCGGCCGACCGCAGACAGGTCATAGCGCTCAGGGCTGAAGAACAGGTTGTTGAACAGAGTCTCGGCAGCGTCTTTGGTTGGCGGCTCCCCTGGACGCATCATGCGATAGATCTCGACCAGCGCTTCCAATTGGTTGCTGGTGGAGTCGATCTTCAGTGTGTCGGAGACGAACGGGCCGCAGTCGATATCGTTGGTGTACAGAGTTTCGATGCGAACAACCTGAGCCTTGGCAATTTTGGCCAGGATCTCGGTGTTCAGCTCGGTGTTGCACTCTGCCAGGATTTCGCCGGTTGCCGGATGCACGATGGCCTTGGCGGTAGTGCGACCAAGGACGTAGTCCAGTGGCACTTCCAGGGTCTTGAGACCGGCTTTTTCGATCTGGTTGATGTGGCGCGCAGTAATACGACGACCAGCCTCAACGATGACCTTGCCCTTCTCGTCCTGAATATCCAGAACAGCAATTTCACCACGCAGACGCGAAGCAATCAGTTCCAGACTGAGGGTTTCGCCGCTCAGATGGAAAACGTTGGTGGTGTAGAACGCGTCGAGCACTTCTTCAGTGGTATAGCCGAGCGCGCGCAGCAATACCGATGCAGGCAGCTTGCGACGACGGTCGATACGCACGAACACGCAGTCTTTCGGGTCGAACTCGAAGTCCAGCCACGAACCGCGGTAAGGAATGATGCGCGCGGAGTACAGCAGTTTACCGGAGCTGTGCGTCTTGCCACGGTCGTGATCGAAGAACACGCCCGGGGAACGGTGCAACTGGGAAACGATTACACGCTCGGTACCGTTGATTACGAAGGTACCGTTCTCAGTCATCAGGGGGATTTCACCCATGTAGACTTCTTGCTCTTTGATGTCCTTGATCGCTTTGTTCGACGATTCTTTGTCGAAAATGATCAGGCGCACTTTTACCCGCAAAGGTACGGCGTAAGTTACACCGCGCAATACGCATTCTTTGACATCAAATGCCGGTTCGCCCAGGCGATAACCGACGTACTCCAGCGCAGCATTGCCGGAGTAGCTGATGATCGGGAAAACGGATTTGAAGGCCGCATGCAGGCCCACGTCGCGGAACTGATCTTTAGTCGCTCCCGCCTGCAAGAATTCACGATACGAATCCAGCTGGATTGCCAGGAGATACGGCACATCCATGACGTCCGGCAACTTGCTAAAGTCCTTGCGGATACGTTTTTTCTCAGTATATGAGTAAGCCATCAGCGTTCCCCAGCTTGGTCACCTGCTTGTTTGGCCCCTCCCGACGGGAGCAGCCAGAAAATCGTGCAAACCCCATGGTTTGCGCCACCGCATCGGGTGGTTACAGCTCGTTACCAGCACCGACCCAGTCGGCTGCCAATAACGGAAAAAGGCCGGTGGCAAGAGCCACCAGCCATCAGCCTTTCGCTTAACGCTCGGGCTGGAGGAGCAAAGTCGATGCTTACTTCAGCTCGACTTTAGCGCCTGCTTCTTCCAGAGTGGCTTTTGCTTTGTCAGCTGCGTCTTTCGAAACAGCTTCCAGAACGATGCCAGGAGCGCCGTCAACTACTGCCTTGGCTTCTTTCAGGCCCAGACCGGTCAGTTCACGTACTGCCTTGATCACGTTAACTTTCTTCTCGCCAGCTTCGGTCAGCATGACGTTGAATTCAGTTTGTTCTTCAACAACGGCAGCAACAGCAGCTGGACCAGCGGAAGCAGCGGCAGCAGAAACGCCGAACTTCTCTTCCATGGCCTTGATCAGCTCAACGATTTCCAGAACGGATTTTTCGCCGATTGCTTCGATGATTTGGTCGTTAGTCAGAGACATGACTATAAATTCCTGTATTGGGGTGACAGCCTACGCGGCCATCGAAATAAACAATAAACGCTGAAAGGAGTTGCTCAGCCTTAGGCTGCGGCAGCTTCTTTCTGGTCGCGAAGGGCCGCCAGAGTACGAGCCAATTTGCTGGTTGCGCCTTGAATCACGCTCATCAGCTGAGAAATTGCTTCGTCACGGGTCGGCAGACTTGCCAGTACGTCGATCTGATTAGCTGCGAGGAACTTGCCCTCGAACGCAGCTGCCTTGATCTCGAACTTATCCTGACCTTTTGCGAATTCTTTGAAGATACGAGCAGCAGCGCCCGGATGTTCTTTGGAGAATGCGATCAAGGTCGGGCCAGTGAACACGTCGTTGAGCACGTCATATTGAGTGCCAGCAACGGCGCGCTTGAGCAGGGTGTTACGTACAACACGTACGTAAACGCCAGCTTCACGAGCCTCTTTACGGAGTCCGGTCATAGCGCCTACTGTCACACCGCGGGCATCAGCCACAACAGCAGACAGGGCAACATTGGCAGCCTCGTTGACTTCAGCGACGATGGCCTTCTTGTCTTCGAGTTTAATTGCCACGGGTTTAACTCCTGCTTGTTACCGTTTCATCCAACCGGAGCCGGATGTCGTTTTGGTGTCTGATTCGGTAAGGAACCGGGAGCACCATCTGCGTAGGCTTGAGGTTTAAGACTTGCGTCGCCTACGGTCTTGGATAGCCCCCGCCAGGCAGGGACCCCAATCTTTCAATTGGCGCAATCGCTTGCGCCAATCTGTGTCTTACGCGTCGAGCGAGCTTTGGTCGATGACCAGACCTGGGCCCATAGTGGTGCTCAGGGTAACGCGCTTGACGTAAATGCCTTTCGAGGAAGCTGGCTTGATACGCTTCAGATCAGCGATCAGGGCTTCAACGTTTTCCTTCAGCTTGACGGCATCAAAGCCAATCTTGCCAACGGAAGTGTGGATGATGCCGTTTTTGTCGGTGCGATAACGAACCTGACCAGCCTTGGCGTTTTTAACCGCGGTAGCTACGTCTGGAGTTACGGTACCGACTTTAGGGTTAGGCATCAGGCCACGTGGACCGAGGATCTGACCCAACTGACCCACAACGCGCATTGCATCCGGGGATGCGATAACTACGTCATAGTTCAGGTCGCCGCCTTTCATTTCGGCAGCCAGGTCGTCCATACCTACACGGTCAGCGCCGGCAGCCAGAGCGGCCTCAGCAGCTGGACCCTGGGTGAACACAGCAACGCGAACAGTCTTGCCAGTGCCGTGCGGCAGCACAGTAGCGCTACGAACGACCTGGTCGGATTTACGCGGGTCAACACCCAGGTTTACAGCAACGTCAAACGACTCGCTGAATTTGACAGTCGACAGCTCAGCCAGCAAAGCAGCAGCGTCTACAAAATTGTAGGCCTTGCCTGCTTCGATTTTGCCGGCGATAGCCTTTTGACGCTTGGTCAACTTAGCCATTACACACCCTCCACGTTAAGGCCCATGCTACGAGCAGAACCGGCGATAGTGCGCACGGCTGCATCCATATCAGCTGCAGTCAGATCCGCGTTTTTGGTTTTCGCGATTTCTTCCAGCTGAGCACGGGTCACGGTGCCAACCTTAACGGTGTTCGGACGAGCGGAACCGCTAGTCAGACCGGCCGCCTTCTTCAGCAGAACCGAAGCAGGGGTGGATTTGGTTTCGAAAGTGAAGCTACGGTCGCTGTAGACAGTGATGATCACTGGAGTCGGCAGACCTGGCTCAATACCCTGAGTACGGGCGTTGAAAGCCTTGCAGAATTCCATGATGTTCACGCCGTGCTGACCCAGAGCAGGACCAACAGGTGGGCTTGGGTTAGCCTGAGCGGCCTTCACTTGCAGCTTGATGTAAGCGGTAATCTTCTTGGCCATGAGGCACTCCAATTACGGGTTCGAACGCCTCGAAAGGCTCCCCGGTTACTTGCGCGTTTATCCCAGTGACGACAAAACCCCACAGCCTAGGGCTGCGGGGTTGGGATGCTTGTCCAGCTAGACCTTTTCGACCTGGCTGAACTCGAGCTCTACCGGAGTAGAGCGACCGAAAATGAGCACTGCCACTTGGATCCGGCTCTTTTCGTAGTTAACTTCTTCAACCGTACCGGTAAAATCGGCAAACGGTCCGTCGTTGACGCGGACCGACTCGCCCGGCTCGAACAACGTCTTCGGCTTAGGCTTGTCGCTACCATCAGCAACACGACGCAGAATCGCTTCTGCTTCTTTATCTGTGATCGGCGCAGGCTTATCAGCGGTACCGCCAATGAAACCCATCACCCGAGGAGTATCCTTGACCAAGTGCCAAGTACCCTCGTTCATGTCCATCTGGACCAGCACATAACCTGGGAAGAACTTGCGCTCGCTTTTGCGTTTCTGGCCATTACGCATTTCAACCACTTCTTCAGTGGGAACCAGAATTTCGCCAAAGCCATCTTCCATGCCAGCCAGCTTTACGCGCTCTACCAACGAGCGCATGACATGCTTCTCGTAACCGGAGTAAGCATGCACAACGTACCAACGCTTAGCCACGGGACACCCTTAGCCGACAATCAAGGAAACAAGCCAGCCGAGCAGGGAATCAAGCCCCCACAACAGCAACGCCATAACCAGAACAACAGCCACAACAATCAACGTGGTCTGCGTGGTTTCTTGGCGAGTTGGCCATACGACTTTACGAATCTCGGTGCGAGCTTCCTTAACCAGTACAAAGAAAGACTTGCCCTTGACTGTCTGCAGGCCTACAAAGGCAGCTACAGCAGCAATGACGAGCAATGCTAGTACGCGGTACAGGATCGGCGAAGCAGAGTAATACTGATTGCCAACAACGCCAACAACCACCAAAGCGACTACTACTAGCCACTTGAGCAGATCGAAGCGAGAGCCTTGAGCTTCAGCTTTAGGAGTCATCTATGAAGATCCTGTGAAAAGAAAGCCAGACACACCAAGTGAATCTGGCAGGTCAGGAGGGAATCGAACCCCCAACCTACGGTTTTGGAGACCGTCGCTCTGCCAATTGAGCTACTGACCTAAAACAAAATCAGGCCGACCATTATGCCGGCCCGAAAAAGACATTACAACAACTTACTCGATGACTTTGGCTACGACACCCGCGCCGACGGTACGACCGCCTTCACGAATTGCAAAACGCAGACCATCTTCCATCGCGATGGTTTTGATCAGGGTAACGGTCATCTGAACGTTATCACCCGGCATCACCATTTCAACACCCTCTGGCAGCTCGCAGTTACCAGTCACATCAGTTGTACGGAAGTAAAACTGCGGACGATAACCCTTGAAGAATGGCGTATGACGACCACCTTCTTCCTTGCTCAGAACGTAAACCTCAGCAGTGAACTTGGTATGTGGCTTGACGGTGCCCGGCTTGACCAGAACCTGGCCACGCTCAACATCATCACGCTTCGTACCGCGCAGCAGAACGCCGCAGTTCTCACCCGCCCGACCTTCGTCAAGCAGCTTGCGGAACATCTCAACACCAGTGCAAGTAGTTTTGACAGTGTCACGAAGACCAACAATCTCGACTTCTTCCTGAATGCGGACAATGCCACGCTCAACACGACCAGTCACAACAGTACCGCGACCGGAGATCGAGAACACATCCTCGATCGGCATCAGGAACGGCTTATCAATAGCGCGCTCAGGCTGCGGAATGTAGCTATCCAGCGTCTCAACCAACTTCTTGACGGCAGTGGTACCCATCTCGTTGTCGTCTTGACCGTTCAACGCCATCAGCGCAGAACCAATGATGATCGGAGTGTCATCACCTGGGAAATCGTAAGTGCTCAGCAAGTCGCGCACTTCCATCTCAACCAGTTCCAGCAGCTCAGCGTCGTCAACCATGTCAGCCTTGTTCAGGAAGACAACGATGTACGGAACGCCAACCTGGCGGGACAGCAGGATGTGCTCACGGGTTTGCGGCATCGGACCATCAGCGGCCGAGCAAACCAGAATCGCACCATCCATCTGAGCAGCACCGGTGATCATGTTTTTTACGTAGTCGGCGTGACCAGGGCAGTCAACGTGTGCGTAGTGACGCACGGCCGAATCGTACTCAACGTGAGCGGTGTTGATGGTGATACCACGAGCTTTTTCTTCAGGGGCGCTATCGATTTTGTCGAAGTCAACCTTCGCCGAACCGAAAACTTCGGAGCAGACACGGGTCAAGGCAGCAGTCAAAGTAGTTTTACCGTGATCGACGTGACCAATGGTACCCACGTTGACGTGCGGCTTATTACGTTCGAACTTTTCCTTAGCCATCAAAATCACCCCTAGGAGAAGAATTGAGCAAGTCAAACAAGCCATTAAAACAAAGGCAGATATTTTCATATCTGCCTTGTTATATGGAGCTCTTGAGCGGATTTGAACCGCTGACCTCACCCTTACCAAGGGTGTGCTCTACCAACTGAGCTACAAGAGCGTAACGCTGCGCATGACCTGCAAACTTGGAGCGGGTAGCGGGAATCGAACCCGCATCATCAGCTTGGAAGGCTGAGGTTCTACCACTAAACTATACCCGCGAGCTTGCAGCTCTCGCTAAAAATGGTGGAGGGGGAAGGATTCGAACCTTCGAAGTCGTAGACGTCAGATTTACAGTCTGATCCCTTTGGCCGCTCGGGAACCCCTCCTAAGCGAGCCGGCATTCTATATCATGCCAGCCTTCTGTCAAGCATTTTCTCATTAAAAACCTGAGGTTAGCTGCGTTGACCTCGCCTCGCACCGTCAACCTTCAAAGGTCTTCACTGCGAAGCGGGCGCCATTCTATTCAAACTATTCAGCGGGTGCAACCCCCTCACAGGGCATTATTTTATGTTTTAACTCATTGAATTCTCTGGAAAGGTTTTGCAACTGAACCTCTCCCAGCCAGCGCCGGCTTTCCGGAGCAACGAGAAGCCAGTAACCAGCTAACTCAGGAAGATCCTTTGCCAGGAGCTGGTACTTTATTTCCATGCCATTCAAGCGCCGCTCCACCGCCTGAAGCGCTTCTTGACGAACAAAACCACCGAGATACAAACAGCTATTGTCTGGCTGAGCAGCCTTTCCTTTATCAGGGGCTGCATCAGCGGTCACACCCGTCGTCTCGCTTAACAGCCGGATATCCTTTTGCCCTCCCCGATACAGACTCAAAGGCGTGACATCCTTCGCGCGCAGAGGGGCCTCTTGTTGGTGCCAGATGTAGTAGAAGACATTCAGAACAAGCAGAAGCAGGAACAGCCAACGCATAAGGACCTCAGGACAAAGGGCATGCCATAGCCAGACCTATAAATACCAGATCTGGAACCACTCTGGCCTCAGGTACAACCTCGGAAACCAGCCCGGCATCCCCACCGGTCAGGAATACAGAAAAATCCGATCCCCAATAGCTACGTGCGAGGTCTAGCTGCGTCAGTACAAACCCCCTGAGCATCAGCGAGCAGCCCCGCTCTACCGCTTCGACGGTCGTCCGACCTGGTACAAGACTTTCCATGGCGCGTTCAGCGGCCAGGTCCCCATAACGAATTTTACGGGTATGAGTACGCAACTGATTGCGCATCAATGGCATTCCCGGACAAATGAAACCACCGAGGTGCTCTCCATCCATAGCGATGAAGTCCGCAGTGACTGCAGTGCCGAAATCGAGCACCAGGCAAGCACCAGATGCTAAATGGAAACCTCCAAGCATCGCCAGCCAGCGATCAAGTCCCAGCCGCTCGAATTCTTCATAGCCATTACGAACACCGGACATTTCGCGAGAGGGCGTCGCGCAGACTGCAGTCACCCCAAAAGCCCCCTCCAATAGCGAGACCAACGCACTGGTTTCCTCGGCCGTTCTTACACTTACCAAACGACAGAATTTGAGCGCGATCCCCTTCGTCGCACTCAAACTCTCCAGTAAAGCGAGATTCGAATCGACCACTCCCTCACCAACCGTCTGGCGGGCATCCGCAGCGAGCACTCGCCATTTGATAAAACTGTTTCCGCAGTCGAGCTCAAGAATCATCACGCAACCTCAAGCTGAGTTCTCCACCACTAAATACTTTTTCCACACCATCCACCTTCAAGCGAAGAGCACCCTGCCTGTCAATCCCTAGCACTTCGCCGTCTATTTGGTTAACACCTGCGACCAGCGATACTGCCCGCCCTTGCCATAGATGATTTTGCTCCCACTCGACCTGGATTGCGGGAAATCCATCGACCTGATGTCGATTCAAATAGACCTGAAGCGTCTGGCCCAACTGCGCAACCAGATGATTGCGATCAAATGCCCGCCCCGACTCGAGACGCATGGACGTCCACTGCTGATCAACCTCATAGGTCATCTGCATGTTCACATTAATTCCAACACCAAGCACCACGTGGCAAACATCAGCAGGATCTCCTACCAACTCAAGCAAGATCCCCGCGATCTTTTTCTGACCAACCAGAACATCGTTGGGCCACTTCAAGCCTGCCTCCGAAACCCCCAAGGCCCGCAGGGTGTGCATGACTGCCAGCCCGACAACAAGGCTGAGCCCCTCAAGTTGACGCATGCCGCCGTCAATACGCAGCACCAGACTGTAATAGATATTTTCCGCGAAAGGGCTCGCCCACTTTCGGCCACGACGTCCACGACCAGAAGTCTGCCGCTCGGCAAGTACAAGGAATGGCGCTGCCTGACCACGCTCTATTGCTCTAAGGGCTTCGGCATTAGTGGAATCAATAGATTCGAAAACCAGGATAGGCCAATCACAAGAAGGCGCATGCGCTGCGATCGCCGAAGCATCGAGCAACGTCAACGGCGAAGCCAATTGATAGCCGCGCCCGCGCACTTTATGGATGGACAATCCAAGCTCAGCCTCTAAAAGCTGAAGCTGTTTCCATACGGCACTACGACTGACACCCAAAGCGGCGCCAAGGGCCTGGCCTGAATGAAATCGGCCATCCTTAAGAAGCTTTAACAACGTCAGCATGCAAGTCTCGCCTTACAATGAGGCCCGCATGATAGCCATGCCTTGAGCCCTTGCATAGAAACTGTACTTGGCAGATTTTTTGTTCAGACAAAACAAAACCCCTACCTGCATACGCAGATAGGGGTTTCGGAATTTAATCTTGACGATGACCTACTCTCACATGGGGAAACCCCACACTACCATCGGCGATGCATCGTTTCACTGCTGAGTTCGGGATGGGATCAGGTGGTTCCAATGCTCTATGGTCGTCAAGAAATTCGGTAGCCAGTTCGTGCTCTCTTGCGAGATCACGCTCCAGCGAATGGGTATGCGATAGATTTGTGTGTTGCTCTCGAACTTTCGGTTCATTGCGTCTTCACACACCGCAATCTGGCCTCTTTCGAGTTCACAGATTGCTTGGGTGTTATATGGTCAAGCCTCACGGGCAATTAGTATTGGTTAGCTCAACGCCTCACAGCGCTTACACACCCAACCTATCAACGTCGTAGTCTTCGACGGCCCTTCAGGGGACTCAAGGTCCCAGTGAGATCTCATCTTGAGGCTAGTTTCCCGCTTAGATGCTTTCAGCGGTTATCTATTCCGAACATAGCTACCCGGCAATGCCACTGGCGTGACAACCGGAACACCAGAGGTTCGTCCACTCCGGTCCTCTCGTACTAGGAGCAGCCCCTCTCAAATCTCAAACGTCCACGGCAGATAGGGACCGAACTGTCTCACGACGTTCTAAACCCAGCTCGCGTACCACTTTAAATGGCGAACAGCCATACCCTTGGGACCGGCTTCAGCCCCAGGATGTGATGAGCCGACATCGAGGTGCCAAACACCGCCGTCGATATGAACTCTTGGGCGGTATCAGCCTGTTATCCCCGGAGTACCTTTTATCCGTTGAGCGATGGCCCTTCCATACAGAACCACCGGATCACTAAGACCTACTTTCGTACCTGCTCGACGTGTCTGTCTCGCAGTCAAGCGCGCTTTTGCCTTTATACTCTACGACCGATTTCCGACCGGTCTGAGCGCACCTTCGTACTCCTCCGTTACTCTTTAGGAGGAGACCGCCCCAGTCAAACTACCCACCATACACTGTCCTCGATCCGGATAACGGACCTGAGTTAGAACCTCAAAGTTGCCAGGGTGGTATTTCAAGGTTGGCTCCACGCGAACTGGCGTCCACGCTTCAAAGCCTCCCACCTATCCTACACAAGCAAATTCAAAGTCCAGTGCAAAGCTATAGTAAAGGTTCACGGGGTCTTTCCGTCTAGCCGCGGATACACTGCATCTTCACAGCGATTTCAATTTCACTGAGTCTCGGGTGGAGACAGCGCCGCCATCGTTACGCCATTCGTGCAGGTCGGAACTTACCCGACAAGGAATTTCGCTACCTTAGGACCGTTATAGTTACGGCCGCCGTTTACCGGGGCTTCGATCAAGAGCTTCGCGTTAGCTAACCCCATCAATTAACCTTCCGGCACCGGGCAGGCGTCACACCCTATACGTCCACTTTCGTGTTTGCAGAGTGCTGTGTTTTTAATAAACAGTCGCAGCGGCCTGGTATCTTCGACCGGCATGAGCTTACGGAGCAAGTCCTTCACCCTCACCGGCGCACCTTCTCCCGAAGTTACGGTGCCATTTTGCCTAGTTCCTTCACCCGAGTTCTCTCAAGCGCCTTGGTATTCTCTACCCAACCACCTGTGTCGGTTTGGGGTACGGTTCCTGGTTACCTGAAGCTTAGAAGCTTTTCTTGGAAGCATGGCATCAACCACTTCGTGTTCTAAAAGAACACTCGTCATCAGCTCTCGGCCTTAGAATCCCGGATTTACCTAAGATTCCAGCCTACCACCTTAAACTTGGACAACCAACGCCAAGCTGGCCTAGCCTTCTCCGTCCCTCCATCGCAATAACCAGAAGTACAGGAATATTAACCTGTTTTCCATCGACTACGCTTTTCAGCCTCGCCTTAGGGACCGACTAACCCTGCGTCGATTAACGTTGCGCAGGAAACCTTGGTCTTTCGGCGTGGGTGTTTTTCACACCCATTGTCGTTACTCATGTCAGCATTCGCACTTCTGATACCTCCAGCAAGCTTCTCAACTCACCTTCACAGGCTTACAGAACGCTCCTCTACCGCATCACCTAAGTGATACCCGTAGCTTCGGTGTATGGTTTGAGCCCCGTTACATCTTCCGCGCAGGCCGACTCGACTAGTGAGCTATTACGCTTTCTTTAAAGGGTGGCTGCTTCTAAGCCAACCTCCTAGCTGTCTAAGCCTTCCCACATCGTTTCCCACTTAACCATAACTTTGGGACCTTAGCTGACGGTCTGGGTTGTTTCCCTTTTCACGACGGACGTTAGCACCCGCCGTGTGTCTCCCATGCTCGGCACTTGTAGGTATTCGGAGTTTGCATCGGTTTGGTAAGTCGGGATGACCCCCTAGCCGAAACAGTGCTCTACCCCCTACAGTGATACATGAGGCGCTACCTAAATAGCTTTCGAGGAGAACCAGCTATCTCCGAGCTTGATTAGCCTTTCACTCCGATCCACAGGTCATCCGCTAACTTTTCAACGGTAGTCGGTTCGGTCCTCCAGTTAGTGTTACCCAACCTTCAACCTGCCCATGGATAGATCGCCCGGTTTCGGGTCTATTCCCAGCGACTAGACGCCCTATTAAGACTCGCTTTCGCTACGCCTCCCCTATTCGGTTAAGCTCGCCACTGAAAATAAGTCGCTGACCCATTATACAAAAGGTACGCAGTCACCCAACAAAGTGGGCTCCCACTGCTTGTACGCATACGGTTTCAGGATCTATTTCACTCCCCTCTCCGGGGTTCTTTTCGCCTTTCCCTCACGGTACTAGTTCACTATCGGTCAGTCAGTAGTATTTAGCCTTGGAGGATGGTCCCCCCATATTCAGACAAAGTTTCTCGTGCTCCGTCCTACTCGATTTCATGACTAAGAGATTTTCGCGTACAGGGCTATCACCCACTATGGCCGTACTTTCCAGAGCGTTCCGCTAATCTCAAAGCCACTTAAGGGCTAGTCCCCGTTCGCTCGCCACTACTAAGGGAATCTCGGTTGATTTCTTTTCCTCAGGGTACTTAGATGTTTCAGTTCCCCTGGTTCGCTTCTTAAGCCTATGTATTCAGCTTAAGATACCTAACTTATGTTAGGTGGGTTCCCCCATTCAGACATCTCCGGATCAAAGTCTGTTTGCCGACTCCCCGAAGCTTTTCGCAGGCTACCACGTCTTTCATCGCCTCTGACTGCCAAGGCATCCACCGTATGCGCTTCTTCACTTGACCATATAACCCCAAGCAATCTGGTTATACTGTGAAGACGACATTCGCCGAAAATTCGCGATTAAACTCACAAATTTTACCTTAGCCTGATCCGTTACCAGTGAAAGTAACGTTCAGTCTATCTTTCTATCACATACCCAAATTTTTAAAGAACGAACTAGTCAAAGACTAGAAATCAACATTCACCATCACAACGATGGAATGCTCATTTCTAAGCTTTATACAATCAGAAGCAGTAGTGGTGGAGCCAAACGGGATCGAACCGTTGACCTCCTGCGTGCAAGGCAGGCGCTCTCCCAGCTGAGCTATGGCCCCGTATTGCTACAGGTTCCCACACAAAAATTGGTGGGTCTGGGCAGATTCGAACTGCCGACCTCACCCTTATCAGGGGTGCGCTCTAACCAACTGAGCTACAGACCCAATTTCG
>NZ_CABVHK010000007.1 GCF_902497785.1 Pseudomonas fluorescens
ACCGAGGCGCGCATTCTACAGCGTCCTCTGTATCTGTCAAGCGGTTATTTTAAGAAGTTTTCAAAGTTTCCTCTGCAACTTCAACCACTTGCGCTTCCGATCTCTCGTTAGCGGGAGGCGAATTCTACAGCGTTGTTCGCTGCTGTCAACACCTCTTTTTCTCCGCTTTCGACCGAGAAGATCGAATCGTTAATAAGGCGAAAACACACTGCCTTACCAACTCCTTCTGGGCTTCGATGATCTGAAGCAACTCGCTGTCGAAAACCGCGTAACTCTTTGTTTACCAAGGAGTTTTCCGTTTCGACTGCGCCGGAAGTGGGGCGAATTATAGACTTCCAGAATCTGCCGTCAACCCCTATTTCCAGCTTTATTCGGATTTGAGCGAAATACGCGCAAAAGCCTTCTTTCCAGCCTGACAAACGTGAGTCGCGCCCAGTACGTATATAAAGGTGCGATCAACAACCTCGCCATCTATACGCACACCACCGGAATTCAGCAGATCCCGCGCCACCGCCGAGTTCTTCACCAGGCCCGCCTTATTAAGGACGGCAGCAATCGGCATATCCTCAGTAGCGGTCAATTCGATTTCCGGCAGATCATCCGGCAGCTCGCCATCCTTCATACGGTTGCCTGCCGCACGATGAGCATTCGCTGCAGCCTCTTCACCATGGAAGCGGGCAACGATCTCTTCTGCCAGCTTGATCTTGATGTCGCGAGGGTTGGCACCCGCCTCGACATCGGCACGGAATGCATTGATCTCTTCCATGGAGCAGAAGCTGAGCAGCTCAAAGTAGCGCCACATCAGCGCATCCGGAATGGAAACCAGCTTGCTGTACATAACGCCCGGCGCTTCCTGGATCCCGACGTAGTTGCCCAAGGACTTGGACATCTTCTTGACGCCATCCAGACCTTCGAGCAGCGGCATGGTCAGAATGCACTGAGGCTCTTGACCATAACCACGCTGCAGCTCACGCCCCATCAGCAGGTTGAACTTCTGGTCGGTACCACCCAACTCGATATCCGCGCGCAAAGCGACCGAGTCATACCCCTGAACCAGCGGATAGAGGAACTCATGAATGGCGATTGGCTGATTGGTTGTGTAACGCTTGTCGAAGTCATCGCGCTCGAGCATGCGAGCAACGGTGTATTGGGACGTCAGACGAATGAAGTCCGCCGGCCCCATCTGATCCATCCAGGTCGAGTTGAACGCTACCTCGGTTTTAGCCGGATCGAGAATCTTGAAGACCTGGGTCTTGTACGTCTCGGCATTCTCGAGAACCTGCTCGCGGGTCAGCGGTGGACGTGTTGCGCTCTTGCCGCTTGGATCACCGATCATCCCGGTGAAGTCCCCTATAAGGAAGATCACCTGATGCCCCAGCTCCTGGAACTGGCGCAGCTTATTAATAAGCACGGTATGACCCAGGTGCAAATCCGGCGCAGTCGGATCGAAGCCGGCCTTAATACGCAGCGGCTGGCCACGCTTGAGCTTTTCGATCAGCTCGGACTCGACCAACAATTCTTCCGCACCACGTTTGATCAGCGCTAGCTGCTCTTCAACCGACTTCATAACAGACCCGTAAGGCTCGAATTCAAAGGGAACCAACCATACAAGATCACGCGCCAAATACAAAATCCGGCCGGCGCAATGACGCCAATCCGCTGACAGAGTGACCCCGGACTTGCTTCAGAGATGATTTGGTTATATTTTATACAGTTATTTCATCTTCATCATGTCAATCATCTTTTCCAATTCATCTTTTTCAAAGTCAAAATTACCTATGACCAAAGAATCGTCTAAAGCGCCACCGCTTTACCCGAAGACCCACCTGCTCGCTGCAAGTGGCATCGCCGCTCTTCTGAGCCTGGCGCTTCTGGTATTCCCTTCCAGTGATGTTGAAGCCAAAAAGACAACCCTGAGTCTGGAACTGGAAAGTCCTGCTGAACAACTGACACAAGATCAAGACGCCGCCGATGCAGTCCAAGCCACAAATGAGCCGGTAAACTCCCCTTTCGCGCAGATTGAAAACAGCGTTGAAGAGCCTCAGGAAACGGCGCAGGCCGCTCCCGAGCCAGTCGTCGAAGACAAGGCCGAAGAAAAGAAGGCTCCCAATCACAGGGAGGTGATCGTCGCCAAAGGTGACACGCTGTCCACCCTGTTCGAGAAAGTCGGTCTTCCGGCCACTTCCGTGCACGAAATACTGGCCAGCGACAAACAAGCCAAGCAATTCAGCCAACTCAAGCGCGGCCAGAAGCTGGAATTCGAGCTGAACCCGGAAGGTCAGCTGACCAACCTGCACAGCAAGGTGAGTGACCTCGAAAGCATTACCCTGACCAAGAACAACAAGGGTTATGTGTTCAACCGCATCACCGCCAAGCCGACCGTGCGCTCCGCTTACGTTCACGGGGTGATCAACAGCTCCCTGTCGCAGTCTGCAGCGCGCGCCGGCCTGTCTCACAGCCTGACCATGGACATGGCCAGCGTGTTTGGCTATGACGTCGACTTCGCCCAGGATATTCGCCAGGGTGATGAGTTCGACGTGATCTACGAGCAAAAAGTGGTCAACGGCAAGGCTGTCGGCAACGGGCCGATCCTCTCTGCACGCTTCACCAACCGCGGCAAAACCTACACCGCCGTGCGTTACACCAACAAACAAGGCAACAGCAGCTACTACACCGCTGACGGCAACAGCATGCGCAAGGCGTTTATCCGTACCCCGGTTGACTTTGCCCGCATCAGCTCGAAATTCTCCATGGGCCGCAAGCACCCGATCCTGAACAAAATCCGCGCCCACAAAGGTGTCGACTACGCAGCGCCGCGCGGCACGCCGATCAAGGCTGCCGGCGACGGTAAGGTATTGTTGGCCGGTCGCCGCGGTGGTTACGGCAACACCGTGATCATCCAGCACGGCAATACCTACCGCACCTTGTACGGCCACATGCAGGGCTTCGCCAAAGGCGTGAAAACCGGCGGCAGTGTCAAGCAGGGCCAAGTGATCGGCTATATCGGCACTACCGGGCTTTCCACCGGTCCGCACTTGCACTACGAATTCCAGGTCAATGGCGTGCACGTCGATCCGCTGGGTCAAAAAGTGGCGATGGCTGATCCTATCTCTAAAGCCGAACGCGCTCGCTTCCTGGCGCAAAGCCAACCACTGATGGCACGCATGGATCAAGAGAAAGCCACCATGCTGGCTTCGAAGCGCTAAGTCATGACCCTCTATATAGGCGTGATGTCCGGAACCAGCCTTGATGGCCTGGACATCGCACTGGTCGAGCTCGCACCGGCGATCAAGCTGATCGCCACGCATTACATTCCCATGCCCGATTCCCTGCGCACCGAGCTGCTTGGTTTGTGCGCCAGCGGTCCGGACGAGATTGCGCGTTCAGCCATTGCCCAGCAAAACTGGGTGAAGCTGGCGGCACAGGGCGTTCACACCCTCCTCGACCAACAAAACCTCAAACCCGAAGACATTCGCGCGATTGGTAGCCATGGCCAGACCATTCGCCACGAGCCGGCGCGCGGATTCACCGTGCAGATCGGCAACCCCGCCCTGCTGACCGAACTGACCGGCATCACCGTGGTCAGCGACTTTCGCAACCGTGACGTCGCCGCGGGAGGGCAAGGCGCTCCGCTGGTGCCTGCGTTTCACGAGGCGCTGTTCGATGAGCGCGCGGGCAATCGCGCGGTATTGAACGTCGGCGGCTTTAGTAACCTCAGCCTGATCGAGCCCGGAAAACCCGTAGCGGGTTTCGACTGCGGCCCGGGGAATGTGCTGCTGGATGCCTGGATTCATCACCAGCGCGGTGACAACTACGATCGTGACGGCCAATGGGCTGCCAGCGGTAAAGTCGAACCCATGCTATTGAAAGCACTGCTCAGCGATCCGTTCTTCATCACCAAAGGTCCGAAAAGCACGGGGCGTGAAGTGTTCAACCTGCCATGGCTGACACAGCACCTTTCGCAATTGCCGACGTTCGCCGCGCAAGACGTGCAAGCAACGCTGCTTGAGCTGACAGCACTGACCATCGTCGAATCGCTGAAAAGCGCTCAAACGGACACCCGAGAGTTGCTGGTCTGCGGCGGCGGCGCGCACAACGCCACGCTGATGAGCCGACTGGCCAGCCTGCTGCCAAATGCGAACGTTGGCAGCACCGCCAGTCACGGTGTCGACCCGGACTGGGTTGAAGCCATGGCCTTCGCGTGGCTCGCTCATTGCTGCCTGGAAGGTATCTGCGCCAACCGCCCAAGTGTCACCGGCGCCCGCGGCCTGCGCATCCTCGGCGCCATCTACCCCGCCTGAACCGCAATCCCGGACAGCAAAACGCCGCAGGGCCCTGAAGCCGTGCGGCGCTTGATAATGCGGTGAAGCGCGATCAGATCGAGAACGAAGAGCCGCAGCCACACGTAGTGCTGGCATTCGGATTCTTGATCACGAAGCGCGAACCTTCCAGACCTTCCTGATAATCCACCTCGGCACCTGCCAGGTACTGGAAGCTCATCGGATCGACGACCAGACTCACACCCTCGCGCTCGACGATGGTGTCGTCATCGGCCACTTCTTCATCGAAGGTGAAGCCGTACTGAAAACCTGAACAACCGCCGCCCGTAACGAATACGCGCAGCTTCAAGCGATCATTCCCCTCTTCATCGACCAGACTCTTCACCTTGTGCGCGGCACCGTGGGTAAATTGCAAAGCCGTGGGGGTGAAGGATTCGACGCTCATGCTGACTATCTCCCGGCGTTACGCCGCCATAATGCGTGATGACGCGCATTATCCGCTTCTCCTAGAAAAGCGGTCAACTATTGTTACGGTATATCAATAAACCCGATTGCCGGCGGCAAATGCAAAAAGGCCCGAAACAGGGCCTTTTTGCTTAGGCAGATTCAGCCTTACGGCAGCATGCCTGCGTGGGACAAGCCCAGACGCTCATCAAGCCCGAACAGGATGTTGAGGTTCTGCACCGCCTGACCCGACGCGCCCTTGACCAGGTTATCGATCACCGACAACACCACCACAAGATCGCCATCTTGCGGCCGGTGCACAGCAATCCGGCAAACGTTGGCACCGCGCACGCTGCGGGTTTCCGGATGACTACCCGCCGGCATCACATCGACGAACGGTTCGTTGGCATAACGCTTTTCAAACAGAGCCTGCAGATCCACCGAGCGATCCACGACCGTCGCATAGAGCGTCGAGTGAATGCCACGGATCATCGGCGTGAGGTGCGGAACAAAGGTCAGCCCGACGTCCTTGCCTGCGGCACGACGCAACCCCTGGCGAATTTCCGGCAAGTGACGGTGACCTTTGACGGCATAGGCCTTCATGCTTTCCGACGTCTCGGAGTACAGCGAACCTACAGACGCGCCGCGACCGGCACCGCTGACGCCGGATTTGCAGTCAGCGATCAGGCGGGTTGTGTCGGCCAGACCGGCTTCGAGCAATGGCAGGAAACCCAGTTGCGTCGCGGTCGGATAGCAACCCGGCACAGCGATCAGGCGAGCCTGCCTGATGTGTTCGCGATTGACTTCCGGCAAGCCATAAACCGCCTCATCGAGCAGCTCCGGCGCACCGTGTGGCTGGCCGTACCACTTGGCCCACTCCTCCGCGTCTTGTAGACGAAAGTCCGCGGACAGGTCAATGACCTTGGTTCCGGCGGCAAGCAATTCGCCGGCCAGGGCATGGGCAACACCGTGAGGCGTGGCGAAAAACACTACATCGCAGGCGCCCAGGGTCTTGATGTCCGGAACACTGAACGCCAGGCCGTCGTAATGACCGCGCAGATTCGGGTACATGTCAGCCACGGCCAGACCGGCCTCGGATCGGGAAGTGATCACGACCACTTCTGCTTGCGGATGCTGTGCCAACAGACGCAGCAGTTCGACACCGGTGTAACCCGTGCCGCCGACGATACCGACCTTGACCATAAACCTGCCCTCAACGAACCCACTGGAAAGCCGTCGATAATAGGGCCCGCATCGTCCTGCGACAACCGGCAAGGTGACGTGCGGCCGCTCTACCCTCTACTATCCTGGCTACCGTGAACCTGGGAATAACTAAAAATGCTTTATCTGTGGCTCAAAGCGCTTCATATCATCAGCATGGTCTGCTGGTTTGCCGGCCTGTTCTATCTGCCGCGCCTGTTCGTCTATCACGCCCAAAGCGAAGACACCGTCAGCAAGGAACGCTTCAGCCTCATGGAGCGCAGGTTGTACCGCGGCATCATGGGGCCGGCGATGATCGCCACGCTGGTTTTCGGCATCGCCCTGATCGGCCTGAACCCGAGCATATTCAGTCAGGGTGGGTGGATTCACGCCAAATTGACCCTGGTGGTCCTCCTGATCGGCTACCACCATATGTGCGGCGCGCAGGTAAAACGTTTTGCCCGTGGCGAGAACACCCGCAGCCATGTCTTTTATCGCTGGTTCAATGAAGTGCCGGTTTTGATATTGCTGGCTATCGTAATTCTGGTCGTCGTTCGTCCGTTCTAACTTCAATCAGCACCACTGCCCGGGGTACTTCCAATGTCGCTGCCCGCTTTGCTCGAACAACGTTTGCGTCTGCCCGTCGTGGCGGCGCCGATGTTCCTGATTTCCAATCCGCAATTGGTACTCGCCTGCTGCCGGAATGGCGTGGTGGGCAGCTTCCCCGCGCTGAACCAGCGTGAAAGCAGTGGCTTCAAGGCCTGGCTGGAAGAAATCGAAGCAGGCCTGGCGAGGCTGGAAAACCCCGCGCCTTACGCGGTGAATCTGATCGTCCACAACAGTAACCCGCGGCTGCAGGCCGACCTGGAGATTTGCATCGAGCATAAAGTGCCGATCATCATCACCAGCCTCGGCGCCGTGAAAGAACTGGTCGATGCCGTCCATAGCTATGGCGGGCTGGTGTTCCATGACGTAACGACTCGCCGCCATGCCGAGAAAGCTGCCGAGGCGGGCGTCGACGGCTTGATCGCGGTGGCTGCGGGCGCTGGCGGACACGCCGGCACCTGGAGCCCGTTTTCGCTGATTGCCGAGATCCGCCAGTTTTTCGACAAGACGCTACTACTGGCCGGATGCCTGAACCATGGTCACGAGATTCTCGCGGCGCAATTGCTCGGCGCGGATCTGGCCTACTTCGGCACGCGATTTATCGGCACCACCGAAAGTCATGCGCCTGACGCCTACAAAGAGATGCTGCTGGCGGCAAGAGCAGCCGACATCGTCCATACTCCAGCGGTGTCGGGCGTGCCGGCAAGCTTCATGCGTCAGAGTCTGGAAGCGGCCGGTTTCGACATGGCGGCGCTGCAAAACAAAGGCGAAGTTAACTTTGGCTCCAAGCTCAAGCCATTGAGCGACGAAGCCAAGGCTTGGAAAACTGTGTGGTCCGCCGGCCAGGGTGTCGGCGAGATTGATGACTTGCCAAGTGTGGACCAGTTAGTGGCGCGCCTCGATGCGGAATACCGAAAAGCCCAGGAGCTGGCGGCTGCGCTACCAAAACGCTGGCCGCGCTGAAATGAATCCTTGGCCAGCCCATCCCGGCTGGCCTTACACTCGATACGTTCACCCCCCTCTTCCAGACACCCGCGACAAGGATGCCTCGCAAATGAGCGAAAACCGTTTCAAGATCGTATTCGACGGCGCTCTGCTGCCAGGCGTAGACATCACAACCGCCAAGCTCAATCTTGCCGGCCTGTTCAAAAGCGATGTGACGGCCATCGAGCGGTTGTTCAGTGGCCGAACGGTTGCGCTCAAACGTGATCTTTCCCACACGGATGCTCAGACGTATCTCCAGGCGCTGAGCAAGACCGGTATCGATGCGCGGATCGAAAACGAACCCTCTATCGAACTGGATCTGTCCGAGGTACACGAGCCCTCTCCTGCGCGCAACCAATGGGGGTCTCCAGACGCCGAATCACCTTATGCGCCACCCCGCGCACCGGTCGGTGAAACGTTACCCGCATTCGGCACACTCAAGGCCTTCACTTTCACCGGACGTATCGGACGCCTGCGCTATCTGGCCTGGACGATGGCCTTGATGCTGGTACTGCTGGGTGTCGCCGGCGTGTTCATCTCCATAGGTCTGTCGCTGATTGCCCTGACGTCAACGGTCGGTCTGGTGATTGGCGGACTCGTCGGCGCCGCGCTATGCATCGCGTTTTTCGTCGTGAGCATTCAGATCATCGTTCAACGCCTGCATGATCTGGGCTGGTCCGGCTGGCTGTATCTGCTGACGCTGGTGCCATTTGTAGGCGGCCTGTTCCCGATTTTGCTGGCGGTGCTGCCGGGCAATGCGGCTGCCAACCAATACGGCGCTCCACCACCGGCCAATACCATGGCGGTAAAAGTGCTTTGTGCGCTATGGGTAGTCTTCATCGCTGTTGTATTCATCGGTGCAGTCACGGGCGGCATTGGCGCCCTGCAGAATGAATATGAAAGCACCACCGAAAGCAGCTACGACAGCGGCTCAGTCATCACCGACGAAGTCGAAGTCGAGCCCGCCGCTGAGGCCGGGCCAGCAACCGATTCCGCAGACGAGGCAGCCGAAGAAGCTCCGCCCCCTGTAGACTCTGCGAAAGAATGAACAGCACTCCCCGCCGTGACACCCGCGTCGCCGGCGCGGAGCCGTTGCGATGGAGAACTGCATGACCCGTTACGCTCTGATCACTGGCGCTTCCAGCGGTATCGGCCTGGCGATGGCCGAAGCGCTGGCTCGCCGTGGCCGCAACCTGATCCTGGTGGCCCGACAGCGTGATCAGCTGGAAAGCATTGCGATTGAAATGACCCAACGATTTGGTGTGGAGGTGTTGTTCCGCGCCTGCGACCTCGGCGAACCGCTGCGCCTGTCCGGGTTTCTGCTGGAGCTGGAAGAAGGTGACCGGCAGATCGACTTGCTGGTGAATTGCGCCGGCATCGGTACCTGCGGCCCGTTTCTGGCCCAGGACTGGATGACCGAGCAAGACCTCATCGAAGTGAACATCCTGGCCCTGACTCGCCTGTGTCACGCCATCGGCAACAGCATGGCCTTACAGGGGGGCGGGCAGATTCTGAATGTCGCATCGGTTGCCGCCTTCCAGCCCGGCCCGTGGATGAGCACTTACTACGCGAGCAAGGCCTATGTGCTGCACTTTTCCGAAGGCTTGCGCGTCGAGCTGAAGAAATGCGCAGTCAAGGTGTCGGTGCTTTGCCCTGGTCCGACGCGGACTGCGTTTTACCGCACCGCACAACTGGACAACGAGAAACTGGCCGCGAGCACATGGCTGATGAGTCCCGAGGAAGTTGCGCTCTACACCGTGCGCGCCCTCGAGAAAAATCGCGCGATTATTATTCCCGGCCGGCGCAACCGCTGGTTCGCCTTCATGCCGCGACTCGGTTCACGCTGGTTGAACCGTACAATCGCCGGCATGGTTAACAAGGCTTACTGCCCGCGCTGAGCAACCTTCAAGGCAAAAGACTGGGCTAGGGGATCACCCATCAGTACACTCAGGCGAGCCCAAACAACGGAGAAAACAGCTGTGGATACTCTGTTCACCAAGATCATCAACCGGGAAATCCCGGCGAAAATCATTTATGAGGACGACCAGGTACTGGCCTTCCACGACATCGCCCCACAGGCGCCGGTGCATTTTTTGGTGATTCCGAAGAAACCGGTGCGCACCCTGAACGACCTTACCGAGGACGACAAGGCATTGGCCGGGCATATTCTGTTCACTGCCCAGCGCCTTGCGCTGGAATTGGGCTGCGAGAAAGGCTTCCGCGTGGTCATGAACTGCAATGAAGAAGGTGGACAGACGGTCTACCACATCCATATGCACGTGTTGGGTCAGCGCCAGATGCACTGGCCGCCGGGTTGATGTCCTACGCATCCCTGTAGGAGCCGGCTTGCTGGCGAAGGCGTCCGCAAGATCACCGCAATATGTTGACCGCTTTCGCCAGCAAGCCGGCTCCTACAGATGCACCCCGCACCGCAATGACCCAGCGCAAACCTTCCCCGGCCGATTCGGTTAAACTGGCCGCCGAGATTTTTCCCGGAGGTCGCATGACTACCCAACGTCACTACTCGCCGATTGACCGTCTTCTGCTGCAAGCCGATGCCGCGATGCGTACCCTGCTGCCCTTCAGTGGCCAGCCGTACCGTCCGTCGCCGGCGATCGTGCAACCGGAAACGCAAATGAGCGACGAAGACACCCGGCACGTGGCCGGTCTGATGCGCATCAACCATACCGGCGAGGTCTGTGCCCAGGCGTTGTATCAAGGCCAGGCCCTGACCGCCAAGCTGCCGCACGTGCGCGCGGCCATGGAGCATGCCGCCGAAGAAGAAATCGACCACCTGGTCTGGTGCGAGCAACGCATCAAACAGTTGGGCAGCCACACCAGCATCCTCAATCCGTTGTTCTATGGCATGTCGTTCGGGATCGGTGCGGTGGCCGGGTTGATCAGCGACAAGGTTAGCCTGGGGTTTGTTGCCGCTACCGAGCATCAGGTGTGCAAGCACTTGAATGAACACTTGGAGCAGTTGCCGGCTGAGGATGAAAAGTCCCGGGCGATTCTTGAGCAGATGCGGATTGATGAAGAGCATCACGCGGAAAGTGCGCTGGACGCCGGCGGTTTCAGGTTTCCGGCGCCGGTGAAGTTCGGGATGAGTTTGTTGGCGAAGGTGATGACTAAAAGTACTTATCGGATCTGATTCCGGCGCCGGTACGCAAAACGCTTTCGCGAGCAGGCTCGCTCCCACAAGGGGTTTTGCGACAGACATAAAAAAGGCGACTGCCGTGAGGTAGTCGCCTTTTTTGTGCTCGGAAAATCTCAGGTCGGCATGTTGCGCGCGTAGAAGATTTCGAGCATTTCGTGTTTCACACGGTCCGTCACCTGAGCACGCTGCTCAGTGGACAGGCTGTTGGTCGCGTCGCCGAACAGGTAGTTATCCAGTTCGAAGTTCTTCAGCAGCATTTTGGTGTGGAACAGGTTTTCCTGGTACACGTTGACGTCGGTCATCTGATACGCGTCGCGGGTGTCTTCGGACAGGTAGTTCTGGATCGAGTTGATCTCGTGATCGATGAAGTGCTTGTTGCCTTCAACATCACGGGTGAAACCGCGTACACGATAATCCACGGTCACAATGTCCGAATCGAACTGGTGAATGAGGAAGTTGAGCGCTTTAAGCGGTGAAATGACGCCACAGGTCGACACGTCAATGTCCACACGGAAGGTCGCAATACCGGCGTCCGGATGGATTTCCGGATAGGTGTGCACCGTGATGTGGCTCTTGTCGAGGTGGGCCAGGATAATTTCAGGCAGCGGGCCCGGGGACTCTTCGATCTGGCTTTCAGTCGGGGTCACCGGCTCTTCCGAGATCAGAATCGTGACGCTGGCGCCTTGTGGGTCGTAGTCCTGACTGGCAATGTTCAGGATGTTGGCACCAATGATATCGACAACTTCTGTGAGGATCTGCGTCAGGCGCTTCGCGTTGTACTCTTCATTGATGTACTCGACGTAAGCCTGTTGGTCTTGCGGGGTTTCCGCGTAGCAGATGTCATAGATGTTGAAGCTCAAGGTCTTTGTCAGGTTATTGAACCCGTGGAGCTTGAGTTTGCTTTTCACCGTTAAAAACTCTCTATGTATTGCGGCCCGAGCCGCGTGATCAAGCATGCCCGTCAGATGCGAACGACGCACCTGCGTAGGACGGTTAACACCTCTTCGCGATGGCGATTTTGGTTGTCTGTTCGGGCAGGCGGCCAGTCGGTTGACGGACCACGACCCTGAAAAAAGTGGCGCATTATGCAGACGTCAGCTTGGGATCGCCAGAGTCTGCACTGCTTTTATGATAGTTGAATGTCGATTCAACCGAGTTCGATGATTTCGTAGTCGTGGGTAATCGCCACACCGGCGGCGCCGAGCATGATCGAGGCAGAGCAATACTTCTCGGCCGACAGCTCGATGGCGCGTTTGACCTGGGCTTCTTTCAACCCGCGGCCTTTGACCACAAAGTGCATGTGGATCTTGGTGAACACCTTCGGGTCCTCGGTCGCACGCTCGGCCTCGAGGAAGGCTTCGCAGCTTTCCACGGCCTGCCGGGACTTCTTGAGGATGCTGACCACGTCGAAATTGCTGCATCCGCCGACACCCAGCAGGAGCATTTCCATCGGCCGGACACCCAGGTTACGACCACCGGCATCGGGCGGACCATCCATGACCACGACATGACCGCTACCGGATTCACCGAGGAACATGGCTTCGCCAGCCCATTGGATGCGTGCCTTCATCACCAAGACTCCACTGTCTAAAAAAGGGTCGCCAGCTTAGCACAGGGCCCTTGATTGACAGCGCTCGCCTTCCTAGGACATAACCGTCGGCCTTTGTAGGCAAATTCTCGAATATCGCGGGAAGTGTCTGTTAAGCTGGCGCCACTTCGCTGGCGCATAGCCAGCTTTGCAACCAGCAAAAAGATCGCAGGCTGCGCCAGCTCCTACAAAAAAAACCAAACATACCGTGCAGTCTTTTCGGGATACAACCATGGTTGCTATTGCCCCAACTCCCAAAATCAAAAACCTCGACAAGCTGCTGATGCATTGTCAGCGCCGGCGTTACGCGGCCAAGAGCAACATCATTTGTGCCGGCGACCGCTCGGAGACGCTGTTTTTCATCATCAAGGGCTCAGTCACCATCCTGATCGAGGATGACGACGGCCGCGAAATGATCATTGCCTACCTGAACGCCGGGGACTTTTTCGGTGAGTTGGGCCTGTTTGAACAGGCCGGCCTGGAACAGCAACGCAGCGCCTGGGTACGTGCCAAGATCGAGTGCGAAGTCGCGGAAATCAGCTACGCAAAGTTCCGCGAGTTGTCCCAGCAAGATCCAGACATTCTTTACGTCCTCAGCGGACAAATCGCACAACGCCTACGCAACACCACGCGCAAGGTCGGTGACCTGGCGTTCTTCGATGTCACCGGCCGCGTCGCCCGCTGCCTGCTGGAACTGTGCAAACAGCCAGATGCCATGACCCACCCCGACGGCATGCAGATCAAGGTAACCCGTCAGGAAATCGGGCGGATTGTCGGGTGTTCCCGGGAGATGGTGGGGCGCGTGCTCAAGGATCTGGAAGAACGCAACCTGGTGGACGTCAAAGGCAAGACCATGGTGGTCTTCGGTACGCGCTAGGCTCGAAAATTCAAGCTTTGAACAGGTCCGCCAGCGACTGGCGATAGAGCGCATCGAGCCGGTCCAGCGCATCCGGCGCAGCAAACTTTTCATGCAGGGCAATATGGCTTTCGGCGCGAACCCGCTGCTCCAGGCCGCATGCCTCATTGAATCGATTGACCGCCGCGACCATCGCCTCGCGTTCGTTGTCCAGCAACAAGGCACCGTGGACCAAACCAACCGGACGCGAACCACCCTGGCTCTGGCGCCAGCGCTGCGCAGTGCCAACCATTTTGCGACCGTCGAGGTTGACGTTGAAACGGCCATCGCAGAAGGCGCCGTCGATCTCGCCCAGTGACGAAGTGCCACCCAGTTCATCGAGCAACTGACAAATCGGATCGCACAATCGTTGGTAAGCGGATTCGATGCGGTTCAGATCACCTTCGCTGCGCGGTGGCGCATACACCAGGGCGATGTTGATTGTCGAAGCTGATTGAGGCACTGGCTCGCCGCCGGTTTCGCGCAGGAGGACTGGCCATCCGGCTACCGCCGATATCTCGCAGGCAGCTTCGAAGCCAGGCAGGCGGTTCAAGCGGCGCGGCATGACCAGTGCCTGGTCGCTGGGTTGCCAGAACAGCAGGCCGAATTCACTGTCTCCGGCACAGACCGACGCCAACAAATCCTGTTCGGCTTGCAGGCCGGCTTCGACGGTCAATGAAACAGGTGAGGTCATAAGGATTCCGTAGGACTTTAAGTCTGTGGTGCTTCTTATGCCGCTTTCGCGAGCAGGCTCGCTCCCACATTTGATCGATGGTGGGCACAAACTTTGTGACCGATCCCTTGTGGGAGCGAGCCTGCTCGCGAAGCGGTGTTCAGTCGAGCGTAGAACCACTCACCGCTGTACCACGCTCCGGGAAGAACAAACGCTGCAGTTCCGTGCCCGGGCTTTCCGCTCGCATGAACGCTTCGCCGACCAGAAACGCATACACGTCGCTGATTTCCATCAGCTCGACATCGGCCCGATTGAGGATGCCGCTTTCGGTAATCACCAATCGGTCACGCGGGATCCGCGGCAACAAGTCGAGGGTGGTTTCGAGGCTGACGTCGAAAGTGTGCAGATTGCGGTTGTTCACGCCCACCAACGGCGTATCGAGGGTTTTCAAGGCCCGCTCCAACTCGTCGCCATCGTGCACTTCCACCAGCACATCGAGGCCGACGCTCTTGGCCACCGCCGCCAGTTCGGCCATTTTCACGTCATCCAGCGCGGAGACGATCAACAGCACGCAGTCGGCGCCCAACGCCCGGGCTTCGACGATCTGGTAAGGATCAATCATGAAATCCTTGCGGATAACCGGCAATGAGCACGCCGCCCGCGCCTGTTGCAGATAGGCATCAGCGCCCTGAAAGTAATCGATGTCGGTCAGCACCGACAGACAGGTTGCCCCGCCCTTCTCGTAGCTTTTGGCAATATCGGCAGGCATGAAGTTCGCGCGGATCACCCCTTTGCTCGGCGACGCTTTCTTGATTTCAGCAATGACCGCCGGATGCTTCGATTTGGCCTGATCGATCAACGCCTTGGCAAAACCACGGGGTGCATCGGCCGCCTTGGCCAGACTTTCCAGCTCTGCCAGGCTCACACGAGCGCTACGCTCGGCGACTTCCTGGACTTTGCGCGCCAGAATGTTTTCCAGAACCGTCGGTACACTCATCCCTCATTCTCCACTCTGAATACCGCGGTAAATGCACCCAACTCCTCAAGTTTTTCCCGAGCGAGGCCTGTGTGCAGCGCATCGTGCGCCAGGGCAACGCCCTCTTTCAAACTGCTTGCCAGGTCGGCGGCGTACAACGCAGCACCGGCATTGAGCACGATCATCTCGGCGGCTTTCTGGCCGTTTTCGGTCTTGCGCTTGCCGAGTGCATCACGGATCAATTCAAGGGAAGCTGCCGGGCTTTCCACCGATAGACCGTGCAGGCTCTGGCTCTTCATGCCCAAGTCTTCCGGCTCGACCCAATACTCGGTGACCTGGTCGTTTTTCAATTCCGCGACGAAGGTCGGCGCGGCCAGACTGAACTCATCCAGGCCGTCCTTCGAATGCACCACCAGCACATGCTTGCTGCCCAAGCGCTGCAAGACTTCGGCCAACGGCCGGCACAGCGCCTGGCTGAACACGCCCACCACCTGATGTTTCACGCCAGCCGGATTCGTAAGCGGGCCAAGCATGTTGAACAGGGTGCGCAGGCCCAACTCGCGACGCGGGCCGGCGGCGTACTTCATGGCACTGTGATGTGACTGGGCAAACATGAAACCGATGCCGACGTTGTCGATGCAGCGCGCCACCTGAACCGGTGTCAGGTTCAGATAGATTCCGGCGGCTTCCAGCAGGTCCGCGCTGCCGCTCTTACCCGACACCGCACGGTTGCCGTGCTTGGCCACGGTGCAACCCGCCGCTGCCACCACGAAGGAGGACGCGGTGGAGACGTTGAAAATGTTCGCACCGTCGCCGCCGGTGCCGACCACATCGACGACGCCGTCGAGGGTCTTGAGTTCGACCTTGTCCGCCAGCTCACGCATCACCGACACGGCGCCGACGATCTCGTCGATGCTTTCGCTTTTCATGCGCATGGCCATCATGAACGCGCCGATCTGCGCGTCCGTGCATTGGCCGGTCATGATTTCGCGCATGACATCGCGCATCTCTTCGGTGCTGAGGTCGAGCTGCTCGACGATACGGCCCAGGGCTGTCTTGATATTCATGGAAAGTCCTTAGCGCGTGCCGCCGGTTTGTTTGAGGAAGTTGGCAAACAGCTCGTGGCCCTGTTCGGTCAGGATAGACTCAGGGTGGAACTGCACACCTTCGATGTTCAGTGTCTTGTGGCGCAGACCCATGATCTCGTCGACCGAGCCGTCTTCGAGCTGGGTCCAGGCGGTCAGTTCCAGACAGTCGGGCAGCGTTTCACGTTTTACGATCAACGAGTGATAGCGCGTAACCGTCAGCGGATGATTCAGGCCTTCGAACACACCTTTGTCCTGGTGGAACACCGGGCTGGTCTTGCCGTGCATGACCTGGCGTGCGCGAACCACATCGCCGCCAAAGGCCTGGCCGATGGACTGATGGCCCAGGCACACGCCCAGAATCGGCAATTTACCGCCGAAATGCTTGATCACTTCAATCGAGACGCCGGCTTCGGTCGGCGTGCACGGACCTGGGGAAACCACGATTCGCTCAGGGTTGAGGGCTTCGATTTCGGCGATGGTGAGTTCATCGTTGCGCACGACTTTGACCTGGGCGCCTAGCTCGCCGAGGTATTGCACAACGTTGTAAGTAAAAGAGTCGTAGTTATCGATCATCAGCAACATGGCGTTGAGAACCTCTTTGAATTCACTGACTTCAATTCAGCCTTCCCATGAGTTACCCGCAGCATCCTGCGCTTTGTCGTTCGCTGGAATCGCGCCTCAAAGCGGTTTGTATAGCGGGTAAAGAAGGCAAAGCGATAAAGATCCGGCCGGGCCGGCAGAAAGATTCAGGCGCGCCAACGCCAACGGGCGTGTGCCTTGATGACTTGATCCAGAAGTTTGCTGACGATCAACACGGGGAAGGTCTCATTTATACGTCCTGGCACAGTAACTTAGCTGGGCAGAGCGTGCAATATGGCGCGCTCAAGGCGCTTGAAACAATCGAACAGTTCGCGCCGAATGGCATCACGCTCTATAGTTTTTGGCACGCTCGTTTCACTCACTAAAACAATAACAAACGGATTTGCTCATGATCAGACAGACATTGGCTGTACCGCTTGCCACCTGTTTGCTCGCCATGGCCTGCACCCAGGCGATCGCAGCGCCCAATCCCTACTCGAATTTCATCGTGTTCGGCGATAGCCTCAACGATGCCGGACAATTCACTGATACCGGTGGGCCCAATGGCTCGACCTTGCGCTTTACCAACCGGACCGGGCCGACCTACCAGGCCGGTAGCGGTGAAGTGTATTCGGCGAATTCGACTCAACTGCTGGGCGCAAGACTTGGGTTTTCCGCGGACCAGACGGCCGCTTCGACCTCGGCCGCGCGAGCCGGGCAAGGCCTGCCGGACGGCAATAACTGGGCGGTTGGTGGTTACCGCACCGATCAAATCCTGACGTCGATCACCACCGTGTCCGCCACGGGTGAGCGTACCCGACCCGGTTATCTGCCTGCCAACAACTTCCGCGCCGATCCAAATGCGCTTTATTACCTTTCCGGCGGCGGTAACGACTTTCTTCAGGGGCGCGTGCAAAGTGGCGCTCAGGCAGGCGCCGCTGCGGACCGATTGGCCAACAGCGTCCAGGTTCTGCAAACCGCTGGCGCACGCTACGTCATGGTCTGGCTGCTGCCGGACCTGGGTTTGACACCGGCTATCAATGGCACGCCGCAGCAGGCGGCTACCTCACAACTGAGCACGGCGTTCAACCGACAACTGGTCACTCGACTGGAAGGCATAGATGCCGAAATCATTCCGTTGAACGTTCCGCTTCTGTTGCAGGAAACCTTTGCCGATCCGGCGCGGTTCGGTCTCGCCGCCGACCAGAATCTGATCGGCACCTGTTTCAGTGGCAACGGCTGCATTGAAAACGCTGCGTATGGCATCAACAGTGCCACGCCGGACCCGAGCAGACTGATCTATAACGATGGCGTTCATCCAACCGAGGCCGGACAAAAGCTGATTTCCGATTACGCCTATTCCCTGCTGGCAGCGCCGTGGGAACTGACGCTCTTGCCGGAAATGGCTCACGCCACGCTACGTGCGCATCAGGATGAATTGCGCAGCCAATGGCAATCGGACTGGGAAGACTGGCAAGCAGTCGGTCAATGGCGCGCAATTGTCGCCGGTGGTGGCCAGCACCTGGATGTCGACAGCCAAAGCAGTGGCGCCAGTGCCGACGGCAGCGGCTACAACCTGAACATCGGTGGCAGCTATCGCCTGAATGACGCGTGGCGCGTGGGACTCGCGGCGGGTTTCTATCGTCAGGAACTGGAAGCCGGCAATAATGACTCGGACTACAAACTCAACAGCTATCTGGCTACTGCTTTCGCGCAATTCCAACAGAATCGCTGGTGGGCGGATGCTGCGTTGACCGGCGGCAAACTCGACTACGACAACCTCAAACGCAAATTCGACCTCGGCGCCAGCGAGGGAGCGGAAAAAGGTGATACCGAAGGCTACCTCTGGGCATTCAGCACGCGCGTCGGTTACGACATTGCGCAACCGGGCAGCGCTTGGCATTTGTCGCCGTTCCTCAGTGCCGATTACGCGAAAGTGGAAGTGGACGGCTATACCGAGAACAGCAACCGCTCCACTGCGCTGACCTTTGATGACCAGCAACGCGACTCCAAACGACTGGGCGCCGGGCTTCAGGGCAAATTCCAGATCACCCCGCAGACTCAGGTGTTCGGCGAATACGCTTACGAGCGCGAATACGAGGATGACACGCAGAAAGTCAACATTGCCCTCAACAGTCTGCCGTCCCTCGATTTCAGGCTGGACGGTTATACACCGCAAAGTCATCTGAATCGCGTGAGCCTGGGAGTCAGCCACAAGTTGACGGCCGACCTCGCGTTGCGTGGGGGGTATACGTTTCGCAAGGACGATGATTTTACCCAGCAAGGACTTACCGTTGGGGTAGCGCTGGACTTCTGACCGATCAATGCCCCGTATAAAAAAACGCGACACCTTTACAGGCGCCGCGTTTTTTAAGTCTGATGAGAGCCTCTGGGGAACTCAGGTGTCGGGCGTTTGCTCCGCCAACGCCACTGCACGGAACATGGCGCGACGCTTGTTCAGGGTTTCTTCCCATTCCAGCGCCGGCACCGAGTCGGCAACAATGCCGCCACCGGCCTGCACGTGCAGTTCGCCGTTCTTGATCACTGCGGTGCGGATAGCAATCGCGGTGTCCATGTTGCCGTTCCAGGCAAAGTAACCGACCGCGCCGCCGTAGACGCCACGCTTGACCGGTTCCAGTTCGTCGATGATTTCCATCGCGCGAATCTTCGGCGCACCGGACAAGGTGCCCGCCGGCAGAATCGCCCGCAGTGCGTCCATCGCCGTCAGCCCGGCCTTCAACTGCCCGGTGACGTTGGAAACGATGTGCATTACGTTGGAATAGCGCTCGATGACCATCTTCTCGGTGAGCTTCACCGAACCGATTTCCGAGACGCGACCCGTGTCGTTACGACCCAGGTCGATCAGCATCAAGTGCTCTGCGATTTCCTTGTCGTCGGACAGCAGGTCTTTTTCCAGCGCCAGGTCAGCCTCTTCGTTGGCTCCGCGTGGGCGAGTGCCGGCAATCGGGCGCACGGTGATCAGATTGTCTTCGACCCGCACCAGCACTTCCGGTGAACTGCCGACGACGTGGAAGTCGCCGAAGTTGAAGAAGTACATATAAGGCGTCGGGTTGAAGCAGCGCAGCGCCCGGTACAGATCAATCGGTGCGGCCTTGAAGTCAATCGACATGCGCTGGGACGGCACGACTTGCATGCAGTCACCGGCGAGGATGTATTCCTTGATAGTGTCGACGGCTTTTTCGTAATCGTTCTGGGTGAAACTGGACCGGAACACCGGATCAGCCGATTGTTGCTTGCTGAAATCCAGGCCACGGCGTGGCGTGATCGGCTGACGAAGTTTTTCCAGCAGCTCTTGCAGGCGCGCCTGACCTTGTTCGAAGGCATCTTCTTGCGCCGGATCGGCCAGGACGATGGCGTGCATCTTGCCGGCGAGGTTGTCGAACACCACTACCGCGTCGGACACCATCAGCAGAATGTCCGGCACGCCCAGCGGATCCGGGTTCGGGCACTTGCCCAGACGCTTTTCCACATAGCGCACGCAGTCGTAACCGAAGTAACCCACCAGGCCACCGTTGAAACGTGGCAGGCCGGGGATGGTCGGTACGTTGTAGCGGGCTTTGAACGCTTCGACAAACGCCAGCGGATCCTGCGCTTCATGGCTTTCGATCTCGACGCCATCGTGGGTCACGCTGATGTGATGGTCGTGAACCCGCAGCACGGTGCGGCACGGCAGGCCGATGATCGAGTAACGGCCCCACTTCTCCCCGCCCTGCACGGATTCGAGCAGGTAGGAATTGGGCTGGTCAGCCAGTTTCAGGTAGATCGACAGCGGCGTGTCGAAGTCGGCCAGGGTTTCGCAGGCAAGCGGGATGCGGTTATAGCCGGCAGCGGCCAAACGCAGGAATTCTTCGCGGATCATTGAGTAGCCTCGTGGCTTGAGGTGCTAACAGTCAGGTATGCAAACGCGCCGGTAGGCCGGCCAGGAACAAGTCAGGCGCGCCAACGCCAGCGGGCCAGGGCCTTGATGACTTTCATCCAGAGTTTGCGAGTGACCACCACGATGGCGTTTCCAGAAGGGGGTTGAACTGAGTCGCCCAACGTTATCCCAGCGGCCGGATCCAGGCAACCGGGAATTAGTTTACGAAGATCGTCGATGACCAGCGCGGGCGCTTCTTCGGCAATCGGCCGGCCATGGTTATAGCCATAACTGAGGGCCACGCATTTGACCCCGGCCGCCTTTGCCGCCAGCACGTCGCTGCGCGAGTCGCCGACGAACAACGATTGCGACGCCGGAATGTTGGCCATTTTCATCACGAAAAACAGCGCGGCCGGGTCAGGTTTTTTCTGTGGCAGGGTGTCTCCGCCGATGATCCATTTGAAGTAACGGCCGATTTTCATCTGGTCCAGCAGCGGCGCGACGAAGCGCTCCGGCTTGTTGGTGATCAGGGCCATTTCCACGCCTTGCTTGTTCAGCCACTTGAGGGTGTCGCGCACGCCGGGGTACACCACCGTGAGCGCATGTCCGTCCTCATAAAAGCCATTGAACAATTCCAGAGCATGTTCAGCCTCGACCTCATCAACGCCTTTAGCGTCGATGTGATTGGCCAGCGCCCGGCGTATCAGCATGTGCACGCCGTTACCGACCCACTCACGCACCGATTCGATGCCGGCAGGCTGGCGCCCGAGTTTGAGCAGCATGTTATCCACCGCGGCCGAGAGGTCCGGGACCGAATCGACCAGCGTGCCATCCAGATCGAACATCACCAGACGCGGCAGGCGGCCCGGAAACAGCTGCTCGAAGCCGCTCATGGGCGGGCCAGCGCCAGTTCGGAACGCATCTTCTCGATTACTTCCTGGTAGTTCGGCGCATTGAAGATCGCCGAGCCCGCCACGAAGGTATCAGCCCCGGCGGCGGCGATTTCACGGATGTTGTTCACGTTCACGCCACCGTCGATTTCCAGGCGAATGTCACGCCCGGACGCCTCGATCAGCGCACGTGCCTCACGCAACTTGTCGAGTGTGCCGGGGATGAACTTCTGTCCGCCGAAGCCCGGGTTGACGCTCATCAGCAGGATCATGTCGACCTTGTCCATCACGTACTTGAGTACGTCCAGCGGGGTCGCCGGGTTGAACACCAGGCCCGACTTGCAGCCACCTTCGCGGATCAGTTGCAAAGAGCGATCAACGTGCTGCGTGGCTTCCGGGTGGAAAGTGATGTAGGTCGCCCCGGCTTCGATGAAATCACCGACGATGCGGTCCACCGGGCTGACCATCAGGTGCGCGTCGATCGGCGCGGTCACGCCGTATTTACGCAGCGCGGCGCAGACCATCGGGCCGATGGTCAGGTTCGGCACGTAGTGATTATCCATGACATCGAAGTGCACGAAGTCGGCGCCGGCGGCCAGAACGTTGTCCACTTCTTCACCCAGGCGGGCGAAGTCGGCGGAGAGAATCGACGGAGCAATTACGAAGGGCTGCATGACGCACCTTATCTGAGCAGAATCAAGATGGCGCGCATTGTATACCTCCTGCTTTGGCGCGCGCACCGTGACGACGATGATCAGTAGGCCGCTCGATAGATTTTCTCGATATCAACCGCGCTCAGCTTGCGCGGATTGTTACGCATCAGACGCTCGATCCCTGCCGCTTCGAGGGCCATGGCCGGGATCGCATCCTCGGGAACCCCGAAACTGCGCAGGCCCGAGGGGATTTCCACGGCGGCGCACAGCTCAGTCATCGCCTCCACAGCTTTATCGGCCGCTTCGTTGGCGCTCAGATGAGCGGTCTTCACGCCCATGGCTTCGGCAATCTCCTGCATGCGCTCGACGCAGGCCATTTTGTTCCAGGTCATGACATACGGCAGCAACAAGGCGTTGCTGACGCCGTGGGCAATGTTGAAGCGCCCCCCCAGCGGGTACGCCAGCGCATGCACCGCGCCGACGCCGGCGTTGCCGAACGCCATGCCGGCCATCAGGCTGGCGGTGGCCATGTCTTCACGCGCTTGCAGGTTGGACGGGTTGGCGTAAGCCTTGGGCAGCGCCTTGGCGATCAACTTGATTGCGCCGATGGCCAGCGCGTCGGTAATCGCCGAGGCGTTGACCGACAGGTAAGATTCGATGGCGTGCACCAGCGCATCGACGCCGCTGGCGGCGGTGACACTGCGCGGGCAGGTCAGGGTCATTTGCGGGCTGACCAGCGCCACGTCCGGCAACAGATAATCGCTGACAATGCCTTTTTTCAGCTGCGCGACCTTGTCGGAGAGGATCGCGACGTTGGTCACTTCCGAACCGGTGCCGGCGGTGGTCGGGATCGCAATCAGCGGCGGGCCTTTGCGCGGGACCTGGTCGATACCGAACAAATCCTCCAGCGCACCGTGATAACCGGCATACGCCGCCACACTTTTGGCGATGTCGATGGCGCTGCCGCCACCGAGGCCGATCAGGCCGTCATGGCCGCCTTCGCGGTAAACCCGCATGCAGTCTTCGACAATGGCGATTTCCGGATCCGGCAGTACGCGGTCGAAAATTTCGTAACTCCGCTCGCCTAACTGCGCGAGCGCCAGCGCTACCGTGCCGGACTTGACCAGTGCGGCATCGGTGACGATCAGCGGGTTGTCGATGTCCAGGCGGGTTAATTCGGCGGACAACTGCTCGATGGCACCTGCGCCGGTGATCAGTTTGTGGGCAATTTTGAAAGAGGAAATACTCATCGTGCGCAGCCTCTTATAGATAGGGGAGCCGGGCACAATAGTAGCTGGGGATTGGGAGTTGTCTGCTATTCAGCTTGTGAATGACCGGACCACCATAAAACACCTGTAGGAGCTGCCGAAGGCTGCGATCTGTTGATTTTGCTTTTTAAAAACAAGATCAAAAGATCGCAGCCTTCGGCAGCTCCTACGGGGGGCTGGGTCAGACCTGGGCGGTGCGCAGTTTTTCGCTGCGGCCGCGCAGCCATTCCAGGGTCAGCAACAGAATCACCGAGAAGGCGATCAACAGCGTTGCCGCAGCAGCAATCGTCGGGCTGAGGTTTTCGCGGATACCGCTGAACATCTGCCGGGGCAACGTGGCTTGCTCGGGACCGGCGAGGAACAACGTCACCACCACTTCATCGAACGAGGTCGCGAAGGCAAACAACGCACCCGAGATCACACCCGGTGCAATCAGCGGCAAGGTCACGCGACGGAACGCGGTCAGCGGCGAAGCCCCAAGACTGGCCGCGGCGCGTACCAGGTTGTGGTTAAACCCCTGCAATGTCGCCGATACGGTGATGATCACAAAGGGCACGCCCAACACTGCGTGCACCACGATCAGTGAGAAGAAGCTGTTGCCCAGGCCCAATGGCGCGAAGAACAGATAACTCGCCACACCAATGATCACCACCGGCACCACCATCGGCGAAATCACCAGCGCCATCACCAGCGCCTTGCCCGGGAAGTCACCCCGCGTCAGGCCAATCGCCGCCAGCGTGCCGAAGATCATCGCCAGAACCGTCGCCGCCGGGGCGACGATGATGCTGTTCTTCAGTGCGCGCATCCATTCCGCCGAGGCGAAAAAGTCGTGGTACCACTGCAACGAGAAGCCTTGCAGTGGGTACACCAGGAAACTGCCCGAGTTGAACGACAGCGGAATGATCACCAGCACCGGGAGAATCAGGAACAACAGGATCAAGCCGCAGAGAATCCGCAAAGTGTAAAACCACACCCGCTCGATGGGAGACATATAAGGATTCAGCATTTCAATTCTCCCCTTAGCTCAGGCCCAGGCGGCTGGCGCCCACCAGCCAGTTATAAATCAGATAAAGCACGACGGTCGCCAACAGCAACAGCCCACCGAGTGCGGTCGCCATGCCCCAGTTGATGCTGGTGTTGGTGTAGAAGGCGACGAAGTAACTGACCATCTGATCGTTCGGGCTGCCGAGCAACGCCGGGGTGATGTAGTAGCCGATGGCGAGGATGAACACCAACAGGCAACCGGCGCCCACGCCGGCATAGGTCTGCGGGAAGTACACCCGCCAGAAGCTCGCGAACGGGTGGCAACCGAGGGAAATCGCGGCACGCATGTAGGTCGGCGAGATGCCTTTCATCACGCTGTAGATCGGCAGGATCATAAATGGCAGCAGGATGTGCACCATCGAGATGTAAACCCCGGTGCGGTTGAACACCAATTCCAGCGGTTTATCGATGATGCCCATGGCCATCAGGCCGCTGTTGATCAAGCCCCCCGATTGCAGGAGCACGATCCACGCCGCGACGCGCACCAGGATCGAAGTCCAGAACGGCAGCAGCACCAGAATCATCAGCAAGTTGCTTTGGCGCGACGGCAGGTTGGCCAGCAAGTAAGCCAGTGGATACGCCAGCACCAGGCAAATAGCGGTGATGATCAGGCCCATCCAGAACGTGCGGGCGAAGATGTCGAGGTAGATCGCCTGGTCCGGAGTGGCCGGGGCGACTTCGCCGAGGTCATCTATACGGTGATCGACCGCTGCCAACAGGTAGTACGGCGTGATGCTGCTGGTATTGCGGCGCACCGCTTGCCAGTAGGCTGGATCACCCCAGCGCTCGTCGAGCGCTTCCAGTGCTTCTTTATAGGAAGCGGGCTCAGTGGCGAACGGCAAGGCGCGGGCGGTTTTGGTCAGCAGGCTGCGGTAGCCCGCCAACTCCATGTTCAAGCGCTTGGACAGGTCGCCCAGGGTCTGATTCTTGCGCGCTTCGGCGAGGTCTTCGCTGGCCGCTTTATACACCGGTTCAGCGGGCAGGCCGCGGCCGTCCCAACTGGCGATGGCTGTCACGGTGCGCGGCATGCCGCCAACCACTTCAGGGTTGCCGACGCTTTTATAGAGCAGCGCCACGATCGGCACCAGGAACACCAGCAGCAGAAACAGCACCAGCGGCGCAATCAAGGCCTGGGCCTTCCAGCGATTGATCCGCTCGGCGTGTTTGAGCCGCTGCTTCAAGGTGGGGTCAGTGCCCGCGTTCTGGGGAACGGCGATAGCCATGGCGTACTCCGGAAATCTTTGGATGGGCGGCATCAACTGGGTGATGCCGCATTGCAACAATATGCTTTTTGAACCTGCACCAGCCCCTGTAGGAGCTGGCGCAGCCTGCGATCTTTTGCCTCTGGCTTCGCGAAACCGCATTAAAAGCAAGATCAAAAGATCGCAGCCTTCGGCAGCTCCTACGGACGAAGCATTACTTCGCTGCCCAGGAATTGAAGCGCTGTTCCAGTTGCTCGCCGTTGTCAGCCCAGAAGCTGACGTCGATCTGCACCTGGTTGGCGATGTTTTCCGGGGTGGTCGGCATGTCTTTCAGGACATCCTTGGACAACAGCGGTACCGCTTGGGTGTTGGCCGGGCCGTAAGCGATGTTTTCCGAGTAGGTCTTCTGCTGCTGCGGCGCGACCGAGAACGCGATGAATTTCTTCGCCGCTTCAGCCCGTGCCTTGTCCAGACCTTTTGGAATCGCCCAGGCATCGAAGTCGTAGATGCCGCCGTTCCACACGACTTTGAGGTTGCTTTCCTTCTGCACGGCAGCGATCCGGCCGTTGTAGGCCGAGCTCATGACCACGTCACCGGAAGCGAGATACTGCGGCGGTTGAGCGCCGGCTTCCCACCACTGAATGCTTGGCTTGAGTTCATCGAGTTTCTTGAACGCGCGGTCCTGGCCGTCTTTGCCGGCCAGCACTTTGTAGACGTCTTTCGGCGCAACGCCGTCGGCCATCAGTGCGAATTCCAGGGTGTATTTGGCGCCTTTACGCAGGCCACGCTTGCCCGGGAATTTCTTGGTGTCCCAGAAATCCACCCAACTGGTCGGTGCGGTTTTCAGTTTGTCGGCGTTGTAGGCCAACACGGTCGACCACACGAAGAAGCCCACGCCGCACGGCTGGATCGCGCCTTTGACGTAATCTTCGGATTTGCCGAACAGTGCCGGGTCGAGTTGCTCGAACATGTCCTCGTCGCAACCGCGGGACAGTTCCGGCGATTCAACTTCAACCAGGTCCCAGGACACGCTCTTGGTGTCGACCATGGCTTTGACCTTGGCCATCTCGCCGTTGTACTCGCCGGCGACGATCTTGCCATTGCCCGCCGCTTCCCACGGTGCGTAGAAGGCTTTGACTTGCGCGGCCTTGTTCGCCCCGCCAAAGGACACCACGGTCAGGTCCGGGCCCGCCGCCATCGCGTGTGCCGCACCGATCATGCCCATGACCAGGGCGGTGAATTTCAGGGATCTCAACATTTATTGTTCTCTCCACGTGCAGGGTTGGTTGAAGCAGGGGGCGATCAGTTCGCCTCTAGAAGTGGGTCGAGCGCACGAACGTGTTCGACCTGCCAGCCAAGCGGTACCACGTCGCCGACGGCGAGCCCGGGATCGAGCTCGGCAATCGGTTGTTTCACGAAGAAGTCGGTCTTGCCGCAGACTTCCAGGCGAACCCGGACGTGATCGCCCAGATAGATGAATTCCGCCACCCTCCCTGAGAAGCGGTTGACACAGGATTCGCTCGAACCATTGAGGCTCACGCGTTCCGGACGAATCGACAACGTGACAGGCTCGCCGGTCTTGCCGACGTTGACCGCCAGGGCTTCAACCTTTTCACCGCGACCTAGTTCGACGATGCAGCGGTCGCCGGTGTGGCTGTGCAAACGGCCGTTGAGCCGGTTGTTTTCACCGATAAAGTTGGCGACGAAGGTGTTTTTCGGTTCTTCGTAGAGGGTGCGCGGCGGCGCGATTTGCTGGATTTCGCCCTGATGGAACACCGCCACCCGGTCGGACATGGTCAGGGCTTCGCCCTGGTCGTGGGTCACGTAGACCACCGTCACGCCGAGACGCTGGTGCAGGTGCTTGATTTCCATCTGCATGTGTTCGCGCAGTTGTTTGTCGAGTGCGCCGAGTGGCTCGTCCATCAGTACCAATTGCGGTTCGAACACCAACGCACGGGCCAGGGCCACACGCTGTTGCTGACCGCCGGACAGTTGCGCCGGATAGCGTTGGGCGAACGCATCGAGCTGCACCATGCTCAACACGCGCTTGACCCGGTCACTGACATCGCTTTTGTTCAAGCCGCGCACGGTCAACGGGAATCCAAGGTTTTCCGCCACCGTCATGTGCGGAAACAGTGCGTAGTTCTGGAACACCATGCCGATGTCGCGCTTGTGCGGCGGCACGTTGTTGATGGAACGCCCGGCCAGCAGGATTTCACCCGCGGTCGGCGTTTCAAAACCGGCGAGCATCATCAGGCTGGTGGTTTTGCCGGAGCCGGACGGCCCGAGCAAGGTGAGAAATTCGCCTTTGCGAATGTCCAGGTTGAGGTCTTTGACGATCAGGTTCTCGCCGTCGTAGCTTTTCTGCACTCCACGAAAGCTGACCAGAATATCGCTGGCCCCTGCGTTTGAATCGACCTGGCTCATACCCACACCTTTGTTATTGATGACTGCTGTGGACTAAGCCTAGTGGACGCTGGGGAGCACGCAAATCGGGGCGAGAGAGAGAATCGCCTCAGCCGGATGGAAGATTGGGGGTAGGGATTGCCCTACAAGGATGGCGCGTTTTGGCTAACGCAACGGCCAATTGTCCGCTGCAAGCCGCAAGCAAGGGCAAAAGCGATTTGGCGGCATGTCGCAAATGGATATGCCACCACGGTTCTGTGGGAGCGAGCTTGCTCGCGAAAGCGGTCTGCCAGTCGACCTATGTATTGGATGTAACGCCGCCATCGCGAGCAAGCTCGCTCCCACAGGGGACAGCGCTGTTCTTTAGAGCAGTTTGTGCTCCATCGCGTACTTCACCAGTTCCGCCAGGGAGGTGATGTTGAGCTTCTGCATCAACCGCGCCTTGTGGGTGCTGATGGTTTTGCTGCTTAAAGCCAGCTGCTGGGCGATGTCGTTGACGTTGGCGCCCTGGGCCAGACGCTCGAACACCGAGAATTCACGTTCTGACAGCAACGAATGCAGTGGGCGCGAATCGGTCAGGCCGACTTCGAAGACCATGCGGTCGGCCAGGTCCGGGTCGATGTAACGCCCACCCGCAGCGACTTTACGGATCGCGGTCAGCAGCAACGCCGGATCACTGTCCTTGGTCGCATAACCCGCCGCACCCACCTTCAACGCCCGGGCGGCCATTTGCGCTTCGTCGTGCATCGACAACACGAGGATCGCCGGTGGATTGTTCAACGCGCGGATCCGCGGAATCGCTTCCAGGCCATTGACGCCCGGCATCGAAATGTCGAGCAGCACCACTTCGCAAGGCACATGGCGCAAGGTCTCCAGCAGTTGCTCGCCATTGCTCGCCTCCCCCACCACCAGCAAGTCCTTGGCCAGGCCGATCAGTTGCTTGATACCTTCGCGAACGATGGTGTGGTCTTCGGCTACCAGTACACGGATCACTTGCCTCTCCTCTTTGATAAGTTGAATGCCGAAAAGGATCGCAGCCTTCGGCAGCTCCTACGGGGTCCGCGTTCGGCGTAGGAGCTGCCGAAGGCTGCGATCGTTTAACGATCCAGCGGCACTCTCACACTCAGGGTAGTGCCCTCCCCCGGCTCACTCTCAAGCGACAACTGCCCACCCATGATCAACACCCGCTCGCGCATGCCCACCACCCCGAAGGACGTTGGCCGACCGGTTGCGGCGACAAATCCTACGCCGTCATCACTGACGGTCAGGCACAACTCGTCACCCTCAAGGGCCAGCGTCAGCTCAACAGTATGCGCCTGGGCATGGCGCATGACATTGGTCAGGGCTTCCTGAAGAATCCGGAACAGCCCAATCGCTTTCGCATCACTGAGCACCGGCAAGTTGTCCGGCACCTGCACCAGACAGGGGATTTGTGTCCTGGCCTCAAATCGGCGCGCCTGCCATTCAATGGCGGAAGCAATCCCGGCATCGAGAATCGGCGGGCGCAAGGCTGTTGCGACATCGCGAACCAGCTGAAACAGCTGAGCGATCAAGCGTTTCATGCTGTTCAAACGCTCGTTCAGGCCTGGGTCAAGTTGCGCGTAGGCCAATTCGCACATGGACGTTTCCAGCTTCAACACCGTCAGCATCTGGCCCAGTTCGTCATGAACTTCCCGGGCGATGCGGGCTTTTTCCTCTTCCCGCACGCTCTCCAGGTGCGCGGACAGTTCACGCAAGTGTTCACGGGAACTGGCCAGTTCCAGTTCGATGCGTTTGCTCTCGCTGATGTCCCAGACAATGCCGTCCCAGACATAGGCGCCATCTTCAAGACGACGGGTGACCGCCTTGATCTCGGCCCAGCGCTGCTCGCCCTGACGGGTGAGGATCCTCCCCTGCCATGACCAGTCGCTGTCGGTATCCAGCGCGTGGTCCTGCGTCTGGTGATAGCTGGCCTTGTCGTCCGGATGCACCAGGCTGCGCAAGCCTTTGTCGCGATGCGCCAGGGTGGCCGGGGCGTAACCGACCAGACTCTCGCTACCCTCACTGATGTAGGCAAAGTCGATCTGCCCTGTCACCGGCGCCCGCTCCAGTCGAAAGACCAATCCTGGCACGTTGGCGGCAATCCCTTGCAGCCGCGCCTCGCTTTCCTGCAACGCGGCCAGCGCGCGCCGGCGTTCGGTGACGTCGTTGAGGTACACCACCAGGTATTCGCCATCGCGAAAACGCAGAAAACTCAACGACACATCGGTCGGTAAAACGCTGCCATCTGCCCGGACGCAATTTGTCTCGAAACTCTGCGGCCCTTCGTCGCTGGCCCGCGCACGCTTCCACAGATTCAGCCAACGGTCCATGTGCAAACCGGGTTCGAAGTCGATCAACGGCCGGTCGCTGAGGCCGCCCGCCGGGTAGCCAAGCATGGTTTCGGCGGCCCGATTGGCATAGCGCACACGACTGTCCCAGTTAACCCAGAGGATGCCGACGGTGCTCTGATCGATGGAAAATTGCGTGAGGCGCAACGCTTCTTCGCTGGCCGCTCGCAGGGCAATGTCTTCCCGCGCCGCGAATAGCCGATGCTCAAGGCTGCGCTGCTGACGACGCTGCCAGAACACAATCGCCATGCTGCTCAGCATTAATACCGCCAGCAGCAGGCACAGGTTTTGCCAGAAACCAGGCGACTCGGTCAGGCGCGGGTACTTCGGCTGTAGCCATTGGTTGTGCAGTTGTTCCAGGTCTTTGGCCGGGATCGCGCGCAAGGCACTTTCGATGATGCCGGCGAGCTCCGGCCAGTCGCGACGCGTGGCCACCCGAAGCAGTTGCGGCAGTCCGATGTCGCCGACCACCACCAACCCGGCGAATTCCGGCTCGGCGGACAGACGTCCCAATTGCGCTTCATCGACCACGGCGTAGCTGGCCTGCTGACTGAGCAACAGTTGCAGCGCCTGGCGCTCGATCGGCACGCCTTGAAGATTCAGGTGCGGGTAATTACTGCGCAAGTAATCGGCGGTGGCGCTGGGCATGCGCACGGCGACGCGGGTCTGGCTGTCGAGCTTTTCCAGCTCCACCACGCCCGCCGCCTTCTGGTCGCTGACCACCAGTTGCGGCACACGCATGTAGGGATCGGAAAATTGCCACAGGCGCAGGCCGCCGGGGGTTTGCGCCAGTCCCGGGGCAATGTCGATTTCACCTTCGCGAGCGGCGGTTTCCAGTTGCTCCAGATCGGGATAGTTTCGCCAGCTCAGCTCGACCTTGAGCGCCTTCGCCAGCCATTTCATCAGCTCGACGTTAACCCCGGACAGCCGCTGCAAGCGGCGATCGTATTGTGCGTAGGGCACTTGCAACACCAGCCCGACGCGCAGTTCATCATGTTGCGCCAGCCATTGTTGCTGGCTCGCGGATAATTGCGCGACGTGCGCCGGTGGCGCAGACGCCGCCCAGCCCGTCAAGGGAAGCCACAACCAGCCGATAACCCACAGGCAGCGAAAACGCATCATCGAAATCTCACACACTGACAAATACTGACCAACCCATTAGGCTGCCGGAATAACTTCTGGCCTGGAATATCCGATGCCCCCTGTCTACCACCTGACACTGCCCGCATTGTGCCTGTCGCTGATCCTGCCTTGCGCCTTTTCGATCCAGGCCGCTGAACCGTCCCCCGCGGCCGCGGAAAAAACCGAAGGCGAACAACCGCTCGAACGTCAGCCCCTGCTTGAGCGTAGTCAGGAAGAAGCGACAGCACTTGAGCGAAAAATTCCCGCGCAGGAACAGCAACAACTGCAAGCGGGCAGCGATACGTTCCTGGCCTTGTGGAAACCGGCCAATACCGCAGAGCCCAAGGGCGCGGTGATTATCATCCCGGGCGCTGGCGAAACAGCTGACTGGCCGCAAGCAATCGGCCCGCTGCGTCGCAAACTGCCGGACGCCAAGTGGAGCAGCCTGAGTATCACCTTGCCCGACCCGCAAAGCGATGCGATTGCGCCACGTGTTATCGAAGTCCCGCCAACGATCAAAGCCCCTGAGGTCGGCAGCAAAGACTCGACCACTTCGGCGCCCATCGAACAGGCAGCGAGCGGTGAAGCCGATGTGGCTGACAAGGCTGTCGCTGAAACCGTTGACGAGCGCACCAAGGCCGATGCCGAGCGAATCTTCGCACGCATCGATGCGGCCATTGCCTACGCCGAACAACAAAGCGCTCGCAGCATCGTCGTTCTCGGTCATGGCACCGGTGCCTACTGGGCTGCGCGCTATCTGAGCGAGAAAGAACCCTCGCAGGTCGAGAAATTCGCGATGGTCGCCGCCCAGACGCCCGTCGCGGTGAAACCTGGACTGGCGGAACTGACGCCGACATTGCAATTGCCAACGGCCGATATCTTCTACACGGACAGGGCGATGGATCGCCACGCGGCGCTGGAGCGTTTGCAGGCGAGTAAACGGTTGAAGGCTTCGGTATTCAGTCAGGTATCACTGAAGGCATTGCCGGGAGACAGCAAGGCGCAGCAGGAACAGTTGGTGCGCCGGGTGCGGGGCTGGTTGAATCCTCAGCCTGCGGCGGACTGATAGACCGAGGCGTGCCCATCGCGAGCAGGCTCGCTCCCACATATGATCTCGGTTGAACACAGACTTTGTGTTCACTGCATATCTAATGTGGGAGCGAGCCTGTTCGCGATGGGGCCCGACAACCCCCACACATTTGCTGCATTACCGAAACCCCCGACGCTGCCGAATCAACGTATAGGCGCTATGCAACTCGCGCGTTTTGTCTGTCGCTTCGCGAACTTGCAACGCCGTCGCACCGCTGCCGGCTATCTTGTCCGGATGATGGCGACTGAGCAGGCGCCGATAAGCCCGTTTGATCTGCGCCGGATCGGTGGCGGCAGAGACGCCCAGCACCAGCATGGCTTCCTGATAATTCAGGACATGGCTGACTAGCGAAGGTTTTTTTGGCTCGTAATCAGCCGCCAGCGCCTGCACCTGATACGACCTCCAGCCCAGCCATTTGCCCCACTGAGCAATCAGTTCGCGCTCGGCATGGCCAGCACGACCGTCGGCCCAGACCATGCGCCAGCAGGCGCGCAACACGCCTTCGGCGGCATGGGGTTGCGCACTCAACCGTCTCAGGTAGACGCGCAAGCGGTCCCGGCCCGTCTTGCCCCGATTAAACGCGGCAATCGCCCGAAGCTTTGCCGGCCCGGTCATTTCCAGCGCCTGCATTTCCTGACGCGCCTGATGGATATGACCGTCCACCACGCGCCCATCGCTCTTGGCCAGTCGCCCCAGCAACACGAACAGCAACTCATCGTTGCGCAGCATCGGGCGACCGCCCAGCATTTCACGCAAATGCCCCCAGCTCTGCAACTGCAAGCGCCGATCCAGCGCCTGCCCCAACAATGCGCCGAGCATGGCCCCCGGAATGCTGGCAATGGCAAAGCCCGCTCCGGCTCCAATCAGAGTCCCTAGCCACAGCATCTCAGCGACTCGCTTCTAACAGTGTTTCAACTTCCGCCAAACGCTCAAGAGTGCCGACATCCACCCAGTGACCGTGCATTCGCTCACCCGTCACCTGCCCGTCGGCCATGGCTTTGCGCAACAGCGGCGCCAGTTTGAAAGCGCCGGCCGGGCAACCGTCGAACAGCTGCGGATGCAGCACCGCGATACCGCTGTAAGTCAGGGTCGGGGCATCAGGTTGGCCGTCGAGCACTTGCCCTTCGATCAGGTTGAAATCACCGCCCGGATGATGCGGCGGGTTATCCGTCAGCACCAGATGTGCCAGGCCAGAGATGGGCTGATGCAAAACGCTGAAGTCGTAATCGGTCCAGATATCACCGTTGACCACCACAAACGCTTCGTCGCCCAGCAACGCTAGCGCACGGAATATCCCGCCACCGGTTTCCAGCGGTTCACCTTCCGGCGAGTACTGGATGCTTACCCCGTAGCGCGATCCATCGCCCAGGAAATCCTCGATCTGCTGACCCAACCAGGCATGGTTGATCACAATCTCGGTGAATCCGGCGCCAGCCAGCGCGCGCAGGTGATACTCGATCAACGGCACGCCGCCAGCACGGACCAGCGGTTTGGGCGTCGTCAGGGTCAGCGGGCGCATGCGCTCGCCTTTGCCCGCAGCCAGGATCATTGCCTTCATGCATTCGCTCCAGCGCGCAGGCTCAGCAGCAACACATCCAGCTCGGCCAGTTCCGGACGGCGGGCGATCACCGCTTCTATATAAGCGAAGAAGCGCGGCACATCGGCGAGGTAGCGTGGTTTGCCATCGCGGTGGCAGATGCGCGCAAAGATGCCAATGACTTTAAGGTGCCGCTGCACACCCATCAGGTCGCTGGCGCGCAGGAAGTCTTCAAAGTCAGGCTGGACCGGAATGTCCAGTGCGCCCGCTTGCTGCCAATAATTTTCCAGCCAGCCGCGCACGCGCTCCTCGGGCCAACTCAGGAAAGCGTCCTTGAACAGGCAAGTCACGTCGTACGTCACCGGGCCGTAGACCGCATCCTGGAAATCCAGCACGCCAGGATTAGGCTCGCTGAGCATCAAGTTGCGCGGCATGTAGTCGCGATGCACCAGCACTTTTGGCTGCGCCAGGGCACTGTCGATCAACAGCTCTGAAACGTTCTGCCAGAGCGTTTGTTGCGCCGAATCGAACTCGATGCCCAGCTCATGCTTCACGTACCACTCGGGGAACAATTCCAGCTCGCGACGCAGCAGTGCAACGTCATAACTCGGCAGTGGAGCAACCATCGGCAATTGCTGAAAAGCCAGCAGCGCCTGCAAGGCATCTTCGAATAAATCGTCGGCATTCTCGGCGTCGATAACATCCAGATAGGTCTTGTTGCCCAGGTCATTGAGCAAAAGAAAACCGCGCTCGAGGTCTTCGGCGTAAATTTTCGGCACATTTATTCCGGATTTCGCCAGCAAAAAAGCGATATCCACGAAGGGTTTGCAGTTTTCCTGGGGCGGAGGCGCGTCCATGACGACGAAACTTCTGCCGGCGCCTTCCCAGCGGAAGTAGCGTCGAAAACTCGCGTCACTACTGGCCGCGGTCAACGTGGCCGGGGGTACGGCGCCCCAGCCTTGCTCGGCAAATAGGGTCGCCAACTGCTCATCGAGCCAAACTTTCAGGTGTTGCAAACGTACATCTTGGTCAGGCATTGCAAGGGTCTCCGACGGCGCTAGCCGTCAAGCGGGTCATGCTTTATTATCCAGCATCTTTTTCAGACCATCGAGAGGCGTGCGGCCCACACCGCGGGCAGATGGCACGCAGGAAGCCCGGACTAATAAGATGGCATTGAAATCCCCCGCGTTTCGTAAAAAATTTCCGTTGTTGGTTACCGGCAGTCTGCTGGCCCTGCAACCTTTAGCCACTTCATTCGTGGTCGCCGCGGAACAGTATGACTGCTCAGTCTCTGCTTCGGGTGCCTGGGATTGTGCGCCTAAATCTCCAGCCGCTGCGCTGCCACCGCGTCCCGTCCATGACGGCAGCGCAGTGAGCTCGGGCGCTGAGACTCCGGCTGGCAGCAGTTCCAGCCAGGACACCGGCGCCAAGCCTGTGCTGGTCACCGAGTCCAAGGGCCGCGGCCTGAAGTCACGTAGCGAAGACTACAGTCACCTCGACTGGGTTCCGCGCGAGAAGCTCACGGCAGCGCAATTGGCAGAAACCGGTCCTTACTGCTCTGGTTCCTATATCGAACCGATTCGTCCTGGCATGAATGACAAGACGAATAAAAGTGACGCGCCGACTTTTGTCGGGGCCAAGGCCTCCCGCTATAAGCAGGACGAGCAGGTCGCTACGCTGGCCGGTGACGTGGTCTTGCGTCAGGGCAGCATGCAGGCTGAAGCCGATGAAGCGAACCTGTACCAGGCCGAAAGCCGTGGTGAGTTGGACGGCAACGTGCGCATCCGCGACAACGGCGCGCTGATCGTCGGCGACCACGCCGAAGTGCAGCTCGACACCGGTGAAGCCAAGGTCGACAACGCCGAATACGTGATGCACAAATCCCGTATCCGCGGTAGCGCGCTGTACGCCAAACGTGCCGAGAACGCGATCATCCGTCTGAAGGATGGTACGTACACCACGTGCGAACCGAACAGCAATGCCTGGCAGCTCAAGGGCAACAACATCACCTTGAACCCGGCCACCGGTTTCGGTACCGCGACCAACGTGACGCTGCGGGTCAAGGACATTCCGGTCCTGTACACGCCTTACATCTATTTCCCGATCGACGACCGTCGCCAGTCCGGCTTCCTGCCGCCGACCATCGGCACTGGCACCGATACCGGCTTCCTGCTGGTCACCCCGTACTACTTCAACCTGGCACCGAACTACGATGCCACGTTGTACCCGCGCTACATGAGCAAGCGCGGCATGTTGGTGGAAGGCGAGTTCCGTTACCTGACCAAGTCCAGCGAAGGTCAGTTCGGCGCCGCGTACCTCAACGACGACAACACCGATCGTAGCCAGCAAACCGACTACGAAAAGACCCGCTATATGTACAACTGGCAGCACAAGGGTGGTCTAGACTCCCGTGTGTTCACCCAGGTTGACTACACCAAGATCAGCGATCCGTATTACTTCCAGGATCTGGAAACCGATCAGATAGGTATAAAAAGCGGCGACTACGTCAATCAGCAGGGTTCCGTTTCCTATCGCGGTGACAGCTACACGGCTCGCATCAACGCACAGGCCTATGAGCTCGCGACCGTTTCGAACATCACGCCGTACGATCGCCTGCCGCAGATCACCTTCAATGGTCAGCTGCCTACGCACCCGAACGGTCTGAACTTCGATTACGAGACCGAACTCACGCGCTTTGACCGTGACCTGAAAACCGGTCAGTTTTCCGATGAAGACGGTGTCCTGTCGCCTCGCCTGGACACTAACGTGTTCGGCCTTGCGCGCGCCAACGGCGACCGCTTGAACCTCAAGCCAGCTGTCAGCCTGCCGCTGAACTGGTCGTATGGTTTCCTGAAGCCATCGCTCAAGTATCAGTACACCCAGTATCAGCTGGATCTTGATGCCCAGGGCAAAGCACAAATCGCTGGTCAAGGCGCTGAAGGCGACCGACTCAACGGCACATTCAGCAGTAATCAGAGCCGGGGCGTGCCGATTGCAAGCATCGACAGCGGCCTGTATTTCGATCGCGACACCACCTGGTTCGGCAAGAAGTATCGTCAGACCCTGGAACCGCGACTGTTCTATCTCTATGTACCCGAGGAAGACCAGGCCGACATTCCCGTTTTCGACACCGGCGAGTACACCTTCAATTACTCATCGCTGTTTCGCGATAACCGCTTCTCCGGTTCCGACCGCGTTGGCGACGAGAACAAACTGTCGCTGGGCGTGACCAATCGGTGGATTGAAGACAACGGTTTCGAGCGTCAAACCCTCAGCGTTGGCCAGGCCTTGTACTTCAAGGACCGCAAAGTCCAGTTGCCAGGTATCGATGCCCGAACGCGCGAAGACTCTCAGTCCGACGTTTCGCCGTACGCGCTGGAATACATGTATCGCTGGAACCGCGATTGGCGCACGACGGCCGAGTACAACTGGGACCCGGACACCCGCAGCCCACGCTCCGGCAGTGCGATGTTCCACTACCAGCCTGAAGACAACCCGAACAAGGTCATCAACGCCGGCTATCGCTATCGCAATGACCAGGTCCGTTACGACCAGAACACCGGTCGTTGGTCGGTGGGTGGCGGTGACTACGGCACCCCGGGTACTCCGGGCTACGTGAAGGACTACTACAAGATCCAGCAGCACGACTTCTCGGTGATCTGGCCGATCGTGCCGCAATGGAACGCTATCAGCCGCTGGCAGTATGACTACAACCGCAACCGTACCCTGGAAGCCTTCGGTGGTTTCGAGTACGACAACTGCTGCTGGAAACTGCGCCTGATCAACCGTTACTGGGTGTCGTATGACGAGTTCAGTCAGAACGCCCCGGAAAACGAAAAAGGCGACCATGGCATCTTCCTACAGATCGTTCTGAAAGGTCTCGGCGGCCTCACCGGCGCCAAAGTAGAGAGCTTCCTCGACAAAGGCATCCAAGGTTATCGTGAACGTGAAGACCAAGCTTTCTGATTGTCTGCGCCCGCTAGTGCTGGGCGCGCTGTTCCTGGGTACTGCGGCGAATGCCGCGGTACAGTCCATCGATAAAGTAGTGGCCATTGTCGACAACGACGTGGTCATGCAGAGCCAACTGGACCAGCGTGTTCATGAAGTTCAGCAAACCATCGCCAAGCGCGGTTCTGCTGCGCCGCCGGCCGGCGTGCTGGATCAGCAGGTGCTTGAACGTCTGATCGTCGAAAACCTGCAATTGCAGATCGGCGAACGTTCCGGCATTCGCATCACCGATGAAGAACTGAATCAGGCCGTCGGCACCATTGCCCAGCGCAATAACATGTCGATCGATCAATTCCGCTCCGCCCTGACTCGCGATGGTCTGTCTTATGAAGACGCTCGTGAACAGATTCGTCGCGAAATGATCATCAGCCGTGTGCGTCAACGCCGAGTGGCCGAACGCATTCAGGTGTCCGAGCAGGAAGTGAAGAACTTCCTCGCTTCCGACCTGGGAAAAATGCAACTGTCCGAAGAGTTTCGCTTGGCCAACATTCTGATCCCTACACCGGAAAGTGCTAATTCCGATGCGATTCAGAATGCTGCCAAACAGGCCGACGCGGTGTACCAGCAACTCAAGCAAGGCGCAGACTTCGCTCAGTTGGCAATCGCCAAGTCCGCCAGCGAAACCGCACTGGAAGGCGGCGACATGGGCTGGCGTAAAGCCGCTCAATTGCCACCTCCGTTCGATCGCATGCTGAGCACCATGACAGTGGGCGACGTGACCCAGCCAATGCGTACGCCGGGCGGCTTCATCATCCTGAAGATCCTCGACAAGCGTGGCGGTGAAACTCAGGTACGTGACGAAGTGCACGTGCGTCATATCCTGGTCAAGCCAAGCCCGATCCGCGATGAAGCTAAAACCAAGGCGCTGGCTGAGTCGCTCTACACTCGTATCGAAGCGGGCGAAGATTTCGGCGAACTGGCGAAAAGCTTTTCGGAAGATCCGGGTTCTGCGCTCAACGGTGGCGATCTGAACTGGATCGACCCGAACGCCCTGGTGCCCGAGTTCCGCGAAGTGATGGCCAAGACCCCCCAGGGTCAGCTGTCCAAGCCGTTTCAGACCCAATATGGCTGGCACGTTCTCGAAGTCCTTGGCCGTCGCGCCACTGACGGCACCAATCAGGCGCGTGAGCAGCAAGCGATGACCGTACTGCGTAACCGCAAATACGACGAAGAGTTGCAAACCTGGCTGCGTCAGATCCGTGACGAAGCGTATGTAGAGATCAAACTCCCTGGTGCAGACCAGGCAGCGCAGTGAAACCCCAGCGTTTCGCGCTGACACCCGGCGAACCGGCCGGCATAGGTCCAGACCTGTGCCTGCTGCTCGCCTCGCAAGCCCAGCCACACCCCCTGATTGCCATTACCAGCCGCGACCTGCTCCTTGAGCGGGCCGCGCAGTTGGGCGTGGTTGTCGATGTGCTGGCGGTGACACCGGACAACTGGCCGGATACACCCGCACCCGCCAACAGCCTGTATGTCTGGGATACGCCGCTCAGCGCTCCGGTGACTGCCGGCCAACTTGACAAGGCAAACGCGGCGTTCGTTCTGCAAACCCTGACCCGCGCTGGCCAAGGCTGCCTGGACGGGCATTTTGCCGGGATGATCACCGCTCCCGTGCACAAGGGTGTGATCAACGAATCGGGCATCGCTTTTTCCGGCCACACGGAATTTCTCGCTGACCTGACGCATACCGCACAAGTGGTGATGATGCTCGCGACCCGCGGATTACGCGTGGCGCTGGTCACCACTCACCTGCCCCTTCGCGAGATTGCCGATGCGATCACGCCGGAGCGTCTGGAGCGGGTTACGCGAATCCTGCATGCCGACCTGCAACAAAAATTCGGCATCGCCCGGCCACGCATCCTGGTCTGCGGTCTCAACCCGCACGCCGGTGAAGGCGGTCACCTGGGCCATGAAGAAATCGACATTATCGAACCCACATTAGAGCGCCTGCGCGGCGAGGGCATGGACCTTCGCGGCCCCCTACCCGCCGACACTCTGTTTACCCCCAAATATCTGGAGCACTGCGACGCGGTGCTGGCGATGTACCACGACCAGGGTCTGCCTGTGCTGAAATACAAAGGTTTCGGCGCGGCAGTCAACGTGACCCTCGGCTTGCCGATCATCCGCACATCGGTCGACCACGGCACTGCCCTGGACCTGGCCGGTAGCGGCAACATCGATACCGGCAGCCTGCAAGTCGCCCTGGAAACCGCCTATCAGATGGCCGAGACCCGTTTATGACCGAGCATTACCAACACAAGGCGCGCAAACGCTTTGGCCAGAACTTCCTGCACGATGCCGGCGTTATCGACCGCATCCTGCGCGCCATCCGCGCCAAACCCGAAGACCGCCTGCTGGAAATCGGCCCGGGCCAGGGTGCGCTGACTCAAGGCCTGCTTAATAGCGGCGCCCAGCTGGATGTGGTTGAGCTCGATAAAGACCTGATCCCGATCCTCAACCAGCAATTCGCCAGCAAGAGCAACTTCAACCTGCATCAAGGCGACGCGCTGAAGTTCGACTTCAACAGCCTCAACGCTGCGCCGAACAGCCTGCGAGTAGTCGGTAACCTGCCGTACAACATCTCGACGCCGCTGATTTTTCATCTGTTGAACAACGCCGGCATCATCCGCGACATGCACTTCATGCTGCAAAAAGAAGTCGTCCAGCGTCTCGCGGCGGGTCCTGGCGGCGGCGACTGGGGTCGCTTGTCGATCATGGTTCAGTATCACTGCCGCGTCGAACACCTGTTCAATGTGGGCCCGGGCGCGTTCAATCCGCCGCCGAAGGTTGATTCAGCCATCGTGCGTCTGGTGCCGCATGACGTGCTGCCGCACCCGGCCAAGGATCACAAGTTGCTGGAACGCGTCGTGCGCGAAGCCTTCAACCAGCGCCGCAAGACCCTGCGCAACACCCTCAAGTTGCTGCTGAGCAATGACGAAATCACGGCCGCCGGTGTCGACGGCAGCCTGCGCCCGGAGCAACTCGATCTGGCCGCCTTCGTGCGCCTGGCCGACAAGCTCAGCGAACAAGTCCTACAGACTCCGGCGGCCGACTGACAGACGACAAGCGTTATCGGGTAGGACACCAGCGCCCATGTCTGGTTTACTACCCGATACTTGGCCTAGACTGATCTCTATCAGCTACGCCCGCGTCCCGCTTCGTTTTTAAGGCCTCTTGCATGTCCGATCCTCGTTATCAGGTCGACGTCAGCGTCGTCACCCGCTATCTGGCAGAACAATCGCAACCCGAGCAAAATCGCTTTGCCTTCGCTTACACCATCACTGTGCACAACAACGGCGAGATTCCGGCCAAGCTGTTGTCACGGCACTGGGTGATCACCGACGGTGACGGGCATGTCGAAGAAGTTCGCGGTGCCGGGGTCGTGGGTCTGCAGCCGTTGATTCAGGCCGGCGACAACCACACCTACAGCAGCGGCACAGTGATGACGACCAAGGTCGGCACCATGCAAGGCACCTATCAAATGATTGCCGACGACGGTAAACACTTCGACGCCATCATCGCTCCTTTCCGCCTGGCGGTGCCCGGAGCCCTGCACTGATGGCGACGTATGCCGTCGGTGACCTGCAAGGGTGCCTCGAACCGCTGAAATGCCTGCTCAAGCAAGTCGCCTTCGACCCTGCCCGGGACAAACTTTGGCTGGTGGGCGATCTGGTCAACCGTGGCCCGCAATCGCTGGAAACCTTGCGCTACCTCTATAGCCTGCGCGATTCGCTGGTGTGCGTACTTGGCAACCATGACCTGCACTTGCTGGCCGCCGGGCATAACATCGAGCGCCTGAAGAAAGCCGACACCTTGCGTGAAATTCTCGAAGCTCCGGATCGTGCGGAGCTGCTTGAGTGGGTGCGCCAGCAAAAGCTCATGCACTATGACGAACAGCGCAACATTGCGCTGGTCCACGCCGGCATACCGCCACAGTGGTCGCTGCGCAAAGCCTTGAAATGCGCCACCGAAGTCGAAGAAGCCCTGCGTGATGACAACCGCTTCGCGCCTTACCTCGATGGCATGTACGGCAACGAACCGCTGAAATGGGACAACGACCTCAAAGGCGTAACCCGCCTGCGAGTGATCACCAACTATTTCACCCGCATGCGCTTCTGCACCAGCGAAGGCAAACTCGACCTCAAGGGCAAAGAAGGCGCCGATAGCGCGCCGCCGGGTTACGCGCCGTGGTTCAGCTATAAGGAACGCAAGACCAAGGGCGTGAAGATCATCTTCGGCCACTGGGCAGCGCTGGAAGGCCGGTGCAGCGAGCCGGGCATTTTCGCTCTCGACACGGGTTGTGTCTGGGGCGGCTCGATGACCCTGCTGAACGTCGATACGGGCGCCCGCCTGCAATGTCAGTGCGACGAACACGGCCGCACATTGCCGCCAGTCGCCCCCTTGATTCCCGCACAAACGTCAGCCGGCGCACAGCGCTAGACTGCGCTTTCAGCCGCGACACAGGAGCCCGCCATGAGCGAATTCAAACGCATCCCCCCAGAACAGGCCCAGGCCCTGCGCGAGCAAGGCGCAGTGGTGGTCGATGTTCGAGACCCCGCCACGTTTGCCGCCTTGCACATCAGTGGTTCGAAGCATCTGGACAACCATTCCCTGCACGCTTTCATTCAGGGCGCGGACCTGGACGCACCGACCGTCGTCGTCTGCTATCACGGCAATTCCAGCCAGGGTGCGGCGGCCTACCTGATCAGCCAGGGCTTCTCCGACGTCTACAGCATGGATGGCGGTTTTGAGCTGTGGCGTACGACTTATCCTTCGGAAACCGCGCAAGGCACTTCCGAATAATTTTTTTGTAACGCGCAAGCCCCGGCCCCCGCGGGCTCGCGCGGTGGCAGACGAACGGTCTGCCACAACTAATTACGTATCTCGCCTTTACCTCCCGAATTCCCAACTATCCTTAAGCGCAGGCCATCCAAAACAGGGGAGAGCCGGTACACCGGCGCGCGGATCATCGGGAGTAGCTTTCGAGGTCGTCAGCTTCGAAAGAGTTCTGGGGGGTAAACAGCGACTGCCTGTTCGGTTGCTGCCAGCATCGACTGAGTGATCCGGCGTCGGCTCCACGTATCGAGCGAGGTGACGTCATGAGTATCTTTAGCCACTTCCAACAACGCTTCGAGTCCACACGCCAGGAAGAACTCTCGCTGCAAGAGTACCTGGAGCTGTGCAAAAAGGACCGCAGCGCCTACGTTTCCGCCGCCGAGCGTCTGTTGCTGGCCATCGGAGAACCGGAGCTGCTCGACACCTCGACCAACTCGAGGCTTTCGCGAATCTTCTCCAACAAGGTGATCCGCCGCTATCCGGCCTTTGAAGACTTCCACGGGATGGAAGAATGCATCGATCAGATCGTGTCGTACTTCCGCCATGCCGCTCAGGGTCTGGAAGAGAAGAAACAAATCCTCTACCTGCTCGGTCCCGTCGGCGGCGGTAAATCGTCCCTCGCCGAGAAGCTGAAACAGCTTATCGAGAAGGTGCCTTTCTACGCGATCAAAGGCTCGCCGGTCTTCGAATCGCCTCTGGGTCTGTTCAACGCCACCGAAGATGGCGCGATCCTCGAGGAAGACTTCGGCATTCCGCGGCGCTACCTCAATACCATCATGTCGCCGTGGGCAACCAAACGCCTGGCGGAATTCGGCGGCGACATCAGTCAGTTCCGCGTAGTGAAACTCTACCCGTCGATCCTTAATCAGATCGCCGTGGCCAAAACCGAACCTGGGGATGAAAACAACCAGGACATCTCGGCACTGGTGGGTAAGGTCGATATCCGCAAACTGGAAGAATTCCCGCAGAACGACGCCGACGCTTACAGCTACTCGGGCGCACTGTGCCGGGCCAACCAGGGCCTGATGGAATTCGTCGAAATGTTCAAGGCGCCGATCAAGGTGCTGCACCCGCTGCTGACCGCCACTCAGGAAGGCAACTACAACAGTACCGAAGGTCTGGGGGCGATACCGTTTACCGGGATCCTGCTGGCCCACTCCAACGAATCGGAATGGCACACCTTCCGCAACAACAAGAACAACGAAGCTTTCATCGACCGGATTTATATCGTCAAAGTCCCGTATTGCCTGCGGGTCAGCGACGAGGTGAAGATCTACGACAAGCTGTTGTTCAACAGCTCGCTGGCCAAGGCGCATTGCGCACCTGACACACTGAAGATGCTCGCCCAGTTCACTGTGCTCTCGCGTCTCAAAGAGCCGGAAAACTCCAACATCTACTCCAAGATGCGCGTGTATGACGGCGAGAACCTCAAGGACACCGATCCGAAGGCCAAGTCGATTCAGGAATACCGCGACAACGCCGGTGTCGACGAGGGCATGAACGGGCTTTCGACCCGTTTCGCGTTCAAGATTCTGTCGAAGGTCTTCAACTTCGATCCGCACGAAATCGCGGCTAACCCGGTGCACTTGCTGTACGTGCTGGAACAGCAGATTGAACAGGAACAATTCCAGGCCGAAACCCGCGAACGTTATCTGCGCTTCCTCAAGGAATACCTGGCGCCGCGGTATATCGAATTCATCGGCAAAGAGATCCAGACCGCCTACCTCGAGTCTTACAGCGAGTACGGCCAGAACATTTTCGACCGCTACGTGCTGTACGCCGACTTCTGGATCCAGGACCAGGAATACCGCGACCCGGAAACCGGCGAAATCCTCAACCGCGTTGCGCTGAATGAAGAACTGGAGAAAATCGAAAAACCGGCCGGCATCAGCAATCCGAAGGATTTCCGCAATGAGATCGTCAACTTCGTGCTGCGCGCCCGGGCCAACAATAATGGCAAGAACCCGACCTGGCTCAGCTACGAAAAACTGCGGGTGGTCATCGAGAAGAAAATGTTCTCCAACACCGAGGACCTGCTACCGGTGATCAGCTTCAACGCCAAGGCCAGCAAAGAGGATCAGCAAAAGCACAACGACTTCGTCACACGGATGGTCGAGCGCGGTTACACCGACAAACAGGTACGACTGCTGTCCGAGTGGTACCTGCGGGTCAGAAAATCACAATAACCCGCTGCCGGTCAGACCGGTTGTCGTCAGCCAGAGACCTGTGGGCATATTTTCTGTTACACAGGCCTCTGGAAGGTGTTCGAAAGTCGGTAGCGAGTTCAGGCAGCATTCACAGCGCTTGGGGGAGCGTTCAGTATCCCTTGGCTCTCGGTCCGATGCTGCATCACCGCTCGCCCCTTTCAGGACAGCTTCTAAGGAGCAGTCATGAGCTATGTGATCGACCGACGTCTCAATGGCAAGAACAAGAGCACGGTGAACCGTCAGCGGTTTCTGCGGCGTTACCGTGATCACATCAAAAAGGCTGTCGAAGAGGCGGTCAGCCGGCGTTCCATTACCGACATGGAGCACGGCGAACAGATCAGTATTCCCGGCCGCGACATTGACGAGCCGGTGCTTCACCACGGTCGCGGGGGTAAACAGACCGTCGTGCACCCCGGCAACAAGGAATTCACCAGCGGCGAGCACATTGCCCGTCCTCCCGGCGGAGGCGGTGGCAGAGGCCCGGGCAAGGCCGGCAACTCGGGCGAAGGGATGGACGAGTTCGTCTTCCAGATCACCCAGGAAGAGTTCCTCGAGTTCATGTTCGAGGACCTTGAGCTACCAAACCTGGTCAAGCGCAACCTCACCGGTACCGACACGTTCAAGACCGTTCGCGCAGGCATCAGTAACGAGGGCAATCCGTCGCGGATCAACATCATCCGCACCTTGCGCTCGGCCCATGCACGGCGAATTGCGCTGTCCGGCAGCAGCCGGGCGAAATTGCGCGAAGCCAAAGAGGAATTGCTGCGACTCAAGCTTGAAGAACCAGACAACTTCGGCGATATCCAGGACATCGAAGCTGAAATCGAAAAACTCAGCGCGCGTATTCATCGCGTGCCGTTTCTCGACACCTTCGACCTCAAGTACAACCTGCTGATCAAACAGCCCAACCCCAGCTCCAAGGCAGTGATGTTCTGCCTGATGGACGTGTCCGGCTCCATGACTCAGGCGACCAAGGACATCGCCAAGCGCTTCTTCATCCTGCTTTACCTGTTCCTCAAGCGTAACTACGACAAGATCGACGTCGTGTTCATTCGCCACCACACCAGCGCCCGGGAAGTGGATGAGGAAGAGTTTTTCTACTCCCGCGAAACAGGTGGCACCATCGTGTCCAGCGCATTGAAGCTGATGCAGGAGATCATGGCCGAACGTTATCCAAGCAATGAATGGAATATCTACGCAGCGCAGGCTTCCGACGGAGATAACTGGAATGACGATTCGCCGATCTGCCGCGACATTCTGATCAACCAGATCATGCCGTTCGTGCAGTACTACACTTACGTTGAGATTACCCCGCGCGAGCATCAGGCCCTGTGGTTCGAATACGAACGAATCGCCGAAGCCTTTTCTGACACTTTTGCCCAGCAACAACTGGTCTCGGCCGGGGATATCTACCCGGTCTTCCGTGAACTCTTCCAGCGCAGGTTAGTGACATGACCGCCAAAGAGCAGAAGCGCCAACCCATTTCCACCGGCTCTGAATGGACGTTCGAGCTGATCCAGGCCTACGACCGCGAAATCAGTCGTATCGCGGCTCGCTACGCGCTCGATACTTACCCCAATCAGATCGAAGTGATCACCGCCGAGCAGATGATGGACGCCTACGCCTCCGTCGGCATGCCGCTGGGTTACCACCACTGGTCCTACGGCAAGCACTTCCTCAGCACCGAAAAATCCTACTCTCGAGGCCAGATGGGCCTGGCCTACGAGATCGTGATCAATTCAGATCCCTGCATTGCCTACCTGATGGAAGAAAACACCATCTGCATGCAGGCACTGGTGGTCGCGCACGCCTGCTATGGGCACAACAGCTTCTTCAAAGGTAATTACCTGTTCCGCACCTGGACCGACGCCAGTTCGATCATTGATTACCTGGTGTTTGCCAAGCAGTACATCATGCAGTGCGAAGAGCGCCACGGCATCGACGCCGTCGAAGATCTGCTGGACTCGTGCCACGCGCTGATGAACTACGGTGTCGACCGCTACAAACGCCCTTATCCGATTTCCGCCGAGGAAGAACGTCGTCGGCAAAAGGACCGGGAAGAGCATTTGCAGAAGCAGATCAACGATCTGTGGCGCACCATTCCCAAAGGCGCGGACAAATACAGCGACAAGGACAACGCACGCTTCCCCGCCGAACCTCAGGAAAATATCCTGTACTTCATCGAAAAACATGCGCCACTACTGGAACCGTGGCAGCGCGAGATCGTGCGTATCGTGCGCAAAATCGCGCAGTACTTTTATCCGCAACGTCAGACTCAAGTGATGAACGAAGGCTGGGCCACGTTCTGGCACTACACCCTGATGAATGACCTGTACGACGAAGGACTGGTCACTGACGGTTTCATGATGGAATTCCTGACGTCTCATACCAGCGTTGTCTTTCAGCCTGGATTTGACAGCCCCTACTACAACGGAATCAACCCCTACACCTTGGGTTTTGCCATGTACCGGGACATTCGGCGCATGTGTGAATCACCCACCGAGGAGGATTACCGCTGGTTTCCGGAGATTGCCGGCACTGACTGGCTCTCATCGATCAAGTTCGCCATGAGCAGCTTCAAGGATGAGAGCTTCATTCTCCAGTACCTCTCACCCCAGGTGATTCGCGACCTCAAACTCTTCAGCATTCTTGATGACGACCAGAAGGACGATCTGCTGGTGCCGGCCATTCACGACGAGGATGGCTACCGCACTATCCGGGAAACGCTGGCGGCGCAGTACAACCTGGGCAATCGCGAGCCTAATATCCAGATCTACAGCATCGATCGGCGCGGCGACCGCTCCCTGACCTTGCGTCACCAGCAGCACGACCGCAAACCGCTGGGTGAATCCACCGAGGAAGTGCTCAAACACCTGCACCGTCTCTGGGGCTTCGACATTCATCTGGAAACGCTGCAAGGCGATCAATTGATGAAAACCCATCATGTTCCGCCACGATCCGAGCATAGCGAGGGCGAATACGGTCGGCTGGACCTGGCCGTCATTCATCTTTGAGCCTGCTTGTGCCTCCGGAAGTTCGACGCAACGGTTATTCTGTCGAGCTAACGGAGGTTTTTTATGCAGATTTATAAAGTCGGTGGTGCGGTTCGTGATCGCCTGCTGGGCAAACCCGTCACCGATATCGACTGGGTCGTGGTCGGCGCCACGGCCGAAGAAATGCTCGCCAAGGGCTTTCGTCCGGTGGGCGCGGACTTCCCGGTGTTTCTTCATCCTAAAAGCGGTGAGGAATATGCTCTGGCCCGCACTGAACGCAAGAGCGGCCGAGGCTATGGCGGCTTCACCTTTCACGCCAGTCCCGATGTCACCCTCGAAGAAGACCTGATTCGTCGTGATCTGACGATCAACGCCATGGCCGAAGACGATCAGCAACATTTGACCGACCCCTACCATGGCCAACGGGATCTCGAAGCCCGCTTGCTTCGCCACGTTTCACCGGCATTCGCCGAAGATCCGCTACGTGTTCTGCGTGTTGCGCGCTTTGCCGCTCGTTACGCGGAGTTGGGTTTTACCGTTGCGCCCGAAACACTGGAACTCATGCGCCAACTCAGCGAGTCGGGTGAATTGGAGGCATTGACCGCGGAACGCAGCTGGAAGGAAATATCCCGCGCACTAATGGAAGAACAACCGCAGGTGTTTATTGAAGTATTGCGTGATTGCGGCGCACTCAAGGCGCTGATGCCGGAAGTCGACGCGCTGTTTGGCGTGCCGCAACCCGAAGTCCATCACCCGGAAATCGACACGGGCGTGCATACCCTGAGCGTGCTGGAGCAATCGGCGCTGCACAAGCAACCGCTGACCGTGCGCTGGGCTTGTCTGCTGCATGACCTGGGCAAAGGGCTGACTCCGCAAGAAGAATGGCCCCGACACATCGCCCACGAACATAAAGGCCTGAAGCTGATAAAAGTGGTCAACGAACGCTTCAAGGCGCCCAAGGATTGTCAGGAATTGGCACTTCTGGTGGGCCAGTACCACACCCATGGCCATCGCGCCCTGGAGCTGAAGCCTTCGACGTTGGTGGAGCTGTTGCAGAGTTTTGATGTGTATCGTCGGCCGCAGCGATTCGAGGAGTTTATTGCGGCGTGTGAAATGGATGCCCGGGGCCGAAAAGGCCTGGAGCAGAGAAGTTATCCACAGGCGGATTATTTGCGCGGGGCGGCGACCGCGGCTCGATCCGTTGCGGTTCAGCCGTTATTGGAGAAGGGATTTAAAGGCCCGGAATTGGGGGAGGCGATCAAGCGTGAGCGGCTCAAAGCGCTGAAGGCTTACAAAGAACAGGCTTGAATAAAATTAAAAGATCGCAGCCTTCGGCAGCTCCTACAAAGGCATCGCAATACCATGTAGGAGCTGCCGAAGGCTGCGATCTTTCGTCTTACAACAAATTCAAGGGAGTCAGCGGTTTGCCACGCCACTCAAACGCCACCGGCGCTAACACCTGATCAATTTGCGCCTCGTCCCACAATGTCGAAAAGCTTTTGCCTACGCCGGGATGCACGCGGTCCGGCGCAATCAGCGACAACGGCCACAATACAAACGCATTTTTCAGAATCTCGGCACGCGGCAGGATCAATCCATCGAAGTTTCCCACCAGATCACCGTACAACAAAACGTCGATATCCAGTGGCAAGCCCTTGCGGTCTGGTGCATAACGACCGTTGTCGGCCTCGATAAACTTCAATCGGCGGTCCAGTTCTATCAGCGGCAGATCGGTATAAGCCGAGACCACAAAATTGAAGAACGGCCCGCTCTTGATTCCTACCGGCTGGCTTTCAAACACCGCCGAGCAGCGCATGTCCACCAGAAAGCCAGCCAGTGCTTCCAGGCCCGCCTGCAAATGGCGTTCGCGCTCGATATTGCTACCGAGCCCGAGGTACACCTGAGTCAGCGACATCCGCGCTCGATCTCCACGCCCACGCCACCGGTGGCAGCCGGCACGGCGCCCGGCTTGGTCAATTTGAGACGCATCCAGGTGACATTGAACTCGCTCATCAGCACTTCAACCAGACGCTCGGCGAACGTCTCCACCAGCTGGAACTGCGCCTGCTCGGCAAAGGCCTGGATGCGCGACGACACGCTCGCATAGTCAAGAGCGAGGGTCAGGTCATCACCTGCGGCCGCCGGGCGATTATCCCAGGCGAAGCTCAGATCAAGACGCAGACACTGTCGGATGCCTCGCTCCCAGTCGTAGGCACCGATTACGGTGTCGACTTCCAGGCCCTCGATAAACACTCTGTCCAAGCACTTCTCTCCGCTGCACGACAAGGGCGCAATGCGCCGTTAGAATCAGGGCGTCCTCGCCCGGAATAGTTAGCATGTTTTGGTTACTGGCGACCCTCGCCTACCTGCTCGGCTCTCTGTCCTTCGCCATTTTGCTCAGCCGCCTGACCGGTAACCCCGATCCGCGAATGAGTGGCTCGGGCAATGCTGGCGCCACCAACATGTTGCGCCTGGCCGGCAAGAAACTCGCCATCCTTACCTTGATCGGCGACCTCTGCAAAGGCCTGCTGCCGGTGGTGATCGCAGGCCTTGCAGACCTTTCGCTGCAAGAACAGGCCTGGATCGGTGTGTGCGCCGTGATCGGTCACCTGTTCCCTGTGTACTTTCGCTTTCGCGGCGGCAAGGGTGTCGCCACCGCTGCTGGCATGTTGCTGGGACTTTACCCGCCAGCGGCCCTGCTGGCGGTCTGTGCCTGGCTGCTGACGTTCTACCTGACCCGCACCAGCTCACTCGCCGCACTGATCGCCACACCGCTGACCCTGCCGTTGCTGGCCTGGCAAGAACCGGCAGCGTTGCTGCCCATGAGCGCGCTCACAGGGCTCATCGTATGGCGTCATCGCGGCAATCTACGCGACCTGTTTGCCGGGCGCGAACGGCATTTTTAAATACCGCACGCGCACGCCGCTCATCACAGCCCCGACAATTGCTCCATCGGCCAGCGGGCCTGCACGCTGATTGCCAGACTTTCGTGCTGACCAGCTTGTAATCGCTGGCAGCCGGCAAACGCGATCATCGCGCCATTGTCGGTGCAAAACTCGGGACGGGCGTAAAACACATCGCCCTTCATGTCGCCGAGCATCTTTTCCAGAGAAGTCCGCAACGCCTTATTGGCGCTGACGCCTCCAGCGATTACCAGACGCTTCATACCCGCCTGCTTCAGGGCACGCTTGCACTTGATGGTCAAAGTCTCTACCACGGCCTGCTGGAACGCCAGCGAGATGTCGCAACGGGTTTGTTCGCTGTCGTCCCCGGCGCTGACGCTCTGCTGCCAAGTGTTCAGCGCGAAGGTTTTCAGGCCGCTGAAACTGAATGCCAGGCCCGGGCGGTCGCACATCGGGCGCGGAAAGGTGAAACGTCCGGCAACGCCTTGTTCTGCCAGTTTGGCGATTTCCGGCCCACCCGGATAGTTGAGCCCCATCATCTTCGCCGTCTTGTCGAAGGCCTCACCGGCCGCATCGTCGAGGGTCTCGCCCAGGAGCGTGTATTGACCGATCCCGTCGACCTGAACCAGCTGCGTATGACCGCCTGACACCAACAAAGCGACGAACGGGAATTCGGGCGGTTTCGACTCCAGCATCGGCGCCAGCAAGTGGCCTTCCATGTGATGCACGCCAAGCGCCGGAATGCCCCAGGCAAAAGCCAGCGCCTGAGCGCAAGAGGCACCCACCAACAGCGCCCCGACGAGCCCGGGACCCGCGGTATAAGCGATCGCATCGATCTCGGTCGGCACGCAGTCGGCCTCGGCCAACACCTGACGAATCAAGGGCAACATGCGTTTCACGTGGTCGCGCGAGGCCAGCTCCGGCACTACGCCACCATAGGCGCGATGCAGGTCGATCTGGCTGAACAGCGCGTCGGCCAGCAGTCCGCGCTCACTGTCATATAATGCGACACCGGTTTCGTCGCAGGAGGTTTCTAATCCCAGTACTAGCATGGGTTTGCGCCTTGTTTAGGCTGAATTCGAAGGCGCGCATAATAGTCGCCATGTGATGCCCCGACTAGCGGTTTTCGATCAGAGGCTTTGCATTCCGGGCGATGAGGGGTTAACATCCGCAACCCTTAAAAACCGACGTCTTCAAGTGCTCTTTTGCCGCGAGGATGTTGACCCCGGTAATGAATGAAGGTAGCTCTGGATGCCAGCCGTCAAAGTAAAAGAGAACGAACCCTTCGACGTAGCTCTGCGTCGTTTCAAGCGCTCCTGCGAAAAAGCCGGTGTACTGGCTGAAGTTCGTAGCCGCGAATTTTACGAGAAGCCAACTTCTGAGCGTAAGCGTAAAGCAGCAGCCGCTGTTAAGCGTCACGCCAAGAAAGTTCAGCGCGAACAGCGCCGCGCCGTTCGTCTGTACTAATACACAGACGATCGTAGCAAGCTTCTGCCAAGCCCGGCCCTCAGCCGGGCTAATGGCATTTGCGGACAACGCTTGATGCTTCACCGTCAAAGCCGCAGACGCGACCGAGACAAACCTGCTTTGCAGCGTCAGACCTGGCTCTTTTGCCAGCGGTGCACGTCTTTTCTGACGAGCCTTCCAAGGCTACTGACGAGCACACCCACTGATTCCTCTCACGACGATCAGCCCAAGGCACCTTCTTGCGTGCCCGCTTATGAGCTATCCGGGGCCGTCAACTGGCCGCAGCGGATTCAGCGAAACACTTTCAAATAGTCGAATACTGATGGGTACTAACGTCAGTGGATTTTCGGCAGATACACTTCCCGATAGCGATTACGCAGACGACACCGGTCGAGCCGCACATTTTGCGCGCCTCAAATAACGGCCCGCGCTCGCCAGCCTTCGTTTCGGGTCCATTTCAGCGCAGATGACGAGAACGCCATGGCCGGGCTAATTCCCCAGAGCTTCATTGACGACCTTCTGAACCGCACCGACATCGTCGACGTGGTCAGCTCGCGCCTGCAACTGAAAAAAGCCGGCAAGAACTACACAGCCTGCTGCCCGTTCCACAAAGAGAAAACCCCCTCCTTCAGCGTCAGCCCCGACAAACAGTTTTACTATTGCTTCGGCTGCGGCGCTGGCGGCAACGCTCTCGGCTTCATGATGGACCACGACAACCTGGACTTCATCCAGGCAGTCGAAGAGCTGGCCAAAGCCGCCGGCATGGAGATTCCTCGCGAAGAAAGCGGTCGCCCGCACAAACCGCGGCAGCCGACCGATTCGCCGCTGTACCCGCTCCTCACCGCCGCCGCCGACTTCTACCGTCAGGCGCTGAAAAGCCATCCGTCTCGCAAAGCCGCTGTGGATTACTTGAAGGGTCGTGGATTGACCGGGGAAATCGCCCGGGATTTCGGCCTCGGGTTCGCCCCGCCGGGCTGGGACAACCTGTTCAAACACTTGAGCAGCGACACGCTGCAGCAGAAAGCCATGGTCGATGCCGGCCTGCTGATCGAAAACGCCGAAACCGGCAAACGCTATGACCGCTTCCGCGATCGCGTGATGTTTCCGATCCGCGACAGCCGTGGGCGCATCATTGCTTTCGGTGGCCGGGTGTTGGGCGATGACAAGCCCAAGTACCTGAACTCACCGGAAACCCCGGTATTCCATAAGGGTCAGGAACTCTACGGCCTTTATGAAGCGCGCAAAAATAACCGGAACCTCGACGAAATCATCGTCGTCGAAGGCTACATGGACGTGATCGCCCTCGCCCAACAGGGTTTGCGCAATGCCGTTGCTACACTGGGCACTGCCACCAGCGAAGAACACTTGAAGCGACTGTTTCGCGTCGTGCCTAACGTGCTGTTCTGCTTCGACGGCGACCAGGCGGGTCGAAATGCAGCATGGCGAGCGCTCGAAGCCACCCTGCCCTGCCTGCAAGACGGGCGCCGGGCACGCTTCCTGTTTCTGCCGGAAGGCGAAGACCCGGATACGCTGGTCCGTTCCGAAGGGACGGACGCCTTCCGTGCTCGAATCAACCAACACGCGCAGCCGCTGGCGGACTATTTTTTTCAGCAGTTGACCGAGGAATCGGACCCGCGCTCGCTTGAAGGCAAGGCCCACATGGCCACCCTCGCCGCGCCGCTGATCGACAAAGTCCCAGGGGCCAACCTGCGCATCCTCATGCGCAAGCGCCTGACCGAAATTACCGGCCTGAGTGGCGAAGCCGTCAGCCAACTGGTGCAAACCGCACCTCAAGACGCGCCACCGGCTTACGATCCGGGCATCGATTACGACGCCATGCCGGATTTCGCCGACTACCATCAGCCGCAGGCACAAGAGATGTACGTGCCACAACAGGAGTGGACGCCGAAGAAACCCGGCGCCGGCGGCAAGAAATGGGACAAGAAGCCCTGGGACAAGAATGGCAAGCGAGGCGGTGACCGCGATCAACAGAGCGCACCACGCACACCGATTGCCGTAGAGGCCCCGACGCTTATCGCGCTTCGCACGCTCATCCATCATCCGGAACTGGCCGGCAAGGTGGAAACCGCCGACCACTTCGCCAATGAGAGCAACACCTACGCTCAGTTGCTGGTCGCTTTGGTCGAGGCCGTACAAAAAAATCCTAGGCTAAACTCAATTCAGTTAATGGCCCGCTGGCACGGGACGGAGCAGGGTCGTCTGCTCAAGGCATTGGCAGAAAAGGAATGGCTGATTGCAGGCGACAACCTTGAACAACAGTTTTTAGACACCATTACTAGGCTATCAGCCGGCCAACAGACGGATAACCTGGAAGCACTTATCAGAAAAGCACGGCAGCCGGGATTGACCGCAGAGGAAGCAAATCAGATCGCAAATCAGATGCGCGACCTATTAAATCGCAATAAGGCTGTACCAAACCCGACCTCAACTGGCGCGTGAGGTCATAGCTCAGGTATAATCCTCGGCTTGTTTTTTGCCCGCCAAGACCTTCAGTGGATAGGGTGTTATGTCCGGAAAAGCGCAACAGCAGTCTCGTATCAAAGAGTTGATCACACTGGGTCGTGAGCAGGGCTACCTGACTTACGCGGAGGTCAACGACCACCTGCCGGAGGATATTTCAGATCCGGAACAGGTGGAAGACATCATCCGCATGATCAACGACATGGGGATCAACGTATTCGAGGTTGCGCCAGATAAGGATTCCCTTATGCTGGCCGACGCCGATACCGACGAAGCCGCGGCCGAAGAGGCAGCAGCAGCGTTGGCAGCGGTCGAGACCGACATTGGTCGCACCACCGACCCGGTGCGCATGTACATGCGTGAAATGGGTACGGTAGAGCTCCTCACACGTGAAGGCGAAATTGAAATCGCCAAACGTATTGAAGAGGGCATCCGCGAAGTGATGGGCGCAATTGCGCACTTCCCTGGCACGGTTGACCATATTCTCTCCGAGTACACTCGCGTCACCACCGAAGGTGGCCGCCTGTCCGACGTCCTGAGCGGTTATATCGACCCGGACGATGGCATTGCGCCGCCTGCTGCAGAAGTGCCGCCGCCTGTCGACCCGAAAGCCGTGAAAGCGGACGACGAAACCGACGACGATGACGCCGAAGCGACGGATGACGAAGAAGAAGCCGAAAGCGGTCCGGATCCGGTCATCGCCGCACAGCGTTTTGGCGCTGTCTCCGATCAGATGGAAGTCACTCGCAAGGCGCTGAAAAAGCACGGTCGTGGCAACAAGCTGGCAATTGCCGAGCTGGTGCTTCTGGCTGAGCTGTTCATGCCGATCAAACTGGTGCCGAAGCAATTCGAAGGCCTGGTCGAGCGTGTTCGCAGTGCCCTGGATCGTCTGCGTCAGCAAGAGCGCGCGATCATGCAGCTGTGCGTTCGTGATGCCCGCATGCCACGTGCCGATTTCCTGCGCCAGTTTCCGGGCAATGAAGTCGACGAAAGCTGGACCGACGCACTGGCCAAAGGCAAAAGCAAATATGCTGAAGCCATTGGTCGCCTGCAGCCGGACATCATTCGTTGCCAGCAAAAGCTGACCGCACTGGAAACCGAAACCGGTTTGACGATCGCCGAGATCAAGGACATCAACCGTCGCATGTCGATCGGTGAGGCCAAGGCCCGCCGCGCGAAGAAAGAGATGGTTGAAGCGAACTTGCGTCTGGTGATCTCCATCGCCAAGAAGTACACCAACCGTGGCCTGCAATTCCTCGATCTGATCCAGGAAGGCAACATCGGCTTGATGAAAGCGGTCGACAAGTTCGAATACCGCCGTGGCTACAAATTCTCGACTTATGCCACCTGGTGGATCCGTCAGGCGATCACTCGCTCGATCGCCGACCAGGCCCGCACCATCCGTATTCCGGTGCACATGATCGAGACGATCAACAAGCTCAACCGTATTTCCCGGCAGATGTTGCAGGAAATGGGTCGCGAACCGACCCCGGAAGAGCTGGGCGAACGCATGGAAATGCCTGAGGACAAAATCCGCAAGGTATTGAAGATCGCAAAAGAGCCGATCTCCATGGAAACCCCGATCGGTGATGACGAAGACTCCCATCTGGGTGACTTCATCGAAGACTCGACCATGCAGTCGCCAATCGATGTCGCCACTGTTGAGAGCCTTAAAGAAGCGACTCGCGAAGTCCTGTCCGGCCTCACAGCCCGTGAAGCCAAGGTTCTGCGCATGCGCTTCGGTATCGACATGAATACCGACCACACCCTCGAGGAGGTTGGTAAGCAGTTCGACGTGACCCGTGAACGGATTCGTCAGATCGAAGCCAAGGCACTGCGCAAGCTGCGCCACCCGACGAGAAGCGAGCATTTGCGCTCTTTCCTCGACGAGTAATAACAAAACCCCCGGCCCAGCCGGGGGTTTTGCTTTCTGCAGATTAAATCCCTCGCACCTCCCCCCCGCCGAATTGCCCGTCTACACTCGAATCATTCCCCCGAGCCATAACGAGACCGTTATGCCCAGAATGCCGACCGTGCTTTATTTGCTGTCGCTGATGACCTGGACCGCAACGGCTGGCGCGCTGACTCTGACCGACGAAGAACGTAGCTGGCTGACGGCCCACCCGGACCTGCGCCTGGGTGTCGATGCGTCTTGGCCACCCTTCGAATTTCGCGACGATCAGGGCCGCTATCAGGGCCTTGCAGCGGATTACATCGACCTGATACGCCAGCGCCTGAAGATCAAGCTCACGCCCATTGAACCGGTGAGCTGGACAGTTGTTCTCGAGCAGGCCAAACAAGCCCGGCTGGACCTGTTGCCGGGCATCATGTCGACCCCGGAGCGCCAGGGATATCTAGCGTTTACGCGCCCCTACCTGGATTTTCCGATCGTCATCCTGGCCCACGTCGGAGGCGCTCAGCCGCGCAAGCTCGAAGACCTGTACGGACTGAAAATCGCCGTAGTGGAAAACTACGCCCCGCATGAATTGCTGCGCACCCGTCACCCTGATTTGAACCTGGTAGGCATGCCCAACGTCAGCTCTGCCTTGCAGGCGTTGGCGACCGATGAAGTGGACGCGGTGGTTGGCGACCTAGCTTCCAGCGTCTGGAGCCTGCGTCAGCTCAAGCTCGACGGACTGTATGTCAGCGGTGAAACACCTTATCGCTATCAACTGGCCATGGGCGTGCCCAAGGACAACAAGATTCTGGTCGGCATCCTCGACAAAGTCCTGGCAGACATGACCCCGGCCGAAATCAGCGCCATTCAGGAGCAGTGGGTCGGCAACGTCCTTGATCATCGAACTTTCTGGTCAGACTTGCTGGTGTACGGCCTGCCGGGGTTGCTGGTGCTGATCACGGTGCTGGCGGTGGTGATCCGGATCAACCGCCGACTGAGTTCGGAAATTGCGCGTCGCGTCGACCTGGAACAGGAACTGCGCAGCAGCGAATACCATTACCGCGGGCTGGTGGAGAGCCTTTCGGCGATTGCCTGGGAAGCGCGCATCTCCGACTTCACCTACAGCTATGTGTCACCCCATGCCGAAGAATTGCTCGGCTACCCCCTGTCCCATTGGCTGATTCCCGGTTTCTGGCGCAACATCATCCACCCCGCCGACTTGACCCGTGCCCAGACCTTCTGCGATCACGAAGTGCTGGCCGGGCGCGACCACAGCCTTGATTACCGGGTCATCACGGCCGATGGTCGCTGCATTTGGGTGCGTGACATCGTCAGCCTGATCGAGCACGGCCATGAACCGGTGATGCGCGGGTTGATGATCGACATCAGCGAGGCCAAACGGACTGAAGAGGCGCTACGCCTGTCGGAACAGAAGTTCGCCTCGGTGTTCCAGCAATGCCCGGACATCCTGGTCATTGCACGCCTGTGCGACGGCTGCCTGCTGGAGGTCAACGAGGCGTTTGAAGAACAGATTGGTCTCAGGGCCGAAGAAGTCATCGGTCAAACCGCCACTGACCTGAACATCTGGGGCATACCCGGCGTGGGGCCGGGTTTGTTGCAGCGATTGCAGGCCGGCAGTATTCGCAACCTGGAGATGCCCTTTCGCCGCAACAATGGCCAAGTGTTTACCGGCCTGATCTCCGCAGAACCGTTCGACCTCGAAACGACCCCCGCGCTGGTCGTGGTCGTACGCGATATCAGCCAGCTCAAGGAAACCCAGCAACAACTGCAAACCTCCGAAGAAAAATTTGCCAAGGCCTTCCATGCCTCGCCCGACGGCTTGCTGTTGTCCCGGCAGAGCGACGGCTTGCTATTGGAGGTCAACGAGGGCTTCAGCCGCATTACCGGTTTCAACAGCGCGATGTCGGTGGATCGCTCGGCGCTCGAACTGGGCATCTGGGTCAACCTCAACGAACGCAAACAGATGCTCGACCTGCTGCATCGTGACGGTTTCGTCCGCGACTTCAGTTGCCATATCCGCCGCAGCGACGGCCAGATCCGCCTCTGTGAGGTGTCGAGTCGTCCCCTGCCGATCGGCGATGAAGACTGCATGCTGACCATCGCCCGAGACATCACCGAGCGGCATCTGATGCAGGAAAAACTGCAGCAGGCGGCGACTGTTTTCGAAAGCACCGCCGAAGGCGTGTTGATCACCGACACCCAGCAGCACATCAGCGCGGTTAACCGCGCGTTTACCGAAATTACCGGCTACAGCGAAAGCGAGGCACTGGGCCACACCCCGCGCCTGCTTGCCTCCGGCCTGCACGACAGCGCTTTCTACGCCGCCATGTGGCATCAACTGACCGCCGAAGGCCATTGGCAGGGCGAGATTTCCAATCGGCGTAAAAACGGCGAGTTATACCCGAGTTGGCTGACGATCAGCGCCGTACGCAACCGCGAGAAATTCATCACCCATTTTGTCGCCGTGTTTGCGGACATTTCCAGCCTCAAGCACGCGCAAGCCAAACTCGACTATCAGGCGCACCACGACCCACTGACCGGCTTGCCCAATCGCACACTGTTCGAGAGTCGACTGCTGACCGCACTCAACAATCAACAGGAAAACGGTGGCCAGGGCGCGGTGCTGTTCCTCGATCTGGACCGCTTCAAACACATCAACGACAGCCTCGGCCACCCGGTTGGCGACCTGCTTCTGAAGGGCATCGCGGTGCGCCTCAAGGACCAATTGCGCGACATCGACACCGTCGCGCGTCTCGGCGGCGACGAATTCATCATCCTGCTCCCCGGCCTGCAACAGTCCAGCGATGCCGACAACATTGCCACCAAACTGCTTAACTGCTTCGGCGCACCGTTCCAGGCTGGCGAGCATGAGTTTTTCATCAGCGCCAGCATTGGCACCAGTTTGTATCCGAAAGATGGCTGCGACGTCGCGACGCTGATCAAGAACGCCGACGCGGCGATGTACCGCTCCAAGGCCAAAGGCCGCAACCGGGTGGAAAGCTACACCCGCGACCTGACCGCACAAGCCAGCGAGCGTGTCGCGCTGGAGCACGAACTGCGCCGTGCCATCGAGCGAAATGAATTGTTGCTGCACTACCAGCCGAAAATCAGCCTCCACGACAATCGCCTGGTCGGTGCGGAGGCGCTGATACGCTGGCATCACCCGACCTTTGGCGCCGTGCCGCCGGAGCACTTTATTTCCCTGGCCGAAGAGAACGGAATGATCCTGCAAATCGGCGACTGGGTGCTCGAAACTGCCTGTCGCCAGATGTACGAATGGGGTCAAGCCTACGAATCCCTCGGCCCACTGTCGGTCAACCTCGCGGGCGCCCAGCTGCGCCAGCCCAACCTGCTTGGCCGGATCGAACAACTGCTCAAGGAGAACGGCCTTCACCCCGGATTGTTGCAACTGGAAATTACTGAAAACTTCATCATGAGCCAGGCTGAGGAAGCGCTGGCGGTGCTGCATCAGCTCAAACACTTGGGCGTGCAGCTAGCGATCGATGACTTCGGCACGGGCTACTCATCCCTGAGTTACCTCAAGCGCTTGCCGCTGGACATCCTCAAGATCGACCAGTCTTTCGTCCGCGGCCTGCCGGATGATCCGCACGATGCGGCAATCGTGCGCGCCATTATTGCGCTGGGACGCAGCATGCAATTCACGGTGATTGCCGAAGGCGTCGAGACCCCGGCGCAGCAGCAATTCCTCGCCGAGGAAGGGTGCGAACAGATCCAGGGCTACATCGTCAGCCCTCCTCTGCCGGCGGATGAATTTGCCGCGACGTTTCTTCGTACAACCGTATTGGATTTTTCGGATAGCACAGCCGAGAAACCGTCGCTATAATCCGCGACCTACTGAGGGCCTATAGCTCAGTTGGTTAGAGCAGAGGACTCATAATCCTTTGGTCCACGGTTCAAGTCCGTGTGGGCCCACCAAACAAAAAAAGCCGCGCTGAATGCGCGGCTTTTTCGTGTGAAACGGAATCACGCGATTTCGTCTACTGCGTGACTCAATCTTCTCAGCTAGCGAAATTCTCGATCCTGATCTGGCCCTCGGGAAAGGTCGCGATAATTTCCAGCTCGCCGCCCATGGCCCGGATGTAGTTTCGCAAGGTGCTGATGTACATGTCTGTGCGCCGCTCCATTCTGGAAATTGCCGCTTGGTTGACATGTAACGTCTTGGCCAACGCTTCCTGGCTGAGGTCTTGAGCCTTACGAAGCTCGTGCAGGGGCATTTCTTTCAGGTGCTGCTGGAACAACTGCTCAGCGTCAGCGCGAGACTCCGGCGTCATGCGGGCTTGAAGTTCAGCGAATTTTTTAGCCATCGTTGCGGCCCTCTTTACTCAATATTTCCAAATGTTCGTCATACAAACTTTCGGCCTGCGGGACATGCTTTTCGTACCAACGGTTGCGACCGGTTTTGTTGCCTCCGATTAACAGTAACGCGCATCGCCGTGGATCAAACGCATAGAGCACGCGGTAGGGTTGCCCCGCATGCTGGACCCGCAACTCTCGAAGATTGCCTAGTCGTGAGCCCTTGATATCGCTGCTATGGGGATAACTCAGGGCCGGACCGAAGACCCCCAGCAAATCTACGCTGGCTGACACCGAGGCTTGCTCCTTTGCATCCAGCCCTTCCCACCACCCTTCAAACTCATCGGTGTATTCAATCTCCCAACCCATAACAATATGCCACCCAAGGAATATGATCTCAAGGGAATAACTCTAGGCGGTAGCGGCCATGCGACCACCTTGGTTGACCATGAAATTGTTAATGGTGGTTTCTGGTTGGACCGGAATGTTCGGCATTGCGATTGTTGTGTTTACTTGCGGTGTCGGAATATCGGATGACGCGTGCGAAGCTAAAGACGCTGAGCATGTTCGATAGCAGGAATAGCCCGCACCGCCGGCCATCGCTCAAGCACTTCTCGCGTCAGCACAACCTCATACGTATCCGCCGCCCTACCCCACTGCTCCACGAGCGTCATGCCGCCAACCAGCGCGATGGCCAGCTCGGAAATCGTACCGGCGAGGTCCTCAACGACTGCTTGAGTCCGCGACCACACGCGATCAGTGATCACTTTAAGCTCCGCCGTGATGCACTCGAACGATGCGGGATCCGTGTCGGGGAAGGTGATGTTGCGCAGCAGATTCTGTAACTCTTTTACCTTTGCGTAATCCTGTTCCGCCCCGAACGCTCCCTTCAGAATTGCAACTGCCTTCGACTTGTCGACACGTTTACCCGTCGATTTTGTTGAAGATAACGTCTGCCCCATTGCGCCGGCCATGAGCACCATCATCCGGGCCTCGAGATGCGCGTTCAGTGCATCCATCGAAGTAATCGGCCGTGCAAGAGTGATGGACGCTCCCCCTTGATGCCTCAAGTCCATGGTCACGGACAGCGTCACGCCCCCCGTCGCAAACCCCAGGGCCCGGGCTATGACGTAGTGGCCCATTTCGTGATGTGCGATCTGCATGGCGCGGTCGCGCACTGCGGTTGGCATTGCCATGTCCATCACCTCGCATCCTTCCATTTTTGCATTCGACTACGACTGACTGTAGCAATCCCGCAGGCAAAAAAGCCGCGCATAAGCGCGGCTTTTTCGTACCTGCGAATCAGACTTTACTCAGGCAAGGCATACGCAATCACATAATCTCCACGATCCGGAGATTGGCGCGCGCCACCCACTGTCAGGAGGATGTATTGCTTACCGGTTTTCGGCGAAACATAGGTCATCGGTCCCGACTGACTGCCGACTGGCAAACGCGATTTCCAGATTTCATTGCCATTGCCCGTATCGAAAGCACGCAGGTAGAAATCCTGCGTACCCGCAAAGAACAACAGACCGGACTGGGTGGCCAGGGACGCGCCCAGGGTTGGCATGCCGATCGGGATCGGCAGGTGCATGCGGATGCCCAGCGGGCCGGTGTCCTGGACGGTGCCGACCGGGACTTGCCACATCAGTTTGTGGGTCTTGAGGTCGATAGCGGACAGGGTGCCAAACGGCGGTTTCTGGCACGGGATACCGGCCGCCGAGAGGAAGCGTTCGCGCATGGCGCCGAACGGCGTGCCTTCCTGCGGCACCACGCCCATTTCGATACCACTGGCCCCGGCGCCGATCTTGTCGCGCGGGATCATGTAATTGGCCAGGCCCAGGCGCATGTCGTTGACGAACATATAGTGGGTGTTCGGATCAACGGAGACGCTGCCCCAGTTCATGCCGCCCAGCGAACCCGGGAATTGCAGCGCACGGTCCATGCCCGGCGGGGTGTAAACGCCTTCGTGGCGCATGCCTTTGAACTGGATGCGACACATCAACTGGTCAAACGGCGTGGCACCCCACATGTCGGCTTCGGTCAGGGTTTTGTTGCCGATGGACGGCATATCCACCGAAAACGGCTGGGTCGGTGAGTAGCGTTCGCCAGGCACATTGCCTTGCGGTACCGCGCGCTCTTCAACACGGGCGATCGGCACGCCGGTTTCGCGGTTGAGCAGGAAGATCTCACCCTGCTTGGTGACTTGCGCCAGGGCTGGCTGGGTGCCACCCTTTTCGTCCGGCACGTCGTACAGCAGCGGTTGCGCCGGCAGGTCGAAGTCCCACAGGTCGTGGTGCGTGGTCTGGAAGTGCCAGCGCACCTGACCGGTTTTCACGTCGATGGCCACAATGGACGAGTTCCACTTGTCATCGAAGGCCGTGCGCTGGCCGCCGAAGAAGTCCGGTGTGGCGTTGCCGGTGGGCAGGTACACCAGACCAAGTCTGGCGTCGTAGGACATGGCCGACCAGACGTTCGGTGTGCCACGGGTATACGTCTCACCCGCCGGCGGGCGTTTGGTGGTGTCCGGGTTGCCCGGATCCCACGCCCACACCAGCTCACCACTGCGCACATCGTAGGCGCGGACGACGCCTGGGGGCTCGCCGGTGGAATAGTTGTCGGCCACGCGGCCACCCACAATTACCACGTCACCTGCGACCAATGGGGTCGAAGTCTGCTGGTAGTAACCCGGTTTCACTTCGCCCATGTCGGTGGTCAGGTCGACCGTGCCATTGTTGCCGAACTCTTCACACGGCTTGCCGGTTTCAGCATTGATCGCGATCAGTCGCGCATCGCCGGTCGGTAGAAACAGACGTTTCGTACAGGCTGTTGGCTGATTATCCGAAGAGACTGGAGCCTCGGAATAACCCAGACCCCGGCATCGCTGCCAGTTCGGCGCGGTGCCTTGCGGATCGAACTTCCAGCGCTGGGCGCCAGTGTCAGCGTCGAGAGCGAAGACTTTGCTGTAGGCGGTGCAGGTGTAAACCGTGTCGCCGATTTGCAGCGGCGTGTTCTGGTCTTCGGCGCCAGCCCCCGTACTCTGCGGAATGTCGCCGGTGCGGAAGGTCCACGCGACCTGCAACTGGTCGATATTGCCCTTGTTGATTTGGTCCAGCGCGGCAAAGCGGTTGCCGGCGGTGGTGTTGCCCCAATGAGCCCAGTCTTTCTGCTCGGTGCCGGGTGCGACGGATGTAACTGCCGGCTCACTGCTGGCCTTGACCACATGAGTCGGCACGAACATGTACGCCATCGTAGCGACAACGCCGACGCCCAAAACGCCGGCAAGGCCGTAAGCGCCACGGCCTGCCGTCGCGCCCGAAGCGCGTACCAGCGCTGGGTAGGCCAGCGCCACGACCAGACCGATCACGGCGAAGGTCAGCACCCGAGAGACCAGCGGCCAGTATTCAAAACCGGTGTCCCAAACAGCCCAGATCGCGGTCAGGACCAGCGCTACGCCATACAGCCACGCGCCCTTTCGTTTGGAACGGGCGATCATCAGCCCGGAAACCAGCATGGCCAGGCCCATCAGCAGGAAGTACCAGCTGCCGCCCAGCGAAACCAGATAACCACCGCCCCCGACCAGCCCGAGCCCGATCAGTGCAATCAGAACACCCAGCCCCAGCAGCAACCATTTGCTGCCGCTGGCAGCCCCAGAAGTATTCATTTCGGTCATTTTCCCCATTTGTGACAAGCGCGGAATAATGTACTACCCAGTTACTTATGGCAAATTGTCGCAGGTGAAAATGGCATGAACGGTATTGAGCCTAGATCAACCCTGCGCTGTGCGAGCGGTGCTGTAACATGCGGATCCATTGATTTTGTGTTGCCGGAGACGACCCTTGCCTGACACTCGCCCACCTGTTCTTGACGAAATCGACCGTCAATTGATTGCGGCCCTGCAGACCAACGCGCGCGAAAGCGTGGCCATGCTCGCCCGACAATTGGGAATCGCCCGGACCACCGTGACTTCGCGGCTCGCGCGGCTGGAAAAGGCCAAGGTCATCACGGGGTATGGCGTGCGCTTGGGTCAGCGGTTGGTGGATGGGGGCTTGCAGGCGTATGTCGGGATTACCGTTCAACCGCGCTCCGGCAAGGAAGTCTTGCGGCGGCTGAGTGCCATGGCCCAGGTGCAGCAATTGTGCGCGGTGAGTGGCGAATTTGATTATGTGGCGTGGTTGCGCACTGATTCGCCGGAACAGCTGGATCAGTTGCTGGACCAGATAGGTAGCGTGGATGGGGTTGAGAAAACCACGACGTCGATCATCCTGAGCAGCAAGATCGATCGCGGCCAACCGGTTTAAACCCTGCCCCGGTGGGAGCGAGCCTGCTCGCGAAAGCGATCCACCCGCCAATATCCATGTCGGCTGACACTCCCTCTTCGCGAGCAGGCTCACTCCCACATTGGGCGATGTGCAGCGATGTATCGTCATAATGATCAACCAGAACGCAAAACGACGACACATTGCGTCTTATTAACGTGTCCTACGCTCTCTAGAATGGCAGCCATCTTTTCCTATACTCAGACGCGTATCCCGCGTCCGGTCGCCAGCAAGGTCAGCCATGAACAAGAACAATCGCCATCCTGCAGACGGTAAGAAACCAGTCACCATTTTCGGCCCGGACTTTCCGTTTGGCTTCGACGACTGGATCGAGCACCCGGCCGGCCTCGGCAGTATTCCGGCGCATCACCACGGTGCTGAAGTAGCGATCGTCGGCGCCGGTATTGCCGGTTTGGTCGCCGCTTATGAATTGATGAAACTGGGCCTCAAACCCGTCGTCTACGAAGCCTCGAAAATGGGTGGCCGCTTGCGCTCCCAGGCGTTCAATGGCGCGGAGGGCATCGTCGCCGAGCTCGGCGGGATGCGCTTCCCGGTGTCGTCCACCGCGTTTTATCACTATGTCGACAAGCTCGGCCTGCAAACCAAACCTTTCCCGAATCCGCTGACGCCTGCTTCCGGCAGCACCGTGATCGACCTGGAAGGCAAAACCCATTACGCACAGAAACTGGCGGATCTTCCTGCATTGTTCCAGGAAGTGGCTGACGCGTGGGCGGATGCACTGGAAGCCGGTTCGCAGTTCTCGGATATCCAGCAAGCGATCCGCGACCGCGACGTTCCGCGCCTCAAGGAATTGTGGAACACCCTGGTGCCGCTATGGGACGACCGCACGTTCTATGATTTTGTCGCCACGTCCAAAGCCTTTGCCAAGCTCTCGTTCCATCATCGCGAAGTCTTCGGCCAGGTAGGTTTCGGCACGGGCGGCTGGGACTCGGACTTCCCCAACTCGATGCTGGAAATCTTCCGCGTGGTGATGACCAACTGCGACGACCATCAACACCTGGTGGTCGGCGGCGTCGAACAAGTGCCACTGGGCATCTGGCGCCATGTGCCGGAGCGTTGCGTGCATTGGCCTGAAGGCACCAGCCTGAGCTCGCTGCACAGCGGGGCGCCGCGTTCCGGGGTGAAGAAAATTGCCCACGCCCCGGACGGTCGTTTCACGGTCACCGACAACTACGGCGACTCCCGCGAATACGCGGCAGTGCTGACCACCTGTCAGAGCTGGCTGCTGACCACGCAGATCGAATGCGACGAAAGCCTGTTTTCGCAAAAGATGTGGATGGCTCTGGACCGCACGCGCTACATGCAATCGTCGAAAACCTTCGTGATGGTCGACCGGCCATTCTGGAAAGACAAGGATCCGGAAACCGGCCGCGACTTGATGAGCATGACCCTCACCGATCGCCTGACCCGTGGCACCTATCTGTTCGACAATGGCGACGACAAACCGGGCGTGATTTGCCTGTCGTATTCGTGGATGAGCGATGCGCTGAAAATGCTCCCGCACCCGGTGGAAAAGCGCGTGAAGCTGGCACTGGATGCCTTGAAAAAAATCTACCCGAAAGTCGACATCGCCGCGCGAATCATCGGCGACCCGATCACTGTGTCGTGGGAGTCCGATCCGCATTTCCTCGGCGCTTTCAAAGGCGCGTTGCCCGGCCACTATCGCTACAACCAGCGTATGTACGCGCACTTCATGCAAGCCGACATGCCGGCCGAACAACGCGGGATTTTCATCGCCGGCGACGACGTTTCGTGGACGCCGGCATGGGTTGAAGGCGCGGTGCAGACTTCGCTGAATGCGGTGTGGGGCATCATGAAACACTTCGGCGGTGAAACTCACGCCGAGAACCCGGGTCCAGGAGATGTGTTCAACGAGATCGGTCCGATCGCCCTGCCCGAGTAAGAGGAATCCGAAATGCGCGTAGCTCTTTACCAATGCCCGCCGCTGCCACTGGATGTCGCCGGCAATCTGCAACGCCTGCATCAACTGGCGCTGGAGGCCAAAGGTGCCGACTTGCTGGTGCTGCCAGAGATGTTCCTGACCGGCTACAACATCGGCGTCGATGCCGTCAGCGTACTGGCGGAGGTGCACAACGGTGAGTCGGCGCAGCAGATCGCGCGCATTGCCAAGACGACGGGGATCGCCATTTTGTATGGCTACCCCGAGCGCACCGAGGACGGGCAGATCTACAACGCCGTGCAACTGATCGACGCCCAGGGCGAACGCCTGTGCAACTACCGCAAGACTCACCTGTTTGGCGACCTTGATCACTCAATGTTCAGCGCCGGCCAGGATGATTTTCCGCTGGTGGAACTCAATGGCTGGAAACTCGGTTTCCTGATCTGCTATGACCTGGAATTCCCTGAGAACGCACGGCGTCTGGCCCTGGCCGGCGCCGAGTTGATCCTGGTGCCAACGGCGAACATGATTCCTTACGACTTCATCGCGGATGTCACCGTCCGCGCTCGCGCTTTCGAAAACCAGTGCTACGTGGCTTACGCCAATTACTGTGGCAACGAAGGCGAGATCCACTACTGCGGACAGAGCAGCATTGCCGCACCGGATGGCAGCCGCATCGCCCAGGCCGGCCTCGATGAAGCACTGATCGTCGGTGAGCTGGATCGCCAGTTGATGGTCGACTCCCGCGCCGCCAACCGCTACTTCCAGGATCGTCGCCCCGAGCTTTACGGCGAACTGAACAAGCGCTGAGTAATCCGCTAGCATGAGCGCTTCTCTGTTCTGGAAGTGCTCATGCCTGCGCTGAATCACCCCCGCCCCCACACTGAAACCCTGGCCAACGGCCTGCGGGTGACGTTGCGTCATGCCCCGAATCTGAAGCGCTGTGCGGCGGCGTTGCGGGTCGCTGCGGGCAGTCACGATGTGCCTTTGGCCTGGCCGGGGCTGGCACACTTTCTGGAGCACCTGCTGTTTCTCGGCACAGAGCGTTTCCCCGCAGGCCAGGGATTGATGGCCTACGTACAGGGTCATGGCGGGCAAGTGAATGCACGGACCAGCGAACGCACCACCGACTTCTTTTTCGAATTAACGCCGCAGTCGTTCAGCGGTGGGCTGGAGCGTTTGTCAGACATGCTCGCCCATCCGCGGATGAATCCGGACGATCAGCAGCGGGAACGGGAAGTGTTGCACGCAGAATTTGTCGCATGGTCGCAAGATGCGACGGCGCAGCAGCAATTGGCGTTGTTTGATGGGCTATCGCCGACTCATCCGTTGCGCGGGTTTCACGCTGGTAATCGCGACAGCCTGCCCATTTCGCAAGCCGAATTTCAGCAGGCGCTGAGGGATTTTCATCAGCGGTTCTATCAAACCGGGCAGATGACGCTGAGCCTGACCGGGCCGCAAAGTATCGAAGAACTGAAGCAGATGGCGCTGAGTTTCGGCGCGGCGATTCCCACGGGAGAAAACGTCCCGCAACAGGCTCCTATTCCGCTGATGGAATCTTCGGACGCAAGTTATCAACAGGTGAGCGAGCGTCGGCTTGATCTGCTGTTCACATTCGAATCGCTGCCCCGGTCATCGTCCGAAGCATTGGCGTTTCTATGCCACTGGATGAACGCCGCGAAACCCGGTGGGTTGTTGGCTGAACTGCGCGCGCGCGGTTTGGCTGAGCGCTTGAACGCCGAGCCGCTGTATCAATATTCCGAACAAGCCGTGCTGCACATTGAATGTACAACGACCGCACCGGCGAGCGTCCTGCGCGAGAAGCTCCGGGATTGGCTGGGCTTTTTTGCCGCCCAGCAAGATTGGGCCAATCTGCGTGACGAATACACGGCCCTGCTTCAGCGCCAACAACAAGTCAGCGGTGCGCTACAACTGGCCCGACTCGACAGCGAACAGCTTGAAACCGGCCTATCCGAGCAAGGCGTTGTAGCGCTCACGGACATCCTGAAGAAAATTGGCGCTGTGGATAACTTCAGCAGTGAATGGCAACTGCCAGCACCGAACCCGTTCTTGCGCGCCGAAGCACCACCCCAGAACGCCGGACTGATTCGCGGGCAAACCAGCAAGCACCGCGGCCTGCGAACATTTGCCCAGGATCGTTCGCGCAACCGTCGCGAAAATTCCCCGATGCAATTCAGCCAGGCCTTGCCGGATAACACCGCTGAAGGCGCGATTTACCTGCGCTGGCGACTCGAGGCAAGACCTCACCCTCGACTTCAGCAAAACCTGGAAAACCATCTGCAGCCATTGCGTGAAGATGCCCGTCAGGCGGGCGTCGACTTTTCCTTCAGCGCATCTGGAAATGAATGGCTACTGAAGATGACCGGGTTGCAGGAACCTATGCCGGCCGTTCTCGAACATGCGCTGAATGAGCTGACAAAACCTGCCAACGGTTTCTCACAGGAAGAACCGAAAAGCACTGCGCTGATCCCGATTAGACAACTGCTCAAGGCGCTGCCCGATCATTGCCTTGGGCACGCCGCCGTCTCTGATGACTTGCAGCAGCTATGGTCGAGTGCGCGCTGGGAAGGTTTGGCCACCGGCCTGTCGACACAGACTCAAGCGGCGATGGGTTTGGCCCTGAGCCGAGTGCCCGGTGCAGCGGACACACAACCGTCCCTGCCGTCCTCGATCAACTCACAGCGCCTGTGGACAACGCTCGACACCGAATCCAGCGAACACGCGTTGTTGCTGTTCTGTCCGACAGCTACCCAGGACATCTGCGACGAAGCCTCTTGGCGCTTGCTGGCCCATGTCTGTCAGACGCCGTTCTACCAGCGGCTGCGGGTTGAGCTGCAACTGGGCTATGCCGTGTTCAGCTCACTGCGCCAGTTCCATGGGCAGACCGGGATGTTGTTCGGCGTGCAATCGCCGGGCACCGCCCCTTTGGGTTTGCTGGAACACGTCGAACGCTTCCTGAGCGAACTGCCCGGAATGATCGAGGTTATTGACGAGGCAACTTTTATTGCCCAGCGCCAAGCCTTGGCCGACCAATTCGACAGGGCCTCTCTGCCCGCCACGCAGGCTGCCGAACTGCTCTGGCAAGGCAAGTTCGCTGGCCGCTCGTCGGATTATCTGACGCAGCTGCCCTTGTCAATTCTGGCCATCGATCGCCCCGCCCTGCTCGCCGCCGCCCATCGACTGAACAACGCCGAAGGCGGCTGGCGCTGCCTGGTCAGCGGTTCGGGGCCCGATGCGCTTTGGCAAGTGACAGAATGATCATTACCGCTGGTGCAATTAGCTTTTTCCGAGAATGCAGGCCTGTCGCCCTGTAATTTTGAGTAACATAGCCACCTAACTATCTGAACATCTCCGGCTGGAGGTGGACTATATGTATAGATCTGATCTGTCTCATCACCTGAAGGAGCACTCCCATGTCCTGGTCCAAACCAGCTTTCACCGACCTGCGTATCGGCTTTGAAGTCACCATGTACTTCGCAAGCCGCTAAGTTTGTCTAGCAGTTCAGCGCCTCGGTTTGCCGAGGCGTTTTTATTTTCAGCGCAGAAATGATGGAGCATCCATGTTTGTCCAGATTCTAGGTTCCGCCGCCGGCGGCGGTTTCCCCCAATGGAACTGCAACTGCGTGAACTGCGCGGGTTTGCGCGACGGCAGCCTGAATGCCAAGGCCCGGACCCAGTCGTCGATCGCGATTTCCGATGACGGTGTGAACTGGGTGCTGTGCAACGCCTCGCCGGACATCCGGGCCCAGCTCCAGAGTTTCGCCCCGATGCAACCGGGACGCGCCCTGCGCGACACCGGCATCAGCGCAATCATCCTGATGGACAGCCAGATCGATCACACCACCGGCCTGCTCAGCCTGCGCGAAGGATGCCCGCACAACGTCTGGTGCACCGACATGGTCCATGAAGATTTGAGCACCGGTTTCCCGCTGTTCACCATGCTGACCCACTGGAATGGCGGGTTGAACTGGAACCGCATCGAGCTCGATTGCAGCTTCATCGTCCCGGCATGCCCGAACCTGCGCTTTACCCCACTGCCGCTGCGCAGCGCCGCGCCACCTTATTCGCCGCACCGTTTCGACCCGCATCCGGGCGACAACATCGGTCTTATCGTTGAAGACGTGAACACCGGCGGCAAGCTGTTCTATGCGCCGGGCCTGGGCAAAGTCGACGCACCGCTGCTGAAAATCATGGCCGGCAGCGACTGCCTGCTAGTGGACGGCACGATGTGGGACGACGATGAGATGCAGCGCCGTGGCGTCGGCACTCGCACCGGTCGTGAAATGGGCCACCTGGCGCAGAACGGACCCGGCGGTATGCTGGAAGTCCTGGAACAACTGCCCAATCAACGCAAGGTGCTTATCCACATCAACAACACCAACCCGATTCTCGATGAGGATTCACCGGAGCGTGCGGAGTTGGTTCGGCGTGACGTTGAAGTAGCGTATGACGGCATGAGTATTGTGTTGTAAGAAGCCGAGACCGCTGCGCGGCCTATCGCGAGCAAGCTCGCTCCCACAGGGATCTGCGGTGTATACAAAACCTGTGGGAGCGGGCTTGCCCGCGATGGGGCCAGACCAGATACCGAAGATTCCCCGGAGACTCGAAATGACTGACACCCCAATGTCCCCCGCCGAATTCGAAGCAGCCCTGCGCGCCAAAGGCGCCTATTACCACATCCATCACCCGTACCACGTGGCGATGTATGAAGGCCGGGCGACCCGCGAGCAGATACAGGGCTGGGTCGCCAATCGCTTCTACTATCAGGTGAACATTCCCCTGAAGGACGCGGCCATCCTCGCCAATTGCCCGGATCGCGAGATCCGTCGCGAGTGGATCCAGCGCCTGCTCGACCACGACGGCGCGCCTGGCGAAGACGGCGGCATCGAAGCCTGGCTGCGTCTGGGGCAGGCCGTCGGCCTCGACCCGGACCAACTGCGCTCCCAGGAATTGGTGCTGCCTGGCGTGCGTTTCGCCGTGGACGCTTACGTCAACTTCGCCCGCCGGGCCAACTGGCAGGAAGCCGCCAGCAGCTCGCTGACCGAACTGTTCGCGCCGCAGATTCACCAGTCGCGCCTCGACAGCTGGCCGCAGCATTACCCGTGGATCGACCCGACCGGTTACGAGTATTTCCGCACGCGCCTGGGCCAGGCGCGCCGCGATGTCGAACACGGTCTGGCGATCACTTTGCAGCACTACACGACGCGGGAAGGCCAGGAGCGCATGCTGGAAATTCTCCAGTTCAAACTGGACATTCTTTGGAGCATGCTCGATGCCATGAGCATGGCCTACGAACTGAAACGCCCGCCGTATCACAGCGTCACCGAACAACGGGTCTGGCACAAAGGAATCACCTTATGAGTTTCGATCGCAGCAAAACCCCGACCTGGCGTCCCGGCTACCGCTTTCAATACGAACCGGCGCAGAAAGGCCACGTGCTGCTCTACCCGGAAGGCATGATCAAACTCAACGAAAGCGCCGCGCTGATCGGTGGTTTGATCGACGGGGAACGCGACGTCGCAGCAATCATCGCCGAGCTGGACGCCCAGTTCCCCGGCGTGCCCGAGCTCGGTGACGACATCGAGCAATTCATGGAGGTCGCCCGTGCTCAGCACTGGATCGAACTTGCCTGATTCCGTGTCAGACACGTTACCGCCCAAACCGCAAATCGGCCTGCCACTCTGGTTGCTGGCCGAGCTGACCTACCGATGCCCGCTGCAATGCCCTTATTGCTCCAATCCGCTGGATTTCGCCGAGCAAGGCAAAGAGCTGAGCACCGAACAGTGGATCAAGGTGTTTCGCGAAGCGCGGGAGATGGGCGCCGCGCAGTTGGGCTTTTCCGGCGGTGAACCACTGGTGCGCCAGGACCTCGCCGAGCTGATCGCCGAGGCGCGCAAACTGGGTTTCTACACCAACCTGATCACGTCCGGTATCGGCCTCACCGAACAAAAAATCAGCGATTTCAAGAAGGCTGGTCTGGACCATATCCAGATCAGCTTCCAAGCCAGTGACGAGCAGGTAAATAACCTGCTGGCCGGCTCGAAAAAAGCCTTCGCGCAGAAGCTGGAAATGGCTCGCGCAGTGAAGGCCCATGGCTATCCGATGGTGCTGAATTTCGTGACCCATCGGCACAACATCGACAAGATCGACCGGATCATCGAGCTGTGCATCGCCCTTGAGGCGGACTTCGTCGAGCTCGCCACCTGCCAGTTTTACGGTTGGGCGCAGCTCAACCGGGTCGGCCTGTTGCCGACCAGGGAACAACTGGTCCGCGCCGAACGCATTACCAATGAATACCGCGCCAAACTGGAAGCCGAAGGGCACCCATGCAAGTTGATTTTCGTCACGCCGGACTACTACGAAGAACGCCCTAAAGCCTGCATGAATGGTTGGGGCAGTATTTTTCTTACCGTCACACCGGATGGAACCGCACTGCCCTGTCATGGTGCCCGACAGATGCCAGTGCAGTTTCCTAACGTGCGCGACCACAGCATGCAGCACATCTGGTACGACTCGTTCGGCTTCAACCGCTTTCGCGGCTACGACTGGATGCCCGAGCCGTGCCGCTCTTGCGACGAGAAAGAAAAGGACTTCGGCGGCTGCCGCTGCCAGGCATTCATGCTCACGGGTGACGCGAGCAATGCCGACCCGGTGTGCAGCAAGTCGGAACATCACGGCGTGATTCTCAAGGCCCGCGAAGAAGCCGAGCACGCGACCCAGACCATCGAACAACTGGCCTTTCGCAATGAACGAAACTCACGACTCATCGCCAAAAGCTGACCCCTTCAGCGCCGCCAAAGCGGTTGCTGCCGGTGTCGACTTCGCCGAAGTGCAGGTCGGCCCGCACGGCCTGTTCTGGAACGAATACCGTCCCGAGGATGGCGCTTGCCGAATCTGGCACTGGGGCGGAGGTCAGGCGCATTGCCTGACGCCGGCGGGTTTCAGTGTGCGTAGCCGGGTGTACGAATATGGCGGCGGAGCGTTTTGTCTGACAGATGACGGAGTGGTTTTCGTCAACGAGGCGGATCAGCAGCTGTATCGACAATCGCTGAAAGGCGACACACCTGAAGTGCTGACCTCCGGCGAATGTCGCTATGGCGATCTGCAATTCGCCCAGGGGCAGGTGCTGGCCGTTGAGGAACATCGGGACCGGCACCGACTGGTGGCAATCGATCTGCTGGACGGAACGTGTCACCTGCTCGCCGAAGGTGCAGACTTTTATGCCGCACCGACATTGAGCCCCGATGCTCGACGGTTAGCCTGGATCGAATGGAGTCGCCCGCACCAGCCATGGACCGCGACTCGCCTGATGGTTGCCGAACGTCAGGGCGACGGGCGTTTTGCTCAAGCCCGATGTGTGGCCGGCGAGGGGGATGAGGAGTCGCTGCAACAACCGCGTTTCGATAACCGTAATCGTCTGTTTTGTCTGACAGATCGCGAAGGGTATTGGCAACCCTGGGTGGAATCCTCAAACGGTTTGAGCCCGCTGCCGAGTGCTACGACGGACCATGGGCCAGCACCCTGGCAGTTGGGTGGATGCACCTGGCTGCCCCTCAGCGATGAGACCTGGCTGGGGAGCTGGACCGTCGACGGATTTGGCCGACTGGGCATTTGCGGTAGCACTACAGAAGATTTCACAGGGGACTACAGCCGTTTCCGATCACTCGCACTGGATGAACAATTCATCTACTGCGTCGCCGCTTCGCCAGTCAGTTCGTCCGCCGTGATTGCCATCGACCGCAATACGCGTCAGGTCAAGGTGTTGGCCGGGGGGATGGCACCATTGCCGGCCGACCGGATCAGCCTGCCGCAAACGTTGCGCTACCCGAGTGGCTCGGGCGAGGCACACGGTTTCTTCTACCCGGCAATGACCGGCGAAGCGAAACCGCCGCTGGTGGTGTTTATCCACGGCGGCCCGACTTCGGCGTGTTATCCAATGCTTGATCCGCGCATTCAATACTGGGCGCAACGCGGTTTTGCCGTGGCTGACCTCAACTACCGAGGCAGCAGCGGCTATGGCCGGGCGTATCGTCAGGCGCTGCATTTGAGTTGGGGTGAAGTGGACGTGGAGGATGCCTGCGCGGTGGTCGCTCATCTCGCCGGGCGCGGCCTCATCGACGGTGACAAGGCGTTTATTCGCGGCGGCAGCGCTGGCGGCTACACCACGCTTTGCGCGTTGGCGTTCCACAAGATTTTCCGTGCGGGCGCCAGCCTTTATGGGGTCAGTGATCCCGTCGCACTGGGTAAGGCAACCCACAAGTTCGAGGGTGATTATCTGGATTGGCTGATCGGCGATCCTCAGCAGGACGCCGAGCGTTACGCCGCCCGCACGCCGTTGCTGCATGCCAGCCAAATCAGCGTCCCGGTGATTTTCTTCCAGGGTGAACTCGACGCAGTGGTAGTGCCGCAGCAGACCCGCGACATGGTCGAGGCGCTGCACGAAAACGGGATTCTGGTGGAAGCGCATTACTACGCGGACGAACGCCACGGCTTCCGCAAGGCCGATAATCAGGCCCATGCGCTGGAGCAGGAGTGGTTGTTTTATCGGCGGGTGATGGAGTAGTAGCCCAGAAATCGGCATGAGCCTTTAGCCATGCGGCGCCTCATTCGCGAGCAGGCTCGCTCCCACATTTAATCGTATTCCTGACAAGAACTCGGTCGAACGTGGGAGCGAGCCTGCTCGCGAAGGCGATTTATCGGCCTACGCGAACCTCAGCGCTTGGCAATGATGTACACCGCATGCACGATCCCCGGAATATAACCGCACAACGTCAGCAGGATATTCAGCCAGAACGCCCCGGCGAAACCGACTTGCAGAAACACACCCAATGGCGGCAACAGAATGGCAATGATGATGCGAACAAAGTCCATGGGTCAGCTCCTGATTTGAAATGGGCTCGTGTGAGCCTTACTGCTAATCGACCAAAACCGTTGGTCAGGGTTCAGTGCAAATCTTCAGGCCAGTATCTCGAGACCGTGTTTCTGTACGATGCTCAACAGCTTCAGCGCCATGCCACTGGGATGTTTGTCCCCTGCTTCACACTGTTTGACCGTCGACGCACTGGTGTAATTGTTCCGCCGACACCGGCCTTACCTGCCGGCCGATCACAGAAGACGCAGAGACAACGGACCTCGCTGGGTAGATGGACGGGTTGCGCTGACTTTTCTGCGGGCAAAAGAAAACCCCGCCGAAGCGGGGCTTTGCAGACTGTTTCCCTGACATCCATTTCACTCCGCCGTCCTGGCAGAATCCTACGTGTCCGTGTTGTAGCTTTGCGCTTCCTGCGCGACGTCCATGTGAAGTAGATTAGCCGTGGATCCAATTTGCAGCTATGGGAGAAGAGCAGCACGTCATGTAAGCGAATGCTTACACGACATGACTTAGTCAGAACTGCGCGGCATCCAGCAGGAACAGCGACTCACTGCCGGCCTTGACCGATGCGCTCAACGAATGAATACGCGGCAACAGGCGTGCGAAGTAAAAGCGCGCGGTACCCAGTTTGCTCGCGTAGAAATCCTCCTGCGCTTCTTTGCCCAAGGCGGCCTTGGCCATCAGTGCCCACATGTAGGCGTATGCCACGTAACCGAAGGCTTGCAAGTACTCGACCGAAGCAGCGCCGATCTCGTTCGGGTTGTTTTTCGCCCGGTCCAGCAACCATGCGGTCAATTCGTCGAGGGTGGTGACCGCATCGTTGAGCGGTTTGGTGAACTCGGTCAGGTCAGCGCTGGCCGTCGCGGTGAAGTGACGAATCTCGTCGGCGAACAGGTTGTAGAACGCCCCGCCACTGCCAACCACCTTGCGTCCTACCAGGTCCAGCGCCTGAATGCCGTTGGTACCTTCGTAGATCTGAGTAATGCGCACGTCGCGAACCAGTTGCTCCTGGCCCCACTCACGGATGTAACCGTGGCCGCCGAACACCTGTTGGCCGTGAATGGTGGTTTCCAGACCGAGGTCAGTCAGGAACGCCTTGGCCACCGGCGTCAGCAGGGCCACCAGGTCTTCCGCGCGTTTGCGGGTGGTCGCGTCTTCGCTGAACTTGGCGGTGTCCAGTTGCATGGCCACGTAAGTGGAGAACGCACGGCCGCCTTCGTTCGAGGCTTTCATGGTGAGCAGCATGCGACGCACGTCTGGATGGACGATGATCGGGTCGGCTACTTTGTCCTTGTTCTGCGCGCCAGTTGGCGAACGGCTTTGCAGACGGTCGCGGGCGTATTCGATGGCGTTCTGGTAAGAGCGCTCGCCCGAGGCAAGGCCCTGGATGCCGACGCCCAGACGTTCGTAGTTCATCATCGTGAACATCGCCGCCAGGCCTTTATTCGGCTCGCCGACCAGATAGCCCACGGCTTCGTCGAAGTTCATCACGCAGGTCGCGGATGCCTGGATGCCCATCTTGTGTTCAATCGAGCCACAGTTTGCCGGGTTCCGAGCGCCCAGGCTGCCATCGGCATTGACCATGAACTTGGGAACGAGGAACAACGAAATGCCTTTCGGACCCGCCGGCGCGTCCGGCAGTTTCGCCAGCACCAAGTGGATGATGTTTTCGGTGAGGTCGTGTTCGCCGCCGGTGATGAAGATCTTGGTGCCGCTGACCTTGTAGGAACCATCAGCTTGAGGTTCGGCTTTTGTACGAATAATTCCCAAGTCTGTACCGGCATGAGGCTCGGTCAGGCACATGGACCCGGCCCAGACACCGGCGTACATGTTCGGCAGGTAAGCCGCTTTCAGCTCTTCGCTGGCGTGCGCGTTGATCGACAGGCAAGCACCAGCGGTGAGCATCGGGTACAGACCGAACGACAGGCTGGCGGAGTTGACCATTTCCTCGACCTGAGCCGAGACCGCCTTGGGCATGCCCATGCCGCCGTAGGCTGGATCGCCACCCACGCCCACCCAACCGCCTTCAGCGTAAGTCTGATAAGCCTGTGGGAAACCTGCCGGCGTGGTGACGGCACCGTCCGCCCAATGGCAACCTTCTTCGTCAGCCGCGCGGCTCAGGGGCGCGATGCTTTTACTGGTGACCTTGCCGGCTTCCTCGAGAATGGCTTCAACGGTTTCCGCATCGACGGTATCGGCCAGCGCCGGCAACTCGGCCCAGAGTTTGGCGACCTCAAATACTTCATTGAGGACGAAGCGCATATCGCGCAGGGGCGCTTTGTAGTCAGCCATGGCAAACCTCGCAGGATCTTTACTGGTAATTCGTAGGAAGGTGTTTTCTTTGGGTCCGAGTGTAACCCAACAACTTTTGCGACACATAGGGTCAGGCCATGACCGATTTGTAATTTTTGGTCATCGAGAAACACATCGCAGCCTTCGGCAGCTCCAACAATTGGCACACGTACCGGTAGGAGCTGCCGAAGGCTGCGACCTTTTAAGCGTTACAACGCAAACATGTCCGCCGGCAGCTGCATCAGGCAATCACTCCCCGCTTCGATAGCCGCACGGTGAGCAGCCGTTCGCGGCAGCAAGCGCTTGAAGTAAAACTCACTGGTCGCCAGTTTGCCCCGGCAATAATCAGCATCGCCGCTGCCTGCGTCGAGTTGTGCCTGAGCCACCAATGCCATGCGCAGCCACAGGTAGCCGAGGATGATGTAACCGCTGTACATCAGGTAATCCACTGACGCAGCACCGACTTCGTCCGGATTTTTCATCGCGGCCATGCCAACCTGAGTCGTCAACTCACCCCACTGCTGATTCAACCCATTGAGCTGAGCCACATAACTGGCCAGTTGCGGATGCCCGGCGTTCGCCGCACAGAACTTATGGACGATTTTGGTGAAGCCACGCAGCAGTTTGCCTTGGCTGCCAAGTACTTTTCGCCCGAGCAAATCCAGCGCCTGTATGCCGTTGGTACCTTCGTAGATGGGCGCAATCCGGCAATCGCGAACCAACTGCTCCATGCCCCATTCACGAATGAAACCGTGCCCGCCAAACACCTGCATGCCGTGGTTGGTGACTTCCAGCCCGGTGTCGGTCATGAAGGCTTTGCAGATCGGTGTCAGGAACGCCAATAAATCTTCGGCGTCTTGCCGTGCGGTTTCATCCAGACTCAAGTGGGCCACATCGAGCAACTGCGCAGTGAAGTAGGTCAACGCGCGATTGCCCTCGTTGAAGGCCTTCATGGTCAGCAACATGCGGCGCACGTCGGGATGAACAATGATCGGGTCGGCAGCTTTTTCCGGCGCTTTCGGGCCAGTCAATGAGCGCATCTGCAGGCGGTCGTTGGCGTACTTGATCGCCCCCTGAAAACTGGCTTCACCCAGACACAAACCCTGCATACCGGTGCCTAGACGTGCATGGTTCATCATGGTGAACATGCAGTTCAGGCCCTTGTTCGGCTCACCGATGAGGAAGCCTTTGGCCTCGTCGAAGTTCAACACACAGGTGGCCGACGCCTTGATGCCCATTTTGTGTTCGATCGAGCCGCAGGAAACGCCGTTGCGCTCGCCCGCTTCACCGGCGCCATCCGGCAGGAATTTGGGAACGATGAACAGAGAAATGCCCTTGGTGCCCGCAGGCGCATCCGGCAGTTTCGCCAACACCAGGTGAATGATGTTGTCGCTCATGTCGTGCTCGCCGGCGGAAATGAAGATCTTGCTGCCGGAGATCGCGTAACTGCCATCAGCCGCAGGCACGGCGCGAGTTTTGATGATGCCAAGGTCGGTGCCGCAGTGGGCTTCGGTCAGGCACATGGTGCCCGTCCACTGGCCGGCGGTCAGTTTGCTCAGGTAGGTGTTTTTCTGGTCCTCGGTGCCATGGGCGTGGATCGCCGACATCGCGCCGTGGGTCAGGCCCGGGTACATGCCCCAGGAGGTGTTGCTGGAGCCGACCATCTCGCTGATTACCAATCCCAGCGAACTGGGCAACCCTTGACCGCCGTAAGCCGGATCGGCCGCCAGACCATGCCAGCCACCCTCGACGTATTGTGCGAAGGCTTGCTTGAAGCCTGTAGGCGTTGTTACCACGCCGTTGTCGAAATGGCAGCCTTCTTCATCGCCGCTACGATTGAGCGGTGCAAGAACGTTCTCACAGAATTTCGCGCCCTCTTCGAGGATCGCATTGACCATGTCCGGGCTGGCGTCGGTGGCGCCCAGCGCGGCGTAGTTGCTGTGAAAATCGAAGACATGGTCGATCAGAAAGCGCATGTCGCGCAGCGGGGCTTTGTATTCGGGCATGGTCATTTCTCCGGCAGCAGTTTGCTCAAACCTACTGCCGCCAGCCACACCTCACAATCACAGTCCAGACGCTGAATGCGCCATCATCACTCAACCCGCTACAGCGTCCATGCGTACGGCACCGCGACGGTTCTGACCGAATGCCACCACACAGTTGCGTCCGGCACCCTTGGCGGCGTAGAGCGCTTCATCGGCGGACTTGAGGACTTTTTCCGGATTCTTCTGCTCCACGCGCTCCGCGACGCCAATGCTGACAGTGACCGACACACTCGACGCCGCGGACCCGGCACGACGCTGGCGTCCTTGCTGGTCGTCCTGCGGTCGATTGTCCTGATTGCGCAGATGAATATTGTAGGTCGCAATGGATTCGCGGATGACTTCCAGGTGCGGCATACACTCTTCAAGCGTCTTGCCCGCGAACACCAGAGCAAATTCCTCACCGCCATAGCGATACGCCCTACCGCCACCGCCGATTTTCGACAGCTTGCTCGCTACCAGTCGTAATACCTGGTCGCCGACGTCGTGACCGTGGGTGTCGTTGAATTTCTTGAAATGGTCGACGTCGCTCATGGCCAGCACGTAATTGCGCCCCAGGCGTTGCATGCGCTCGTTCAACGCACGACGCCCCGGCAAACCGGTGAGCTCATCGCGAAAGGCCATTTGGTAGGCTTCGTGCGCCACCGCTGTGGCAATCATCAACATGACCTGGCTGCACAAGATGTTCAGGGTAAATGGCAGGATGAAGGTCTTCGGCAACGCCCAGAACAACCCGATCAACCCCACAAGCTGGGCGGCGTGTAGCGGTCTCGGGTTTCGCCAGTATTGCCAGCTCAACAGCAGGAACGAGGCGATGAACACCGGATACGACAGCTGGATAAGGCTCATCCACGTGCCATGCAAGGCTGGCCAGCGAATTTCCGACAGCCACATCAACAACGCCTGTGGGTAACTTTGCTCCAGCCCCAACGCCACACTGCCGACGGCCAGTAACACAGCGAAGCGCGCCACCATGTCCTGGAACAGGTGAGTGCGTTCCTGCCAGGCGGCGAATACGCCGAACAGCAGCGGCAGCAGCAGGCAGCACAGGTGAAAGACTACTGCGGCGTCTTCACGCACCTTGCCGTTGTCGCGGTAATAGTCGGTCTGGGTGTCGAGCAGGTAGTAGGCGATGTACACCGTGACCATCAGAAACAGCTCACGCTGGCGTCGGTAAACCGCGCAATAGGCACCGCCGAGTAACAGCACCAAGGTAGGCAGCACGTTGAACAGCGACGTGAAAAAGACGTTCAGATCCTTGACGTAGGCCGCTGCCAGCCCCGCGAGCAAAAGCAGGAGTGATGGTAGGAAATGACTGAAACGTACAGCGGAAGAACGCGGCAAGGGTAAAGCTCCGACCGTCACGACAATTGATGGCATTGTGCCCACCAATGTTAACGGCAGAGACCTCGACTTTCTGAGTCATATACCGAGGTTTTTTTTGCGGCTGTGTAACGGGATGCAACCCTGCGCAATCTGGGGCCGGTCAATGGCTGTTCAAAAGCAAAAAAAAACCGCCACTCCCGAAGGAGCAGCGGCTCTTTTGAACGACTGCGGTTAAGGCTTAGTAGCCCAGTGCGAAGTCTTCTTCTTTCATGTCCATCAGGTTGCCGGCGCCCGACAGCATGGTTGCAACGTGAGTGCGGGTACGCGGCAGGATGCGCTGGAAGTAGAAGCGCGCAGTCTGCAGCTTGGCGGTGTAGAACGCCGTCTCGCTGGTGCCGGAGGCCAGTTTCTCGGCCGCCAGACGTGCCATGTCCGCCCAGAAGTAAGCCAGGCAGGCGTAACCGGAGTACATCAGGTAGTCCACCGACGCCGCGCCGACTTCTTCGCGATCTTTCATGGCGGCCATACCGACCTTCATGGTCAGCTCGCCCCACTCTTTGTTCAGTGCAGCCAGCGGTGCGACGAACTCTTGAACCGCTTCGTTGCCTTCGTTGGTCTGGCAGAACTTGTGGACGATCTTGGTGAAGCCTTTCAGGGCCTCGCCTTGAGTCATCAGCACTTTACGGCCCAGCAGGTCGAGTGCCTGGATACCGGTGGTGCCTTCGTACAGCATCGAAATGCGGCTGTCGCGGACGTTCTGCTCCATGCCCCACTCGGCGATGAAGCCGTGGCCGCCGTAGATTTGCACGCCATGGTTAGCGGATTCAAAACCGACTTCGGTCATGAAGGCCTTGGCAATCGGCGTCATGAACGCCAGCAGTGCGTCGGCTTTCTTTTTCTCTTCTTCGTCCACGCCGTACTTGACGATGTCGACTTGCTTGGCAGTGAAGTAAACCATCGCGCGGTTGCCTTCAGCGAACGCTTTCATGGTCAACAGCATGCGACGTACGTCAGGGTGAACGATGATCGGGTCAGCGGCTTTTTCCGGCGCTTTCGGGCCAGTCAGCGAGCGCATTTGCAGCCGATCACGAGCGTACTTCAGGCCGCCCTGAAAGCCGATCTCGGCGTGAGCCAGACCTTGCAGCGCAGTGCCCAGACGTGCGGTGTTCATAAAGGTGAACATGCAGTTCAGGCCTTTGTTCGCCGGGCCGATCAGGAAACCGGTGGCCGCGTCGAAGTTCATCACGCACGTCGCGTTACCGTGGATGCCCATCTTGTGTTCCAGGGAACCACAGGTCACAGCGTTGCGCGCACCGATCGAACCATCTTCGTTCGGCATGAATTTCGGGACGATGAACAGCGAAATGCCTTTGGTGCCAGCCGGTGCATCCGGCAGGCGGGCCAGCACGATGTGGACGATGTTGTCGGCCATGTCGTGTTCGCCGGCCGAGATGAAAATCTTGGTGCCGGAGACTTTGTAGGAACCGTCGGCCTGAGGTTCGGCCTTGGTGCGCAGCATACCCAGGTCGGTGCCGCAGTGCGGTTCGGTCAGGCACATGGTGCCGGTCCATTCGCCGGAAACCAGCTTGGTCAGGTAAGCGTGTTGCTGTTCAGGCGTGCCGTGCTCGGAGATGGTGTTCATCGCGCCATGGGACAGGCCCGGGTACATGCCCCACGACCAGTTGGCTTCGCCGACCATTTCGCTGACGGCCAGACCCAGAGACTCTGGCAAGCCTTGGCCGCCGTGCTCCACGTCGTGGGCCAGGCTTGGCCAGCCGCCTTCGACGAATTGCTTGTAGGCTTCTTTGAAGCCGGTCGGCGTTGTAACGCCGGACTCGCTCCAGGTGCAACCTTCGGTGTCACCCACGCGGTTCAGCGGAGCCAGTACCTGCTCACAAAACTTGGCGCCTTCTTCGAGAATGGCGTCAACCATGTCTGGAGTCGCGTCCGCACAAGCCGGAAGGCTCTGATAGTGCGCTTCGTAGCCGAGCAGCTCGTCACGAACGAAGCGAATATCACGCAAGGGGGCCTTGTAGTCAGGCATAGCGATAAACCTCTGCTGATGTAACCGGGAATGAACGACCGCATTGATTTGTTGTGGCGGTCAAACAGTTGTTTGAAACATACGTTTACGCCCAAATCTTGTCAAGCGCCGATCTTTTGCCGTTCGTCATCACGCCGCACAAATGCCGGACACGCAGCAACGCAACGCTGAGTGCCAAGGCAACACGCGGTGTATGAAAGTTTAGTTAAGGGAGAAGGACTTACGCACAAAAACGCCGCGAGGGTTCGCGGCGTTGCAGGTGCGGATACAGCGGATGATCAGGCGAAAGTGTCGATCAGCGTGCCGAGCATTTCATCGGAAGCCTTGGCCACTGCCACGCCCGCCTCGACTTGAAACTTGCCCTGCGCCATCTCGACCCTGTTGCTGACCACGTCTGACTGTTGGCTGCGATCAACCGAACGCAGCCGATCAACCTGAGCCTCGGAGGACTGGCTGGTCACCGAACGCTCAATCGTACTGTTAGCGATTTGACCGGCCGCTTGATCGACGCGGTTCTGCCCAGTCTGAATAGTGCTCAGACCGGCATAGAAAGCGGTGTTTCCTGAGATTTCCATGGGAGAACTCGTCCTTGCAGAGGATCAACAGCGGCCATTGAATCAGACACGCCGACAAAAGGCCCGACAAAAACACTAATGGCACAGTGCCTTGTCATAGGTAAAACAATTGCCCGGGCACTTCAGTCCAGCAAATCCAGTTGAAGGTGCTCCGCCACCGCCTCTGCCGTCAACACCTTGAGTTTCGGCACCCGGCCCAGACACGGTGCCGGGATCCGTTCAGCCAGCGTGGCCAGGTTTTCTTCAAGACGCGAGGTCTTCGCGTCGATGATATTGGCTACCCAACCCGCCAGCTGCAAACCGTCGTGAGCAATCGCCTCGGCGGTCAGCAGCGCATGGTTGATGCAACCCAAGCGCACACCGACCACCAGAATCACCGGCAGATCGAGCGCCATTGCCAGGTCCGACAGATTGTCCTGATCCGCCAAGGGCACGCGCCAGCCCCCAGCGCCTTCGATCAAGGTGAAATCCGCCTGCATGTCCAGAATCTGCCGCATCGGCGTCAGCAGCGATTGCACGGTCAACGCCACCCCGGCCTCGCGCGCCGCCAGATGCGGAGCAATGGCAGGCTCAAAGGCGACCGGATTGACCTGTGCATACGTCAGTGGCAACGAGCACTCCGCCAGCAGCGCCAACGCATCGGCGTTGCGCAGCCCCTTGGGCGTTACATCGCACCCGGAAGCGACCGGTTTGCCTGCCGCCGTGCTCAGCCCCGCCAACCGCGCGGCATACAGCAAACCGGCGGCCACCGTGGTTTTGCCGACATCGGTGTCAGTGCCGGTAATGAAATAGGCTGCACTCATAAGGGTTTCTCCAAAACGGCGTACACCACTTGATAAGTCGCTGGCAGGCCTTCGGCCTGACGAAAATGCTCATAAGCCTCTACCAGGCCAAGGATCCGCGCCCTGCCGGTCAAACCGCCCGGCCGACCGGGGTTCAGGTTGTGCGCACCAAGTGCCTTGAGTTCATGGGTCAGGCTACGCACATCGGGGTAGTGCAACACATGTGGTCGGGTTTGCAGGCTGGCGACCTGCAAGCCGCTGGCCGCGCACAGCTGCTGATAAACCCCGAACTCGCGGAAGCGGTTGACGTGCACCATGCCGTCCACCTGCCGCCAACTGTCTCGCAGCTCTGACAGTGTGCCCACGCACAGACTAGCAAACGCGAAAATCCCGCCCGGTTTCAGCACACGACGGGCTTCACTGAGCACCGAAGCGAAGTCCGCGCACCACTGCACCGCCAGGCTGGAGAAGACCAGATCACAGGTCGACTCCTGCAACGGCAGCCGCTCCGCATCGCCGGCAACGAAATGCGTGGCGCCGCCCAGTGGCCGGGCGTGATTGAGCATGCCCTCGGCGATGTCCAGCGCCACGCCCTGCCCCGCAGGAAAACGCGCCCCCAGTACCCGACTGAAATGCCCGGTGCCGCAACCCAGATCGAGCCAACGGCCCGGCACAAAATCATCCGGCAAACGGCTTAACAGCTGGCTGCCGACATCGCGCTGCAATTCAGCCACGCTGTCATAGCTGGCCGCCGCGCGGGAAAAGGATGCCGCCACCTGGCGCTTGTCCGGCAGGCCGCCGGGCAGGTTGGGAAGGGATAAATCAGTCATCGCCGGACTCATGCAAAAAGGCCTGGATCGCCCCCGCCACACCGTGAGGGTCTTCCAGAAGAAACGCGTGGCTGGCCTGTTCGATCAGACCGATTTCGACATCTGGCAGCAACGTCACCAGCGCTGCGGCAGCCTCGGCCGGGACCAGCCCGTCGAGGCCGGCGAACAGATGCAATTGCGGCCCCTGAAAATCCAGCAAGGCCTGACGGGTGCTCAAGCCGCCGAGTAACTCCAACCCGCTCAACAGCGCAGCGGCAGGGGTTTTCGGAGCGGCCGCCAGCAACAGCCGAGCCAGCGATCGCGGATCGGCGGAGCCCTGTGCGCAGAGCAGACTAAAGCGTTTCAACGTCGCGCCGGGATCAAGACGAAAGCCGTTGAGGAAGGCATTGAAATCGTCTTCGTGCATCGCGTTGGACCAGTCAGCCCAAGCCACGAAGCACGGATTGCTCGCCAACGTCAGCAAGCCACAGCAGCGATCACCGCGCCGCGCCGCCAACTCCGAGGCCAACATGCCACCGAGGGACCAGCCGCCAAGCCACACATCCTGCGGCACTGTCGCATCCAGTTCATCGAGCCAGTCTTCAAGATCGCTCGATTCCAGTTCCGGCAACGGTTCGATCTCGACGTGCAGGTGTTCATCCAGCCCCTGCAACGCGGCAGCCAAAGGTTCCAGCGGTGAAATGCCGAGGCCCCAGCCCGGTAGCAGAATCAAGCGATTACGCATGGCTTGGCTCCGGTCCCAGTTCCTGAAAACAATCGGCCAGTCCATTCAACAATAGCTGCACCTGTGCCTCGCTGTGAGCCGCCGTCAGGGTCACGCGCAATCGCGCGCTGCCGGCCGGCACGGTCGGGGGACGAATCGCCGTCACCATCAACCCGCGTTCGCGCAGCATCTGCGACAGTCGAACCGCGCGCCCGGCGTCGCCGATCATGATCGGCTGGATTGGGGTGAAGCTGTCCATCAACTGCAGACCAATCTGCCCGGCGCCTTCGCGGAACTGACGGATCAGCGTCTGCAGATGCTCGCGCCGCCAATGCTCGGTGCGCAGCAATTCCAGACTTTTAAGCGTTGCGCAGGCCAGGGCCGGCGGCTGGCTGGTGGTGTAGATGTACGGGCGGGCGAACTGGATAAGGGTCTCGATCAACGCTTCGCTGCCGGCCACAAACGCACCGGCGGTGCCGAACGCCTTGCCGAGGGTGCCGACCAGCACCGGCACGTCATCCTGGCTCAGGCCGAAATGCTCGACGACGCCGCCGCCGTTGGCGCCCAACGGACCGAAACCATGAGCGTCATCGACCATCAGCCACGCGCCTCTGGCCTTGGCTTGCCGGGCCAGCGCCGGCAGGTCGGCGATGTCGCCGTCCATGCTGAACACGCCGTCGGTGACCACCAGCGTGTTGCCGATGGCTTTCTCGAGACGATTGGCCAGGCTCTGCGCATCGTTGTGCAGATAACGATTGAAACGCGCGCCGGACAACAGCCCCGCATCGAGCAACGAGGCGTGATTGAGCCGGTCTTCCAGCACCGTATCACCCTGCCCGACCAGCGCGGTCACCGCACCGAGGTTCGCCATGTAACCGGTGGTGAACAGCAGGGCGCGCGGGCGGCCGGTCAAGTCAGCCAGCGCTTCTTCGAGCTCGTGATGCGGCGTGCTGTGGCCGATCACCAAGTGCGATGCCCCGCCACCGACGCCCCATCGTGACGCCCCGGCACGCCAGGCTTCGATCACTTGCGGGTGATTGGCCAGGCCCAGGTAGTCGTTGCTGCAGAACGCCAGTAACGGCTGGCCATCGACCACCACTTCCGGGCCTTGGGGGCTTTCGAGCAGTGGGCGCTGGCGGTAAAGATTTTCGGCACGACGGGCAGCAAGGCGTGCGGCGAGATCGAAAGACATGCAGGCCTCGTAGGTCAGCGCAAATACTTAACGTGAACGCGATCCCTGTGGGAGCGGGCTTGCCCGCGATGGCGGAGTAACATCCAGCAGAGATGTCGGCTGCTTCATCGCTATCGCGGGCAAGCCCGCTCCCACAGTGTTTTGCATTCCAATCAGGTCAACAGCGGGTGATCAAACAGCCGCGTTATAGAACTGCTCGCTGCTTTTCTGCTCGACCAACGCCTGCTCGATCGCCGCTTGATGCACCTCGTCGGCATGCTCTTCGCGCGCTTCCGGCAGGATGCCCAGCCGCGAGAACAGTTGCATGTCCTTGTCGGCCTGCGGGTTGGCAGTGGTCAGCAGTTTGTCGCCGTAGAAAATCGAGTTCGCCCCGGCAAAAAACGCCAGCGCCTGCATTTGCTCATTCATGGCTTCGCGGCCGGCAGACAGGCGCACGTGGGACTGCGGCATCAGGATGCGCGCGACGGCGAGCATGCGGATGAAGTCGAACGGGTCGATGTCCTCGGCGTTTTCCAGCGGTGTGCCGGCCACCTTCACCAACATGTTGATCGGCACCGACTCCGGATGCTCCGGCAGGTTGGCCAGCTGGATCAGCAGGTTGGCGCGATCATCGAGCGATTCGCCCATGCCGAGGATGCCGCCGGAGCAGATCTTCATCCCGGAATCACGCACGTAGGCCAGGGTTTGCAGGCGCTCGCTGTAGGTGCGGGTAGTGATGATGCTGGTGTAGAAATCCGGCGAGGTGTCGAGGTTGTGGTTGTAGTAGTCGAGGCCGGCCTGGGCCAGCGCTGCGGTCTGGTCCTGATCGAGACGACCGAGGGTCATGCAGGTTTCCAGGCCCATGGCTTTCACGCCTTTGACCATTTCCAGCACGTACGGCATGTCCTTGGCTGACGGATGCTTCCACGCCGCACCCATGCAGAAACGCGTCGAACCGATGGCCTTGGCGCGAGCGGCTTCTTCGAGCACCTTCTGCACTTCCATCAGCTTTTCTTTTTCCAGCCCGGTGTTGTAGTGACCGGACTGCGGACAATATTTGCAATCTTCCGGGCAGGCGCCGGTTTTGATCGAGAGCAGCGTGGAAACCTGAACGCGGTTGGCGTCGAAATGCGCGCGGTGCACCGTCTGCGCCTGGAATAGCAGGTCGTTGAATGGCTGAACGAAGAGTGCTTTGACTTCGGCCAAAGACCAGTCATGACGCAGGGTTGCAGAGGTGCTGGCGCTCATGGGCGTTTCCTTTGTTTTATGCTGGCAAGCGGTCGGGGGACGGAATACCCACAGACGCGACACGGATGTTCGGCATATTTAAGGAAGAGTGATGCGCTGTCAACCACGTTACACAGGACCGGTTTACATCTGGTTAAAAAACAATCAATCATGTTTGCTTTGCGGCGAGAGAGCGGACGGAGCCACGCCCATCTGCCTGGGGTGCGAAACGGACCTGCCCTGGCTCGGCGACCATTGCCAGACATGCGCCCTGCCATTGCCCGCCGCAGGCTTGACGTGCGGCCAATGTTTGAAGGCGCCGCCGGCCTTTGAACATGTGATCGCGCCCTGGAGCTACAGCTTTCCGATCGACAGTCTGATTACCCGCTTCAAACACCACGCGAAATGGCCGCTTGGCCGTCTGCTTGCCGAGCTGCTCGCTCAGTCGCTGCAACATCACTTCGATGAAGCACAGGAGCGGCCCGATGCGTTGGTCCCGGTACCACTCGCTATCAAACGCCAGCGCCAGCGGGGGTTCAACCAGGCCGCGATGCTTAGCCGCTGGCTCGGTAACAGCCTGGTGATTCCCTGCGAAGAACAGCTGGTGAAGCGCATACACGACACCAGTGCTCAACAGGACCTCAACGCCGACGCGCGCAAAAAGAACCTGCGCAACGCTTTCGCGCTGATGCCCGATGCATCCATCAAGGGGCGGCATCTGGCGCTAGTGGACGACGTACTGACCACCGGCGCCACCGCCCAAGCCCTGGCTCGTCTGTTAATCGAAGCCGGCGCCGCCCGGGTTGATGTCTATTGCCTGGCCCGCACCCCCAAACCTGGCGACGCGGTTTGATCAAATGACACAAAACCTGTGGGAGCGAGCTTGCTCGCGATGAGGTCATTACTGTCAACATTGATGTGACTGATGCTTCGCCATCGCGAGCAAGCTCGCTCCCACAAGAACGTGACCCTGGCTTGACTCCCGCTGCTCAAGCCGCCAACGTCCTCCCATCGCCACAGCCCGAAGCGTCCGCCATGACCCTGCCCCCATTGCTCTCCCAGCACATCGTTCGTCGCCCGCAACGCATCGCGTTGCTGCAACACATCGCCGAACAGGGCTCGATCACCCGCGCGGCGAAAAGTGCGGGGCTGAGTTACAAAGGGGCGTGGGACGCCATCGACGAGTTAAACAACCTCGCACAGAAACCGTTGGTGGAGCGCAGTGTCGGCGGCAAGGGCGGCGGCGGTGCCAAACTGTCCAGCGAAGGCGAGCGCGTATTACGGCTGTATCAAAAGCTGCAAACACTCCAGGCCCAGGTGCTGGAGGCCGCCGAAGACGCCAGCGACCTCGACCTGCTCGGCCGCCTGATGCTCCGAACCAGCGCACGCAATCAGTTGCACGGCAAGGTCGTGAAGATCGAAACCCAAGGTCGCAACGACCTGATCCGTCTTGAACTGGCCGCCGGCCTGACCCTCGATGGGCAGATCACCCATGACAGCACCCTGCGCCTGGAGCTGCAAACCGGCACCGAAGTCGTCGCGCTGATCAAGGCCGGTTGGCTCGACCTTCTGCGCATCGAAGACGTTGCAACCTTGGGATACAACAACCTCACGGGCATCATCGAAGAAGTTCTTGATGCCGAAGACGGCCCGAGTGAAGTGCGCATCGGCCTGCCCAATGGCCAGACGCTATGCGCGCTGGCCGAACCGCTGGACTTGCGAACCCGCGGCCTCGCCGTCGATAAAGCCGTGCGCGTGCAATTCGCGCCGTCCAACGTCCTGCTCGGTACACCGCTCTGAAACACAAGCGTCATTAACGGGCTTTAAGGTGACTGCAAAAACCCGCAGGGAGCCTGATGTGAGCCTATTGAAAGACCACCAACCCACCGACCTCGAGAACATGGTCGGCCTCAGCCGTCGCGGCTTCATCAGCGCCGGCGCCCTGTGCGGTGCCGCGATGTTCCTCGGCGGCAACCTGCTGAGCCGCAGCGTGCTCGCGGCCAGCGTCAGCGCCGGCACCAGCACGCTGCTGGGTTTCGACAGCATCCCCGCCGCCACCAGCGACGCCATTACCCTGCCCGCTGGCTACAAATCCTCGGTGTTGATCAGTTGGGGCCAACCGCTGCAAAACAACGGCCCGGCGTTCGACCCCAGCGGCAACGGCACCGCGGAACAGCAGGAAGTCCAGTTCGGCGACAACAACGACGGCATGAGCCTGTTCGAATTTCCCGGTGAGAAGGACCGGGCGCTGATGGCGATCAACAACGAATACACCAATTACCGCTACCTCTACCCGCACGGCGGCATGCCGCAATCGAAAGCAGAGGTACACAAGGCGCTGGCTTGCGAAGGCGTATCGGTCATCGAAGTGCAGCGCAAGGACGGCCAGTGGCAATTCGTCCAGGGTTCGCGCTACAACCGTCGCATTCACGGCAATTCACCGATCAGCCTGAGCGGCCCTGCTGCGGGCCATGACCTGCTGAAAACCAGCGCCGACCCGCAGGGCAAGAACGTCCTCGGCACCTTCCAGAACTGCGCCAACGGCAAGACGCCGTGGGGCACTTACCTGACCTGCGAAGAGAACTTCACTGACTGCTTCGGCAGCAGCAACGCCGAGCAGAAATTCGATGCAGCGCAGAAACGCTACGGTGTAGTGGTCGCCAGTAAAGAGAACAACTGGCACCCGCATGACGAACGCTTTGATCTGGCGAAGAATCCGAACGAGCTCAACCGTCACGGCTGGGTGGTGGAAATCGACCCGTTCGATCCGCAGTCGACACCGGTGAAGCGCACCGCACTGGGCCGCTTCAAACATGAAAACGCCGCACTGGCCGAGACCAAAGACGGTCACGCCGTGGTGTACATGGGCGACGACGAACGCGGCGAATTCATCTACAAATTCGTCAGCCGCGACAAGATCAACCACAAAAACCCGAAAGCCAACCGCGATCTGCTGGACCACGGCACCTTGTATGTGGCGCGCTTCGACGCCGGCGACGGCAATGCCGATCACCCGAAAGGCCAGGGCGAGTGGATCGAGCTGACCCACGGCAAAAACGGCATCGACGCCAGCAGCGGTTTTGCCAGTCAGGCTGAAGTGCTGATTCATGCGCGCCTCGCGGCGAGCGTGGTGAAAGCCACGCGCATGGACCGTCCCGAGTGGATCGTCGTCAGCCCCAAGGACGGCCAGGTCTATTGCACCTTGACCAACAACGCCAAGCGCGGCGAAGACGGTCAACCGGTGGGCGGGCCGAACCCGCGCGAGAAGAACGTGTACGGGCAGATTCTGCGCTGGCGCACCGACCGCGACGATCACGGCTCGAAGCACTTCGCCTGGGATCTGTTCGTGGTCGCCGGCAATCCGGGCCTCCACGCGGGTACGCCGAAGGGCGGTTCGTCGAACATCACGCCGCAGAACATGTTCAACAGCCCGGATGGCCTGGCATTCGACGACGCCGGCCGGTTGTGGATTCAGACCGATGGCGACTCGAGCAACGCCGGTGATTTTGCCGGCATGGGCAATAACCAGATGCTCTGTGCCGACCCGGTGACCGGGGAGATCCGCCGGTTCATGGTCGGGCCGGTTGGCTGCGAAGTCACCGGGATCAGCTTCTCGCCGGATCAGAAGTCTTTGTTTGTCGGGATTCAGCATCCGGGAGATACCGGCAGTTCGACGTTCCCCGAGCATTTGCCAAATGGCAAGCCGCGGTCTTCGGTAATTGTCATTACGCGTGAAGACGGCGGTATCGTCGGCGCCTGATAGACCGCCATCGCGGGCAAGCCCGCTCCCACAGGTTTATGCGCCATGTTCAAATCGGCGCAAATCATTGTGGGAGCGAGCTTGCTCGCGATGGCGTCAGCCCAAACACCCTACATCTCAACCCCAACCCCTAAAGCCTCCCCGTCTGCGCTACCATGCTTGGCCGGACGCGGCAGCCTGCTGCGCGCAGGAGTCAGCATGGCCCACCCGTTTGCAACCCTCACCCCAGACCTCGTGCTCGATGCCGTCGAAAGCATCGGCTTTCTCAGCGACGCGCGCATTCTGGCGCTCAACAGCTACGAAAACCGCGTCTATCAGGTCGGCATCGAAGACTCCGAGCCACTGATCGCCAAGTTCTACCGCCCGCAACGCTGGACCAACGAAGCGATTCTCGAAGAGCACCAGTTCACCTTCGAACTCGCCGAGTGCGACGTGCCGGTGGTGGCGCCGATGATTCACAACGGCGCCAGCCTGCACGAACACAACGGTTTCCGTTTCACCCTGTTCCCGCGCCGTGGCGGCCGCGCGCCGGAGCCGGGCAATCTCGATCAGTTGTATCGCCTCGGCCAGTTGCTGGGGCGCTTTCATGCCATGGGCTCGACAAAGCCGTTCGAACACCGCGAAGCGTTGGGCGTGAAGAACTTCGGTCATGATTCGCTAACCACGCTGCTGGAAGGCAACTTCATCCCCAAAAGCCTGCTGCCGGCCTACGAGTCCGTTGCCCGCGACCTGCTCAAGCGAGTGGAAGACGTGTACAGCGTCACGCCGCACCAGAACATCCGCATGCACGGCGACTGCCACCCCGGCAACATGATGTGCCGTGACGAAATGTTCCACATCGTCGACCTCGACGACTGCCGCATGGGTCCGGCAGTGCAGGACATCTGGATGATGCTCGCCGGTGATCGTCAGGAATGTCTCGGTCAGTTGTCGGAGTTGATGGACGGCTATAACGAGTTTCACGACTTCGACCCACGTGAACTCGCGCTGATCGAACCGCTGCGCGCGCTGCGCCTGATGCACTACAGCGCCTGGCTCGCCCGCCGCTGGGACGACCCGGCGTTCCCGCACAGTTTTCCGTGGTTTGGGACCGAGCGGTATTGGGGGGACCAGGTGTTGGCGTTGCGTGAACAGTTGTCTGCGCTTAACGAAGAACCTCTGAAGCTTTTTTAAGATCAAGAGATCGCAGCCTTCGGCAGCTCCTACTAATGCCATGTAGGAGCTGCCGAAGGCTGCGATCTTTTTCTTTTCTGACACGACACATCTATACAACCTCCTTACAATCCCCTCTTTGTTAGCTGCCTAAGCAAGGACTCTGCATGCAAGCTGCCAACCCCCGTCGCGGGTACATTCTGGGCCTGAGTGCCTACATCATCTGGGGACTTTTCCCGCTCTACTTCAAGGCCATTGCCAGCGTGCCCGCGGTGGAGATCATCATCCACCGCGTGCTCTGGTCGGCACTGTTTGGCGCCTTGCTGCTGATGGTGTGGAAGCATCCGGGCTGGTGGCGCGAGCTGCGTGACAATCCGAAACGACTGGCGATCCTCGCGCTGAGCGGCACGTTGATCGCCGCCAACTGGCTGACGTACGTATGGTCGGTGAACAACGGGCGCATGCTCGAAGCCAGCCTCGGTTACTACATCAACCCCTTGGTAAACGTGTTGTTGGGCATGTTGATCCTCGGCGAACGGCTGCGGCGCATGCAGTGGGTCGCGGTGGGGCTGGCCGCGCTCGGCGTGGCGCAACAGGTGTGGCAAGTGGGCAGTCTGCCGTGGGTGTCGCTGGTGCTGGCGCTGACGTTCGGGTTCTACGGGCTGATCCGCAAGCAAGCGCCGGTCAAAGCGTTGCCCGGCCTGGTGGTGGAAACCTGGATGCTGGTGCCGATTGCCGTGGCCTGGTTGTTGTTCAATCCGACGGCAGCCAGTGCTCAAGCCGAATTCTGGACGACTTCCGAAGCCTGGTGGCTGGTCGCTGCCGGACCGGTGACGCTGATCCCGTTGGTATGTTTCAACGCCGCTGCAAGGCATCTGCCCTACACGACGCTGGGCTTCCTCCAGTACCTGGCGCCCACACTGGTGCTGTTACAAGCGGTCTTGCTGTTTGACGAACATCTGTCGTCCAGCACTTTGGTGGCGTTCATCTTTATCTGGGCGGGCCTGGCGGTTTACAGCGTCGATGCGTGGATAAGTCTGCGCCGTCGCAGCTGATCAAAAATTGTACAAACCTTTGCAGGCCACGTCCCTCGTGGCTTGCAAGCATCCTTCCCAAGGTTATCCACAGCGTGATCCCCGCCGATTGTGCGCAACTTATTGAAACTGCTGGTTTTTTGATCAGTTGTTGAAGACGCCCGGCCGGCGTGGGCTGGCGGGCTGTCTCTACAGGTTATCCACAGGCAGGTGCACGTATAACTTGGATAACTGACGTTGGGATTACCCTGTCAGGGTTCGCTGCGCAGAACCAATTCCACCATCAAATCGTCTGCCAGAGTTTCCAGGCGCGATTGCAACACATCCAGCGACAGCGTGAGCGGCACAGCGAGAATCGCTTCGGCGTGGAACAACGGCTCGCTACTCATCGGTGCCGGGCGCACTTCAGTCACCAGTCGCTCCAGATTCACCCCCTGCTCGCTCAGCAAACGCGTGATGTCGCGCACGATTCCCGGGCGATCATTGCCCACCAGTTCCATCGCGATGGGTTTCCAGGTGCAGGATTGCTCGATGCCGCTTTCTGCGATGAGCACGCGAATGCCATGGGCCGACAGCGCTTGTAAGGCGCTAACCAATTCCCCGTAACCCTCGGCCGGCACGCCCACCCGAAGAATCCCGGCAAACTGCCCGGCCATGCGCGACATGCGGCTTTCCAGCCAATTGCCGCCGTGCTCGGCAATGCACTGGGCGATGCGCTCGACCTGCCCGGGCTTGTCCGGTGCGAATACAGTGAGTACGAGGTGGTCCATGGCGCAGCCCTCTCTTGTTATGGAATGGGAAGTATAGGCAAGGGTTGTTTCGGCGTTGAATCGGCGGTGCTTCATTCGCGAGCAGGCTCGCTCCCACAGGATTTGCGCAGCCCCTGTGGGAGCGAGCCTGCTCGCGAATGAAGCACCGTCGATGAACCTGCGAAAAACAAATCGTGTACAACTTCATATATTTAACTGGAACAATCTCATGCTTTTTTGAGAACATCCCAATCCCCGACGTGACTTCAATGCGTCATGGGGTCGCAGAACGACGTAATTAGTCTGATTTTCACAAGCGCAATTCATCATGTAGTATGCCGCAGCGCGCACTACATAACGTTGGATCGATGTCTGCCTACAGGCGCGGTCGCAGCCCTGAAAGCCCAGTCAGCAAGGCCTCAACGCCGTTGATCGGTTCCATCCCAGCCGCCCGAAATGGCATGTACTGGTGGAGGGGGTTTGTGGTTTAAATAGCCCGAGGCTTCATTGTTAATTTGAAGAGCTGAAAAGCGAAATAGCTGAGCAGAGTGAGGCAAGCAATGACTGAACACGTTCAAGTCGGTGGCCTGCAGGTCGCCAAAGTCCTGTTCGACTTCGTGAACAACGAAGCCATTCCCGGAACCGGCCTCACCGCCGATAAATTCTGGGCCGGTGCCGACAAGGTCATTCACGACCTGGCGCCGAAGAACAAAGCCCTACTCGCCAAACGCGATGATATCCAGGCTCGTGTCGATGGCTGGCACCAATCCCGTGCCGGTCAGGCGCACGATGCCGTGGCTTATAAAGCCTTCTTGCAAGACATCGGTTATCTGCTGCCAGAAGCGGCCGATTTCCAGATCACGACGCAAAACGTCGATGACGAAATCGCCCGCATGGCCGGCCCGCAGCTCGTGGTGCCGGTGATGAATGCGCGCTTCGCGCTCAACGCCTCGAACGCCCGCTGGGGTTCGCTGTATGACGCGCTCTACGGCACCGACGCGATCAGCGAAGCTGACGGCGCGGAAAAAGGCAAAGGCTACAACAAGGTTCGCGGCGACAAGGTGATTGCCTTCGCCCGCGCCTTCCTCGACGAAGCGGCGCCCTTGGCCGCTGGCTCTCACGTCGATTCCACCGCTTACAAAATCGTCGACGGCAAACTGGTGGTCGCCCTTAAAGGCGGCAGCAACAGTGGCCTGCGCAACGACGCTCAGTTGATCGGCTTCCACGGCGATGCCGCTGCACCGACCGCGATCCTGCTGAAGAACAACGGCCTGCACTTTGAAATCCAGATCGACGCCAGCACCCCCGTCGGCCAGACCGATGCCGCCGGCGTCAAAGACATCCTGATGGAAGCTGCGCTGACCACCATCATGGATTGCGAAGACTCCGTCGCCGCCGTCGATGCCGATGACAAAGTGGTGATCTACCGCAACTGGCTCGGCCTGATGAAGGGCGACCTGTCGGAAGAAGTCTCCAAGGGCGGTCAGACCTTTACCCGCACCATGAACGCCGACCGTACCTACACCGGCGTCGACGGTAAAGAACTGAGCCTGCACGGTCGTTCGCTGTTGTTCGTGCGTAACGTCGGTCACCTGATGACCATCGACGCGATCCTCGATAAAGACGGCAACGAAGTGCCCGAAGGCATTCTCGATGGGCTGGTGACCAGCCTCGCGGCAATCCACAGCCTCAACGGCAACAGTTCGCGCAAGAACAGCCGCACCGGTTCGGTCTACATCGTCAAGCCGAAGATGCACGGTCCGGAAGAAGCCGCGTTCACCAACGAGCTGTTCGGTCGCATCGAAGAAGTCCTCGGTCTGCCGCGCAACACGTTGAAAGTCGGGATCATGGACGAGGAGCGCCGCACCACGGTCAACCTCAAGGCCTGTATCCAGGCAGCCAGCGAGCGCGTGGTGTTCATCAACACCGGTTTCCTCGACCGCACCGGTGATGAAATCCACACCTCCATGGAAGCCGGCCCGGTGGTGCGCAAGGCCGACATGAAGGCTGAAAAGTGGATCGGCGCCTACGAGAACTGGAACGTCGATATCGGTTTGAGCACCGGCCTGCAAGGTCGCGCGCAGATTGGTAAAGGCATGTGGGCGATGCCCGACCTGATGGCCGCGATGCTCGAACAGAAAATCGCCCACCCACTGGCCGGCGCCAACACTGCCTGGGTGCCGTCGCCGACTGCCGCTGCCCTGCACGCGCTGCACTATCACAAGGTTGACGTGTTCGCGCGTCAGGCCGAACTGGCCAAACGTGCGCGCGCATCCGTGGACGACATCCTGACCATCCCGCTGGCCGTCAATCCGGCCTGGACGCCAGAGCAGATCAAGAACGAACTGGACAACAATTCCCAGGGCATTCTCGGTTACGTGGTGCGCTGGATCGACCAGGGCGTGGGTTGCTCGAAAGTGCCGGACATCAACGACGTCGGCCTGATGGAAGACCGTGCAACGTTGCGCATTTCCAGCCAGCACATCGCCAACTGGCTGCGCCATGGCGTGGTTACCGAGGCGCAAGTGATGGAAAGCCTCAAGCGCATGGCGCCGGTGGTTGACCGTCAAAACGCCAACGACACGCTGTACCGTCCGCTGGCTCCGGACTTCGACAGCAACATCGCCTTCCAGGCGGCAGTCGAACTGGTGGTTGAAGGTACCAAGCAACCGAACGGTTACACCGAGCCGGTTTTGCACCGTCGTCGTCGCGAGTTCAAGGCTGCGAATGGCTTGTAAAGCTGAGGGTTGATGCCCGGAAATGAAGAAGCCCTGATCGAAAGATCAGGGCTTCTTTGTTTGGAACAAGGTCAAAAGATCGCAGCCTTCGGCAGCTCCTACGTGGGATCGGGTAGGAGCTGCCGAAGGCTGCGATCTTTCAACAATTCACACATCCATCCCCAACTCATGCTTGACCAGTCCCAGCAATTTGCCGGTATCAATGGGCTTGAGCAGAAAATCCACCACGCTCAGGTGCATTGCGGCAATCGCGTCCTGCACATCGGCGTCGCCGGACACAATGATGAACGGCATCGCCGCCCGTACCGATTCCCGCACCTGGCGGATCAGGTCCAGTCCATCGATGTGGCCCATCCGCAGATCGGTGATCACCAGCCCGATCGAGGGCTTCTCATTCAGCATTTTGAGTGCGGTTTCACCACTGGCCGCGGTCATGCAGCGAATGCCATCCAGCGCGAGAATCTCCGACAGCAGCTCGCGGGCATCTTTGTCGTCATCGACGATCAGCACGCGTTGCGGCGGCAGGTCGGGTTCCAGCATGACGGCACTCAGCGCCTCGCGCTCGGCGTCACTCAAAATATCGTGGTCGGACATGGCTTTCTCTATGTTTTCATTTCAATTCCCTAGCACATCCGTCAGACATCGCTAAGTGGCGCAACAATGTGCACTTCGTCGGATTTATTTCCTATAGGGGAAAGGATAGGTTCTTCCCAAGATTACGTAGGGTATTTCCGAAAATTCATCATCCGTAGTCCGACCTAGACTTACGTCCAATGGGCACCCCGCGTTCAGGGGCCGACCATGGCTGAGTCATCCGACCACCACAATTCCAAAAAAAGACTGCGGTAATGGTTATGAGTAAAGCGGACGCCTTCACACAGGCAGGGAAAACCGCGGTGTTGCAGAACATCCAGGGCACTTTGCAATTCCTTCAGCGCTTCCCGCCCTTCAATCAGATGGAACACGCCCACCTGGCGTACCTGGTCGAACAATGTCAGCTGCGTTTTTACGCGCCCGGCGAGAGCATCATCAAGCCTGCCGATGGCCCGGTTGAGCATTTCTACATCGTCAAACAGGGCCGGGTGGTGGGTGAGCGCCCCCACACGGCCAAGGGCGGCACCGAAACCACTTTTGAAATCACCACCGGCGAGTGCTTTCCCCTCGCCGCACTGCTGGGCGAACGCGCGACGCGCACCGAACATCTGGCGGCCGAAGACACCTTTTGCCTACAGCTGAACAAGCTGGCGTTCATCAAACTGTTCGCACTTTCCAACGCGTTTCGCGACTTTGCCCTACGCGGCGTCAGCAGCCTGCTGGATCAGGTCAATCAGCAAGTCCAGCAAAAAGCCGTGGAAACCCTTGGCACCCAGTACTCCCTCAACACCCGATTGGGCGAGTTGGCCATGCGCCACCCGGTGACGTGCAGCCCGAGCACGCCGCTGCGTGAAGCGGTGACGCTGATGCACGAACAGCAGGTCGGCAGCATTGTGGTGGTGGACGAACACAAGGCGCCGCTGGGCATTTTCACCCTGCGCGACCTGCGCCACGTGGTGGCCGAAGGCACCAACGATTTTAATGAAGTTATCGAACGCCACATGACTCAGGCGCCGTTTTTCCTGACGCCGGATCACAGCGCGTTCGATGCGGCGATTGCGATGACCGAGCGGCACATCGCCCACGTGTGTCTGGTCAAGGATCAGCGCCTGTGCGGCGTGGTCTCCGAGCGAGATCTGTTTTCCTTGCAACGGGTCGATCTGGTGCACCTGGCGCGCACCATCCGCAGCGCCCAGCGCGTGGAAAACCTGGTGGTGCTGCGCGGTGAAATTGGCCAATTGGTGGAGCGCATGCTGGCCCACGGCGCCTCTTCGACGCAAATCACCCACATCATCACCCTGCTTAACGACCATACCGTGTGCCGGGTGATCGAACTGACCCTGGCGGAAAAAGGCGACCCCGGCGTGCCGTTCAGTTGGCTGTGCTTCGGCAGCGAAGGCCGTCGCGAACAGACGCTGCACACCGACCAGGACAACGGCATTCTGTTCGAGGCCCGAGACGCCGCGCACGCCGCCGAGATCCGCGGCAAGTTGCTGCCCATCGCGCAACAGATCAACCAGAGCCTGGCGTTGTGCGGCTTCACCCTGTGCAAGGGGAACATCATGGCCGGCAACCCGGAGCTGTGTTTGTCCCGTGCTGAATGGGCGCGGCGTTTTGCGGCGTTTATTCGTGAAGCGACACCGGAGAATCTGCTGGGCTCAAGCATCTACTTCGACCTGCGCGTGGTCTGGGGCGACGAGCAGAGCTGCGAGCAGTTGCGCCGGGGGATTCTCGATCAAGTCGCCGACAATCGACTGTTCCAGCGCATGATGGCCGACAATGCCCTGCGCAACCGTCCGCCCGTAGGACGTTTCCGCGAGTTCGTGCTGGCGCGCAAGAACGGCGAGAAAGCCACCCTTGATTTGAAAGTCCAGGGTTTGACCCCGTTTGTCGACGGCGCCCGCTTGCTGGCGCTGGCCCACGGCATCGAGGCGAACAATACGCTGGAGCGCTTTCGCCAACTGGTCGACAAAGAGGTCATCGAACGCCTGGACGGTGCGGCGTACGAAGAGGCGTATCACTTCATTCAGCAAACCCGCATGCAGCAACATCAGCTACAGACCCGAGAGAATTTGCCCTACTCCAATCGGGTCGATCCCGACAGCCTCAATCATCTGGACCGACGGATCCTGCGTGAATCCCTGCGCCAGGCGCAACGCCTGCAAAGCAGCCTGACGTTGCGGTATCAGTTATGAGCCTGTTTTCCTGGTTGCGCCCGTCGGGCCCGATGCTCTCGGGGGATTTGCTGCAACGCCTGAACACCTTGCCGGCCGTTGTCGAGCTGAGCGAGTGCAGCTTGCGCGAGCAGCGCTGGGTGGTGCTGGACCTGGAAACCACCGGGCTGAACCTGAACAAGGATCGGGTGCTGTCCATCGGTGCGGTGGTGATCGAGGACGGCGCGATCGACTTCAGTCAGCAATTCGAACGCACCCTGCAATGCGCCGATATGAAGGTGGCGCCCAGCGTGCTGATTCACGGCTTGGGGCCAAGCGCGATCGCGGCCGGCAGTGATCCGGCGCAGGCGTTGGTCGAGTTCATGGAGTTCGTCGGTGACAGCCCGGTGCTGGCGTTTCATGCGCCCTTCGATCAGCACATGCTCGGTCGCGCGCTGAAGGATCATCTGGGCTACAAGCTGCAGCATGTGTTTCTGGACGTGGCGGACATCGCGCCGCTGCTGTGCCCTCAGGCGCAGATTCGCGAAGCGGGGCTGGATGAGTGGATCGACTGGTTCAAGCTCGAAGTGTTCGAGCGCCACAATGCCAGTGCCGATGCGCTGGCGACGGCGGAGCTGGCGCTGATCCTGTTCAGCCGCGCGCGGCAACAGCAGATTCACAGCCCGTTGAATTTGCAACAGCGTTTGAGTCAGTGGAAGCGCCGGCAGCGAGCACCTTCGTTCTAACAGACACGCTTCCCCCGTAGGAGCTGCCGAAGGCTGCGATCTTTTGATCTTGAAAATCAACATCAAAAGATCGCAGCCTTCGGCAGCTCCTACGGGGTTAGAGCGTTCATTTCGCTGATTAGCATCCACCTGACCAGCGGCCAATTGCTTACCTCCCCCACCTCTGACACAATCGCGAACAATTCTCGTTAGTTAACATTTCCCAATCGGTGATGCGGCGTGTCGTCAGTCCAAAGCCCCCACAGTGAGCTCGTCGGTGCGCTATATCGCGACCATCGCAGTTGGCTATTGGCCTGGCTTCGACGTAATGTCGCCTGCCCGCAACGCGCCGAAGACCTGAGTCAGGACACCTTCGTGCGCCTGCTGGGCCGGGATGAACTCAACGAACCTCGCGAACCGCGCGCGTTTCTGGTGGCGATTGCCAAAGGCCTGCTGTTCGACTATTTCCGGCGCGCCGCGCTGGAACAGGCCTATCTCACCGAACTGATGCTGATCCCCGTAGGCGAACAACCGTCGGTGGAAGAACAGCAACTGATCCTCGAAGACCTGAAAAACATTGACCGCCTACTCGGCAAGCTATCGAGCAAGGCCCGTGCGGCGTTTCTGTATAACCGCCTCGACGGCCTCGGCCACGCCGAAATCGCCCAGCGTCTCGGCGTGTCGGTGCCGCGGGTTCGTCAATACCTGGCCCAAGGCATTCGGCAGTGCTACATCGCCTTGTACGGTGAGCCGGTATGAACCCGGTCAGTTCGAAACCGGTCTCGGCCCAGGTGCTGGACGCGGCGATTGCCTGGCAATTGTCGCTGGATTCCGGCAACCCGGTGGAGCGCGAAGAGTTCGCCAAATGGCACGCCGCCCACGAAGAACACGCCCGCGCCTGGCGCCAGCTGGGCATGCTTGACCAGCGTTTCAGCGTGGCCAGCGGCCCGGCCCGCGCCGCGTTGCTGCAATCGCGTGAGAGCATTCGCCGTCGCGTGCGCAAACTCGGCAGCGGAGTGGCGAGCATCGTCGCCGTGATTGGCTTGGCGCTGTTTGCCAGCGAGCGTTATCTGCCGGTTGATTACTGGCTGGCGGATCAGCGTACCGCCACCGGCGAGCAACGCGTCCTGCATTTGAGCGATGGCACCGTGATCAACCTCAACACCCACAGTGCCGTTGACGTGCGTTTTGACGAGAAGCAAAGACGGGTGATTCTCCAGGACGGGGAAATCCTCGTCGAAACCGGCCATGGCGATGCCCGGCCATTTATCGTCGAAACCCGCGAAGGCAGCATGCGGGCGCTGGGCACGCGATTCCTGGTCAAACGCGAGGAACAAGGCACGCGCCTGAGCGTGTTGAAATCCGCCGTGGCCGCCCATCCCGAGTCGAGCCCCGAAGAGCAGATTCTGCGCGAAGGCCAGCAGGTGCTGATGCGCAACAACGGCCTGGGGCCGATCGTCGCGCTCGACCTCGGCGCCGATGCCTGGACCCGCGGGATGCTGGTGGTGGATAACGCGCGGCTGGAAGATTTGGTCCGCGAACTCGGGCGCTATCGGCGCGGGCATTTGGGCGTTGCACCAGAAATCGCTGATTTGCGGATTACCGGCAGCTTTCCATTGCACGACACTGATCTGGCGTTGAGCGCCTTGTTGCCAACGCTGCCAGTGCAGATCGAGCAGCACACGCAATGGTGGGTGACGGTGGCGAAGGCTGAAGCCAAGCCTTGAGCACGCGTCAAACCTGTGGCGAGGGAGCTTGCTCCCGTTGGGCTGCGAAGCGGCCCCAGCTTTTTCAAGATAACGCATTCGTTGGTTTTGGGCCTGCTCCGCAGGCCAGCGGGAGCAAGCTCCCTCGCCACAGGTTTAGCGTGTGCCTCAAGGCTGATGCGTACCGATTCACTAACTGAATCGAAATTATTTTCATCCAGCCCTATCACTTTTGGATTTTCGTCCGGCACTTAGGCAATTGAGAAGTATTCCCTTTCAGGAGCCGCCGTATGTCCCGTTCGCTAGACACCTTGTTGCGCCCCGGTTTGCTGGCACTCACCATTGCGCTTAGCACCCCGCTCGCCAGCAGCCAACTGATCGCCGCTGAACAGGCGTCCAGCGTTCGCGCCTACAACCTGCCGGCCGCGCCGCTCGCCAGCATACTGAACCAGATCGCCAGCCAGTCCGGCTTGGCACTGTCACTGAACCCGTCGCTGGCAGCGGGCAAGACCTCCGCCCCGGTCAATGGCCAGTTCGATGGGGCCGGCGCCCTGCGTGCAGCCTTGCGCGGCACCGGTCTGCAACTGGAACAAAGCAGCACCGGCACCTACAGCCTGGTGGCCGTGCCGGAAGGCGTGATGGCATTGCCGGAAACTGCGGTGATCGGCGTGGAAAATACCGAAAGCGCCTGGGGGCCGGTGGAAGGTTATCTGGCGACCCGGACCGCCGCCGGCACCAAAACCGATACCGCTTTGGTCGAAGCGCCGCGTTCGATCTCCATCGCCACTCGCCAGCAAATGGAAGATCGTGGTGTACACAGCCTTGATGACGCCGTGCGCTACATGCCGGGCATCACCGCCAGCAGCTTCGGCAGCGACACCCGAACCGACTGGCTACGGGTCCGCGGTTTTGAACCGACCCAGTTCCTTGACGGATTGCCGCTGCCAAAAGGCGTGTATGCCAACCCGAAACCGGAAACCTGGAACCTGGATCGTGTCGCTCTGCTGCGCGGTCCGGCGTCGTCTGTTTACGGCCAAACCCCGCCGGGTGGTTTGCTGGACATGGTCAGCCGTCGCCCCAGCGCCGAGTCGAGCAACGAAATCCAGGTGCAATACGGCAGTGACAATCACCGCCAGATCAACTTCGCCAGCACCGGCAAGATTGATGACGAAGGCCAGTTTCTCTACGGCGTGAGCGGTGTGGTACGTGACAGCGGGACGCAGATCGACCACATCGACAACAAACGCTACAACATCGCGCCGAGCCTGACCTGGAACATCGACGACGACACCAGATTCACCCTGCTGACGCAGTTCACCCGTGACGATACCGGGATCACCAGCCAGTTTCACTCGATTCAAGGCACCAGGATCGACATGCCGTTTGGCGATATTTCCCACCACAAAAATCTGGGCGATCCGAACTACGAGTACTACGACCGCACCTACTACGCGCTGGGCTACGCCTTTGAACATCGCTTTAACGACGTATGGCAGTTCCGGCAGAACCTGCGCTACACCAAGTCCGACCTGTCGTTCCAGGCCATCACCGTCAATGCCTACAACCCGGCATTTGCCGCGTTCGGATTTGTTGTCGATGATCAGGGCAATACCGGACGCGGCACTACCAATGTGGAAGAAGACATCAGCCAGTTCGCGGTGGACAACAACTTCCAGGGCGACTTTTCCACCGGTGACATCAGCCATACCCTGCTGATCGGACTGGACCATCAGCGCAACAACACCAACTACCTCTCGATCTTCGGTTTCGCGCCGGGCATCAACGTCAACACCCCGCAATACGGCTTGCCGATCACTCGCCCGCCGCGCGCCGATGCTTTCTATGACTACGACCAGAAGACCTACCAGACCGGCGTGTATGTTCAGGAACAAATGGCTCTCGACCAGTGGCGGCTGACCTTGGGCGGCCGCGAGGATTGGGTCCACACCGGCACGAAGTTTTTCAATGATGACGATGCCACCAACACCGAGCGCGACAAAAAATTCAGCGGCAACGCAGCAATCAGCTACGTGTTCGACAACGGCATCGTGCCTTACCTGTCTTACGCCGAGTCGTTCCAGCCAACCAGCAATGCCGTCGCCTCGGCCACCCAATCGTTCAAGCCGACGGAAGGTCAGCAATGGGAACTGGGCATCAAGTACCAACCACCGGGCAGCAATACATTGCTGAGCGCAGCGGTTTACGACCTGACCCAGAAAAACGTCTCCGTCACCACTACCGTGGGTAACGTGCCAATCACCAGCCAGACCGGCGAAGTGAAAGTCAAAGGCCTGGAGCTGGAAGCGGTTTCCGACGTCACCGACAACCTGAAAATCATCGCGGCTTACACCTTGGCGAAATCCGAAGTGCAGAAAGGCGACTTCAAAGGCAACCGCTTGCAACTGATGCCCAACCAGCAGGCTTCCTTGTGGACCGACTACACCTGGCACAACGGCGTGCTGGATGGCTTCGGCATCGGCGCAGGTGCGCGTTACACCGGTAATACTTACGGCGATCAAGGCAACACGACACTGGGCAAGGCTGACGCGTATACCGTTTTCGATGCGGCGGTTCATTACGACTTGGGGCGTCTGGACAACAGCTTGAAAGGTGCCTCGCTGGCGGTGAATGCAACCAACCTGCTGAACAAGGATTACATTTCCACCTGCGACGGCTTTTACTGCTACTACGGCGACCTGCGCAGTGTCGTCGCCAGTGCCACTTACAAGTGGTAAACGCTTGATTTGATACACGCTGTACCCAGGCCGTCCTCCTTGGACGGCTTTGGCATTTCTGAAGGTCTTGAAATGAAAAGCAAAACAATTCGCCGCTGGTCCTTCGTCCACACCTGGGCCAGCCTGATCTGCACCGTGTTCCTGCTGATGCTGGCGCTGACCGGTTTGCCATTGATCTTCCATCACGAGATCGACCAATTGCTGGGCGATGCTGCTGAATTGAAGGAGATGCCCGCCGACACTCCGCAGCTGAATCTCCAGCAGTTGGTGCAGGCGGCAGAAAAACATCGCCCCGGCGAAGTCATGCAGTATTTCGGCTTCGAAAAAGACGAGCCCAACGCCGCTATCGCGATCATGGCGGCCACCGCCGGCACCGAACCGAATTCTTCGCACACCTTCATGCTCGACGCCCGTACCGGCGAAGCGCTGGAGATGCCGTCGGCCAATGGCGGTTTCATGATGATCATGCTGCGCCTGCACGTGGACATGTTCGCCGGCCTGCCGGGCAAACTGCTGCTGGCGTTCATGGGAATCCTGTTCGTGGCGGCGATTGTCTCCGGGACGGTGCTGTACCTGCCGTTCATGCGTCGATTGAAATTCGCCACGGTGCGCCAGGACAAATCCACCCGCCTGCGCTGGCTCGATTTGCACAACCTGATCGGCGTGGTGACGTTGACCTGGGCGCTGGTGGTCGGAGTCACCGGCGTGATCAGTGCCTGCGCCGATCTGTTGATCGCGGCGTGGCGCAACGACAGCCTGAGCGCGATGGTCGCGCCATACCGCGACGCGCCACCGCTGACGCAACTGGCGCCGGCCACCCGTTTGCTCGACATCGCCAAAGAGGTCGCCCCCGGCATGCAGCCGGACTTCATCGCCTTCCCCGGCACGCGCTTTTCCAGCGAGCACCATTACGCGGTGTTCATGAAGGGCAGCACGCATCTGACTTCGCACCTGCTGACCCCGGTACTGATCGACGCCAGCACATTGCAAGTCACCGCCGTGGCTGAAAGGCCGTGGTACATGGACGCCATGGGCATGTCGCAGCCGCTGCATTTCGGCGATTACGGCGGCATGCCCATGCAAATCCTCTGGGCGACCCTGGATGTGCTGACCATCATTGTGCTCGGCAGCGGGGTTTACCTGTGGGTGGTGCGGCGCAAAGCGGCAAAACCCGTACTGGAGAAAGCGGAGAGCGTGGCATGAGACCCCGGCAATCGAATTTCTGGAAAGTCTTCGCCACCCCGGCAGTCATCGCTCTGTTCAGCGCCGCGGGGTTGTTTGCCGCATTGCTCGGGGATGGCGTCTGGGATGCATTGAGCTGGCTGGGCCTGGGCGTCCCCGCCCTCCTCGCCCTGCGCGGCCTCCTGCAACTCCGCTAACCCCTGTGGGAACGAGCCCGCTCGCGAAAGCGGTATTTCAGCTGACATAGATGTTGCTGACACACCGCTTTCGCGAGCAGGCTCGCTCCCACATTTGGGTCTGTGCCCGGATTGGCGATTGAGTGGATTCACCGACGCGCTATGCTGCGCACACTGCCACCGATCGAGACGCCCGCCATGTCCGCCCCCAGCATGACCCTCTACCACAACCCGCTCTCACCCTTCGTCCGCAAAGTCATGGTGCTGCTGCACGAAACCGGCCAGCAAGACCGCGTCGCCCTGCAAAACTGCGTGCTGACCCCGGTCGACCCGGACCTGGCCCTGATCGACGACAACCCCCTGAGCAAAATCCCGGCGCTGCGCCTGGCCGACGGCAACGTCATCCACGACAGCCGGGTGATCCTCGATTACCTCGACCACCAACACGTCGGCAACCCGCTGATCCCCCGCGAAGGCTCGGCCCGGTGGCGCCGACTGACCCTGGCCTCGATGGCCGACGGGATCATGGACGCCGCGGTGCTGGTTCGATACGAAGTCGCCCTGCGCCCAGTGGAAAAACACTGGTACGCATGGCTCGATGGCCAGCGCGACAAGATTCGCCGTGCATTGGCGTTGCTGGAAAAAGACGCGATTGCCGAACTGACCAGCCATTTTGACGTGGCTGCGATCAGCGTGGCGTGTGCGTTGGGTTACATCGATTTGCGCCATCCGGACCTGGATTGGCGCGAGGTGAATCCGCTATTGGCGGCTTGGTATTTTGAGGTAAGTCAGCGGCCCTCGATGCTGGCGACGATGCCCAGGGTTTAGATTTTCGCTGACTGTCTGGGCCCCTTCGCGAGCAGGCTCGCTCCCACATTTGATTTTGGTTGCTCACGAAATATGGGCAATGTCGCAGATCTAGTGTGGGAGCGAGCCTGCTCGCGAATGCACCACACCGAATCTGAAGAAAACCAACCGCATATCAGCGTCGCCAACACCTCCCCCTCCCGCTGATCCTCGCGCAACCCCAGTGCCCGCTCATTCCACCACCCCGATATCAAACTCCAGAGGCTTGGCCGTTTTCTGCCCAATCCCGTACCAATCCAGCTTGCGGGTCAGCACCATAAACACACCGAGCAACCCGAACAGCAACAACGAGCCCATCAGCAGTGCGTAATCCTCGGCACTCAACAATCCATAAAGCAGACCATATAACGCCGCCAATCCCGCCGAAAAACTCAAACCATGACGCACGCTGTGCAGCACGTGGCAGACATAAAAACCGATCAGCAACACACAGCCGCTCGCCGACAACAGATACGCAAGGGCGAAACCGATGTGCTCGGACAGCGACAGCAACAACAGGTAGAAGAACGCCAGGGCCACGCCCACCAGCGCATATTGCACCGGGTGCACCGCGAGGCTTTTCAGCACTTCGAAGAGGAAGAAACCGGCGAACGTCAGGACGATGAATAACAGCGCGTATTTGATCGCCCGGTCGGTTTTCAAATACTGATCCACGGGATCGATGAAGCTGACGCCGAAGCTGCGGCTGTTGAACGCGTCACAGTCGTTGCCGGACACGCAGCTGCTCAAGGCTTCTTGCAGGTTGGTGGAGAAAAACGAGGTCTGCCAGCTGGCTGTAAAACCCTGATCGCTGACTGCACGCTGGGCCGGCAGATAGTTGCCGATGAAGCTCGGGTGCGGCCAGTTGGCGCCCAGTGAAACCTTGCTGGTTTTGCCCACCGGGAGAATCTGCAATTGGCCGGTGCCCTGCAAGCGCAGGTCGAAACCGAAGGCCAGTTCCGTGGCTTGATGGGGGTTGAGCGCCGGCAGCGTCACATGCACGCCCTCGCCCAACCAGCCCACCTGACTGCCGGGAATGAAATCCAGACGCAGGTCATTGAGCTCCAATTTCAACGCATTCTCGATACCGCGAATGTCGCTGATCCCGACCGCGAGGAACGGCTGATCGAATTGGTAATCGGCAAAGTCTTCCTTGATGCCCAACTGCGCCGGGACCGAGAAGTGGCCACTGATGCGGTTGTCGGCATGGAACAGCCGCGCCTCGTAAATGCCCCGGGAGCGCAGTTCGGTCTGGACCTGGCCGTCGAGTTCGAAACGCTCCGGCAGAAAATACAGACGGCCGCGTTCTTCGCCGACGTCCTGGTAACGCTCGTTGGTTTTTTCGTTGAGCTTCCAGGTGCGCACGACTTTGCGATACGGCACCACCATCAGCGGACCGCTAAGTCGCTGGCTGTAACTGGAGCTGCGGGCGATGTCTTCGAGCACGCCGTCGCGCAATTGCTGGCGGTCCTGGATCACACCGTTGATCATCAGCAACGGGATCAGCAACAACAGAATCAGCAGGGCAATGGCCCCGAGTTTAATGGTCAGATTTCGGTTCATGGGACTCTCCCTGTTTGGATGGGGAGAGTCTGGGATGGGTGTGTGGGGGTTTTATGTGGGGATTATGGAGACTGTGTGGAGTTGGGAAAAGATCGTCCGAACGCGGCCCGAGCCTTCGGCAGCTCCTACATGGGTTGGTGTCCCCCCGTAGGAGCTGCCGAAGGCTGCGATCTTTACCGGTCTGAAGGGAAATGCAAACTCACTTCAACCCCGCCCTCGACGTTGCCGATGCGCAAGGACCCGCCATGCAACTTCACCACTTCCTCGACAAAGTTCAACCCCAGCCCCGTGCTTTTGCGCCCACTGTCGGGACGCGGCAAGGAATAGAAGCGCTCACTCAAGCGCGGCAGCGCATAGTCGGGAATGGCCTCGGCCTCGTTGAACAATGTGAATTCGACCTGATCATGGACCTTCACCGCGCTCAATCGCAGCACGCCATCCACCGGTGTGAAATCCAGCGCGTTTTCCAGCAGATTGCCCAGCGCCTGGCGCAACAGAAACGGCTCGCCATTGAGCACCAGATCCTGCGAAATCACTTGCTCCACCCGCAGCCGTTTGCCTTCGATTCGCCCAGCCTGAGCCGTCAGCAATTCATCCACCAGATTCGCCAACGGCACCGCTACTCGTTCCTCCAGCCCCTGGCGCTGCTCAACCTGAGCCAGGTTCAGCAACCGCTCGATCAACTGTTGCATCCGCACGCTTTCGCTGTCGATGTTGCTGACAAATCGCTGCCGCTGCGCCACCGGCATTTCACTTTGCAGCAATTCCGCCGCACCACGAATCGCCGCCAGCGGGCTTTTCAATTCATGGGTCAGGGTGTGCACATAGCGCTCGACGTAGGCCTTGCCTTCGAGCTGGGTGCGCATCTGCTCCACGGCGGTCGCCAGTTGTTCCAGTTCGCCACCGCGATAGTGCGGCACCTCGACCCGCCGCCCTTCACTGACCGCCTGTGCGTAAGCGGTCAAGCGCCGTAGCGCCGCGCCCAGCCACCACGACAGCAGCGCGCCGAACAACAGGCCGAGACCGATCAGGCCGGCGCCATAAGCGAGCAATCGACGCTCGGTGCGATCCACGTAGGGCTGCAACGAACTGTTGGGTTTGGCCACGGTGACCACGCCAATGATCTGGCCGTTGTCGCGAATAGGCGCGCCGACGTGCATCACCGAAGAACTCGCATCGTCCGGATCGCTGCGACTGGACCGCGCGCCGTACTCGCCACGCAGGGTCAGCAGAACGTCGTTCCAGCGCGAGTAATCCTGGCCCACCGCCACGCCACTGGAATCGAGCACCACAATGCCCTTGGCGTCGGTCACGTAGATGCGGTGATTGACCTGATTCTTCGGCAGCCCCCAGATGCTCGCCTTCGGTTGTCGTTCACCGTAGGCCCTGAGCAGTTCCGGCCAGCGGTTCTGGTTGAGGGTGCCGGCCTTGAAATCATCCCGCAGGATTTCCGCCATCAGGTTGGCGGTGTCGACCAGGGTTTCTTCGGTGGATTGCCGCACGCCGGGGCGGATTTCTTCCATCACGGTGCTGAGCACGAAATAACCGGTCAGGCCGATGAACAGCACATAAACCAGGAAAATCCGGATACCCAATCGCATCAGCTGTGCCCCGGGCTGTAGCTGTAACCGAGGCCGCGATGGGTCTGGATCGGCTCGGCATCGGCGTTCACCAGACGCAATTTGGCGCGCACGCTCTTGATGTGGCTGTCGATACTGCGCTCGTAACCGGCATCGGCGGCGACGCCCAGCGCATCAAGCAACTGCTCGCGGCTGAAGACGCGTTCGGGTTGTTCGAGCAGGCATTGCAGCAGACGGAACTCGTGGCGGGTGAGGGTCAGCATTTGGCCGCGATAGCTGATCTGTACTCGGTCGCTGTCGATGCGAAACAGCGCCGATTCCTTTTCGATCACAGCGCGAGGCGCCATGCGTTTTAGAATCGCCCGGACCCGCGCCGCCACTTCACGCGGGCTGAACGGTTTGACCACGTAATCATCGGCGCCGATTTCCAGGCCCACCACGCGATCGATTTCCCCGTCGCGAGCGCTGAGAAACATCACTGGCACTTCGCTGAAACGCCGCAGTTGCTTGCAGGTTTCAAAGCCGCTGATGTCGGGCAAACCGATGTCGAGAATGATCAAGTCAGCCGGCGTCTGGCGCTGATGCTCCAGCGCGGCGGCACCGAGACTCAGCCACGTGGTGGTAAAGCCTTCGCCCTGCAAGGCAAAAATCAGCGTGTCGGCAATCGCGGCTTCGTCTTCGACAATCAGGATATGGGGCATGCGTCCGGGTCTGGTCGTTGGGTGAAGCGAACGGTGAACCAAGGGGGAATCGGCGTCAATCCGGGAGCGGCAATTAGCGGTGTGGTCTGTAGGAACTAGCAGTTCTGATAGTAGGCAAACAGAGGAAAAACTCCGATGCTGGTATTTCTTCTCATGCGATCTGATACGGAGCTGGCCAGTGCCTACGAATTTAAGCAGAACAATTTTGGTAGCGACCGATCAACAGCGCTCCGTGTTGAGTGTCCTTGATTTGAATCCGCTTCATCACTTCGCCTACACACCTTATGGGCACCGACCCAAGGTAAACGGCTTGCTCAGTTCGCTCGGGTTCAACGGTGAACTGCCTGATCCACTGACAGGTCATTATCACTTAGGGAAGGGATATCGACAGTTCAATCCGGTGCTGATGCGGTTTAACAGTCCGGATAGCTGGAGTCCATTCGGAAAGGGCGGGGTCAATTCGTATGCATATTGCAAAGGTGACCCGAGAAACCTTACAGACTCTACGGGGCATGCTCCTCGTTACATTATGAGGCTTTTAAGTGAGTTCAGAAGCTCGAAACTGGCACTGGCAAAACCTTCAAAAGTCATTTCAAAAAAGCCAGCCAAAATATTAAATAAATATGAGCAAATGCGTAAGCATAGAGCTGACCTACGGGAACTTGCAAATGTAGTTGAAGAAAACGAAATAGCGCTAGCTGGAAAAACCACATGGACCCGGAATAATCATATTAGCGACATCGCCGACAGTAAACTTGGATACGAAACAGCCAAATACGAATACAAATTTTCGAGATATCCTGACCCCGATGTAGAGCATACCTGGCTAGAATCCCCCCCCCAGAACTGCAATCCTGGACACTACTCATTTCGACATTACAATATCTCATTTCAAAAACATGTCTATTCGCAGCAAAAATCCGAGCACATCAAGAGACACCAGACCGATTTACATTAATCAAATCTTAAGAGCCGCCTACATAAGAAAATTTGCTGGTGTCGATCTAATGCGTATTCGTCATTAGATGTCGACCTCATCAGCCCGCAAAAAAATAAATTTGCAGTTCCAACGCTGTGTGGTCGCTTGGTGCGCATTTAGAGCCGTTGTATCAATCAGCAATCCGGCTTATCCGCCGTATACCGCCGCGCCGGATTCACCGCTGCCCCAAACTCACGCAACGCCTTGGCTCCAATCAACAACGGATAGTTAAAGCTGCTGCGGTCAGTCAGGTTGACCTCGACCGTGCGCTTGACGTTACCCAGGCACAACTCCAGATCAACCACCGGTCGTTTGGAAGGTGCGGCTGAGTCCTCATCCTCGTCCTCTTCGGAGCGGGTCTTGATCTTGCTGATCCGCGCGATCTTGTGTTCGTAGACCTTGTTGCTCGCGTCTTTGGTGGCGAGGCGGAAACGTACCCACTCATCGCCGTCGCGGGTGAAGGTTTCGATGTCCTTGGCCGACAGTGACGCGGTCAGGGCGCCGGTGTCCATTTTGGCCTTGAGGACTTCGCCGCCGATCTCTGGCAGCGCGATGTATTCGTAGCGCCCGTAGAGGGTCGGCTCGGCGGCCAGGACCGGCAGGGCCGCGAGGGATAGCAATGCGAGGAGGGATTTCACGTAGTGGGCATCCTTGGAAAGTGGGCAGCGGGATTTTAGACCGTTGCCTTTGAATTCGTTCAGCGCAGTAGACGATCAAAAGATCGCAGCCTTCGGCAGCTCCTACGGGGATCAGTGTAGGAGCTGCCGAAGGCTGCGATCTTTCAGTCTGTCACCGCCGATTTGGCCTGCCGCCCGAAGCTGCTTATCATGGCGCGCCCAGATGCTTTCAAGAGTTACTTATGCGCCGCCTGCTCACCGGCTGTTTGGTCACCCTTCTGCTGCTGCTCAACACCCTGGTCCTGTTCGGGCCACTGATGGTGTTCGCCCTGCTCAAACTCGCCCTGCCCGGCCGTTATCGCGACTGCGCATCAAAGGCGGTGATGTGGATCGCCGAGACCTGGGCCGAGATCGACAAACTGATTTTCCGCCTGTGCATCCCCACGCAATGGGATATTCGCGGCAACGCCGACCTGCGGGTCGATACGTCCTATCTGGTGATCAGCAACCACCAGTCCTGGGTGGATATTCCGGCGCTGATCCAGACGCTGAACCGGCGCACGCCGTTTTTCAAATTCTTCCTCAAGAAAGAGCTGATCTGGGTGCCGTTCCTGGGGTTGGCGTGGTGGGCACTGGATTACCCGTTCATGAAGCGCTACACCAAAGCTTTTCTGGCCAGGAACCCGGAATTGGCGGGGAAGGACCTGGAGATCACCAAAGCGGCGTGCGAGTTGTACAAGCGCCAGCCGGTGACGGTGGTCAATTACCTCGAAGGCACTCGCTACACCTCAGCGAAAAGCACTCAGCAGCAATCACCCTTCACCCACCTGCTCAAACCGAAAGCCGGCGGCGTGGCGTTTGTGCTGGCGGCGATGGGCGAACAGCTCGACGCGATTCTCGATGTAACGGTGGTGTATCCACAGCAGACAATTCCGGGGTTTTGGGACTTGCTCAGCGGCAACGTGCCGCGAATCATCATCGACATCCACACCCGGGAACTCGACCCGGCGCTGTGGCAGGGCGATTACGAGAACGATCCGCTGTTTCGTGAGAGCGTCCAGAACTGGGTCAACCAGCTCTGGATCGAGAAAGACCAGCGTATTGAGGCATTGCGCCACTAATCAGCTGCCGGTGCCGGCGCCCCAGATCCCGCCCAGGCTTTGCAGCAGCGAACCGCCAACGCCCTGCTGACCGAGGTATTGCAGAATCACCGGGGCAAACTGGCCGATCATGCCGCTGTCCATGCCCAGAGCGCTGAACGCGTTGTTCAGGTCGTTGGTGTCCTTGACCGTGCCCAACGCATTGTCCAGACCAGCGGCCTTGCCGTTCGAGCCGAGCAACCCGGCAAGTGCGCCCAGTTCACCGCCACCGGACAGTTTGTCGATACCGGGTACGCTTTTGGCCAACTCGGAATAGTCAGTCGAACTCAGCTGATTCTTCGCCAACCCAAGCATCGCACCCGTGCCGCCGACGGCCTGCTGCGGTGTCACGTTCAACTGGCTGAGTGCACTCAGCAGTCCCGCTGTCTCCGAGGTCGGCGCGGCCGCTGCGGCGGCGTTGTCGCCCTTCATGCCGGCAATGGCATTCGCCGCATCATTCAGGTTGAACTGAGCAAAGACCGGGCTGGCCGCCAGAGTCATGAGCGATGCCAGTGCAAAACCGCGTGAAATCTTCATTCAGACATCCTCTTGTGCCATGAAAGCCGCCTGAAACAGGGCGGCAAAACTGCCGTTTGGACCGAGTAAGTGCCGGCATGTTCCTCAGGTGTACATTCATCTTCATCAGGCTCACGTCTATAAAGCGTGAAATCCCGGAGTTACGCGATGAATGGCAGCGCTGGGTGATCCATCGAAGCATAAGATCAAAAGATCGCAGCCTGCGGCAGCTCCTACAGGGGACATCATTCGGCGTAGGAGCTGCCGCAGGCTGCGATCCTTTGATCCATAAAAAAACGGCGACCCTAAGGTCGCCGTTTGGTTTGCGTGAAGCCTTAGGCCGCGCTGAACAACTTGTGCGGATCAATCACGAATTTTTTCGGCACGCCCGCATCGAACTCACCATACCCACGTGGCGCGTCATCCAGGCTGATGACTTCCACGCCAACGATGTCAGCAATGTGGATGCGGTCCCACATGATCGCCTGCATCAACTGGCGGTTGTACTTCATCACCGGCGTCTGGCCGGTGTGGAAGCTGTGGGATTTGGCCCAGCCCAGGCCGAAGCGAATACTCAGGCTGCCCATTTTCGCGGCCGCGTCCACGGCACCCGGATCCTCGGTCACGTACAGGCCCGGGATACCGATTTTGCCCGCCACGCGAACCACGCCCATCAGGGAGTTGAGTACTGTGGCCGGAGCTTCGTGTTTCACCCCGTCATGGCCGTGGCCGCGCGCTTCGAAGCCAACGGCGTCGACGGCGCAATCCACTTCCGGTTCGCCCAGCAGCGCGGCGATCTGCTCGTGCAGCGGCGTGTCCAGCGAAAGGTCGGCGATTTCGAAACCCTGCGCCTTGGCGTGTGCCAGGCGCACGGTGTTGACGTCACCGATGATCACCACCGCCGCACCCAGCAGGCGAGCGGAAGCGGCAGCGGCCAGACCGACCGGGCCGGCACCGGCGATGTAGACGGTGCTGCCGGGGCCAACACCGGCGGTCACGGCGCCGTGATAGCCGGTTGGCAAGATGTCGGAGAGGCAGGTCAGGTCGCGGATTTTTTCCATCGCGCGATCGCGATCGGGCAGTTTCAGCAGGTTGAAGTCGGCGTACGGCACCATCGCGTATTCCGCCTGGCCGCCGGTCCAGTCGCCCATGTCGACGTAACCGTAAGCACCGCCCGGACGTGCCGGATTGACGCTGAGGCAGACGCCGGTGTGCATTTCCTTGCAGGAACGGCAACGCCCGCACGCCACGTTGAACGGCACGGACACCAGGTCGCCGATCTGCAGGTTCTCGACGTCGCTGCCCTTCTCGATCACTTCACCGGTAATTTCGTGGCCCAACACCAGGCCGGTCTGGGCAGTGGTACGACCGCGCACCATGTGCTGATCGGAACCACAGATGTTGGTGGAAACCACGCGCAGGATGACAGCATGGTTAATCTTCCTGCCGCGCGGGTCCTGCATTTTCGGATAGTCGATCTTCTGTATTTCGACTTTGCCATTGCCGAGATACACCACACCACGATTGCCAGACATGCTTTCACCTCGCTGTTGTTTTTATGGATCCGCGCTGCCCCAGTCGGGCAGCGCGTTAAGTGCTCGGTAGATCAAAAGATCGCAGCCTTCGGCAGCTCCTACAGGGGAACACGCTCGGCGTAGGAGCTGCCGAAGGCTGCGATCTTTCAGCGGTCCTCAATACGCTACAGAACGACGGTTCTGTTGGCGTTTAAAAACACTCTTCTCTCAATGTGATATCCAACGGCCCGCGCCAGCGTCAGCCCCTCGATGTCCCGCCCCTTGGCGATCAGGTCTTCCGGGTAATGACTGTGGTCCACAGCTTCCACGCCCTGAGCGATGATCGGCCCTTCGTCGAGGTCGTTGTTGATGTAGTGCGCCGTGGCGCCCACCAGTTTCACGCCCTTGTTGTAGGCCTGGTGATACGGCTTCGCGCCTTTGAAACCCGGCAGCAGGGAGTGGTGAATGTTGATCGCCTTGCCGTCGAGTTTGCGGCACAGCTCGGGCGACACTACCTGCATGTAGCGCGCAAGAATCACCAGTTCGGCACCCGACTCCTCGATCACCTGCCACACCTGACGCTCCTGCGACGGCTTGTCGTTGGGGTCGAGCGGGAAGTGGTAGTAGGGAATCTGGTGCCAGTCGGCCAACGGCTTGAGGTCGGGGTGATTGGAGACCACAGCGGCGACGTCCATCGACAGCTGGCCGATGCGTTGGCGGTAGAGCAAATCGTTGAGGCAGTGATCGGCCTTGGAGACCATGATCACCACTTTTGGCCGGTAGTTCGGCGCGGTCAGTTCGAAGACCATGCCGAAGGCCTGGCCGCGCTCTTCCAGCCCTGCGCGAAAGGCTTGTTCGTCGAAGCCGTCAGGCTGACGGAATTCCACACGAATGAAAAAACGGCCCGAGAGCCGATCATCGAAGGAATGGTGTTCGGTGACGTAGCAGCCCTGCTCGAACAGAAAGCGCGTCACCGCGTCCACGGTGCCGAGAACGCTTGGGCAGTCGGCGGTCAGAATCCATGTGTCTGGGGCGCGGCTCATAGTGCGGTGACTCCTGTTAGATCTGTTAACGACACTACCCCCTGTAGGAGCGAGCTTGCTCGCGATGGACGTCAACGATAACGCGTACTTCCTGGATCAACGCGGCGCCTTCAAGTCCATCGCGAGCAAGCTCGCTCCTACAGTTCTTTGGCGATCAAGCCTGAACGCTTAGGCCGTACTCGGCCGATGCATCCTGCAACCACAACCACCAGTAATCCGAGAAGCTGCGACGGATCAGCAGCTCCCAGGTGTCTTCGGCCGTGTGGCGGATCACCAGTTGCGACTTGGCGAACACGGTGCCGACGGCCTTGCCCACCGGGAAACTGTTGGGGTGCACGTCGTAGCTGGTGGATTTCATCAACACCTGGCGCACGTTCGGGCCGCTCAGTTCGAGGATTTGCTGGCCGCCGCTGACGTTGGTGATCGCGATATGCAGGTCGCCCAGCGCTTCACGGAGTTTTTGCTCGGCGGCGAATTCTTCGCCGGTGGGCACGATCAGCAGCCATTCATCCGGTCCCATCCATTGCAGGCTGGTTTCACCTTTGACGATGACGCTCAGTGCGCCTGGCAATTCAATGCCGAGGGCTTTGTGCACGCCGGCGGCAAACGCTGCATCGTGGCCATCGCCGCGAATGGTCAGGTGGCCGAGGAGTTTTTTCTCGCGCACGATCACGCCGGCGCTTTTGCGGCCCTTGCCCACCAGGCTGGCGAGGTCGGCATGATGCAGCGACGATTCGGCCTTGGCCCCGGTGGTTGGGCGTTGTTGGTAAACATTGGCTGCGGTCATAAAGCACCTGTTCTAAATTCTGTTGGCTTCTGTGGAGGCTGTTCTGCCGCTTTCGCGAGCAGGCTCGCTCCCACATTTGACCGCGATCTCCTGTGGGAGCGAGCCTGCTCGCGAAGGCGGTAGCAGGCACCCCACAGGACCCGAGGCCATTAGATGTTCTGGCGATCACCCTTCGGATCGAAGAACACCGAAGAAACGATTTCCGCCTCGATCACGCTGCCATCGGCCAGCGGCGCAAACACGCGCTCGCCGATGCGGCTCAAGCCGCCCTTGACCACGCCCATGGCAAACGAATAGCCAAGGGAGTTGTGCAGGTAGCTTGAGGTCACGTGACCAACCATCGTCATCGGAATCGTCTGCTTGGTGTTGAACACCAACTGCGCACCCTCCGGCAGCCATTTGGTCGGATCGATCGGTTTCAGGCCGACCAGCTGTTTACGCTGATCACGCACGCAGTCTTCGCGGTTCATGCCACGCTGGCCAATCCACGAAAACGGTTTGGTGCGACCGACACACCAGCCCATGTTCAGGTCGTCCGGCGTCATCGAGCCGTCAGTGTCCTGGCCGACGATGATGAAGCCCTTCTCCGCCCGCAGAATGTGCATGGTTTCGGTGCCGTACGGGGTCAGGTTGTATTGCTTGCCGGCCTCGACGATTTTTTCCAGCACGCCCATCGCATAGTCGGCCTGCACGTTGACTTCGTACGACAGCTCACCGGTAAACGAAATCCGGAACACCCGCGCCGGCACGCCGCCGACCAGGCCTTCTTTCCAGGTCATGAACGGGAACGCGTCGTTGCTCAGGTCGATGTCGGTGACCGCGCTTAGCAGCTTGCGGCTGTTCGGCCCGGACAGGGTCATGGTTGCCCAGTGATCCGTCACGGAAGTGAAGTACACCTTCAGTTCTGGCCATTCGGTCTGCGAGTAGATTTCCAGCCATTGCAGCACGCGTGCAGCGCCACCGGTGGTGGTGGTCATCACGAAATGGTTGTCGGCGAGGCAGGCGGTGACGCCGTCGTCGAAGACCATGCCGTCTTCTTTGCACATCAGGCCGTAACGCGCCTTGCCCACGTCGAGCTTGGTCCAGGCGTTGGTGTAGATGCGGTTGAGGAACTCGCGCGCATCCGGGCCCTGAATGTCGATCTTGCCGAGGGTCGAGGCGTCCAGCAGGCCGACGCTGTCGCGCACGGCTTTGCATTCGCGTTTGACCGCGGTGTGAATGTCTTCACCGCTTTTCGGGAAGTACCACGGACGTTTCCACTGACCGACGTCTTCGAACTCGGCGCCATTCTTCACGTGCCAGTGATGCAGGGCGGTGTGACGCACAGGTTCGAAGATGTGCCCGCAGTGACGGCCCGCTACTGCACCGAAAGTCACCGGCGTGTAGTTCGGACGGAACATCGTGGTGCCCATCTGCGGGATGGTCACGTTCAGCGAACGGGCGGCAATGGCCAGGCCATTGACGTTGCCGAGTTTGCCCTGGTCGGTGCCAAAGCCCAGCGCCGTGTAGCGTTTGACGTGCTCGACCGACTCGAAGCCTTCGCGGGTCGCCAGTTCGATGCCGCCGGCAGTGACGTCGTTCTGGAAGTCGACGAATTGCTTCGGCGCACGGGCAGAGTTTTTTTCGTGAGGCACCTGGAACAGCGCCAGCGTCGGTTCTTCCAGACGGCTCAAGGCTTTCGGCAAGGTGCCTTCGACCACGCTGAAACCGGCTTCGCTGGCCGCACGAGCGCCGCCTTCAAAACCGTCGGCCAATGAATCACCGAGTCCGTAAACGCCGTTGATGCCACCGACGCACACGCGTTTCTGCGGTGCTTCGCCCGGTACGAAACCGAGGATGTCTTCACGCCAGGTCGGCTTGCCGCCCAGGTGCGAAGCCAAGTGAACCACTGGGCTGTAACCGCCGGAGGTGGCGATCAGATCGCAATCGAGCCACTCGCCTGGGCTGGTTACGGCGTGCGCTTTGACATCGATGGCGGCGACGCGAGCGGCGGTCACGTGCTTGCTGCCACGGGCCTCGATCACCGCGCTGCCGGTCAGGATACGAATGCCTTTGGCACGCGCCTCTTCCACCAGCGCACCGCGCGGATTGCTGCGGGCGTCGGCGATGGCCACGACTTGCAGGCTGGCGTCGAGCCAATCCAGAGCAACGCGATACGCGTGGTCGTTGTTGGTGCTCAGGACAAGCTTCTTGCCCGGTGCCACGCCGTAGCGGCGGACATACGTCGAGACAGCGCCCGCGAGCATGTTGCCCGGTACGTCGTTGTTGCCGTAGACCAGTGGACGCTCGTGCGCGCCGGTGGCCAGCACCACACGTTTGGCGCGAACCCGGTGGATGCGCTGGCGGACCTGGCCAATCGGAGCGCGGTCGCCGAGGTGATCGGTCAGGCGCTCGTGAATGGTCAGGAAGTTATGGTCGTGGTAACCGTTGACCGTGGCGCGCGGCAACAGCAGTACGTCCGGGGTGTCCTTCAGTTCGGCGATCACGCTGGCAACCCATTCGGCCGCTGGCTTGCCGTCGAGGCTTTCGCGGGAATCGAGCAGGCTGCCGCCGAACTCTTCCTGCTCATCGGCGAGAATCACCCGCGCACCGCTGCGCGCGGCTGCCAGTGCAGCAGCGAGGCCGGCGGGGCCACCGCCGACGATCAGCACATCGCAGTGCTGGTTCATGTAGTCATAGGTGTCCGGATCGTTCTCGGTCGGCGAACGACCAAGACCGGCAGCCTTGCGAATGTACTTCTCGTACGTCATCCAGAACGATTGCGGGTACATGAAGGTTTTGTAGTAGAAACCCGGCGGCATCAGCTTGCCGCCGACCTTGCCGAGAATCCCCATCACGTCGTTGTTCACGCTTGGCCAACCGTTGGTGCTGGTGGCGACCAGGCCTTGATAAAGCGCTTGTTGCGTGGCACGCACGTTGGGGATTTGCGTGGCTTCGGTGGCGCCGATCTGCAGCACCGCGTTCGGCTCTTCGGCACCGGCGGCGACGATGCCACGCGGACGGGAATACTTGAAGCTGCGACCGATGATGTCGACACCGTTGGCCAACAATGCAGCAGCGAGGGAATCGCCTTCAAAGCCTTTGTAGGTCTGGCCGTTGAAGGTGAAGCTCAGCACTTTGTTGCGGTCGATCCGTCCGCCGTTGGACAGGCGATTGATCTGGCTCATACCTTCTCTCCCAGAGCCGTCGTAGCCGCTTTCGAGCTATCGGTCTTGTCGGTGAATTGTGGCTTGGTGCCGATCTTGTAGGTTTCGAGAATCTCGTAAGTCACGGTGTCGCGGGTCGCGTTGAAATACTGACGGCAGCCGGCAACGTGATCCCACAGCTCGTGGTGCAGGCCGCGAGGGTTATCGCGGAAGAACATGTAGTCGCCCCACTCCTCGTCGGTGCAGCTGGTCGGGTCCAGTGGACGCGGGATGTGCGCCTGGCCGGATGCGTGGAATTCCTCTTCGGAGCGCAGCTCGCCGCAGTGAGGACAGAAGATATGCAACATGGGGATTTCTCCTGTTAGTGGGCAACCGCAGCAGCGCCGTGTTCATCGATCAACGCACCGTTGTGGAAACGGTCGATGGAAAAAGGTGCGGCCAATGGGTGCATTTCACCCTTGGCCAGGCTTGCGGCAAATACGTTGCCCGAGCCAGGTGTGGCCTTGAAGCCACCGGTGCCCCAACCGCAGTTGAAGAACATGTTCGGTACCGGAGTTTTCGAAATGATCGGGCAGGCATCCGGCGTGGTGTCGACGATGCCGCCCCACTGCCGGTTCATGCGCACGCGGGACAACACCGGGAACATCTCGACGATGGCCTGGACGGTGTGCTCGATCACCGGGTACGAACCACGCTGACCGTAGCCGTTGTAGCCGTCGATGCCGGCGCCGATCACCAGGTCGCCCTTGTCGGACTGGCTGATGTAACCGTGTACGGCGTTGGACATGATCACGCTGTCGATAATCGGCTTGATCGGCTCGGACACCAGCGCTTGCAGCGGGTGGGATTCGATTGGCAGGCGGAAACCGGCGAGCTTGGCCATATGCCCGGAGTTACCGGCCGTCACGACGCCGACGCGCTTGGCGCCGATGAAACCCTTGTTGGTTTCAACGCCGATGCACACGCCGTTTTCCTTGCGGAAACCGATCACTTCGGTCTGCTGGATCAGGTCCACGCCGAGTGCATCGGCGGCACGGGCGAAGCCCCACGCCACGGCATCGTGACGGGCGACGCCGCCGCGACGCTGGACGGTGGCGCCCATCACCGGGTAGCGGGTGTTTTTCGAGCAGTCGAGGTACGGAATCTCGTCGGCGACTTGCTTGGCATCGAGCAGTTCGCCGTCGACGCCGTTGAGGCGGTTGGCGCTGACTCGACGCTCGGAATCACGGATGTCTTGCAGGGTGTGGCACAGGTTGTAAACGCCGCGTTGGGAGAACATCACGTTGTAGTTCAGGTCCTGGGACAGGCCTTCCCACAGTTTCATCGCGTGTTCGTACAAATGCGCCGACTCGTCCCACAGGTAGTTGGAGCGAACGATGGTGGTGTTACGCGCAGTGTTACCGCCGCCCAGCCAGCCTTTTTCGACCACGGCCACGTTGGTGATGCCGTGCTCTTTGGCCAGGTAGTAAGCCGTGGCGAGGCCATGCCCGCCACCGCCGACGATGACCACGTCGTAGACCTTTTTAGGGGTCGGCGTGCGCCACATTTTCTGCCAGTTTTCGTGATGGCTGAGGGAGTGTTTGAAGAGGCCGAAGCCCGAGTAGCGTTGCATAGTCATTTACTCCAAAACCGCGCTCAGCGATAAACCGGGAAGTCCGCGCACAGGGCCGACACTTGCTGCGCGACATTCGCTTCCACGTCGGCATCGCCGAGGTTGTCGAGGATGTCGCAGATCCAGCCGGCCAGCGTGACGCACTGGCTCACCTTGAAGCCGCGCGTGGTCACCGCCGGGGTGCCGATGCGCAGGCCGGACGTGACGAACGGTGACTGTGGATCGTTCGGCACAGCGTTCTTGTTCACGGTGATGTGGGAGCGACCGAGCGCTGCATCCGCCTCTTTGCCGGTGAGGCCCTGACGGATCAGGCTGACCAGGAACAGGTGGTTATCGGTGCCACCGGACACTACATCGTAGCCGCGTTTGATAAACACGCCGGCCATGGCCTGGGCGTTGTCGATCACTTGTTGTTGATAAGCCTTGAAACCAGGCTCCAGCGCTTCCTTGAAGCACACCGCCTTACCGGCGATCACGTGCATCAGCGGGCCGCCCTGGGCACCCGGGAACACGGCGGAGTTGAGCTTTTTCTCGATTTCTTCGTTGGCCTTGCACAGGATCAGGCCACCACGCGGACCGCGCAGGGTCTTGTGGGTGGTGGTGGTGACCACATCGGCGTACGGCAGCGGATTCGGGTACAGACCGGCAGCGACCAGACCGGCGACGTGCGCCATGTCGACGAACAGCAGCGCACCGACCTTGTCGGCGATCTGCCGGAAGCGCGGGAAGTCGAGGGTCTTGGAGTAGGCCGAGAAGCCGGCGACGATCATCTTCGGCTTGCACTCGACGGCCAGGCGCTCGACTTCGTCGTAGTCGATCAAGCCGGTCTTGGTGTCAATGCCGTACTGCACGGCGTTGTACAACTTGCCCGAGGACGACACTTTGGCACCGTGGGTCAGGTGACCGCCATGGGCCAGGCTCATGCCGAGGATGGTGTCGCCGGCGTTCAGCAGGGCCAGGTAAACAGCGCTGTTGGCCGAGGAACCGGAGTGCGGCTGGACGTTGGCGTAATCGGCGCCGAACAGTTGCTTGGCGCGCTCGATGGCCAGGGCTTCGACTTTGTCGACGTGCTCGCAACCACCGTAGTAGCGCTTGCCCGGATAACCTTCGGCGTATTTGTTGGTCAGGCCACTGCCTTGCGCTTCCATGACGCGTTTGCTGGTGTAGTTCTCTGACGCGATCAGCTCGATGTGATCTTCCTGGCGTTGCTCCTCGGCATTCATCGCCGCCAGCAGTGCATCGTCGTAACCCTTGATCTGGTCTTGCTTGCTGAACATCGCATCTCTCCCAGCGGCGGCGGTGCGCCATTCGTCTCGGTGAGGCACGTACCTTGCGGCAGTGCCCTTTGATGCGATGGTATGACCGGCGCAGACAGGTCAAATGCCTACGGACGCCACGCAAAGGTGCGTTTACGACATGGACTGAAATGGACTCATCCGACTCGATCGCGAGATCAACATAGATCACTGTGGGAGCGGGCTTGCCCGCGAATGCGGTTTGTCATCCGCCACTGATGTTGGCTGACCTGACGCATTCGCGGGCAAGCCCGCTCCCACAGGGTTATGGGGTGATCTGGCGGATGAGTAACAGCGCAAGGAAATGCGCGGGATAGAGCGCATACGCCCACCGCCGCATCGGTGGCGGTTTTAAGTGACGGGCATGTCGCAACAAGACCAGCCCAAGACAGGGCGCGATCAGACAAGTGGCGATCCCGAGGATGGCCGCACTGTTGCCGAACCGGGCGGAATTGAACAGCACTTCCCATTGATTGGCAGCCAGGCACACCAGCCCCGGCAGCAGGCTGAAATACCACGGCCGTTTGATCACCAGCAGCATCGTCAGCGGCAACAGAACACCAAAGAAACCGAACATCAGGCGCTCCGGGAACAGCGCCGCCAGCGTTAGAGCGCCGGCCGCGAGCAAACGCGACTGCAGCATTTCGTGCTGCCAACCCCGCGCTACCAGCAATCCCAACGCCAGCGTGGGCAATACGTTCAAGGTGTCGGGATCAGGAATAAACAGGCGATACGGGATTTCGCTGAGGGCACTGAACAGCACCAACCAACCCAGATACCGCCACAGATGTGTGACTTCCCGTGAGCGAGCAAGATTCGCCGCCATCGCCAGACAAAACCACGGAAACGCCAACCGTCCCGGCACATACAGGATATCGACGGAATAACCGACATATCGCAGGTGATCGAGCACCATGCTCAACAACGCCAGCCACTTGAGCAGATCCAGTGCCCCATCCCTTTGCGTCATGTGCATAATTGTCCGTCGTCTTTGTATTGTTCTGTCAGACGCATCCCGTGTGCTCGCCGGATGATCTTCGGTAAAGTGCGCACCATCATTGACCACGAGGCGCTTCACCATAAGCGACTCGACCACGGAAAGCAGGGCCATGACCGATAAGAGCCAACAATTCGCCAGCGACAACTATTCCGGTATCTGCCCTGAAGCCTGGGCGGCCATGGAACAGGCCAACCACGGCCACCAGCGCGCTTACGGTGACGATGAATGGACCGCTCGCGCGTCCGATGATTTCCGCAAACTGTTCGAAACCGACTGCGAAGTGTTCTTCGCCTTCAACGGCACCGCCGCCAACTCGCTGGCGCTGTCGTCGCTGTGCCAGAGTTACCACAGCGTGATCTGCTCGGAAACCGCCCACGTCGAAACCGACGAATGTGGCGCGCCGGAATTCTTTTCCAACGGTTCCAAGCTGCTGGTGGCGCGCACTGAAAACGGCAAGCTGACCCCGGAATCGATCCGCGAAGTCGCCCTCAAACGCCAGGACATTCACTACCCGAAACCGCGCGTCGTGACCCTGACCCAGGCCACTGAAGTCGGCAGCGTCTACACCCCGGAAGAAATCCGCGCCATCAGCGCCACCTGCAAAGAGCTAGGCCTGAACCTGCACATGGACGGCGCCCGTTTCTCCAATGCTTGCGCATTTCTGGGATGCTCGCCAGCGGACCTGACCTGGAAGGCCGGGGTCGATGTCTTGTGCTTCGGCGGCACGAAAAACGGCATGGCGGTGGGTGAAGCGATTTTGTTCTTCAACCATAAACTGGCCGAAGACTTCGACTACCGCTGCAAACAGGCCGGCCAACTGGCGTCGAAAATGCGCTTCCTGTCGGCGCCGTGGGTCGGGATCCTGGAAAACGACGCCTGGCTCAAATACGCCCGCCACGCCAACCACTGCGCGCAATTGCTCGCCGAACTGGTCAGCGACATACCGGGCGTGGAACTGATGTTCCCGGTGCAGGCCAACGGGGTATTCCTGCAACTCTCGGAACCGGCCATCGCCGCGCTGACGGCCAAGAGCTGGCGCTTCTACACCTTCATCGGCAACGGCGGCGCACGGTTCATGTGCTCGTGGGATACCGAAGAAGAACGCGTGCGGGAATTGGCGGCGGATATCCGTGAAGTGATGTCGCGCTAACTGTCCGCGCACTGCACCAATCCCCTGTGGCGAGGGAGCTTGCTCCCGCTCGGCGGCGTAGCCGTCGTAAAACCGGCCAACGGGGTCTGCCTGATAGACCGCACTCATAGGGTTTGGGGCTGCTCCGCAGCCCAGCGGGAGCAAGCTCCCTCGCCACTCAACACAGCGTCTTGGTCTACATTGTCCTGCGAGCCGTTCCACTCGCTCAAACAATAATAAGCAGGAGCTAACGCATGTCGCTAAAAGACAAAACCCTGTTCATCACCGGCGCCAGTCGCGGCATTGGTCGTGAGATCGCGCTGCGGGCGGCGCGGGATGGGGCCAACATTGTGATTGCGGCCAAAAGCGCCGAGCCCCATGCCAAGTTGCCGGGTACGATTTTCAGTGTGGCAAAGGAAGTTGAAGCCGCTGGCGGCAAGGCCCTGGCGCTGCAAGTGGATGTGCGTGATGAAGTCGCGGTGCGTGATGCTTTGGCCCAGGCCAACGAACATTTCGGCGCTATTGATGCCTTGATCAACAATGCCGGCGCGATCAAGTTGACCGGCGTCCAGCACATCGAACTCAAGCGTTTCGACCTGATGCACCAGATCAACACCCGCGCGGTATTGCTGTGCAGTCAGGCGGCGCTGCCCTATTTGAAGAAGTCCGGCGGGCATATTCTCAACCTGTCGCCGCCGCTGAATCTGGCGAGCAAATGGTTCGCCCAATACAGCCCGTACACCGTGACCAAATACGGCATGAGCATGCTTACATTGGGCATGAGCGAGGAATTCAAGCATTACGGCATCAGCGTCAATTCGCTGTGGCCGCAGACGATGATCGCCACCGCTGCCATCGAATTTCAGTTGGGATCACGTGAGTCTTTCAAACATGCGCGCACGCCCGCGATCATGGCGGACGCCGCCCACGTCATTCTGAGCAGCACTGAACGCAGCATCACCGGTCGGTTGCTAATTGATGAAGAGATTCTGGGTGAATACGGAGTAACGGATTTTCAAATCTATCGATTCGCGCCCGACACGACCGACCCGCTGATGACAGACCTCTTTATCGACGACTGAAACGAACCCGTAGGAGCTGCCGAAGGCTGCGATCTTTTGACTTTGCTTTTTAGCATCAAGATCAAAAGATCGCAGCCTTCGGCAGCTCCTACAGGGGCTATTCAGCTAGAAATCGATACGCACATCACCCTTCGGCACGCTGCAGCACGACAGGATGAACCCGTCCGCTTCGTCTTCCTCGGTGATGCCGCCGTTGTGATCCATCTCGACTTCACCACCGAGTTTCATCACTTTGCACGTCCCGCAAATCCCCATGCCGCACGCCTTGGGAATCAGCAAGCCAACCTTGGCCGCCGCGGCGTGAACGGTCTCGCCCGGCGCCACGCGAATACTTTTGCCAGACGCGGTGAATTCCACTTGATGCAGGTCTGCGGCATCGACTTCCGGGGCATCCGCCGCTTGTTCCGCCTGCTCGACCGCGTCGGCGCGAGCTTCCGGTGGCGTCGCACCGAAGGACTCTTCGTGATACCGCGACATGTCGAAACCCACCGATTCCAGCATGCGCTTGACCGCATTCATATACGGCGTCGGGCCGCAGCAGAACACCTCGCGCTCCATGAAGTCCGGGGTCATCAACTCGAGCATTTTGTGATTCAGGTAACCGCGATAACCGGCCCAAGGTTCACCCAGACCGTGCTTCTCGCAGATCAGGTGCAGGCTGAAGTTATCGATCCGCGACGCCATGTGTTCCAGCTCGCGGTGATAAATGATGTCTTTGGGCGAACGGGCGCTGTGGATAAACACCATATCGATATTGCCGTTGGTGTCGTAAAACCAGCGCGCCATCGACATCACCGGGGTGATGCCAACGCCGCCGCTGAGGTACAGCACTTTCGGCGCGGTGAAGTCCATGGCGTTGAACAGCCCGACCGGGCCGTGCACGGCCAGCTCCTGACCTTCGTGCAGCGTGTCGTGCAACCAGTTCGACACCTTGCCGCCCGGCACGCGCTTGATCGTCACCGAGAAGCTGTAGGGCACTGATGGCGAGCTGGAAATGGTGTAGGAGCGCATGATCGGCTGGCCTTCGATTTCCAGCTCCAGGGTGACGAACTGACCCGGCTTGAAGAAGAACAGGATCGGTTGATCAGCCATAAAACAGAAGGTGCGCACGTCCCAGGTTTCCTGGATGACTTTGACGCAACGGACGATGTGTCGACCGTTGGCCCAGGTCTGGGTGGTTACCGGATTCAGGAAGCTGTTGGACATGCTGTTCTCCACCGCCGATGGTCGGCCTTATGTTGGCGATTCTGCGTATAGCGCAGATCGCCCATTTACCTATCTGCGACATTCACATACTTATCGCGACCAGCCCCCAACGACCGGGGGTTCGGCGTCGGGAACAGAGTGGGCCATGTCGCTCGTGGATAAGGTTCCGGGCAACGGCGGCCCCACACTCGCCCCATACCAATACACAACCTTTACACCTTGCGTAGCAATCCTGAGCAGCAACCTGATTAGCCACTTTCGCCGGCCACACAGAATGGCCCTGAGGATCACATCGATGGACGTCACCGCAAAAATCAGCCTGGGCGATCCGCTGGAACCCGCACGCAAGGCCACCGCGCAGATGCTGCAAGAGCGTGAACGCACGTACTCGCTGCCGCAGCCGTTTTACTCTGACGAGCGGCTGTTTGATATCGACATGCAGGAAATCTTCCAGAAAGAGTGGTTGATTGCCGGCATGGCCTGCGAGATCCCGAGCAAGGGCAACTACCTGACCCTGCAAGTCGGCAAGAACCCGATCATCGTGATTCGCGGCGCCGAAGGCGTGATCCATGCGTTCCACAACGTCTGCCGCCACCGCGGTTCGCGCCTGTGCACCAGTGAAAAAGGCAAGGTCGCCAAACTGGTCTGCCACTACCACCAGTGGACCTACGAACTGGACGGTCGCCTGTTGTTCGCCGGCACCGAAATGGGCGCCGATTTCGACATGAAGCAGTACGGCCTGAAACCGGTGAACGTGAAGACCGCCGGCGGCTATGTCTTCATCAGCTTGTCGGAGAATCCGCCAGCCATTGATGACTTCCTGTCGACGCTGAACCATTACATGGAACCGTACGACATGGAGAACACCAAGGTGGCGATCACCACCACCTTGATGGAAAAGGCCAACTGGAAACTGGTGCTGGAAAACAACCGCGAGTGCTACCACTGCAACGCGTCGCACCCGGAACTGCTGAAAACCCTGCTGGAATGGGACGACGTCACCGACCCGCGCGCCGACCAGGCGTTCAAGGACCACGTCGCCGCCTCCGCTGCCGCCTGGGAAGCCGAGAAGATTCCTTACGCCCACGCCAGCTTCGGCCTGCGTAACCGCATCGTGCGCATGCCGCTTCTCAAAGGCACCGTGTCGATGACCCTAGACGGCAAACAGGGCTGCGCGAAACTCATGGGCCGCATCAAGAACCCGGACCTCGGTTCGATGCGCATCCTGCACCTGCCGCACTCCTGGAACCACTGCATGGGCGACCACATCATCGTGTTCACCGTGTGGCCGATCAGTGCCCAGGAAACCATGGTCACCACCAAGTGGATCGTGCACAAGGATGCCGTTGAAGGCGTGGACTATGACGTGGAGCGCATGCGCCAGGTCTGGGATGCGACCAATGATCAGGACCGGCGTCTGGCCGAAGAGAACCAGCGTGGGATCAATTCCACGGCGTACCAGCCCGGGCCTTATTCGAAGACCTACGAATTTGGTGTGGTGAATTTTGTGGATTGGTACAGCGAGCGGTTGCTGAACAATCTGGGCGCCGAGCCTGCGCCGTACCTCAAAGGCGTGCCGGTTCAGGGTTAAATAAAGATCAAAAGATCGCAGCCTGCGGCAGCTCCTACAGGGTTTTGTGTACACCTGTAGGAGCTGCCGCAGGCTGCGATCTTTTTAGTCGCAACACTCATACCGCTTAGAACTGTACGAAATATGATCTATTGCGTTCAGCGCTATACCCACCGTGGCCCCCAGCCATCCGCAAACAAGTTATCCACACCTCCGCCCACAGTTAATGGGGACAAGTGCAGGGTGAAGGATAACTTTCCCCGCAGAAAGCCAAGAAAATCCGTGACTTATCCAAAAGCCGGTTTTTAACGTTCGATTGGTCGTTTTTTAATCTAACGCTTTAAAGCCACGTGCGACGTGGCCTGTAGAAGATCGCAAACACGTTATCCACAGAAGCGCCAACAGACTTTGGGGGCAACTTCGGCACATCTGTGGAAAACTGCTGCAAGCCTCGATAATTCAACGTTTGCGAGCCGTTTCAGACCCTGAATTGACAAATTGATCAAATTTCACACAACTGCCTGAACACCCCGAATCATAAGGCCTGCAGCGGACAGCGAACATCTTATCCACAGAAGCGCCAACAGAGATTGGGGGCAACTATTTTCCCCCGCATGGCTTTTTCCTCAGAAAAAGTCCGTAAAAACCGTAAGTTAGGTTGTGTATTTTTTGTACGGAGGCTTGCAGGGCTTGATCTGCCTGGGGAACAGCGAGGAACAAACATGTTATCCACAGAACGGCTAACAGGGATTGTGGGTAAAACCGTCCACTGTGGGAGCGAGCCTGCTCGCGAAGCAATTTTTCAGGCGAAATAGATGTTGGATGTCCGTCCGTCATCGCGAGCAGGCTCGCTCCCACAGGATTCGCGGTTCTGCCCTATGGCCGATACATCAGATAAGCCTCACCCGTCACCCGAATCATCGGATGTGGCGTGATTTGGCAGGTATCGACGATACGAAAGCCATGCCGTTCATAGAACCGACGCGCACCGGTGTTCGCGGCGTAGTCGATCAGGCTCAGGCCATTGAGCCCCAGCTGATTGGCACGGTCGTAGGCGTAGGCAAGAAATTGTTGGCCCAGCCCCTGATTGCGCCAGCCTTCATGCAGCGCCAGGCTGGAAATGTACAGCGTGTCGGGGATTTCCATCGTGGCGTAGGGTGCCAGGACTGGATCGGTGACCGGCTCCGCGAAGGGATCGTGACGCATCACGTAGCTGTGCAGCATGCCGATGACCTGGCCGCCGGCCTCGGCGATCAGGCAGTTCTGCCAGGAGAAATCCACATCGTCACGGGCGTAGCGCTGGGCGCCGACGTCGAGCAGATCCTGGCCGGGCTCTGCCAGCTGGCTCCAGATGTAATCTGCAGCGCCTTCGGATGAAATCTGGAATAAACGAGCAATCTCCCGCGCATCACTGCGCAGGGCAGAACGAAATTCAACAGCCATACTTTTCCCTTATGTAGGAGCTGCCGAAGGCTGCGATCTCTTGACTTTGATTTTTAAAAACAAGATCAAAAGATCGCAGCCTGCGGCAGCTCCTACCAATATTCGTTAGCGGACCACGCCTTCTTCGATCAGCAATTTGAGGATGGCTTCCGCACCCGCTTGCGCCGTCACGCCTTTGAGTACTTGCCCACCCCCGCCGCTGGCTTTCGCCGTGGCGGCTTTCATGCGATCAGCGCCGCTTTTGGCCTTGATCACTTTCAAGCGTTTGGGCCGTGGCTTGGCCGGTTGCAGGGTGGCGACCGCCAACAGTTCATCGTCGACCACTTCGACCTCATCGGCCTGCAACGCCCCGCGCCGTGCGGGTCCGTAGGCGCTCTGCCGCGGTTTGGGCGCGGCGTTATCCACAGTCGCCAGAAACGGCAAGCGCACCTTCAAACGACGTCGCTGGCCACGGGGCAAAGCTTGCAGGACAAGCGCCGAACCGCCGTCGATGGATTCCACCTGCGCCAGTCCCACCACCAGCGGCCAGCCAAGCCTTTCCGCCAACAGAAACGGCAACATGCCCGAGCCTTCGCCGGTCTCCGCCTGACTCCCAGTGAGCACAACCTGAGCGCCGGCATCGCGCAAATACGCGGTCAACGCCGGCAAGGCATCGGCGCCTTCCGGTTGTTCCAACACGTGGAGTTGCTCAAGGCCCATGCCCAGATACGCACGCAGCGCAGGCTCGGCGACGTCGCCGGCATGCAGTACTTGCAGGTTATCCCCAGCCAGTTGCAGTCCCAGTTCCACCGCCCGCGCATCTTGCTCCGCGCGACGTGGCCGGCCGGAGGTCGGGTGGGCGCCGATGGACACCAGGCTGATGATTTTCGTGCTCATAACCCTTTCCTTCCCTTAAGCCGCATCGCGCTTGGCGTCGTTGCGGTAAGCCGCTACTGCATCGATCAAGGCTTGAAGTATCCCGGCGCTTTCGCCGATCACCGACAGGTCGGCCCGTTTGATCATGTCGCAGCTAGGGTCGAGGTTGATCGCCACCACCTTGTCGCAGGCACCAATGCCTTGCAGGTGCTGGATCGCCCCGGAAATCCCCACCGCCACATAGACCCGCGCGGTGACCCAGGTGCCGGACGCGCCGACCTGACGGTCGCGCGCCATGAAACCATCGTCCACCGCCACTCGGGACGCGCCTTCAGTGGCGCCGAGCGCTTCGGCAGTCCTGTGGAAAAGTCCCCAGTCCTTGACGCCGTTGCCGCCCGAGAAGATGAACTCGGCTTCGGCCATCGGAATTGCCGCCGGATCCACGGCCACGGCGCCCAGATCCTCGATCCGCGACAGACTTCGCGCCACGGTTGTGGATAACTCCACTGGCAAGGCTTCGTGTCGGGTTTCGCTGACGGGTTCGGCACATTCGACGGCAGCCAGGATCAGGCGTGGAACCGGGCGTGCAAGATCTTGCAGACCCGCACCGGCACGGCCGATGCATTCCTGATCCTTGACCTGCCAGACCCGCGTGGCCGGGCGTTCGCCCAGTGCAGCGGCAAAGCGTCGACCGAGTTCGCCACCACCGCTACGGCTGTCCGGCAATAGCCAGTGTCGGGGGTTGAACTGGTTATCCACAGCCCGCAGGCCCTGGACTCGCTGTTCCGGTGCATAACCACTGAATTCCTCTCCATCAAGCACCAACAAGCGATCGACGCCAGCCGTGGCGAAGGCATTCTCTTTGTGCTCGCCGAAGACCACGGCCAACACCGCGCCGTCCTTGCCGGCCAACTGATGCGCCAGCCCGAGCAAGTCACGGTCGTGACTGCTCAGGCGGCCACCGACCATGTCCGGCACCACGCTGATGTAAAACGCAGGTGCAGGCACTTGATGCAGCGGCAATTGCACTTCAACCGCGGCCGTACGCTTGCTCACGCCGCCCTGTTGAGCGCCGCTGCGGTCAATACGCTTGATCCCGTTAGGGCCAATAAAACCGATCCCATGGGGATTCTTGCGGATGACCCCGTTCGGGCCCATCCAGCTGTGTAGCGCCGGTTGCATGGCCGCGTGCAGCGGGTGCAGGCGGTTACGGGCAATCCATTCGGCGCGGGGGTCGCGGCGGATAATGTCGCTCATCAGTGGGCCTCCGCAGGTTCACGTTGGGCCGGCGTGATCGGCTTGCTCGGTGCCGCGTCTTCGAGCAATGCATCGGCCACCAGTTCGGCGATGTCCTTGATCAACGGACGCGGTTCAACCACGCCTTCGAGCATCGCGGTGCATTGTGGACAACCCACGGCCACCAGTTCGGCGCCGGTTTCGCGGATGTCTTCCATGCGCATGTCGGGGATCCGCTGCTTGCCCGGGATGTCGGTGATTGGTGCGCCGCCGCCACCGCCGCAGCAGCGCGAACGGAAGCCGGAACGTTGCATCTCTTTTACTTCAATCCCGAGGGCGCGCAACACTTCGCGCGGCGCCTCGTATTCGCCGTTGTAGCGCCCGAGGTAGCAGGGGTCGTGATAGGTCACGCTGCTGCCTTTGTGCTGGCCGAGATTCAGCGCGCCGGCGCCGATGATTTCGGCCATGTAGGTGCTGTGGTGCTGCACCAGGTAATGACCGTCGAATGCGCCGTACTCGTTTTTCAGCACGTGGAAGCTGTGCGGATCGCAAGTGACGATTCGGTTGAAGCTGTACTTGGCCAAGGTCTGGATGTTGCGCTTGGCCAACAGCTGGAAGGTTGCTTCGTCACCCAGACGCCGGGCCACGTCGCCGCTGTCACGTTCTTCGAGGCCGAGCACCGCAAAGTCGACCTTGGCCGCTTTCAGCACTTTGACGAAGGCGCGCAAGGTGCGTTGGTTGCGCATGTCGAAGGCGCCGTCGCCGACCCAGAACAGCACGTCGACGGATTTTTTCTCGCTCATCAGATTGAGGTTCAAATCCGCCGCCCAGTTCATCCGCCCGCCCGGGGCGAAACCGCCCGGGTTGTCGGTGGCGATCAGGTTTTCCAGGACTTCGGCGCCCTTGTTCGGGGTCGCGCCTTTCTCCAGGGTCAGGTGACGGCGCATGTCGACGATGGCGTCGACATGCTCGATCATCATCGGGCATTCCTCGACGCAGGCACGACAGGTGGTGCAGGACCACAGGGTTTCAGCGTCGACCAGACCGTTGACGATCGGTTGATGTGGATTGCCGGCGTGCAAACCGACTTCTTTGCCAGGGTACGGGCTGCCGGCGAACTTGGCGTCAGTGCCGCCGGCGAGGCCAACGACCATGTCCTGAATCAGTTTTTTCGGGTTCAGCGGCTGGCCAGCGGCGAATGCCGGGCACGCCGCTTCGCACTTGCCGCACTGTACACAGGCGTCGAAACCAAGGAGCTGGTTCCAGGTGAAATCCTTGGGTTTTTCCACGCCCAGCGGTGCGTTCGGGTCGTTGAGGTCCAGCGGTTTCAAACCGGTGGAACGGCCGCCACCAAAGCGTTCGGCGCGACGGTGCCAGGCCAGGTGCAGCGCGCCGGCGAAGGCGTGTTTCATCGGCCCGCCCCAGGTCATGCCGAAAAACAGTTCGCTGACGCCCCACAGCACACCGACGCCGAGGATTGCAGCGACGATCCAGCCACCGAAGTTTTCCGGGAGGATTCCGGCGACGGGCAGGGTCAACAAAAAGAAGCTCGCCGAAAACGCCAACAGGCTTTTCGGCAAACGCATCCACGGGCCTTTGGACAAACGGGCCGGTGGGTTACGCCGACGCAGATAAACGAAGATCGCACCGACGAACATCACCACCGTCATCAACAGCAGTGCATAACCGAGAATGCGGTTATGCAGGCCAAACCCGTGCACCAGAATCGCCAGCACCGCTGACGCCACCGCGCCACCGGCCGTGGCGACGTGGGTGTTGGCGATGTACTTGTCCCGAGCGACCACGTGGTGCAAATCCACCATGTAGCGCTTGGGCATGGCGAACAGGCCGCCGATCAGGTCGACTTTCGAAGCCCGGCCCCGGCGCCACATAGCCACCCGCCGCAACGCGCCGAGGACAGCAAGGCCCAGGGCAGCGAACAACAGGATTGGAAGAAGGGTGTTCAACATGGTGAAGCTCCCACCAGTACAACTTGGAGAAACGCGGTCGGCGTAGGAGCTGCCGCAGGCTGCGATCTTTTGATCTTTGAAAGTCGCGACCTCTAAAGATCAAAAGATCGCAGCCTTCGGCAGCTCCTACAGGGGTTAGCCCGGCTTAGAAATCCTTACATAGCCGCAGCGCGTCATAGATGGCGGCGTGGGTGTTGCGTTGCGCCACGCAGTCGCCGATGCGAAACAGCAAGTAGCCATCGCCCGGTTGACTCAGCGAAGGTTGCGGCTTGATCGCGAACAAGGCTTCGATGTCCATCTGGCCTTTGTTGCGCGAGCCTTCCTTCATGGCGTAGTAGATTTCTTCGTCCGGACGCACGCCGTTCTCGACGACAACCTGATCCACCACCCGCTCCTCTTTGGCACCGGTGTACTCGTTTTCCAGTACCGCGATCAGCTTGTCGCCTTCGCGGTAGACCTTCTCCAGCATCATGTCCCCGGTCATGATCACTTCTTTGGGGTACATGCTGCGGTAGTAAGTCGGGAACGAGGTGCCGCCAATCGCCACGCCCGGTTTGATGTCGTCCGTCACGATCTCGACCTGGCTGCCCTTGTCGGCAAGGTAGTCGGCGGCAGACATGCCGGTGAACTCGCAAATGGTGTCGTATACCAGCACGTTCTTGCCCGGTGCGACCTTGCCGTCGAGGATGTCCCAGCTGCTGACCACCAGGCCTTCCGCCGCACCCCAATGTTCGTTTTGCTCTAGGAACGGATGACCGCCGACGGCGAGCACCACCACGTCCGGACGCAGATCCAGGATGGTTGCCGCATCGGCCGCCACGCCAAGGCGCAGGTCAACTTTCAAGCGCGCCAGCTCCAGCTGGAACCAGCGCGTGATACCGGCGATCTGGTCCCGCTGCGGCGCTTTCGAGGCGGTGGTGATCTGCCCGCCGATGAATTCTTTTTTCTCGAACAGGGTCACGTCGTGGCCACGTTCAGCGGACACCCGCGCCGCTTCCATCCCGGCAGGACCGGCACCGACCACCACGACTTTGCGCTTCACACCGGTCGATTTCTCGATGATGTGTGGCACACCCATGTATTCACGGGACGTCGCGGCGTTCTGGATGCACAGCACGTCCAGGCCTTGATACTGACGGTCGATGCAGTAGTTGGCGCCGACGCATTGTTTGATCTGGTCGACCTGGCCCATCTTGATCTTGGCGATCAGGTGCGGGTCGGCGATGTGCGCGCGGGTCATGCCGACCATGTCGACGTAACCGCCTTCCAGAATCCGCGTGGCCTGGTTCGGGTCTTTGATGTTCTGCGCGTGCAACACCGGCGCCTTGACCACTTCCTTGATGCCGGCGGCCAAATGCAGGAACGGCTCCGGTGGATAACTCATGTTCGGGATAACGTTGGCCAGGGTGTTGTGGGTGTCGCACCCCGAACCGACCACGCCGATGAAATCGATCATGCCGGTGTCGTCGTAATACTTGGCGATCTGCTTCATGTCCTCGTGGGACAAGCCGTCCGGGTGGAACTCATCACCACACAGACGGATGCCGACGCAGAAATCCGGACCGACTTCAGCCCGCACAGCCTTGATCACTTCGAGGCCGAAACGCATGCGGTTCTCGAAGCTGCCGCCCCATTCGTCGGTACGCTTGTTGACGCGAGGGCTCCAGAACTGGTCGATCATGTGCTGGTGCACTGCCGACAATTCAACGCCATCCAGCCCACCCGCTTTGGCCCGCGCAGCGGCGCTGGCATAGTTGCCGATCACCCGCCAGATTTCTTCCGGCTCGATGGTTTTACAGGTCGCGCGGTGCACCGGCTCACGGATGCCCGACGGCGACAGCAGGGTTGGCCAATGCTCACCGTCCCAACGCGAACGGCGGCCCATGTGGGTAATCTGGATCATGATCTTGGCGCCATGCTTGTGCATGGCATCGGCCAGGTTCTGGAAGTGCGGAATGATCCGGTCGTCGGCCAGGTTGACCGACTTCCACCAGCCTTGCGGGCTGTCGATGGCCACGCTGGAGGAACCGCCGCAAATCGCCAGGCCGATCCCGCCCTTGGCTTTCTCTTCGTAATACTTGACGTACCGGTCGGTGGTCATGCCGCCGTCGGTCGCATAGACCTCGGCGTGCGCGGTGCTGAGCACGCGGTTGCGGATGGTCAGTTTGCCGATCTGGATCGGCTGGAACATTGCTTCGAAAGCCATGACGGGTTCCTCGACTTACAACGGCTTGACGGTGAATAAACCGTCGTCGTGGCCTTCTTCGGAGCCACCGTAGACTTGCTCGGCAACTGTGCGAATGTTGCTGCCGCGAGCCTGCAGAATCTGGTCCATCGCACCGGCAAACCAGCCGGTGAACATGTAGTCGACCTTGCGCCCGACCTTCCCGTACACGTAGACGAACGCCGAGTGTTCGAGCTTGACGCTGGCGGTGCCTTTGTCGAGGTCGATGTCCTGGATCTTGAACAGGCCCCAGCCGCGTTGCGACAGGCGTTTCATGTAGTGCTCGAACACCGCAACGCCTTCCAGGCCGTGGCATTCAGCTTCTTTCTCACACCAGTGCCAGGCGGATTTGTAGCCGGCCTTGTAGAGGATTTCCGCGTAGGCCTCAGCGCCCAAAACTTCTTCGATACCCATGTGGTTGTTGACGAAGAAGTGACGCGGCACGTACAGCATCGGCAGGGCGTCCGAGGTCCAGACACCGGTCTCGCTGTCGACTTCGATTGGCAATTGCGGGGCGATCTTGGCCATGGAAACTTAACTCCAGAAAATTCGTGGTGTTGCCCCGGCGCGGACGGCCGGGGAAAGGATTTTTCAGATGCGGCGGCTTATTCGCCCCAGACGTCTTTCAAAACATTCACCCAGTTCTCGCCCATGATCTTGCGGACCACGCGCTCGGAGTGGCCGCGCTTGAGCAGGGTTTCGGTCAGGTTCGGGAACTCGCCGACGGTGCGGATACCCAGCGGATTGATGATCTTGCCGAAGCTGGTCAGGCGGCGGGCGTAGCCCTTGTCATGGGTCAGGTATTCGAAGAAGTCCTGGCCATGGCCCTGGGTGAAGTCGGTGCCGATGCCGATGGCGTCTTCACCGACGATATTCATGGTGTATTCGATGGCTTCGGCGTAGTCGTCGATGGTCGAATCGATGCCCTTGGCGAGAAACGGCGCGAACATGGTCACGCCGACGAAACCGCCGTGATCGGCAATAAACTTAAGCTCTTCATCGGATTTGTTGCGCGGGTGGATTTTCAGGCCCGACGGCAGGCAGTGGGAGTAGCACACCGGTTTTTTCGATTCGAGGATCACTTCTTCAGAAGTTTTCGAGCCGACGTGGGACAGGTCGCACATGACGCCTACGCGGTTCATCTCGGCAACGATTTCGCGGCCGAAACCCGACAGGCCGCCATCGCGCTCGTAGCAACCGGTGCCCACCAGGTTCTGGGTGTTGTAGCACATCTGCACGATGCCGACGCCGAGCTGCTTGAACACCTCGACATAGCCGATCTGGTCTTCAAACGCGTGGGCATTCTGGAAGCCAAACAGGATGCCGGTCTTGCCCTGCTCCTTGGCTTTACGGATGTCGGCGGTGGTGCGCACCGGAATCACCAGGTCGCTGTTCTCGCGGATCAGCTTCTGGCTGGCGGCGATGTTGTTGACGGTGGCCTGAAAGCCCTCCCACACCGACACGGTGCAGTTGGCCGCGGTCAGACCGCCCTTGCGCATGTCTTCAAACAGCTCACGGTTCCACTTGGCGATAATCAGCCCGTCGATAACGATGCTGTCGGCGTGCAATTCGGCTGGGCTCATCAGGCAGTCCCCTATTAGCGATTCATGCGCCGAATCGTGTGCCGGCGCTTTGGGGCCAGCATATGCCTGAGGACCGGGGCAGCCGGGTGCAAAAACGACAGGGGGTTTGCCGAAAGCGTCAATCCGCGACAAAGGGTCGTCGCCGGGCACAATCGCCCACCTGTTCAAGGGCCTGCGCATGCGCCAGAATTCGCGGCATTACGGAAAATGGGGTGACGCAATGAAATCGATCTTCCTGGCTTTGGCACTGATAGCGACCGGCGTACAGGCGGCCGAAGAGTCCGACAACAACCCCTGCGACGCAGTCGAAAACGACATCCAGACCCTGGAATGCTCGGTCTACGGCCGAACCACCGCCGAAGACCTGCTCAAGGACAACTACCAGAGCCTGACCGAACGCCTGCAAACAACCTACGGCAAAAACCCGACGCAACTGGCCGACATCACCGCCAAACTCAAGGCCGCGCAACAACAGTGGCTCAAGACCCGGGATGCCGATTGCGCAGTGGAAGCCTTTCCGGCGACCAGCGGCAGCAAAGCGTTCACCATTGCGCAGAATGATTGCGTGGCACGGATGAGTGACGAGCGGTCGGAGTTTTTGGAGTCGATTGGGCAGGAGTGATGCCGTTCGTTTGTCGGATGCTGGCGCCGCCGCCAGCTTTCGCCCCTCTAGAAATGATCTTTCCCACAGATGCGGCTGACCGGGCCTACAGCGCTCCCACCACTCCGGAGCAGACCCTATCGGTTGGGCAACATCCCGCCATGCTTCGTTTATTGGCCGGCAGAGAAATATAAGTAAGGATTCGCAAATCTTATAAAAGACTTATATCCTGCCATGAACAGCATCCACAGGTCAAAAAACGCGATGAACGCACCTACTGACGTTCAAATCATCAACGACGCAGAGGGAAATCCTGCTTTCGTGGTCATCCCCTATGCGCAATATGTGGCGCAGAAGATTGAGCCCGATCTGATCCCCCATGAAGTGGTCAGCCGCATCGTCGACGGCGCGACCCCGATTCGTGCCTGGCGCGAACACTTGAACCTTACACAGGATGAAGTGGCCAAACGAATGGGTATCTCCCAACCGGCGTTTGCGCAGCAGGAAACCGTCGCGAAGCCGCGCAGGGCCACACGCGAGCGAGTCGCTGCGGCGTTTGGTATCAGCGCGAATCAACTCGAGTTGTAAGCTGCACCAAACCATTTGTGAAAGGAACCAAAATGAAAATCTGCGGCATCGAAATCAAAGGCAGCGAAGCGATCATCGCCGTGGCGTCCCTCGACGGTATGGCGCTGAGCCACGTTGCATTGACCACCAAGAAAATCGCCCTCGACGATGACGACGAGGCGGCCAATGTCAAAGTCTTTGCCGCTCAGGTAGCGTCGTTTGTGCGCGAGAATTCCATTGACCGAATCGCGATCAAGAAGCGCAGCAAGAAAGGTGAGTTTGCCGGTGGGCCGACGACGTTCAAGATCGAGGGTGTTTTCCAGTTGCTGGAGAGTTGCGAGGTGACGCTGCTGTCGCCGCAGACGATCAATGCGCAGAACAAGAAGTTTGATTTTGAGCTGCCGGCGACGTTGAACAAGTATCAGCATGAGGCTTACAAAGCGGCCTGTTCGGCGCTGATGAAGAAGTAGAGTTAAACAGATTCCCTGTGGGAGCGGGCTTGCCCGCGATGGCGGTGTGTCAGTTACCATCATTGTTGAATGTGCCCGCCTCATCGCGGGCAAGCCCGACTCCCACAGATTTCTCTATCGTTCATGCCTTCGCGGTACGCCGATCCTCCCTTGGACACCGCTCAAACCGCGCCCGATAACTACGGGTGAAATACGACGGCGATTCAAACCCGCACGCGATACTCACTTCCAGCACGCTCATGTCCGTCTGCCGCAACAACTGCCGAGCCTTTTCCAGCCTTAACCGCAAATAGAAATTACTCGGCGTGTCGTTCAAATGCAGGCGAAACAATCGCTCCAGCTGCCGTCGCGTCACTTTGATCAACTCGGCCAGCGCCAGCGTGCTCAGCGGCGGCTCGCTGTGTTGCTCCATCTCCCCGATAACCTGCACCAGTTTTTTGTTGCTGATGCCATAGCGCGTGGCGACTTCCATGCGCTGGTGGTCTTTGCGCGGACGAATGCGCCCGAGTACGAATTGTTCGCTGACCTGGATCGCCAGTTCCGGGCCGTGGGCCTGGGCGATGAGGTCGAGCATCAGGTCGATGGACGCGGTGCCGCCGGCGGAGGTGATGCGGCGGCGGTCGATCTCGAACAGCTCCTGGGTGACGCTGAGCTGTGGATAAGACTCCTTGAACGCGTCGATGGCTTCCCAGTGCAGGGTCAGGCGATGACCGTCGAGAAGGCCCGCTTCGGCGAGGACAAAACTGCCAGTGTCGATGGCGCCGAGGGTCACCCCTTCGATGTCCAGTCGGCGCAGCCAGTGCTCCAGCGCCGGGGTGGCGAATTTCAACGGTTCGAAGCCGGCGATTACCAGTAACGTTGCGCCTTTCCTCAGCGGTTCCAGCGCCGCATCGGCGTTGACCGACATGCCGTTACTGGCCAGCACCGCCCCGCCATCTGCACTCAGCACATGCCAGCGATACAGTTCGCCGCGAAAGCGATTGGCAACGCGCAGCGGCTCGATGGCCGAGATAAAACCGATGGCCGAAAAACCCGGCATCAACAAGAAGTAGAAATCCTGGGACATGGAGCGCACTCGGTTGGCGGGTAGCGTGTGGGTGTTGATACGCCACTTGCCGAAGGCATTCAAGAGCAGAGGTCGCTGCAGTGCAAGAGCGGGTCGCCGTAGTGCGTGTTTACGGGGACTATGCTGCGTAACTTGGCATCACCGGCGCACAGACGCCGGAATCCACAATAATGAACTGCCGAGGAAACCTGAGATGAAACGACTGATCAGCAGCTGTGTTCTTGCACTCAGCGGTACCGCTTTCCTGAGCGCCAGTGTCATGGCCGCCGAACCCGCGTCTTGCCAGAACGTGCGCATGGGCGTGGTCAACTGGACCGACGTGATCGCCACCAGCGCCATGACCCAGGTTCTGCTCGACGGCCTCGGCTACAACACCAAACAAACCAGCGCCTCCCAGCAAATCATTTTCGCCGGGATTCGCGACCAGCGCCTGGACCTGTTTCTGGGCTACTGGAACCCGCTGATGACGCAGACCATCACGCCGTTTGTCGACGCCAATCAGGTCAAGGTCCTTGAAGCGCCCAGCCTGAAGGACGCCCGCGCCACCCTCGCCGTCCCGACTTACCTCGCCGACAAGGGCCTGAAAACCTTCGCCGACATTGCCAAATTCGAGAAAGAACTGGGTGGCAAAATTTACGGCATTGAGCCGGGTTCGGGCGCCAACACCCAAATCAAAGCGATGATTGCCAAGAATCAGTTCGGCCTCGGCAAGTTCCAGCTGGTCGAGTCCAGCGAGGCCGGCATGCTCGCGGCAGTGGATCGCGCCGTGCGCCGCAAAGAAGCCGTGGTGTTCTTCGGCTGGGCGCCGCACCCGATGAACGTCAACGTGCAGATGACTTATCTGACCGGCAGCGAAGACGCTCTGGGTCCGAACGAAGGCATGGCCACCGTGTGGACCGTCACCGCACCGAAGTACACCGAACAATGCCCGAACATCGGTCGCCTGCTGAGCAATCTGACCTACACCGCCGAAGACGAGAGCCGGATGATGCAGCCGCTGCTGGATCACAAGGACGCGTTTGAATCGGCCAAGCAATGGCTCAAGGATCACCCGCAAGACAAACAGCGCTGGCTCGAAGGCGTGACGACCTTCGATGGCAAACCGGCGGCTGACAATCTGAAACTCACCACCAAGTAAAGCCCAACCGAATCACCGATTCGCAGCCCCGCATGGGCTGCGAACGGGACAACCACGCCTGTAAGGAACCCTCAAATGAATCACGACGTCATCATCACCTGCGCACTCACCGGTGCTGGCGACACGACCGCCAAGAGCCCACACGTGCCGGTCACCCCGAAACAAATCGCCGCTGCCGCCGTGGAAGCCGCCAAGGCCGGCGCCACCGTAGTCCACTGCCACGTGCGCAACCCCGAAACCGGCAAGTTCAGCCGTGACGTGGCGCTGTATCGCGAAGTCATGGAGCGCATCCGCGAAGCCGACGTCGACATCATCGTCAACCTCACCGCCGGCATGGGCGGCGACCTGGAAATCGGCGCGGGCGAGAACCCGATGGAGTTCGGCCCGAACACCGATCTGGTCGGCCCGCTGACCCGTCTGGCACACGTCGAAGAACTGCTGCCGGAAATCTGCACCCTCGATTGCGGCACCCTGAACTTCGGCGACGGCGACACCATTTACGTGTCCACCCCGGCGCAACTGCGGGCGGGCGCCAAACGCATTCAGGAGCTGGGCGTGAAGGCCGAGCTGGAAATCTTCGACACCGGTCATCTGTGGTTCGCCAAGCAAATGATCAAGGAAGGCTTGCTCGACGACCCGCTGTTTCAACTGTGCCTGGGCATCCCGTGGGGCGCGCCGGCCGACACCACCACCATGAAAGCCATGGTCGACAACTTGCCGGCCAATGCAGTCTGGGCCGGCTTCGGCATTGGTCGCATGCAGATGCCGATGGCCGCACAGGCAGTGTTGCTCGGCGGCAACGTGCGGGTCGGGCTGGAAGACAACATCTGGCTGGACAAGGGCGTATTGGCGACCAATGGCCAACTGGTCGAACGCGCCTCGGAGATCCTCAGCCGCCTCGGCGCCCGCGTTCTTACACCGGCAGAAGGCCGGGCAAAAATGGGCCTGACCAAGCGCGGTTAACCAAACCTACACCCCGTAGGAGCTGCCGAAGGCTGCGATCTTTTGATCTTGATCTTAAAAACCAAATCAAAAGATCGCAGCCTTCGGCAGCTCCTACGGGGATTACCGAATTCATTCAGGAAATCGCCATGAGTTTTATCACCGAAATCAAAACCTTCGCCGCCCTGGGCAGCGGTGTCATCGGCAGCGGTTGGGTATCCCGCGCCCTCGCCCACGGCCTCGATGTCGTGGCCTGGGACCCGGCGCCCGGTGCCGAAACGGCCCTGCGCAAACGGGTCGCCAATGCCTGGGGCGCGCTGGAGAAACAAGGCCTGGCACCCGGCGCATCGCAGGAGCGGTTGCGCTTTGTCGCGACCATCGAAGAGTGTGTTCGCGACGCGGATTTCATCCAGGAGAGCGCCCCTGAACGCCTCGATCTGAAACTGGAACTGCACAGCAAAATCAGCGCGGCGGCCAAGCCCGATGCGTTGATCGGTTCCAGCACGTCGGGCCTGTTGCCGAGCGAGTTCTACGAGAGCTCGACCCACCCGCAACGCTGCGTGGTCGGCCACCCGTTCAACCCGGTTTATCTGCTGCCGCTGGTGGAAGTAGTCGGCGGCAAGAACACCGCGCCGGAGGCCATTCAAGCAGCGATAAAAGTCTACGAATCCCTGGGCATGCGCCCGCTGCATGTGCGTAAGGAAGTGCCAGGCTTTATCGCCGACCGCTTGCTCGAAGCACTGTGGCGCGAGGCGCTGCACCTGGTGAACGATGGTGTGGCAACGACCGGTGAAATCGACGACGCGATTCGTTTTGGCGCGGGTCTGCGCTGGTCGTTCATGGGCACGTTTTTGACCTACACCCTGGCCGGCGGCGATGCGGGGATGCGGCACTTCATGGCGCAGTTCGGTCCGGCGTTGCAGTTGCCGTGGACCTATCTTCCTGCCCCGGAACTGACTGACAAATTGATCGATGATGTGGTGGACGGCACCAGCGAGCAGTTGGGCAACCACAGCATTTCGGCGCTGGAGCGCTATCGTGATGATTGCCTGCTCGCGGTGCTGGAGGCGGTGAAAACCACCAAAGAGAAGCATGGGATGGCGTTTAGCGAGTAACCCTCAGCTTAGGGGCCGGCAGGTCTGGCCCCATCGCGAGCAAGCTCGCTCCCACCGGTTTTGCGCCGTCCTTGTGGGAGCGAGCTTGCTCGCGATTGCGGCAGTCCAGTCACTACACATCTTGGATCATTCATCATGCCCACCCTCACTACCTACCAAACCAAAATCATCCCCGACTGGGTCGACTACAACGGCCACCTGCGCGACGCGTTTTACCTGCTGATCTTCAGCTACGCCACCGACGCCTTGATGGACAGCCTGGGCATGGATAGCAACAACCGCGAAGCCAGCGGCCATTCGTTGTTCACCCTCGAACTGCACCTCAATTACCTGCACGAAGTGAAGCTCAATGCCGACGTTGAAGTGCGCACGCAAATCATCGGTCACGACAGTAAACGCCTGCACCTCTACCACAGCCTGCATCTGGCGGGCGATGCCAAGGAACTGGCGGGCAATGAACAAATGCTGCTGCACGTCGACCTCGCCGGGCCACGATCCGCGCCGTTCAGCGAAGAAACGCTGGGCAGGTTGCAAGCCATGGTCGCCGCGCAGTCCGACCTGCCGACTCCCGACTACATCGGCCGAGTGATCGCTTTACCGGCAAAAAAATAACAAGGAGATCGCCATGAACACTGCCGCTGCATTTGCCGACTTTCGTACCTATCCGTTGATCAGCGCGCTCAGTGGCGTGCAGCTCCAGGCGGATTGCGTTCTGGTGACATGGGCCGATGACCGTGTCAGCCCTTTCCACCATCAATGGCTGCGCGACAACTGCCCGTGCCCGCAATGTGTCTACGCGGTGACCCGTGAGCAGGTGCTGGAAATCGTTGATGTGGCAGAGAACCTGACAGCGATAAACACCTGGATCGATGGAGAAGGTTGTCTTTGCGTCGATTGGCAGGACGGCCATCAGAGTCGTTTCGATCCGGGCTGGTTACGGGCCCACGCCTATGACGACGAATCCCGTGCAGAACGCCGGGCTGGCAAGCCGAAATCCTGGCTGTGGAAAAGCGACTTGCAGCTGCCCGTGTTCGACTATCAAGCGCTGATGACCGACAACGACGCCTTGCTGCAATGGTTGCTGGCGGTGCGGGATATCGGCTTGACGCAAGTGCGCGGCGTGCCCACCGAACCGGGCTCGTTGAAGCTAATCGCGCAGCGGATTTCATTCATCCGCGAAAGCAATTTCGGCGTGTTGTTCAACGTGCAATCCAAAGCCGATGCCGACAGCAATGCCTACACCGCTTTCAACTTGCCGCTGCACAGCGACCTGCCAACGCGGGAGCTGCAACCGGGGCTGCAATTTCTGCATTGCCTGGTCAATGACGCGGACGGAGGCGAGAGTATCTTCGTCGATGGTTTTGCCATTGCCGAGGCCTTGCGTCAGGAAGATCCCGAGGCGTTCCAGAGCCTCTGCGAGGTCCCTGTGGAATTTCGCAACAAAGACCGCCACAGCGACTATCGCTGCCTGGCGCCGATCATTGCTCTGGATGCGCTGGGGCAGGTGTCGGAAATCCGCATGGCGAACTTTTTGCGCGGGCCGTTCGAGGCTTCGGTGGAGCAGATGCCCAGGTTGTATCGCGCTTATCGCCGCTTTATTGCGATGACTCGCGAACCGCGATTCCGGGTGATGCAACGGCTGAATCCGGGGGAATTGTGGTGCTTCGATAACCGCCGCACCCTGCATGCGCGCAATGCGTTTGATCCCGCGACAGGCGCCCGGCATTTTCAGGGTTGTTATGTCGATCGGGATGAGTTGTTGTCGCGGATTCTCGTGTTGCAACGTTAGATCGAGTTAACGTTCATCGCGGGCAAGCCCGCTCCCACAGGTTCGATGGCGCTCGCGAAATCTGCGGCAACCCCAATCTTGTGGGAGCGGGCTTGCCCGCGATGGCGTCTGCACAGGCAACACAAAAACCCCCGAATCACAGGCAAAAAAACCCCGATCAAGCCGTGACAGGATCGGGGCAGAGGTGGGTACTGTTGAGGAGCCGTTGCGCGAGGGTGACCAAACCTTCGTGTTGCCAGCTGAATCCAGTGTGCCCCCTCCCCTCGAAGGCAAGTTAGCCGAAAACGACCTGTTCATAGCCATTGCGGCCATTGCGGCAATTCACCCTTGCCCGCTACCCCGCACCCCTACCAGAATCAAGCCACGACACCGTTCCCTGAAGAAGGATTGCGTCATGATGCACGCCGATTTGATAGACCAGGAAGACCTGTTGGGCCAGCTGAAATCGCTGGGTTTTCAAGTGCCGGGCGGATCAACCGCCGAGCAGGCTTGCGAGTGCGCGGTGCGCGGCTTGAACGATGAGCGGGCGATGATCCTGCGCACGATGGTCAAGCAGATGTACACCAGCAGCGCGACCATTCTGCCGGCCGTGCGCCAGGCGATAGACAAGCAATTGTTGCCGGCGTTGGCGGCGTATCAGCAGAGCCGTAGCGCCTGACAGAAAGCAAAAGATCGCAGCCTTCGGCAGCTCCTACGCCGACCTCTGTAGGAGCTGCCGCAGGCTGCGATCTTTTTCTGTTTAAAGCCTTACGCTGGCGAAAGTCGACTCGTTGCGCGCCTGACTCAGCGCCGACAACGGCCCGGACAACGGTGACAGCACCAACGCTTGCGGCAGCGGCATCATCGCCACTTGCTGCGTGGTGTTGGAGCCTACGCGCTCGTCACGTGGTGGAATGCCGAAGTATTCGCGGTAGCACTTGGAAAAGTGCGGCGTGGACACAAACCCGCACACCGATGCCACTTCGATGATCGACATCGGCGTTTGCTTGAGCAACTGCCGGGCGCGGATCAGGCGCAGTTTCAGGTAGTAACGCGACGGCGAGCAGTGCAGGTATTTCTGGAACAGGCGCTCGAGCTGGCGACGGGACACGGCGACGTACACCGCCAGTTCGTCGAGGTCGATCGGCTCTTCGAGGTTGGCTTCCATCAGCGCGACGATTTCCTGCAATTTCGGCTGGTTGGTACCGAGCATGTGCTTGAGCGGCACGCGCTGGTGATCCTGCTCGTTGCGGATGCGCTCGTAGACAAACATCTCCGAAATCGCCGCCGACAATTCACGGCCATGATCGCGGCTGATCAGGTGCAACATCATGTCCAGCGGCGCGGTGCCGCCGGAGCTGGTGAAACGGTTGCGGTCGAGGGTGAACAGGCGCGTGCTCATGGCCACACGCGGGAAGGCTTCCTGCATCGACGCCAGGCATTCCCAGTGCACGCTGCAATCGAAACCGTCCAGCAGACCGGCGCAGGCCAGGGCCCAGCTGCCGGTGCAGACCGCGCCAAGGCGCTTGGACTGACGCGCCTGGCTTTGCAGCCATGAAACGTGTTCGCGGGTGACGGTGCGCTGAATGCCGATACCGCCGCAGACGATGATGGTGTCCAGGGACGGTGCTTTGTGCATGGAGGCGTCGGGGGTGATCTGCAGACCATCACTGGCCCAGACCTGACCGCCGTCGACGGTGAGTGTGGTCCAGCGATACAGCTCGCGACCGGACAATTGGTTGGCCATCCGCAGGGGTTCTACGGCAGAGGCCAGAGAAATAAGCGTGAAATTGTCCAGCAGCAGAAAGCCGATGGATTGAGGCGCACGGTTCTGGGGTTGGGCCCCGGAGTTGGACGTCGTCATCGCGGTATCTCCTCACACAAAGCGGGTGATGGCCTCAGGCGGAGGCTCTTGTTATTGCCATCGTTCTCGCGTGGGAGACGGGCTTTGTAATGACAGAGCAAATGCCATGCCTAAAATTGAATGCGCGTTCAATAACTCCTGAAAACGACGTCGTGATGTGTCTGGATATGACGCGAAAGGCGGCTGAGATTTAAGTGCCATCAATGGCTGCAAGTGCATTGCCACGTTGCGGGTGAGCAAATCGGTAGCACTTGTGGGAACTGGGCTGCGGCGACTCGGGAGAGAGTGTCACCGCAGGCACGACGGACAGACGATCGGGGCCGGTTTGGATCCCTGACTTGTCGCGTGTCGCTTATCTCTAAGCGACGCGCCAAAACGTGGCGCGGTTTGAATCGGGTGTTCACTTAGCGCGCAGTTTTGACTGGTCAGGTCGGGCTTAGCGAGGTCGGTTGTGGTGAGGGGATTTATCCCCGTTCGGCTGCGCAGCAGTCGTATAAATTTTGGGGCCGCTTCGCAGCCCAACGGGGATAAATCCCCTCGCCACAGAAATGCCCTCACCACAGGAATTTCCTTGGCTTCAGAATTCTCCCCACCACAGGTCAACTCGGTCTCAACACTCCACCGCACTCACCGCCAACCCGCCTCGCGAAGTCTCCTTGTATTTGTCATGCATATCCGCCCCGGTATCGCGCATGGTGCGGATCACCCGGTCCAGCGATATAAAGTGCTGACCATCCCCGCGCAATGCCATTTGCGCCGCGTTGATCGCCTTCACCGCGGCAATCGCGTTGCGCTCGATACAGGGCACCTGCACCAGTCCGCCCACTGGATCGCAGGTCAGACCAAGGTTGTGTTCCAGGCCGATTTCCGCCGCGTTGCACAATTGCTCTGGCGTGGCGCCGAGAATCTCCGCCAACCCGGCTGCCGCCATCGCGCAGGCCGACCCGACTTCGCCCTGGCAACCGACTTCAGCGCCCGAGATCGACGCGTTCTTTTTGCACAAAATCCCCACCGCTGCGGCGCTGAGGAAATAGTCGACCACGTTGGCGTCGGTCACGGCCTCGCTGAATTTCATGAAGTAGTGCAACACCGCCGGAATAATCCCCGCCGCGCCATTGGTGGGGGCCGTGACCATGCGCCCGCCGGCGGCGTTTTCTTCGTTGACCGCCAAGGCGAACAGGTTGACCCACTCCATGGCGCTCAGGGTCGAGCCGATCACGTTGGGTTTGCCCAGCTCTTGCAGGCTGCGGTGCAGTTTGGCCGCACGCCGGCGCACATTGAGACCGCCGGGCAAGATGCCTTCGTGTTTGAGGCCTTGTTCGACGCAATCCTGCATGGCCCGCCAGAGTTTCATCAGCCCGGCGCGTATTTCTTCTTCGCTGCGCCACACCTTTTCGTTGGCCATCATCAATTCGGCCACCCGCAGGTTGTGCTGTTGGCACAGGCTGAGCAGCTCGACGGCACTGGAGAAATCGTACGGCAGCTCGGTGCGATCCAGATCCACCACGCCGCTGGAAGCCTGGGCTTCGTCGACGACAAAACCGCCGCCAATGGAATAGTAAGTGTCACGATGCAGCTCACCGTGATCGTCTTCGGCAATCAGCGTCATGGCGTTGGGATGGAATGGCAGGTTTTCGTCGATCAGGCGCATGTCGCGAGCCCAGATAAACGGCACCGACAAGCGACCGTCGAGTAATAGCGTGTGGGTTTCGCGCAGGGTTTCGATGCGGATGCCGATTTGCGACGGATCGATCGCATCCGGCCACTCGCTCATCAGGCCCATGATCACCGCGTTGTCGCTGCCGTGACCGATACCGGTGGCGGACAACGAACCATAGAGCTGAACTTCGACACGCCGTACTTGTTCCAGAAGTCCCTGTTCACGCAAACCTTGCACGAACAGCGCCGCGGCGCGCATCGGCCCCACGGTGTGCGAACTGGAAGGGCCGATGCCGATTTTGAACAGGTCGAAAACGCTGATAGCCATTACTGCCGAACTCCTGGATGTGCCAACTCCGGACGCAAAAGCGCCCAGTGACGGAGCTGCTACGCTCAAGCTGCAATCCGCCGGGATGGCCGCATCATCGGGCTTTTGCGGTGTCGTTCGACGTCTCACACCGACGCACTCATGTCCACGAACGCCGCGCTGGTTTTACGCTGTGGTTTCGCCGTTTTTTTGCGGTTCAGGTGGGCAAAAGGGGCTGAAAAAATCTGTAAACGACGTCACCGACACTGGATGCGACCATCCCTGTACTGGATACGACGCACCCTGTAGGCGTCAGATTTTCACTGGTACATGATCGTATCGACTCGATTGCAAGGCGCCGTGGTAGAGATGTCTCCAAAACGCCATCCAACCGCAACCTATAAGTGCGGTGGTCCAGTCGGAACACTGCCAAAAAAAACACCAAGGAGTCCATCCATGAAAGGTTCCCCGTCGTTGTTGTTGGCCGCCATGCTTAGTCTGCCGGTTCTGGCGCAAGCCGCCGAACCGGCGCAATGCAGTACCGTAAACTTCTCCGATGTCGGCTGGACTGACATTACCGTCACCACCGCCACCACCAGCGTCGTCCTCGATGCCCTGGGCTACAAAACCAAAACCACGATGATTTCCGTGCCGGTGACCTACAAGTCCCTGGCCGACGGCAAGAACATGGACGTTTTCCTCGGTAACTGGATGCCGACCATGGAAAACGACATCAAGGCCTACCGCGATGCCGGCACCGTGGACACCCTGCGCGCCAACCTGGAAAACGCAAAATACACACTCGCCGTTCCGGAAGAGTTGTATAACAAAGGTCTGAAAGATTTCGCCGACATCGCCAAGTTCAAGAAAGAACTCGACGGCAAGATATACGGCATCGAACCGGGTAACGACGGCAACCGCCTGATCCAGAGCATGATCGACAAGAACGCCTTCGGCTTGAAAGACGCCGGCTTCAAGGTGGTCGAGTCCAGCGAGGCCGGCATGCTCTCGCAAGTCGATCGCGCCCAGCGCCGCAACACCGCCGTGGTGTTCCTGGGCTGGGAACCGCACCCGATGAACACGCGATTCAAGATGAAATACCTGACCGGCGGCGACGACTTCTTCGGCCCCAATTTCGGTCAGGCAACCATCTACACCAACACCCGCAAGGGTTACGCCCAGGAATGCAGCAACGTTGGACAGTTGCTGAAAAACCTGGTGTTCACCCTCGACATGGAAAGCACGCTGATGGGCAACGTCCTGGACGACAAAATGAAGCCTGACGCGGCCGCCAAGGCCTGGCTGAAAAAAAATCCACAGGTGCTCGATACCTGGCTCGCTGGCGTGACCACCATTGACGGTAAACCAGGCCTGGAAGCCGTGAAAGCCAAGCTCGCGCAGTAAGAAGCACCGCTTACGCCGGATGGCTTCGGCCGTCCGGGCTGTTTATTTCCTTGCATGCGGACGTTCACTACCATGCTGATTGATCAGAAAATACCTCTAGGCCAGTACATCGCGGGCTTCGTTGAATGGTTGACGCAACACGGCGCCAACACCTTCGACGCAATCGCCGTGTCACTGGAAACGATGATCCACGGCGTGACGTTTGCGCTCACCTGGTTCAACCCGCTGGCATTGATCGGCCTCATCGCGCTACTGGCTCACTTCATTCAACGAAAGTGGGGGCTGACGGTTTTCGTCATCGCTTCCTTCCTGCTGATTCTCAATCTGGGGTACTGGCAGGAAACCATGGAAACCCTCGCCCAGGTGCTGTTCGCCACCCTGGTCTGCGTGGTCATCGGCGTACCCTTGGGTATCGTTGCCGCGCACAAACCGATGTTCTACACCCTGATGCGTCCGGTGCTCGATCTGATGCAGACCGTACCGACCTTCGTTTACCTCATTCCTACCCTGACCCTCTTCGGGCTGGGTGTGGTCCCGGGCCTGATCTCCACGGTGGTGTTCGCGATTGCCGCGCCGATCCGCCTGACCTACCTGGGTATCCGTGATGTTCCCGCAGAATTGATGGACGCCGGCAAAGCCTTCGGCTGTTCGCGCCGCCAACTGCTCGCACGCATCGAACTGCCCTACGCCATGCCAAGCATCGCGGCCGGTATCACCCAGTGCATCATGCTGTCGCTGTCGATGGTGGTGATCGCGGCACTGGTGGGGGCCGACGGCCTGGGCAAACCCGTGGTCAACGCACTGAACACGGCTGATATCGCTCTGGGCTTCGAAGCCGGTCTGGCGATCGTATTGCTGGCGATCATGCTCGACCGTATCTGCAAACAACCCGACGCTAAAGTAGGGGGTGACGCATGAGCATTATTCGCTTCGAAGACGTCGACGTAATCTTCTCCAAAGACCCGCGCGAGGCCTTGAAACTGCTTGACCAAGGCATGACCCGTGACCAGATCCTGAAAAAGACCGGGCAGATTGTCGGCGTTGAAAAAGCCAGTCTGGACGTTGAAAAGGGTGAAATCTGCGTGCTGATGGGCCTCTCCGGCTCGGGCAAATCCAGCCTGCTGCGCTGCATCAACGGGCTCAATACCGTGAGCCGCGGCAAGCTGTTCGTCGAACACGAAGGCCAGCAGATCGACATCGCTTCATGCACCCCGGCCGAACTGAAAATGATGCGCACCAAGCGCATCGCCATGGTGTTCCAGAAGTTCGCCCTGATGCCTTGGCTGACGGTGCGCGAAAACATCAGCTTCGGTCTGGAAATGCAGGGTCGCCCAGAGAAAGAACGGCGCAAGCTGGTGGACGAAAAGCTGGAGCTGGTGGGCCTGACCCAGTGGCGCAACAAGAAACCCGACGAGCTTTCCGGCGGTATGCAGCAGCGCGTCGGCCTGGCCCGCGCCCTGGCGATGGACGCCGACATTCTGCTGATGGACGAACCGTTCTCGGCCCTCGACCCGCTGATTCGCCAAGGCCTGCAAGACGAACTGCTGGCGCTGCAAAGCAAGCTGAACAAAACCATCGTCTTCGTCAGCCACGATCTCGATGAGGCACTGAAGCTGGGCAGCCGTATCGCAATCATGAAAGACGGTCGGATTGTCCAGTACAGCAAGCCTGAAGAAATCGTGCTGAACCCGGCAGATGACTATGTGCGGACCTTTGTCGCGCACACCAACCCGCTGAACGTTCTGTGCGGTCGCAGCCTGATGCGAACCCTCGACAACTGCAAACGCATCAACGGTTCGGTGTGTCTCGATCCGGGCGGTGATTCGTGGCTCGACCTGGCCGAAGGCAACACCATCAAAGGCGCACGCCAGAATGGCGAGAGCCTGGACCTGCAGAACTGGATTCCAGGGCAGGCGGTTGAAGGTCTGGGTCGCCGGCCGACGCTGGTGGATTCGAACATCGGCATGCGCGATGCGCTGCAGATTCGTTATCAGACCGGCAACAAACTGGTGCTGCACGACAACAACAAAGTGGTCGGGATACTCGGCGACAGCGAGTTGTATCACGCGCTGCTCGGCAAGAACCTGGGGTAAGACCGCAGACACAAAAACGCCGCGAGAGGATCGCGGCGTTTTTGTTTGAGGAGCAAGATCAAAAGATCGCAGCCTTCGGCAGCTCCTACGGAATGCGATCGACGTATGAGCTGCCGAAGGCTGCGATCTTTAAAGTTTTGACGCGGTGTCACTGAAACACCGCGCCATTTACACCTTAGCTATAAACCCGGCCAAGGAGCTGCCGATGGCTTTCAAACTGATCGAGCACGTCACGGGTGATCTGATCCTGGGTGAAACCCATCAAGTCGTAATCCTGGCTGCCGTTGTGCAGGTACACCTCGGCGCGGTAGTAGCGCGCGCGTGGCTCGTCAGCGCTCTCAGCCGAAACCGTTTCGCTCGCCGCCGCCAGATACCCATCCAGGCTCACTTCGTAGACAAAAGGGTTGCCCTCTTCCATCTCGATGCGCACGCCCATGCACCGCTTGGACTTGCCCAGCAATGTTTGCACCTCCAGACCCTGAGCGCGCAATTGCACGGTCGCATCTTCCAGCGCCGGGCTGACTTGCTTGTCCATGAAACGCTGAACGATCGACTGGTTCGGTTGCAGGTCCAGTTGCGTCAGACGCTCGCTGAAACCACGCCGACCGCGTGCCGCCAGTTCCGCTTGCTCCTGTTCGATCTGCACGTCCTGACGCATGGCCTTGTGCAAGCCGAACATGAAGAACACCAGCACCACCGAGAACGGCAGACCGGCCAGCACCACCATGGTTTGCATGGCTTCGAAGTTGCCGGCAAACAACAGGCCGATGGTCACCAGCGTGATCACCGCCGACCAGAAGATCCGCAGCCAGTGCGGGGCGTCTTCGTCGACGTTGCCGCCCTTGCACGACAGGTTGGCCATCATCACCGCGCCGGAATCCGCCGGGGTCAGGAACAGCACGAAGCCGACAAAGATCGACACGCCGATCACCACTTTCGACGCCGGGTAATGCTCCAGCAACTGATAGATCGCCATCGACGGCTGTTCCAGCGCCGTCTTCCCGAGCTCCACCGCCCCGTGGTTCATCACCAGGTCCAGGGCCGAGTTGCCGAAGATCGACAGCCACGCCAAGGTGAAACCCAGCGGGATCAGCAGCACGCCGGCCACCAGCTCACGCACGGTGCGACCACGGGAGATACGCGCGATGAACATGCCTACGAATGGCGCCCAGGAAATCCACCACGCCCAGTAGAACAGGGTCCACAGGCCCAACCAGCGGTCGGACTTGTCACTGTCGCCTTCGTACACATACAGATCGAAAGTCTTCAGCACCACGCCGTTCAGATAATCGCCGACGTTTTGCACGAAGCCGTTGAGCAGGTGCAAGGTCGGGCCGAACAGCAGGACGAAAATCAGCAGGCCGCTGAACAGCACGATGTTCAGGTTGGACAGGCGCCGAATGCCGTTTTCCACGCCGGACACGGCGGCGATGGTGGCCACGGTGCTCATCACAATGATCACGATCAACAGGTTGGTGTTGCTGTGTTCCATGCCGAACAGGTTTTCCAGGCCCGACGACACTTGCAGCGAACCAATCCCCAGGTTCGTCACCAGCCCCAGCAGGGTCACGAACATGCCGAAGCCGTCCACCGCGTGACCGGCCGCGCCTTTGACCCAACGCTCGCCCACCAGCGGATACAGCGCCGAACGCAAAGCCAGCGGCTGGTTATGCCGGTAGGCAAAGTACGCGACGGCGAGGCCGACCAGTGCGTAGATCGCCCAACCGTGCAAACCCCAGTGCAGGAAGGTCAGCTGCACCGCCTGACGCGCGGCCATGTTGCTGGCCGAAACGCCTTCCGGCGGGTTGAAGTAGTGATCCAGCGGCTCGGAAGCGCCGAAGTACAGCAGCGAGATGCCGATACCCGACGAGAACAGCATCCCCGCCCAGGCGCCGTAGCTGAAGTCCGGCGTGTCGTCCTTGCTGCCCAGCTTGAGCTTGCCGTAGGACGAAAACGCCAGACCGACGACGAACACCAGATAGGCGGCAATCACCACCATGTAGTACCAGCCGAAGCTGCGGGACAGCCAGGCCTGCGCCGTTGCAAGCAATCTGCCGGCCTCTTGCGGGGCGATGATCAGAATGGCGGTCAACAGCAGGATCAGCGCGGTAGAGGTGTAGAACACCCAACCGTTGACCGTCACCTTATCGGGCGGGGTCTTTATAAGAGAGGCAGAACTCATGGCACAGATGCTCCAGGCAGTGCGAGAGAAGAACGCAAGGCAACGCGTTACCCGACCAATCGGTTAGTTGGCAGCCGACCGGCGGGTGATATAAAGACACCCCGAAAAAAGCCCGAAGCCCGGGAGCGCCAGTGCGCACGGGTTTCGAGCAGTTTTGAATGTCGGTTTGCCGCCATTTACTCGTAGGAAATTTCTGTAAATAGCGACGATTTGTCGCAGATCTTATTCTTTGTTGATTGAACGTTCAATCAAAACAAAATAGACTGGTCCTCAATCCGATAGACGTCTGACGTCTGCCGGAAGGCCTAAGGAGATGTGCAAGATGCCCAAGGTCGGTATGCAACCCATCCGTCGCCAGCAGTTGATCGAAGCCACATTGCAGGCCGTTGATCAGGTCGGGATGGGGGATGCCAGCATTGCGTTGATCGCCCGTCTGGCCGGTGTCTCGAATGGCATCATCAGTCATTACTTTCAGGACAAGAACGGCCTGATCGCTGCCACGGCGCAGTACCTGATGAGTGTCCTCAGCGAGAACGTCACCGCGCGCCGGCAGGCGCTCACAGATGACAGCCCGCGGGCGCATCTGCAGGTGATCATCGAAGGCAACTTCGACGCCAGCCAGGTCAATGGCCCGGCAATGAAAACCTGGCTGGCCTTCTGGGCCACCAGCATGCACCACCCGTCTTTGCACAGGTTGCAGCGGATCAACGATCACCGTCTGTATTCCAACCTGTGCTGCCAGTTCCGCCGTGTATTGCCGCTCGATGACGCGCGCAGTGCCGCCCGGGGCCTGGCAGCCCTCATTGACGGTTTGTGGTTGCGCGGTGCGCTGTCCGGAGATGCTTTCGACACCGAACAGGCGCACCGGATCGCTTACGAATACATGGATTTCCAATTGGCCAAGCAGGTGAGTTAGAGCACACATAACCGCTCAACCCCTGAACTGCTACTGATCGGTGTTGCCACAACTATATGGCTCCAACGCAGTGGCTTACGCCAACCACTTATGCACTTGCGAGGACACTATGGCCCGTTTCGAACTGCAAAAACTCTACATCGATGGCGGTTACTCCGACGCCAGCAGCGACGCCACTTTCGAAGCCATCAACCCGGCTACCGGTGAAGTCCTCGCAAACGTCCAGCGTGCGACCAAGGAAGACGTCGAGCGCGCTGTGGTCAGCGCCGAAAAGGGCCAGAAAATCTGGGCCGCGATGACCGCCATGGAGCGTTCGCGCATCCTGCGCCGTGCCGTTGACATCCTGCGCGAGCGCAACGATGAACTGGCCGCCCTGGAAACCCTGGACACCGGCAAGTCGTTCTCCGAAACCAAGTACGTCGACATCGTCACCGGCGCTGACGTACTGGAATACTACGCAGGCCTGGTGCCCGCCATCGAAGGCGAGCAGATTCCACTGCGCACCACTTCGTTCGTTTACACCCGTCGCGAGCCGCTGGGCGTCGTCGCCGGTATCGGCGCGTGGAACTACCCTATCCAGATCGCCCTGTGGAAATCCGCACCCGCCCTGGCGGCCGGTAACGCGATGATCTTCAAGCCAAGCGAAGTCACCTCGCTGACCACGCTGAAACTGGCCGAGATCTACACCGAAGCTGGCGTTCCGGCAGGCGTGTTCAACGTGCTGACCGGCAGCGGCCGTGAAGTCGGCACCTGGCTGACCGAACACCCGCGCATCGACAAGATTTACTTCACCGGCGGCACCGACACCGGCAAGAAAGTCATGGCCAGCGCGTCCGCGTCGTCGCTGAAAGACGTGACCATGGAACTGGGCGGCAAGTCCCCACTGATCATTTTCGACGACGCCGATCTCGATCGCGCTGCCGACACCGCGATGATGGCCAACTTCTACAGCTCCGGCCAGGTCTGCACCAACGGCACTCGCGTGTTCGTACCGACGCACCTGAAAGCCGCGTTTGAAGCCAAGATCGCTGAGCGTGTTGCGCGCATCCGCATCGGCAACCCGGAAGACGAGAACACCAACTTCGGCCCGCTGGTCAGCTTTGCCCACATGGAAAGCGTGCTGGGTTACATCGCCAAAGGTAAGGAAGAAGGCGCTCGCGTGCTGTGCGGCGGCAACCGTCTGACCGACGGCGAATTCGCCAAAGGCGCGTTCGTGGCACCGACCGTGTTCACCGACTGCACCGACGAGATGACTATCGTGCGCGAAGAAATCTTCGGCCCGGTGATGAGCATCCTGACCTACGACACCGAAGAAGAAGTGATCCGTCGTGCCAACGACACCGACTTCGGCCTGGCCGCCGGTATCGTCACCAAGGACCTGAACCGCGCTCACCGCGTGATTCATCAACTGGAAGCCGGTATCTGCTGGATCAACGCCTGGGGCGAGTCCGACGCGAAGATGCCGGTCGGCGGCTACAAGCAATCCGGTGTGGGCCGTGAGAACGGCATCAGCTCGCTGAACAACTTCACCCGCATCAAATCGGTACAGGTTGAGCTGGGCGATTACGCCTCGGTTTTCTGAGACCCGCGAAGTCTGGAGCAAGCGCCTTTGTGGCGAGGGGATTTATCCCCGTTGGGGCTGCGCAGCGGCCCCTATCCAGACACCGCGACTCTTTAGATAGAACCAGTCGCTGAGTTTACGACTGCTGCGCAGCCGGACGGGGATAAATCCCCTCGCCACAGGTTGCGCGGCGTCAAGGCGACTGCGACCTGAACCAACTTCAAAGAGGGTGCATTCAATGTCCCAAGAATTCGATTACATCATCATCGGTGCCGGCTCGGCCGGTAACACCCTGGCGACCCGTCTGACTGAAGACGAAGGCGTCACCGTCCTGCTGCTCGAAGCAGGCGGCCCGGACTATCGCCTGGATTTCCGCACGCAAATGCCGGCCGCCCTGGCGTTCCCGTTGCAGGGTCGTCGCTACAACTGGGCCTACGAAACCGATCCAGAGCCACACATGGACGGTCGTCGCATGGAATGCGGTCGCGGCAAGGGCCTGGGCGGTTCTTCGCTGATCAACGGCATGTGCTATATCCGCGGCAACGCGATGGACTACGACAACTGGTCGAAACTGCCAGGCCTGGAAGACTGGGATTACCTGAACTGCCTGCCGTATTTCCGCAAGGCTGAAACCCGCGACATCGGCCCGAACGACTACCACGGTGGCGACGGTCCGGTCAGCGTGACCACGCCGAAAGCCGGCAACAACCCGCTGTTCCACGCGATGGTTGAAGCCGGCGTGCAAGCCGGTTACCCGCGCACCGAAGACTTGAACGGTTACCAGCAAGAAGGGTTCGGCCCGATGGACCGCACCGTGACGCCGAACGGCCGTCGCGCCAGCACCGCTCGCGGTTACCTGGACACAGCCAAGAAGCGCTCGACCCTGACCATCGTCACCCACGCCCTGACCGACAAGATCCTGTTCGAAGGCAAGCGTGCGGTCGGCGTGCGTTACCTGATCGGCGCCGCTGAAGAGCGTGTTGAAGCTCGCGCCCGCAAAGAAGTGCTGCTGTGCTCCGGCGCCATCGCTTCGCCGCAGATCCTGCAACGCTCCGGCGTCGGCCCGGCCGAACTGCTGAACAAGCTCGACATCCCGGTAGTCCACGACCTGCCAGGCGTCGGCGAAAACCTGCAGGATCACCTCGAGCTGTACCTGCAATACGCCTGCACCCAACCGGTCTCCCTGTACCCGTCGCTGCTCTGGTACAACCAGCCGGCCATCGGTGCCGAATGGCTGTTCAACGGCACCGGCATCGGCGCCAGCAACCAGTTCGAAGCCGGCGGTTTCATTCGCACCCGTGAAGATTTCGACTGGCCGAACATTCAGTACCACTTCCTGCCGGTTGCGATTAACTACAACGGCAGCAATGGCGTGAAAGAGCATGGCTTCCAGGCGCATATGGGTTCCATGCGTTCGCCGAGCCGTGGTCGCATCCAGGCCAAGTCGAAAGATCCGCGCGAATACCCGAGCATTCTCTTCAACTACATGGCCACCGAGCAGGACTGGCAGGAATTCCGCGACGGCATCCGCCTGACCCGTGAAATCATGCAGCAGCCGGCACTGGACGCTTTCCGGGGTCGCGAGATCAGCCCGGGCATCGACGTGCAAACCGACGAGCAGCTGGACAAGTTCATCCGCGAACACGCCGAAACCGCGTTCCACCCGTCCTGCTCGTGCAAAATGGGCACCGACGACATGGCCGTGGTCGATGGCGAAGGTCGTGTGCATGGCCTGCAAGCCCTGCGCGTGGTCGATGCCTCGATCATGCCGATCATCACCACCGGCAACCTGAATGCGCCGACGATCATGATCGCCGAAAAAATCGCCGACAAGATCCGCGGTCGCCAACCATTGCCGCGCAGCACGGCGGATTACTACGTGGCCGGCGATGCGCCGGTGCGTGGCAAGCCGTTGCGGGATGTGAGCCTGACTGCTCAGTAACATTGGCCCACTAGTTTAAAAAACCGTCAACCTTCCGAGTCGGCGGTTTTTTTTCGTCTAACACAAGTTAATTCCTCAGCCAACAATCTACACATCAAGCAATTAAATAATAAGGCTATATCTTTACAAAACTAGAAACACTTGCATTTACACACACTTAAGAACTTCCATTACTATCCGCGCCCCTGCTTAAGCTGGCCGCTAACAATATTCATGGAAATCAATATCTTGCACGACCTCGACCGAATTACCGACGTGACTTTCTTTCGAGAAAAAATCTCAGAAGAAAAGACAATCATGCTGGACTTCGGCTATTTAACTGGCGTCATTGAGTCTTGGTGGAAAAAAAACAACAACCAAGGCACGCACATCTTAAAATCCCAATTAATCAGCCTTTTTCTAACTTACCTGCGCGCCGAAGATATTTCCTACTTCGACACAGTAGGACTGGAGAATGGCAGCGCTGCAGTTTGTATAAAAAATATATTCAACCTTGACTCGCCGAAACTGGCGTTAACTGTGCACGAGGCTTTGGCTGACCTGTTTCATCTCACTGACATAAAATACGAATACGAAGAACACAAAGCGTTGTTTCTAAAACCCTCGGCAGAACAGTATCGGGAATGGGGCAACGGGCATGGTGATATCACACCACATTCCGATGATTTATATGAAAATCTGAATGTTGATTATTTGGCCTTGACCGTTTGCCGCGACGTGACAAAAACCCCTACGGCCTACTATTTCCCGAGTGACTTGCTCTGCGAATTGAACGATCAAGAGATTCGCGAACTACTGACGATGAAAGCTGCGTTTATTTCCGGCAAAAACGTCAGCGGACTAAAAAAACGGGTTCGCCATGTGGTTGAGTTTTCTCAGACCCACGGCTTTCACTTTTCGCTGGATTTTCGTGTTGACTCGCAGAACGGTGAGCGGATGCGTGCGACAAACGGCGGCCAACACGTCCTGGACAAAATACGGGCAGGTCTTTGCGACGCGAAAAGTCACGTCTCAATCGCTGAAACCGGCACGTTCCTGATCGTGGCCAACCACAAAGTATTGCATGCACGGCCGATGCTCAATCTCCATGCCGACGAGGTTCGCGAACAGGCGAACAATTCGACGTTCAACAATACGCCTCGACTATTGTTCCGAAGCAAAGGCCCTAGAAAGCAATACTATCCACTGGATGAAACAGCTTGCACGCGGGAGGCATGTTGATGGTTGCCGCGCACGCACCTGCTCAATCTTCATCTGCTTGCGTATTTAAAGAAGGGGCACGCGATGCAATCACGTTCGGCGTCGCGTTTATCTTTCTTTACCTATCAATTGGCATTTTAAGCGCTTCGCAATCACTAACCTTAAGCCAGGCTCTTGCAACGACCCTGCTTATATTCTCCACTCCACTGCAGTTTTTGATAGTACAGAACCATCACGACGGTTGGATGCTGCTCCCCATCATCATGGCGCTCAATGCTCGCTTCGTTTTACTCTCCGCAACCCTTGCGCCATATATAAGAAACACTTCAACCATGACCACCATGGCCTCGTTAATCCTGATTACCCCGTCGATATTCACCGGATGCGTCACTCGTTTCAAACGGCGAACCGACCACCCTTTTAGTTATTTGATCGGGCTGGGGCTTCCGATATTCGGCGTGTCGGTTATCTGCACCTATATCGGTTTCGTTGCCGGTGCAGAATTGACCTCGCCGATTATCTATGCAGCCATGACACTTCTATTACCACTTCAATTCACCGCCTTGGCCGGGAAGCACTGGCCTCATCATGCGGAAGTATCGAGTTACTGGCTCGGCTTCGTCGGTGCGCCATTCCTGGTCTATTTATTCAAGGATTACAGCTTGCTTTGCACCCCTTTCCTGATCGGCGGCTTGATCGTGCTTATTGAAAACAATTACAAAAAACGAGAAATGGTGGACTCATGACAATCTGGCTTCTTATCGCGTTTTCAGCTTTTACCGCCTTCGCATTTCGTGCCCTGCCCTTCGCCTTCAAAAACAGCAATGCACTCACACAAACCCAAGGTTCCCTCTACCGCTTTATCAGCTACAGCGCGCAAGCCATGTTGGGGGTCATTATTTACGACACTGCATTCAACAAGATGGATGGATTAACACTGATACAGCAGTTTCAAATTCTGGATGCGCTGAAAATGTTTTTGCTTGTGGGCACCTTCATCGCCGTCGCCAAAACGAAGAAGATCCTGCCTGCTTTTTTTGCCAGCCTCTTCATTTATGTCGCAGCGTTCGCCTATCTGAACAGTTGAAAGCAGCCTTCGTCTGGAGAAGTCTTGATCGCGAGCAAGCCGCAATGGGGTGTTCGCGAACTTCCGATTAATCAGCCAAGTGGGCACGCGCCCTCTGCACTACCTGATCCTTTCCCACACCGCCCCACCCTTGATCTACCCTTCGCCCAAGCCTAATCTAGCGCCACACAAACGTTTCACCCCCTCGCAACACCGCTGCATCGCCACTCCATACCAGGGAGGTTCCCGAATGTTCGATTTCCACCCCCAGCTCAAGCAGCGCTTCGCTGCCTTGCGCACGGGCGCTGAATTCTTTTCGCTGCGTTATGTGCGCGAGTCCGGCCAGTACTTGTCGGTGCGCAAGAACGTTGCCGAACCTCCGGGCATGAGCCGTGACGAAGGTGCGATGTTGACCGTGCGCGTCAACGGCGTTGAAGCCTATGCCGCGACCAACGACCTGTCGCCATCCGGCCTGCAAGCCGCGCTGGACCAGGCCGAACTGCAAGCTCGTCGACTCAAGCCCCACGCCTTGCTCGACCTGCGCGACCACGCCGTTTCCAGCGACCGCGCCGATTACCTTTCGCCGAACCTTGACCAGCCCTTCCCGTCCCTGAGCGATTGCTACCAATTGCTCGGCGCCGAGTCCGCGGCTGTGCCCAAGGACGAGCGCCTGGTGAACTGGCAAGTGAGCATCGGCATTACCCACGTCGAGCAGATTTACCTCAACAGCGCTGGTGCCGAGTTGCGCCAGGCCCAACGTTTCGTGTATCCGAGCCTCGACGTTACGGCCTACGACGGCAACGACAGCCAGACCCGCACCCTTGGCCGGGAAAATTTCGGCCAGCAGGGCGGCTTTGATGTGATCAGCCGCTGTGGCCTGATCGGCGCCGGCCCGAAAATCGCCGATCAAGCGCTGCAATTGCTGCTGGCACCAAACACGCCGCAAGGTCCGCGTGACCTGCTGTTGATGCCGGACCAGATGATGCTGCAGATTCACGAATCCATCGGTCACCCGCTGGAACTGGACCGCATCCTCGGCGACGAGCGCAATTACGCCGGCACCAGTTTCGTCAAGGCAGCCGACTTCGGCCATCTGCAATATGGCTCGAAACTGCTCAACGTAACCTTCGACCCGGATATCCCCGAGCAGCTCGCCAGCTATGGTCATGACGACGACGGCACCGCCGCGAGCAAACAGTTTTTGATCAAGGAAGGTTTGCTGCTGCGGCCATTGGGCGGTGCGTTGTCGCAATTCCGCGCCGGCATGGCCGGTGTCGCCAACAGCCGTGCCTGTGGCTGGAACCGACCACCGATCGATCGCATGGCCAACCTCAACATCGAGCCCGGCGATCAACCGCTGGAACAACTCATCGGCAACATCGAACACGGCATTTTGATGAGCACCAACCGCTCGTGGTCGATCGACGATGCGCGCAACAAATTCCAGTTCGGCTGCGAATGGGGCCAGTTGATCGAGAACGGCGAACTGACGGGCGTGGTGAAAAACCCGAATTACCGGGCGATTTCCGCGCAGTTCTGGAAAAGCCTCAGCGCCGTTGGCGACGCCAGCACGTTCAAGGTCCTTGGCACGCCGAACTGTGGCAAGGGCGAACCGAATCAGGTGATCCGCGTCGGCCATGCGTCGCCGGCCTGCGTGTTCAACAACGTGGATGTGTTTGGGGGAGATGCCTCATGAGTATGTCCAAAGATCAGGCCGAGTCGTTTAAAACACTGGTCAACTGGCTGCGCGAGGCAATTCGCGAGCCGGAGCAATTCACCCTCAGCTACGCCGCCGAGTCGTCGGCCTTCGTGCGTTTCAACCACGCGAAGGTGCGTCAGGCCGGTCAGGTGCAGCAGGCGAGCATCGGTTTCAAACTGATCAACGAGGGGCGTCATGCCGACCTCGACATCACGCTATCGGGTGACGCAAGCGTTGATGTCCAGCGTTTGTCCGATGGTCTGCAACAGTTGCGCGACACCCTGCCGCTGCTGCCGCAGGATCCGTACCTGCTGCTGAATCACAATGGCTGGCAGAGCAAAAACGTGCAGGAACATCCACTGCCGGATACCGAGCACGTGGTCGCACAAATCACTGAAGCGGCTGAAGGTCTGGATCTGGTGGGTTTCTATGCGGCCGGGCCGATCAGTCGCGGCTTCGCCAGCTCATCGGGCGCGTTTGGCTGGCATCAGGCCAATAGCTTCAACTTCGATTTCAGCCTGTTTCACGACAACGGTCAGGCCGTGAAAGCCAGTTATGCCGGGCACGACTGGAACGACGAAGGCTTTGCCAGACGCTTCCAGCAGGCGCGCGAACAGTTGGCGTTTCTGGGCAGACCGCAACGGACCCTGGCACCGGGTCAGTACCGCGCTTACCTGGCGCCGGCGGCGCTGGAAGAAATCATGGGCATGTTGTCCTGGGGTGGCTTCTCGGCGCAGTCGATTGCGAGCAAGAGCAGTCCGTTGCAGAAGCTCTATGCCGGCGATCAATCGTTCAGCCCGCTGGTGTCTCTGGATGAAAAAGTCAGCGGTTCTTTGAGTCCGGCGTTTTCCGGCGAAGGCTATCCACGCAGTGATTTGCGACTGATCATCGAGGGCAAGGCCGGTGCGCAACTGGTCGGTTCACGCAGTGCGGCCGAGTACGGTTTGACAGCCAACGGCGCCAGCGGCGGTGAAATGCCGAACGCATTGAACATGGCGGCCGGCACCTTGCCGGATGCCCAGATTCTCAAGCAACTGGGCACCGGGCTTTACATCAGCAACCTCTGGTACCTGAACTACTCGGACCAACCGATGGCGCGCATGACCGGCATGACGCGGTTTGCGACTTTCTGGGTGGAAAACGGCGAGATTCAGGCACCGGTCAGCACCATGCGCTTTGATGACAGTGCCTACAGCTTGCTCGGATCGCAGCTGGAAGCGTTGACCGAAGAACGCGAGTTGCTGCTGTCGGCGAGCACTTACAGCCAGCGGGCCACGGCTTCGGCGTTGTTGCCGGGCGCCCTGATCAGCCGCCTGACCTTGCCCCTATAGACACAGATCCCCAGCACACAGGGCTCCTGTGGCGAGGGGATTTATCCCCGTCGGCTGCGCAGCAGTCGCAAACCAGTGAACGCGGTGTGCCTGTTACTCCGTAGTGAAAGGTTTTGGGGTCGCTTCGCGACCCGACGGGGATGAATCCCCTCGCCACAATGGTTCCCGGCTAACCCAACTGAGGTCCCATGCCCAACCGTCCACCTCTCGACGCTGTTACCGCCCGCTGGGTGCCGTGGGTCGTTGCCATTGCCTTCTTCATGCAATCGCTCGACGGCACGATCCTCAACACCGCGCTGCCGGCCATGGCCCGCGACCTGGCGGAAAACCCGCTGCGCATGCAGGGCGTGATCATTGCCTACATGCTCACCGTCGCCCTGCTGATCCCCGCTTCGGGCTGGATCGCCGACCGTTTCGGCACCAAGAAAATCTTCTTCGGCGCGATCCTTTTGTTCAGCCTCGGCTCGTTGCTCTGCGCCCTTTCGAGCACCCTGAGCACGCTGATCGGCGCCCGAGTGATCCAGGGCCTGGGCGGTGCGTTGATGCTGCCCGTCGGGCGACTGGTGGTACTGCGCGCCTACCCGCGTTCGGAACTGGTGCGGATCATGGGCTTCATCACCATTCCCGGTCTGCTCGGCCCGTTGCTCGGCCCGACCATGGGCGGCTGGATGGTCGAATACCTGACCTGGCACTGGATCTTCCTGATCAACCTGCCGGTCGGCGCCATCGGTTGCTATGCCGTGTGGAGATTCATTCCCGATCTGCGCGGCACCGAGCGCACGCGCTTCGACAGCCTGGGCTTTTTGCTGTTTGGCGCGGCGATGATCCTGATCACCATCGCCATGGAAGGTCTCGGCGAATTGCACCTGCCGCACTTGCGGGTGATGTTGCTGCTGTTCGGCGGCATGGCGTGCCTGGCGGCATATTGGCTGCGGGCCGGGCACATCGATAACCCGCTGTTTGCGCCGTCGCTGTTCAAGACCCGGACTTTTGCCGTGGGCATTCTCGGCAACCTGTTTGCCCGTCTGGGCAGTGGCGCGCTGCCGTTTCTCGTACCGTTGCTGCTGCAAGTGGCGCTGGGGTATTCGCCGTCCCAAGCCGGCATGAGCATGTTGCCGCTGGCGGCGGCGGCGATGGTCGCCAAGTCGGTGGCGCGACCGCTGATCGAGCGCCTGGGTTATCGCATCGTGCTCACCGGCAACACCCTGGCGCTGGGCCTGATGCTGGCGAGCATGGGCCTGGTCAGCGAGCAGACACCGTACTGGCTGCTGTTGGGAATGCTGGCGATTCTCGGCGCGATCAACTCGTTGCAGTTCACCGCGATGAACACCGTGACCCTGATCGACCTCGACGACGCCAGCGCCAGCAGTGGCAACAGCCTGCTGTCGGTGGTTGCGCAATTGTCCCTGAGTCTTGGCGTGGCCTGCGCTGGCGCCCTGCTTGGCGGCTTTACCGCAGAGGTCGGAAACGATGGTGTGGACACGGTTCTGGGCGCGTTTCAACTCACGTTTGTGACGGTCGGAATCATGGCGATGCTGGCCGCGACGATCTTTTCGCAGCTCTCACGGGAAGACGGACGGCGCGTCAAGCGTCCGGAACAACACATAGAGCCTTAGGGCGAATGGCCACCGGGCTGGTACACTGCGCGACATTTTGTTTTGCAGGCCAGTCCCGTGACCACCATCGCCACCGCTTTTAATACTTTGCCGCTGTCCGCCGCCATGCTGGCTAACCTCGACTCCCTCGGTTATGCCCAGATGACGCCGATTCAGGCGCAAAGCTTGCCGGTGATCCTCAAGGGGATGGACCTGATCGCCCAGGCCAAGACCGGCAGCGGCAAGACCGCGGCCTTCGGTATCGGCCTGCTGAACCCGATCAACCCGCGCTTCTTCGGTTGCCAGGCACTGGTGATTTGCCCGACTCGCGAGCTGGCGGACCAGGTTGCCAAGGAAATCCGTCGACTGGCCCGTTCCGAAGACAACATCAAGGTTCTGACCTTGTGCGGCGGCGTGGCGTTCGGCCCGCAAATCGGCTCGCTGGAACATGGCGCGCACATCATCGTCGGCACTCCGGGGCGTATCCAGCAGCACTTGCGCAAGGGTTCGCTGATCCTTCACGGCTTGAACACGCTGATCCTCGACGAAGCCGACCGCATGCTCGACATGGGTTTCTACGATTCCATCGAAGAAATCATCGCCCAGTGCCCGGAACGTCGCCAGACCCTGCTGTTCTCCGCCACTTATCCGGTGGGCATCAAGCAGTTGGCTTCGAAGTTCATGCGTAACCCGCAGCAAGTCAAAGCCGAAGCGTTCCACGACGACACACAGATCGAGCAGCGCTTCTACGAGATTTCCCCCGACGAGCGCATGGAGGCCGTGGTCAAAGTCCTCGCGCATCACCGCCCGGCGTCCTGCGTCGCTTTCTGCTTCACCAAGCAGCAGGTTCAGGAAACCGTCGATCACCTGACGTCCAAAGGCATCTCCGCCGTCGGCCTGCATGGCGATCTGGAACAGCGTGATCGTGACCAGGTGCTGGCGATGTTCGCCAATCGCAGCACTTCGGTGCTGGTTGCCACCGACGTCGCCGCCCGCGGTCTGGACATTGATGCCCTGGACATGGTGCTCAACGTCGAGCTGGCCCGTGATTCGGAAATCCACATCCACCGTGTGGGCCGTACCGGTCGCGCCGGTGAGAAAGGCATTGCGATCAGCCTGGTGGCGCCATCCGAAGCGCACCGCGCCCAGGCCATCGAGCAGCTGCAGAAGTCGCCGTTGAGCTGGGATCAGCTGGACAACCTCAAGTCCCAGGGCGGCGGCCCGTTGCTGCCGGTGATGAGCACGTTGGTGATCGGCGCTGGCCGTAAAGACAAGGTGCGTCCGGGCGACATTCTTGGCGCACTGACCGGCGATGCCGGGATTCCGGGCGCCCAGGTTGGCAAGATCGCGATCTTCGACTTCCAGGCTTACGTGGCGGTTGAACGCGGGATCGCCAAACAGGCCTTGCAGCGCCTGAACGACGGCAAAATCAAAGGCCGCTCGTTGCGCGTGCGTATCCTGTAAGCACACCGCACACCCCCTGTAGGAGCTGTCGAGTAAAACGAGGCTGCGATCTTTTGACTTTAGATTTTTAAAGGCAAGATCAAAAGATCGCAGCCTCGTTTTACTCGACAGCTCCTACAGGCTTTTCTATTCCGAGGACACCGTTTTGCGCTCTACCGAAGTCGTGATCATTGGCGCTGGCGCCGCAGGGTTGATGTGTGCGCTGACCGCCGCCGGGCGTGGGCGCAAGGTGATGTTGCTCGACCATGCGAACAAGGCCGGCAAGAAAATCCTGATGTCGGGCGGTGGCCGCTGCAATTTCACCAATATGTACAGCGAACCCGGTAATTTCCTCTCGCAAAACGAACACTTCTGCAAATCTGCACTGGCGCGCTACACCCAGTGGGATTTCATCGGCATGGTCGCCAAACACGGCGTGCCGTACCACGAGAAAAAGCTCGGCCAGCTGTTCTGCGATAACAAATCCAGCGACATCCTCGACATGCTGCTCAACGAGTGCGACCAAGTCGGTGTCAGCCTGCATCTGGACACCTCGATCCAGACCATCGAGAAGCTGGAAAGCGGTTACCTGCTGGACACCACGCTGGGCCAGATCACCTGCCAATCGCTGGTCATCGCCACCGGCGGGCTATCGATTCCGACCTTGGGCGCCAGCGGTTTCGGTTACCAGGTCGCCCGGCAGTTTGGCCATGACTTGCTGCCGACCCGCGCCGGCCTGGTGCCGTTCACCATCACCGATCAGCTCAAAGAGCTGTGCACCGAGTTGTCCGGGACCTCGGTCGATTGCCTGGTGAGCTGCAACGAGCAGAGTTTCCGCGAGAACATCCTGTTCACCCACCGCGGCCTCAGCGGGCCGGCGATTTTGCAGATTTCTTCGTTCTGGGAATCCGGCGACACGGTTGAAATCAACCTGATGCCCGATCACGACGTGCCGGGCTGGCTGCAACAGCAGCAAGCCGAACGCCCGAACAGCGAGTTGAAAACCCTGCTCGGCGAGATCTTCACCAAGAAGATGGCCAACCTGCTGGCGGATAACTGGTTCGTCTCCAAACCGATGAAGCAATACACCCACGCTGAAATCGCCGACATCGCCGAGAAGCTGGCGAGCTGGAAAGTGGTGCCGGCCGGGACCGAAGGGTATCGCACGGCGGAAGTGACATTGGGTGGCGTCGATACGCGTGAGGTGTCGTCCAAGACCATGGAATCCCTGAAAAGCCCGGGTCTGTATTTTGTCGGCGAAGTGCTTGATGTCACCGGCCACCTCGGCGGTTTCAACTTCCAGTGGGCCTGGGCTTCAGGTTACGCCGCCGCGCAGTACGTCTGACACCATCGCCCCCTGATCAACCGCCCCGACCTGATCACTCTGTTCCCCGTAGGAGCTGTCGAGTGAAACGAGGCTGCGATCTTTTGATCTTAAAAAACAAAGTCAAAAGATCGCAGCCTCGTTTCACTCGACAGCTCCTACAGGGGGATTGCATTTCAAATGCTGGAATGGTTCGCACAGAGAAGGAACAGATTTTGCTGTCAGATGTGATCGGCGCCATTGCGTCGGCGTCATTACTGGCTCAATTTAGCGTCATTGCCTCGGAAGGCCCTCGCACTTCATGCCATCGACCCCATTCCATCAGTCACTGCGTCGCCTCTGGGCGCTGGATAAATTCAGCTACAGCGTGCGGGTATTCATCGCCCTGACCGGCAGCATGGCGCTGTGTTGGTATCAGGATGAAATGGGGCTGCTGATCCCGTTGTTCCTCGGGATCATCGCCAGCGCCCTGGCCGAGACCGACGACAGTTGGCAGGGTCGCCTCAACTCGCTGGCCGTGACGCTGGTGTGCTTCAGCATTGCCGCCCTCTCTGTCGAACTGCTGTTCCCCTACCCCATCATTTTTGTCATTGCCCTGGCATTGGCGAGTTTCGGCCTGACCATGCTCGGCGCCCTCGGCGAACGCTATGGTGCGATTGCCTCGGCGACGCTGATTCTGTCGGTCTACACCATGATCGGCGTGGACCAGCGCGGCGGCGCGGTGACCGATTTCTGGCACGAGCCGCTGCTGCTGGTGGCTGGCGCGGCCTGGTACGGCGCGCTGTCGGTGTTGTGGCAGGCGATGTTTTCCAATCAACCGGTGCAGCAAAGTCTGGCGCGGTTATTCCGGGAGCTGGGGTTTTACCTGAAGCTGAAATCCTCGCTGTTCGAGCCGATCCGGCAGATGGACGTGGAGGCACGGCGCCTGGAACTGGCCCAGCAGAACGGGCGCGTGGTGGCGGCACTGAACGCGGCCAAGGAAATCATTCTGCACCGGGTGGGCAATGGTCGACCGGGCTCGAAAGTCAGCCGCTACCTCAAGCTTTACTTCCTTGCCCAGGATATCCACGAGCGCGCCAGTTCGTCGCACTACCCATACAACGCGCTGGCCGACGCCTTCTTCCACAGTGATGTGCTGTTCCGCTGTCAGCGCCTGTTACGCCAGCAAGGCAAAGCGTGCCGGGCGCTGGCGGAATCGATCCAGATGCGTCAGCCGTTCATCTATGACGCCAGTTTCGCCGAAGCCCTGAGCGATCTGCACGCGTCCCTCGAACACCTGCGCGTGCAAAGCAACCCGGCCTGGCGCGGACTGCTGCGGTCATTGCGCGCACTGGCCGCCAACCTGGGCACGCTGGACCGTTTGCTCAGCGACGCGAGCAACCCCGACGCCCTCGCCGACGCCACCGACAGCAGCCTGCTCGACCGCTCACCGCGCAGCTTCAAGGATGTGTGGATTCGCTTGCGCACGCAGCTGACACCCACTTCGCTGCTGTTCCGTCATGCCCTGCGTTTGCCCCTGGCGTTGAGCATCGGCTACGGCATGGTGCATTTGATTCACCCGTCGCAAGGTTACTGGATCATCCTCACCACGCTGTTTGTGTGTCAGCCGAACTACGGCGCGACGCGGCGCAAACTCGGTCAGCGGATCATCGGCACCGCCATCGGCCTGACCGTCGCCTGGGCGTTGTTCGATCTGTTTCCCAATCCGCTGGTGCAGTCGTGTTTCGCCATCGCCGCCGGGGTGGTGTTCTTTATCAACCGCACCACCCGCTACACCCTGGCCACGGCCGCGATCACCTTGATGGTGCTGTTCTGCTTCAATCAGGTCGGCGACGGTTACGGGCTATTCCTGCCGCGGCTGTTCGATACCCTGCTTGGCAGCCTGATTGCCGGGCTCGCGGTGTTCCTGTTCCTGCCGGACTGGCAGGGCCGTCGCCTGAACAAAGTGCTGGCCAATACCCTCACTTGCAACAGCATTTACCTGCGCCAGATCATGCAGCAATACGCCGCCGGCAAAAGCGATGACCTGGCTTATCGCCTGGCCCGCCGCAACGCGCACAACGCCGATGCGGCGCTGTCGACCACGCTGGCCAACATGCTGATGGAGCCCGGGCATTTCCGCAAAGAGGCGGATGTCGGCTTCCGCTTCCTGGTGCTGTCGCACACCTTGCTCAGCTATCTGTCAGGCCTGGGCGCGCACCGCGAAACCCAGCTGCCGGCGGACGTGCGTGAACACCTGATCGAGGGCGCCGGGGTGAAGTTGGCGGCCAGTATCGATGAGATCGCCCAAGGGCTGGCGAGCAAGCTGCCGATTGCAATTCAAAGCGATGAGGAAGAAGCGCTGGCCAACGAGCTGGAACAGATGCCGGACGAGATCGATGAAGGTCAGCGATTGGTGCAGACGCAGTTAGCGTTGATCTGCCGGCAGTTGGGACCGTTGCGCACGCTGGCGGCGCATCTCATCAAGGACACCCGCGAGGTCTGAGATGTGTAGTAGCTGGGGTGCCTCATCGCGAGCAGGCTCGCTCCCACACTGGAATGCACTTCAAATGTGGGAGCGAGCCTGCTCGCGAAGGGCCATCAGCCTCAACACAGAAACTCACATCCCATGCTGCTTCAATAACCGCGCATAACTCCCATCCGCCTTCATCTCGGCAATCTCCCGATCAAAACCGGCGACGATCTGTTCATGCTGCGGATTTTTCAGGCTCACCAGAATGTGCAGGCTGTTCTCGCTCAACGGTTTGGGCAGGAACTCAACGGCATTGCGCACCTTGGCGGATTCACGGGCCAGGTAGTACCGCGCGACGTATTCATCCTCCAGCGTCAGCTTGACCCGGTCGGCGGCAACCATGCGCACGGCCATGGAGAAGCTATGCACCGGGACTTTCTGTAGCGAAGCATCCTCATCAAACACCGGCGAGTAGGCGTAACCGCGCACCACCGCAATCGGGTACATGTGCAATTGCTGCAGATTGTTGAATTCAATCGGCGCGTCCTTGCGCTTGAGGAAGCGCACGCGGTTGACCAAGTATTCGCCGGAAAACTGGCCAAGCCTTGTGCGGTCTTCGGTGTACCAGGCGTTAACCAGCACATCGTAGCGGCCCTCGCCTATACCGAGCAGGGCGCGTGCCCAAGGCACCTGTTCAAAATCGCTGGCATAGCCGGCCCGGGCCAGCGCCGTGCTGACGATGTCAGTGGCCAACCCACCATTGACCAGCGTGGCGTCGGTAAAGGGCGGCCATAAATCGGCGACCAATCGCAACTTTTCCGCTGCCGCGCTCTGAGTCAGCAACAGCAATCCGATCAAGGCCAACGCTCGATGCAATCGCAGCATGCTCGAAAATCCTTAGCGGGCGGGCGGCCCGACGTGTCTTCAGCCAAAACTCCAAGGCCCCGTACCGGCACAACCCAGGCACTAACACTAGCTCATCGACGCCACTGCACAGCGCTGCATCCCAGATTACACAAAGAAGACAACACCGCACGAAATGAATGATGGCATTTTGGCCTTTATCACAGATTTCTCCGCCATAAAGACTTCTGCGGTCGGGGCGCTTAGTATCGGAGCCACTGGATCAAGGAATGTGAAGATGACAATCGATTGGGTCTGCAAACACCATAGCGATCTGGGCAAAGAGCAGCTGTACGCTGTTTTGCAGTTGCGCGTGGAAGTGTTCGTCGTGGAACAGAAATGCGTCTATCAGGACGTGGACGGCCAGGATCTGGAAGGTGACACCTGCCATTTGATGGCGTGGGACGGGGATCGACTGGTCGCGTACCTGCGGTTGCTCGATCCTGAGTTACAGGGTGGCGACGTGGTGATCGGTCGGGTGATTACCGCAGCGGATTATCGCGGGAAAGGGTTGGGTCACGAGCTGATCGCCCAGGCGTTGAAGCAGGCGGAGAAGCGCTGGCCGGACGTGCCTGTTTATCTGTCGGCGCAGGCGCATTTGCAGGGCTATTACGGGCGGTATGGATTTGTGGTGGCGGGTGAGGAATATGTCGAGGATGGTATTCCACACATTGGGATGCGTCGGTCTTGAGGGCCTCTTCGCGAGCAGGCTCGCTCCCACACTGGATCTCCTGTGAACTCACTTTTGTGAGCACCAGGGATCAACTGTGGGAGCGAGCCTGCTCGCGAAGCGTCCGACCAAACACCGCAGAATCTAGGGATATTCCAACACCTGTTTGATCTGCGGCAAATGGCGCTCGATCCATCCCCGATCAATCGCCCCCCACTCGCGAATCCGATAGCGGCCGGCGTGATTACGCGCACCCTCTTCCTGCTCGAACTCGCAAACAATGTCCAGATCCGCCAACGCCGCGATCGTGTCCTGAGCTGTGCGCCGGGGCATGCCAGTGGTTTCGGTCAACGCCGGGACACTGCTGGCCAACCCGCTGTCGATCAGATACGCCACGTACAACCGGCGATAGAAGCTGCTCTTGGTTTTGCTCACGTCCCGTTCCTTGTCATTGGAAGATCAAAAGATCGCAGCCTTCGGCAGCTCCTACGCCGAAAGACGCTGTAGGAGCTGCCGAAGGCTGCGATCTTTTATTGCATGTCCCGCCACGTCAGGTACACCCGCAAATCGAATTCGATCTGGTGATACCCCGGCAACATGTGTTCGCACAGTTTGTAGAACGCTTTGTTGTGATCCGATTCCTTGAAATGCGCCAGCTCATGCACCACGATCATTTTCAGGAATTCGGCGGGCGCTTCCTTGAACAATGAGGCCACGCGGATTTCTTTCTTGGCCTTGAGTTTGCCGCCCTGCACCCGGGAAATTGTGGTGTGCAGGCCGAGGGCGCGGTGGGTCAGGTCCAGGCGGTTGTCGAACAGCACCTTGTCGATGGCCGGGGCATTGCGCAGGTATTCCTGCTTGAGATCCAGCGCATAGGCGTACAGCGCCTTATCGCTCTGCACGTCATGCTTTTGTGGATAACGCTGGCCCAGATAGTCGCCCAGCCGACCTTCGGTGATCAGCCGGCGCACCTGGTCCTGCAATGCAGCGGGATAGGCCTGGAGGAATTTCAACGCGGTCATCGGGGCGGCAACATCAGTGACGAAAAGGCCGCCAGTGTAGCGAATTCAGCCCGTCAGCGCTTTCCAGTTGAACGGCCGGACAAAGTCGCCGACGTCCTCGGCCTCTCTCGGGGACGCGACCAGGAAGCCTTGCACGTACTGGCAACCATTGGCGCGCAGCCACTCGTACTGCGCGAGGGTTTCCACCCCTTCGGCAATCACCAGCATTCCATATTGTTTGCACAGGTCGATCACATTGCGCACCAGCGCCGCGTCCCGCGAGGATTCCGGCAACCGGGCGATGACATGCCGGTCGAGCTTGAGTGTGTCCAGTTCCAGATCACGCAAATGCGCCAGCGAGCACGGCCCCGAGCCAAAGTCATCCAGCGCCACCCGCACGCCCAGGTGATGCAGCAGGCGCAGCTGTTTTCGGGTTTCATCAGGGTTGAGCATCAAGGCCTCTTCGGTGACCTCCACCTCCAGATGCCGCGCCTGCAAGCCATTACGCTCCAGCGCCAGACGCAACTCCGTGACCAGGTTGGGCATGCCGAACTGCGTGCTGCTCAGGCTCACGCCCAGTACCAGGTCATCGGCAAACAGGGATTCCCAGGCTTTGCGTTGCCCGGCGCTGCGTTGATAGATCCAGCTACCCAGCCGACTGATCAACCGCGCCTCTTCCAGCAAGGGTAGAAACAGCCCCGGCGGCACGTCGCCGACACTCGGATGCTGCCAGCGCAGCAACGCTTCGAAGCCGCGAATCTGCCCGCTGTCGATGGCCACCTGAGGCTGATACACCAGATTGAAATCACGGTTTTCGATGGCGCTACGCACACTTTCTTCGAGCATCAGCCGCGAGCGCGCCCGGCCGTTCATGTCATGATCATAAAAACGATATTGCTGACGGCCGGCGCGCTTGGCTTCATACATGGCAATGTCGGACGCACGCAGCAAACCATCGAGACTGGCCCCACAATCCGGGTACGTGGCGATGCCAATGCTGGCGCCCAGGGCGATATCCAGCCCATCGATCTGCTGACAGATCGACACCCGCTCGATCAGCTTCTCGGCAATCTTCGCCGCTTGCTCGGGAAACTCCAGGTCCAGCAGCGCCGTGAACTCATCGCCGCCCATGCGCGCCAAGATGTCGAATGGCCGCAAGCACGCCTTCAATTGTTCGGAAACCCAGCGCAACACCCGGTCGCCGGCATCGTGGCCTAGGGAGTCGTTGACCCGCTTGAAACCGTCGAGGTCGAGGTACAGCAGCACCCAGGCGCGGTCGGTACGTTCGCCGCGCAGCAGCAGGTTTTCTACCGTCTGATAAAAGCCGCGACGATTGAGCAGCCCGGTCAGCGGATCGGTAACGGCCTGGAATTCCAGTTGCTGATGCAGGTGGCGCACCACCGACATGTCCAGCACCGTCACCACCATGGCCTGTTGCTCGCTCGGTAACGGCGCGCACGACAGCGCTACGGGTACCTGTTGGCCGGGGGCTGTGCGCAGCAATGCGTCATGCAGGCGCAAGGTTTCCCCGCGTTTATAACCGGCCAGCAGTTCGGAATCGGTCCAGATCGGTATATGCGGCTTTTGCAGGAAATCGAGAAACGCCTTGCCCTGCAAATCCTGCAGCGTGGCATTGAGCAAGCGCGACATCGCCGGGTTGGCAAAGCGAATCAGGCCGTCCTCGCCGACCACCAGAATGCCTTCGGCGGCGTTGTCCAGCACCGACGCATTGAAGGCGCGTGCGACCTCCAGATCGTGGCTCAGGCGCTGCAATGCCCGGCGATTGCGCTGATGCTCTAGCAACGCCTGAACCTTGGGCTTGAGAATCTGCGGGTCGAAGGGTTTGAACAGGTAATCCACCGCGCCACTGGCATAGCCCTTGAGCACGGCGTCCTGGGACTTTTCGTTGGCGGTGAGGAAAATAATCGGGGTCAGGCGGGTGCGCTGGCTGCCGCGCATCAGGCGCGCCACTTCAAACCCATCCATGCCGGGCATCTGCACGTCCAGCAGCACCAGGTCGATATCGTGTTCGAGTAGCAGACTGAGGGCTTCGAAACCCGAGGCAGCGGTAATGACCTGCCAGTCCTGGCGCTGGAGCAACGCGCGCATACTGATCAGGTTTTCAGGGTAATCATCGACGATTAACAGGGTTGAGGTGCCGTCGGCTGGCGTGGGTTGCGCGCATTCCATGCTGCTTCTCTTATCTGGGCGTCAGGCCGGTTTCTTGTGAAAACCGGACACATGCTAAGCCTTCACTCTAGACCGGGATCCGCGAAAGCAGAAGGTATCAATAGGCCATCATTTAACTAATAAGTTCATTTGCCGACTAACGGTCACCTCTACAGGCCCCTGAAACCGGGAAAGATGGCCTTTTAACAGGATTTTGACGTCATCCATCTGTCAGTCAGACGTTAACAAACGCCCCTTCTACGCTTATAAAGACCGCCCTCCAAGGCGCGTGCTAGAGCATCTGGTACGTCCGTGCTGCAAAATCTGTGGAAGCTTTTTTCTATGATCGATCTCGCAACCTGGAACCTCAGTGTTCCTGTCGGCAACCCGCCATACACCGTTGAAACAGCCAAATTGACGAAAGGGTTCAAGGATCAATACTTCCATTCCAACACCGGCACGCTGTTTTTCTGGTCACCGGTGACCGGCACCCGTACCGCAAACGCGAAATATCCCCGCACCGAACTGCGGGAAACCTACAGCAACGGCACCCTGCGAAACTGGTACTACCCGGATGCCGACAACTCTCTGCGCGCCACGTTGACGGTGAATCAGGTGCCGAGCTCGGGTAAAATCGTGATCGGCCAGATCCATGCCTACGAAAGCCAGAAGCCCATGGTAAAGGTCGAGTATCAATACAAGACCGGCCCCAAGGCCGGCAACATCGTAGCCAAGGTGCGCATGCACCCCGACGACGGCGAAGGCCGGGTAATCACCATCGCCACGGGCGTGAAGCTTGATCAGCAGTTTTCCTACCTCATTCACCTAAGCCCCGGCGGCGCATTGGGCATCAGTGCGGCAGGTTATCAGTGGGACACCGACATCAGCGCGAAATGGCGGGTCAAACCGTTGTACTTCAAGGCCGGGGTGTATGTGCAGGACAACACCGGGTACACCAGCGAGGGCGGGAAAGTGACGTTCAGCAAGCTGGATATTGATCACGATAAGTAACGGCAAAAGATCGCAGCCTTCGGCAGCTCCTACATTGGTCAGATGTACGTCCTGTAGGAGCTGCCGAAGGCTGCGATCTTTTGAACTTGATCCTGCACCCACAAAAAACCCGCATTTCTGCGGGTTTTTTGTGGGGCTCAAACGCTGAAGGCTTAGTTGACCTTGGCGTTCAACTCACCTTTCAGATAACGCTGATACATCGCTTCCAGCGAGATCGGCTTGATCTTCGAAGCGTTGCCAGCCGTGCCAAACGCTTCGTAGCGCGCGATGCAAACGTCACGCATGGCAGTCACGGTGGCGCCAAAGAATTTACGTGGGTCGAATTCGCTCGGGTTGGTGGCCATCAGGCGACGCATCGCACCAGTGGACGCCAAACGCAGGTCGGTGTCGATGTTGACCTTGCGCACGCCGTGCTTGATGCCTTCGACGATTTCTTCAACCGGCACGCCGTAGGTTTCTTTGATGTCGCCGCCGTACTGGTTGATGATCGCCAGCCAGTCTTGTGGCACCGAAGAGGAACCGTGCATCACCAGGTGGGTATTCGGGATGCGTTTGTGGATTTCTTTGATGCGGTCGATTGCCAGCACGTCGCCGGTAGGCGGCTTGGTGAACTTGTACGCGCCGTGGCTGGTGCCGATGGCGATGGCCAGGGCGTCGACCTGAGTGCGTTTGACGAAGTCAGCGGCTTCTTCCGGGTCAGTCAGCATCTGGCTGTGATCGAGCACGCCTTCTGCGCCGATACCGTCTTCTTCACCGGCCATGCCGGTTTCCAGCGAACCCAGGCAGCCCAGCTCGCCTTCTACCGAAACGCCGCAGGCGTGAGCCAGGGCCACGGTTTGTTGGGTGACACGGATGTTGTAGTCGTAGTCGGTCGGGGTCTTGCCGTCTTCGCCCAGGGAACCGTCCATCATCACCGAGCTGAAGCCCAGTTGAATGGAGCGCTGGCAGACGTCAGGGCTGGTGCCGTGATCCTGGTGCATGCACACCGGGATATGCGGGAATTCTTCGATGGCGGCGAGGATCAGGTGACGCAGGAACGGCGCGCCGGCGTATTTGCGAGCACCGGCCGAAGCCTGGACGATCACCGGGGAGTCAGTCTTGTCAGCGGCTTCCATGATGGCGCGCATCTGCTCAAGGTTGTTGACGTTGAAGGCTGGAACGCCGTAGCCGAACTCGGCTGCGTGGTCCAGCATCTGGCGCATGCTGATAAGTGCCATTGTGTGTGTCTCTCCCGGTTTGGGTCGTTAATCGTGCCAGCCTGCCGGAGCGGCGGCGGCTATTCAAGTTTTTGCAGATCGGGGGTTAATCCCGGGCTGCGAATTCGGTACAACATAAATACTGAATGTGACGAAGCACCCGTGGCGAGCGAGCTTGCTCGCGTTCGGCTGCGAAGCAGTCGTAAACCGTTCGACCCGGTCTTTATCAAACACCAGGTCGACTGGCTTTGGGAGCGCTTCGCACTCCAGCGGGAGCAAGCTCCCTCGCCACAGAAGTCCTGCGATCTCTTACTGCGCTTTACACCCGCGGCCAATCAAATCATTGGTGGCGACCCAGTAAACCAGGCCTTCCTCACCTTTCAGGTGAAACGCCAGCATGTCGTTGCTGTACAGCGAACCCGACGCGCCGGGTTCGTGCTTCAAGCGGTAAACCTGATCGGCCCCGCCGAGGCGCACATCGACGGCCTCGCGGCTGTCGTCGGTGAAGCGCCACACCACTTTGGCCTGGCTGTCGCACGTCCAGGTGGTCCAGCTGTCCGTCGATTCGGCCGGCTTGAACAGGTTGAAATTCGAACAACCTGCCAGCAGTGCCAGCGCCGTAATGGCGATAAAACCTTTCATCCGTGTTCCTCGACTGACGGCGCACACCGCCAGTCCTGAGTAAGGAGTCAGACCCGTCAAGGGCAACCATGTTCCTTGGCGGGTGTGAGTGTTTCGTATTTGTCCAGGCCATCAGGCCCGGAACGCTTGTTGATCACCGGGTTGGTTTCCGCTTGCCAGTCAGCCTGGTAGCAGCCTTTGTCCACCGCTTGCGGTGCAGGTTCCGGCTTGGCTTTGGGGTTACTCCCACACGCCGCCAGCGAACCCGCAACGATCAACAGCGCTAGCACCTTGACCATGTAAACGCTCCCTTGCCTGGCCAAATCCGCGACCTCAGGCCTTGGCCCGACTTTCCAGTACTTCTACGGCGGGCAGTACTTTGCCTTCGACAAACTCAAGGAACGCGCCGCCACCGGTAGAAATGTAGGAGATCTGATCCGCCACGCCATATTTGTCGATGGCCGCCAGGGTGTCGCCGCCGCCCGCGATGGAAAACGCCGAGCTTTCTGCGATGGCCTGGGCCAACACTTTGGTGCCGTTACCGAACTGGTCGAATTCGAACACGCCGACCGGGCCGTTCCACAGAATGGTCCTGGAGGACTTCAGCAGCTCGGCGAAATTCGCCGCGGTCTGTGGGCCGATGTCGAGGATCATGTCGTCTGCCGCTACGTCGGCGATCAGCTTGACGGTCGCGGTGGCGCTTTCAGCGAATTCCTTGGCAACCACGACGTCCACTGGCAGCGGCACGCTGACTTTGGCGGCGATTTCGCGAGCGGTGTCCAGCAGGTCCGGCTCGTACAGGGATTTGCCGACCGGGTGACCGGCTGCGGCAAGGAAGGTGTTGGCAATGCCGCCACCGACGATGAGCTGGTTGCAGATCTGGCTCAGGCTGTTCAGGACGTCGAGCTTGGTCGAGACCTTGGAGCCGGCCACGATGGCCGCCATTGGCTGGGCCGGCGCGCCCAGGGCTTTGCCCAGTGCGTCGAGTTCGGCCGCCAGCAACGGGCCCGCCGCCGCGACTTTGGCAAACTTGGCCACGCCGTGGGTCGAACCCTCGGCGCGGTGAGCGGTGCCGAAGGCGTCCATCACGAACACGTCGCACAGGGCGGCGTATTGTTGGGCCAGTTCGTCAGCGTTCTTTTTTTCACCCTTGTTGAAGCGCACGTTTTCGAACAAGACGATGTCGCCCGCCTTCACGTCAACGCCGCCCAGGTAATCAGCCACCAGCGGCACTTCACGACCGAGGGCCTTGCTCAGGTAATCAGCGACAGGCTTGAGGCTGTTCTCGGCCGAGAACTCGCCTTCGGTCGGGCGGCCAAGGTGCGAGCAGACCATCACGGCCGCGCCTTTTTCCAGGGCCAGCTTGATGGTCGGCAGCGAAGCCAGGATTCGCGCATCGCTGGTGACTACACCGTCCTTGACAGGGACGTTGAGGTCTTCGCGAATCAGTACGCGCTTACCTTGCAGATCGAGGTCGGTCATCTTCAACACGGTCATGGGTCGCACTTCCTACGGTTTTTTTGAAGTCGCTGTTTGCAGATAGTGTTCCGCAACATCCAGCATTCGGTTGGCAAACCCCCATTCGTTGTCGAACCAGGCCAGGATGTTCACCAGCCGTGGGCCGGAAACTCGAGTCTGACTGGCATCGACGATCGCCGAATGAGGGTCATGGTTGAAATCACAGCTTGCGTGAGGCAACTCGGTGTAAGCCAGCAGGCCTTTGAGCGGGCCGCTGGTGGCGGCCTCGCGCAATATCCGGTTGACCTCGGTGGCGTCGGTGTCACTGACGGTCTGCATCGTAATGTCAAGGCAGGACACGTTCACGGTCGGCACCCGCACGGCTTTGGCTTGAATTCGCCCGGCAAGTTCCGGCAGCAGGCGTTCGATGCCCCGCGCCAGACCAGTGGACACCGGAATCACCGACTGAAACGCCGAACGGGTGCGGCGCAGGTCTTCGTGATGATAGGCGTCGATCACCGGCTGATCGTTCATCGCCGAGTGGATGGTGGTGATCGACACGTATTCCAGACCAATGGCCTGATCCAGCAGGCGCAACAGCGGCACGCCGCAGTTGGTGGTGCAGGACGCGTTGGACACCAGCAGCTCGTCGCCGGTCAGGCAATCCTGGTTCACGCCGTAGACGATGGTGGCGTCGACATCCGCCTCGCTGGCCATCGGCTGGGAAAACAACACGCGCGGCGCGCCGGCGTCGAGGAAACGCTGGCCGTCTTCACGCGTGTGGTAAGCGCCGGAGCATTCCAGCACCAGATCGACGCCCAGCGACGCCCAATCGATGCCTTCGGGGGTGGCACTGCGCAGGACCTTCACGCAGTCGCCATTAATATGCAGACAATCGCCATCGATCTTCACTTCACCGGGAAAACGCCCGTGGGTGGAGTCGAAGCGTGTCAGGTATTCGATGCTGGCCATGTCCGCCAGATCGTTGATAGCGACAATTTCAAACCCGGCCGCCGAGCCTCGCTCAAACAACGCACGCAAGACGCAACGACCAATCCGGCCATAGCCGTTGAGTGCAACTTTGTAAGGACGCGGTTGAGGCATGGGGTTCTCGATAAGCTCTCGTAAACAACACAAATCCCCGTAGGAGCTGCCGAGAGAAACGAGGCTGCGATCTTTTGATCTTGTTTTTTCGGATCAAGATCAAAAGATCGCAGCCTCGTTTCTCTCGGCAGCTCCTACGGGATCGCGGCGGCCAGAGCCACCGCACCGTGCTTAGTCTTCCAGCAGCTCTTCAGCCTGACCCAGGATGTTTTCCAGGGTGAAGCCGAACTCTTCGAACAAGGCAGGCGCAGGCGCCGACTCGCCGAAGGTGGTCATGCCGATGACGCGGCCTTCCAGGCCCACGTATTTGTACCAGTAGTCCGCATGGGCGGCTTCGATGGCGATACGGGCGCTGACCTGCAACGGCAGAACCGCTTGCTTGTAGCCGGCGTCCTGGGCATCGAACACGCTGGTGCAAGGCATCGAAACCACACGCACCTTGCGGCCTTGCTCGGTCAGCTTGTCGTAAGCCTGAACCGCCAGGCCCACTTCCGAACCGGTCGAGATCAGGATCAGCTCAGGCTCGCCTGCGCAGTCCTTCAGCACGTAACCGCCACGGGCGATGTCAGCGATCTGCAGCGCACTGCGCTCCTGATGCTGCAAATTCTGACGCGAGAAGATCAGCGCCGAAGGGCCGTCCTTGCGTTCGATCGCCTGTTTCCAGCAAACGGCCGATTCAACGGCATCGGCCGGACGCCAGGTGTCGAGGTTCGGCGTGCTGCGCAGGCTGGTCAGTTGCTCGATCGGCTGGTGAGTCGGGCCGTCTTCGCCCAGGCCGATGGAGTCGTGAGTGTAAACGAACAGCACGCGCTTCTTCATCAGCGCAGCCATGCGCACGGCATTGCGCGCGTACTCCATGAACATCAGGAAGGTCGCGCCGTAAGGCACCAGGCCGCCGTGCAGAGCGACGCCGTTCATGATTGCGCTCATGCCGAATTCGCGAACGCCGTAGTACATGTAGTTGCCGCTGGCGTCTTCGGCGGTGACGCCCTTGCAACCTTTCCACAGGGTCAGGTTGGAACCGGCCAGGTCAGCCGAGCCGCCGAGGAATTCCGGCAACAACGGGCCGAAGGCATTCAGGGCGTTCTGGCTGGCTTTACGGCTGGCGATGGTTTCGCCCTTGGCCGCGACTTCAGCGATATAAGCAGAGGCTTTTTCAGCGAAGTCCGCTGGCAGTTCGCCGCTCAGGCGACGGACCAGTTCGTTGGCTTCGGTCGGGAATGCCGCGGAGTAAGCAGCGAAACGCTGATCCCACTCGGCTTCAACCGCGCGGCCGGCTTCCTTGGCGTCCCACTCGGCATAGATATCAACCGGAATTTCGAACGGACCGTGGTTCCATTTCAACGCAGCGCGGGTCAGCGCGATTTCCGCGTCACCCAGCGGGGCGCCGTGGCAGTCTTCTTTACCCTGCTTGTTCGGCGAACCGAAACCGATGGTGGTCTTGCAGCAGATCAGCGTTGGCTGCGTGCTTTTGCGTGCGGTCTCGATGGCGGTCTTGATCTCTTCCGGATCGTGGCCGTCAACATTACGGATCACTTGCCAGTTGTAGGCTTCGAAACGCTTCGGGGTGTCGTCGGTGAACCAGCCTTCGACTTCACCGTCGATGGAGATGCCGTTGTCATCGTAGAAAGCGATCAGCTTGCCCAGACCCAAAGTACCGGCCAGGGAGCCGACTTCGTGGGAGATGCCTTCCATCATGCAGCCATCACCGAGGAACACGTAGGTGTGGTGATCGACAATATTGTGACCAGGACGGTTGAACTGCGCTGCCAGAACTTTTTCGGCCAGGGCGAAACCCACGGCGTTGGCCAGGCCTTGGCCCAGTGGACCGGTGGTGGTTTCAACGCCCGGGGTATAGCCGAATTCCGGGTGACCCGGGGTGCGGCTGTGCAGCTGACGGAAGTTTTTCAGGTCATCGATCGACAGGTCGTAGCCGGTCAGGTGCAGCAGCGAGTAGATCAGCATCGAGCCGTGGCCGTTGGACAGCACGAAGCGGTCACGGTCGGCGAACGACGGGTTACTCGGGTTGTGCTTCAGGTAGTCACGCCACAGTACTTCGGCGATATCCGCCATACCCATCGGGGCACCGGGATGGCCGCTGTTGGCTTTTTGCACGGCATCCATGCTGAGGGCACGAATGGCGTTGGCACGCTCACGACGGCTGGGCATCGCTGTTCTCCTGAGGGTTTTGAATAAAGAGTGAATAAAACGAATCGGAAAAAAGGCGAGCATTTTCCCTCACCGACCCGCCCGGGGCAATGACAGATAGTCATCTGAAGGCGTTTTTCCGGTGGATAGATTCGCATTCGCCTGGTGAAACCTTTCCGCTGACGATTTGTAGAGTGACCCATTCCCCGAGAAGTGCCATCTATCGAGCAATATCAAAACTTTTTGATATTGCTCTTGCGGTGCTTTCGGAGCGTCACTAGACTGCTGGCCCTATGAATTTACGCGTGCCTTCCATTCAACATGACGATTGCGACGAGCTGGCGGCCCTGTGCAAGGCCGGCGGCGATCCTCTGCGACTGAATGTACTGCGCGCGCTGGCCAACGATTCGTTTGGCGTTCTGGAACTGGCGCAGATTTTCGGCATCGGCCAGTCCGGCATGAGTCACCACCTCAAAGTGCTGGCCCAGGCCGACCTGGTGGCGACACGCCGTGAAGGCAATGCGATTTTCTATCGTCGCGCCCTGCCCCACACCGACCTGCTGGGCGGCAAGCTGCACGCCGCACTGCTCGAAGAAGTGGACAACCTGACCCTGCCTGCCGATGTGCAATCGCGGATCGGTCAGGTCCATGGGCAACGGGCGGCGGCCAGCCAGGACTTTTTCTCACGGGTTGCGGAGAAGTTTCGCGCCCAGCAAGACCTGATTGCCGGCCTGCCGCAGTACCGCGAAAGCGTGGTGGCCTTGCTCGACAAACTGAGCTTTGGCGACAGCGCAACAGCCATTGAAGTGGGCCCGGGCGACGGCGCTTTTCTGCCGGAACTGGCGCGGCGCTTCACCCACGTCACGGCGCTGGACAACAGCCAGGCGATGCTCGAACTGGCGCGCCAGGTCTGCGAACGTGAATCGCTGGCTAACGTCAGCCTGCAACTGGCCGATGCATTGAATGGTGTGAGCCTCAAGGCTGACTGCGTGGTACTGAATATGGTGCTGCACCATTTCGCCGCGCCGGCCGATGCGCTCAAGCACATGGCCGATTTGCTGCAACCGGGCGGTAGCCTGCTCGTGACAGAGTTATGTAGCCACAACCAGAGTTGGGCCAGGGAGGCCTGCGGTGATCTCTGGTTGGGGTTTGAACAGGACGATTTGGCCCGTTGGGCCACCGCTGCGGGACTCGTTCCCGGGGAAAGCCTCTATGTAGGCTTACGTAATGGTTTCCAGATTCAGGTCCGCCATTTTCAGCGACCGGCTGGCGACACTCACCATCGGTAAATTCAGGAAAAAATCGAGATGAGCGAATACTCCCTCTTCACCTCCGAGTCCGTGTCCGAAGGGCATCCGGACAAAATCGCCGACCAGATTTCCGATGCGGTGCTGGACGCCATCATTGCTGAAGACAAGTTCGCCCGCGTGGCGTGCGAGACTTTGGTGAAAACCGGCGTGGCAATCATTGCAGGTGAAGTCACCACGTCGGCCTGGGTCGATCTGGAACAGATCGTTCGTGACGTCATCCTGGGCATCGGCTACAACAGCTCCGACGTCGGTTTCGACGGCGCGACGTGCGGCGTGATGAACATCATCGGCAAGCAGTCCCCTGACATCAACCAGGGTGTCGACCGTGCCAAGCCTGAAGATCAGGGCGCCGGCGACCAGGGCCTGATGTTCGGCTACGCCAGCAATGAAACCGACGTGCTGATGCCAGCACCGATCACCTTCTCGCACCAGCTTGTACAACGTCAGGCCGAAGCCCGTAAATCCGGCCTGCTGCCTTGGCTGCGCCCGGACGCCAAGTCGCAAGTGACTTGCCGTTACGAAGGCGGCAAGGTCGTCGGTATCGACGCTGTTGTTCTGTCGACCCAGCACAACCCTGAAGTGTCCTATAAAGACCTGCGCGAAGGCGTGATGGAGCTGATCGTCAAGCACGTATTGCCTGCCGAACTGCTGAGCAAAGACACCCAGTTCCACATCAACCCGACCGGCCAGTTCATCATTGGCGGCCCGGTGGGAGACTGCGGTCTGACCGGTCGCAAAATCATCGTCGACAGCTACGGCGGCATGGCCCGTCACGGCGGTGGCGCGTTCTCCGGCAAGGATCCTTCGAAGGTTGACCGTTCGGCTGCCTACGCGGGTCGTTACGTAGCGAAGAACATCGTTGCGGCCGGCCTGGCCGAGCGTTGCGAGATCCAGGTTTCCTACGCGATCGGCGTGGCTCAGCCAACTTCGATCTCGTTGAACACCTTCGGTACCGGCAAAATCAGCGACGACAAAATCGTCAAACTGGTGCGTGAAGTGTTCGACCTGCGTCCATACGCCATCACCACCATGCTCGACCTGCTGCACCCGATGTACCAGGAGACTGCCGCGTACGGCCACTTCGGTCGCACCCCGACGACCAAGACCGTGGGCGAAGACACCTTCACCACGTTCACTTGGGAAAAAACCGATCGCGCTGACGATCTGCGTCTGGCTGCCGGCCTGTAAGACTTTTCGGCGGTACCCAAAGCCCTGCACGGTTCGCCGTGCGGGGCTTTTTATTGGCGTTCGCTTTTTACCGGGTGGCCCCCATCGCGAGCAAGCTCGCTCCCACAGGGGAATGCATTTCAATGTGGGAGCGAGCTTGCTCGCGATGGGGCCAGCCAAGGCACCATCAGAAACACCAGGCAAAACACCCACCCTCCCCGCCAGAAAATATTGGCTAGCCTTCAGAACATCCCGATCGAGCAAGGACGCTCACGATGCTGCTGCGAATGTGCACCGCTATTTTACTGTCCGTATTTTGCCTGAACTCAAACGCTGCCGACTGCCCCGACTGGCCACCCGCTCGAGCCTTGAGCGAAGTCACCGCACTGCAAAAACAAATCGACATCTGGGACGAAAACTATCATCGCGGCGCACGCGCACTGGTCAGCGACGAACTCTACGATCAATCCCGTCAACAGCTGACCACATGGCGCGAGTGCTTCGACCTGGGCCTGGCGCCCGAGCCACTGCGCACGGCCGGCGGCAAAATCGCCCACCCCATCGCCCACACAGGTCTGGACAAACTGCGGGACGCTGCCTCGGTCGCCAGTTGGCTGCACACTCGCCAAGACCTCTGGATACAACCCAAAGTGGACGGCGTGGCCGTGACCCTGATCTACCGCAAGGGCGTGCTGCGCCAGGCGATCAGTCGCGGTGATGGCGCGACCGGGCAGGACTGGACGGTTTCGGCGCAGCTGATTCCCGCCATCCCTCAACAACTGGCACGACCGCTAGACATGCTGCTGCAAGGCGAACTCTATTGGCGCCTCACCGATCATGTACAAGCCACTGCCGGCAGCCTCAATGCCCGCTCCACCGTGGCGGGGCTGATGGCCCGCAAGGACCTCGACCCTGAGCAGGCCGCCGGCATCGGGCTGTTCGTCTGGGACTGGCCACAAGGTCCGCCCGGCTTGCCCGAGCGCATCGCGGCTCTGGATGAATTGGGTTTGCCGAGCACCGTGCCCTACAGTCAGCCGATCCAGTCACTCGCCGATGCCGAACACTGGCGCAATCACTGGTATCGCTCGCCCCTGCCGTTTGCCAGCGACGGCGTCGTCCTGCGCCAGAGCCAGCGCCCCTCGGCCGAGCGCTGGCAGGCGAAAGCACCGCACTGGGCCGTCGCCTGGAAATACCCCTTTGCCCAAGCACTGGCCGAGGTGAGAAAAGTCGAATTCAAGGTGGGTCGCACCGGGCGGATTACCCCGGTGCTGGAACTCAAACCGGTGACGCTGGATGACCGGCAAATCAAACGTGTCAGCGTCAGCTCCCTCGGACGTTGGGAGATGCTCGACATTCGCCCCGGTGATCAGGTCTCCATCAGTCTGGCAGGCTTGACCATTCCCAGGCTCGAGGGGGTCGTCCTGCGTGCTGCCGAGCGGCCGGATTTAGACGTGCCGTTGGCAGCCGACTTTGATCATTTGAGTTGTTGGCAACCGACCCCGGGCTGCGAGAGCCAGTTTCTCGCCCGACTGACCTGGCTCAGCAGCAAGCAGGGGCTGGCCTTGGCGCATGTCGGCCCCGGAACGTGGGAGAAACTTTTGGAAACAGGCCGTCTGAATGGCCTGCTGGATTGGATGACCCTCGATGCTCAAGAGCTTGCTAACATTAACGGCTTCGGCGAGCGCAGCAGTGCTCGTCTTTTAAACAGCTTCAACAGCGCCCGCCAACGGTCTTTTGTTCGCTGGCTCAAAGCCCTGGGTTTACCGCCGACTGGCCAGGCGCAACTGGGCGATTCATGGCAGGCGCTGGCACAACAAAACACTGAACAATGGCAGGCAGAAGCCGGCATCGGACCGGGACGCGCAGCGCAATTGAGCGCATTTTTCCGCGATCCGCAGGTTCTGGTGCTGAGCCAGACATTGCGTGCGGCGGGGATCAACGGTTTTTAGCGACCGCAGGTGCCCGCCCACCTGGGAACCCAAAGATGACGATAGGCTCAAACGCCCATCGCCTTATCGACCCGATTGCACTTTGTACATGGAGCCTTTATGAAATTACTTTCACCGCTCGCCCTGTTGACCCTTTGCGGCGTGATGGCCGCTCCGCTGATGGCCGCCGAAGAGGCTCCGGGCCTGACCGGTTGCGCCGCCAAAAAGCAAGGCATCATCACTCAGATCGAACTGGCCAAGTCCCACGGCAACGCCGAACAGCAGGCCGGTCTCGAGACAGCCCTGAGCGAAGTCACCGCGCATTGCACCGACGCCTCACTGAAGAAGGAGCGGGAAAACAAGGTGCTTGATGCCAAGCATGAAGTCAGCGAACGCCAGGCCGACCTCGACAAAGCCATGAAAAAAGGCGACCCCGAGAGGATCAACAAGCGCAAAGACAAACTGGCCGAATCCCGCAAGGAATTGCAGGACGCACTGGATGAGCTGGATAAATAAGCGTTGAGTGTCCAATCAAAAGATCGCAGCCTGCGGCAGCTCCTACAGTGTGTACGCATGACATGTAGGAGCTGCCGCAGGCTGCGATCTTTTAAAGAATTCAATGATCGCGAAATTCTTTATGGCACGCACTGCAAGCATCTTCGACTTTCTGCACCGCAGGCCCCAGGTTACTCACCTTGTAAGGCTGAACCTTGCTCGCAATCACCAGCTCACCGGTGGCGGTTTCCAGGGTGCGGGCCAGTTCCTGAAAGCGTGCCTGCTTCTGCCAGACATCGTCCTTGGCGCTGGTGTGATCTTCCTCGCGCACCTGCGGGAAGTGTTTCCACGGCTCACGGGACAACGCATCGAGTTTTACCGCGCCATCGGCGAATGTCGGACCGTCAAACGGGATACGGCCGCGCAACATGCCGCCCAGGTCTTCGCCGGTCTTGAGCATTTGCTTGAAGATCGCCTTGCGTTGACCCAGTGGCGAATTCGGGTCGACACCGCCACACGCGGACAAGGTCAGGCAGGCCAGCAATACAACGGAAAGTCTTTTAAGAGTCATAGAGGCTTCAGGTCACGGGAAACGGCGGCCAGTATCCTCGCGTCATTGGCAAACACCAATAGCCCTATTATTAATACGGGTTGTTTGAGCGCATGGAGCACTCAGGCAATCGGCAAAGGAATTACTCCATGAACAGCCGTTTCAAGGCATGGCGTCACCCTCTCGTGTGGACGCTCCCATTGGTAGCCGCGCTTGCAGGCTGCACCGGCGGTGACAACAACACACCGAAAACCCATGCGCTGGCGACTTATGCCAGCGCCACATGGGACGCACTGCCCACCGTGTCCGATAACGACCTGGTGGCCGGGTTCGGTTCGTGGCGCAGCGCCTGTACCCGACTCAAGTCCGACCCGGTCTGGGGTTCGACGTGCGCCGCCGCTGCCAATGTGCCGCTGGCCGCCAACGACATTCGCGGCTTCCTCAAACAGAACCTCGACGTCTACGGCCTGCGCGCCGCCAACGACAATCCCGACGGATTGATCACCGGCTACTACGAGCCCGTCTACCCCGGCAGCCTGACCCAGACCACCGTGGCAAACATCCCGGTGTATGGCGTGCCCGAGGACATGATCATTGTCTCGCTGGACAGCATTTACCCGGAGCTCAAGGGTAAACGCCTGCGTGGACGCCTCGAAGGCCGGGTACTCAAACCCTACGATGATGCCGCAACCATTGAAAACAAAGGGGTGAAGGCGCCCGTGGTGGCATGGCTGACCGATCCGATGAATCTGCAGTTCCTGCAAATCCAGGGTTCGGGTCGCATTCAGCTCGACGATGGCCGTCAGTTGCGAATCGCTTATGCGGACCAGAACGGCCATCCGTACCGCCCGATCGGCCGCTGGCTGGTGGAGCAAGGCGAGCTGAAAAAAGAAGAAGTGACCATGGGCGCGATCAGCGACTGGGCAAAAGCCAATCCAGCACGCATTCCGGAGTTGCTCGCCAGCAATCCGAGCTATGTGTTCTTCACCCGCAATCCGGACAGCAACGAAGGGCCCCGCGGCTCGCTGAACGTGCCGCTGACTGCGGGCTACAGCGTTGCAGTGGACCGCAAGGTGATTCCGCTGGGCAGTTTGCTGTGGTTATCCACCACGCGACCGGACGGCACGGCACTGGTTCGCCCGGTGGCTGCTCAGGACACTGGCGGCGCGATTGCCGGCGAAGTGCGAGCGGACCTGTTCTGGGGCACCGGAGAGGCCGCCGGACAAATAGCCGGCGATATGAAACAGCAGGGGCAGATCTGGATGCTGTGGCCCAAAGGCGCGACGTTGCCACAAGTGCCGCAGGTGGCTGACAAGCTCTAAAGTCAAAAGATCGCAGCTTTCGGCAGCTCCTACGTTGACCGGGTCTTTGTAGGAGCTGGCGCAGCCTGCGATCTTTTGATCTTGCCGTTAAACAGAAACCACAAAGAAACTGACAATCAACCCCATCCCTACAAACCACACCAACGACCGCAAAATCGCCCAGTCGGCCAAGTAGCAAATGATGTACAGCAACCGGCTGGTGATAAACAGAACCGCCAGCACGTTGATCGTCACCAGTTCGGCATTACCCGCCAGGTGCGCCACGATCACCGCCGCTGCAAACGCCGGGGTCACCTCAAAACTGTTCAACTGCGCCGCATGCGCACGCCGGCCCAGACCATTCAGCGACTCGAGAAAATCCCGTGGGTCATGGTTGTCTTTGAGGTTAAAGCCGCCACTGACCTTGGCGATGCCCACACAGACATACGGCAGAAAAATCGCGATCAAAATGCACCACAGAGCAACCGTCATAACGCAGTCCTTTTTTCAAGATTCAAGAGTCGGGTTCCCGTCAAAACTTCATCACCAATATGCCGATCAACACCAGCCCACAGGCTAAGAGCCGCGGCCGGCCGAAAGGTTCTTTCAAGTAACGCATGCCGAACAGCACCACCAGAATCACGCTGATTTCGCGCAGTGCCGCCGCTTCGGCAATCGAACCCAGCTGCATCGCCCACAGCACCAGAGCGTAGCTGAACAACACGCAGAACCCGACCGCCAGGCCCAATCGCCACTGCTCACGCCAGAACAGCATGAACGCCGGCCGCTTGCGCACCAGCGCCAGCAACGGAAAAGGCCAGGCACTGATCAGCGTCACCCACACCAGGTAATCCAGCGGATGCGACCAGCGCCGCAGTGCCTGGCCATCGATAAAGGTGTAGCAGCCGATGCACAGGCCGATCAGCGCCACCACCGGCAGCATCGACCACGGCAAACGCGCGCCACCACCGCCCTGCCACAGCAGGCACAACATGCCGAACGGGATGAGTAGAATTCCGAAGATCTGCTGGTGGGTCAGCACTTCCCCGGCAAAGATCAGCGTCAGCGCCAGCACCACCAAGGGCGACAGGCCACGCATCAGGGGATAGACCAACCCCAGGTCGCCCACCCGATAGGCCTGAATCAGCAGATAGCGATAGAGCAATTCAAACGCGGCTGACGCCAGGATCCACGGCCAGATTTCAATCGGCGGCAACGCCACGAACGGCAGCATTACGGCAACAAACAACATTGCCACGCTGTCCATGCAGGCCACGACCAACAATCGTTCCGCACTGAATTTAATCAGGGTATTCCACGCCGCGTGCAACAGCGCCGCCACTAACACCAACGCCGTCGCAAGCACGGCACACTCCTTCTATTGATCACTCCCCCTGTAGGAGCTGCCGCAGGCTGCGATCTTTTGACTTTAAAAATCAACATCAAAAGATCGCAGCCTGCGGCAGCTCCTACGCAAATCCGGGGGGGGGGAGGATTGATTCGCCATATGTCAGCAGCTGTTTATACTGCAAGCGACCACCCCGCACTCAAACGTCGCGGTGCGGCAGCGCCAGCGCCAGCGCCACAGACCGAGTTTCAATGATTACTTCTTGACCTGCTGCGGATCGGCTTCTTCGCCTTGATCCGCAGACTGCTTCGGCGGCCCGCTTTCGCTGCGAATCTGCGCATGACTCAACAGCGCAAAGATGAAGCTGCCGCCGATGATGTTCCCTGCCAGCGTCGGCCCGGCGAACACCGTCCAGAAATCCTTCCACGGCAATTCGCCGGCAAACACCAGGTACGAGACCTCGGCCGAACCGACGACGATGTGGGTGAAATCCCCGAGCGCCATCAGGTAGGTGATGAGGATGATGATCCACATCTTGGCGCTCTCCATGGACGGGATCATCCAGACCATGGTGGCGATCATCCAGCCCGAGACGATGCCTTTGGCGAACATTTTGCCGGCGTCGTTCTCCATGACTTTGCGCCCGATGTCGAGGAAGGCCAGGTCGGTCTTGGTATCGAAAATCGGCAGGTGCAACATCACGTACGCCACCAGCAAAGTGCCGCAGAGGTTGCCTACGAGCACGACCGACCACAGCCGCAGCAAGCGCCCGAAATTGTTCAGTGTGGGTTTGGTCATCACCGGCAGCACCGCCGTCAGGGTGTTCTCGGTGAACAATTGCTGACGGGCGAGGATGACCGCGAGAAAACCGGCGCAATAGCCGAAACTGGCAATCACTTTGAAGTGTTCGCCATCGGGCAAACGGGAGTTGAGCAACCCCATGGCCATCAGCGACAGGCCCATGGTCAAGCCTGCGGCGAGCGCCGACCACCATAGGGCAGCAACGCTGCGCTCCAGTTCCTGATCGCCCTGGGTGCGGATGATTTCGTGCAGCACCGCGGCGCGCGGTGGCTGGTTCTTGTCGACCTCATGCTTCTCTTGCGCCGAGAGGTTTGGGGTCTTGCCGTCTTTTGGAGTATCCATAGTGTTGCGGAACCGGTGGCGTGGGATGTAAGTACGACACGCGTGGCTCTCGAGCGTTCTGTAGGAGCTGCCGAAGGCTGCGATCTTTTGATCTTGATTCCACGCGGAGAGTCTAGATCAAGAGATCGCAGCCTTCGGCAGCTCCTACGGGCTCGTATTACTCGCTGATACCATCATCCTGAAACTGGTCTTTGACGTACTTGATCTCGGTCCGGCCGTGCGGCGCGGGCAGGCCGTCCTCGCCGAGGTTGACGAAGACCATCTTCTCCACCGTCAGGATACTTTTACGGGTGATCTTGTTGCGTACTTCGCAGGTCAGGGTGATCGACGTGCGACCGAACTCGGTGGCGGTAATGCCCAGTTCGATGATGTCGCCCTGACGCGACGCGCTGACGAAATTGATTTCGGAAATGTACTTGGTGACCACACGCTGGTTGCCCAACTGAACGATCGCATAGATCGCCGCTTCTTCGTCGATCCAGCGCAACAGGCTGCCGCCGAACAGCGTGCCGTTGGGGTTGAGGTCTTCGGGTTTTACCCATTTGCGGGTGTGGAAATTCATATTCACTCCTGACCGTCTTGCCGATTGATGCCGACCATCATGGCAGAGCCCGGACTAGAGCTCTATGCGCGATCGCCTATGGCCTCGATTACCGTTCGGACATTGACCAACAGAAAGGCTTTGGAAGATCAGCATAGCCCGCTATAATCGCCACCGTTTCAAAACGGTCATCTCCAATTGATACCGTTTTCCCGCCACCTGTCCGAGGGGCGCTGCAGCAGGCTAGACCTGTCAGGCTCGGATGGGGCGTTGCCTGGCCACGGCCAGACACTAAACGCACAACGGCGCCCATTCGCATACATTACGAATGGAGGCTCATCATGAGCGCTGTTATCACGCCTGCAGATTTTAACGATTACAAAGTTGCCGACATGTCCCTGGCTGCCTGGGGCCGTCGCGAAACCATCATCGCCGAGTCCGAAATGCCTGCCCTGATGGGTCTGCGCCGCAAGTACGCCGGTGAGCAGCCGCTCAAGGGCGCGAAGATTCTCGGCTGCATCCACATGACCATTCAGACTGCCGTGCTGATCGAAACCCTGGTTGCCCTGGGTGCCGAAGTTCGCTGGTCGTCCTGCAACATTTTCTCGACTCAGGATCAGGCCGCTGCTGCTATTGCTGCGGCCGGCATCGCGGTTTACGCCTGGAAAGGCGAAACCGAAGAAGAGTACGAGTGGTGCCTGGAGCAAACCATCCTCAAGGATGGCGCGCCTTGGGATGCCAACATGATCCTCGACGACGGCGGCGACCTGACCGAGCTGCTGCACAAGAAGTACCCGCAGATCCTCGACCGCGTCCATGGCGTGACCGAAGAAACCACCACCGGCGTTCACCGCCTGCTGGACATGCTGGCCAAGGGCGAGCTGAAAATCCCGGCCATCAACGTCAACGACTCGGTGACCAAGAGCAAGAACGACAACAAGTACGGCTGCCGTCACAGTCTGAACGACGCGATCAAGCGTGGCACCGACCACCTGCTGTCCGGCAAGCAAGCGCTGGTCATCGGTTACGGTGACGTGGGCAAGGGCTCCGCTCAGTCCCTGCGTCAGGAAGGCATGATCGTCAAAGTCTCCGAAGTCGACCCGATCTGCGCCATGCAAGCCTGCATGGACGGCTACGAGTTGGTTTCGCCGTTCATCGACGGCATCAACAACGGCACCGAAGCGAGCATCGACAAGGCACTGCTGGGCAAGATCGACCTGATCGTGACCACCACCGGTAACGTCAATGTTTGCGACGCGAACATGCTCAAAGCCCTGAAGAAGCGCGCTGTTGTCTGCAACATCGGCCACTTCGACAACGAAATCGACACTGCTTTCATGCGCAAGAACTGGGCATGGGAAGAAGTGAAGCCACAGGTTCACAAGATCCACCGTACCGGCGCTGGCGCATTCGATGCCCAGAACGACGACTACCTGATCCTGCTGGCCGAAGGCCGTCTGGTTAACCTGGGCAACGCCACTGGCCACCCAAGCCGCATCATGGACGGTTCGTTCGCCAACCAGGTGCTGGCGCAGATCTTCCTGTTCGGCCAGAAGTACGCCGACCTGTCGCCAGCCCAGAAAGCCGAGCGCCTGACCGTTGAAGTACTGCCGAAGAAACTCGACGAAGAAGTGGCCCTGGAAATGGTCCGCGGTTTCGGCGGCGTCGTGACTCAACTGACCAAGACCCAGGCCGACTACATCGGCGTGACCGTCGAAGGTCCGTTCAAGCCGCACGCTTACCGTTACTGATCGGCATTGCTTAGTCGCTCTTTGTAGGAGCTGGCGAAGCCTGCGATCTTTTGATCTTGAAAGATCGCAGCCTGCGGCAGCTCCTACAGGAGTTTGCGTCCGCTTTACGTGTTTCCAAGGATATGACCATGTCCCAAGACCGTCGCTACAGCTTCGAGTTCTTCCCTACGAAGACCGACGCTGGGCATGAAAAGCTGCTCGCCACTGCTCGCCAGCTGGCCACGTACAACCCCGACTTTTTCTCCTGCACCTACGGCGCTGGCGGTTCGACCCGTGATCGCACGCTCAACACCGTGCTGCAGCTCGAAAGTGAAGTCAAAGTTCCCGCCGCCCCGCACCTGTCGTGCGTCGGCGACAGCAAGGCCGATTTGCGCGGCTTGCTGGCTCAATACAAGACCGCCGGCATCAAGCGTATCGTTGCCCTGCGCGGTGACCTGCCGTCGGGCATGGGCATGGCCAGCGGTGAAATGCGCCACGCCAATGACCTGGTCGAATTCATTCGTGAAGAGACCGGCGATCATTTCCACATCGAAGTCGCCGCCTACCCGGAAATGCATCCGCAGGCGCGCAATTTCGAAGACGACTTGAACAACTTCGTGCGCAAGGCCAACGCCGGCGCCGACAGTGCGATCACCCAGTACTTCTTCAACGCCGACAGCTACTTCTACTTCGTCGAGCGTGTGCGGGCGATGGGCGTGAACATCCCGATCGTTCCGGGGATCATGCCAATCACCAACTACAGCAAACTGGCACGCTTTTCCGACGCCTGCGGTGCGGAAATCCCGCGCTGGATCCGCAAGCAACTGGAAGCCTACGGCGACGACACCCAGAGCATTCAAGGCTTTGGTGAGCAAGTCATCACCGAGATGTGCGAACGCCTGCTGCAAGGCGGGGCGCCAGGGCTGCACTTCTACACACTCAATCAGGCTGAAGCGAGCCTGGCGGTGTGGAACAACCTGAAGTTGCCGCGCTAATATTTGTCACAAGCAAGATCAAAAGATCGCAGCCTGCGGCAGCTCCTACAGGGTTTACACATTCCAATGTAGGAGCTGCCGCAGGCTGCGATTTTTTGCTTTCCGTGCACAATTATTGTGCAGCAATACACGGACTTAGAGCATCTGCAGGCAGTTTCTGGCTCTTTCGCGTTTCTCGTCGTAATCTCAGCCCATGCCTTTAATCAGCCAGTTACTGACCGTGGTTCTTTTCACTTGCCTGAGCTTTGCCGCTCGGGGCGAGAAATTGCGCATTGTCACTGAACCCTGGGCACCTTACGTCTACGAAGAAAACGGCAAATCCCTGGGGCTGGATTACGAAACCACCGCCATTGTCTTCAAACGCCTGGGGATCGAAGTCGAGTGGCAGTTCCTGCCGTGGAAACGCTGTCTGTCGATGCTTGAAACCGGTCAGGCCGATGGCGTGCTGGACATTTTTCACAGCGAAGAGCGTGACGCCACCCTGCTCTATCCCAGCGAACCGCTCTCGGAAGTCGAGTTCGTGATGTTCTACGCCAATGAGCGCCCCCATCCGTTTCGCACGCTGGATGATCTGAAAGGCCTGACGATTGGCACCTCGCCAGGCTATCTGTACAGCCCGGACTTTCGCGAGTCGACCCTGTTCACACGTGAACCGGCGCCCACCCATGAAGCCAACTTCGGCAAGCTGGTGCGCGGCCGGATCGATCTGCTGATCACCGACCGCCGGGTGGGCCAGCACTTGCTCGACGAACTGGACATCCGCAATCAGATCAGCGAAAACCCGACCGTGATCAGCCAGCAGAGCCAGTTCCTGGCGGTGCGGCGTAACGCCGGCATGGATTTGCTGGTCCAGCGCTTCGGTGCCGAACTCAAACGCTTTAAACGCGAACCCGCCTATGCCGAACTGAGCGCCCGTTATGGCGCCGATCCGGCAGCCGGTGTGAAAGCGGCCAGCACCACCGCCGCCCGGGGAAAAACCGTTGAGCAGCAGGAAAGCGGCGCGCAGTGATTGCTCTGTTATACTCCGGCCTTCCCGCCAGGCTCACGCCCGGACGCTCGGACTTGTTCAAGGCATCTCGATCCCGCTACAGCGCAGCTTTTCAGCCCGCGCGAGCGCTCCAGACGAGCTTTCAAGCCCCAGCAGGACCGGACGGGATTGCGTTCTTCTTAAACGCCATTCGCGCCAGGCAAGACTCCCATTGGGCCAAGCCCTAACTAAAACAGGATTACTCATGTCCTTTGCTTCCCTCGGTCTCTCCGAGGCTTTAGTCCGCGCCATCGAGGCAGCGGGCTATACCGAGCCTACTCCGGTGCAACAGCGGGCCATTCCCGCCGTGTTGCAAGGTCGCGACCTCATGGTTGCGGCGCAGACAGGTACCGGTAAAACCGGTGGCTTCGCCCTTCCGATCCTGGAGCGGCTGTTCCCTAACGGTCACCCGGACAAATCCCAGCGTCACGGTCCGCGCCAACCGCGCGTACTGGTCCTGACCCCGACCCGCGAACTCGCAGCCCAGGTACACGAGAGCTTCAAGGTGTATGCCCGTGACCTGAAGTTCGTCAGCGCCTGCATCTTCGGCGGCGTCGGCATGAACCCGCAGGTTCAGGCCATGTCCCGCGGTGTTGACGTGCTGGTGGCCTGCCCGGGTCGCTTGCTCGACCTCGCCGGCCAAGGCAGCGTCGACTTGTCACACGTGGAAATCCTCGTGCTGGACGAAGCCGACCGCATGCTCGACATGGGCTTCGTCCATGACGTGAAAAAGGTCCTGGCTCGTCTGCCGAGCAAACGCCAGAACCTGCTGTTTTCGGCGACGTTCTCCAAGGACATCACCGACCTCGCCGGCAAGCTGCTGCACAACCCGGAACGCATCGAAGTCACGCCGCCGAACACCACGGTCGAGCGTATCGAACAGCGCGTATTCCGTCTGGCCGCGAGCCACAAGCGTTCGTTGCTGGCCCACTTGATCACGGCGGGCGCCTGGGAACAGGTGCTGGTGTTCACCCGCACCAAGCACGGCGCCAACCGTCTGGCCGAGTACCTGGACAAACACGGCCTCAGCGCCGTCGCGATCCACGGCAACAAGAGCCAGAACGCGCGCACCAAAGCCCTGGCCGACTTCAAGGCCGGTGAAGTGCGCATCCTTGTGGCGACCGACATCGCTGCGCGCGGCCTCGACATCGATCAGTTGCCACACGTGGTCAACTTCGAACTGCCGAACGTCGACGAAGATTACGTGCACCGCATCGGCCGTACTGGCCGTGCCGGTCGTTCGGGCGAGGCGATCTCGCTGGTCGCTCCGGACGAAGAAAAGCTGCTGAAAAGCATTGAACGCATGACCCGCCAGAAAATCGCCGACGGCGACCTGATGGGCTTCGATTCCAGCGCTGTAGAAGCCGAAAAACCGGAAGTGCGCGAGCGTCCGGATGTGCGTAACCCGCGCAACCCACGTGGCCCGCGCGGCGATGGCCCGAACGGCAGCGGCGGTGGCGGCGGTCGTAAAGACAAAGGCAAGGACAAGGGCGGCAAGGAAAAACCTGCAGCCACTGGCCGTGGCGAGCGTCCGGCACGTGAGCAGAAGCCACGCGAAGGCACACCGGCCCGCGAGCAACAGCGTCCGGCGCCACGCGCTGCCGCTGACCGTGCTCCGGATGAGTTCCTCGACGACGACGTTGATAACTTCGGTAACCGCGTCGACTACGTGCCTCAAGCCAAACCGGCTCAGGGCCGTGGTCGCCGTCCGGGTGCTCCGGCACAAGGTGCGGCAGCGGGCGCGGGTGCTCCTCGCACCGGCGGCAAGCCTCAGGGTCGTCAAAGCGGCCCACGCAGCAGCGACGGCGCCACCACCGGCACACCGCCAGCCAAGCGCAGCGGTCCACGCAACGGTGCTCCGCGTGACGGCCAGGCCCGTCGCGAAGAGTCCCGCAACCGTCGCCCTGCTCGTACCGACGACCAGCCGCGCTCGGAACCGGCCGTGCAGAACCCGCGCGGTCCGGCACCGAAGATCATTCACAAGGAGTCGAAAACCGATCGTTTCCCGACGCCTGAACAACTTGATCAACTGCCAGGCCGTCCACGCGGCGAAAAACCAGCCTTGCTGACCCGCAATCGCTGAGTTTTCACCCGCCATGAAAAATGCCCCGGATCTCACGAACCGGGGCATTTTTTTTGCCGCCACTAAACCCTGTAGGAGCGAGCTCGCTCGCGATGGACGTTAACGATTACGAGCGCTGCCTGGATAAACGCGTTGCCATCACGTTTTTCGCGAGCGAGCTCGCTCCTACAATGGACCGGCTTGATCCCGCAGATTGCGGCAGGCAATAAAAAACGCCCCCGCTCGCAAGAACGGGGGCGTTTTTGTGTCAGGCGCGAATGTTACTTCGCTTTCACACCTTCAAACGAAACGTACAGCTCGACCGCGTCAGACTGTGGACCCAGGTCTTTCTGCTTGCCGAAGTCGGAACGCTTGATGCTGGTAGTGCCCTCGAAGCCGGCACGGTAGCCGCCCCATGGATCCTTGCCTTCACCCAGGAAAGTGGCCTTGACCACGATCGGCTTGGTCACACCGGCCAGGGTCAGATTGCCGCTCACGTCAGCAGTGTCTTTACCCGCGGCGTCTTTGCCGGTGGATTTGACGCTGGTGGAAACAAAGGTGGCCTTGGCGAATTTGCTCGCGTTCAGGAAATCACCGCTGGCGATGTGCTTGTCGCGCTCGGCATGGTTGGTGAACACGCTGGCGGTGTTGACGTTGAACTCGATCTTGCTGTCTTCAGGCTTGGCGGCGTCAAAGCTGAACTTGCCGTCGATGTCCTTGAAGGTACCGGTGATGAAGCTGTAGCCCAGGTGGCTGATCTTGAAGTCAACGAAGGCGTGCTGGCCTTCTTTGTCGACCACGTAGTCAGCAGCCATCACGTTAGCGGACAGCAGGGCTGAACCGATTGCCAGAGCGGCGAGAGTCTTTTTCAACATGCTTTCTATTCCTTTGGAGTCGAGGTTGAACATCAGGCTTTGCGTCCCAGCATTCGCGTCAGGGTCGCATCACGATCGATAAAGTGGTGTTTCAATGCTGCCAACGCATGGAGACCGGAAAAAATGACCAGCGCCCATGCCAGGTAGAAATGAATCACACCGGCGGTGTCTGCCTGATCCGGTAGCCCGGAAACCAGTGCAGGAACTTCAAACAGGCCAAACACCGGAATCCCGACACCGTCTGCGGTGGAAATCAGGTAACCGGTAATCATCACAGCAAACAAAGCGAGGTACAGGAACGAATGGCCGAACTTCGCACCCAGGCGCGTCATGCGGCTATAGCTTTGCAGTGTGGGCGGCGGCGGGCTGATAAAGCGCCACAGCACCCGCAGAACCATCACGGCCAACAACACCAGGCCAATGCTCTTGTGCAGGTCCGGCGCGTCTTTGCGCCAGGTGCTGTAGTAGTCGAGACCGACCATCCACAAGCCCAACGCAAACAGACCGAAGACAACGAGCGCCACAGCCCAATGCATGAAGACACTGACCCAGCCGTAGCGAGAAGAGGAATTACGTAGCTGCATTGCTCAAATCCTGTGAGAACTGCGAACAAGACTATCGAGTTATCTATCGAATTAAAGCGGAAATTTTCGCTTTGAAATATCGAGAAATACGATCAAGAGTCTGAAATCGGGGCGTTAAGGGAAGATTAAAGGCGAATTTGTGGCGGGATGTTAGGGTCAGCCGGGAAAAAGTTTGATGACTGAGAGGCTTCGCGAGCAGGCTCGCTCCCACTGTGGGCCGGCGTTGGAAACAGGATCGGCGGCCACCACCAAACCCTGTGGGAGCGAGCCTGCTCGCGAAAGCGATTTGGCGGACAAAAAAAAGCGCGGCCCTTGAGCCGCGCTTTTATTACGCCTTAACGTTACTGCGCCTTGGCCTCAGTGGCGGCCGCAGGTTTCTTCGCCGGTTCAGCCTTTTTCACGGGTGCCTTGGCCGGGGCTTTTTTCGCCTCGGTTTTGGCCGCCGGCTTCTTGACCGCAGGTTTGGTCGCGGCTTTCTTGGCAGGCTCGGCTTTCACCGGTGCCGCTGGTTTCGCCGCTTCCACTGGCGCAGGCGCCGGGGTGGGTACTGGAGCAGGCGCCGGGGCGGGTGGAGTGACCGGCTCCGGTGCTTTGACGGGCTCTGGCTTCTTGGCGTCATCCGAGCCACCAAACAGGTTGCTGAAGAAGTTGCCTTTCTTCGCCGCCACCGCGCCAGCCGCCGCTGCGGCTGCCGGCACCACCTTCGCCGGTTCAAACGACTTGCCCGCCGCCAGGTCTTCAACCTGACTGGCCGCACGCTGACCGGTGCGCAATGCGCCTTCCAGAGTGCCCGGGTACAGCGTGTCGGTGTGTTCGCCAGCGAAGGCTACGCGTTGCAGCGGACGTTCCCACAGGCGCCAGTATTTGCTGATCTGGCCCGGGCCGAAGGCCAGGTAAGCGCCGCCCATCGACGGGTCGGTGCTGTAGCGACGAATTTCATAACCGGTGAACGAGCCGCGCGCCTGTGGGTAAAACGCGTGCAGACGAATCAGCACCTGATCGACCATCTGCTTGTCGCCGAAAGCCTGCATGACGCGCGCATTGTCGCCGGACAGGTTGATCACCACGTTGGCGCCGCCCTTCAGCGCCGGCTCGACCCACAACATGCCCAGGCCGGTGTTGCTGTAGATCTCGCCGGACATCCGCGCCTTGCTTTCCCACACCGGCGTCTTGAACTTCAACATGATCTGGTCGCGCCAACCGTAGTTGGTGCCTTTGATCGCGGCCAGGTGCTGGGCATCCAGTGCCGGAATCATCGAGATTTTGTTCAGTGCGCGCAACGGCACCGCCACCACCACGTAGTCAGCCTGATAACCCACGCTGCCGACTTTGACGGTCACACCGTCCTTGTCTTGAGTAATGGACGAGACCGGGGAGCTGGTCTTGATCGTTTTCAGTTGTTTGACGAAGGCCTGAGCCAGCACCGGGCTGCCACCGAGCAAGCGCGAGGCGCGCAGGTCACGGTCGGACACACCACGGTAAACCCGGCTCTGTTGTGCGAAGTACAACAACGACAGGCGCGAAGGTTCGTCATAACGGGTACGAATCTGTTGGTTGATCAATTGACGGGCCGTGGCTGGCAGCGACAGCCGATCGAGCCAGTTCGATACGTTGATCTGATCCAGCGTGTGCAGCGTGCTGTTGGCGGACGGGTTCTGCGGATCTTCGATCGAGCGCGCCAGGTCATCCAGGGTTTTTTCGTAGCGCTTGAGCGCTTCGGCCGTCGCTGGCTCTTTGGTGGCCAGATCTGCAGCGGTGTAATACACGCCGTCGATCAGGTAGCTCGGGGTGCGCACGAATTCCGGGGCCGGCGTGGTGCTCAGCTTGAATGTCGAGACGTACTTGTTGAGGACCGGCTGGGTCTTGTCGTTGCCGATCCACTCACTGCTGGCCATGCCGGAACGGCCGCCCAGGTTCGGCTTGGCTTCCAGCAAAGTGACCTGCCAGCCTTTATTTTGCAGTTCATATGCCGCCGTCAGGCCCGAGAGCCCGCCGCCGATCACAATCGCCGTTTTATCCTTGGCCAGCGCAGACACGCTGAACAGCCCCAACATCACCAGCGCACAGGCGCGCAGCCAACCAGCAGACATTCAGCGAACTCCGGAAATCAGGTAGGAAAAAATGCTTTGCGAGTCAGACGACTCAAGAACCGCGAAGAATACGTCAGCCATCAATAGGCCGCCAGCAACGTCTATCGCCCTATACAAAGTAGCTCAATCGCCACAATGGGTTGTCCCCGCGCGATGCATTGCATAGGCTTGCGCGATTGTATGTCCGCGCGCGTCACGGACCGCCTCGAGGAGACTGACCATGGGCCTGAATAATCAGTGGATGCAACGCGATCTCGCGGTGTTGTGGCACCCCTGCACCCAGATGAAAGACCACGAGCAGTTGCCGCTGATCCCGATCAAGCGCGGCGAAGGCGTGTGGCTGGAAGACTTCGAAGGCAAACGCTACCTCGATGCCGTCAGTTCCTGGTGGGTCAACGTGTTTGGCCATGCCAACCCGCGCATCAACCAGCGCATCAAGGATCAGGTTGATCAACTGGAACATGTGATCCTCGCCGGTTTCAGCCATCAGCCGGTGATCGAGTTGTCCGAACGCCTGGTGAAGATGACGCCGGAAGGCCTGACGCGGTGCTTCTACGCGGATAACGGTTCGTCCTGTATCGAAGTTGCGCTGAAAATGAGCTTTCACTACTGGCTCAACCGCGGCCAACCAAACAAGAAGCGCTTCGTCACCCTGACCAACAGTTACCACGGCGAGACGATGGCGGCGATGTCGGTGGGCGACGTGCCGCTGTTTACCGAAACCTACAAGGCGCTGTTGCTGGACACCATCAAGGTGCCGAGCCCCGATTGCTACCTGCGGCCCGACGGCATGAGCTGGGAGGAGCATTCGCGGAACATGTTCGCGACGATGGAACACACCCTCGCCGACAATCACGACACGGTCGCTGCGGTGATCGTGGAGCCTTTGATTCAAGGCGCGGGTGGCATGCGCATGTATCACCCGGTGTACCTGAAACTGCTGCGTGACGCCTGCGACCGCTACGGCGTGCACCTGATTCACGACGAAATCGCCGTCGGCTTCGGCCGCACCGGGACGATGTTCGCCTGCGAACAGGCCGGCATCCGCCCGGACTTTCTGTGCCTGTCCAAGGCCCTGACTGGCGGTTACCTGCCGCTGGCGGCGTGCGTCACCACCGAAGACGTCTACAGCGCGTTTTACGATGACTATCCGACCCTGCGTGCGTTCCTGCATTCGCACAGCTACACCGGCAATCCGCTGGCGTGTGCAGCGGCGTTGGCGACGCTGGATATCTTCGAAGAAGACAATGTGATCGAAAACAACAAGGCCCTGGCTCAACGCATGGCCTCCTCCACTGCCCACCTGGCCGATCACCCGAACGTGTCGGAAGTGCGCCAGACCGGTATGGTGCTGGCCATCGAGATGGTCAAGGACAAGGCGACGAAAGAGGCCTACCCGTGGCAGGAACGTCGCGGTTTGAAGGTGTTCCAGCATGCGCTGGAGCGGGGTGCTTTACTTCGGCCGTTGGGCAGCGTGGTGTATTTCCTGCCGCCGTATGTGATTACGCCGGAGCAGATTGATTTTCTGGCGGAGGTTGCCAGTGAAGGGATTGATATTGCGACCCGCGACAGCGTCAGCGTGTCGGTGCCGAAAGACTTCCATCCCGGTTTCCGTGATCCGGGCTGACAGCCACCGACAACACCTGTGGCCTGTGAACCCTGTGGCGAGGGAGCTTGCTCCCGCTGGGCCGCGAAGAGGCCCCAAAAAAAGGGCCTGCTGCGCAGTCCAGCGGGAGCAAGCTCCCTCGCCACAAGAGCCCGCCACACTTGCGACTTGATCCAACTTACTGATTCAGCAGAGACCCAGAATGAGACTGTCCCGCTTCTTCATCGACGCCCCCCTGAGCACCGGCGAGCACGAACTGCCCGAGGCCCAGGCCCATTACATCAGCCGCGTGCTGCGCATGGCCGAGGGCGATGCCTTGCAATTGTTCGACGGCTCAGGCCAGGAGTTTCGCGCCACGCTGCGCGAGGTCGGCAAGAAACGCGTCGTGGTGCAGATCGATGAAAGCTTCGCCGGTCAGGTCGAATCGCCGTTGCAGATTCACCTCGGCCAAGGCCTGTCCCGTGGCGAGCGAATGGATTGGGCGATTCAGAAAGCCACTGAACTGGGCGTGACTGAAATCACCCCGATTTTCAGCGACCGCTGCGAAGTCCGCCTGAAGGACGAACGCGCCGACAAACGCCTGTTGCACTGGCGCCAGGTGGCGATCAGCGCGTGCGAGCAATGTGGGCGGTCACGGGTGCCGGTGATCCATCCGCCGGCATTGTTAGCGGACTGGTTGAAGCAGACCGAAGCGGATTTGAAACTGGTGCTGCATCCAGTGGCTGAGCCGTTGGTGAGTCATGCGAAGCCTGGGACACTGGCGTTTTTGATCGGGCCTGAGGGTGGGTTGTCGGAGGCTGAAGTGGATCTGGCCAAGGCCAGTGGTTTTCACGCGGCTCGCCTCGGTCCGAGGGTGCTGCGCACAGAGACTGCGCCGGTAGTGGCGCTGGCGGTGGCCCAGCAACTTTGGGGTGATTTTTAGAGCTTGAAAGATCGCAGCCTGCGGCAGCTCCTACATTGGAATGGCGTACAACCTGTAGAAGCTGCCGACGATTCGGCCCGCGTTCGGACGATCTTTTGATTTACTGCACCGGATCACTCACCGGCTTGGCAATGATCGCCTTGAGTTCGCTGGTCATCGGGAATTCAAGGTTCAAGCCTTTTGGCGGAATCGGCTGTTCGAACCAACGATTGTAGATCCCGTTGATCTCGCCCGAGCTATACAGATCGCCCAACACGCTGTTCACCAGCGCGAGGAATTGCGGATCATCCTTGCGCACCATGCAGCTGTAGATTTCCCGGGACTGCTCCTCCCCCACCACTACCCACTTATGCGGGTCATGAGCCTTGGCGCGCTCGCCGTAGAGCAGTGCGTCATCCATGTAAAACGCCGCGGCGCGACCTGATTGCAGCATCTGGAAAGCTTCGCCGTGATCCTTGGCGCTGATCACGAACATATCGATCTTGTTGTCGACGTTGTAGCTTTTCAGAAAGCGCTCGTTGGTGGTGCCGGCAGTCGTCACCACATTCTTGCCGCGCAGGTCCGCGAAACTTTTGATGCCACTGTCCTTGGCGGTGAGCAACTGGCCTTTGACGTAGATAAAACCGTAGGAGAACGCCACCTGCTTCTGCCGCTCCGCGGTCACGCCGGTGGAGCCACATTCCAGATCCACGGTGCCGTTCTGCACCAGCGGAAAGCGGGTTTGCGAGGTCACCAGGTTGTACTTCACCTTGAGGTCCGGCAGTGCCAGTTGCTGCTGGATGCGCTCGACAATCTTGCCCGCCAGATCCACCGAGTACCCCATCGGTTTACCCGTGTGATCCCCCACATAAGAGAACGGCACCGACGCATCGCGATAGCCCAGGGTGATGGACTTCGCACTGGCGATTTTACTCAGGGCGCCGGTCAGAGGCGCTTCATTGGCCTGGACCTGACTGCCAAGCAGCAGACCGAGCGTGCAGCCGAGCAACGTGATTTTTTGCATTTTTATTCTCCGTTGTGGGGGTGTTTTTCAGATTCGTGCGGCGGTGACGGTGATTTCCACCAACACCTGCGGCCGCGCCAGTTCAGCCTGAACCGTGGTGCGGCTCGGCGCCTGGCCCGGCGATAGCCAGGCCGACCAGACCTCGTTCATCGCGGCAAAATCCTCGCTGATGTTTTTCAGGTAAATGGTCGCGCTGAGCAGATGATCCTTGTCACTGCCAGCCTCGGCCAGCAAGGCGTCGATTTTCGCCAGCACCTCGCGGGTCTGGCCGCTGGCATCCGAGGCATCGCCGGGCACCTGGCCGGAAAGAAACACCAGGTCGCCGAAGGTGACGACGCCAGACAGGCGCGGATTGTTGTGCAGTCGGGTAATGGTCATTGCGGTGTCCTCTTCAAAATGAAATTCACGCGGCCCGGTGATTGAAACCGTGCAGGTCAATGGAAGGCTGGCGCTGGCCGATCAGCTCGCTGAGCAAGCGCCCGCTGCCGCACGCCAGGGTGAAACCCAACGCGCCATGGCCGAGGTTGAGCCACAGATTGCGATACGCCGTGGCGCCCAACAACGGCACTCCGCTGGGTGTTGCCGGACGCATGCCGGCCCACTCCACGGCGGCCTCGTAGTCGCCAGCCTCAGGGAAGGTGTCGCGGGCCTGGCGCTTGATCAGGGCCAGACGTTCGGGATCGACAGCGGGGTCGAAGCCGACGATGTCGACCATCGCCGCCACCCGCAACTGTTCACCGATGCGGGCGTAGACAATCTTGCGATCGTAGTCGGTGATGCTCACGTCCGGCGCCCGGTTTCCAGCGCCAATCGGCACGGTCAGACTGTAGCCCTTCAGCGGATAAAGTGGCAGGCGCAGGCCGGGCAACGCCAACAACGAACTACGGTGGCCTGCGGCGATCACCAGGTGTTCGACCGGGAGCACCTCCTCACCCAGTTCAATGGCGCTGACCCCACCGCCGCCATGGCGAATGGCGGTCACCGCCTGACCGAGGCGAAATTCGCAACGGCCGGACGCTTTCAATCGCGCCGTCAGCAGTTGACAAAAACCGTGGCAATCGCCGACCTCTTCATCCGGCGTATAAATCGCCCCGACAAAAGGCCCATCGGCCAGCGCCGGTTCCAGGTCCGCGCACTCGACTGCCGACAGCACCTGCTGCTGTTGCGGATCGGCCAGGCTTTTGCGCGCATGTTCGAAGCTGCCGGCATTGCGGAAGGTCACCAGTTTGCCGTTGCGCCGCCAGTTGAAACCGGCCAAGCCATCGTCCTCACGCCAGTGCTTCAATGTGTCCTGGCTGAACAGCGCCAGACGCAACAGGTGCGCAGCATTCTCTCGGTTCACCGAGCTGCGGCAGGCCGCGAGGAATGAGGCCATCCAGCGCCACTGCACCGGGTCCAGACGCGGGCGCAACTTCAAGGGCGAATCGCCGCGCAGCATCCAGCCGATGGCCTGCAACGGCACGCCGGCATCGGCCAGCGGCGCGACGTAGCGATAGGACAACTGCCCGCCATTGGCGAAACTGGTTTCGCTGCCCAGCGAGTCCCGCGCTTCGACCACCGTCACCTCGAAGCCGTCACGGACCAGCGCATAGGCTGTTGCCAAGCCAATGACGCCGCCGCCGATGATGCACACACGCTGAGCCATGTCCGTCCTTAAAACCGTTGTGAAGACCAGGCCGAGGTTAGAGCCAGGTGACAGCCGGCGGACAATGAATAAAGATGGCTCACCCATAAACAAAGGTTATGGACTTGCCATGCGTCTTCGTCACATTGAAATTTTCCAGGCCATCCGCCAGACCGGTTCGATCAGCGCGGCCGCGCAATTGCTCCACGTCTCGCAACCGGCGGTGTCCAAGGTGCTGCAACATGCCGAGCAGCAATTGGGTTTCCCGTTGTTCTTGCGCATACGCGGCAAGTTGCACGCAACGCCGGAAGCGCTGGAGCTGGAGCGTGAGGTCGACAAGGTCAGCGAAAGCCTGCAAGGCGTGCGACGCCTGGCCCAGAGCCTGCGCCGCGAGCCCGGCCACAGCCTGCGCATCGGCGCCACCCCGGCGTTGGCGCTGTCATTGCTGCCACCGGCGATTCACGAATGGACCGGGCGCTACCCGGACATCGCTTGCGAACTGTCCAGCGCCCATAGCCGCGAACTGGTGCAGAACCTGTTGATGCGCGAAATAGACGTCGCCCTGACCCTGCAACCACCGGACCACCCCGCCTTGAAGGCGCAGGCCCTGGCTTCAGGGGTGCTGGTGGCATTAGCGCCAAAGGGCTATTGGCCGGACGAGGACGTTGGCCAACCGCTGCCGTTGATGGCCCTGGCCGATGCGCCTTTGATTGGCCTGTCCAGTACCGACCCGTTGGCCGCCCGGCTCGACAGCTACCTCGAAGCGGTGGAACCTGCGCCCCGGGTGCGCATTGCCGTGCAAACCTATTCACTGGCCAGGGCGATGGTGGAATCCGGTGCCGGTCTGGCGGTGATCGACCCGTTCACCGCACTCGGTGCATCCCCCGCGACGACGACCATCCGACCCCTGGCACCACCGTTGCCGATCATCCTGTACGCGTTGACCCGCGTCGCTGAACCGCCGCCCCACACCCTGAACGACCTGTTGCAGATATTCAGCCGTAGGGCCCAGGTACAACTCGATCACCTGAATCTGACCAAAGTTTGATGGGGGTCTCGCTGGTTTGGTCGTGCACATATTCTGGGCTGACGCCGATTCCTTGTGGGAGCGAGCCTGCTCGCGAAGGCGTCATGTCATGCCACATCAATACTGGATGGCAGACCGCATTCGCGAGCAGGCTCGCTCCCACAGGTTGAGCGACATCGCGATTAAAGGACGTAAAACAAGATCGCGACAAAGTGCAGCAGGCTTCCGGCAATCACGAACAAATGCCAGATCCCGTGCGCATGCCGCAGCCGATGATCCAGCGCAAAAAAGATAATCCCGACGGTGTACAAAACCCCGCCCGATGCCAGCCACGCAAACCCGGTCGTACCCAACGCCGCCAGCAATGGCTTGACCGCCACCAGCACGATCCAGCCCATCACCGCATAAATCACGATCGACAGAATCCGCGCTTCCGAGCGCGGCTTGATCTCCTGCAGGATGCCGATCAACGCCAGCCCCCAGACGATCCCGAACAGCGTCCAGCCCCACGGCCCGCGCAGGGTCACCAGACAAAACGGCGTGTAACTGCCGGCAATCAACAGGTAGATCGAAAAGTGATCGACCTTTTGCATGATCGCTTTTCTGCGCCCGCGCACGCTGTGGTAAACGGTCGATGCGCTGTAGAGCACCATCAGGGTGAAACCATAAATCGCGACGCTGACAATCTTCCACGGGCTGCCGTCCTGGCTGGCGATCACCAGCATCCACACCACCCCGACCGTCGCCGCCACCGCCCCGACCAGATGCGTCCAGGCGTTCAATCTTTCCCCGTGATACATGTGTTGCTCACCCCGCAATCCAATCCAACATCACGCAAGGCTCAGGCCTCAAGCGTAAAAGCGCAATGTCTGAAAACACAAACTCCCCTAGAGCTGCGTAGGAGCTGCCGAGAGAAACGAGGCTGCGATCTTTTGATCCTGATTTGCGGCGCCCTTGATAATGCCGAAGATCAAAAGATCGCAGCCTCGTTTCACTCGACAGCTCCTACACAGCTCCTACAAGAACCCACATACGTGCACAATCGAGTCATTCAAATAAGAGCCACGCCCATGTTGATCGACGAAGAGTTGACCCTGAAAAAACTCGAGGTGTTCCTCGCCTTCATGCGCACGGGTAATCTGGCCCGGGCCGCGGCCGAGTTGCAGACCAGTAACGTCAGCGTGCACCGGGCGATTCATTCCCTGGAAAGCGCCCTGCGCTGCCCGCTGTTCAAGCACGAAGGGCGCAACCTGACGCCGCTGGAAAGTGCGTATGTGCTGGAAGAACGCGCGCAGAAGCTGATCCAGGATGTGGTCGAGACCGTGCGCCTGACCCGTGAAGCCGCCGGGTTCTTCGCTGAACGCTTCAAGTTGGGTTCGCTGTATTCGCTGACCGTAAAGACGGTGCCGCAGCTGATCATGGGCCTCAAAATCCGCCGCAGCGAACTCAACATCGACCTGATCCTCGGCTCCAATTTCGACCTGCTGTACAAACTCAAGAACATGGAAGTCGATGCCATCCTGGTGTCGCTGGACGACAGCGTCAACGACCCGGATTGCGCGCACATTCCATTGTTCTCCGACGACATCTTCCTCGCGACACCTGCCGATTCGAAGTTCGCCCAACGCGCCGAAGTGGATCTGGCTGAAGTACGCGATGAAACCTTCATCACCCTGACCCAGGGCTTCGCCACGCACCAGGACGGCAATCGCGTATTCAAGCAGGCGGGGTTTGAGCCAAAGGTGGCGATGCAGGTCAACGACATCTTCACCCTGCTGAGCATGGTCAGCTCGGGGGTGGGTTATGCGTTGCTGCCGGGGAGGATTGCGGCGGTGTATGAGAACCGGGTGAAGTTGATTCCGTTGCAGCACAAGTACCGGTTGCAGCAGCACATTGGCGTTGTGTTTTTGAAGGCCAAGGAGCGCGATCCGAACTTGCTGGCGCTGTTGGCGGAGTGCCGGATGTATGCCAATCGCCAGGTCTAAGACCGTGTTGCGCCCTTCGCGAGCAGGCTCGCTCCCACAGGGTTTCTATAGATCCTGTGGGAGCGAGCCTGCTCGCGAAGGCCACCGTCCTGTCGAAAAACTTAACCAATCAACCCGCGCATGATCAGGTACAACAGCGAAGGTCCGAGCAGGCAGCCCAGTGCGGTGTAGAACGCCGCCGTCAGGCAACCATAGGGCACCAGCTTCGGATCAGTCGCGGCCAATCCGCCCGCCACGCCGCTGGAAGTGCCCATCAACCCACCGAAAATCACCGCACTGCGTGGATTGTTCAAACCGATCATCGGCGCCACGAATGGCGTCATCACCATGACCAGAATCGCCTTGATCAACCCTGCCGCAATCGACAGCGCCATGACTTCCGAACTGGCACCAATCGCCGCGCCTGTCACCGGTCCGACGATATAGGTCACCGCCCCCGCGCCGATCGTGGTCAGGCTCACCGCATCGGTATAACCAAACGCCATGGCAACCGAGACACCCGCGACGAACGACGTCCCGACGCCCACGAACAGCGCCAGCACGCCGACGAAGCCGGCGCGCTTGAGCTCATCGACACTCACCCCGAATGCCGTGGCGACGATGGCGAAGTCACGCAACATGGCACCGCCGAGCAGGCCGATACCGGAGAGCAGAGGGATGTCGACCACCCCTTTCTGGCCACCGGTCAGCGCACCACCGATGTAGGAAAGCAACAGGCCCAGCAGAATGGCGATGGCCGAGCCATGCAGGCGGCCTTTGGTGAATGTGTTGGAAATCCAGTAGGACACCCACATGGTGACGCCAACAATGGCAAAGCCACTGATCAGTCCGTAACCGGTAATCACCTTCATCATCGATTCGTACATGGCGATCACCCGATTGTGTTTGGTGGAGTGATGGCTTCAGGCGCCTTGTTCCCGATGCGCACCAGCACCGGCACCATCGCGAAGGCTATGACCACGGCCACCGTACCGGCCAGGATCGCCATCGGCCCACCCTTGAGCGCGCCATACACGTTTTGCTGCGCGGCCATCGCGACCACGATCGGAATGTAGATCGCGCTCCAGAACTCCACGCCTTGCTCGGTCTTGCCCTTGAACCAGCCGCTTTTGTTGAGGTAGCTGCCCAGCCCGATCAACAGCAGCATCGCAATACCGACGCCGCCCACGTTGGCCGGCACGCCAATCAGCTTGCCGAGCAGTTCGCCAATAAAAATCCCCGCCAGGGTACAAAAGGCGAGAAAAGCCACACCGTAAATAATCATTGTTGTAGTCCTCAAAGTGCATCGTCGAATGTTGTTTTTGTTGTTCGAAGGCCTGAGTCGGTGCTTTAGGGTTGGCGGCTTCCCTCCTCACGCAATAGCGCCTGCAAAGTGTCGAGACGCGCACCGTCAAAGGCAATCACAGTGCCCTGCTCGAACACCCGGCGCGCCAGCCCGGTCAGCACCGCACCGGGCGGCAGTTCGATCTGTAGACGTACGCCGCGCTCGTAGGCGCTTTGCACGGTGCCGCGCCAATCTACGACGCGGCACATGTTGAAGGCCAGGTCATCGCGCAGCGCGTCGGTGTTGATGATCGGCCGGGCGCGACTGCCGCTGAGGTAACCCGACGTCGGCGTTTTCAGCGGCACGTTGGTAAAGGCTTCGGCGAGTTTTTTCGCCGGCGCGTCCAGTAGCGGGCAGTGCGAAGGCACGCTGACCGCCAGCCGTTTCGCCAAACCTGCGCCCTGACTTTTGGCTAACCCGGCGACCGCGGCCATTGCCTCATCGCTGCCGGCAATCACCACTTGGTTATCGGCGTTGATGTTGGCCAGATAAACCGGTGTTGCAGCGCTGTGAACCTGCGCGAGCAAACTGTCCACCGCGGCCAGATCCAGGCCGATGATCGCCGTCATGCCATAGCCCTGTGGATACGCCTGTTGCATCAGCTCACCACGCAGGCTGACCAGATGCAGCGCGTCGCTGAAGCTCAAGGCTCCTGCGACCACCGCCGCTGGATAGGCACCGATGGACAATCCCGCCACGTAATCCGGCGCTATCGATAACTGGCGCGAGGCCGCCACACCGGCGATCAGCAGGCACAGCTGAACGGCCCGCGTCGATTTCAACGCCTCGGCAGAATCGAGCAGAAACGCGTCTTCACCGAGCACTTCGCTGGCCTCGACCACCGTGTCCCGAGGCAACCGATGGAGCATGCCCGGTTGCTGCGCGCCCTGGCCGGGGAACACCAGCAGACTGCTCACGCTGCTTGCTCCTGCGGGTTCCACGGATCAGCCACCAGACAAGCCTGGCTGGCATTTTTCAGCAGTACGCGACGTGCAGGGCTGGCCCATTCGCGCAGGGCAACGGCACCGAAAGGTGTCTGCAATTGCAGGTCTACCCGGCACGCGGCCGTATCAAAAATCCTCACCAGTTCCTGCGCCTGAGCACGCTCCAGCGTCTGCGGTGCGCGCAGGATCAAATCGAGATCGCTGCCTTCGTGCAAAGCCACACAGCCACTGGCCAACTCGAACCCCGCGCTACCGCTGACACCCCAGACCCAACCGCAGCCATCGAGCATTCGCCGAAGTTGATCAAGGCCGCGCACGGCAGGCAAATCCCGGCCAATCGAGACATGACACAGGTCTTCCGGTTTGACCCGACGTTGAACCGCATCCACCGCCATCACCGTTGCATAGCGCTGCTCGCGCAACCGTCCTCGCACGCCGACCGCGATGAGACCCGGTGCGCTCAACGCACGCCGAACCACCACCGGCTGGCCGTCGCTCAGCGCTTCGATCACCCACGCCGGCACATCCGCGGGCAACTGCTCCGGGGTCATTCCCCAGAGCAAATCGTGAGCGAGAAAGGCATTCACCACTGCGCTCTCAGCAGTTGGCGAACCGTGCTCGATGCCGCGCGATTGCTCGCCCCCAAGCGACTACTCAAATCACGACCGCTGGCGGCAACATCGCCAATCGCCTGACCGAGGCATTCAGTCACTCGCGCCAGATCCGCTGCGGTCGGTTGCTCGATTTGCTCCACAGACAGGGTTTCCCAAAGCAAACCCAGACTCGCGTAACTGTCGATGTCATACGCCATCGGCGGCACGCTGGCGGCCAGCGCCTCAAGCTCCTCGACACTGCGCAGGGTGACCCGCGCGGCCGAAGCCTTGCCCATCGCATGCACCATCACCCCCGGATCGCGCAGGGCGATCAAGCGATTGGCTTGATACCCGTGAGCCAGGAACGCCCCGGACATCGCCTTGCCCACCAGCAAACCGATCACCGCATGCCCGGCCAGTCGGGCGCGGGCATAACTGTCCGCCGCGCCGGCCAAGGCCTGATGAATGCCCAGCGCTTCTTCACGCCGACCGTAGGCCTGGCTCGGCACATCGACGATGGCAATCAAGGCGCGCTTGCGCGATTGATCAGCGTCCGCTGCGATAACGTCGTCCACCGCCTTGGCCAAACCCCAACCTTCCAGCAAACCCACTTCACCGTTCCGAGCGCGGACAAAACGGTTATCGGGATCCGCCACCACCGCGATGAAGCGAACCGGCTGATCACCCAACACACCGTCGGCGACCTTCAACGAAGCCGGTAAACCATCGACCGGATTCGCGCCGGCACTCAGGGCGTCGAACCAGTGCAAACCTCTCAGGGAATACGAATTCATGAGCGCTCTCCTTGATACAGATCGCGAACCGTCGCCGGCTCGATTTGCGGCGCGGCGTCCAGACGGGCCAGCCGTTGCAGGTACAGTTCGGCCTGACGGCTGCGTTGCTGTTTCGGCAAGCCCTGCGCAAGCAATTCACTGACCTGTTGCTGAATCTGCGCCACATCGTCGGCGACATAGCGATCCACCAAACCACTGGCAAAGCGTTGCTCGCCACCGGTCAGGCTCCAGATGAAGGGGCGGTCGCGGGAGTCGTATTCCTCCAGGCCGGCTTCCTGTTCGATCACTTGCGGCCCGTTCAAGCCAAGCCGCGCTTCCCGGGTGACCAGCAAATAGCTGCACAACCCGGCGGCAATCGACATCCCGCCAAAGCACCCGACGCTGCCGGCAACCACGCCCACGACTGGCTGGTACTGACGCAAATCGACAATCGCAGCATGAATGTCGGCAATAGCTGCCAGCCCGAGGTTGGCTTCCTGCAAGCGCACGCCGCCAGTTTCCAGCAGCAGGACAGCGCGAGTCGGGACGCCGTTGCGGTTGTCTTCGGCGGCCAGTTCCAGTGCGCCGGCCATTTTGGCGCCGCCGACCTCACCAAGGCTGCCGCCCTGAAACGCGCCTTCGATGGCGGCGATCACCACCGGCAAACCGCCGATGCTGCCTTTGGCGATTACCACGCCGTCATCGGCTTGCGGCACCACGCCCTGGCGCGACAGCCACGGCGACATGACGCGCTGAAACGGGTCGAGCAATTCGCGAAACGTACCGGCATCGAGCAAGGCTTTCGCCCGTTGCCGAGCGCCGAGTTCGACGAAGGAATGCTTGTGGAGAAGTTCTGCGCTGTCAGTCATGACCGATCTCCTCAAAGCCTTGTTCCAGACGCAAGCGCACCACGCCGGGGGTCGCGCCGAAATCGTGGATGTCGATGGCCATCGCCGGCGGCGTCTGACCGTCAAACATCCGCGCAAACAGATGCTGCCAGCGCTGTTCACTGCCGTTGACCGAGGTCTGCACCTGAATGGTCAACTTGCCGGCCTGACCCGGTTCGATCAGCACTTCGAGATCGCCCGAGCCGACACAGCCCACCAGCGTGCGGCCACGTGGCGGTTGCCCGGCGGGGAATTCAAACGATAAGGTTTCCATCAAAACGCTCCCTGATCGAGGTCGTCAGCCGACTCGATGCGGTCGATGAACAGGCAGGCGGCGAGTAAATCCGCAGCACCGCCGGGCGAGGCATTCAACGCGATTAATTGTTCGTCCAGTTCATGCAAACGACGGCGCCCGGCGAGGCTGGCGCTGCCACCTGCATCAAGCACGGCTTGAGCGCCGAGTTGCATGGTGTGCAGGCCGTGTTCCCCGGCGCGATACAGCACGCAGGTGTCGGCAAGATTCGTCATGATCGCCAGCAAGGCGTCGAGGCGAGCGTTCTGCTCGCCATGACCGGCGGCACGGCTGCGCCGCAGTTGCGGCAAGGCGCGGTCAATTACCGACGGAAAGCCCAGCTGCGCTTCTTCACGGGCACCGCGGGCGCCGTAGCGTTGGGCCACTTGCGCTCCGTGGCTCAGAGGGCGTGGGGCGTAACGGTCGTCGATCAGGGCGAGGCGTGCAGCGCGCATAGTGACCGCACTGGCCTCCGTGGACTGCGGCTGCAATGCCGCAGCGGTGACCAACAGACCCAAGGCCCAGATCGCACCGCGATGGGTGTTCACGCCATCGGTGGTGACGAGCATCGCTCGCTCCCCTTCCCTACCGATTCGCCCAACGGCTTCGCGCAGCGGTAAATCGATGGCACGCAACTCGATGGCCGCTTCCGCCATTTCCTTGAACGCCGGCCACAGCGACAACGCCGAAGCGTGCATCAGCCCGAGGTGCAGATCGGTATGCGCGCCATTGCCACGCCGATCGACCAGCGCCGGTTTCGGCGACAGGTCCGCTTCATCGATCAACGCGTCCACCGCCAGGTCCGCCAGCCGTTCGGCCAGCGAAGGTTTGGTTTGCAGGTTGAATGCGTGCATTACCAGCTCCTGAATTTGGCGGGCGGGTTGTACAGGCCACCGGACCACTCGACCAGATCCGCCACGCTTTTCGCGGCAAGCAATTCACGGGTGGCGTCGGTGCGGCGAATGCCGAGGTCTTCGGGCAAGGCGATCAAGCCTTCGCGGCGCATGCGCGCGGTGTCTTTCGGGTTGTGGCGCAGGCCGATGACGGTCACACCGGCGACGGCGGCGATCATCGCCTGACGCTCTTCCAGCGAGCGCGCCTTGTACAGATAGGCGATGCCTTCTTCGGTCAGCAAGTGCGTAACGTCGTCGCCGTAGATCATGATCGGCGCCAGCGGCATGCCGCTTTTTTTTGCCACTTCTACCGCGTCGAGGGTTTCGACGAAGGTCGGTTTGCCGCCCTCCTGGAACGTCTCGACCATTTGCACCACAAGTTTTTTGCCGCGTTCGAGCAACGGTTCCGGCCCATCGCCGTGGCGCATGTCGAGCCAGGCCGGCGTGCCGTGGCGACGACCACGCGGATCGTGGCCCATGTTCGGCGCACCACCGAAACCGGCGAGCCGGCCGCGCGTTACCGTCGAGGAATGACCGTCGCCGTCCACTTGCAGGGTGGCGCCGATAAACAGATCCACCGCGTACTGCCCGGCGAGTTGGCTGAACATTCGGTTGGAGCGCAGCGAACCGTCACGCCCGGTGAAAAACACGTCGGGCCTGGCGGCGATGTAGTTTTCCATGCCCAGTTCAGTGCCGAAGCAGTGCACGCTTTCAACCCAGCCACTTTCGATGGCCGGGATCAAAGTCGGGTGCGGATTGAGCGTCCAGTTGCGGCAGATCTTGCCTTTGAGGCCGAGGGATTCGCCGTAGGTCGGCAGGATCAATTCGATGGCGGCGGTGTTGAAACCGATGCCGTGATTGAGCGACTGCACGTTGTGTTTTTCGTAGATCCCGCGGATCGCCATCATCGCCATCAATACGTGCACCGGCTTGATGTGCCGAGGGTCGCGGGTGAACAGCGGTTCGATGTAGAACGGCTTGTCGGCCACCACCACGAAATCGACCCAGGACGCCGGAATATCGACCCGCGGCAGGTCAGTGACATCGTCGACCAATTGATTGACTTGAACGATGACGATGCCGTCGCTGAACGCCGCCGGCTCGATCAATGCCGGCGTGTCTTCGGTGCTGGGCCCGGTGTAGATATTGCCGGCGCGGTCGGCCATGAAACCGGCCGAGAGCACGACGTTGGGAATCAGGTCGACCACCAATCGTGCGTAGAGCTCGATGTAGGTGTGGATCGCGCCGATTTCCAGCAAGCCGTCTTCCAGCAACTGGCTGATGCGCAGGCTTTGGGTGCCGGCGAAAGAGAAATCGAGCTTGCGCGCAATGCCGCGTTCAAACAGGTCCAGATGCTCGGAGCGACCGACGCTGGGCATGATCATATGCAGATCGTGCAGCTTGGCCGGATCAGCCTTGGCCAGGGAACGCGAGAGGAAATCCGCCTGCTTCTGGTTATTGCCTTCCAGCACCACGCGATCGCCGGGCAGGATCAGGGCTTCGAGCGCTGCAACGATGTTGTCGGTGGGCAAGACCACACCGTCGGCCAGACCCCGCACCAGCTCGAGACGCCGCTGCTTTTCGCTGCGCCGCCGCGTCCATCGCGAGTCGGGGGATATTGTTGTTGTCATGACCACTCCACGGGTTCGCTGTCGTGGGGGTCACAGTAGGAGGGTGGGGGCAGAGCATCAATCAAGCACAGAGACGGATCGTTACGGTCAGGGTAATGGTTGACCCTAAATGGCCCCATCGCGAGCAGGCTCGCTCCCACATTGGATTTGCGGCGTCCACAAAACCTGTGGGAGCGAGCCTGCTCGCGAAGAACCTCGGGCCGATGCGTTTAATCAGGAAATGCGCGTTATCGTTATCGACCATCGCGAGCAAGCTCGCTCCTACATAGAGTTACAGTCTGGCCATCTGCGCATGTACGTGAGTCAGAAGCTGCGCGGTGTTTTCCAGCAACTGCGCGAGTAATGCCTCATCTTCATCCATATAACCTTCGTACTCCGCCAAATTTCGCCGTTCATGGCTGAGGGCGAACAAACGAACCTGTACTCTGCTGGAATCGGCGGTATGCACCAGGCACTGGAACACCAGATATCGCTTATCTGAACGGTAGCCACACAAACGAAGTGCCGTCAGTGCGAGGGCATGAGCAGCGTTGTAGGCCAGGTCGAACCGGCTCGCAAACGAAAGTGAAGTGGCTCGTGCATCCTTCAAGCGATCCATCGCCGAACGCAACAACCCTTCGCACTCCTTGCGATCCGGCGGTTCAATTTTCAGCCCGCCGCTACGTAACAGATTTGGCAGATTCTCGCTGCCGCCCATCCTTGGACTCCAAAGGGTTTCCCCCCATCAGATTGATCTTTTCCTGCTGCGCCACCCGCACGACGAAGCTGTTCTCAGCCTCCAGCTTTGCTGCCCAGTCGTCAGGTTTATAGAGCGTTGGGTTGAGGACGCGGCCCAACTGGTCCTCCAGAGGCATAAGCAGTTCCATCACCTCACTGTAGTGCAGGCCTTCGCCGATCAGCATGAGATCAATGTCACTGGATGCGTTCGCCTGATCCTTGGCGATAGAACCGTACACAAATGCCCAAGTGATCTGTTCGGCAAAGGGTTGGAGCGCCTGGCGCAGAGGCTCCGCAATACCAAAGGTTTTACGGGCGATGCCCAACAATTCGGCATAGATGGGGCATTCAGGATTGGCTTGATAGTGGGTCTGATTGCCCTGTCGGCTCAGGGTCAGCACGCCTGCCCGCTGCAACCGGTCCAGCTCGCGCATGAGGCTGCCTTTACCCACTTGAGCCCAGCGGGCGATTTCGTTGGCGTAAAAACTTCGGTCCGGTTTACCAAACATCAGGCCCAGCACCTTTTGCTGGGTAGTGGTGAACAAGGCTTCGCTCAGTGACAGGGTATTCACAGCAATGACCAACAAGTCCCAAAAAAGGAACGATAGGTCCCTTTTAGGGAATCTTCAACTTTTGAATGTCTTCAGATTTGCCCAGCACTCACCAACAACTCCTCCAGCGCCAACAGATCCGGCACCTTGGCGACCTGATCCCCCACCTGCACCGCTGCCTGTTCCAGCGTACACAACGGCACATCCACATAACTCAACTGACTATCGAGTTTGTACGACCGGGGAATCCCCTGCACCAGCAGCGCAATAAACTTCAGTTCCGGTCGTCCACCTAATGCATTGAGAATCACAATCCGCGCGCGCTCGCCGATGACGATTTTCTGGCCACACGCCGACTCGAAACTCAGCAACGGAATCTGCCGCTCGCGCCAGCTCACTCGCCCCAGGTACCAGGGCGGTGTATCCAGATCGAACGCTCCCGACTGATAGTCGATCAGTTCGGCAACCGCTACGTTTGGCACGATCAGGTGGCGATCGGCCAAGGGCAACAGCAGCCCGGTGAGGTTGCTGGTGCGGTGCTCAAGCATGGGTTTTGCTCCACAGGGCGATGCTGTCGAGCAGCACCGATTCCTGGTATGGCTTGCCGAGGTAGTCGTTGACGCCGATGGCCATGGCGCGGTCGCGGTGTTTCTGGCCGGTGCGTGAAGTGATCATGATGATGGGCAGGTGTTGCAGTCGCTCGTCGGCGCGCACCTGAGTGGCGACTTCGAAGCCGTCCATGCGCGGCATTTCGATGTCCAGCAGCATCAGGTCGGGCGTGTGTTCTTCGAGCAGGAGCATGGCGTCGACCCCGTCCTTGGCCGTCAGCACGTTCATGCCGTGGCGTTCGAGCAAGCGGCTGGTGACCTTGCGCACGGTAACCGAATCGTCGACCACCATCACCAGCAACGGTTTGTGCGGCTCGGGTTCCGGGTCTTGCAGCAACGGTCGTTGCGGCACCTGTGCCTGCATCGCACGGATCGGCGCCAACAGGTCGAGAATCAGCACCACGCGGCCATCGCCGAGGATCGTTGCGCCGGACAACCCCTGCACCGCCGCGAATTGCGCACCGAGGCTTTTCACCACAATCTCGCGGGTGCCGGCCATGGCGTCGACCTGCACCGCGATGTGCCGCTCGTTGCATTGCACCAGCAATACCGGCAGCGGCAAGCTCTGGCCGAGCAATTTCGGGCGTGTGCTGGTTTTCAGCAGTTCGCCGAGGTAGCACAGTTCATAGTCCTGCCCGGCGTATTTGTAGGTCGGTGGATCGAGCCGGTAATGCCCTTCGAGTTCGTTGGGCAGCACGCGCACGATGCCATCGATGGTGTTCAGCGGGATCGCATATTGATCATCAAAGCACTGCACCATCAGCGCCCGGTTCACCGACACCGTGAACGGCAGGCGAATGCGAAAATGCACGCCCTGCCCCGGCACCGAGTCGATGCTCATGCTGCCGCCCAACTGCCGAACCTCTTCGTGGACCACGTCCATGCCAACGCCACGCCCGGAAATCTGGGTGATTTTTTCGGCGGTGGAAAACCCCGGTTGCAGGATGAATTGCAGCACGTCGCGGTCGCTGATGTCGCTGTCCGGGGCGAGCAGCCCGCGCTTGATTGCCTTGCGTCGCACCGCGTCCAGCGGTACGCCGGCGCCGTCGTCGCGGATGTCGAAAATGATGTCGCCGCCCTCGCGGGACAGGTCGAGGGTGATCCGACCCCGCGCAGGTTTTCCGGCCGCGACGCGCGCTTGCGCGGATTCCAGGCCATGGTCGACAGCGTTGCGCAGCATGTGCTCCAGCGGCGCGGCCATGCGTTCCAGCACGTTGCGGTCCATCTCGCCTTCGGCGTTGCCGACCACGAACTCGACATCTTTGCCCAGTTCGCTGGAGACCTGGCGAACGATGCGTTTCAAGCGCGGCAGCATCCGCTCGAACGGCACCATGCGCGTGCGCATCAGGCCTTCCTGCAATTCGGTGTTGATACGGCCTTGCTGTTGCAGCAGGTTGTCCGCGTCCTGGTTGCGCCGGTCGAGGGTTTCCTTGAGGTCGAGCAAGTCGGACGCCGATTCGAACAGCGCCCGGGACAGTTGCTGCAACTGTGAATGGCGGTCCATTTCCAGCGGGTCGAAGTCTTCGTAGCCCGAGCGTTCGGCGTCGATCTGCTGACGGCTGAGAATCCGCCCCTGGGTTTCGGTGTCGAGGCGACGCAATTGATCGCGCATGCGCTCGATGGTGGTTTCCATCTCGTGCAGCGCTACCCGCGCATCGTTGACCTGCTGTTCGATGCGGCCTCGGAAAATCGAGGTTTCCCCGGCCAGGTTGACCAGATCGTCCAGCAGTTCTGCCGAGACCTTGACCATGTCGGCGCCGGCGCCGGCGTCGGGCTGTGGCGAGGGCGTCTCGACCTTGGGTGCAACCGGCAATGCGACCGGTGCTTCAATCACCTGCGGATGGCTGAAATTGCGGATGGCGTCAATCAACGGCTCATCCGGCGGCAGAGGTTGACCGGCGCGGGTCGCGTCGAGCATTTGCGCCAGTCGGTCATGGCAGCTTTGCAAAAGCGCGAACAGCGCCGGGGTTGGTTTCAGGGCACCGGCGGACAAGCCTTCGTAGATAAATTCCAGCTCATGGGCGAGGTCGCCAATCGGTGCAATTTCCACCATCCGCGCGCCACCCTTGAGGGTGTGCAAGTCGCGCAGCAGGGTTTCCATTTCCTGACGACTGGACGGCTCGGCCTGCCAGCGCAGCAATGCCGCGCCGGAGTTTTCGATGATGTCGAAACCTTCTTCGAGGAAGATCTCCAACAGCTCCGGATCATGCCCCGCCGAGTCCTCGGCGGGCGGCAGCTCGACGGGTTCAGGTGCGCTGAGATTGCCTTGGCGGAATGCGCGAATAGCCTCGATCAGTGGGCCCGGATCACTCAATGGCCTGTGGCTCTGCAACTGTTCAAGCTGGTGCGCCAATCGGTCGTGGCTCTGTTGCAGCAGCTGCGCCAACGCGTCGCTGTGGAGGTAGCGTCGATCGACCAGACCTTCGTAAAGGCTTTCCAGTTCATGGGCAAGGTCACCGACAGGTTCGACCTCGGCCATCCGCGCACCGCCCTTGAGCGTGTGCAAGTCACGCTGCAACGACAGCAGTGGCGCAGCGTTGTCCGGGTCCGTCAGCCAGCGCTGCAAAGCCTGGCCTGCGCTCTCCAGAATATCCACGGCTTCTTCGAGGAAGATCGACACGATCTCGTCGTCCAGCTCAACTGCACGATCCATTGTAGGAGCCGGCTTGCTGGCGATGGACGCTAACGGTGGTGGGTTCTCATTGGATAAATACGGTGTCTGCGAGTCCATCGCCAGCAAGCCGGCTCCTACAGGGGGTGGTGTCGTCTGGGACAATTCGGCGGTGGCGCTGCTCAGTTCGCGAATGCTCAGGGCTCGGCTGCCGTCACTGCGAATCAGGCCCATGGCGGAGGGGTCGAGACTCTCGTCGAGCAAGCTGCGCAAGGCGCCGATACGTTCAGGTTGCGGGCTGACTTCCTGGCCGGCGGCGAGTTCATCGAGCATGTTGATCAGCGCTTCATGAGCGCTTTGCGCTTCCTGAAAAAACCGCTCGCTGACCGCCAGGCTGGCTTCTTCCACTGCGCCGTAGAGATCCAGCAAGGCCTCGCAGAGTTCGTCCACCGGGTGTAGATCAGCCAGGTGCGCGCCTTCGCCGAGGGTGGTCAATTCATCCAGCAGCGCACTGAGTTCCTGACGCTCGCCGGGGTGCTGCTGCCAGCGCTGCAACAGGCTTTCGGCGTCCAGCAGAATGTCCATGCCCTGCGCCAGGAAGTTGTTGATCAGCTGCGGGTCGCGCTTGGTGCGCTGCGCAGTGCTCGGCGCACTCGAGAGCGCTTCCAGACGCTCGGCCAGCAGTGTGCGGGTTCTTTCGATCAGGGCACGGGCGCCAGGAATCTCCGCCAGCGGATCGACCTTGAGCTGACGCAGTGCGACCCGGAACACACCTTCGGCTTCCAGCAGCAACTCGACTTCGTCCAGGTCCAAAGCGATCAGGTGCGCCTTGTACTCGCGGGCCAGTTGATCCAGCGGCGTCGCCAGCTCGGCGATCGGCAACACACCGGCCATTGAGGCGCTGCCCTTGAGCGTATGCAAAGCGCGCTGCAACTCGTCACTGGCCTGCAACGGCACGTGTTCGGCGGCCTGATCAAGGAAGCGATTGAGGCTGGCCAAATGGGTTTCAGCTTCTTTGCGGAATATCTCCAGCAACAACGGATCAAGGGCGGCGACATCCTGCACGTCCTCGTCGGCCGCTTCATCACCCTTGGCGAGGGCATGGGCGCGGACGGCCAACTGGTCGACGTCGTTGCGCTGACGCTGGGCATTGTCGGCATACTCAGCCACCAGTTCCGGCAGCAGGTTCAGCACGGCGCTGATCAGTTGCTGCACCGCCGGCCCCGGTTCGACACTGTGCTCCAGCACGCGGTTAAGCAGGTTTTCCACGGCCCACGCCAACTCGCCCAACACCAGCGCGCGCACCATGCGGCCACTGCCTTTGAGGGTATGGAAGGCCCGGCGTAATTCGCCCAGCGCCGATTCGCTCTGGGGATCAGCCACCCAGCGCGGCAGGTATTCACAAAGAATTTCCAGGACTTCGTCGGTTTCTTCGAGAAAGACTTCGCGCAGCTCATCATCCACCGGCTCTTCACCGGGTGGCGGCGGCAACAGACTGCCGGGTGTATTGAGCGCCGGCGGATTAACCGCCGACACCGGGCTGGCCAGGACATCGGCCAGGGTCTGGACGACGGCGGGATCGTCCAGCTCCTGCTGGTCTTGCATGACCTGCGCTTCGCTCGGGCTAAGCACATCCTCAAGCACCGGCACATTGCGTTCACTGGGGTAAAAGCCGAGGGAGGCGAGGCTGTTTTCGGCGACGTCGAGCAGGTGTTCGCCGCACGCCTCGGGGTCGTCGCTGAGGCGCTCCAGGTAATACTCGATGCTGGTAATGACGTCGGCCAGACTGTCCAGCTCTTCCCAGCCGGGCTGGTCCGGGTCCTGCAGTAAATGCTCGCGGATAAAGTGATTGCAGGTTTCGATCAGGCTCGCCGCCCGGCTCAGCGGAATCATCGCCAGCGCGCCGCGCACCTGGGTGAGCAAGGCCGGCAAGGGTTGCAAATGCTGGCGATCCCAATCGGCGTCGATGTAGTCGACGACCATGTCCTTGGCCTGTTGCAGGCAAATGCGCGCTTCCCTGATCACGATCTGGTGTATCTGCGTCAGGTCGGTGGTCGGCAGGCGGCTGTCTTCCTGACTTTCCGGTTCGACGGTGCCAACCATGCCGGCCAGCGTCGCCTCGACGTAAAGCAGGGCACCGGCGACGTCCATCAGGATCGCATCGTTGGGTTCGCGCTGGCCCTGGGCGAGGCTGAGCACCATCGCGAGTTGATCGATGATGACCTTGCGCGGCTGGCCGAAGCCGAGCACCGCCAGGGTGTCGGCGATCTGCCGCAAGGGCGCCAGCAGGCTTTCGAGGTCCGAGGCGTGCTGGCGGTCGCTGCGCACGAACAGATCGAGACGTTCTTTGACTCGCACCAATTCTTCGCACAGCGCTGCCAATACCGAGCGCATGGCATCGCGGTCGGGGCCGGCCAGCCGCGCCCGTTCTTCATCGACCAGCGCGCTGTCAGGCAATGCATCGTCCAGTCCGTAGCGATCTTTCATGGTCAGCATCTGCCCGGTGGGGTGGTCGGCCTTGGCAATATAGAACAGTAGACTCTTGAGCAACTCCGGCGGCGCCGGTTGATTGACCCCGGGCATGCCCTGTTCGAGCAGGCGCTTGAGTTCCTTGTCGGCATCCTTGAGCAGGCTGCGCAGCGCCGGACTGTTGGCAATCGAGCCGCCGCGCATGCCTTCGACCAGTGCCGAAGCGACTTGCCACAACGGGCTCAGCGGCGCCTGACCACACAGCCCTTCGAGGCGTGAAAAAACCGTGCTCAGGTAACCGAGGTGGGTCTCGTCATCCTGCTCGCGCAGCAACCCGACCAACGCCATTTGCAACATCTGGCGCAATTTGCGCAGCACATTCGGCAGGTCCGCCGGTTCCAGCAGCGCCAGTGATTCGGTACTGAGCGGCGGCAGGTCCGGCAATTGCGGTGTGAACAGACTGGTTTCCGACAACAGGCTTTCGCCACGGGCACTGCGCAGATCGTTGATCAGCGGCAGCACCACCAGCGGCAGATCGCGCCGTGCGCTTTGTACCCGGTCGAGGTAAATCGGCAACTGCCCGAGGGCCTGCGTCAACAGGTGAATGGCCTCATCGCGATGGCTGACGCGGTCGTGCAGCAAGGCGCTGGCCAGCTGTTCCATTTCTTCGGCGAGCAGCGCCGCGCCGTAGAACTCGACCATCTGCAAACTGCCATGCACTTGATGGATGCACGCCAGGCAATCGCTGAGGACGTGCGTCGCCTGCGGATCATCGAGCAACGTTTCAATCGCTTGATGGGCCACTTTCAGCGTTTCGGCAATCTCGCCCTTGACCCACTCGAGGGCCACATAGTCGTGCCGATCACCCATAACTGCTCCGTTCATAATTCAGACGCCAACGGACGTTTCACACTTTATCCACAGTCTGCGCCTTGGCGGCCGGCAAGGTGAAACCGGACACCGAACGACGCAACTGGCTGGCCATCTTCGCCAGGTTGCCGATGCTCTCGGCGGTGGCGGTGGAACCGGACGACGTCTGCGAGGTGATTTGCTGGATCACGTTCATTGTCAGGGAAATCTGCCCGGCCGAAGACGTCTGTTGTTGCGCCGCGTTGGAGATGCTCTGGATCAGCGCCGCGAGGACCTTCGACACGCCTTCGATTTCTTCCAGGGCCACCCCGGCATCTTGCGCCAGACGCGCGCCGCGGACTACTTCGGTGGTGGTCTGCTCCATGGAAATCACCGCTTCGTTGGTGTCGGCCTGAATCGCCCGCACCAGGGTTTCGATCTGCCGGGTCGCGGCGGATGAGCGTTCGGCCAGTCGTTGGACTTCGTCAGCCACCACCGCAAAACCGCGCCCGGCGTCACCGGCCATGGACGCCTGGATGGCTGCGTTGAGCGCAAGTATGTTGGTCTGGTCGGCGATGTCATCGATCAGGCTGACAATGTCGCCGATTTCCTGAGACGACTCGCCCAGGCGTTTGATGCGCTTGGCGGTGTCCTGAATCTGCTCGCGAATGTTGTCCATGCCATGGATGGTGTTGTGCACCACCTCGTTGCCCTTGTTGGCAATTTCCACCGAGCGCTCAGCCACCGCCGAAGACTCGGCGGCGTTGGCCGACACCTGGTCGATGGACTGCGCCATGTCGTTGATTGCGGTGGAGGCTTCGCTGATCTGTTGCGCCTGATGCTCCGAAGCCTGGGCCAGGTGCATGGCAGTGGCCTGGGTTTCCTGCACGGCGGCGGCGACCTGGCCGGCGGTGAGGTTGATCGTTGCCACCAGATCGCGCAGTTGGTCGACTGAATAATTGATCGAATCGGCGATGGTCCCGGTGAAGTCTTCGGTCACCGAGGCGGTGACGGTGAGATCGCCATCGGCGAGGTCTTCGATCTCGTCGAGCAGGCGCATGATCGCGTTCTGGTTACGCTCGTTTTTCTCGGCGGTCTCGCGCAGCTGACGGTTGGTTTCGCGCACCATCACCAGGCCGATGAGGATGATCGACATCAGCGCCAGCAGGCCCAGCACGTAGCCGCCAATGGTGTCGGCGTTACGCCCGCTGGCGAGGTTTTCGAACCCGGTGGCCAAGTGCGAGGCTTCGTCGAGCAGGGTTTGCGACAGGCTGAAAATGTTGGTCGCCGATTCGCGCACCTTGAACAGCTCTGGCGACGTTTCGAGGATTTCATCCACCGACCCCGAGACGAATTCAAACAACTCGGAAATCTCGAGCAGCCGGGCGCGGGCGTCACGGTCCTCGACCTGGCTGACCTTCAACGCCGCATCGCCCTGAAGCATGCCGTTGAGCACTTTGCCAAACCGCAAGGCGTCGCGACCAAAAGCGTCGGCGGCCTGTTGCGAATTTTCGTCGCCGGACAGCACGGTGTTCACCGCGCCGAGGATCCGTTCGGCCAACAACGACTGACGCTGGGCCATCGCCACTTGGGCGGCCGGCGCGCCACGTTGCAGCAGGGTCTCGACGACTTTTTCGTACTCGACCTGCAATTGCGGCACGGTTTCCGCCAGGGTGGCGGCGACTTGATGCAGCGACAAAACCGTTTGCTCGCTGGAAAGAATGGCGTCGGTGTTTTTCAGCAGGCGCTCCCAATCCAGCTGCACGGCGCGCATTTCCGGGCGCACGGTGGCCGGCGCGGGCGGTAGGCCGGTGGACGGATCGCCTTTCTTCAGATAACCCCAGCGCTGGGCGAAATCGTTGCGCGCATCGCTGAGCAGCTTGAACGCGGCAGCCTTGCCGGCAGCGGCTTCGGTGGCGTTTTTGGCGATACGCTGCGACAGCACGCGCAGTTCACCGGCGTGGCCGATGTACTGTTTGTCGTACGTGGACTGGGTGTTGAGGTAAGCGAAGTTGGCGAACAGCAGCATGATGAAGACAATCAGCGCGATGAACAGCGCGACGATCTGCGACCGGCTGCGCGACCCTTCTGGCCTGCCTGTTTTTGCTTTTATCATCGGTCCTCGCCTGTTAACCCACACCTGTGAACCTTGCCGAAAACCCTGTGGGAGCTGGCTTGCCTGCGATGGCATCACCTCGGTTGCAAGTGAGACCGAGGCGTCGGCATCGCGGGCAAGCCCGCTCCCACAGGGTCGGTGTTTACAACGCTACGTGCATGAAGCTTTGCGACTGCGCCAACGCAAACGGGCTGAACACCTGCCAATTCTGCTCACGCGCAAACCGGCCTTTGATGAAGGGTGCCATCGGCCCGCTCAACGCTTCTACCGGCTCCAGACTGTCTTGCGCAAAGTGCTTCAAGCCGAAGACTTCATCGACCATCAACCCGGCAAACACATCGTTATGCTCCACCACCAACACCCGCCGCTGCTTGCGCGAGGCCGACAACTCGTGGCCCAGGAAGCCACCCAAATCCATCATCGGCAGCAAACGCCCGCGCAGGTTAGCTACGCCTTTGACCCAGGATTTGACCCCCGGCAGTTGGGTGAACCGTGGTTCGTGCAGGACCTCGCTGACTTCACCCATGGGCGCGACGTACCAGTGCTCACCCAGGCGAAAACCAATGCCGCTCCAGCTGTCCTGTCGAGTGGGCTGGGACGGCAAATCCGCCGCCAGCACACGACAGCGCTGGTCGATCTGCAACAGCAGTTCGAAAGCCGTCAGCGACTCGGTCATGGCCGGGAGATCAACCGGCCAGCACGTTGTTCAGGGTCTTGATCAGGGTTTCTTCGTCGACCGGTTTGGTCAGGTAATCCTTGGCGCCCTGACGTGTGCCCCAGACCTTGTCGGTTTCCTGATCCTTGGTGGTGATGATGATCACCGGGATGTGCCCGGTGTCCGGATCCTTGGTCAGCTGGCGCGTCGCCTGGAAACCGTTGAGGCCGGGCATGACGATATCCATCAGGACCGCGTCGGGTTTTTCCTGACGGGCCAGGGCCACGCCGTCGGCGCCGTTCTCGGCTTTCAACACTTCATGGCCGTGCTTTTCCAGCATGCCGGTCAGTTTGTACATTTCGGTCGGCGAATCATCGACGATCAGAATACGTGCCATGGTTTTCCCCATTCTTCTTGTCGGCGCCGGGCCCGCTGGCCGAGCGTCACTGTGCGTGTCCTACTGCGGCAAAACAGCGGCAAAGCCCGGTACATGGGCCTGGATCGCGTTGAGCAATTCTTCCTTGCTGAAAGGCTTGGTCAAAAACTGGTCGGAACCGACGATGCGCCCCTTGGCCTTGTCGAACAGCCCGTCCTTGGACGACAACATGATCACCGGCGTGGACTTGAACGCACTGTTGTTCTTGATCAGGGCGCAGGTCTGATAGCCATCCAGACGCGGCATCATGATGTCGACAAAAATGATGCCCGGATGATGATCGGCAATCTTCGCCAGCGCGTCGAAACCATCGATGGCGGTGATGACTTCACAGCCCACGTTCTTCAACAGCGTTTCGGCGGTGCGACGGATCGTCTTCGAATCATCGATCACCATGACCTTCAAGGCGCTGGAATGCTGTTCCATAAATGCTCTACCGTCGCCTTTGCGAATCAATTTGTCCGTTTATGGATCTTCGGTGGCTCGAAACCCTTGATGCTCAAGGGCCAGCACGACATGGCAGCCTTTTTAGCACAGTCTCCAAATCCAATCTATCGGCCGACCTGCGCAGTGGTTTTTCCTTGACCGGGAACACACTCAGCGCCACTCTGACGCCACTTTTTTACGGCTCTTTGCAGGAGCGAGCTTGCTCCTACAGGGATCGGCATTGCCCCCTAATTCGAGGAATCACCCATGAGCGTTCGCGTCGGGATTGTCATGGATCCTATTGCCAGCATCTCCTATAAAAAGGATAGCTCGCTGGCCATGCTGCTGGCCGCGCAAAAGCGCGGTTGGGAGCTGTTCTATATGGAACAGCGGGATTTGTACCAGGGCGAAGGTGAAGCGCGGGCGCGGATGCGGCCGCTGAAAGTGTTCGCCAACCCGGAAAAATGGTTCGAACTGGAAGCCGAGACCGACGCGTTGCTGAGCGATCTGGACGTGATCCTGATGCGCAAGGATCCGCCGTTCGACATGGAATTCGTCTACGCCACGTATCTGCTTGAACAAGCCGAGCGTGCGGGTGTGCTGGTGGTCAACAAGCCGCAGAGCCTGCGCGACTGCAACGAAAAACTGTTCGCCACGCTGTTCCCGCAGTGCACGCCGCCGACCGTGGTCAGCCGCCGCGCCGATGTGTTGCGTGAATTCGCGGCCAAACATGGCGACGTGATCCTCAAACCGCTGGATGGCATGGGCGGCACCTCGATCTTCCGTCACCGCGCGGGCGATCCGAACCTGTCGGTGATCCTCGAGACCCTGACTGCGCTCGGCACCCAGCAGATCATGGGCCAGGCTTACCTGCCAGCGATCAAGGACGGCGACAAACGCATCCTGATGATCGACGGCGAACCGGTGGATTACTGCCTGGCACGCATCCCCGCTGCTGGCGAAACCCGTGGCAACCTTGCGGCCGGCGGTCGTGGCGAAGCCCGTCCGTTGAGCGACAAGGATCGCTGGATCGCCGCACAAGTCGGCCCGACCCTGCGCGAGAAAGGCCTGCTGTTCGTGGGCCTGGACGTGATCGGCGAGCACCTCACGGAAATCAACGTCACCAGCCCGACCTGCATTCGCGAGATTGATAATGCGTTCGGCACCGACATTGGTGGCCTGCTGATGGATGCCATCGATCAGAAGCTCAAGGCTCGTTGATATAGAACAGCCAAGATCAATCCGACATTGCGTTATCATGCGCGGCCTGTGAAAAACGCGATGTTGGTTTTCTTGTCATGACTCTCCCGTCCGATCTGCCCGCCGAACTCGCCCACCGTGGTGTGCGCCCGGCCGATCGCCTCGGATTTACCCTGTTTCTCGCGGCGCTGATTCACCTGGCCTTGCTGTTGGGTGTCGGCTTTGCGGTGGTTGAACCCCAGCAGATCAGCAAAACCCTGGAAATCACCCTCGCCACGTTCAAAGCAGAAAAGAAGCCTGAGAAAGCCGATTTCCTCGCCCAGGAAAATCAGCAAGGCAGCGGTACCCTGGATAAAAAGGCGATTCCCAAAACCACCGAGGTCGCGCCGTTCCAGGACAACAAGGTGCAGAAAGTCACGCCACCGCCGGCTGCCAAGCCTCAAGTGCAGGAAGCAGCGCCCAAGGCTGCGGTGACCACCGTCGCGCCCAAGCCGAAAAAAGCTCCGGCAAAAACCGAAGAACCCAAACCCGTCACCAAACCCGCTGTTGCCGCGCCGACATTTGACGCTGAACAGTTGTCCAGCGACATCGCCAGCCTCGAAGCGGAACTGGCCCAGGAACAACAGCTGTACGCCAAGCGCCCGCGCATCCACCGCCTGAGCGCCGCCTCGACCATGCGCGACAAAGGAGCCTGGTATAAGGACGAATGGCGCAAGAAGGTCGAGCGCATCGGCAACCTCAACTACCCCGATGAAGCGCGACGCCAACAGATCTACGGCAATTTGCGGCTGATGGTCTCGATCAACCGCGACGGCTCGTTGTATGAGGTGCTGGTGCTGGAGTCGTCCGGGCAACCATTGCTGGATCAGGCGGCGCAGCGAATCGTCAGGCTGGCGGCGCCGTTTTCACCGTTTACCGGTGATCTGTCGGACATTGACCGGCTTGAAATCATCCGCACGTGGAAGTTTGCGCGCGGGGACCGGCTGTCCAGTAATTAAAGATCGCAGCCTTCGGCAGCTCCTACGGGTGTACACATTCCTCTGTAGGAGCTGCCGAAGGCTGCGATCTTTTGACCCGCCTCGGCTTGTCAGCTCGCCCCCGCAACGCCACACTAGCGCTCATGAAAAACGTCAGCCCCAGCTACCTCAAGCATCAATTCCTGATCGCCATGCCTCACATGGCCGACCCGAACTTTGCGCACACCTTGACCTACATCGTCGAGCACACGGCCAATGGTGCCATGGGGCTGGTGGTCAACCGTCCGCAAGACCTGAACCTGGCCGATATTCTCGAGCAACTGCGCCCCGATATCGAACCGCCGCTGCTCTGCCAGCATGTGCCGATTTTCATTGGTGGCCCGGTGCAGACCGACCGCGGTTTTGTCCTGCACCCCTCGGGCAAGAAGTTTCAGGCAACCGTTGATCTGGAAGGCGACCTGTCCTTGTCCACGTCCCAGGACGTGTTGTTCGCCATCGCCGACGGAGTCGGGCCGGAAAAGAGTGTGATCACCCTGGGGTATGCCGGCTGGGAAGCCGGGCAACTTGAGGCCGAACTCGCGCAAAACGCCTGGCTGACCTGCCCGTTCGACGCCGACATCCTGTTCAACACCAGCAGCGAGCTGCGCCTCGACGCGGCGGCCAAGCATCTGGGCGTCAATCTCAGCCTGCTGACCAGTCAGGCGGGGCACGCCTGATGGCCCTGCGCCTCATTCTGGGGTTCGACTACGGCACCAAGCAGATCGGCGTGGCAGTCGGCCAGGTGATTACCGGCCAGGCCCGCGAGCTGTGCACCTTGAAGGCGCAAAACGGTGTCCCCGACTGGAATCAGGTCGAAGCCCTGATAAAAGAATGGAAACCCGATGCCGTGGTGGTCGGCCTGCCGCTGAATATGGACGGCACGCCCAGCGACATGTGCCTGCGCGCGGAAAAATTCGCCCGCCGCCTCAATGGCCGCTACAACCTGCCCTTCTATACCCACGATGAACGCCTGACCACCTTCGAAGCCAAGGGTGAACGGCGTGACCGTGGCGGACAAAAAGGCAGTTACCGCGACAACCCGGTCGACGCCATCGCCGCCGCCCTGCTGCTGCAAGGCTGGCTCGACGAAAACAGCGCACTGTTCGAATCCTGAAGAGCCGTCACCACGTCTCTATTAGCTACAACCCGAGCCACCCTCCAGCAGCACCGGCTCGGGCCCAAGAAGGAGCAACCATGAGCCTGCCCAATCCCGCCGAACTGATCAGCCAGATGGCGACCCGTCTCGACGCCTATCTCGCCAAACGCAGCATCAGCGAACCGCGCTACATCGGCATTCGCACCGGTGGCGTCTGGGTCGCCCAGGCGTTGCTTGAGGAACTGGGCAGCGATGCGCCGCTCGGCACCCTGGACGTATCTTTCTACCGCGACGATTTCAGCCAGAACGGCCTGCACCCGCAAGTGCGTCCGTCCGCCCTGCCGTTCGAAATCGAAGGCCAGGACCTGGTGCTGATCGACGACGTGCTGATGAGCGGTCGCACCATCCGCGCCGCCATGAATGAACTGTTCGACTACGGCCGCCCGGCCAGCGTGACGCTGGTGTGCCTGCTCGACCTGGACGCCGGCGAGCTGCCGATCCGCCCGAATGTGGTGGGCGCGACCCTGTCGCTGGCGGCGCACGAACGGGTGAAATTGTCCGGCCCGGAACTCAAGCTCGAACTGCAAGACCTCGCCCTTTAATCCGCCCTATTGAGAGTCCCCCTCGCGATGACGCCTCTAGACACCAAGCGCCCGCTGCAGCTCAATGATCAGGGCCAGCTGCGCCACTTCCTCTCGCTCGACGGTTTGCGCCGCGAGTTGCTGACGGAAATCCTCGACACCGCCGATTCGTTCCTCGAAGTCGGCGCCCGGGCGGTGAAAAAAGTCCCGCTGTTGCGCGGCAAGACCGTGTGCAACGTGTTCTTCGAGAACTCCACTCGCACCCGTACCACCTTTGAACTCGCGGCCCAGCGGCTGTCGGCGGACGTGATCACCTTAAACGTGTCTACCTCGTCGGCGAGCAAGGGCGAAACCCTGCTCGATACCCTGCGCAACCTGGAAGCGATGGCCGCCGACATGTTCGTCGTGCGCCACGGCGATTCCGGCGCCGCGCACTTCATCGCCGAACACGTGTGCCCGCAAGTGGCGATCATCAACGGCGGCGACGGCCGTCACGCGCACCCGACCCAGGGCATGCTCGACATGCTGACGATCCGTCGGCACAAGGGCGGCTTCGAAAACCTCTCGGTGGCCATCGTCGGCGACATCCTGCACTCGCGGGTCGCGCGCTCGAACATGCTGGCGCTGAAAACCCTGGGTTGCCCGGACATCCGCGTGATCGCGCCGAAAACCCTGCTGCCGATCGGCGTCGAGCAATACGGCGTGAAGGTCTACACCGACATGACCGAGGGCCTCAAAGACGTCGACGTGGTGATCATGCTGCGCCTGCAGCGTGAACGCATGACTGGCGGCCTGCTGCCGAGCGAAGGCGAATTCTACCGCCTGTTCGGCCTGACCACCGCGCGCCTCGCCGGCGCCAAACCGGATTGCATCGTCATGCACCCGGGCCCGATCAACCGTGGCGTGGAGATTGAGTCGGCGGTGGCCGACGGTCCGCACTCGGTGATTCTCAATCAGGTGACCTACGGCATCGCCATTCGTATGGCCGTGCTGTCCATGGCCATGAGCGGGCAGACTGCCCAGCGCCAATTCGAGCAGGAGAACGCCCAGTGAAGCTCAGCATTCTCGGTGCCCGCGTAATCGATCCCGTCAGCGGGCTGGATCAAGTAACCGATATCCACATCGAAGCCTGCAAAATCGTCGCCCTTGGTGCCGCGCCGGCCGGTTTCGTCGCCGTCGATACCATTGATGCCCAAGGCCTGGTGGCTGCACCTGGCCTGGTCGACCTGAACGTCGCCCTACGCGAACCGGGTTACAGCCGCAAAGGTTCAATCGTCAGCGAAACCCGCGCCGCCGCAGCCGGTGGCGTCACCAGCCTGTGCTGCCCGCCGAAGACCAAACCGGTGCTGGACACCTCGGCCGTGGCCGAACTGATCCTCGACCGCGCCCGCGAGGCCGGCAACACCAAAGTCTTCCCGATCGGTGCCTTGAGCAAAGGCCTGGACGGTGAGCAACTGGCCGAACTGGTTGCCCTGCGCGACGCCGGTTGTGTGGCGTTCGGCAATGGCCTGGACAGTTTCCGCAACACCCGCACCCTGTGCCGGGCACTGGAATACGCGGCGACCTTCGACCTGACGGTGATCTTCAACTCTCAGGACCACGATCTGGCTGAAGGCGGCCTGGCCCATGAAGGCCCGACCGCGAGTTTCCTCGGTTTGCCGGGGATTCCGGAAACGGCGGAAACCGTGGCGCTGGCCCGGGACCTGCTGCTGGTCGAGCAAAGTGGCGTGCGCGCACACTTCAGCCAACTCACCAGCGCGCGCGGCGTGGCACTGATCGCGCAGGCGCAGGCGCGGGGGTTGCCGGTGACGGCCGATGTCGCGCTGTATCAGCTGATCCTGACCGACGAAGCGCTGATCGATTTCAGCAGCCTCTATCACGTCCAGCCGCCGCTGCGCACCCGCGCCGACCGCGATGGCCTGCGCGAGGCGGTGAAGTCCGGCGTGGTTTCAGCCATCTCCAGCCACCACCAACCGCACGAGCGCGATGCCAAACTGGCGCCGTTCGGGGCAACAGAACCGGGGATCAGCAGTGTTGAGTTGTTGCTGCCGCTGGCCATGACGCTGGTGGAGGATGGGTTGCTGGATCTGCCGACGTTGCTGGCACGCTTGAGTGCCGGGCCGGCCGAGGCGTTGCGCCTGCCGGCGGGCAAGTTAGCCGTGGGCGGACCGGCGGACATCGTACTGTTCGACCCAACGGCTTCGACCGTGGCCGGTGAAACCTGGTTGTCCAAGGGCGAGAACTGCCCGTTCATTGGGCACAGTTTGCCGGGTGTGGTGCGTTACACATTGGTGGATGGGCGCATCAGTCACCAGGCGTAAAAACAAAAAGATCGCAGCCTGCGGCAGCTCCTACAGGGAAACGCATATTCCCGTGTAGGAGCTGACGCAGGCTGCGATCTTTTGATCTTTTCTTTTAGCGGTTCTGCGCGTTACGCACGGACACCTGGTCATTCAACGTCCAGAAGTCATACAAAACCCCCAGAAAAAACAACCCGCCCGTCACCAGGTACAGCAAGCCGCTGATCCACTTCCCCTGGTACATCCGGTGTACGCCGAACACCCCCAGAAACGTCAGCAGAATCCAGGCAACGTTGTATTCGATAGGCCCCGCGGTAAAACGCAGGTCCGCTTCACGGTCCATGGCCGGGATCAGAAACAGGTCGATCAGCCAGCCGATGCCCAGCAAACCAAGCGTGAAGAACCAGATCGTCCCGGTCACCGGCTTGCCGTAATAAAAGCGGTGGGCGCCGGTGAAACCCAAAATCCACAGCAGGTAACCGATCACTTTGCTGTGGGTGTCCTGATGTGGAACGGGGTGTTGATAGGTGTTCATGAATGACCTCGAATCACACGATAGATAAATATTGTTGAATTCTTTGTGACTTTTTTACGGGTGGCCGACGTACGGCAAATGTTACCTTGTCACCCGTCAAACCCTTATAGCACCTGACTTCTGTCCGACAATTGCGTCCATTTGCCGCGCATTTGGTTCCGTTGGCCGCCTGATCGAATCGACCAACGGCCTGGGAATGACAAAAAAAGCTGTTATAAAGTTTCGCGCTAACCTCTATGAGCCTTGCCTAATGCGTCCATTTTTCAAGACATGGCTAACCATTTGCCTTTTGATGCCACTGGCCGCCCACGCCACCAATCGTGAGCAACGTCTTCCGAACGTTAATGGTTACACCCCCAAATCCCATGTTTCTGCTCCTTCGAGCAAAAACAAACAAGCCGTAAAACGCGCCCCGCAGCTGACCAGCAAAAGCAGCCTGGTTCCGCCGATGGCGACCAAGGAAAGCAGCAACGTGCTCAGCCGCGCTGTCAACGTCCTCGGTACACCCTACCGTTGGGGCGGCAGCAGTCCAAGTAAAGGTTTCGATTGCAGTGGCCTGGTGAAATACGCGTTCAACGACGCCACGTTTGACCTGCCTCGCACCTCGAACGCCATGGCCAGTGGTCATGGCGAGAAAGTCGATCGCAAGGATCTGAAGCCGGGCGACCTGATTTTCTTCAACATCAAAAGCCGCCGGGTCAATCACGTTGCCATCTACCTGGGCAACGACCGCTTCATCCACGCACCACGCCGTGGCAAGTCGGTGACCATCGACACTCTGAAGAAACCATACTGGGAAAGCCACTACGTGGTTGCCAAGCGGGTTCTGCCAAAAGAGCAGAACACCTTGCAGGTTGTTCAGCGCTGATTTGAAGCAAGATCAAAAGATCGCAGCCTTCGGCAGCTCCTACAGGGAATAGCGAATCCCCGTGTAGGAGCTGCCGAAGGCTGCGATCTTTTGTTTTAAAGCACTCAGAAGTTATCCGGCGACCGCGCCTTCTCCCGCGCATGCTCGCGGCTGATCAAGCCCTTGCTCACCAAATCCTTCAAGCACATATCCAGCGTCTGCATTCCCAGATTCCCGCCGGTCTGAATCGACGAGTACATCTGCGCCACCTTGTCTTCACGAATCAGGTTGCGAATCGCCGATGTCCCCAACATTATTTCATGCGCCGCTATACGCCCGCCGCCGATCTTCTTGACCAGCGTCTGCGACACCACCGCCAGCAACGACTCGGACAGCATCGAACGCACCATCGATTTTTCATCCCCCGGAAACACATCCACGATCCGGTCGACGGTTTTCGCCGCTGACGTGGTGTGCAGCGTGCCAAACACCAGGTGGCCGGTCTCGGCGGCTGTCAACGCCAGGCGAATGGTCTCCAGATCACGCATCTCCCCCACCAGAATCACGTCCGGGTCTTCGCGCAGCGCTGAGCGCAGTGCCGTGGCGAAACTGCGGGTATCGCGGTGCACTTCGCGCTGATTGATCAGGCATTTGCGCGACTCGTGGACGAACTCGATCGGGTCCTCAATGGTGAGAATGTGATGATGCCGGTGGTTGTTCAGGTAATCGATCATCGCCGCCAGGGTGGTGGACTTGCCGGAACCGGTCGGGCCGGTCACCAACACCAGACCCCGGGGGGATTCGGTAATCTTGCGAAACACGTCCCCCATGCCCAGGTCGTCCATGGTCAGGACCCTGGACGGAATGGTCCGAAACACTGCGCCGGCACCGCGGTTCTGATTGAACGCATTGACCCGAAAGCGCGCCACTCCGGGCACTTCAAAGGAGAAGTCGGTTTCCAGATGCTTTTCGAAGTCGACCCGCTGGGTGTCGTTCATGATGTCGTAGATCAGCTCCTGAACCTCCTTGTGGTCCAGGGCCGGCAGGTTGATCCGCCGCACATCGCCGTCGACGCGAATCATCGGTGGCAGGCCGGCAGACAGGTGCAAGTCGGACGCGCCCTGTTTGGCGCTGAAGGCCAGCAGCTCAGTGATATCCATAGCACTCCTCAATTCCAGTAGAATGCCGCCAACCTCAGACCCGCTGGCGCCTCTTGAATGTCCACGATAGCAGACAACATCGCCCTGGTAAGCTCGCGCATTCGGGCTGCGGCCCTTGCCGCTCAACGTGACGAACACAGCGTCCAGCTACTGGCCGTGAGCAAGACCAAGCCCGCCGAGGCCTTGCGTGAGGCCTACGCCGCAGGGCTTCGCGACTTTGGCGAGAACTACCTGCAGGAAGCCTTGGGCAAACAGGTCGAATTGGCCGACCTGCCCTTGATCTGGCACTTCATCGGCCCCATTCAATCGAACAAGACTCGCGCTATCGCCGAGCACTTCGCTTGGGTGCATTCCGTGGATCGTCTGAAAATCGCACAACGCCTGTCCGAACAACGCCCTGCCGATCTGCCGCCGCTGAACATCTGCATCCAGGTCAACGTCAGCGGTGAAGCCAGTAAATCCGGCTGCACCCCGGCCGACCTGCCGGCCTTGGCCAAGGCCATCAGCGAACTGCCGCGCATTGCATTGCGCGGGCTGATGGCGATTCCCGAGCCGACCGAAGATCGCGCCGAACAGGACGCCGCTTTCGCTACCGTGAAAAGCCTGCAAGCCAGCCTGAACCTGCCGCTCGACACACTTTCCATGGGCATGAGCCATGACCTTGAGTCCGCCATCGCCCAAGGCGCCACTTGCGTGCGTATTGGTACGGCCCTGTTTGGCGCCCGCGACTACGGTCAGCCGTGAACAATGGCTGACTCCTCTATTTATAAGGACCTGACATGAGCAAGACTCGTATTGCCTTTATCGGTGCCGGCAACATGGCCGCCAGCCTGATCGGCGGCCTGCGCGCCAAAGGTCTGGACGCCGCGCAGATTCGCGCCAGCGATCCAGGCGCTGAAACCCGCGCCAAAGTGAATGCCGAGCACGGCATCGAGGTGTTCGCCGACAACGCTGACGCCATCAAAGACGCCGACGTGGTGGTGCTGGCGGTCAAACCCCAGGCGATGAAAGCCGTGTGCGAAGCGATTCGCCCGAGCCTCAAGCCGAATCAACTGGTGGTGTCGATTGCCGCCGGCATCACCTGCGCCAGCATGACTCACTGGCTTGGCGCGCAGCCGATCGTACGTTGCATGCCCAACACCCCGGCGTTGTTGCGTCAGGGCGTGAGTGGCTTGTTCGCCACCGCTGAAGTCAGCGCAGAACAACGCCAACAGGCCGAGGAGTTACTGTCGGCTGTCGGCATCGCGCTGTGGCTGAACGAAGAACAGCAACTGGACGCAGTCACCGCTGTTTCCGGCTCGGGCCCGGCCTACTTCTTCCTGCTGATCGAGGCGATGACTGCTGCGGGCGTGAAGCTCGGTCTGCCGGCAGACATCGCCGCACAGTTGACCCTGCAAACCGCTCTGGGCGCCGCGCACATGGCAGTTGCCAGCGATGTCGACGCCGCCGAACTGCGCCGCCGCGTGACGTCGCCGGCGGGCACTACAGAAGCTGCAATAAAATCCTTCCAGGCTGGCGGTTTCGAAGCGCTGGTGGAAAAAGCACTCGGCGCCGCTGCGCACCGCTCGGCCGAGATGGCAGAGCAACTCGGACGCTAATCAGCTCTTATAAAGGAATCAATAATGCTTGGACTCAATGACGCTGCCATTTTCATCATCAAAACCCTGGGCAGCCTGTACCTGCTGATCGTGCTGTTGCGTTTCATCCTGCAACTGGTTCGGGCGAACTTCTACAACCCGCTCTGCCAGTTCATCGTCAAAGCCACCCAGCCGCTGCTCAAGCCGCTGCGCCGGGTGATCCCGAGCATGTTCGGCCTGGACATGTCGTCGCTGGTGCTCGCGCTGATCGTGCAGATGGTGTTGATCGCGGTGATTCTGGCGCTCAAAGGCTTCATGGTTGACTGGCTGTTGCTGGTGCCTTGGTCGCTGATCGCACTGTTCTCGCTGTTTTTGAACATCCTGTTCTACGCGATGATCATCAGCGTGATCCTGTCCTGGGTCGCCCCGGGCAGCCACAACCCGGGCGCAGAACTGGTCGCGCAGATTACTGAACCGGTACTCGCCCCGTTTCGCCGGATCATTCCGAACCTGGGTGGCCTCGACATCTCGCCGATCTTCGCGTTTATCGTGATCCAGTTGCTGCAAAGCTGGCTGATCCCGCGCCTGGCCTACTTTGCGCTGATGCCGCAGGGGTTGCTTGGCTTGATCTGATACCGCGTCATCGTTCATCGTCGGAACGCCGCCCGGAGCCGGCTCGCTCCCACATTGGAATGCAAACCCTGTGGGAGCGAGCCTGCTCGCGAATGCCGCACCTCGGTCTGACTGAATGAAATCACCCCCGCCCTTTGCTTGCCGCTAACCCCACCGGTCTTTAGACTTACGCCTCATTTCAACGAGAGCAGGGTCGATGCCAACTGCCTTTCCCGCCGATTCTGTTGGTCTGGTGACGCCGCAAGTGGCGCACTTCAGCGAACCCCTGGCCCTGGCCTGCGGCCGTTCGCTCCCAGCGTATGACCTGATTTACGAAACCTACGGCACCCTGAACGCCACGGCGAGCAACGCCGTGCTGATCTGCCACGCCTTGTCCGGTCACCATCACGCCGCCGGTTTCCACAGCCACGACGACCGCAAACCCGGTTGGTGGGACAGCTGCATCGGCCCCGGCAAACCCATCGACACCCGCAAATTCTTCGTCGTCAGCCTGAACAACCTCGGCGGCTGCAACGGCTCCACCGGCCCGAGCAGCGTCAACCCGGAAACCGGCAAACCGTTCGGCGCCGACTTCCCGGTGCTGACCGTGGAAGACTGGGTGCACAGCCAGGCGCGTCTGGCCGACCGGATCGGCATCAGCCAATGGGCTGCCGTGATTGGCGGCAGCCTCGGGGGCATGCAAGCGATGCAGTGGAGCATCACCTACCCTGATCGCATTCGTCACTGCCTGGCCATCGCCTCGGCGCCCAAGCTCTCGGCGCAGAACATCGCGTTCAACGAAGTGGCGCGTCAGGCAATCCTCACCGACCCCGAGTTCCACGGCGGCTCGTTCCAGGAAGCCGGCGTGATCCCCAAGCGCGGCTTGATGCTGGCGCGGATGGTCGGGCACATCACCTACCTGTCCGACGACTCGATGGGCGAGAAATTTGGCCGTGGGCTCAAGAGCGAAAAGCTCAACTACGACTTCCACAGCGTCGAGTTCCAGGTTGAAAGCTACCTGCGTTATCAGGGCGAGGAGTTCTCCGGGCGTTTCGACGCCAACACGTACCTGCTGATGACCAAGGCGCTGGATTACTTCGACCCGGCGGCCAATTTCGACGATGACCTGGCGAAAACCTTCGCCGGGGCCAGCGCCAAATTCTGCGTGATGTCCTTCACCACCGACTGGCGCTTCTCCCCTGCCCGCTCGCGGGAACTGGTGGACGCGCTGATGGCGGCCCGCAAAGACGTGTGCTACCTCGAGATCGACGCTCCGCAAGGCCACGACGCCTTCCTGATTCCGATCCCGCGCTACCTGCAGGCGTTCAGCAATTACATGAACCGCATAACGTTATGAGAAAGCCATGAGAGCTGATCTGGAAATCATCCAGGAATGGATCCCCGCCGGCAGCCGCGTGCTCGACCTCGGTTGCGGTGACGGCGAGCTGCTGACGTGGCTGCGCGACCACAAGCAGGTCACCGGCTACGGCCTGGAAAACGACCCGGACAACATCGCCGAGTGCGTGGCCAAAGGCATCAACGTGATCGAGCAGGACCTGGACAAAGGCCTGGGCAACTTTGCCAGCAACAGCTTCGACATCGTGGTCATGACCCAGGCGCTGCAAGCCGTGCATTACCCGGACAAGATTCTCGACGAAATGCTGCGCGTCGGTCGCCAATGCATCATCACCTTCCCCAATTTCGGTCACTGGCGCTGCCGCTGGTACCTGGCGAGCAAGGGCCGGATGCCGGTGTCCGACTTCCTGCCGTACACTTGGTACAACACGCCGAACATTCACTTCTGCACCTTCGAAGACTTTGAAGCGTTATGTCGCGAACGTGACGCCAAGGTCATTGATCGGCTGGCCGTGGATCAACAGCATCGGCACGGGTGGGCCAGTAAGCTTTGGCCTAATCTGTTAGGTGAGATCGGTATTTACCGCGTCAGCAGCCCAGGGCTGCAGGATCACCGGATCGCGGTCTGAACCACGACATTTCAAGGAGAACGATCATGGGTCGTCTAGCGTTGTTTTTACTTACTGCCTGCCTGAGCGTCACCGCCATGGCGGCCGATGTCATCAAAGGTGACCGCCAGGAAAAATTTGGCGACGTGACGGTGCATTACAACACCTTCAACTCTACTTTCCTGACACCGGACATCGCCAAAGCCGCGGAGCTCACCCGCAGCAAGAATCAAGGCGTGATCAACGTTTCGGTAATCAAGGATGGCCAGCCGCAGATGGCCCAGGTCAGCGGCACGGTCAAAGACCTGACCAGCCAAAGTGTGAATCTGAATTTCCGGCAGATCACCGAACAGGGCGCGATCTATTACATTGCCCAATTTCCGGTGGACCAGCAGGAAACCCGCACCTTTCAGATCAAGGTGCAGAACGGCGACAAAATCAACACCATCAATTTCAACCAAGAGCTTTTCCCCGGCGAATGATCAACTTGACGCAACTCGTACTGGCCAGCCACAACGCCGGCAAACTCAAGGAACTCCAGGCCATGCTCGGCGACTCGGTGCAACTGCGCTCGATCGGCGAGTTCAGCAGTGTCGAGCCTGAAGAAACCGGCCTGTCGTTCGTCGAGAACGCCATCCTCAAGGCCCGCAACGCCGCGCGCATTTCCGGCCTGCCGGCACTGGCCGACGATTCGGGGCTGGCGGTGGATTTCCTCGGCGGTGCGCCCGGGATCTACTCGGCGCGTTACGCTGACGGCAAAGGTGATGCGGCGAACAACGCCAAACTGCTGGATGCGCTGAAGGATGTGCCGGAAAACGAACGCGGCGCGCAATTCGTGTGCGTACTGGCGCTGGTGCGGCATGCCGACGATCCATTGCCGATTCTGTGTGAAGGCCTGTGGCACGGACGCATCCTGCGAGCGGCCAGCGGTGAGCACGGTTTCGGCTACGATCCACTGTTCTGGGTGCCGGAGCGCGATTGCTCGAGCGCCGAACTCAGCCCGAGCGACAAGAATCTGATCAGCCACCGCGCCCGTGCAATGGATCTGCTGCGCCAGCGTCTGGGCCTGAAATGACCCACGACTCATCCGCGTCGCCGCTGATTTTCGGCGGTGCCGCGCAATCGCCCCGGGCCGCACTTCCAACGCTTCCACCCCTGGCGCTGTACATCCACATCCCGTGGTGTGTGCGCAAATGCCCTTATTGCGACTTCAATTCCCACACGGCCAGCCCAGTGTTGCCGGAAGAAGAATACGTCGACGCCTTGCTGGCCGACCTCGATCAGGATTTGCATGCCGTCTACGGCCGTGAGCTGAGTTCGATCTTCTTTGGTGGTGGTACGCCGAGCCTGTTCAGCGCTGAAGCCTTGGGTCGTTTGCTCAAAGGCGTCGAGCAGCGCATTCGGTTTGCCAGCGACATCGAAATCACCCTGGAAGCCAATCCGGGCACGTTCGAACAAGAGAAGTTCGTCGCCTACCGGGCGCTGGGGATCAATCGACTGTCGATCGGCATCCAGAGTTTTCAGGAAGAGAAGCTCAAGGCATTGGGGCGGATTCACAACGGCGATGAAGCGGTGCGAGCCGCGGGAATGGCGCGTCAGGCCGGGTTTGATAACTTCAATATGGACCTGATGCACGGTTTGCCCGATCAGTCGCTGGACGATGCGTTGAGCGACCTGCGCCAAGCCATCGCCCTGAAGCCGACGCACCTGTCCTGGTATCAACTGACGCTGGAACCCAACACGGTGTTCTGGAACCAGCCGCCTCTGCTTCCGGAAGACGACACGCTGTGGGATATTCAGGAAGCCGGCCAGGCGCTGCTTGCCGAACACGGTTACGCGCAGTACGAAGTGTCGGCGTATGCCCAGCCTGGCCGTGCGGCGCGGCACAACCTCAATTACTGGAGCTTCGGCGACTTCATCGGCATTGGTGCCGGTGCCCATGGCAAGCTCAGTCACCCGGACGGGCGCATCGTGCGCACCTGGAAGACGCGGCTGCCGAAGGACTATCTGAACCCGGCGAAAAGCTTCAAGGCCGGCGAAAAAGCGCTGACCAACGAAGAACTGCCGTTCGATTTCCTGATGAATGCCTTGCGCCTGACCGAGGGTGTCGAATCGCAACTGTATCCGCAGCGCACCGGGCTGAGCCTGGAAAGCCTCGCCGAAGGCCGCCTGGACGCCGAACAAAGTGGCCTGTTGCAGGTCGAACCGTCACGCCTGGCGGCCACCGAGCGCGGGCAATTGTTCCTCAACGACTTGCTGCAAAAATTTCTGAGCTGATTTCAGCCTTAAGGGAAAACCAATGGATTTGATATTCGACCTGCTCGCCACCGCCTCCCGCTGGAGCCGCAGCAACCTGTCGGAAATCTCTCTGGCGCTGGTAGGCTGCCTGCTGGTGCTGTTCGGCGCAGACATCAAAGGCTGGATCGATCAGCGTCTGGGCAGCATCGCCGGCGCTTTGCGCGTCCCGTTGCTTGCGCTGGTGTGCATGATCGGCAGCGGCGCCGCGCTGATCTACGCTACGCCGTGGATTGTTCGTGGCTTGAGCCAGTTCAACAACTACAGCCTGGCGCCGGTGTTGTTGGTGGTGCTGGTGTTGATTGGCGTAGTGGCCGACCGCCGCTGATCCCAAAAACACCCCAAAACAACTGTGGGAGCGAGCTTGCTCGCGATGAGGCCATAACATCCAACATCTCTGTTGACTGTCAGGCCGCCATCGCGAGCAAGCTCGCTCCCACAGGTTTTACGCCAGTTTTTCGAACTTCAAATCCCACACCCCATGCCCAAGCCGTTCGCCGCGGCGTTCGAACTTGGTGATCGGGCGTTCGGTCGGGCGTGGCACGCATTTGCCGTCTTCGGCGAGGTTGCGATAGCCCGGCGCGACGTTCATCACTTCCAGCATGTACTCGGCATACGGTTCCCAGTCAGTGGCCATGTGCAACACACCGCCTACTTTCAACTTGCTGCGCACCAGTTCAGCGAACGAGGCCTGAACGATACGGCGCTTGTGGTGACGGCTCTTGTGCCACGGGTCCGGGAAAAACAGCATCAGGCGATCGAGGCTGTTGTCGGCCACGCAACGGTTGAGCACTTCGATCGCGTCGCAATCGTAGACCCGCAGGTTGGTCAGGCCCTGAGTCAGCACGCCATTGAGCAGCGCACCGACACCCGGGCGGTGCACTTCGACGCCAATGAAATCCTGTTCCGGCGAGGCGGCGGCCATTTCCAGCAGCGAATGGCCCATGCCGAAACCGATTTCCAGCGAACGCGGCGCCGAGCGACCGAACACCTGGTCGAAGTCGACCGGCGCGTCGGCCAGCGGTAGCACGAACAGCGGCGTGCCTTGCTCCAGGCCTTTCTGCTGACCTTCGGTCATGCGCCCGGCGCGCATCACAAAACTCTTGATGCGGCGGTGTTGGCGCTCGTCGCCTTCTTCCGTCTGGATTGGCGTGTCGTTTGATTCAGTCATCAATGGCTCTTACTTGATCAGACCATCCAGCGGCGAAGAGGCGCTGGCATAGAGTTTTTTCGGCATGCGACCGGCGAGGTAGGCCAGGCGGCCCGCGACGATCGCGTGTTTCATGGCTTCGGCCATCATGATTGGCTGCTGGGCATGGGCGATGGCCGAGTTCATCAGCACCGCTTCGCAACCCAGTTCCATGGCGATGGTCGCGTCGGACGCGGTACCGACACCGGCGTCCACCAGCACAGGAATCTTGGCTTCTTCGAGGATGATCTGCAGGTTGTACGGATTGCAGATCCCCAGGCCCGTGCCGATCAGACCGGCCAGCGGCATGACCGCGATAACACCAATTTCCGCCAGTTGACGGGCAATGATCGGGTCATCGCTGGTGTAAACCATCACGTCAAAACCTTCCTTGACCAGCACTTCGGCGGCCTTGAGGGTTTCGATCACGTTAGGGAAAAGGGTTTTCTGGTCCGCCAGCACTTCCAGCTTCACCAGGTTGTGGCCGCCGAGCAGCTCACGGGCCAGGCGACAGGTGCGCACCGCCTCGGTAGCGTCGAAGCAACCGGCAGTGTTCGGCAGGAAGGTGTAGCGATCCGGCGACAGGACTTCGAGCAGGTTCGGTTCGCCCGGGTTCTGGCCGAGGTTGGTGCGGCGCACGGCGAAGGTGACGATCTCGGCACCCGACGCTTCGATGGCCAGGCGGGTTTCTTCCATGTCCCGGTACTTGCCGGTGCCAACCAGCAAACGCGACTGGTAGGTACGACCGGCCAGGACGAAGGGCTTGTCGCTACGAACGATGCTCATGGGAAATCCTCTGTAGGGGTGAGGTTCTTGCAGAATTCTGTGCCCTTGCGGGCCGGGCGACTAGCCGCCACCGATGGCGTGCACGACTTCGACGTTGTCGCCGTCATTGAGCGTGGTATCGGCATGCTGGCTGCGCGGGACGATATCCAGATTGAGTTCGACCGCCACCCGGCGCCCGGTCAATTCCAGACGGGTCAGCAGGGCCGCAACGGTTTCACCGTCGGGCAGTTCAAGGGATTCGCCGTTCAACTGAATGCGCATGCCGAATGCCGCCATCATTTTTAGGGGCTGGCATTCTAGCCCGATCAGTCTTGGCGACCCAAGCCATTCGTCTTGAAACACGATCGCGCACACGGTGTCTACTGATCCTGTAGGAGCTGCCGAAGGCTGCGATCTTTTGATCTTAAAAGAGCAACATCAAAAGATCGCAGCCTTCGGCAGCTCCTACAAGGTCACATCAAGGTCGGTTCAGGGTCAGTTCAAGCGCCAGGCGGCAAGGCCCAGGCAGACCCAGCCGACCAGGAATGCCAGGCCGCCGAAGGGTGTGACGATTCCGAGCTTGCTGACACCGGTGAGGGTCAGCAGATACAGGCTGCCGGAGAACAGCAAAATGCCGATGGCGAACGACGCGCCGGCCCATGTAACAAGGCGTCCCGGAATCTGCGTGGCCAGCAGCGCGACGCCGAACAAGGCTAGGGTGTGCACCAACTGATAGGTGACGCCGGTGTGGAAGATCGCCAGGTATTCAGGCGTCAGACGGTTTTTCAAGCCATGGGCGGCGAATGCGCCGAGGGCAACGCCGGTGAAGCCGAAGAAAGCGGCCAGCATCAGAAAGCCACGCAACATGAAGAACTCCAGTCAGACTCGATCAACAGGGTCTGTATAATGGCCCGCTCAACGGGTTCGGCCAAGCCATCTCTATGCTGCGTTTATTTCTGCGACGATTCACGAAGGCCCTGCTCTGGTTCGCGGGTGGCAGCATATTGCTGGTGCTGATTTTTCGCGTGGTGCCGCCGCCGGGAACGGCGCTGATGGTCGAGCGCAAGATCGAATCGTGGATCGACGGCGAGCCGATTGACCTGCAACGCACCTGGAAACCCTGGGATGAGATTTCTGACGACCTGAAAGTCGCCGTGATTGCCGGCGAAGATCAGAAATTCCCCGAGCATTGGGGTTTTGACCTGGGCGCGATCCGCGCGGCACTGGCTCACAACGAACTGGGCGGTTCGGTTCGCGGGGCCAGCACCCTGAGCCAGCAAGTCTCGAAAAACCTGTTTTTATGGTCCGGCCGCAGCTGGCTGCGCAAAGGGCTGGAAGCCTGGTTCACAGGGTTGATCGAAGTGTTCTGGCCCAAACAGCGGATCCTCGAGGTTTACCTGAACAGCGTTGAGTGGGATGACGGCGTGTTTGGCGCGGAAGCAGCGGCCCGGCATCACTTTGGGGTCGGTGCTCGCTCCCTGTCGCGCCAGCAATCGAGTTTGCTGGCGGCGGTGCTGCCTAACCCGCGGGTATGGAGCGCCAGCCATCCAACCAACTATGTTGCGCGTCGGGCGGGGTGGATTCGCCAGCAGATGAGTCAGCTGGGGGGTGACAGCTATTTGCTAGGGCTCAATGATTCGCGCCGGGTGCCTTGGGCTCCGTGAACCTGAAGTCAAAAGATCGCAGTCTTCGGCAGCTCCTACAGGAAATGTGTTCACTGTAGGAGCTGCCGAAGGCTGCGATCTTTTGATCTTGAAAACAAAACGCCCCGATCATCACTGATCGGGGCGTTTTTTATTGCCGGTTGCGCACGTTACGCGGCGATCGACAACTTGAGCTTGTTCATCGCGCTCTTCTCAAGCTGACGAATACGCTCGGCCGACACGTTGTACTTCTGCGCCAGGTCGTGCAGCGTGGCTTTCTCTTCAGCCAGCCAGCGCTGATAGAGGATGTCACGGCTGCGGTCGTCCAGCACTTCCAGCGCTTCGTGCAGGTTGTGATTGGAGTTGTCGCTCCAGTCGGCATCTTCCAGTTGACGGGCCGGGTCGTACCGGTGGTCCTCCAGATAGTTGGCCGGCGACTGGAAAGCGCTGTCGTCGTCCGCTTCTGCGGCCGGGTCGAAGGCCATGTCATGGCCGGTCAGGCGACTTTCCATTTCACGCACTTCCCGAGGCTCTACACCGAGGCTTTCGGCCACACGGTGAACTTCCTCGTTGTTCAGCCACGCCAGACGCTTCTTCTGGCTGCGCAGGTTGAAGAACAGCTTGCGCTGGGCCTTGGTGGTCGCGACTTTCACAATGCGCCAGTTGCGCAGGATGAACTCGTGAATTTCCGCCTTGATCCAGTGCACCGCGAACGAAACCAGACGCACACCCATTTCCGGGTTAAAGCGTTTCACAGCCTTCATGAGGCCGACGTTGCCTTCCTGGATCAGGTCAGCCTGAGCCAGACCGTAGCCGGAATAGCTACGGGCGATATGTACGACAAAACGCAGGTGGGCGAGCACCATCTGCCGAGCCGCCCCCAAATCCTGCTCATAATAGAGACTCTCGGCCAGTTCACGCTCCTGCTCCGGCGTCAGCAAAGGAATGCTGTTCACGGTGTGCACATAGGCTTCCAGGTTCGCACCCGGGACCAGAGCATATGCAGGTTGCAAAGAATTGGTCATACGAAAAAACCTCCGACTTACAAACTCGTGCAGTTCAGCACTGCGAAAATTGACCGGAAACCGTAGGACAAGTTCCCATAAACGCTGAAAGGTCAATACGAGCAAAGTGATACTACTTAGGCGCAAGCTCCCTCAGGTGGCGTGCGACTGCAATCCATGCACCGATATACCCCAACAGCACCGCGCCAAGCAAGAGCGACAGACCGTCGGCAACCGGCACACCAGCCAGGGCAAAATCACTGCCATACAAACCGGCCAGCCCGACCACCGCGTCATTCAGCCAGTCAAGGCCGAACGCCAATACACCCCAGGAAAGTATCCCCGCACCGAAGCCATACAACGCACCCATATATAGAAAAGGTCTGCGCACATAGCTGTCAGTGCCGCCGACGAGTTTAATCACTTCTATCTCTGTGCGGCGGTTTTCAATATGAAGACGAATGGTATTGCCTATCACCAAAAGTAATGCAGAAACCAGAAGCACGGTCAGACCGAAGACAAATCGGTCGCCCAGCTTGAGGATGGCTGCCAGACGCTCGACCCAGACTAGATCAAGTTGCGCCTGTTGTACCTTGGGCAATTCGGAAAGTTTTTGTCGTAATGCTTCAAGCGCGGGCTTGTCGACCTCGTTCGGCGTGACCAGGACTACGCCCGGCAGCGGGTTTTCCGGCAATTCCTTCAGCGCCTCACCCAGGCCCGACTGCTGCTGAAACTCTTCCAGCGCCTGATCGCGTCCGACATATTCGGCATCGGCTACACCGGGAATGCCTTTGATCTGCTCGCGCAACGACTCGCCTTCCGCAGGGCTGGCATCAAGTTGCAAGTACAGGGAAATCTGCGCCGCACGCTGCCAGGAGCCGCCGAGGCGCTCGACGTTACTTAGCAGAAGTGACAGCCCCATCGGCAAACTCAGGGCAACTGCCATCACCATGCAGGTGAAGAAACTGCCGATGGGCTGCTTGCCCAGGCGACGCAGACTGTCCAGCAAACTGGCGCGATGGCTTTCGATCCAGGCGCGGAACAGCGTGGCGAAGTCCGGGCCGTCGTCATCGTCGCGTTTTTTCTTCTGCTGCTGCGGGTCGGCGGCTTTCGGCGCGACGCGCTCGGAAACCTTGGGGCTGCGTGTCGCACTCATACGCCCGCCTCCCCGTCGCCGATCAATCGGCCGCGTTGCAGGGTCAGCATGCGGTGACGCATGCGGGCGATCAGCGCCAGGTCGTGACTGGCAATCAGCACGCTGGTGCCCAGACGGTTGATGTCTTCGAACACGCCCATGATTTCTGCGGCCAGACGCGGGTCCAGGTTACCGGTCGGTTCATCCGCCAGCAGCAAGGCCGGGCGGTGAACGATGGCGCGGGCGATGCCGACGCGCTGTTGCTGACCGGTGGACAGGTCGCCGGGGTACAGATCGGTCTTGTCCGACAGCGCCACGCGCTCCAGCGCCGAATCCACGCGTTTGACGATTTCGGCTTTGGACAAACCGAGAATCTGCAACGGCAGCGCAATGTTGTTGAACACGGTGCGATCGAACAGCAACTGGTGATTCTGGAACACCACCCCGATCTGCCGCCGCAGGTAAGGAATCTGCGCGTTGCTGATGGTGGCAAGGTCCTGGCCGGCCAGCAGCAATTTGCCGGTGGTCGGTCGCTCCATCGCCAGCAGCAGGCGCAGCAAGGTGCTTTTACCGGCGCCGGAGTGGCCGGTAACAAACAGGAACTCGCCGCGACGGACCCGAAAGCTCAGCTCATGCAAGCCGACGTGACCGTTCGGGTAGCGTTTACCGACCTGCTCGAAACGAATCATGAACGCTCCCGCTCGGCAAACAGTGCCTGGACAAAGGGTTCTGCTTCAAAAGTACGCAAATCATCGATGCCTTCACCGACGCCGATGTAGCGAATCGGCAGGCCAAACTGCTTGGCCAGGGCGAAAATCACCCCGCCCTTGGCAGTGCCGTCGAGCTTGGTCAGCGCCAGGCCGGTCAGTTCGACGGTCTGGTTGAATTGCTTGGCCTGGTTGATGGCGTTCTGTCCGGTGCCGGCGTCGAGCACCAGCAGCACCTCGTGCGGCGCGTCGGCGTCGAGCTTGCCGATCACCCGGCGAACCTTCTTCAACTCTTCCATCAAATTGTCTTTGGTGTGCAGACGACCGGCGGTGTCGGCGATCAACACGTCGATGCCGCGAGCCTTGGCGGCTTGCACGGCGTCGAAGATAACCGAAGCCGAGTCGGCGCCGGTGTGCTGGGCGATGACCGGAATCTTGTTGCGCTCGCCCCAGACTTGCAGTTGCTCGACGGCCGCCGCGCGGAAGGTATCACCGGCCGCGAGCATGACTTTCTTGCCTTCCAGCTGCAGCTTCTTCGCCAGTTTGCCGATGGTGGTGGTCTTGCCGGCGCCGTTGACGCCCACCACCAGAATCACAAACGGCTTGTTCTGCGAGGTGATTTTCAGCGGCTGTTCGACCGGCTTGAGCATCGCCGCCAGTTCAGCTTGCAGCGATTTGTACAGTGCGTCGGCGTCCGCCAGCTCTTTGCGCGCGACTTTCTGGGTCAGGTGCTGGATGATCACCGACGTCGCCTCGACGCCCACGTCTGCGGTCAGCAGACGGGTTTCGATGTCTTCGAGCAGCTCGTCATCGATGATCTTCTTGCCGAGGAACAGGCTGGCCATGCCTTCGCCAATGCTGGCGCTGGTCTTGGACAGGCCTTGCTTGAGGCGGGCGAAGAAACCGGCTTTGGATTCCTCGGTGCGCGGCGGCTCGGCCAGGACTTCGACGGGAACAACGGGCGCGGCGACGACCGGGGCAACCGCGGGAGCCGGCACAGACGCTTCAACCACTGGAGCGACGAGCGCAGGAATCACTGGTTCCGGAGCAACCGGCTCAGGCTCGGCCACGACCACCGGCGCAACGACCGGCTCAATTACCGGTGCTTGAACAGGCTCAGGCGCGAAGGCACTCGGCGCCGGAATCGGCGGCGTTACATGTGGCGCCAGTTCATCTTCAACCAAGGCCACCGGCTCTTCTGCCACCGGCAAAGTCAGCCACGGCTCGGCGACCGGTGTCAGCGGCTGTTCAACTACAACTTCAGGCTCCGCCTCAACCACCGGTTGCAGCACCGGCTCGGCAATCGGCAAGACAATCGGCGCGGGCTCTTCTTCGATTACCGGCGCCGGTGCTGGCTCAGGGAGTGGCTGTGGCTGTTCGACGACGGTTTCCTGCGGCTTTTTGCGCAGCCATCCGAACAGGCCTTTCTTCTCGCCAGCCGCAGCTGGGGCTTTCTTGTCGTCGTTGGAACCAAACATGGAGGACGGCTATCTCACGGTAGCGACGCGCCAAAGGGCGCCTCGGTGGATAAATATTCGATGCAGAACAGACTGCGATTGACTCAGCTTGTTCACGCGCAACATTTTCTGGAGGTGCAAATGGCACCTTACAAAAACGATTTCACGAAGGACTGAAGCGGCAAAATCGGCGAAAAAGCAGAGTTTAGTCGATAAACCACAGCCTTCTGCCGCAAACCCATTCAACCTGATCAGACGCAAAGGCCTGATAGGCGTGGCCGCCAGTAAAACGGATCAGTATCCTAGCACCCTCTCGCCCGCTGACGCTAAGACCAAGCGGGCAGCCCAACAGGTTTAAAAAACGAATGAATGCTCTAGCCCGCCGCGCTGCAGGCCTGCTGTTCAGCACAGTTTGTCTGCCATTTTCAGCCTTCGCTGCCGACCCGCAACCTACCCATGAATTTACCCTCGACAACGGCCTGAAGGTCGTCGTGCGCGAAGACCATCGGGCGCCGGTGGTGGTTTCCCAAGTCTGGTACAAGGTCGGCTCCAGCTACGAGACGCCGGGCCAGACCGGTCTGTCCCACGCCCTGGAACACATGATGTTCAAGGGCAGCGACAAAGTCGGCCCCGGTGAAGCGTCGCTGATCTTGCGCGACCTCGGCGCCGAAGAAAATGCTTTCACCAGCGACGACTTCACCGCTTATTACCAGGTGCTGGCCCGCGACCGTCTGGGTGTGGCCTTCGAGCTGGAAGCCGACCGAATGGCCAACCTGCGCCTGCCGGCCGACGAGTTCACCCGCGAAATCGAAGTCATCAAGGAAGAGCGTCGCCTGCGCACGGACGACAAGCCGATGTCCAAGGCCTACGAACGCTACAAGGCGATGGCGTACCCGGCCAGCGGTTACCACACGCCGACCATCGGCTGGATGGCTGACCTCGACCGGATGAAGGTTGAAGAGCTGCGCCACTGGTACCAATCCTGGTACGTACCGAACAACGCCACGCTGGTGGTGGTCGGCGACGTGACCCCGGACGAGGTCAAAACCCTGGCCCAGCGCTACTTCGGTCCGATCCCGAAACGCGACGTACCGCCGGCGAAAATCCCGCTGGAACTGGCCGAGCCCGGCGAACGGCAGATCACCTTGCACGTGCAGACGCAATTGCCGAGCCTGATGCTGGGCTTTAACGTGCCGAGCGTCGCCACCGCCCAAGACAAACGCTCGGTCAACGCCTTGCGCCTGATTTCGGCCCTGCTTGACGGCGGCTACAGCGGGCGCATCCCGACGCAACTGGAGCGCGGCGAAGAGCTGGTGTCCGGCGGCTCGTCGAGCTACGACGCCTACACCCGGGGCGATAGCCTGTTTACCCTGTCGGCAACGCCGAACACCCAGAAAAACAAAACCATGGCCCAGGCCGAAGCCGGTCTGTGGAAATTGCTCGATCAGTTGAAAAGCACCGCGCCGTCCGCCGAAGAGCTGGAACGCGTGCGGGCTCAAGTGATTGCCGGCCTGGTCTACGAGCGTGATTCGATCACCAGTCAGGCAACTGCCATCGGCCAACTGGAAACGGTCGGCCTGTCGTGGAAACTGATGGACACCGAACTGGCCGAACTGGAAAGCGTCACCCCGCAAGACATCCAGAACGCCGCCAAGCTGTATTTCACCCGCGAACGTCTCAGCGTCGCCCATGTCCTGCCACTGGAGACGACTCATGAGTGAGCGTAAAAAACCCCGCCTGGCCTTGATTGGCCTGATCGCCGTTGCGCTGATCGGCTCTGCGTCCTTCTATTTCCTGAAGTCCGATGAGTCCAACGCCAGCGAAGCCCTCGACAAGGCCAAATCCAGCCAGAAGCTGCAATCGCTGGCCGAACTCGACGGCAAGGCACCGAGCCGCCGCAGCCTCGACGTGCAGACCTGGAACACCGCCGAAGGCGCCAAGGTGCTGTTCGTCGAAGCGCGCGAGTTGCCGATGTTCGACCTGCGCCTGATCTTCGCCGCCGGCAGCAGCCAGGACGGCGACGCGCCGGGGCTGGCGGTGCTGACCAACGCAATGCTCAACGAAGGCGTGGCCGGCAAAGATGTCGGCGCCATCGCTCAGGGCTTCGAAGGCCTCGGTGCCGACTTCGGCAACGGCGCGTTCAAGGACATGGCACTGGCTTCGTTGCGCAGCCTGAGTGCCGCGGACAAACGCGAGCCTGCGTTGCAGTTGTTCGCTGAAGTCATCGGCAAGCCGACCTTCCCGGCCGATTCGTTTGCACGCATCAAGAACCAGATGCTCGCCGGCTTCGAATACCAGAAACAGAACCCCGGCAAACTGGCCAGTCTGGAGCTGATGAACCGCTTGTACGGCGATCACCCGTATGCGCATTCGAGCGATGGCACGGCGAAAACCGTTCCGGCGATCACGCTGGCGCAATTGAAAGCGTTTCATGAGAAGGCCTACGCCGCCGGCAACGTGGTGATTGCGCTGGTGGGCGACCTGTCTCGCGCTGAAGCCGAGGCGATTGCGGCGCAAGTGTCCAGCGCCCTGCCCAAGGGCCCTGCACTGGCAAAACTGGCGCAACCGGTCGAGCCGAAAGCCAGCATCGGCCACATCGAGTTTCCCTCGAAACAGACCAACCTGATGCTCGCGCAACTGGGCATCGACCGTGACGATCCGGATTACGCCGCCCTGTCCATGGGTAACCAGATCCTCGGCGGCGGTGGCTTCGGCACCCGCCTGATGAGCGAAGTGCGCGAGAAGCGCGGCCTGACCTACGGCGTGTATTCGGGCTTCACCCCGATGCAGGCGCGCGGCCCGTTCATGATCAACCTGCAAACCCGCGCCGAGATGAGTGAAGGCACGCTGAAACTGGTGCAGGATGTGCTCGCCGACTACCTTAAAACCGGCCCGACCGAAAAAGAGCTCGAAGACGCCAAGCGTGAACTGGCCGGCAGCTTCCCGCTGTCCACCGCCAGCAACGCCGACATCGTCGGCCAACTCGGCGCGATGGGTTTCTACAACCTGCCGTTGAGCTACCTGGAAGACTTCATGCAGCAGTCCCAGAGCCTGACCGTCGAGCAAGTCAAAGCCGCACTGAACAAACACTTGAGCACGGACAAAATGGTCATCGTCACCGCTGGCCCTACCGTGCCGCAAAAGCCGTTACCGGCCCCATCTGATAAACCTGCCGAGCAGCCGCTCGGGGTTCCGGAGCATTAATGGCCACTTCCCGTCCAAAAAAACCCGTCCACAACGTGCACAACGGCGTGAACCAACTGCGCATCATTGGCGGTGAATGGGGCAGCCGAAAGCTGAGCTTCCCTGATGCACCGGGCCTGCGTCCGACCCCGGACCGGGTGCGTGAGACCCTGTTCAACTGGCTCGCACCGTATGTTGCGGGCGCCAAGGTGCTTGATCCGTTCGCCGGCAGCGGCGCGCTGTTTCTCGAAGCCTTGTCCCGTGGCGCGGCCATGGGCCAGGCGCTGGACGCGAGCAACATCGCGGTGTCCTGCATCAAGGAACACCTGGGCACCCTGCGCTGCACCACCGGCCAGGTGCAAACCGCTGACGCGTTGCGTTATCTGGAAACCCAGCCCGCAGTGGCTTACGACCTGGTGTTCCTCGACCCGCCGTTCAACCAGAACCTGTTGCCCGCCGTGTGCACCCTGCTCGAAGAGCGCCAATGGCTGGCGGACGACGCCTGGGTCTACACCGAAAGTGAAAATGCGCCCTCGACGCTGGGATTGCCAGCTAACTGGCGCCTGCACCGCGAGCAGAAATCCGGGCGGGTTTACTACGCGCTGTGGCAACGCAGCCAATAACTGCCGCGCGGTACGATCTGTCCAGCTGAATGCCCGCTGTGCGTTAACTATCTACCGCACAACGGCGCATACAAATCCTCACAGTGGCTTACGTAATCTTCGTAAACCACTGAGGACAATTCCCCCATGGACACCTACCGCAGCAGGATGCTGCTTGTTCTATGCCTGGCCCCGTTAGCGGCATTCGCCGCACCGTCACCCACACACGAATTCGTTTTGGACAATGGCCTGAAGGTCATCGTGCAAGAGGATCACCGCGCCCCGGTGGTGACCTCTCAGCTCTGGTTCAAGGTTGGGTCCATCGACGAGGCACCGGGGCAGACCGGCCTGTCCCATGCTCTGGAACACATGCTCTACAAAGGCAGTAGCAAGACGTGCGCAGGAGAAGCGGCGGCAATTCTTGAATCACTGGGCGCGGCGGAAAACGCCGTGACCAGCAAAGATGTGACCTTTTACTACCAGACGCTGGCCACCCCCTACCTCGGCGTAGCGTTCGAGTTGATGGCCGATCTCATGTCGACCGCACACTTGCGGGCCGAAGACCTGACGCCGGAGTTGGCGGTGATTCGCGAAGAGCGTCGCCAGTTGGTGGACGACAGCCCCGATGAGACCGCGCTCGAACGGCTCATGACACTGGCCAGTCCCACCAGCAGCTACCGCACTCCGGTCATCGGCTGGATGAACGACCTGCACCGCTTGAACGCCGCCGATCTGCGCGCCTGGTATGAGTCACGTTACGCACCTGGCAACGCCACGCTGGTGGTCGTCGGTGACGTCACGCTCGATCAGGTCAAGCCTCTGGCACAGCGCTACTTCGGCGCTCTCGCCAGCCGCCCCTTTCCCCCTGTTCTGAAGCTGCTGGAGCTGCCGGAACCAGGCGAACGCAAACTCTCTCTTTATCAGGCGGTTCCGACGCCAGAGCTGATCATGGCGTTCAATGTGCCCGGCCTGGCGACGGCAGAGGTACGTCAGACCGCACACGCCCTGCGCTTGATCGAGATGCTGCTGGCGGGCTCTCAAAGCGCACGCCTGCAAAAGCGCCTGACGCATCAGGAACAGCTGTTCTCTCATGTCAGCTCCACCTATGACTTTTACAACCGCAGCGACACGCTTCTGGTGTTGCGGACGCGGCTCAACGGCAAGCATGCCGCCAGCCTCGACGAGGCGCAGACACGCATTTGGCAAATACTCGACGAACTGCGATCCACACCGCCCTCCACCGATGAGCTGGAGCGCGCGCGCACGCAACTCATCGCCCGGCGAATTTATGCACGGGACTTCATCGAGAACACGGCGCAGCACTTGGGCGCCCTGGAGAGCGCCGGACTGTCCTGGCAATTGATGGATCAGGACGTCGCCGACTTAAAGAAAGTGACGCCCGATGACATCCGCCGGGCCGCCGAGACGTACTTGATCCGTGAACGCCTGAGCACCGCCCATGTCCTCGTGGAGAAGAAAACCCATGAATAATTCTGCCCGCGGCCCTCGGGCCGCCCTGTTTTGCCTCGTGCTGACCGGTTGCCTGCCTGTCAGGTTGATGGCTGCTGATGCCCCACTACCCGCGCCAGCCGGTTTTCCTGCGTCAGTGCTGCAATCGCTGCTGGAAATCGACACTACCCAATCAAAACCACGCCCTTTGACCATCAAGGGCTGGAAAACCAAAGCAGACACCAAAACGCTGTTCATCGGCTCCTCGGCACTGCCGATATTCGATATTCATGTCAGCTTCGCCGCTGGCAGCGCCCTTGAAAACAATAAGCCCGGCCTCGCCGGCGTGACATTCGGCATGATGAATGAAGGTGTGGACGGCAAAACCGACCACGCCGCCATTAGCGAAACCTTCGATGGCCTGGGTGCAAAGCTGGAGATGAAGCTGGATCAAGAGCGTGCCACCTATTCCTTGCGCAGCCTCAGCGACCCCGAGAAAAGCGCGCCGGCGCTGCAATTGTTTGCACAGATACTTGGCCAGCCATCCCTGTCCGATGAAGCGTTGGTCAGGGTCAAAAGCGAGCTTGGCGGATTGCTTCAATCACGGCAGCAACAGCCGGCAGAGATTGCCTCGTTGCGCCTTCATGAGCTTCTGGCCCCCGAAACCGTGTACGCGCGCTCGATCTATGGAACTGACGCCGGCCTGGCGTCGATCACCCGCCAAGCCGTTCAGGATTTTCACCGACAGGCCTACTCGGCACGCCGGGCGCAAATCACCGTGGTGGGCGACTTGTCATTGGAGCAGGCTCAGGCCATCAGCCTGCAAATCGCCAACGCACTGCCCGACACAACTGTCAGCACGTCCCCGGCCGAGCCTTTGAAACCGGCTGGCGCGCAGATGACCAGCCATGTTGAGCGCCCTCAAGAGCAAGTTCATGTATTGCTCGGGCAGCCAAGCCTGTCGCGCCAGCATGAAGACTTCGTGGCGTTGTACGCAGCGACGTTGATCTTCGGCGGCGGGGGAAATTCTCACCTGATGACGGAACTGCGGCACAAGCGCGGTTTGGTGTACGACGCGCGCATTCAGACCACAGACTGGGCAGGGAGCGGACTGACGGCCATCTCTCTGGATATCAGTCCGCAATTCTCTGACGGCACGGTGGCGCTGGTGAGGTCGATGTTCAGCAATTACTTGCGTGACGGGCCTACCCGGACAGAGCTCGATCATCTCAAGCGTCGGTTGGCCAACAGGAGCGTTCTTGACAGCGCCAGTAACGCGCAAATCCTCAAGCGGCTGGTCGAAATCAACCGCCATCACTTACCCCTCGATCTGGACTTTTTCGTAGAGCAGGTGCAACGACTCACGCTCGAGCAAATCAAGACCGCACTGAACAAGCACCTGAGTGACGATCAATGGCGAGTGGTCACGGTGGGGCCCACGGCTGCGCAACTGCCGCTGGTGCATCCGGCCAATGCGCCCGCCGACGATCCGTCCCGGCACACGTGTCGCGCTGACGCGAGCTTTGTGGCAAGTTAGGTTTTCATGGAATGCGGCAGCCGTACCTTCGCGCCTGCCGCTTCCTGCATCACTTTCCTGAGATTTGCCGTGCGCGCCTTTTTGCCTCCCTTCGCCTCCCACCTTCCGTTCACGCCAGCCTTCGGCCTCGGCAATCCCCACCTGCAAACCCTGTGGGGCCCGCTATGGCGCAAGACCACGCACATCGAGCGCGAGCGCGAGCGTTTGTGGCTTGAAGATGGTGATTTTCTGGATCTGGACTGGCACGGCCCGCACAGCGCCGATGCCCCTCTGGTGCTGGTGCTGCACGGGCTGACCGGCTCTTCCAACTCGCCTTACGTGGCCGGTGTGCAACAAGCGCTGGCCGCGCAAGGCTGGGCCAGCGTCGCGCTGAACTGGCGCGGTTGTTCGGGCGAGCCCAACCTGTTGCCGCGCAGTTACCATTCCGGCGCCAGTGAAGACCTCGCTGAAACCATCAGGCACCTGCGGGCAAAACGGCCGCTGGCCCCGTTGTACGCGGTCGGTTACTCACTGGGTGGCAATGTCTTGCTCAAGCATTTGGGCGAAACCGGCGACGACAGTGGCGTGCTCGGCGCCGTGGCAGTGTCGGTGCCGTTTCGGCTCGATCAGTGCGCCGACCGCATCGGCCAGGGGTTTTCCAGGGTTTATCAGGCGCATTTCATGCGCGAAATGGTCGCCTACATCAAGAACAAGCAGCGGCAGTTCCAGCACGACGGGCGCGAAGACAGCCTAGCGCAGCTGGCGGCACTGGGCTCGCTGGAAAACATGCGCACGTTCTGGGATTTCGACGGCCGGATCACCGCACCGCTGCACGGCTACACCGACGCCCAGGATTACTACCGCCGGGCGTCGAGCCGCTATTTTCTTGGCGAGATCCGTACACCGACGCTGATCATTCAGGCGGCCGATGACCCGTTCGTGTTTCCTCACAGCGTGCCACACTCGCAGGAATTGTCCGCTTGCACACAAATCGAGTTGCACGCCAAGGGTGGGCACGTGGGCTTCGTCGATGGCTCGCTGCGTCAGCCGGGTTACTACCTGGAACGGCGCATCCCGCAGTGGCTCGCCGCTGTAGGCCGCCATTAAAGGCAGTGCGCTATTGAGAAGCAAAAAGATCGCAGCCTTCGGCAGCTCCTACGATGAAATGTGTACACCCGTAGGAGCTGCCGAAGGCTGCGATCTTTTGATCTTCACTCGCCGATAGCGATGCCGTGCGCAGAATCATTGATCCACTCGCTCCACGAACCGGCGTACAACGAACCCAGCGGGTACCTGCGTCAGCCGGGTTACTACCTGGAACGGCGCATCCCGCAGTGACTCGCCGCTGTAGGCCGCGATTAAAGGCAGTGCGCTATTGAGAAGCAAAAAGATCGCAGCCTTCGGCAGCTCCTACGATGAAATCGTGTACACCCGTAGGAGCTGCCGAAGGCTGCGATCTTTTGATCTTCACTCGCCGATAGCGATGCCGTGCGCAGAATCATTGATCCACTCGCTCCACGACCCCGCATACAGCGACCCCAGCGGGTACTTGCGTCAGCCGGGTTACTACCTGGAACGGCGCATCCCGCAGTGGCTCGCCGCTGTAGGCCGCGATTAAAGGCAGTGCGCTATTTGAGAAGCAAAAAGATCGCAGCCTTTCGCAGCGCCTACGATGAAATGTGTACACCCGTAGGAGCTGCCGAAGGCTGCGATCTTTTGATCTTCACTCGCCGATAGCGATGCCGTGCGCGGGATCATTGATCCACTCGCTCCACGACCCCGCATACAGCGACCCCAAGGGATAACCGGCGAGGCACAAGGCAAACAGGTTGTGGCACGCCGTCACGCCGGAGCCGCAATAGGCTACCAATTCGGTCGGCGAGCGATCGCCCAGTTTCGCCGCGAAGCGTTGCTTGAGCTGATCAGCTGGCAGGAAACGCCCGTCGCTGCCCAGGTTGTCAGTGAACGCCGCGCATTGCGCACCCGGGATGTGCCCGGCAATCGGATCGATCGGTTCCACTTCGCCCTTGAAGCGCGGCAAAGCGCGGGCATCGAGCAAGGTCAGCGCGGGCTGGCCGAGCCGTTGCTGGAGCTGTTCGGCACTCAGGATCAGCGCGTTGTCTGGCGTTCCGCTGAAGGTGCCTGGCTCGATGTCGCACGCATCCAGGCTCAGCGGCAAACCCGCTGCGTGCCAGGCCTTGAGCCCGCCATCGAGGATGAACACGCCGTCGCGCTTGCCCAGCCATGCCAGCAACCACCAGGCCCGCGCCGCGTAGGCACCGGGGCCGTCGTCGTACAAAACCACCTCGCTGTCGGCGTTGATGCCCCAGGTCTGCAAGCGTTCGATCAAGGCTTCAGGATCAGGCAACGGATGACGCCCGGTCACGCCCTTGACCACCGTCCCGCTCAAGTCACGTTCGAGATCGGCAAAGCTCGACCCGGCAATGTGCCCTTCGGCATAGCTGCGCTGGCCGTAGTCAGGGTCTTCGAGGGCAAACCGACAATCGAGAATCACCAGCCCCGGCTGGTCCTTTTTCAGGTCCAGGGCCTGCGGGCTGATCAGTTGCGCAATGGGCATGACAGACTCCTGTAATGAGGCGATGGTGGATCCTAGTGCACTTCTTCCAACGCCTGGGCCAACGGCACGTAAAACTCCTCGAACAACGCGTTGACCGCGCTGCGGGACTCATCAGTGACGAAGCCGGCCTCAAGCACCAGCACTTGATACACGCCGCGCTTGATCGCCTGTTCGCTCAGGTGATTGGAATTTTCCCGCGTGGTGCACAGAAAACGCACCCAGGACGTGAGGATGATCCACGCGTTGAGGGTCAGGGATTCGATCTGCACCCGGTCCATCTTCAGGATGCCGGCCGCGACGAACCCTTCGTAAATGGCCGCGCCCTGGATCACGCAGCGCTGGGAAAAGCGCCGGTAACGGCCGGCCAGTTCCGAATCACTGTCGAGCAGGTGTTCGAGGTCACGGTGCAAAAACCGGTAGCGCCACATCGCCGCCAGCAGCTCCTTGAGGTAGTAGCGCTTGTCCTCCACCGTCGCGGCACGGCCCTGCGGCGGGCGCAGGAAGCTGTCCACCAGGCTCTCGTACTCACTGAACAGCACGGAGATGATCGCCTGCTTGTTAGGGAAGTGGTAGTAGAGGTTGCCCGGGGAAATTTCCATGTGGGCAGCAATGTGGTTGGTGCTGATGCTGCGCTCACCTTGCTGGTTGAACAGCTCAAGGCTGTTCTGCACGATGCGCTCGCTGGTTTTTATTCTTGGGGCCATGGCTTGAGCTTTAATTCAGAGTGCGATGACGGGCATCTTACGACCTATCCGCCAGTGGATAAAACAAAGCTGCGCCATCAACTGATTTGACTTTATAGAGCATAGACTCTAAAAAGTCTCTCATTACAATAAAATCCGGAGCCCACAATGACTGCTGACATCGCCTACCTGCAGGACCTGCAGAAGCCGCTGGAGGAACTCCAAAGCCTGTTTGATGCGCAGCGCGCCGCCTATGCCGCCAACCCGATGCCACCCGCCGCGCAACGCCAGCAATGGTTGAAAGCCCTGCGCGATCTGTTGAGCAATGAACGCCAGGCGCTGATCGACGCCATCAGCCAGGACTTCAGCCACCGCAGCGCCGATGAAACCCTGCTCGCTGAATTGATGCCCAGCCTGCACGGCATTCACTATGCGAGTCAGCACCTCAAAGGCTGGATGAAGCCGTCACGGCGCAAGGTCGGCGTTGCCTTTCAACCCGCGTCCGCCAAAGTCGTGTATCAACCGCTGGGCGTGGTCGGGGTGATCGTGCCGTGGAACTACCCGCTGTACCTGGCCGTCGGGCCACTGGTAGGTGCGCTGTCGGCGGGCAATCGGGTGATGCTCAAACTCAGCGAATCGACCCCGGCCACCGGGTTGCTGCTCAAGGAATTGTTCGGCCGGATCTTTCCCGAAGACCTGGTGTGCGTGGTGCTCGGCGAGGCCGACATCGGCGTGGCGTTCTCCCGCCTGCGTTTCGATCACCTGTTGTTTACCGGCGCCACCAGCATCGGTAAACACGTGATGCGCGCTGCCGCCGAGAACCTGACACCGGTGACACTGGAACTGGGCGGCAAGTCCCCGGCCATTGTTTCCCGGGATGTGCCGTTGAAGGACGCCGCCGAACGCATCGCTTTCGGCAAGACGCTCAACGCCGGGCAAACCTGTGTTGCCCCGGATTACGTGCTGGTGCCGGAAGACCGTGTCGGCTCTTTTGTCGAAGCCTATCGCCAGGCGGTTCGCAGTTTTTATCCGACCCTCGCTGACAACCCGGACTACACCGCAATCATCAATGACCGACAGCTGGCCCGGCTCAACGGCTACCTCAGCGATGCCACCAGTAAAGGCGCGTTGCTCATTCCGCTGTTCGATCAAGGCCAGGGGCGCCGTATGAGCCACAGCCTGCTGCTCAACGTCACTGACGACATGATGGTGATGCAGGACGAGATCTTCGGGCCGCTGCTGCCGATCGTGCCGTACAAGGATCTGAATGACGCGTTTGCCTACATCAATCAACGACCTCGTCCGCTGGCGCTGTACTACTTCGGCTACGACAAGGGCGAGCAAAATCGCGTCCTCCACGAAACCCATTCCGGTGGCGCGTGCCTGAACGACACCTTGCTGCACGTCGCGCAGGACGACATGCCCTTCGGCGGCATCGGCGCCTCGGGCATGGGCCATTACCACGGCCACGAAGGCTTTCTGACCTTCAGCAAGGCCAAAGGGGTGCTGATCAAACAGCGTTTCAACGCGGCGAAACTGATCTACCCACCGTATGGCAAATCCATTCAGAAACTGATCCAGAAGCTGTTTATCCGCTAACGATCTTTACCGTCGGGTAATAACAATAATGAGCCCAGACCTGTCCGATACACCCGCGCTGTCACGGCGCGGCTTGCTTAAATTCAGCCTCGGTGCGAGTGCGTTCCTGGCCACTGCCGGGTTGGGCGCGAGCCTCAGCGGGTGTTCGTCGAGCACTTCCGCCAGCGGCTTCGCGATGTTGCGCAGCGGCGATCTGCTGTTTTTGCGCGCGCTGCTCCCGGTGATGCTCGAAGGCGCCGTGACCGTCGAAAAAATGCCGACAGCCGTCGATGACACGCTGAAAACCCTGGATAACGGGCTGGATCATCTGTCGCCGGAAATGCTCAAGCTGACCCGGCAATTGTTCGATGTGCTGGGAATGGCCGTCACTCGCGGGCCGCTGACCGGAATTTGGGGCAGTTGGGAAAACGCCAGTGGTGATGAGATCCGCCGTTTTCTCGATCGCTGGGAAAACAGTTCGCTGAGCCTGTTGCGCATGGGGCATAGCTCGTTGCAGCAGATGGTGATGATGGCGTGGTACAGCCGCCGGGAGTCGTGGGCGCATTGCGGGTATCCGGGGCCGCCTTCGGTTTGAAACCGAGTTGCCCCCATCGTCGGAATGCCGCCCAGACCAAGCTCGCTCCCACAGGATTTGCGGTTGACCACACTTTTGTGTACGGCTCAAAACCCTGTGGGAGCGGGCTTGCCCGCGAAGGCGGCCTGCAGAACGACATATCTCTCAACTATAAAAACAAGAGACCCCGAATATGCCCGTACCCGACCCGTTCCGCGAAGGCATAGCCCGTGGCTGGAAAACCCGCAGCGGCGCGCAATTGACCGAAGACCTGACCCTCGAAGCCGATGTGGCGATCATCGGCAGCGGTGCCGGCGGCGGCACCAGCGCTGAAATCCTCAGCGCCGCCGGCTACAAGGTGTTGCTGATCGAAGAAGGCCCGCTCAAGACCAGCAGCGACTTCAAGATGCTCGAAGACCAGGCCTACACCAGTCTCTATCAGGAAGGCATCGGCCGCATGAGCAAGGACGGCGCGATCACTATCCTGCAGGGACGCGCGGTGGGCGGCACGACGTTGATCAACTGGACTTCAAGCTTTCGCACCCCGAACCCGACACTCGAACACTGGGCGAAGGAGCACGCCGTCCAAGGCCACAGCCCGGCCGACATGGCGCCTTGGTTCGAGAAAATGGAACAGCGTCTTGGCGTCGCCCCCTGGCTGGTTCCGCCGAATGCCAACAATGACGTGATCCGCAAAGGCTGCGATCAGCTCGGCTACGCCTGGCACGTTATTCCGCGCAACGTGCGGGGCTGCTGGAACCTCGGTTACTGCGGCATGGGCTGCCCGACCAACGCCAAGCAATCGATGATGGTCACGACGATTCCGGCGACCCTGGAAAAAGGTGGCGAACTGCTTTATCTGGCTCGCGCTGAACGATTAATGATCAAGGACGGCAAGGTCACGGGCCTGGAATGCGTGGCGATGGACGAGCGCTGTGTCGCCCCCACGGGCCATAAAATCACGATCAAGGCGCGGCATTACGTGCTGGCCGGTGGCGGGATCAACAGCCCCGCGCTGCTGTTGCGCTCCGACGCGCCTGATCCGCACAAGCGACTGGGCAAGCGGACCTTCTTGCATGTGGTGAACATGTCCGCCGGACTGTTCGACGAAGTGATCAACCCGTTCTACGGCGCGCCGCAATCGATTTATTCCGACCATTTCCAGTGGCTGGACGGCACCACCGGCAAAATGTCTTACAAACTTGAAGTGCCGCCACTGCACCCGGCGCTGGCGGCCACCTTGCTCGGTGGTTTCGGCAAGGAAAACGCACAACACATGGCAAACCTGCCCCACACCCACGCCATGCTGGCGTTACTGCGCGACGGTTTCCACCCGGACAGCCCCGGCGGCAGCGTCGAATTGCGCGGCGATAACACGCCCGTGCTCGACTATCAGGTTTCACCGTACGCCTGGGACGGTTTGCGCCGTGCGTTTCACAGCATGGCCGAGATCCAGTTCGCCGGCGGCGCCCGCGCAGTCATGCCGATGCACGCCGACGCGCGTTATGTGAACACCTTGGCCGAGGCGCGCACGCTGATCGACGGCCTGAGCCTTGAGCTGTACCGCACACGCCTGGGCAGTGCGCATGTGATGGGCGGTTGCGCCATGGGCGAGGACCCGAGAAACGCCGTGACGGACAGCCTCGGACGCCATCATCAAATCGGCAACCTGTCGATCCACGATGGCTCGTTGTTCCCCACCAGCATTGGAGCAAACCCGCAATTGTCGGTCTACGGCCTGACTGCGAAATTGGCGACTGCGCTGGCCGAACGTTTGAAAAACCCGTGAAAAGAGCGAATATTCCCATCGTCTATAGTGCTTTGTTACGTAAAAGGCGACTTGGCCGACCGGGAAGCCTGCGATACCATCCGACTCCCCAACGGACTCCCGCCAGGACGACGCGATGAACCGAGTGTTGTACCCAGGTACCTTCGACCCTATTACCAAGGGCCATGGCGACTTGGTCGAACGCGCCGCGCGCCTGTTCGATCACGTGATCATCGCCGTCGCTGCCAGCCCGAAGAAAAACCCGTTGTTTCCCCTGGAACAGCGTGTGGAGCTGGCCCGCGAGGTCACTAAACATCTGCCGAACGTGGAAGTCGTCGGTTTCTCGACGCTGTTGGCGCACTTCGCCAAAGAGAAAAACGCCAACGTATTCCTGCGTGGTTTGCGCGCGGTGTCGGACTTCGAATACGAATTTCAGCTGGCCAACATGAACCGTCAGCTGGCGCCGGACGTAGAAAGCCTGTTTCTTACCCCGTCCGAGCGCTATTCGTTCATTTCCTCGACGCTGGTCCGTGAAATCGCGGCGCTGGGTGGCGATATCACCAAGTTCGTTCACCCTGCGGTGGCGGACGCCCTGACCCAGCGCTTCAAAAAGTAGGCGCTGGCGAAGGCTGCGATCTTTTGCAGCCACCTGCCCTTGATCGCACCCGCGTGCACTGCGCCCTCCAATGCGGCACAATTACGCGCATTGGTTTATTGCGCCCGGGCCTTCCGCCCTGGCTGGAGTTAGCATGTCCCTGATCATCACCGACGATTGCATCAATTGCGACGTCTGCGAACCCGAGTGCCCGAACGCCGCCATCTCCCAAGGCGAAGAGATCTACGTGATCGACCCGAACCTGTGCACGCAGTGCGTCGGCCACTATGACGAACCTCAGTGCCAACAGGTTTGCCCGGTGGATTGCATTCCCCTGGATGAAGCACACCCGGAAACTGAAGAGCAGTTGATGGCGAAGTATCGGATCATCACCGGTAAGGCTTGAAGCCCCTGAAAGATCGCAGCCTGCGGCAGCTCCTACATTGTTCGGCGTGCACCTGTAGGAGCTGCCGAAGGCTGCGATCTTTGATCCCGCTTCACTCCCGCTGCTCAAACTCCTCCCCGATACACCCCAGACACCGCACAAACGCCGCTTTCCCCGGATCGACCACCAGCGCCTTGCCGACATCGCCAATGCCGCCACCGAACGCGGTAAACGGCAACGCCACCACAAACAAACCGGCACCGACCACCGTCGCCACGATCAACAAGGGGCGGGCGATCAGCAAGTCGCCGATCATGGCGTAGGCAGGCGGATTCTGGATGGTGTAACGCGGGTCGCCGCTACCGGTGCTGGCCGCCAGCGCAGGCGTACCGATGCTCAGCATCAACGCGACGGCAAGGGTACGGAACAGGTTCATGGCTCGGTCCTTCGGCTAGGCAGTCAGAACACACACTATAGACCGTCAGTGCATCAGCTCTGACAGCGCGGGCAAAACACACTGGCGCGCTGCCCGAGTTTGACGTCGCGCAGCTCCGTCCCGCAAACCTTGCACGGCTCGTAGCCGCGGCCATACACGAACAATTCCTGCTGGAAATAGCCGGGCTGACCGTCACCGCCGATAAAGTCGCGCAACGTGGTGCCACCGCGCTCGATGGCCGCCGCCAGAATGCGTTTGATCTCGATTGCCAGCTTCAGATAGCGCGCCCGGGAAATGCTTTTTGCCTCACGGCGCGGGTCGATACCGGCCGCAAACAGCGCTTCGGTCGCGTAGATATTGCCAACGCCCACCACCACTGCGTTATCCATGATGAACGGCTTGACCGCCATCGAGCGCCCACGGGACTGCTGGAACAAACGGTCGCCGTCGAACAGGTCGGTCAAGGGTTCAGGCCCGAGGCGAATCAGCAGTTCGTGATTGAGCGGGTCGAGGCTCCAGAGCATCGCGCCAAACCGTCGCGGATCCGTATAGCGCAGGGCCAGGCCAGACTCCAGTTCAATATCCACATGCTCATGCTTGGCAGCCGGCATGCCGATTTCCACCAGACGCAGATTGCCCGACATGCCCAGATGGCTGATCAAGGTGCCGACTTCGGCATTAATCAACAGGTACTTGGCGCGCCGTTCAACCAGCACGATCCGCTGCCCGGAGAGGCGCACATCGAGGTCTTCGGGAATCGGCCAGCGCAGGCGCCGGTCCCGCACGATCACCCGGCTGACGCGCTGGCCTTCCAGGTGAGGCGCGATCCCGCGGCGGGTGGTTTCGACTTCCGGCAGTTCAGGCATGGCGCTCTCGAATCAGGCTGTCACGACACTCAGCGGTGCGTGCCGAGGTCGCGAATCGTTTGTTTGAGGGTCTCGAAATCGTAATCCGACAGGCCGACGTAATCGAGCACCAACGGCGCAATGCTGTTCCATTCGTGGTCTTCGTTCTGGCTGCCCAGCACCCGATAGGACGCACAAATGTGCTCGGCCATTTTCAGGATCGCCAGCAGGTTCTTCAGCTGGCTGTTGCGCGAAGACTCATCGCTGAAAATCGCCAGCGCGTTGTGGTGATTGGCGATTGCGTTGCTGACATGCTCCGGCAGGCGCCAGGATTTGGCCGTGTAATAACCGACCACCGCATGGTTGGTATTGAACACCTGATTCTCGGTGTCCACCACCCGGCATTCAGCACTGGCGTTTGCGTAGGCTTTTTCGAGCGTCTGCATGTAGTCGGGGAAGCGTTGCAACATCAGTGGCACGCCGCAATCGTGAAACAGGCCCAGCGCGTAGGCTTCATCGCCCGGCTGGACGCCGATGCGCTTGGCCAGGGTCAGGCAGGTCATCGCCACGTCTTGAGCGGTGTCCCAGAAACGGTTCAGGGTGACGATGGTGTCATCGTTCATTTCGCCCTTGATCGACTGCGCGTTGATCAGGTTGATGATCGAACGGCTGCCCAACAGGTTCACCGCGCGCTGGATCGAGGCAATTTTGTTGCTCAAGCCGTAATACGGCGAATTGACGATTTTCAGCAGGGAACCCGAGAGGCCCGGGTCCTGGGAAATGAGCCTGGCGATCACCTCCAGATCCGGATCGGGCATGTACTGTTCCATTTGCAGATCCACCATGATCTGCGGCTGGGCCGGTACGCTGATGCCTTGCAGGGACTGTTGGATCTGTTCGGTGGTCAGCTCTTGGGACATAAGTACACACTCTGGGACAGGCGGCGATTCTAACCTTTATAAAGTTGGATCCGACACACCGGTCTGCACAAACCTGGAAAAGATCGCAGCCTTCGGCAGCTCCTACGCCGACCGCGTTACCCCGTAGGAGCTGCCGAAGGCTGCGATCTTTGCGGCTGCACCACAAAACCCCTGCGTTCATCGCCCACCCGGCCCGCCACCACCCTCAACACGCTATACTCCCGCTCTTTTTTCCGGAGCGACGTCATGTCCCTGCCTAGCCTGCGCCTTAAAGCCAACGCCGACCGTCGCCTGCGAAACGGCCACTTGTGGGTCTACAGCAACGAAATCGACGTGGCCGCCACCCCGTTGCACGGCTTCAAGGCCGGCGATCAGGCGATCCTCGAAGCGGCCGGTGGCAAGCTGCTAGGCATCGTTGCCATGAGCCCCAACAACTTGATCTGCGCCCGCCTGCTGTCGCGCGACATCAAGTTGCCGCTGGACAAGTCGCTGCTGGTACACCGCTTGAACGTCGCCCTGTCCCTGCGTGACCGCCTGTTCGACAAGCCGTTCTATCGCCTGGTCTACGGCGATTCCGACCTGCTGCCAGGTCTGGTGGTCGACCGTTTCGGCGACATTCTGGTGGTGCAGATCGCTTCGGCGACCATGGAAGCCCATAAAGAAGACGTGATTGCGGCGCTGACTCAAGTACTCAAGCCAAGCGGCATTCTGTTCAAGAACGACTCCGCTGCCCGTGACGCCGAAGGCCTCAACCGCTACGTCGAAACCGTGTTCGGCCTCGTGCCGGAGTGGGTAGCGCTGGAAGAGAACGGCGTGAAATTCGAAGCACCGGTTATTCAGGGCCAGAAAACCGGCTGGTTCTACGACCACCGCATGAACCGTGCGCGTCTGGCGCCTTACGCCAAAGGCAAACGCGTACTCGACCTGTACAGCTACATCGGCGGCTGGGGCGTGCAAGCGGCCGCCTTCGGCGCCAGTGAAGTATTCTGCGTCGATGCCTCGGCCTTCGCCCTCGACGGCGTCGAGCGCAACGCCGCGCTGAACGGTGTCGCCGAGAAAATAACCTGCCTCGAAGGCGACGTCTTCGAAGCGCTGAAAGAGTTGAAAGCCGGCGAAGAACGCTTCGACGTGATCGTGGCCGACCCGCCGGCGTTCATCAAACGCAAGAAAGACATGAAAAACGGCGAAGGCGCCTACCGTCGCCTGAACGAGCAAGCCATGCGCCTGCTCAGCAAGGACGGCATCCTCGTCAGCGCTTCGTGCTCGATGCACCTGCCGGAAGACGATCTGCAGAACATCCTGCTGAACAGTGCCCGTCACCTGGATCGCAACATCCAGCTGCTGGAACGTGGCGGTCAAGGCCCGGATCACCCGGTACACCCGGCGATTGCTGAAACCCGTTACATCAAAAGCATTACTTGCCGGTTGCTGCCAAACAGCTAACAACACAACACTGTAGGAGCGAGCTTGCTCGCGATGGTCTCCAACGATAACGCTGGATGCCTGACACCCCGCGTCGCTCTCAGGTTTTTCGCGAGCGAGCTCGCTCCTACATGTCCATGACATCTCCAGAACTACTGTCGCAACGACAACTGCCCGTCCCGCACCTACCGTTTCTCTTCAACTATCAGAAGAAGACAACGGAATGTCCAAAACGCCGAATGCCCATCGCTTACGTACAGGCCGTCACTCTGAACCGGGCCGCATCTATCTACTCACCGCTGTTACTCATCAACGACAACCGGTCTTCAAGGATTGGCACATGGGTCGGTTAGTGGTGAACGAGTTCAGAAAAGCGCAGGAAGATAGTCATGCCACTTCTTTGGCCTGGGTTGTAATGCCTGATCACTTCCACTGGTTGGTTGAGCTGCATAACGGTGATTTGCCGAAACTGATGCAAGTCACCAAATCCCGCTGTGCACGACTCATCAATCAGGAGCGAGGCTTTTCAGCGCCTGTATGGCAAAAGGGCTACTTCGACAGGGCGTTGCGTCGCGAGGATGATTTAAAAGCAATGGCTCGCTATATCGTTGCGAACCCGTTGCGAGCAGGGTTAGTCGCACGTATCGCTGACTACCCCCTGTGGGATGCCATCTGGATGTGACAATCCATTCATTGTAGGAGCGAGCTTGCTCGCGATGGTCGTCAACGATAACGCGGGAAGCCTGACACCCAGCGGCGTTCTCGGGTTTTTCGCGAGCAAGCTCGCTCCTACAGGCATTCCCTCCCGCCGCCAGCCGTGTAGAATCGCGACATTCATCGCCAGTCATCCCCCGGCGGGTTTATGAGCTCAAGCTGAAGCGCGCGGCGATCCCGCAAAGTTATCAGCAACTTCCGGACACACGGCCATTTCTGAGTGTTCCAGACGTCAATAGAAGCTCACTTCCCTTTTGATACCTGATTAGCCGCCCGGAGTGCTTCATGCCTGATTACCGCTCGAAAACATCCACCCACGGCCGCAACATGGCCGGCGCCCGCGCACTGTGGCGCGCCACGGGGATGAAAGATGACGACTTCAAAAAGCCGATCATCGCCATTGCCAACTCGTTCACCCAGTTCGTCCCGGGCCACGTCCACCTCAAGGACCTGGGCCAACTGGTCGCTCGCGAAATCGAACGCGCCGGTGGCGTTGCCAAAGAATTCAACACCATTGCCGTCGATGACGGCATCGCCATGGGCCACGACGGCATGCTGTATTCGCTGCCGAGCCGCGAGATCATCGCCGACTCCGTCGAATACATGGTCAACGCCCACTGCGCCGATGCCATCGTCTGCATCTCCAACTGCGACAAGATCACCCCGGGCATGCTGATGGCGTCTTTGCGCCTGAACATCCCGGTGATCTTCGTGTCCGGTGGCCCGATGGAAGCCGGCAAGACCAAACTCGCCAGCCACGGTCTCGACCTCGTCGACGCCATGGTGATCGCCGCCGACTCCAGCGCTTCTGACGAGAAAGTCGCCGAGTACGAGCGCAGCGCTTGCCCGACCTGCGGTTCGTGTTCCGGCATGTTCACCGCCAACTCGATGAACTGCCTGGTTGAAGCCCTGGGCCTGGCCTTGCCGGGCAACGGTTCGACCCTTGCGACCCACAGCGACCGCGAGCAACTGTTCCTGCAGGCCGGTCGCACCATCGTCGAGCTGTGCAAGCGTTACTACACCGACAACGACGAATCGGTATTGCCGCGCAACATTGCCAACTTCAAGGCGTTCGAAAACGCCATGACGCTGGACATCGCCATGGGCGGTTCCACCAACACCATCCTGCACTTGCTGGCCGCGGCCCAGGAAGCCGAGATCGATTTCGACCTGCGCGACATCGACCGTCTCTCGCGCCACGTGCCGCAACTGTGCAAAGTCGCGCCGAACATCCAGAAGTACCACATGGAAGACGTGCACCGTGCCGGCGGGATCTTCAGCATCCTCGGTTCGCTGGCCCGTGGCGGTCTGCTGCACACCGACCTGCCGACCGTGCACAGCAAGACGCTGGCCGAAGGCATCGCCAAGTGGGACATCACCCAGACCGACGACGAAGCGGTGCATCACTTCTTCAAGGCCGGCCCTGCGGGCATCCCGACGCAGACCGCATTCAGCCAGTCGACCCGCTGGGAAACCCTGGACGACGACCGTGAAAACGGCTGCATCCGCAGTGTCGAACATGCGTACTCGAAAGAAGGTGGCCTCGCCGTTCTGTACGGCAACATCGCGCTCGACGGCTGCGTGGTGAAAACCGCCGGCGTCGACGAGTCGATCCACGTGTTCGAAGGCAACGCGAAGATCTTCGAAAGCCAGGACAGCGCCGTGCGCGGCATCCTCGCCGACGAAGTGAAGGCCGGCGACATCGTGATCATCCGTTACGAAGGCCCGAAAGGCGGCCCGGGCATGCAGGAAATGCTGTACCCGACCTCGTACCTGAAATCCAAAGGCCTGGGCAAAGACTGCGCCCTGCTGACCGACGGCCGTTTCTCCGGCGGTACGTCGGGCCTGTCGATCGGTCACGCTTCGCCGGAAGCGGCAGCGGGCGGCGCGATTGGTCTGGTGCAGGACGGCGACAAAGTGCTGATCGACATTCCAAACCGCTCGATCAACCTGTTGATCAGCGACGAAGAAATGGCCGGCCGGCGTGCCGAGCAGGATCAGAAAGGCTGGAAGCCTGTGGAAAAACGTCCACGCAAGGTCACCACCGCACTGAAGGCTTACGCCCTGCTGGCGACCAGCGCCGACAAGGGTGCGGTGCGTAACAAGGCGATGCTTGACGGGCTGTAAGGCTTAAGCGTCGAACAAAAAATACCCCGCCATGTGCGGGGTATTTTTGTTTGCGGCGGTCCCTGTAGGAGCTGCCGCAGGCTGCGATCTTTTGATCTTCAGCAGTCGCGCCGAAGACAGATCAAAAGATCGCAGCCTTCGGCAGCTCCTACAGGCTTACTGGATTTCTGTCGGCGTCACGACCACCCAGTTCTTGTCCGCCGTCACCGGCAACCCTTCCTTGGCCTGGGCTGCGGCATGCTTGGCCATCATGCCGTTAATCTGGGTCATGTATTTGTCTTTGCGGTTGACCCATAAGTGAATGCCGCCCTTGGCCACGTCAACGCCGTGAAACAGCATGAAACCATCGCTGGTCGGTGTATCGCCGGCGACCAGAATCGGTTTTTTCCACTCATCGATGTAAGTCAGGATCGCCGCTTGCTTGCCGGCCATCCAGGTTGCCGGGGTCCACAGGTACGGGGTCACCTGCAGGTCGAGGTTGGCCTTCTCGTCATACTTGCCGGCGGTGATCTGCTTGCGCGCGGTGGTCAGTTCGCCGGTAGTGGTGTCTTTGAGCAACAGGCTCACGCCGATGACGTTCTGCGGTTTGACGTTGTAGCCGTACTGCGGATCGGAAGCGACCATGCGCACCAGTTCTTCAGAGGCGGCGGTCATCACGTAGACCTCGATGCCGTTCTCCATCAGTTTGTTGTACAGCTCTTGCTGACCGGTAAAGATTTTCGGCGGGTTGACGTCGAGGTTCTTCACCACGTCGCCTTCGTAATAAGTGGCCGGCACCGGTTTGCCCGACGTCATCAACTCGTCAACGTAACCCTTGAGTTCTTTGAGCGTGAAGCCGGAAAACACCTGGGCGACCCATGGGTAGCACACCATGTCGTCGAGTTCGCAAAGGCGGTAGTAGTAGCTGAACAGGCTTTCCTTGTGATCGGCGGTGTCTTTGAACGGAATCAGTTTCAGGGAGGGGTCGAGTTTCTCGCGGGTGATCAGGCCCTTGTTTTCCATGAAGGGCAGCAACGACTCTTCAAGGTCGTAGCGGTAACTGGTGTTGTCCATGTCGAACACCGCGTAGTTACCTTTATTGGCGTTGGCCGCGATCATCGCGTCCAGCGCCTTCGCCTGATCAGCTGGCCAGTGCTTCAAATCCGTAGCGAAGGCCTGGCCGGCCAGACCCAGGCAGAGCGCGGCGATCAGAAATTTCGGTGCGAGCTTCATTGATATTTCTCCCTGAATCAAAGATATCGAAGCTATCAAATCGGTATGACAGTCATCGTCTGTCAGCGACCGCCAACGCACCTATTGCGCCAGCTGCATCCCTGTAAGCGACACCCTCTTATTCCAAAAACGACAGTAATCAGACTTTTTTGATATTAATTCATTGGAAATCAAGCTGTTAGGCTTGCCGGTTCGCAGCTGCCCCGGAAGGTGGCTGGCACAAGTCACTTTCGGAGTTCCTATGAATCTACCGCTGATTCTCAATTTGCTGGTATTCCTCGCCCTGCTCTTCGGTCTGGCGCAAACCCGCCACACGACGTGGAGCCTGGCGAAAAAAGTCCTGCTCGCGTTGGCGTTGGGTGTGGCGTTCGGGGTTGCGTTGCACACGATTTACGGCGCCGGCAACCCGGTGCTGAAAGCCTCGATCGGCTGGTTCGATCTGGTGGGCAACGGTTACGTGCAGTTGCTGCAAATGATCGTGATCCCGCTGGTGTTCGCCTCGATCCTCAGCGCCGTGGCGCGTCTGCACAACGCTTCGTCGCTGGGCAAGATCAGCTTCCTGACCATCGGCACGCTGCTGTTCACCACCGCCATCGCGGCGTTGATCGGCATCGGTTTGACCAATCTGTTCGGCCTGACCGCTGAAGGCCTGGTCGCCGGCACGCAGGAAATGGCCCGCCTGCAAACCATTCAGAACGACTACGCGGGCAAGGTCGCCGACCTGAATGTGCCGCAGTTGTTGCTGTCGTTCATCCCGCAGAACCCGTTCGCCGATCTTGCGCGGGCCAAGCCGACGTCGATCATCAGCGTAGTGATTTTCGCGGCGTTTCTCGGCGTCGCTGCGTTGCAGCTGCTGAAAGACGATGTCGAAAAAGGTCAGAAAGTCATCAACGCCATCGACACCCTGCAAGCCTGGGTCATGCGTCTGGTGCGTCTGGTGATGAAGCTGACCCCTTACGGCGTGTTGGCGCTAATGACCAAAGTGGTCGCCGGCTCCAACCTGCAAGACATCATCAAGCTCGGTAGTTTTGTGGTGGTTTCCTACATCGGCCTGGGGCTGATGTTTGTGGTCCATGGCGTGCTGGTGTCCGCCGCCGGGATCAACCCGCTGCGTTTCTTCCGCAAGATCTGGCCGGTGTTGACCTTCGCGTTCACCAGCCGCTCCAGCGCAGCGACGATTCCGTTAAGCATCGAAGCGCAGACCAGCCGTCTGGGTATTCCACAATCCATCGCCAGCTTCGCCGCGTCGTTCGGCGCGACCATTGGCCAGAACGGCTGTGCCGGTTTGTACCCGGCGATGTTGGCGGTCATGGTGGCGCCGACCGTGGGCATCAACCCGCTGGACCCGCTGTGGATCGCGACGCTGGTGGCGATCGTGACCCTGAGCTCGGCCGGTGTGGCGGGCGTTGGCGGTGGCGCGACGTTCGCGGCGCTGATCGTGTTGCCGGCGATGGGGTTGCCGGTGTCACTGGTGGCGTTGCTGATTTCGGTAGAACCGCTGATTGATATGGGGCGCACGGCGTTGAACGTGAGCGGTTCGATCACGGCCGGCGCGATTACCAGCCAGATCATGCAGCAGACGGATAAAGACTTGCTGGATGCGCATGAGCATTCGGCGTTGGCTCACGCGTAGGAGCTGCCGCAGGCTGCGATCTTTTCGCGGCCCGGAAAATCAAAAGATCGCAGGCTTCGCCAGCTCCTACAGGGTGTACTCCGACCGTAGGAGCTGCCGCAGGCTGCGATCTTTTAAGCCTTCTCCCAAACCTCAAAGTTGTAAGCCGGTTTATCGCCTTCCGCCGGATTCGGGGTGTTAGACACCAACTTCCACTGCCCCAAATCAAACGCCGGAAACCACGCATCCCCTTCCGGGCTCAACGCCACACGGGTCAAATACAACCGGTCCGCCTGCGCCAACCCTTGCGCATACAACTGCGCGCCGCCAATCAGCATCAGCTCATCGACGCCCTGCGCCTTCGCCCATTCTTCGGCGCGAGCCACGGCGGCCTCCAGCGATGAATAAACCTCGGCACCTTCGAGCACCAGGTCCGCCTGACGGCTGACCACGATGTTCAACCGGCCCGGCAGCGGACGACCAAGAGAATCCCAGGTCTTGCGCCCCATGATGATCGGCTTGCCGAGCGTCGTGGCCTTGAAGTATTTGAAGTCCCCCGGCAGGTGCCAGGGCATGCTGTTGTCGACGCCGATCACACGGTTTTCACCGAGGGCTGCGATCAGGCTGAGAGGGAGTGATTTAGTCATGCCGGCGAGGATACCAGAGGCTCGGCTTCTCGCAACGCAGCCCCCCGACAAGCGCGACAGCGGTTATGCTCACAGCTCATTTAAGCGACGGGATGCCGCGTGACTGAACTGAATACCCTCTGGCTCACGGAAACCATTCGCCAGCGTGAAGAACACGCCGGCCCTCTGGATGATCTGGAAGCCAACCGACTGGCCCGCACGGCGGGCGGCGATCTGCCGACACGGATTCAACGCCGCGCCTTGTGGCTGGCCGAACGTGATGGTTTGAGCGATGCCCTCGGGCATTGGCTGCAAGGTGCGCGACTGGCGCTGCTCGTCATGGCAGTGCTGGCCGTGGTCAGCGGCGCCGGTCTGGCATTTGCCGCCATGGGCGACGGACAAACCCCGGTCAATGTGTTCTGGGCGCTGGGCAGTCTGCTCGGGCTGAACCTGATTCTGCTGCTGAGCTGGGCACTGGGCCTGGTGTTTGCCGGCGAGCATGGCGCCACATTGGGACGCCTGTGGTTGTGGCTCAGCGAAAAACTCGCCCGCGACGCCAAAGCCGCGCAACTGGCGCCGGCCCTGCTGTTGTTGCTGCAACGAAAGAAGCTCAATCGCTGGGCGCTCGGCGGGCTGGTCAATGGTTTGTGGCTGCTGGCGATGCTCAGCGCGCTGGTCATTCTGCTGATGCTGATGGCGACCCGGCGTTACGGCTTCGTCTGGGAAACCACCTTGCTCAGCGCCGACACCTTTGTCGCCATGACCCACTCGCTGGGCGCCCTGCCCGCCTTGCTGGGATTCAACGTGCCCACCGTGGAGATGATCCGCGCCAGTGGCGATGCCGCGCTGAACATCGAAAGCGCCCGTCAGGCCTGGGCGACGTGGCTGGTCGGCGTGCTGGTGGTTTACGGGATTGTGCCGCGCCTGCTCCTGGCGCTGTTCTGCCTGTGGCGCTGGAACCGCGGCCGCGCCACCCTGCGTCTGGATCTGAACCTGCCCGGCTACGCGCAACTGCGCGAACGCCTGATGCCCACCAGCGAACGCCTGGGCATCAGCGATGCCGCGCCGGAGCAACTGCATCGCGTCGAAAGCAGCGTCAGTGACCTGCAAAGCGACGGCGCATTGCTGGTGGCCATCGAGCTAGACGATCAACGCCCATGGCCGCCGCCACTGCCGACATCCGTGAGCGACGCCGGCATTCTCGACAGTCGCGAATCGCGCAACAAACTCCTCGAACAGCTCAGCCGTTTTCCCCCGGCGCGTCTGGCCATCGCTTGCGATCCGCGACGCTCGCCGGATCGCGGCAGCCTTGCGCTGATCGCCGAACTGGCGCGCAACGCCAGCGCCACCCGCGTCTGGTTGCTGCAAGCGCCGCCCGGCGAAGCGCTGGACGCCGAGCGCCTCGGCGACTGGCACGTGGCGCTGCAACAACTTGAACTGCCATTCGCTGATTGCGCGCCGCTGAACTGGCTGGAGACCGGCCATGACTAAACCGTGGAAACCGCCGTTGAAGCTTGCCGTGGTCGGCCACACGAATGTCGGCAAAACCTCGTTGCTGCGCACACTGACGCGGGATGTCGGGTTCGGTGAAGTCTCCCACCGCCCCAGCACCACCCGGCACGTCGAGGGTGCGCGGTTGTCGGTGGACGGCGAGCCGTTGCTCGACCTGTTCGACACGCCGGGGCTGGAAGACGCCATCGCCCTGCTCGACTATCTCGAACGCCTGGAGCGCCCTGGCGAACGCCTCGACGGCCCGGCGCGACTGGCGCGATTCCTTGAGGGCAGCGAGGCGCGGCAGCGTTTCGAACAGGAAGCCAAGGTGCTGCGGCAACTGCTCACCTGCGACGCCGGCCTCTACGTGATCGACGCCCGCGAGCCGGTGCTGGCCAAGTACCGCGACGAACTGGAAGTGCTGGCCAGCTGCGGCAAACCGTTGCTGCCGGTGCTGAATTTCGTCAGCAGCGCCCACCACCGCGAACCGGATTGGCGTGAAGCGCTGGCGCGGCTGGGCCTGCATGCGCTGGTGCGTTTCGACAGCGTTGCACCACCCGAGGATGGTGAGCGCCGTCTGTACGAAAGCCTCGCGCTGCTACTGGAAAACGCCCGCGAGCAACTGGAGCGCCTGATCGCTGATCAGCAGGCTCAGCGTGTGGCCCGCCAACAAAGTGCGGCGCGGTTGATTGCCGAGTTGTTGATCGATTGCGCGGCTTGCCGGCGTAGCGTGGTCAGCGAGGCCGAGCAAGAACAGCAGGCCATCAGCGAACTGCGCAAAGCGGTCCGCCAACGCGAGCAACGTTGCGTCGAAGCCCTGCTCACGCTTTACGCCTTTCGCCCGCAAGATGCAGCGGCCAGTGATCTGCCGCTGCTCGATGGCCGTTGGGGCGACGACCTGTTCAACCCGGAAACCCTCAAGCAACTGGGCGTGCGGGTCGGTGGCGGTATCGCGGCCGGCGCGGCCGCCGGGGCCGGAGTAGATTTGCTGGTCGGCGGCCTGACCCTCGGCGCGGCAGCACTCGCCGGCGCCATTGCGGGCGGCGCCCTGCAAACTGCCCGCAGTTATGGCAGCCGGTTACTGGGCAAGATCAAGGGTCAGCGAGAGTTGACGGTGGATGACAGCGTGTTGCGCCTTTTGGCGTTGCGCCAGCGGCAGTTGCTACAGGCACTGAATGCGCGGGGGCACGCGGCGATGGACAGCATCAAAGTCTCCACCCCTCAGGACAAGACCTGGCGCGAAGGCAAGTTGCCCGAAGCGTTGAACAAGGCTCGGGCGCATCCGCAATGGTCGTCGCTGAATCCGCATCCGAAGTTGAATCAGCCGGAGCGGCAGGAGCAGGTTGAGGTGTTGGCGAAGCAGCTGTGATTTTTGGGGTGTCTGCACCGACCCCTTCGCGAGCAGGCTCGCTCCCACAAGGAGTACACATTCCCCTGTGGGAGCGAGCCTGCTCCGGGCGGCGTTCCGACGAAGGCCGCAACTCGGTCTCGAGCAAGATCGCTACCAACGAACTTTCAAAAAATGCTTCACCAATGCTGTGATGCGACTCCGGTCCGTCCGATCCGCCCGCCCGTCGTTGTCCACATCCGAGCTCAATACCACGTCCAGCCCGCCATCATTATCAAGATCGTGAACGGCGGCTTTGTAGCTGATCACCTGCCCGTCATGAAAATGCAGCCGCACCGATTCAGGCGTGCCGTCAGCAGAGGGATTCAGCGAGAAGATGCGCAAGTGCCGCTCTTCATCTTCCCCACTGTTGAACCATGCGCATTTCAGATAGGTTTTGCTGAACGAGTTGAGCCGCCGTCTATCCGCAGCGGTCGCTTTGCGTTGCAACTGGTGATCCTGGTAAAACTCGAAATGAACGGTATCCGCCGCTCCCCGATCACTTCGATCCTGTGCAATCACTTTCAAATAACGCATCCGTGCGCTTCCTCGGGAAAAGCGCAGCCTGGCGGAACGCCGCGAGGTCATCCATGCACCGATTCCCTATTGCCTGTGAGACAACTCAACGCACCACGCCGGACAAGACCTTCGCCGCCTTGCGCTTCAACACCTCGAGGTCAATCACCGGCACCGACATTTCCTTGGCCAGTTCATCCCACTGGCGCATGCGCAAACTGACGGCGCACAACGGATCCTGCTCGAAGGCCCGGGCTTCTTCAGCGGTCATCACGCCGCCCTGATAGTCCAGGGTCCGGCGGCTGGCTTCGCTCAAGCGCTCGTAGTACCCCGGCTCTTTGAGTGTCAGATAACGCTTGGCTTGCACGTGGTATTCCACCAGCCGCGCCAGGCGTTCGCTGAACCCTGCACGACGCAAGTAATCGGCACCCAGCCGCTCGTGGCTGACCACTCCGAAACCGCCCATGTTCTCGGCGCTCTCGGCGCAGATATGCCCGATGTCGTGAAAAAACGCGGCCAACACCACTTCGTCATCGAAGCCTTCCGCCATGGCCAGTTCGGCAGCCTGGGACATGTGCTCGATCTGCGACACCGGCTCGCCGATGTAGTCGCTGTCGCCAAAGCGTTCGTACAAACCGAACACCTTGTCGATCACTTGCGCATTACGGTCCATCAGATTTCTCCCAACACAGTGGCGACGTTGCGTTCGGCCATCGCCGGCCCGACGCTCATGCCGACGCCGGTGTGCATCAGCGCCACGCTCACGCCCGGCATCGGTCGCAGGAACGAAAACGGTCCCGGCCCACGGGAACCATAGACGCCCTGCCAGCGTTCGACCACTTGCACCTTGCAGCCCAGCGTCTGCTCGGCCAGTTCAAGCATCCAGGTGTCCACCTGCTCGGCGTTGAACGGCGAAGGGTCGCTGCCGTAGTGGTGGGAGTCACCGATGATCAATTCGTCGTGAGGCGTCGGGCTGATCAGCAGGTGGATGCCGTTTTCATCCAGGTGCGGTGTTTCGCGCAGAATGTGCGCCCGCACCGCCGCCGCTTCCGGCAGGTCGGCGAACGCGCCGTAGTGCACGCAACTCAACCCGGTGAGCAACGCATGTTGCAGGTTGAGATTGATCTGCGGACGGGCGCGGAGCATTTGCAGGCGGCAGATTTGCGGGTTGAGTCCGGCGATCGATTCGGCGAGCAAGGTCTGATAATCATGGCCGGAGCACACGATGATTTGCCCGGCACTGAAGGTGCCGGCGGTGCTGTGCAAGCGGCCAGGCTCGATGTCACGCACGAGGGTGGAGAAGTGAAACTCGACGTTCATTTCGCGGTGCAGGTAATCGATCAGCGCCGGAATCGCTTCGCGCGAATACAGTTGTTGATCGTCCATGCCGTGCAACGCGGCGCGGTGATGGCGGAACTGGCCGCTGTACAAATCGCGCAACGCGGCGCCGCGCAGCAGGTCAACGCGGTAATCGTGCTCCACCGCCCGACCGGCGCAGAAGACCTCCAGCAAATGTTCTTCAGCTTCGGTGCGGGCGAACAGGTATGAGCCGTTGCGCTTGAGTTGCAGGCCGGCGAGTTGCGCCCATTGGCCCCAGATTTCGCGGCTGGCCTTGGCCAGTTCGAACATCGGGCCGGGTGGCTGGCCGGTGACCAGGGCTTGGCCGAAGTTGCGCACCGAGGCACCGAGCGGGGTTTCGCTGCGTTCGAAAACCGTGACTTTGAGACCGCGTTTGGCGGCGGCGTAGGCGTGGGACAAGCCGAGAATCCCGGCGCCTACGATGAGCATGTCGTTGGGGTGTGTCATGAAGTGATGTCCTGAGTTCTGTGGCGAGGGGATTTATCCCCGTCCGGCTGCGAAGCAGTCGTAAAACCATCGCACCGGGTCTGCCTGATGCACTTCGGGGGCAGGTTTAGGGCCGCTTCGCAGCCCAACGGGGATAAATCCCCTCACCACAGGCTGTGCATTGTTTACTTGGCAGCCACTTTCTCGGACTTACCGTCATAGCGCTTGCGCCATTCGGTCAGGATTTCATCGCGGTTCTTCGACGCCCAGGCAAAGTCGTTCTTGATCAGACGCTGCTCATAATCTGCCGGCAATTCGGTCTGTGGCTTGGCAATGCCCGGCTGCGCGAGCACCGCGAAGTTTTCTTTATAAAGCTCCATCGCCGCCGGGCTCGCCGAGAAGTCCGCGAGTTTTTTCGCCGCGTCTTCGTGAGGCGTGCCCTTGATCACCGCCGTTGCTTCAATCTCCCAGCCCAGGCCTTCCTTCGGCAGGATGATGTCCAGCGGTGCGCCCTGGCGCTTCAACTGAACGGCCGGGTATTCGAAGGAAATGCCAATCGGGAACTCACCCGACGCCGCCAGTTTGCAAGGCTTGGAACCGGAGTGAACGTACTGCCCGATGTTCTGGTGCAGGTCGTCCATGTACTGCCAGCCCTGCTTCTCGCCGAAGGTTTGCAGCCAGGCGCTGACGTCGAGGAAACCGGTGCCGGACGAGGCCGGGTTCGGCATCACGATCTTGCCTTTGTATTCGGGTTTGGTCAGGTCTTGCCAGCTCACGGGCTTGGTCAAACCCTGCTTCTCGGCTTCCACCGTGTTGAAGCAAATGGTCGCGGCCCACACGTCCATGCCGACCCAGGCTGGCGGGTTGGCGGTATCGCGGTAGTTGCCGCCGATTTTGCCAAGGTCTTTCGGCGCGTAGCTTTGCAGCATGCCTTGCTGATCGAGAATCGCCAGGCTCGATGCCGCCAGGCCCCAGACCGCGTCAGCCTGCGGACGGGCTTTTTCCGCGAGCAGCTTGGCGGTGATGATGCCGGTAGAGTCACGCACCCATTTGATCTCGACGTCCGGGTTGGCCTTTTCGAAGGCGGCTTTGTAGGTCTTCAGTTGCTCGGCTTCGAGGGCGGTGTACACCGTCAACTCGGTGGTCGCCGCGAGGGCGTTCAGGCTGAAAGCGGTGAGGACAGCGGCGGCCAGGGCCAGGGGCTTGAACATGATCTTTTCCTGTTTGAGTTGAGGTGACGGGATGGGCAATCAGTGACCGGGCGCGGTCTGCCGCCAGGCCTGGGAGCGACGCAGCAAACCGCGCGAGGCCCAGGCCAGCAGCAGGGAAACGCCCGCCGAGGTGAACAGAATCAAGGTGGACATGGCCGCTGCACCGCCGACGTTGCCAGCATCGTCCATGTTCAGCACCGCCACCGCCGCGAGGATGGTGTCGGGGCTGTAGAGGAAGATCGCCGCCGAGACGGTGGTCATGGCCGAGACGAACAGGTAGCGCACGATGTCCAGCAGCGCCGGCAGGCAAATCGGCACGGTAACGCGCAAGTAATGTCGGTACAGCGGCGCCTTGAGCGACAGCGCGGCGGCTTCGAACTCGGCGTCGAGCTGGCGCAGCGCGGTGGTGGCGGTCATTTGTGCGGTGGTCAAATAGTGCGCAATGGTGCAGACCACCAGCAGGGTCATGGTCCCGTAGAGCACGTGCAGCGGGTTACCGTTGAGGTTGAAGAAGAAGACGTATCCCAGACCCAGCACCAGGCCCGGCACCGCCATCGGGACGAAACTGAGCATGCGCAGGGCCAGATTCAGTCCGCGCTGGCCTTTGGTTTTTTCCATCAGGTAGGCGCCGGTGAAAATCAGCACGCTGCCGATCAACGCCGTGCACAAAGCCATCTTCACGCTGTTGCCATAGGCCAGCCAGCCACCGCCGGCGGTGTCGTTGAACTGGTAATGGTTGAGCGACAGTGAAAGGTTGTACGGCCAGAATTTCACCAGTGACGAAAACACCGCCATGCCGAACACCAGCAACAACACCGCACAGATCAGCAGCACGATGGCCAGGTAGCAACCGTCGCGCAGTTTCGACGGCGCCGGTTTGAAGACCTGCGCGCGGCCGCTCATGGCATCGCCGTGACGCCGACGCAACCAGGCATCGACACCGAAGCTGAACAGCGCCGGCAACAGCAGCACCATGCCGATCAACGCGCCGCGCCCGAATTGCTGTTGGCCGACCACCGCTTTGTAGGCTTCCAGGGCGAGCACTTGATAATCACCACCGACCACCACGGGCACGCCGAAGTCGGTAATGGTCAACGTGAAGACCAGACAGAACGCCGCGAACACCGCCTGACGCGTCGCCGGCCAGGTGATGCTGCGGAAGGCTTTCGCCGGACTGGCGCCCATGCTGGAGGCGGCATCGAACAGCCGCGCATCCGCCAGGGACAGCGCCGACAGCAAAATCATCAAAGCGTGTGGGAAGGTGTAGATCACCTCGCCCAGGACAATGCCCCAGAAGCCGTAGATATTGTCGGAGAGCAGACCGCGCAACATGCCCTGGTTGCCGAACAGATAAACCAGCGCGATACCCGGCAACATCGACGGCGCCATCAGCGGCAACAGCGACATGCCGCGCCAGATGCCTTTGCCGGGGATCAACGTGCGTTGCAGCGCGTAGGCAAACAGGTAGGCCAGCGGTACGACAATGGCCGCGACGCTGAGGGAAACTTTCAGGCTGTTACCCAGCAACCAGTGGAAATTCGCACTGGTGACCAGTTCACGGGCGGCCACCAGACCACCGCCCTGCCCGGCTTCGGAACTGAAGCCACGCCAGAAGATTGCGAGCAACGGCATCAACACGGCGAGGCCGAGCAACACCAGCAACAGCACCTTGCCGCCGACCACGAACACGCGGTCGCCGATCTCGGCACGGGAGGTCTGCCGTACCAGCTTGCGCGGCATCGGCAGCGCGATGTTCGCGCTCATCAGGCAAACACCTGCAGGCTGCGCGGCGGCAAAGCGACCATAATCTGCTGCGCGCCGAGGCGTGGCATCGCTTCCGGCGCCAGTTCCGCCAGCAAGGCGTGACCCGGCAGTTGATCGAGTTCGAAGCTCATGCGGCAACGGTTGCCGAGGAAGGTGATTTCGCGAACCCTGGCCGGGAACAGGTTTTCTTCATGCACCAGCGGATTGACGTTGATTGCCTCGGGCCGGCAGAACAAACGGCCTGACGCGGTCTTCGCGCTGCCATCGGCCAGGCGCATGTTCATCCCGCCGACCTGCGCGTGGCTGTCGCTGCTGCGCTGGAACGGCAGCCAGTTGCCCTGACCGACAAACTCCGCGACGAAAGGCGTGGCCGGTCGGTCGTAGATTTCCTGGGGCGTGGCGTATTGCTCGACCTTGCCGTTATTCATCACAGCGATGCGGTCGGCCATCAACATGGCTTCGTCCTGATTGTGGGTGACCATCAGCGTGGTGACGCCGAGGTTACGCTGCAGCTGGCGCAGCTCGGTGCACAGGTGCTCGCGAACCCGGGCGTCGAGGGCCGACATCGGTTCGTCCAGCAGCAACAAGGACGGCGCCGGGGCCAGGGCGCGGGCCAGGGCGACTCGTTGTTGCTGGCCGCCGGACAATTGGCCGGGGTACTTTTTCTCACTGCCGATCAGGCCGACCAGTTCCAGCATCTGACCGACACGCTGGCGCACTTCATCGCGACCGCTGCCGGCGAGGCCGTAGGCAATATTCGCTTCGACGGTAAGATTGGGGAACAGCGCGTAGGACTGGAACAGAATGCCGTAGTCCCGCGCCTGAGGCGCCAGGTGGGACACGTTGCGCTCGCCAAGGTACAACTCGCCGCTGTCCTGTTTCTCCAGACCGGCGATGCAGCGCAGCAAGGTGGTTTTGCCACAGCCCGACGGGCCCAGCAGGCACACCAGCTCACCGGCCGCGACGTCGAGGGAAACGTTATCCAGCGCGGTAAAGGCGCCGAAGCGTTTCTGCACCCCGCGCACTTTCATCGGGGCGCCGGGGTTGGTCAGGGCAGTTGCGGTCGAATGGTTCATGGACAGGCCTCATCAAGCAGATGAAGGCCATGCTAGGGATGTAATGCGTCCGTCATGTGGCAGCGAGGCAAAAACGGCTGATAGTGGTATTCGGGGATTTGGGTTGGATGGAACGGGCAATGATGACCCTGTGGCGAGGGGATTTATCCCCGTTGGGCAGCGCAGCGGCCGTGAATTCTGCGACTGCTTCGCAGCCGAACGGGGATAAATCCCCTCACCACAGGAATCTAGGCCGGGGCCATTTCCTGCGCCAACCCGAGGAACGCCGCCGGTAACCGAGCGTTCTTTCTCTCTTTCAGGCAATACAAATACTCGGGAATCTGCGGTGCATGCTCAATCGTCAGCACGCGCAACTGCGGATCATGCGGCACTTCCTGCCGGGCAATGATGCTGATCCCGATGTTGCGCAGCACCGCTTCACGAATCGACTCGCGGCTGCCGATCTCCAGCAACGGCCCGAAACTCACCCCGGCGCCGGCCAGCAACTCTTCTGTCAGCCGACGAGTCGTAGAGCCCGATTCGCGCATCAACAACGTATGCCCGGCCAACGCACTGAGCGGCACATGGTCGTGCACCGCCAGCGGATGATTGCGATGCACCGCCAGCACCAGCGGATCGCTGCCGAGTACCCGGCGAATCAGCCGCGCATCGTCGAGCAATTGCGAAGAGGCAGCGACGTCGACCCGGTAATCCTCCAGCGCCTCGAGTACCTGCTGCGAGTTGCCGATTTCCACCGACACTTCCACCTGCGGCAAGCGCTCGCGGAAGGTCTTCACCAAGTCGAGGATGTAATACGGCGCCGTCGCGGCAATGCGCAACGTGCCCTGAACCTGGCCGCTGTTGCGCAGGAAAAATTCAATGTCGGCCTCCTGCTGCATCAGTGTCTTGACCATCGGCAACAGCCGCGCACCTTCGTCGCTGACACTGAGGCGGCGGCCGCCACGGTAGAACAGTTCAACCGAATACTGGCTTTCAAGGTTGCGGATTTGCGTGGTCACCGTGGGTTGGCTCAGGCCGAGCTTTTTCGCCGCCAGGGTGATGCTGCCCAGGCGGGCCACCATGTAAAACGCCTTCAGCTCGGCACTCAGCACACCCGCTCCTCATCCTTATTTGCGCAACAGGCGCAAACCATTGAACACCACCAACAGGCTCACGCCCATGTCGGCAAACACCGCCATCCACATGGTAGCGATCCCGGCGAAGGTTACCCCAAGAAAGATCGCCTTGATGACCAATGCCAACGCGATGTTCTGCTTGAGGATGCTCGACGTCTGCCGCGACAGGCGGATGAACGCGGGGATCTTGCGCAGATCGTCGTCCATCAGGGCGACATCAGCGGTTTCGATGGCGGTATCGGTGCCGGCGGCGGCCATGGCAAAGCCGATCTCGGCACGGGCCAGCGCTGGCGCATCGTTGATGCCGTCGCCGACCATACCGACGTGATGGCCCTGAGCATAAAGTGCTTCGATGGCTTGCAGTTTGTCGGTCGGCAGTAAATCGCCCTTGGCCTCGTCGATGCCGACTTGCGCGGCGATCGCCTGGGCGGTGTGGACGTTATCGCCGGTGAGCATCAGGGTTTTGATGCCCAGATCGTGCAGCTGCCGGATCGCTTCGCGGCTGGAGTCCTTCACCGTATCGGCCACGGCGAACAGCGCCAACGGGCCGGACGTGTCCAGCAACAGCACTACTGATTTGCCCTGTTTTTCCAGGGCAAACAGCTTTTCTTCCAGTTCAGGCGAGCACAGGTTCAACTCTTCGACCAAACGGTGGTTGCCCAGATGGTAGACCTGACCGTTGATTTCACCGCGCACACCGCGACCGGTCAGCGCCTCGAAGTTATCCACAACGAGCGGCGTGAATGGTTTATCCACAGCCGCGCTGGCGATGGCCAGCGAGACCGGGTGGTCGGAGCGTGCGGCCAATGCGGCTGCAATGGCCGGAGCCAAAGCGTCAGCCGTCGGATCAAGCGACAGGTAATCGGTCTGCACCGGTTTGCCGTGGGTGATCGTGCCGGTCTTGTCCAGCGCCAGATAGTCGAGTTTGTAGCCGCCCTCCAGATAAACCCCGCCCTTGACCAGAATACCTTTGCGCGCCGCCGCCGCGAGGCCGCTGACGATGGTCACCGGCGTAGAGATCACCAGCGCACAAGGGCACGCGACCACCAGCAACACCAGCGCCCGGTAGATCCAGTCGAACCACACCGCGCCCATGAACAACGGCGGAATCACTGCGACGGCCAAGGCGAAAATAAACACGGCCGGTGTGTAGATTTTCGAGAACTGGTCAACGAAACGTTGAGTCGGCGCCCGCGCCCCTTGCGCCTGCTCGACGGCGTGGATGATCCGCGCCAGCGTCGAATTGTTCGCCGCAGCGGTCACGGTGTATTCCAGCGAACCTGCCTGGTTGATGGTGCCGGCGAACACCTTGTCGCCGACGGTCTTTTCTACCGGCAGGCTTTCGCCGGTGATGGGCGCCTGATCGATGGTGGAATTGCCGGACACCACTTCACCGTCCAGGCCGACCCGCTCCCCGGGCCGAATGCGTACCCGCGCGCCCAGCGCGATAATTTTCACATCCTGCTCGATCCAGCTGCCATCGGCCTGCTGCACAGTCGCCTGCTCAGGGGTCATCTGCATCAAACCGCTGATGGCGTTGCGCGCGCGGTCCAGTGACCTGGCTTCGATCAACTCGGCGACAGTGAACAGGAACATCACCATGGCCGCTTCCGGCCACTGCCCGATCAGGATCGCGCCGGTGACCGCGATGCTCATCAGCGCATTGATATTCAGGTTAAGGTTTTTCAGCGCGATCCAGCCCTTCTTATAAGTAGCGAGGCCGCCGCTGAGGATCGAGATCAGCGCGATCACCGCCACCACCCAGTTGGGCGCCGCGTCAGTAAAATGGATGACTTCGGCCGCCAGCGCGGTCACGCCGGAGAGTGCCAATGGCCACCAGGTTTTTTTATCAGGCGTGGGTGCGGGTGCTTCGACGCCCTGCTCCAGGGGTTCAGCGTGCATGCCGAGGGATTTGATCGCGTCGATGATCGACGCGGTGTCTGGTAGATCGTGAGTCACGCCCAGCACGCGGTTGATCAGGTTGAATTCCAGTTGCTGCACACCCGCCAGCTTGCCGAGTTTGTTCTGGATCAGCGTCTGCTCGGTCGGGCAGTCCATCGCGTCGATGCGGAAACTGCTCAACCGCGCGTCGGCGGTCGGCGCGTCGTTTAGCTTGATCAGCGACGGCGCCGCCACTTTGGAGGAACAGCAGGAATCCCCGTGCCCGCCGTGGTCATGCTTTTGCACAGGCTGGAGATTGTGGCTGTGATCGTGATCAGCCTCGGAGGTGTGGGTGTGCCGGGAATCGCTCATCGGTTTACGTCCATGAAGGTGCTTGTTGCCAAGTAAAGACCCTGTAGCCACTATAGGGTCAAGCACCTATTTGGAGATGACCGTCGTGAAGATCGGAGAACTGGCGAAACTCACTGATTGCGCGGTGGAAACCATCCGCTACTACGAGCGCGAAAACCTGCTGCCGGAGCCGGCCCGCAGCGACGGCAACTACCGCGTCTACACCCAGGCCCACGCCGAACGCCTGACGTTCATCCGCAATTGTCGGACCCTCGACATGACGCTCGAGGAAATCCGCAGTCTGCTGGCCTTGCGCGACAGTCCGCAGGATCAATGTGAAAGCGTGAATGCGCTGATCGACGAGCACATCCATCACGTCAAGGCGCGGATTGACGGGTTGCTGGCGTTACAGATGCAATTGCTCGACCTGCGCCAACGCTGTGGCGAAGGGCCGGAAATTGATCAATGCGGGATTTTGCAGCGGTTGGAAGTGAGCGGCGGGGTGGTGGCGACGGAGGTGGAGCATTCGCATGTGGGCCGCAGCCACGGCCACTAAACCGACACACACCCTGTAGGAGCTGCCGAAGGCTGCGATCTTTTGATCTTGATCTTCAAAGATCAAAAGATCGCAGCCTTCGGCAGCTCCTACAGTGGGGTCGGTGTTGAGGCTTAGACTGCCATCGGTGCGGTCATGGGCGGGTGATGTTCGTAGCCTTCGAGCGAAAAATCACTCGGCTCGATCAACTCCAGCCATTGCGGCTGATAAACACCCGTCTTGGCAAACTCCGGCACACGCTCATTGATCACCAGTTTCGGCATCGGGAACGGCTCGCGCTTGAGCTGTTCGTTGAGCATGTCCAAATGGTTTTCGTAGACGTGCGCGTCACCGATGAAATAGGTAAACCAGCGCGGCGTGTAGCCGGTCAGGCGACCGATCAGGCTCAGCAACGCGGCGCCTTCGGTGAGGTTGAATGGCGTGCCCAGGCCCAAGTCATTGGAGCGGATGTAGAGCGTCAAAGAGATCTCTTTGGTCTCGACATTCGGGTGGAACTGATAGAGCAAGTGGCACGGCGGCAACGCCATTTCATCGAGCTGGGCGACGTTCCAGCCGTGGAACAGAATGCGCCGGCTGCCCGGGTCCTTGATGATGGTATCGACGCACTGGCGGATCTGGTCGATCGCCTTGTACAACACCACGTAGGCCTGACCGTCCTCTTCGCCTTCAGCGATCTGACGATAACCCTGGCCCAGCGTTTGTTCGATGGCCGCTGTGTTGCTGACCGGGATCTGCTTGTACGCCGGCCATTTGCGCCACTGCACGCCGTAGATCTCGCCAAGGTCGTCTTCGCCCTGACGGAACGGATTGGCCAGCCACTGGGCGTTTTCGTTGGCGTTCTGGTCCCAGACCTTGCAGCCCAGCGCACGGAATTCGGCGGCGTTGTTTACGCCACGCAGAAAACCGCACATTTCGCCGATGGCCGATTTGAAGGCCATTTTGCGCGTGGTGATCGCAGGAAAACCTTCTTTCAGGTCATAGCGCAGCATCGCGCCGGGAAAACTGATGGTGTTCACACCGGTGCGGTTGGCCTGTTTGGTGCCGTTCTTGATGACGTGGGCGACCAGTTCGAGATATTGCTTCATGAGTTACCTGTGTCCTTGAACCCGGGACCGTCGCCCCGGGGTTCGAATTTATACAGCTGCCGCAGGCGTCGCCGGGGCGCGGTGATACGCCAGCCAGATCAGGAACAGCCCGCCGACAATCATCGGTACGCAGAGCACCTGGCCCATGGTCAACCAGTTCCAGGCCAGATAGCCCAGTTGCGCGTCCGGTACGCGGACGAATTCGACGATGAAACGGAAGATGCCATAGAACAGCGCGAACATCCCGGACACCGCCATGGTCGGCCGCGGCTTGCGCGAGTACAACCAGAGAATCGCGAACAGCGCTACGCCTTCGAGGGCGAACTGATACAGCTGCGACGGGTGACGGGCCAGTTGCGCCGGGTCGGTCGGGAAGATCATCGCCCACGGCACGTCGGTCGCCTTGCCCCACAATTCGGCGTTGATGAAGTTGCCGATACGCCCGGCACCCAGGCCGATCGGCACCATCGGTGCGACAAAATCCATGAGCTGGAAGAACGACTTGTTGTTCTTCTTGCCGAACCACAACGCCGCCAACATCACGCCGATGAAACCGCCGTGGAACGACATGCCGCCCTTCCACACTTCGAAAATCAGCGTCGGGTTCGCCAGGTAAGCACCCAGATCGTAGAACAGCACGTAGCCCAGACGCCCGCCGACAATGACGCCCATCGACATCCAGAAGACCATGTCGGAGAGTTTTTCCTTGGTCCAGGTCGGGTCGAAACGGTTGAGCCGGCGCGACGCCAGCAGCCACGCACCGCCGATGCCGATCAGGTACATCAAACCGTACCAGTGGATTTTCAGCGGACCGATGGCCAGGGCCACCGGGTCGATCTGCGGGTAAGGCAGCATTGCGACTCCTCGTTAGAGTTGAAACCTTCAAAATTCCCGGGCGACGCTGTCACCTCAGGATTAAGCCAATATTGCGAAACGTGTCAGAGCAGGAAGGTCAGGCCCACGCAGAACAGCAAAGCGGCAAACAGTCTTTTCAGCAACTTCGCCGACAGCCGGTGGGCCAGTCGCGCACCGAGGCGGGCGAAGACCATGCTGGTCAGGGCGATCCCCAGCAGCGCCGGCAAATAAATAAAACCGAGACTATGGGCCGGCAGCAATGGATCGTGCCAGCCCAGAATCATGAAACTTAATGCACTGGCCAGCGCTATTGGCAAACCGCAGGCCGATGAAGTCGCCACCGCTTGCTGCATTGGCACGCTGCGCCAGGTCAGGAACGGCACGGTCAGCGAACCGCCGCCGATGCCGAAAATCGCCGACGCCCAGCCAATCACCGTACCGGCCACGGTCAGGCCGACTTTGCCCGGCACCGTTCGGCTGGCCTTGGGTTTAACGTCCAGCGCCAGTTGCACGGCGATGATCAGGGCGAACACGCCGATGATCTTCTGCAGGTTCGGCCCGGAAATCGCCTCGGCAGTGAGTGCACCAAAACCGGCGCCCAGCAGAATGCCGACGGTCATCCAGGCAAAAATCGGCCAACGCACGGCGCCACGTCGATGGTGCTCGCGCACCGCATTGACCGAAGTAAAAATGATCGTCGCCAGGGAAGTGCCGACCGCCAGGTGGGTCAGGATCGACGCATCAAAGCCCTGCAAGGTAAAACTGAACACCAGCACCGGAACGATGATGATCCCGCCGCCCACCCCGAACAGCCCGGCGAGCACGCCTGCGCAGGCGCCGAGCGCCAGATAGAGCAGAAATTCCATGTACCACCCTACCCTTCACTGAAACAGGAGCGGCATGGTAACGGATGCATGGCCCTCGGCTCCACTGTGCATGCCGATGGATCGATGAGCGATGTCTGCGTAGAGTGGGCAAAAAACACCCAAGGACCACCTTATGTGCCTGATTGTTTTCGCCTGGCGCCCCGACCACGCGCAGCCGCTGATCGTCGCCGCCAACCGCGATGAGTTTTATGCCCGGCCCAGTCTGCCCCTGGCGCAATGGCCCGAAGCACCGCAGGTCTACGCAGGTCGCGACCTGGAGGCCGGTGGCACCTGGCTGGGTGTTGGCGCCAACGGGCGATTTGCGGCACTGACCAATATCCGCGACCCGCACCAGCCACCCGCCCGCACGTCGCGCGGTGAACTGGTGGCGAAGTTTCTCAACGGTGAATCGACGATTGATGATTACTTGAGCGACGTTGTCAGCCGTTCGGTCGAATATGCCGGGTTTAATCTGCTGATTGGTAATGCCCACGAACTGTGGCATTACAACGCCCGGGCCTGCGAAGCGGTCATGCTGCAACCGGGTGTTTATGGCTTATCGAATGCCGGGCTGGATACGCCGTGGCCGAAATTGCTCAAGGCGCGGGCGGCGCTGGAGGCCCTGTTGGGCGATCCGCAGCCTGAGGCGTTGCTGGGGTTGTTGAGTGATGCGCAGACCGCGTCTTTTGCCGATTTGCCGGATACCGGGGTGGGTCTGGCCACCGAGACGTTGTTGTCGAGTGTGTTTATTGCCAGCCCCACGTACGGGACGCGGGCGAGTACGGCGTTGATTGTTCAAGCGGATGGTGCGCGGCATATGGTCGAGAGGAGTTTCGGGCCGTATGGCGGGCATCTTGGGGAAGTGGAGATCAGGATTTAGATTCGTATTGTTTGGTCTGGCCTCATCGCGAGCAAGCTCGCTCCCACAGGTTCAGTGTCGGCTCACTGATTTGTGATCACCATAAAACCTTGTGGGAGCGGGCTTGCCCGCGATGGGAAGCGCCGAAAATTTAGAGGGTCTTGACCGAAGCCGGGTTGATCATCCGCGTCAGCCCAAGGTTCTTCAGTGCCAGTTGCAGCGAGCTGTGGATAACTTGCGGGTTGTCGATGGTCATCAATTCCGCTAGCAATTCCTTGGCCTTGCTCAGGTTGATCTGACGCAGCATCCACTTCACCTTCGGCAAGTTGGTGGCGTTCATCGACAAACTGTCGAACCCCATCGCCATCAGCAACACCGCCGCCGCCGGGTCACCGGCCATTTCGCCGCAGATGCTCACAGGCTTGCCTTCGGCATGAGCATCACGCACCACGTTCTGCAAGGCCTGGAGCACCGCCGGGTGCAGGTAGTCGTAAAGGTCGGCGACCCGCGGATTGTTGCGGTCCACGGCCAACAGGTACTGCGTCAGGTCGTTGGAGCCGACCGACAGGAAGTCCACCTGCCGCGCCAGTTCCTTGGTCTGATACACCGCCGCCGGGATCTCGATCATCACGCCAATCGGCGGCATCGGCACGTCGGTGCCTTCGTCGCGGACTTCGCCCCAGGCCCGGTGAATCAGGTGCAGGGCTTCTTCCAGCTCGTGCGTGCCGGAGATCATCGGCAACAGAATTCGCAGGTTGTTCAAGCCTTCGCTGGCCTTGAGCATGGCGCGGGTCTGCACCAGGAAGATTTCCGGGTGATCGAGCGTGACGCGAATGCCGCGCCAACCGAGGAACGGGTTGTCTTCCTTGATCGGGAAATACGACAGCGACTTGTCGCCGCCGATGTCCAGGCTGCGCATGGTCACCGGTTGCGGGTGGAACGCGGCGAGCTGCTCGCGATAGATCGCCAACTGCTCTTTTTCGCTCGGGAAGCGCTGGTTGATCATGAACGGCACTTCGGTGCGGTACAGACCAACGCCCTCGGCACCGCGCTTCTGCGCCCGCGCCACGTCCGCCAGCAGGCCGGTATTGACCCACAGCGGCATGCGGTGACCATCGAGGGTCACGCACGGCAAGTCGCGCAGGGTATCGAGACCGAGCGCCAGTTGCTTCTCTTCTTCCACCACCTCAGCGAACTGCTTGCGCAGCACGTCGCTGGGGTTGGTGTACACCTCACCGCGATTGCCATCGACGATCAATTCGATGCCGTCGACTTTGGCATAGGGCAGGTCGACCAGGCCCATCACCGTCGGGATACCCATCGCCCGAGCGAGGATCGCGACGTGGGAGTTACCTGAGCCCAGAACAGAGACCAGACCGACCAGCGTGCCTTCCGGCACCTCGCCGAGCATCGCTGGAGTCAACTCTTCGCTGACCAGGATGGTTTTTTCCGGGTAGACCAGATTCTGCTGGCGCTCTTCCTGCAAATACGCCAGCAAACGCCGGCCAAGGTCCTTGACGTCCGATGCGCGCTCACGCAGGTAGGCGTCGTCCATCAATTCGAAACGGTTGACGTGCTCAGTGACCACCTGGCGCAACGCACCCTGCGCCCACTGGCCGGTCTTGATCACTGTGGTGACTTCGTTGCCCAGTGCCTCATCGGCGAGCATCATCAGGTAGACGTCGAACAACGCCCGCTCTTCCGGGCGCAACTGCGAGGCCAGCTTGGCGGACAACGCGCGCATGTCGGCGCGCACGCCTTCGATGGCGGTCTTGAACAGACCCAGTTCAGCCGGAATGTCGGCGATGGTCTTGTCCGGTACCACGTCCAGATCGGCCGGCGGCAGCATGACCACCGCCGTACCGACCGCCGCACCCGGCGAACCCGGCACGCCGACGAACTTGGCTTCCTGAATGCCTTTGCCCTGACGGCCCAGGCCACGGATCGAACCGGTGGCTTCGGCGTGGGCGATAACCCCGGCGAGCTGCGCGCTCATGGTCACGAGGAAGGCTTCTTCACCTTCATCGAACTGGCGGCGTTCTTTTTGCTGGATGACCAACACGCCGACGACGCGGCGGTGGTGAATGATCGGCGCCCCGAGGAATGAGGCGTAGCGTTCTTCACCGGTCTCGGCGAAGTAGCGATAGCGCGGGTGATCCGCGGCGTTCTCGAGGTTCAGGGGTTCTTCACGCGTGCCGACCAGACCGACCAGGCCTTCGTTGGGCGCCATGCTGACCTTGCCGATCGAGCGCTTGTTCAAGCCCTCGGTGGCCATCAGCACGAAGCGGTTGGTCTCGGGGTCGAGCAGGTAGACCGAGCAGACCTGGCTGCCCATGGCCTCTTTGACGCGCAACACAATAATCCCCAACGCCGCCTTGAGATCCTTGGCGGAGTTAACTTCCTGGACGATCTTGCGCAGCGTATTGAGCATGGCTCGGGGTCGAACTCCGTCGTCAGTCGCGCGTTAAAAGGCGCGGGGCAAGCTCTTTGAGAGCGCGTCGATACACCTCGCGCTTGAATGTCACCACCTGACCCAACGGATACCAATAACTGACCCAGCGCCAGCCATCGAATTCCGGTTTACCGGTCAAATCCATCCGCACCCGCTGCTCGTTGGAGATCAGGCGCAGGAGAAACCATTTCTGTTTCTGGCCGATGCACAGCGGTTGGCTGTGGGTACGGACCAGACGTTGCGGCAAACGATAGCGCAACCAGCCCCGGGTACAGGCGAGAATTTCAACATCTTCGCGCTCAAGACCCACTTCTTCGTTCAACTCGCGGTACAAGGCGTCTTCCGGCGTCTCCTGGGGGTTGATACCCCCCTGGGGAAACTGCCAGGCATCTTGATTGATACGGCGAGCCCATAGCACCTGTCCGGCATCATTCGTCAGAATGATCCCGACATTGGGGCGGAAACCATCGGGGTCGATCACGGCAACAACCTCGCAAACGCATGTCGCCGCATTGTTCCACAAAGGTTGTGAAGGCAGCAACGAGCCGGCCTACCTTATGTGCACTCTTGTGAAAAGTCCGTATTCTGGACGCCTTTCTACAGACTTTTCAGCGAGTAACTGCAATGCGCCTGGCTTTATTCGACTTGGACAACACGCTTCTGGGCGGCGACAGTGACCACGCCTGGGGCGATTACCTGTGCGAACGCGGCTTCCTCGACGCCGTCGCCTACAAGACCCGTAACGATGAGTTTTATCAGGATTACCTGGCCGGCAAGCTGGACAACGCCGCCTACCTGAACTTTTGCCTGGAAGTGCTCGGCCGCACCGACATGGCCACGCTGGATCAATGGCACAGCGACTACATGCGCGATTGCATCGAACCGATTGTGCTGCCCAAGGCAATGGCGCTATTGGCCAAACACCGCGAGGCCGGCGACAAGCTGGTGATCATTACCGCCACCAACCGTTTTGTGACCGGGCCGATTGCCGAGCGTTTGGGGGTTGAAACCCTGATCGCCACCGAATGTGAAATGGTCGATGGCCGTTACACCGGGCGCAGCACTGATGTGCCGTGCTTCCGCGAGGGCAAGGTGACGCGGTTGAATCGGTGGCTGGAAGAGACCGGGCACAACCTGGAAGACAGTTATTTCTACAGCGACTCGATGAATGATTTGCCGTTGCTGGAGCAGGTGGCGAATCCGGTGGCGGTTGATCCGGACCCGAATCTGCGTGCCGAAGCCGAGAAGCGTGGCTGGCCGGTGATGTCGTTGCGCGACTGAAAATCAAAAGATCGCAGCCTCCGGCAGCTCCTACGGGTGTACGCAAAACCCTGTAGGAGCTGCCGAAGGCTGCGATCTTTTCGGGTTAAACCGGTTTGGCGCCCATCAACCCGGCAATGGCCACAAAACACACAAAACTGATCAAAGCGATGGCAAAGGTAAACTTGCCGCTCCCGCCCTGCGCCTTGCGTAATTTGTTCAGCCGCACCAGCACCCAAAACCAGCCCAACGCCGCTACGGTGTACAGCACGCTGGACGCCAGCAACCACGTCTGCCCCAGCGGCCAGCCCACCAGATGCACCATCCACCAGCCGGTGAACGGCATGCTCAACAGCGCCAGCCCCATCAACAGCCAGACGAACACTCGCGGGCGCTGCAACGTCCGGGCGTGAGCCGTCGCATCGCCGTTACGCCGCGTGCGCCAGACCCAGATCGCCAGCCCCAGCGCGCTGATCAACAGCACCACCGTCGCCACGACATGCGCCACTTTCAGGGCGGTTAACGTATCCATTGTGCGATTTCCTTATGAATTGCCCATCAGCGTAGCCGCTCAGCCGAGAAACAGCTGATAGGCCGGGTTGTCGCTTTCGTCCCAGTAGGGGTAACCGATTTCTTCCAGCGCGGCGGGCACCAGATGACGTTCATCGTGAGGCACTTGCAGGCCTGCGACCACCCGGCCATCTGCCGCGCCATGGTTGCGGTAGTGGAACATCGAGATGTTCCAGCGCCCGCCGAGTTTGTTGAGGAAGTTGAACAGCGCCCCCGGCCGCTCCGGAAATTCGAAGCGCAAAATCACTTCATCGACCACGTGGGCCGCGCGGCCACCGACCATATGGCGGATGTGCAGCTTGGCCAATTCGTTGTCGGTCAGGTCCAGCACCGGGAAACCCTGTTCGCTAAGGCTGGCGATCAGCGCACTGCGCGGATCGTTTTCCGGGTGCGTCTGCACGCCAACGAAGATGTGCGCTTCGCTGCCGGTGTTGTAGCGGTAATTGAATTCGGTGATCTGACGTTTGCCAATGGCTTCGCAGAACGCCTTGAAGCTGCCCGGCTTCTCGGGGATGGTCACAGCGATGATGGCTTCGCGGCCTTCGCCCAGTTCGGCGCGTTCGGCGACGTGGCGCAAGCGGTCGAAATTGACGTTGGCGCCGGAATCGATGGCGACGAAGGTGTGGCCGGTCACCGCGTGCTGCTCGACGTATTTCTTGATCCCGGCCACACCCAGCGCGCCGGCAGGCTCGGTGATCGAGCGGGTATCGTCGTAGATATCCTTGATGGCCGCACAGATTTCATCGGTCGTGACCGTGATCACGTCATCAACGTAGTCTTTGCAGATGTCGAAGGTGTGCTGACCGATCTGCGCCACCGCGACGCCATCGGCGAAGATGCCCACGGTGGGCAACACTACGCGCTCGCCGGCGGCCATCGCCGCTTGCAGGCAGTTGGAATCGTCCGGCTCGACGCCGATGATTTTGATTTCCGGGCGCAGATACTTCACGTACGCCGCGATGCCGGCGATCAGCCCGCCGCCGCCCACCGGAACGAAGATCGCATCCAGACGCCCCGGGTGCTGGCGCAGAATCTCCATGGCCACCGTGCCCTGCCCGGCAATGGTGTGGGGATCGTCGTAGGGGTGGATGTAGACGTAGCCTTTTTCGTCGACCAGTTTCAGCGAGTAGGCCAGGGCTTCCGGGAACGAATCCCCGTGCAGCACCACTTTGCCGCCGCGCGAGCGCACACCTTCGACTTTGATCTCGGGCGTGGTCTTGGGCATGACGATGGTGGCTTTCACGCCCAACACCTTGGCAGCCAGGGCCAGGCCCTGCGCATGGTTGCCCGCCGACGCAGTCACCACGCCGCGCGCACGTTCCTCATCGCTCAGTTGCGTAAGCTTGTTGTAGGCGCCGCGAATCTTGAACGAGAACACCGGCTGCAAGTCTTCGCGCTTGAGCAAAATATTGTTGCCCAGCCGCTCGGAGAGCTGGCGGGCAGTCTGCAATGGGGTTTCTACGGCAACGTCATAAACGCGCGAGGTGAGGATCTTTTTGACGTACTGTTCGAGCATCGGAAAGCATCACTGGGCGGGTTGGGCAGGGCCAAGGAGTCTAACCCGGCTTTCGGCCGGGCGACCACACTAAACAGGTGGTTTTAGAACCAGCGGAAAAGATCGCAGCCTTCGGCAGCTCCTACATTGGCATGGCGTGCATCCCGTAGGAGCTGCCGAAGGCTGCGATCTTTTGATCTGCCATTCGGGTAATCGGCCAATGACCTTGCCCGTCCCGAAGCCTATAATGCCGGCCTTTCCGTTTCTCCTTGCCCGCTTTCGGAGCCCGCATGACCCAGGATCAACTCAAACAGGCAGTGGCCCAGGCCGCCGTCGACTTCATCCTCCCGAAGCTTGACGACAAGAGCATCGTCGGGGTCGGCACCGGCTCCACCGCCAACTGCTTCATCGACGCACTGGCCAGGCACAAAGGCGCATTCGACGGCGCCGTTGCCAGCTCCGAAGCCACCGCCGCGCGCCTCAAGGGCCATGGCATTCCGGTGTATGAGCTCAACACCGTCAGCGACCTGGAGTTCTATGTCGACGGCGCCGATGAGAGCGACGAACACCTGAACCTGATCAAGGGCGGCGGCGCAGCCCTGACCCGCGAGAAGATTGTCGCGGCCGTGGCCAAGACCTTCATCTGCATCGCCGACGCCAGCAAACTGGTGCCGGTCCTCGGCGAGTTTCCGCTGCCGGTGGAAGTGATCCCGATGGCCCGCAGCCACGTGGCCCGCGAACTGGTGAAGCTCGGCGGCGACCCGGTTTACCGTGAAGGCGTGCTGACCGACAACGGCAACATCATTCTCGATGTGTTCAACATGCAGATCACCAACCCGGTGGAACTGGAGTCGCAGATCAACGCGATTGTCGGCGTGGTCACCAATGGTTTGTTCGCAGCGCGTCCGGCGGATCTGTTGTTGCTGGGCACCAGCGAAGGCGTGAAGACCCTGCGCGCCCGCTAAGCCCAAGAACACTGCAAAACCAATGTGGGAGCGAGCCTGCTCGCGAATGCGGTGGATCAGTCGAAGAATTGTTGACTGACACATCGCATTCGCGAGCAGGCTCGCTCCCACATTTTGATTCGCGGTGTTGGTCAGGGTTGTGCTGGTTTCTTGAAGACGTAGAACAGGTTCGGCTCGCTCACCAGGTACATCGTGCCGTCGTCATCCATGGCGATTCCTTCTGCTTGCGGTACGGTTTTCTGCAAGCCCTGACGGCCCTTGCTCAGCGACATGGTACTCAGTGGTCGTCCATCCACATCCAGTTCCAGAATCAGCCGCGACTCGTCGGACAGCGCCAGCAAATGGCCGCTGCGCTCGTCGTATTGCAGGCTAGACAGGTCGCGCACAAACATCCCGGCATCGCGCTTGGGGTTGTTGACCACGTGCACCGCGTAGGATTTTTCCGGGTTGTAATGCGGGAAACCCTGCACTTCGTAGATCAGCATCGGGTCGCGCTCCTTGGCGACAAACAGGCGCTTGCCTACCGAATCGTAAGCCAGCCCTTCGAATCCCTTGTTGCCGCTCATGTGCACGCCAAGGGTCATCTGCTCCGCATCCGACGAATCAAGGAACGTGGTGTCATTCTCCAGATGAATCTTGATCAGCCGCTGCTGACTCTCGTCGGTGATCACGTAGGTGTCGGCGCTGATGAACTCTACCGCCTCCGGGTCCCCGAACCCGACCAGCGCGATACGCCGAATGATCTTGCCTTCGAGCGACAGCTCGATCAGTTCGGAGTTTTTATTGGTGACGGTAAACAGGCTTTTGCGCACCGGATCGAACGTCAGCGCCGACACATCGTCGTCCAGGCCTTCAATGACGCGAGCTTCAACGGTGACCTGATAGTGGGCCAGTCCGATGGACTGCTCGCTCTCGGGCTGCCAAAGCGTATGCAGATTGAACCAGGTGCGCTCGAACAGGCGCATGTATTGACCGATCGCAACAAGCGCGATCAACAGGATTACCGAGAGCATCAGAATCAACGGTTTGGGGCGGGCAAGTCGGCGCATTCAGGCAAGCTCGGAATCAGGACGGGCGGATGAAATACCACGGCAATCTGAATTGAAGCTTAAAGGTCGTTGACGCGGTCCTACAACCTCCGACTCCTGCCCTGTAGGAGCTGCCGAAGGCTGCGATCTTTTCCGTTCGCGAGCGCGCTGATCACGGCTGCTTTTCAAAACGATAGAACAGGTTCGGTTCGCTCACCATGTACACCGTCCCCGCGTCGTCCATGGTCACGCCTTCAGCGCGAGGAATGGTTTTCTTCAGCCCGTTGAAGCCGCCAAGCAAAGTCATGAAACTCACCTGCTCGCCCTTCTCGTCGAGTTCGAGCAACAAGTGGGAATCAGCGGACAACACCAGGGTATGGCCGGTTCGAGGATCGATGGCCAGGGCCGAGAGGTTACGGATATCCAGTTCATCACTGGCCAGCTTCTGCTTGTCGCCGGTGAGGGTCTGACTGTCGGTGCTCTTCCAGGTAAACAACGCCGGCGGACGTTCTTCACCCAACAGCATCTGCTTGTTGCGCGAATCCCAGACGATGGCTTCGAACGCCTTGTTCTGGTCTTTCGACGGACCGAGGTCGTATTTCGGGAAGTTGGCGATGTTCAGCTCTCGGGTATCGGCATCAACCTTGACGATAGAAAGCACGTGTTCGCGCTCATCTACGATGGCCAGAAGACCGTTGCCCATGACCGTCACGCCTTCCGGGTTGCTCCAGCCCACCAGCGGCATCTTGCGCAATACGTCGCCCTGCAAACTCAGCTCGACCAGGAACGGATTCTTGCCCATGACCGAGAACAGGGTTTTGGTTTCAGCACTGTAGGCGAGGTCGGACGCTTCGTCCTTTTCCATTCCCGGCAATGGCTTGGCGTCGATCACTGCCCGGTAATCCGGTAGCCATATGCTCTCCTGGCGTTCGGTCGGGCTTTCGAAACGTTCCAGCACCCAGAGCGCACCCCGGTCATCCCAATGCATGACGAACGCGAGGCCATACGCGGCGGCCACCGCCAGCAAAAGCCATGAATACCAACGCATGTACACGCGCGGGCGACGGGCAGTTTTTAGCGTGGGCAGCGGTTGATTGGCCATCGAGGGATGTGTTCCAGAAATTCAGGCTATGGGTAATAGCACAATTGGGACCGGCTCAGACGCCGGAATCCGCGGAATTATCCAGACAAGATGTGAAAAAAACGGGAAATGGCGGGATTGCCCTGCATCGGCGCAGAGCTTTGAGACCACCCAATACCCTGTGGGAGCGAGCTTGCTCGCGATGG
>NZ_CABVHK010000008.1 GCF_902497785.1 Pseudomonas fluorescens
ACTGCCGCAACATCAGCGAAATCCGCCACAACCCGGAAAAATGCATCCAGCTCTCCTGGGCCAAGGATGTCACCGGCGAATTCAACGTCGAGCTGCGCGTCGAGCTGGAACACCAGCGCGGCCTGATCGCACTGCTGGCCAGCAGCGTCAACGCCGCCGACGGCAATATCGAAAAAATCAGCATGGACGAGCGCGATGGTCGCATCAGCGTGGTCCAACTGGTGGTCAGCGTGCATGACCGAGTGCACCTGGCCCGCGTGATCAAGAAACTGCGCGCACTGACCGGGGTGATTCGCATCACCCGCATGCGCGCCTAAGCCACTATTACAAGGAGTCATTCATGACCAAGACCGTTATCACCAGCGACAAGGCCCCGGCCGCCATCGGCACCTACTCCCAGGCGATCAAGGCTGGCAACACTGTCTACATGTCCGGCCAGATTCCTCTGGACCCGAAAACCATGGAACTGGTTGAAGGCTTCGAAGCCCAGACCGTCCAGGTGTTCGAGAACCTCAAGGCCGTGGCCGAAGCGGCTGGCGGTTCGTTCAAGGACATCGTCAAACTGAACATCTTCCTCACTGACCTGAGCCACTTCGCCAAGGTCAACGAGATCATGGGCAAGTACTTCGACCAGCCCTACCCTGCCCGCGCCGCCATCGGCGTAGCTGCCCTGCCAAAGGGTTCGCAGGTTGAAATGGATGCCATTCTGGTCATCGAGTAATGCGTCCGGCGCAGCCTCATGAGGCTGCGCCGCTGATGTCTGCAAAAAAAGCGTTTTGAAAGGATTCCACCATGCGCAATGCGCTTGCTCTCTCGCTGCTCGCCCTGCTCCTGGGCGGATGTGCCAGCAACCCTGCCGACCGTGACATCAGCGGCACCTGGATCAACCAGGTGGCGATCGATGCTGCCTCCAAAGGCGGCCCCCTGCGCGAAGCGCTCCAGGCCTATGGCCCGAACCTGGAATGGGACGTCAACACCAAGGCCGCTCAGGCCCGCTACACCAACGGTTTTGAGAATGTCGAAGGCAAGCTGCTGGGCGAAGAGTCCGGTGCCTGGAAGATCGACTTCTATGGCAGTTCCGGAAGTGAACTCAAGCGCGACGGCAAACAATTGAGCCAGGCCGCGACCGAAAACGAACCCGCCCAGGTCTTCGACCGCGCAGCGATCCCGGTGCCGGATGGCGCACCGATGGGCGCGAGCTTCGAACGCGCGCTGTATTCCGCCTACATGGGCGGCAGCTGGACAGTCGTCAGCGGCCCCGGCGAAGGCAGCACTGTGCAATTCCAGGCCGACGGCCAGGTAACCGGCCTGCCGGGGGCGGATCGCTATGCACTGTGTCTGGCGGGCGATTGCGCCTCGATGAGTGGCGGCAACGACAACATGTGGCTGCAACTCAACGGGCAAGGCAATGCCTGGATCTTTACGCGCAAGGGTAAGGAGCTGGAAATTTTCCAGACGGTGAATACCGCCCAGGCGGACGAACAGCCTCAGTTCACTCCTGGTGATCGCAAGTGGGTGCTGGAAAAGCAGTAACCACTTCCTGATAGCAACAAAAAACCATGTGGGAGCGAGCTTGCTCGCGATTAGGCCCTGACATTCAACATTTATGCTGAATGTCAGGCGGCCATCGCGAGCAAGCTCGCTCCCACATTTGATTTGTGATGCTGGAAGTCAGCAGCGGCCTTCGAGGATGGCGGCGTAACCCTCGCGATAGCTTGGGTATTTCGGCACCCAACCCAAGGCTTTCGCTCGAGCATTGCTGCACTGCTTGCTCCCCGTGCGCCGAACGCTCGCATCCTCGGACCATTGCGTCACACCCAGATACTCACGCAACCAATCCACCACTTCGGCCAACGGCGCGGGCGCATCGTCGACACCGATGTAAACCTCTTCCAGCGCCACACCCCGCCGGTCTGCTTCCAGCAAAAATGCCATTAGCCCCGCCGCGTCGTCGGCGTGTATCCGATTGCCGTACAGCGGCGGATCAATCGCCACGCGATAACCACGACGAACCTGAGTCAGCAGCCATTCACGACCCGGTCCGTAAATGCCGGTCAAACGCACGATGCTCGCCGGGATGCCGCTGTCGAGCGCCACTTGCTCTGCCTCCAGCATCAACCGACCGGAATAACCACTGCCCGGCACTGCTGGCGAGGCTTCATCGACCCACTCACCGTCTTGCTGGCCGTAAACGCTACTGCTGGAAACGAACAGCAGGCGATTGGGCACCTGGCCGTAGTCGCCCAGCCACTCAAGCACATGCTGCAGACCCTCGACATAGGCAGCACGGTAGCCAGCTTCATCGTGATCGGTGGCGGCGGCGCAGTACACCAGGTAATCCACCGCACCGACCGGCCAGGTTTGCGGACAGTCTTTGTTGAACAAGTCGCCGGATACGCCAATCACTCCGTCCGGCAAGCGTGAAACATCCCGGCGCAGGCCATAGACCTCCCACCCTGCAGCCAGCAATTGTGTCGCCAGACGACTGCCGACATCACCACAACCGGCGATCAAAACAGAAGGCGCGGACATCGAAAAACTCCTATTGGAAAGCCACAGACTAGCGCCGGCAATGGACGAGCGGCTAGCAATGATGGAAAAAAAGATACTCTATTACTTCTGTTAACAAGAATTACTTGCAATAATGCCCGCCACTTTTGTTCTCGGCCTTCGAGGCCTGGAAGAACATTTACCCTCTTTTTCTCTCAGGTCCGGCCAGCATGACACGCAATCAATTCCTCGCTTCGCCAACCAAACGACCTCGCGCCTGGAGCGCGGTGGCCGCTCTGCTGCTCAGCCTGATGCTGGCGCCAACCGCCGCCTTCGCTGACGCACAAGCGCCAGCCACCCCGACTCCCGCCGCTGCACCCGCTGCGGCCGAGCACGCCGCCGAGCACGCCGCGCCGGTTGCCGCCGACCCGATTCAGGCGGTAGACGCCACCGGTGAAGACGCTCCCGAAGTCCTCGAAGCCGATAACACCCTGGGCATGGCCCATGATCTGTCGCCGTGGGGCATGTACCAGAACGCCGACATTATCGTGAAAATCGTGATGATCGGCCTGGCCATCGCTTCGATCATCACCTGGACTATCTGGATCGCCAAGGGCTTTGAGCTGATGGGCGCCAAGCGTCGTCTGCGCAACGAAATCGTCCACCTGAAAAAGGCCACCACCCTTAGAGAAGCCAGCGCCTCTGCCACCAAGGCCGGCACCCTCGCCAATCTGCTGGTGCACGACGCGCTGGAAGAAATGCGCCTGTCCACCAACAGCCGCGAAAAGGAAGGCATCAAGGAACGTGTCGCCTTCCGCCTCGAGCGCTTGGTGGCAGCCTGCGGTCGCAACATGAGCAGTGGCACCGGCGCACTCGCCACCATCGGCTCTACCGCGCCGTTCGTGGGCCTGTTCGGCACCGTATGGGGCATCATGAACAGCTTCATCGGTATCGCGAAAACCCAGACCACCAACCTCGCGGTCGTGGCTCCCGGCATCGCCGAAGCCCTGCTGGCCACTGCGCTGGGTCTGGTCGCGGCAATTCCAGCCGTTGTGATCTACAACGTGTTCGCCCGCTCCATCGCCGGTTACAAGGCTCAAGTGTCCGACGCCTCGGCTGAAGTCCTGCTGCTGGTCAGCCGCGATCTGGACCACCAGCCTGAGCGCAGCTCGCAACCGCACATGGTGAAAGTGGGGTAATCGGCCATGGGCCTGCATTTGAAAGAAGGCGCGGACGACGATCTGGCCGAGAACCACGAAATCAACGTCACGCCGTTCATCGACGTGATGCTGGTGCTGTTGATCATTTTCATGGTGGCCGCTCCATTGGCCACCGTGGACATCAAGGTTGACCTCCCCGCCTCGACCGCCAAACCGGCGCCACGGCCGGAAAAACCGGTGTTCCTCAGCGTCAAGGCTGACCAGCGTCTGTTCCTTGGCGAAGAGGAAGTGAAAGCCGAAGCGCTCGGCGCCACACTCGACGCCAGAACCAAAGGCAAGAAAGACACGACGATCTTCTTCCAGGCCGATAAAGGCGTGGACTACGGCGACCTGATGAGCGTGATGGACAATCTGCGCTCCGCCGGTTACCTGAAGGTCGGCCTGGTCGGACTCGAGACGGCAGTCAAGAAATGATCACGACGCGCCATAAGCTGACGCGTTACAGCGGGAGCCTGGCCGTGGTGCTGGGCGTCCATGCGCTGGCCATTGCGCTGGCGTTGAACTGGTCGTCGCGCCCACCCATCGAGCTGCCACCGCAGGCGATGATGGTCGAGCTGGCACCCGTTCCGGCCCCGCCACCACCCGCCCCGCCGAAGGTGATAACGCCGCCACAACCACCGGCCCCGGTGGAAGAACTGCCGATCCCGAAACTGGCTGAAGCACCGAAGGCCGAAATTGCCGTGCCGAAGCCGGTCAAACCCAAGCCCAAGCCTCAGCCGCCCAAGCCTGTGGAAAAAAAGCCGGAGCCGCCGAAGGAGAAGCCGTCCGAGGAAAAACCGAGCGACGCGCAACCGACCCAGGCACCGACTGAAAAATCTGCGCAACCGGCACCGGGCCCATCGCCAGCACAGCAAGCGGCCAAGGCCAGTTGGCAAGGCACCTTGCTCGCTCACCTGGCCAAGTACAAAAAGTACCCGGCCAGTGCTCAGGCGCGGGGCAAGGAAGGTCTGAATCGTCTGCGCTTTGTGGTGGATGCCGAAGGTAACGTGCTGTCGTTCGAACTGGTGGGCCGCTCCGGCAACGCCGATCTGGACCGGGCCACCCTGGAAATGATCCGCCGCGCCCAACCGCTGCCCAAGCCACCGGCCGACATGCTGAACAACGGCTCCATCGAAATTGTTGCACCGTTTGTTTACTCGCTGGAAAAACGCCGACGTTAAAAAGCAGAGATCAAGAGATCGCAGCCTTCGGCAGCTCCTACAGGTGTGTGTGTGTGTGTGTGTGTGTGTGTGTGTGTGTGACGTAATCCCATGTAGGAGCTGCCGAAGGCTGCGATCTTTTTTCCGAAGGCACCGAAAGGTGCCTTTTGCGTATCCGCCCGCGGCAAACCCGCATTGCCCGGTGTCACTCGACACACTCTCTCTGATAACGTGCGTCTATCGATTGCAGCCGGTATGCTTGGCCCGCAACTTCACGGACGCTTGCTATGACTCTCACAGAATTACGCTACATCGTTACCCTCGCCCAAGAGCAGCACTTTGGCCATGCGGCCGAGCGTTGCCATGTCAGCCAGCCGACCCTGTCGGTGGGCGTGAAAAAGCTTGAAGACGAGCTCGGTGTGCTGATTTTCGAGCGCAGCAAGAGCGCCGTGCGCCTGACGCCGGTCGGCGAAGGCATCGTGGCACAGGCGCAGAAAGTCCTGGAGCAGGCCCAAGGCATTCGCGAGCTGGCCCAGGCCGGCAAGAACCAGCTGACTGCCCCGCTGAAAGTCGGCGCGATCTACACCGTCGGCCCGTACTTGTTTCCGCACCTGATTCCGCAACTGCACCGGGTCGCCCCGCAGATGCCGTTGTACATTGAAGAAAACTTCACCCACGTGCTGCGCGACAAACTGCGCAACGGCGAACTCGATGCGATCATCATCGCCCTGCCGTTCAACGAAGCCGACGTGCTGACCTTGCAGCTTTACGACGAGCCGTTCTATGTCCTGATGCCCGCCCAGCACCCGTGGACGCAAAAGAAATCCATCGACGCCGCCCTGCTCAACGACAAGAGCCTGCTGTTGCTCGGCGAAGGCCATTGCTTCCGCGATCAGGTGCTGGAAGCGTGCCCGACGCTGACCAAAGGCAACGACGGTGCAAAACACACCACGGTGGAATCCAGCTCGCTGGAAACCATCCGCCACATGGTCGCCTCCGGCCTCGGGATTTCGATCCTGCCGCTGTCGGCCGTGGACAGCCATCATTACGCTCCCGGTGTGATTGAAGTGCGCCCACTGACCCCCCCGGTGCCATTCCGCACCGTGGCCATTGCGTGGCGCGCGAGCTTCCCGCGGCCGAAGGCGATTGAAATCCTCGCGGACTCGATTCGCCTGTGCTCGGTGGCCAAGCCGCCTGCGCCCGTGGTTGCGGCCTAAGTCTCTGCCATGACCGAGTTGTCGCAAGTGTCGGTGACGGCACTCAAGGGTGTCGGCGAGGCCATGGCCGAGAAACTGGCCAAGGTCGGCCTGGAGAATCTTCAGGACGTGCTGTTTCACTTGCCGCTGCGTTATCAGGACCGCACACGCGTGGTCCCGATTGGCCATTTGCGCCCCGGGCAGGACGCGGTGATCGAAGGCACCGTCAGCGGCGCCGACGTGGTCATGGGCCGGCGCCGCAGCCTGGTTGTTCGCCTACAGGACGGCACGGGCGGGCTAAGTCTGCGCTTCTACCACTTCAGCAACGCGCAAAAAGAAGCCCTCAAACGCGGCACGCGGATTCGCTGCTACGGCGAAGCGCGGCCCGGTGCGTCGGGGCTGGAAATCTACCACCCGGAATACCGCGCCATCACTGGCGACGAACCGCCGTCGGTAGATGAAACACTGACCCCGGTTTACCCGCTGACCGAAGGTCTGACGCAACAACGCCTGCGCCAGTTGTGCATGCAGACCCTGACGATGCTCGGCCCGACCAGCCTGCCGGACTGGCTGCCGACCGAACTGGCGCGGGACTATCAATTGGCGCCGCTGGCCGATGCGATTCGATACCTGCATCATCCGCCCGCCGATGCCGACGTCGACGAACTCGCCCTCGGTCATCACTGGGCCCAGCACCGTCTGGCCTTTGAAGAACTGCTGACTCATCAACTGTCGCAACAGCGTCTGCGCGAAAGCATGCGCTCCCTGCGCGCACCGGCGATGCCCAAAGCCACCCGGCTGCCGGCCAAATATCTGGCCAACCTGGGTTTCGCTCCGACCGGCGCGCAACAGCGCGTGGGCAACGAAATCGCCTACGACCTCAGTCAGCATGAACCGATGCTGCGCCTGATTCAGGGCGACGTCGGCGCCGGCAAAACCGTGGTCGCTGCCCTCGCCGCACTCCAGGCACTGGAAGCGGGTTATCAAGTCGCCCTGATGGCGCCCACTGAAATTCTCGCCGAGCAGCATTTCATCACGTTCAAACGCTGGCTCGAACCGCTGGGCATTGAAGTCGCGTGGCTGGCCGGCAAACTCAAGGGCAAGAACCGCGTGGCCGCACTGGAGCAAATTGCCAGCGGCACGCCAATGGTGGTCGGCACTCACGCGCTGTTTCAGGACGAAGTGAAGTTCAAGAACCTCGCCCTGGCGATCATCGATGAACAACACCGTTTCGGCGTGCAGCAGAGGCTGGCGTTGCGGCAGAAAGGCGTCGGCGGGCGCATGTGCCCGCATCAACTGATCATGACCGCCACGCCGATCCCTCGAACCCTGGCGATGAGCGCCTACGCCGACCTCGACACCTCGATACTCGACGAGCTGCCGCCCGGCCGAACCCCGGTGAACACGGTGCTGGTCACCGACACCCGGCGCGTCGAAGTCATCGAACGGGTGCGCGGCGCCTGTGCCGAAGGGCGTCAGGCCTACTGGGTGTGCACGCTGATCGAAGAGTCGGAAGAGCTCACCTGCCAGGCCGCCGAAACCACATTCGAAGACCTCACTGCCGCCCTCGGCGAATTGAAGGTTGGCCTGATCCACGGCCGCATGAAGCCGGTCGAAAAGGCCGCGGTGATGGCCGAATTCAAGGCCGGCAACCTGCAACTGCTGGTCGCGACCACCGTGATTGAAGTGGGCGTGGACGTCCCGAACGCCAGCCTGATGATCATCGAAAACCCCGAGCGCCTCGGTCTGGCGCAACTGCACCAGTTGCGCGGCCGCGTCGGCCGAGGCAGTGCCGCCAGCCATTGCGTGCTGCTCTACCATCCGCCGCTGTCGCAGATCGGCCGTCAGCGCCTGGGCATCATGCGCGAGACCAACGACGGTTTTGTCATCGCTGAAAAAGACCTCGAATTGCGCGGTCCCGGCGAAATGCTCGGCACACGACAGACCGGCCTGCTGCAATTCAAGGTCGCCGACCTGATGCGCGACGCCGATTTGTTGCCCGCTGTGCGCGACGCTGCCCAGGCATTGCTGGAGCGCTGGCCGGATCACGTCAGCCCGCTGCTCGACCGCTGGCTGCGCCATGGGCAGCAATACGGCCAAGTGTGAGCACCGTCGCATATTCTGGACGATGCCTGTAAACAAGCTGGTTATACTCGTGCAATTGTTTGAATACGGATATGGACCATGACTGAAGCTGCCCTCGTCCCCGAAACCCCGCACGCTCCGTCCGTTATTCGGCTGCTGCTCGGCAAACTGGACATCGCCTACGAAGAAGTCCTCGACCACCACGGGTTGAATGCTTCGCGCAAAGTCCAGGCGGTGTTGCTCGACGACGCCGTCGGCTCGCTCATGGTGCTGTTCCCCCAAAGCCAGTTACTCGACCTCAATCGCCTCACCGAACTGACTGGTCGCCGCCTTACCGCCGTGCCCACCGAGCGCCTGGTAAAAATGCTCGGCAAGCACAACCTGAGCCTGTTGCCCGGTCTGCCGGCACTGACCAGCGCGCCGTGCCTGTACGAAGAAAGCCTGTTACGCGAACCGATGTTGCTGATCAACTCGGGCGAGCCAAATGTGCTGCTGGAGATCACCAGCGAAGCGTTCAAGTCCATGCTGACCAAGGCCAGCGCCGCCAACTTCGGCGAGAACCTGAGCAGCATTCGTCCCAACCTCGACCGTCCCGACGATGACGGCAAGGAAATCACCCAGGCCGTCCAGGCATTCACCGCGCGCCGCATCCAGCAACGCCTGGAGTCGACCATCGAAATTCCGCCGCTGGCCGAGACCGCGCAGAAAATCATCAAACTGCGCGTCGACCCCAACGCCACCATCGACGACATCACCGGCGTCGTGGAAACCGATCCGGCCCTGGCTGCTCAAGTCGTGAGCTGGGCGGCATCGCCTTACTATGCGTCGCCGGGCAAGATTCGTTCGGTTGAAGACGCGATCGTGCGGGTGCTGGGTTTCGACCTGGTGATCAACCTCGCGCTGGGCCTGGCACTGGGCAAAACCCTGAGCCTGCCGAAAGACCATCCGCAACACACCACGCCGTACTGGCAACAATCGATCTACACCGCCGCCGTCATCGAAGGCCTGACCCGCGCCATGCCCCGCGCCCAGCGCCCGGAAGCCGGCCTGACCTACCTCGCCGGCCTGCTGCACAACTTCGGTTACTTGCTGCTGGCCCACGTATTCCCGCCGCACTTCTCGCTGATCTGCCGCCACCTGGAGGTCAACCCGCACCTGTGCCACAGCTTTGTCGAGCAACACCTGCTGGGCATCAGCCGCGAACAGATCGGTTCATGGCTGATGCGCTATTGGGACATGCCCGAAGAACTGGCCACCGCGCTGCGCTTCCAGCACGACCCGAGCTACGACGGCGCCCACGCCGAGTACCCGAATCTGGTTTGTCTGGCTGTGCGCTTGCTGCGTAGTCGCGGGGTCGGGTCCGGGCCGGATGAAGACATCCCCGACGCGCTGCTGGAACGCGTCGGCCTGACCCGCGAAAAAGCCAACGACGTCGTCAGCAAAGTCCTTGAAGCTGAAGTCCTGCTACGCGAACTCGCTTCGCAATTCAGCCAGGCCTAAAGCACTACGAGCAAGCCCGCTCCCACAGGATTTACGCGATCCCTGTGGGAGCGGGCTTGCCCGCGATGAATCCAACCCGGTCTACCTGACCACCTCAACCCCCTGTGGCGAGGGAGCTTGCTCCCGTCCGGCTGCGCAGCAGTCGCAACCCAGCCAACGCAGCGTGTCAGATACAACCAAGTCTCAGGCTTCAGGGCGGCTCCGCAGCCCAGCGGGAGCAAGCTCCCTCGCCACATGGCTAATCATCGAGCTCAAGCCTTGGCTCTAGCTTTCGCCTTGCGCGGCTTCAAATACTTGGTCAACCCCTGAAACCAGATCACCAGCGCCGGGTTGCCCTTGATTTGAATCGACTTGTCCTGAATCCCCGTCATAAACGCCAACTGCTTGTTCTTCGCCTGCATCGTCGCAAAGCCATACGCCGCATCTTTAAAGGCAATCGCAAACGCCGGCTCGGCATACACGCCCGACTTACTGGTAATGCGCTGATCCTTCACAAAGAAATGCCGCGCCACTTTCCCATCCAGGGTCTGTAGCTGGAACACCAACTCCTTGTCACCCAACTGCTGCTGAAACGCAGGATTAGTCCGACTGGCCTTACCCATCAACAAACCCAGCATCCACAGAAGAAAACGAAATTTCATGCGTGCAGCCTCAAAAGGGAAATGAACGGCCGGCGCAGTGTAGCGACTTCGAATGAGAACGCCACCATTGCGCAGTGTTAGAGGAAGATGCCCTGGTTTTTGCCGCTAATGACTACCAAGTCACGCACCGTCGATCATCTCTGCACCACATCACATTCAGTATCCGCCCCCACACCTGAAGAAACCCCATCCTGTAGGAGCTGCCGAAGGCTGCGATCTTTTGATCTTCAGAAAAAGGGCAGAAAAAGGGGAGGGCCAAAGTCTACCTCCCCTCCGACGTACTCAACTGCTTTGGAGTAATCCATTGCAGTTGCCTTCTCGTCAACCACTGAAACCGCCTTGTAGAAGCCATCTCCAATTAAACCGGTACGGAGATAGATGAGCTCATTCAAGCGAAAACTTGTCAGCTGCTTCAGGCAGGCTGAAGTGCATTTCGTTAGCGAGGTTGAACATTGCTTGCTCCCTGTTCGGTAGTCATCCGTTACGCCCGAAGTCGCAGACGTTGCAGCAAAGACGCGGTGGCGCCCATGGCGTCACGCAGTTGTGCGGCGCTGATCGTGCGATCAGCGGCATCGAATGCCAGCGCCGTGCGCAGGGCTGGCCAGCAGTGTTTCGGTAGATTGCGCGGCGCGTGCAGTTCGCGGTCGAGCCGGGTGTCGCGGGCCTCGGTTGAGGGCAAACGCCGGAACGGGTGTTTGCCGCCCGCGAGTTCGTAGAGCACGCAGGCCACGCCGTACACATCGGCGCTGGCCGACAGCGGCTGGCCCTCGAGCAGTTCCGGTGCGGCGTAGCCCGGTGTCCAGGCGTTGAAACGGTCGCGACTGAGGTGTGGCAGGCCGGGCAGGATGCCTTCTTCAGCCTGGCCCAGACCGAAGTCAAACAGGCGCACGCCTTCTTCGCTGAGCATCACGTTGCTCGGTTTGATGTCGCCGTGCAGCACGCCGCGCTCGTGGGCGTAGGCCAGCGCGTCGAGCAACGGCAACGCGATGTCGCGCAGTTCTTTCCACGGCAGGCCCAGGGGTCGCTCGCAGAGCAGTTTGTCCAGGGTCAGCCCACGCATGAGTTCCATGGTGATGAAGGCGCGCTGGCAGTCGGTGTCCACTTCAAAGGTGTGCGGTCGCAGCACGTTGTCGTGGCGCAGGCGTCGGGTCAAAGCGAACTCGCTGTAGAGCAAGGCGCTGGCGTCCGGCGATTCGGCAAATTCTTCGCTGAGGATTTTCAGCGCGATGTAAGGGTCGGGGTCGCCGAACTGTTCGCTCAGCAAGTCCCGTGCGCGGTAAACCGCGCCCATGCCGCCGGCGCCGAGCAGGCGTTCGATGCGGTAACGGCCGCCCAGCACGTCCGGCAATTCGCCGACGCTGGCCCGTGTCGGCGCCAGTGCCGGCTCGACAGTGTGCGACTTGGCAAACGCAAAGTAGGTCAGGTTATTGGCCTGCTCTTCGCTTATCAGCAGGTCATCGAGCGGCGGCATGAGTTGAGTCATTGGCGGATCACCACGGCGGTCAGGTTGTCCCGGGCCGAGCCGCGCAGCGCACCGTCGAACAGACGCTCCAGCGCGACGTGCGGCGCGGTCAGGCTCAGGGCGTTGCCCAAGGCATCGGTGCTCAGCCCGTTGTACAAACCATCGCTGCACAACAGAAACGCATCGCCGGGATAGACCTCAAGTTCGAGCACGTCCAGGGTCAGCTGCTCGGCGGCCCCGACCGCACGGGTCAAGGCGTGAGCGGCGGGGTGAGCGCGGGCGTCTTCGACGCTCATGTGTTGCTCGTCGATCAGTTGCTGTTGCAGCGAATGGTCCCTGGACAGTTGATACAAACGCTGGCCGCGCCACAGGTAGCAACGGCTGTCGCCGGCCCAGATGCAGGCCGCACGATTGCCTTCCACCAGCAGCGCCACGACGGTGCTGCCCATGATGCTGTCGTGGCGCCCGGCGGTGACGGTCAACTCCTGACCCAAGCGGCGGTTGAGCCAGTGCAGGCACTGGCGAATGCCTGTGAGTCGTTCGTCGAAGTCATCCCGCACCGGCAATTCCGCCAGGCTCGCGACGATCAACTGGCTGGCAACGTCGCCCCCCTGATGACCGCCCATGCCGTCCGCGACCACCCACAGCCCCTGCTGTGGACAGTCGAGGAAAGCGTCTTCGTTGCGCGCCCGAACCTTGCCGGCATCGGTGCGCGCAGCGCTGCGCCAGGGACTGGCAACCAGCATCAGAGCTGCACCGGCATACGGAAGGTGCGCAGCACGCCCATGTCGAACGGGTTCGGTGTGCGCTGGCTCGACAGCAAGTAGTTGGCGCGCAGGCCGCCCACGTCCGCTTTCAATACCAGCACGTCGCGACCATTCAGGTACTCGGTCTGCATCAGGTCGAACAGTCGGAACAGCGACCATGGGCCGGTGTTCTTTTCGATGCCGATCGGGCGCCCGGCCATTTTGTCGAGGACCAGACTGGTGCGACCGTCTTCAGCATCGGTCGGCCATTTGAACGACACCGGCACGATCGGGCCGTGGCGGTACTCGATGGTCCTGTCGCCGAACTTGAATTCGGAACGGCTGACCGCTGGATCGAGGGTGTAGGGCTCCAGTTTGAACTGCACTTGCGGCTCGGCCGGGTTGATCGAGAAGAAGCTCTGGCGAATGACTTGAGCCGCGGCCATCTGGTCGAGGTAGAGCCTGGAGATCGGCATGCTGTGACCGTCAATGCTGCGCAGTCGGTAGTTGCCTGGATCGCCGCTCACAAACGGCCGCATGTAGTTCTCGAAGAAGCGATCGGCAATGCCCTGCGCCTTGAAGAACTCGCGGAAATCGCTGATCGCCACTTCGCTGGTGCTGTGGGCACTGAACGGGTAACGCTTGTTGATCGCCTTGCCGTAGAAGCTGTACAGCTCACTCTGATAACGCTGGTTCAGGTACTGGTAGGAATCGTTGAGCACCAGACGCCAGGTGTCTTCGGCCAGCACGTTGAACCACACGCTGACGGGACGCGGCAGGCGATTGGACGCGTTGCGCAAGCTGCTCAGCGCATCACGCTGGCCGCTCATGCGCGTCTTGGCCATCTCGAACGCAGCCTGCTCCGGCGCACTGGCACGCGCGAGGCTCGCCAGTTGCATTTGCAGATCGTTAAGCGCCGTCAGTGCCGGGGTCAGATCAGCGGCCGGGCCGTTGTTTTCATCCAGCAAACGGTGCAGCGGTTCGAAGCGACGTTGAAGGGATTTCTTCGCGGTGTCCGGTAAGTTCTTCGCCATGTCCGACGCTTTGTCCGCTGCAGCGGCGGCCAATTTGCCAAGCTTGCCGCCCTTCTCGCCCAATTTGTCAGCGGCTTCGGCCGCTTCATCAGCGCTGTCGGCGATGGCCGCGAAACGCGTGTTCTCGCGCACTTCCACCAGCAGTTGCAACACTGGCGAGTTGGCCGACGTCAGGCCTGCCAGTTGCTCGGCGCCTTCGCTTGCATCGGTGATCGGCGGCAAGGCCACCTGGCCGACCGCTTCGCTCCAGAAGTTGGCGTAGTCGCGGAAATACAGTTGTTCCAGCTCGACCATCAGGCGACGCAAGTCCATGCCGCTGATGCCCGAGCCTTCGCCCAGTACCCAGTTGTCACGCAGAAGTTCGGTCACCAGAGCCGTGCCCTGAATCGAGAAATACTGCTGGTAACCCTGTTGCGTGTAGAAACCCGGGATCACGTAATCGGTGCCGACAAACAGTGCGCCTTGAGGCCCCAGGTGTTGGCTGAAGCGGTATTCCGGCAGGTCACGGGCCTGCTCGCGCAGCATCCGGTAAACCACGTTCGCCAGCGACTCGCTGCGCAGCACCTGACGCACCTGAGCCACCAGTTGATCGTTCAGCGGGTAGATAAAAGGTTGCTGGAGCAAGCGTTCGAAATGCGTGTTCAGACCGTTTTGCACCGCAGTGTTGCCGGCGTAACGCAGGGACCAGTCGGTGGCGACCCAATCCTTGAGCCATGTAGCGTCGCGACGATCTTTCATGTTCAGCATCAGGTACGCGCGCAGGCTGTTGAGCAGGCGTTCGCGGTCCTTCATGTTGGCGCGGATCTGCCCTTCCAGCAGGCTCGCGACCTTCGGCAGCAGTTGGCTTTCGAGCTCGCGCTCGTAGGCCGCCTTGACCACCGGATTGATCTCTTCACCCTGATACAGGCCGCCGCGCTCGTGGTACGACACGTCGCCTTTTTTCGGGAAAACCTGCGTTGCCGCATAACTCGTGTCGAGAGGCTTGAGCACCGCCATGGAATCATCACGCGCGGTCAGCGCCGAGCGTTGCTGGGTCCAGTTTTGTGCCAGGTTGCGCAGGTTTTCAAGGCGCTCGTAGTTGGCCGAGAAACCACCGGCCCACAGCAGGCCGAACAGGCCCAGCGCCGCCAAAGCGCCAACGTACAACGCACGCTGGCCCCAATGGATGCGACTGCGTTCACGCTTGTCCAGACCGGCCAGATCGGCCTCGGGGAAAATCACCCGGCTGAGCAAATGGTGAATGAATCGCGAACGGCCGCTGCGCAAGGTCGGCAGCACACCCGCTTTCATGCCCAGGTTGGCGCCAATACCGGCGGTGTCGGCGTCCATTTGCTCAGTCAGGTGCGATGCACTGGTCAGGTAGAAACCGCGCAACTGGCTGACACGCTGATAACGGTTGCCGGTGAACGCCATGTCGACGAACAGGCACAGGCGCTCGCCGATCTGCCCCAGCTGATGCGGAAAGTCGAGGATGCGGCCACGGCGCTGAGTGTCGCGCTCCTGGTGCATGCGCATGATCACCTGACTGTTCAGGCGACGCAGCAGCTCTTCGAACTCGGCGCGCAGCACGGTAACGTCGGCGCCACTCTGCTCTTTTCGAAAGCTGGTGCCGAGTACCTGATCGCTTTCTTCGCGGGTCAGTTGATCGAAGAATTCGTCGAAACCCAGCAGTTGATCAGCCTTGCTCAGGACCAGATAGACCGGCACATCGACGTGCAGTTTTTGATGCACATCCTGCAGACGTGCACGCACCTGGCGCGCCAAGATTTCCAGGTCCGGCTCGCTGACGCCTAGCAGTGTTTCCACTGGAATGGTCACCAGCACACCGTTCAACGGACGATTGCGGCGGCGCTTGCGCAGCAGGTCAAGCAAGGTGCTCCAGGCGCTGCCGTCGACTTCGGCATCCGCCTGTGTCAGGTATCGGCCGGCGGTGTCGATCAGCACACCGTGATCGGCGAAGTACCAGTCGCAATGACGAGTGCCGAGGGTGTCGCGGGTCAGTTTTCGGTCGATCTTGTTGATCGGAAACTCAAGGCCCGAGAAGTCCAGCAGACTGGTCTTGCCGCCGCCCTGCGGGCCAATCAGCAAGTACCACGGCAAATCGCTGCGCCAGCGTTCGCTGCGGCCGCGATAGAGGCTCGAGGTCTTCAGGGTTTTCAACGCATCCATGAAGCGCACGCGCAGCTCTTTCTGCTCTTCGTCCATCTTCTCTTCGCGACGGATGCGATCCTGACCGTCTTCGGTCTCTTCGACCGCTTTCTTGCGCACACCGGCGCGCCAGCTGACGAAGACCATGGTCAGGCCCCAAATTAGGAACAGCACACTGATGGTCAGCAGGCGCGAGGTCGAGGCTTCCCAGAACCTGTAGTCATCGACCGCCAGCAGCGGCCCGACGAACCACACCAGCAGTGCGACAAACAGCACCAGCAGCAAGGTCCAGACCCAGGTCTTGCGCAAGAATGCGCCGACTTTCTTGAAAAACTTTTTCATCACACGTCCCTGTTTACGGCTTCGACTGCGGCTGAACCGCCGCCGGATCAAGCTGCTGATAAGGTTGCAGAACGGTGTCGCGTTGCTCGCCCAAGACCCAGGCGAAACCCGAATACATCACCACCAGACACACCACGGTGAACAACACCACCATCCACGCCGGCACGATGCGCACCAGGCTGCGGCGCTGGTCGTTCAAGCCTTCCCAATGCGGCGACAGTTCGCGCGGCACGTCGCCGCGCAGCTGACGAATCTGCCGATACAAGGCGTCGCGGATGCCTTCGAGTTCGAGCATGCCGCGCGCTTGTACGCGGTACTTGCCTTCAAAACCGAGAGACAGGCACAGGTACATCAGCTCCAGCATCGGCAGGTGCCTGGCCGGGTTTTTCGACAGCCGATCCAGCAGCTTGAAGAACTTCTCGCCACCGGAGGTTTCGTTGTGGAAGCTGCTGAGCAGGCTCATCTGCGACCACTCGCTTTCGTTGCCCCACGGCGTGGTCACGACGGCTTCATCGACCACGGTGCACAGCACATAACGCGCGGCCATCACCTGGCTGCTTTCGGCGCCGTTGTGCAGTGCACGCACTTCAAACAATTTCAGCCCAGCAGTCAGTAGCTTGTTGAGAGCGTACAGGTCTTCGCGGGTGGCGCTGTGCTTGAGCCGTACCACTTCCGAGAGCAGGTCGGAGCCTGCGGCAACCAGCGAATTGAGGCTGATGTTGAAGGACTCCGCCGGGCGCAGGCGCGCGGCGTAGATCATCCGTTCTTCGAGCTGTTCGAAACGCGGCGGTGCGGCGAAATCGGTCAGCGGACTTTGCGCCGGGCCGTGGCCCTGGCGGTCGAGCAAGACGGTTTTATCGTCCTGCTGGTGTTCCATGTCCTTGATCATGTCGGTCAGTTCCTGATGGCCCAGAATTTCAGTTCAAGCTCGGCGAATTCGCCGGACACGTGGAACGCGAAGCCGCCGGAGCGCTCCAGTTGTGCCAGGTCTTCGGAACTGAGTTCGAGAATGAAGTAGGTTTTGTTGGAGTGGAACGCGATCTGCCGCGGCGCCACCGGCAACGGTTTGACCTTGATGCCCGGCAGGTGCAGGTTGACCAGTTGGCGGATGCGCTCCACCGGGCCGACCTTGAGGTGCGCCGGCAGACGATGGCGCAATTCTTCGGAGTCGCAGTTGGCACTGGCCGCGAGCACGAACGAGGCCGAACCCAGCAGTTTGTGGTCGTGCAACGGCGAGACGATGATCCCGTACTGACGCGCTTGCAGGACCAGTTCGATGGCGTGCTGTTCGAGCACCATCGACAGCACCTGACGAATTGCTTCCATCAGTCTGCGGAAGCTCGCGCCCTGGTCGCTGTGTTGGTAGCGGCTGTCCAGGCGCGGGCGTTTGCTGTCGCTGGAAAACGTCGCCAGATCACCGAGCATGGTCAGCAGCGTGCGGTACAACTCTTCCGGGTGCACCTGTTCCAGGCCGAGGTAGTGACGCAGCAGCAGTTCGGTGCGGTTGATCAGTTGCAGCATCATGAAGTCGCCGACTTCGGCACCGCCGACCTTGCCGTTGGAGCGAATGCGCTCGGCGATGGTGTCGCCGCGATGGCCGAGCATGCTGATGACTTCTTTCAGGCACGACAGCAGGTAACTGGAGGCATGCGCCTGAATGTACGTCGGGACGAAATCCGGATCGAGGCTGATCACGCCGTCGGGCGTGGTGTCGAGCACGTCGCAGATTTTCAGCTTTACGTAAGCCTGGTCACTCTGCTGCTCGCCGAGCAACAGCTTGAAGTCCGGCCGGCCGCAACTGACCTGGCTGGCGGAGTCATCACCGGCGTTGGAGTCGGCCACTTCCGCTTCGTACGCGGTGTAGCGCGCCAGCACATCGGATTGCTCCGGGCGGCGTGACTCGATGTGGTTACCGGTGACCAGCGGCAGCGCCAGGTAGATCGGCGTGTTGCCGGTGTTCGGCGGGACGTCGAGTGCCAGCGGTTCGGTGTTGCCGCCAAGTTCGAACAGGCTGCCGTCCGGAAGAATCCCCGAGGCCTGGCTGACCACCAGCTTGCCCATGTTGAGGAACTGCAAATCGATGTCCAGATTGAGGAAACCCCAGGTGTAACTGCCGAGCAACTGGGTGCGGGTTTTCATCTGGTGATCGTAGTAACGATCGTTGTGCTGGAAGTGCTGCGGGCGCAGCAGCATGCCTTCCTGCCAAATGACTTTATGGGATTTCATGATCAGTCATCCGCCTTGGCGAGCGTTTCATGGGTGTTGCGAATGCCGGCCTGGTCGAGGGTCAAGTCAGCCTCGGTGACGTCCACTGGCGTGACTTGCACCGTATAGCGCCACTTGGTTTCCGGCAGATCGCGGTAGGCGGCCAGGATGCCGACATAGCGGCTGCCCTCCTCCACGCTGAGCTTGAGTTCGACGGTTTCACCCGGACGCAGCTCGAGTTCTTCGCTGGCCACCAGGTCCGGGGCCAGGAATTCCTTGGCGCGTTCATAGAGGCTGAAAAAATCGGCGTTCTCGAACGTCACCGGGTGCTTGAGCTCGAACAGGCGCACAACGATCGGCGACGGACGCCCGTTGAGATCCGGGTTCAGTTGATCGCTGCCGGTCAGCTTCAAGTTGACCTTGGTCACGTGAGAATACGGCGACAACGATGAGCAAGCCGCGAGCAGCACCAAGGCTGTGAGCGCTGTCAGCATCTTGAAAAAAGCGGTCGTGCAGCGAGACATGCGCATCATCCTTGGTGGTCGGTGTGAAGGGTGGAAATCAGGCGAATCTGTTCTTCGTAGGCCTGAGCGAAGTCGCGGGCCAGCAGGCGCTCGCTCCAGTCATCGTCCTGACGCAGGGCCTGGTGATAACGGCCGTAGGCTCTCCAGCGGCTGCCGGACGTGGCCAGCAACGGCTTGTTGTCGCGCTCGAAACGCAGGGTCAATTGTTGCGGCGAGAAGTGCTCCAGCGTGCCGCGAACGGCGGCGCGGCTGGCGGTCAGCAACGCCACCTGATGCGCCTGCAAATCGCGGAACGCACGGGAGATCGACTGCTCGGCGGGCAACTGGCCTGGCTTGTTCGGCTGCAACAAAATGCCCAGCGCTTCACCGGCATCGACGGCGAATTTCAACGGATTCTTGTTCGTGCCTTGCACCGTGGTCAGTGCCAGGCGCAGTTCGTTTTTCAGTTCGCTGCGGGTGCGCAGGCTTTGCTGCAAACCGCCGACGCTTTGCTTGAGCAGACGTGCCGCGTTCAGTGCCAGGGCTTCGCGAGCGTCATGGTCGAGGCGCTTGAGGTCGACGCCCAGCGCTGCGCCGAAATGCTCCCAAAAACCTTCGCTCTGGCGCTCGATGGCTTTCGGCGGTGGGGCTGGCGCAGGTTCGGCCGGCGCGTCGATCAACTCCGGCACCATCAGGCTTTCCATGTCGATGCGCGCATAGTCGGCGCGCTGGCGGGTGTCTTCGATAGTGGTGCCTGGGGACATCAGCTCGTCGATTTCCGAATACACGCGCTCTTGCTGATCCAGGGCGTTCAGCGGGTCGAGGTCGAGGAAGGCGTCGTCCGGAATGATGCTGCCTGCCGCTTGCGGACGGCCGACTTCGACATCGAAGGTCGCCGGGTCGCGCACCAGCCGCGCACGGATTTCAAAGTCACCCAGCACATAGACGCTGCCGTGTTCGATGCGCATGGCTTCGCCCTTGCGCAGGCGCGCGCCGCTTTCGCTGTGCGCAATACCGTTGCTGCTGGTATCGGTCAGGAAAAACGTGCCGTCGCGGTAGCTGATCATCGCGTGGTGGTTGGACAGGTGCCGCTTGCGGTCGGGAATGATCCAGTCGCAATCCTCGCCCCGGCCAATCACGCCACCGGCCTGCTTGAACGTCTTCTGGCACAACTCCGTGGGCACGAACTGCTTGGTGTTGAGCATTTCGAAAACCAGTTCCATGGTGATACTCCTTGCGGTCACTTGCCGCGATTGACCGCCTGCGGATCACCCAAGGGGCGATAGGTGTTGTCGTTGAATTTGTAATTGCCGCTGCAGCCGCCGAGGCCGCATAGAACGACGAGGGTCAGCAGGACGGCGTGCCAGTGACGAACAGGCATCAGAGGGTCTCCAGGGGTAGGCAAAGAGCAAAGCGCCGGCCCGATCGGGCGGTGCTGGAATAAGGGAACGAGGTAGGTTTCAAGGTTCTAGTCAGGGATGTTGAGCCGAACGCCTGTGGCGAGGGGACTTGTCCCCGTTGGGTCGCGAAGCGGCCCCAAAACCGGCTAACCCGTTTACTCAGGCAGACCGCGTTGGTTGGATTGCGACTGCTGCGCAGCCGAACGGGGATAAATCCCCTCGCCACAGGGAATTTACTCATCAGAGAAATCCTGCTCACCTTGGGAAATTTTTTTGGCTCAGCCATCAAAGTCACCCAGGTTGATATTCATGCGCGCCAGCAGCGCCGGTTTGAAGTGCTTGCTGAGCACCGGGCGAATGGTTTTTTCGAGCACTTCGGCGGTTGGCCGCGCGCCGTTTTCGCAAAGCTCGCTGATGCGCTCGCTGCCAAGGTTCGAGGTCATCAGGATCAGCGTGTTGCGGAAGTCGATCTCGCGGCCTTCGCCGTCGTTGGCCACGCCTTTGTCGAAGATTTGGTAGAACAGATTGAGTACGTCCGGGTCAGCCTTTTCGACTTCATCGAGCAACACCACCGAGTACGGTTTCTGGCGCACCGCTTCGGTGAGCATGCCACCCTCGCCGTAACCGACGTAGCCCGGCGGCGCGCCGATCAGGCGTGACACGGTGTGCTTCTCCTGGAACTCGGACATGTTGATGGTGGTGATGAAACGATCACCGCCGTACAGCAGATCTGCCAGTGCCAGCGCAGTTTCGGTCTTGCCGACGCCGCTCGGGCCGACCAGCAGGAACACGCCGACCGGCGCATCGGGTTTGCTCAGACCGGCAGCGGTGGCGCGCATCGAGCGGTCGAGTGCGCGAATGGCCTGTTCCTGGCCACGGATGCGCGTGCGCAGGTCGGTGGCAAAACTGGCGACCTTGGCGTTGTGTTCGCGAGCCAGTTGCGCCAAGGGCACGCCGGTCCAGGCGCTGATCACTTCGGCGACCAGGCGCGGGCAAACTTCAAAGCTGACCAAACGCTCTTTGGCTTGCAGCCCGGTCAGGGCTGTGTGGGTTTCGTTGAGTGCGGCTTCCAGCGTTTCGACGCTTTGCGCTTCGTCCACGTCGAGGGTTTCGATCACCGTGCCTTCAGCGTCTTCTTCAACCACGACGGTCGGGTCGGCGGCCGCCGTTTCGCGAGCCTTGGCCAATTGCTGACGCAAATCCAGCAGGCGTTCGGCGAGTTCTTTCTGCTTGGTCCACAGGGTGTCCAGCGCGACCATTTCGACTTCGGCGGCGCCCAGGCGGTCTTCCAGTGCGTCCAGCGCTTCGTGATCGATCAGCAAACCGGCGTCGGCATCACGGCGCAGGGCCTGACGCTGGCGGCCACCTTCGGCCAGTTCACCGCGCAGACGCTCAAGGCTTTCCGGGGCGGCGGCGAGGCTGATGCGCACACGGGCGCAGGCGGTGTCGAGGACGTCGACGGCTTTGTCCGGCAGCTGACGTCCGGCGAGATAACGAGCGGACAATTCAGCCGCCGCCACCACCGCGTCATCGCGCAGGTAAATGCCGTGGCTCTTTTCGTAAACCTGAGCCAGACCCCGCAGGATGGTCACCGCTTCGCTGACAGTCGGTTCGTGCAGTTGCACGGGCTGGAAACGGCGGGCCAGTGCCGGGTCTTTTTCGAAGTACTTCTTGTACTCCGCCCAAGTAGTCGCGGCGATGGTGCGCAACTCGCCACGGGCTAACGCCGGCTTGAGCAGGTTGGCCGCGTCGGAACCGCCGGCATTGCCGCCAGCGCCGATCAGCATGTGCGCTTCATCGATGAACAGGATGATCGGTTTCGGCGACCCTTTGACTTCGTCGATCACGCCTTTGAGACGCCGCTCGAATTCACCTTTGACGCTGGCGCCGGCTTGCAACAGCCCCATGTCCAGCGACAGCAACTCGACGCCTTTCAACACGTGCGGCACTTCTCCGGCGGCGATGCGCGAGGCCAGACCTTCGACGATCGCGGTTTTACCGACGCCGGCTTCACCCACCACAATCGGGTTGTTCTTGCGGCGACGGGCGAGGATGTCGACCATCTGCCGGATCGCGCCATCGCGGCACAGCACCGGGTCGAGTTTGCCGTCGCGGGCCTGCTGGGTCAGGTTGTGGGTGAAGCGCTGCAGCAGCGATTCGCCCGGCACTGCGGGTTTGCCGGTGGCCGGTTGTTCTTTCTGCGACAGCGCGAATTCTTTCAGGCGCTCGATGTTCAGTTTCGCCAGCAACGCCTGGTAGCGGCTGCCGGCGTAGCGCATCGGATTGCGCAGCAGCGCGAGGATCAACGCAGCTTGCTCGACCTGGCTCTGGCCCAGTTCAAGGTTGGCCACCAGCAACGCGTCTTGCAGCCATTGCACCAGCTCGGGCGCGAACACCGGGTTGCGCGAAGCACTGTGCTCGCCCCGCGATTGCAAGGCGGCGCTCAGTTCGCCAGCATCCACTTCGGCGTCTTGCAGCGCGCGTGCGAGCAGGCCCTGCGGGCGCTCCAGCAGGCCCAGCAGCAAATCTTCGACGAGGATCTTGCTGCCGCCACGGGCGACGCAGCGCTCGGCAGAACTTTCCAGATCACGACGGGTTTCGGCGTCCAGCGCCTGGATAAGTTGTTGCAGGTCTACGTTGATCATTGGTCATCTGCCTTAATGAATTTTGCTGCCCAGGGTCACCACGCCGTCCGCTTTCTCGCGGCCTAGCCAACTGGTCCATCCCAGGCGACAGGCGTTCTGCTCACCGATGCGCAGTTCGCGGATTTCTTCCTGGCGCAACACCAGGCGAATGTCGTAGTCGAGCGGGTCACGCAAGGTGAAGCGCACCAGCGCGCACAGCGGCTGGTAGCCGAAACCGATCGGCAGGAATTCGTGAAAGCGTTGCCAGTCGAGCTCGCGAATGTGAATGCGGAATTTGCCGCTGCGATCGCGTACGTGTTCGCCCAGCACCAGGTCTTCACCGAGCAGGCTGTTGGCGCGGCCCAAACGATTGCGCTGCTCGTCGAGAATTTCCACGCGACGCTCGATGCACTGCTCGATGGTCAGTTCGGCGTGCTTGAAGTAGTAGCGCAGCACCGCTTCGATCAGTGCCGCCGAGTGCGCCCGCAAACTGAGCAAACCGAGGTACGGCAGCAGGCGTTTCCAGTTCAGTTCCTGGGCCTTGCGGATCTCTTCGCCGCCGAGGCCGATCAACGCAAACAGTTGCGCCGAAAACGGGTCAAGCGCGCCGCTCTGGAAGCTCGCCCGATAACGGTACTTGCGCCAGATCGGCAGCATCAGCCGTTGCAAACGGTGATGAAACAGGTCGAGAAAGTGGCGGGTCGGGTTGCCGTCCTCGCTATCGCCGAGCGCCTGTTCACCGTAGAACGCCGGCAGTGGCGAACCGGACCCGACCAGGCCAATCAGGTTGAAACGCAGGCGCGCGCGCATCAGCCCGTGCTCGTGGAAAAACTCCACGCGGTCGACGTCGCTGCCGGGGAAGCCCAGGCTCGGGTTGGCCTGGAATTCCAGCTGGTCGTACAGGTCGTCTTCGCTCAGGTGCGGGTGTGCATCGCGCAGCCGGTCAACCACCAGCAGCACGGCCTGAAACAGCGAGTACTCGCGTATTACCCGGGTCAGCCCGCTTAAAGCAGGGGCTGCAGGCCCATACGTGGTGTCCATTGGTACACCTCTCCCTGTGTGCTTTTTACTCGCAGTTCGTGGTACGAATTGAGACTGGCGTAAAGCGCGAAAAACTCGTTGAGAACCGAAGCGAAAATGAACAGGTCGCCCTCGCCGATATACCCTTGCGGGTCGATGGTCAGCTCGGTGCGCAAGCCGCGTACCGGCAACCCTCGGTGCAGCCGGTCGACGTGTTGGTGCTTGATCGACTTGAGCCCGCCCAGCAGGCGCTTGCTGACCTTTGCCGCGTGTTGGTCGTAGTAGCGCGGCAGGTCGTAGGTTTCGAGAATCACCTTCAACGCATTGACGTCGGCCAGCGACAGATAGTTAAGCGACATGTTGCTGATCAGCTTCCACAAGAAGTCACGGTTCAGCGGCGGCGCGTAACTCGGAGTGACCGGGGTGATGTTGCGGAAACTGAGGAACTCCGGCGTGTCTTCGCAAGCCATGCAGATGTCGCCAAGCTTGAGTTTGCGCGGCAGGTTCTGGTTGGTGCACATCAGTTCGATCGACAGGGTTTCGTGGGCTTCGGTGTGGCGAATGCCGAAGCTCAGGTAAGTGTCGAGGCCGTCGTGCAGTGAAGAAGAACGCTGACGGATGCTGTAATGCGGACGGCTGGTGGGCACGTCGAAACTCGGGTCGTGCTCGAAGGATTCGAACGGCACGTATTCCTGATAACCAAGGCCGCCGGGCTTCCAGCCGGTCACGGTTTCCACTGAGAACACGCCACAGTTCTCCAGGTCGTATTTGGCAGGCAGCAGCAGGTATTCGTCCTGCTTGCCGTCGAGGCGGATCGGCAATGCATCGTGCTTGAACAGGTTGACGATGGGCGTGCAGTAGAGCTTGACGTTGTCCAGCGTCGGGCGCAGACGCTGGATGCCGCTCTTGCGAATGTCGAAGCGCAATTCGAGGCCGCGCATCTGCTTCAGCGTGTCTTCAGGCAGCGCCTTGAGCAGGTCGAGACCGGTGATGTCGACGAAGAGGAATTTGTCCTGGAAGGCGAAGTATTCCTGCAAGTAACGGTAGCCGCGGAAGGTGTTCAGCGGATACGGGATCAACGCTTCTTCTTCGGCAAAACCCACCGGCTGCACACGGTCGCCGGGCAGCTTGAACGCCATCGGCGTGTCGTTGACACCATTAATAGCTTTGCCGGCGCCGTCGAGCGGGATCAATTCGATGCCTTGCAGATTGCGCAACAGACTCAGATATAGCATCTGGCTGATGTAGCGCTCGCCCGCGAAGTGCAGACGCAGACGGCTCAACTCCAGTTCACCGAGGTGACCGTCTGCACTCATCTCCAGCCGCAGGCTCAACAGCGAACCGTCGCCCTTCACCGAGTAATTCAGCGCGGCCAGATCCAGCGCTAACACCTCGGTCGGGTAGCAGGTGCGGAAGCGGCAGCGCACGTCATCGACAGGCTTGCTCTCGACCGGCGTATCACGCTCAACCCTCAACGCTGGCCCCGAACGCTTCAACGGATCGAACTGCAAAATGCTGAGCGCCGGCAGCGGCCGCATGTAGTTGGGCCACAGTAGGTGCATCAGGGAATGGCTGAGCTCGGGCAACTCGTCATCGAGCTTTTGCCGCAAACGACCGGTCAGGAATGCAAACCCTTCCAGCAACCGCTCCACGTCCGGATCCCGCCCGGCCTGGCCCAGGAAAGGCGCCAACGCCGGGCTACGCTCGGCGAATCGACGACCTAACTGGCGAAGTGCGGTGAGTTCGCTTTGGTAGTAGTGGTTAAAGGACACGGAGGTTACCTGTAAGTCATTAACTGACGTTGACTTGACCGCTGCCATCCAGGCGCGCGGCGAAACTGACCTGACGCTTGAAACCTTCAACTTCCAGCAGGCCTTCGATGCTGAAGGACAGGCGAAGCTGATCGTGTTCACGCGGCAGGGATATGACACGCACGTCGCTCAGGCGTGGTTCGTAGGCTTCGATGAAGCTTTCGATGGCCAGGCGCGCCTGACTCAAAGAGTCGTGCAGGCTCAGGCGCATGTCATTGAGATCGGGTAGCCCGTAATCGGACAGCGTTTGCACGCTGCCCGCACGGGTGCTGAGCATCTTGGCCAGATGGGCAGCCACGGACGCCATGGCGCAGACCTCGCGGCTCCAGCCGACGCGTTTGTCCGCGTCGCCACCCAGGCGTTCGAAAAGGCTGCCGTATCCAGTCATGAATGAACTCCGCTTACTCTTTGTCCAGCTTGCCAACCAGCGACAGGGTGAAATCGGCCCCCATGTATTTGAAGTGCGGGCGCACGTTCAGGCTGACGCGGTACCAGCCAGGCTCGCCTTCAACATCGCTGACGATGATCTGGGCTGAACGCAGCGGACGACGACCACGGACTTCGGCACTCGGGTTTTCCTGATCGGCGACGTACTGGCGGATCCACTTGTTGAGTTCCAGCTCGAGGTCGGTACGTTCTTTCCACGAACCGAGTTGCTCGCGCTGCAGCACTTTCAAATAGTGAGCCAGGCGGTTGACGATCATCATGTACGGCAGTTGGGTGCCGAGCTTGTAATTCAGCTCTGCGGTCTTGCCTTCAGCGCTGATGCCGAAGAACTTCGGCTTCTGCACCGAGCTGGCGGAGAAAAACGCCGCGTTGTCGGAGCCTTTGCGCATGGTCAGGGAGATGAAACCTTCCTCGGCCAGTTCGTATTCACGACGGTCGCTGACCAGGACTTCGGTCGGAATCTTGGTTTCGATTTCGCCCATGCTTTCAAAGTGGTGCAACGGCAGGTCTTCAACCGCGCCACCGCTTTGCGGGCCGATGATGTTCGGGCACCAGCGGAATTTGGCAAAGCTGTCAGTCAGCTTGGTACCGAACGCGTAGGCGGTGTTGCCCCACAGGTAGTGCTCGTGGCTGTTGGCGACGGTCTCTTTGTACACGAACGATTTGACCGGATTTTCTTCCGGGTCGTACGGGTTACGCAGCAGGAAACGCGGCACGGTCAGGCCAACGTAACGGGAGTCTTCCGACTCGCGGAAGCTCTGCCATTTGGCGAATTGCGGGCCGTCGAAGTGATCTTTCAGATCTTTCAGGTCCGGCAGGCCGGTGAAGCTTTCCAGGCCGAAGAATTTCGGGCCGGCCGCGGCAATGAACGGCGCGTGGGACATGCAGGCCACGCTGGACACGTACTGCATCAGCTTCACGTCCGGCGAGCTTGGGGACATGAAGTAGTTGGCGATGATCGCGCCGACCGGCTGGCCACCGAACTGGCCGTATTCAGCGGTGTAGATGTGTTTGTACAGGCCAGACTGCATCACTTCCGGCGAGTCTTCGAAATCGTCCAGCAGGTCTTCTTTGGAGACGTTGAGGATTTCGATCTTGATGTTTTCGCGGAAGTTGGTGCGGTCGACCAGCAACTGCAGGCCACGCCACGACGATTCCAGTGACTGGAAGTCCGGGTGGTGGAGAATTTCATCCATCTGACGGCTGAGCTTGGCATCGATCTCGGCGATCATGCGGTCAACCATGGCTTTCTTGACCGGCTCACCGTTGTTCTGCGGCTTGAGCAGCTCTTCGATGAAGGCCGACACACCGCGCTTGGCGATGTCGTAGGCTTCGTCGTCCGGCGTCAGGCGGGTTTCGGCGATGATGCTGTCGAGAATGCTGTATTCGCCGTTCTCGTTTGTCTTTTGCTGCGCTGCACTCTTGCTCATAGCGTTGGCTTCCTTGGCTGATGAAGACTCAGGCGTCCTGGGCGGCGGCGTTCAAGCCCAGCTCACCCAATACGCGACCGCGGGATTCGTCGTCGGCGAGCACGCCTTCGATGGCTTTGCGGAACGCAGGCGCGTTACCGAGTGGGCCTTTGAGCGCCACCAGCGCGTCGCGCAGTTCCATCAGCTTTTTCAGCTCGGGTATCCGCTGCTGATGAAGACTGAGAAACACGGTAAACAGCTCGTCCGCCAAGCGCTGGAGCGACACCGTAGCGACTATCAGTTGGCTGACGGGAAAAGCAATCAGCCGACACTGCGCAGCGGTTACCTGTTTGATCTCACCGAACACCCGCGCGCCACCTGCAACGCTATGTGGTTGCTGGTGAGCCTTCGTCACGAAGGAAAAGAACCACAAACTCTGGAAGAAGCATTCGTCAGCGACGACCCACCCGCGGACGGCTTCACTCAAGGCTACCGCAACAGCTTCAGCGCCATTCCGTCGGACGTTCTCTACCGCCCTCCTCTGCGCCCCCGAAAACCTGTGCTGGTTTGCCAGACCGCCCGTGTCACAGGCCCGCCCGGCGAGGACATTTTTTGCGATGAGTACGGCAGGGTGCGCGTTGAGCTGCCGTGGGATCGGGCAGAACTCGCCAGCGAAAAAAGCAGCTGCTGGCTACGGGTTGCGTCCAGTTGGGCGGGCGAGGGTTTTGGGGCAGTGACGATCCCGCGCGTCGGGATGGAAGTGGTCGTCACTTTTCAGGAGGGCGATCCGGATCAGCCGCTGATTACCGGTTGCGTGGTCAACAAGGTCACGTCCGTCGCTCATCAACTGCCCGAGCACAAAACCAGAACGGTGTTGCGCAGCCAAAGCTCACCGCGCAATGGCGGCTACAACGAATTGTCGATTGAAGACTGCGCAGGCCGGGAAAAAATCTACCTGCGCGCACAGCGCGACATCGAGCAACTGATCCTCAACGACAGCCACAGCCTGATCAACAACGACCGCTTCGAGCAGGTGGACAAGCCTTCATCACCCATCACGACGAGGTGATATTGGTTTGCGTACGGGGAACCAGCGAACTGTTAGCCGACGCCGCGCTGGATGGGGATGCCTATCAGGTGCCCTTTGAAGAAGGGGACGGTAAGGTGCACCGTGGGTTCTACAAAGCCGCCACGGTGGCTTATTCGTTCGTTACCGCCTACTTGGAAAAATTCTACATCGGGCAAAAACTGGTGATTACCGGGCACAGCTTGGGCGGGGCGGTGGCGCTGATACTGGCTGAAATGTTGCGGCGTAACAGTCGATATGCGCCGCAGATAGTGCTCTACACCTACGGAGCCCCACGCTCCAGCGACACAACATTCATCGAAAGCGCCAAGCCGCTGATTCATCACCGTATCGTCAACCATAATGATCCCGTGCCGGGCATACCCACCACCTGGATGAACACGCCGTCCCATCCCAAGTCGATGTATCTCGGCCACGGAACGGTCATTGCCCTTCATCCGGCTGCGGGTTTAGCGCTCCTGATCGTCGGGATCAGTAACTTCGGGGGTGACGCGTATGGGCATCACGGAAAATTGCGTCACTTCATGCCGGTAGAATTTGGCGAAGGGGAGCAGTCTTCTATTCTTTGGGAACCGGGTTGCAGCACGATCAATGATCATGGTTGCGCCAAGGCGCTAAAGCAGGTGAATGGTTTGCCCAATCGGGGCTCATGGCTGCGCCAGCTGTTTGAAGCCAACGATCACTTTATGGTCAGCAGCTACATTCCCGGCTGTTGGGCCAGCCTGCGGCGCTGGCAGCAAGCACAGGAGCACAAGCGGTCATTAGTGACGTGGCGGGAATTCAGTTGGATGAGCGATGCCTTGGCAAACATCGAAAAGCAACTGAACGACATCAATCGGAGTATCAACCGGATCCCCAGCGCTAATGAAAGACACCAGGAAAGGATCCTTCAAACGACATCTCTTAAGAATGAACTCAAAAAGCTAAAAGAAACCCGGGATCGCTTAGTGGCGCTGCACAGTCAGACCGTCAGCGAGGCTGATGTGTATGGCAGCTATGCCGAACAACCAGAATGGGTGCAGGAGAGCCTGGATCGCTGGAACGCTCACTCGGAAAACACGGTCCCGGAACAACTGGCAATGATCCCGCCAGCGGCCGTAGACCATGACGCGGAAATTGCCGCAATGACGGGTGGGCATGCGGTGGGTGCGCCATTTAATTTGGATATTGATTCGATTGTGTAGCGCTTGCCCGAGTCAACAACAGTGGTAGTTTGGCTGCCACTTAAACACCGCTTGCCGAGCCTGTTTAAAAGCCTTGTAGGTTACTTCCTGAGAGCTACAACACCTTGCGTCGTTGCCTACAGCTACGCCAGAATCCGCCGGCTTGTGCGCCTTGGGGCTGGTCGGTAACTTGATTCCTGTCACTGCCCATCAGTGATCGGGTTTAGTCGCTCGCTGGTAATTGAAGTTGCACAGGCGTCTGTCAGACAGGTATTCCAACCTGCATTCGATGGTGGCTGTGCGTAGGGCACCTTCGGGTGCGCCGGCTTCTTCAATTCCCCGGTCCGACTAACCTGCGTACAGCTGCCACCCTTCGTTTAGTCGGCGAAGTGTGGGCAGCATCACTCAAGGAATTGAAGATCATGCCCAAGGTCACGCCCAACCCGCCAGACACCGACGGAGTAGCCGCAGCCGAACATTCCCTCGACCAGCCTTCGCCGTCAAACGCACCGCAACCTCCAAAACGCAACGGCCAACTCTTCACCGTCTCCGCGAACATCAACACCGAAACCCTCCTCGCCAACGCCTCGGAAGACCTGCTATCCATCAGCGCCATCGCCGCCGACCTAGCCGACGGTGTGGACGGCTCACGCCGCTCCAAAGCCCTTGCGCTCAGCCGCATGGCCGACGGGGTTCATTTGTTGGTGGAGCGAGCGTTGGATCATCTGGATGAGCCGGAGATGGCGGCGATTTTCGCCAAGCAAGAATGCCAGGTCGGATAACTAACGGGCAGTAAATAACCCTGATGGAGTGTTCCTCCCCATCGGGGTTTTTCTCGTCAGGGTAATTAGCAAACAGTTGAGAGCACAAAAACCAACACAGTTATCTGCCCTGTCTCCGGAACACGTGTAGGACGCGTCCGATTTGGTCTGCTTGGTCTTGAAGTGCCTCTCTGCCTCGGTACTGTGCACTTGCACAACCCAATCCTGACGGTGCGGCACATCGTTGATGGCAGCGCGCTCACGCTTAGGGCGACCACAGACAGGGAGTTCAACCAGATCATGACTACTCGACGCAAAAAAAAATGGGCTGTGGCCCTCGGGAGCTTATGGGGGGCGATGGCCACACTCGTAGGTAGCGACTCTGTTCGGGCTGAAAGTGTCACTTACGATAATCACCTATCGTTCACGGGATCCCTGTCGTACATGACAACGGTCTATCCGTTTACTGCGACAACGAACGACATAAAGAATGGCTTCTCCAAACTCTTCATTCAGGCGATGAAAGACGATGCCGCCGCTTATATCGCTACCAACGGCGATCTCGATGGACCCATGCTTGAATCTGCATGGCGCACGTACTTGGAGCAACACGCAGATCGTCAGCCAAGCAAGAAAGAGTTTGCCCACTTGGTTTTAGCGACCTATGGATGAACACCAAACACGCGGTCTTTTGTGGGAGCGAGCCTGCTCGCGATGGTGGTTAACGATGACGCTGGAAGTCTGATTCCCCGCGGTGTTCTCAGGTTCATCGCGAGCAAGCTCGCTCCTACAGGGGTGGGGGTTTAATCAGGAATCCAGCGTTACCGTTTACGTTGATCACCCGGAGATGGCGGCGATATTCGCCAGGCAGGAAGCCTGCGCCGGTTAAACCATCACCCACAAAAAATGGGCACCCAACCCGGTTGGCGTGCCCATTTTTTATTCCGCTCCCGTCTACGCGGGATGGGAATACTGATTACGGATTGACGCTGTCTTTCAACGATTTACCCGGCTTGAACGCGACGGTGTTGCTGGCCTTGATTTTCACAGGCTCACCGGTTTGCGGGTTTTTGCCGGTACGGGCGCCGCGGTGGCGTTGCAGGAAGGTGCCGAAGCCGACCAGTGTCACGCTGTCCTTGCGGTGCAGGGCGCCGGTGATTTCTTCGAGAACGGCGTTGAGGACGCGGTTGGCCTGCTCTTTGGTGAGATCTGCTTTTTCCGCGATGGCGGCGGCGAGGTCTGGTTTACGCATTAGTGAAGCCCCTTTGACGGTTTTTTGTTGTTATGTCCGTGCTGTTCTCGTTGGAACAGCGCCCAAAGCGCCGCAGGTGCTCTACTCTGCGGCAGACGGGAGTGAGGATGGCACGCACGGAAGAGCCGCGCCAGTCTCGGCGCGACGTTTGTGGTAGCAAAACCGGGGTGATTCCGACAGAACGACCAGTATTTACGCCAGCAGCGGTGGAAGCTCTTTGTTCAGCGCGAGTTTTTCCATTACGGCCGAGCCTGTCAGGGCATAACCGAGCAGTTTGCCGTCTGCATCGCGGCATAAAACCTTGATGTCAGCGCCCTGCCCTTCGACCGTCCAGACGCCCTCCAAACCCCGTGGCGGCGGCGAAACCACCAACGGGCAAACCGGCGTTTTAACCGTGATCGGCATCGCGCCGTAGCTCACCGCCGTCGGGTTTCCGGCGAGGGTCTGTGCCAGCGCTCGCGCGCAGCTCATGAGGGGCATGACGTACAACAGATTCAGCCCGTCGACTTCGGCGCAATCGCCCAGCGCATAGATATTGGCGTGGGAGGTTTTCAGGTGACGGTCGACGACGACGCCGCGATTGACCTGCACACCGGCGGCGGCCGCGAGGTCGATGCGCGGACGCAGGCCGATGGCCGACACCACTACGTCGCACGGGATGACCTGACCATCGGAAAGGTGGGCTTCCAATCCGTCTTCAACGCGCTGCAAACGGTTGAGCACCGGCCCGAGATGGAACCGTGCCCCCAAACTCTCCAGCCCTGCCTGGACCGCAGCGGCCGCTGCCGGGTGCAGCAGCGTCGGCATCACTTGCTCGCACGGTGCAACCAGTTGCACCTCATAACCGCCGAGGATCAGGTCGTTGGCGAATTCACAGCCGATCAGGCCGACACCGAGCATCAACACCCGACGCTTGCCGGCCGCAAATGCGCGGAAGCGGGCGTAGTCTTCGAGGTCGTTGATCGGGAACACCGCGTCGGCCGCGTCGCCTTCGATCGGCACGCGCACGGTTTCGGCGCCCCACGCGAGAATCAGGTCGCGGTAAATCACCGACTCCTCGCCGATCCACAGACGCTTGTGGCCCGGGTCGATGCCGCTGATGCGCGTGTGGGTGCGCACTTCGGCCTTCAGCGTGTCGGCCATGGCGCCCGGCTCGGCCATGCTCAGGCCGTCGGCGTCTTTGTTTTTGCCGAAGCCGGTGGAGAGCATCGGCTTGGAGTAGGAACGCCCGTCATCGGCGGTGATCAGCAGCAGCGGGGTTTCGCCATCGAGTTTGCGAAATTCCCGGGCCAGGTTGTAGCCCGCCAGGCCGGTGCCGACGATCACGACAGGTGCGTTCATGCCTTACTCCTCCAAGTCTTAGTTGATTTCGATCATTTCGAAATCCATCTTGCCAACGCCGCAGTCCGGGCACAGCCAGTCTTCCGGCACGTCTTGCCAAAGCGTGCCCGGCGCAATGCCGTCATCCGGCCAGCCGTCGGCCTCGTTGTAGATCAGGCCGCAGACCACACATTGCCACTTTTTCATTCAGGTACTTCCTCAGGATTCAGGCTCATTGCTGGCGCGCACGGTCGATGATTGCAGCGTTGCCGTGCGGCTCAGGGCGTTTTGTACTGATCGGACCCGGCAGATGCAAGCCTGTTCAGCGCGATCGCGCGCCGGATCAATCAAAATCGCGGGCCGACATGGTAAGCTCGCCGCCTCATTTGCTGCCAATAATGACTCATTGTGCAACACACAAACGCCCCGCTCTGGCTCCCGCAAAGCCAACTGACTCCCCTCCCCGACGCCCCTACCCTCGACTGGTTGTTCGATGAAGGCTCGCTGACCCGACGCCTGACCCGCCTGTCAAACGACGGCTTCAGCGTCACGCCGCTGTTCGAAGGCTGGCAAGCGCTGCGGGCGGACGAATGTGCGGCCCTGGACCTGGCCGACGGCAGCGAAGGCTGGGTGCGCGAGGTGTATCTGCGCGGTCACGGCGAAGCCTGGGTGTTTGCCCGCAGCGTGGCGGCGCGCAGTGCTTTACAGGGCGACGGTTTGCACATGGACGAGTTGGGCAGCCGTTCGCTGGGCGAGTTGCTGTTTTGCGACCGGGCGTTTCAACGCCGCGCCCTCGAGGTTTGTCACTATCCTCAGCAATGGCTGCCGGTTGAGTGCCGGGCCGCTGACTTGTGGGGTCGACGCTCGCGCTTCGACCGTGGCGCCCTGAGCGTGCTGGTGGCCGAAATTTTCCTGCCGACCTTGTGGAGCGCCGCCCGCGCCCATCCGGAGAACTGCTGATGTACCAGAGCCTGCTCAAGTCCCTGAACCGCTTGAACCCACGGGCCTGGGATTTCGTTCAACTGACGCGCATGGACAAGCCGATCGGCATTTATCTGCTGCTGTGGCCGACGCTGTGGGCGCTATGGATTGCCGGCAAAGGTTCGCCGTCGCTGGCCAACGTGGTGATTTTCGTCCTCGGCGTGGTGCTGACGCGCGCTGGCGGTTGCGTGATCAATGACTGGGCGGACCGCAAGGTCGACGGCCACGTCAAACGCACCGAGCAACGGCCCTTGGTGAGCGGCAGGATCAGCTCCAAAGAAGCCCTGGTGTTTTTCGCGCTGCTGATGGGCGTGAGCTTCCTGCTGGTGTTGTGCACCAATGCGGCGACGGTCTGGCTGTCGTTCGGCGGCTTGGCGCTGGCCTTCACTTACCCGTTCATGAAGCGCTACACCTATTACCCGCAAGTGGTGTTGGGCGCGGCGTTTTCCTGGGGGATGCCGATGGCGTTCACGGCTGAGACCGGTGAACTACCGGCGGCGGCGTGGCTGCTGTGGATCGCCAACTTACTGTGGACGGTCGGCTACGACACTTATTACGCGATGACGGATCGCGACGATGATCTGAAGATCGGAGTGAAATCCACGGCGATTCTGTTTGGCGAGGCGGATCGGGTGATCATCCTGACCTTACAAGGGTTGGCGTTGGGTTGTCTGTTGCTGGCCGGGTCGAAATTCGAGCTGGGCGGTTGGTTCCACCTCGGGTTGCTGGCGGCGGCGGGCTGTTTTGCCTGGGAGTTCTGGTACACCCGTGGCAAAGACCGGATGCGTTGCTTCAAGGCGTTTTTGCACAATCACTGGGCGGGCTTGGCGATCTTCGTGGGGATTGTGCTGGATTACGCCCTGCGTTGACCGCAGACAACCCGTGGCGAGGGAGCTTGCTCCCGCTCGAGTGCGCAGCACTCGCAGAATTCTGGGTCCGCTTCGCGGCCCACCGGGAGCAAGCTCCCTCGCCACAGACATCGCCAGTTGCTACATCTTCGGACCTTGGAGGATGTGCCACTTGTCCATCTTCTTGTCGCCGGTCATGTCTCCTGGCTTCTTGTCTTGAACGAAGTAGTACAGCGGCTTGCCGTCGAACGCCCACTGCATCGATCCATCGTCACGCTTGATAATGGTCCACTTGCCTTCATCCTTGTCGGCCGCGGTGGCTTTCAGCGGCGGCCAGTTTTCTGCGCACTTGCCGGTGCACGCCGACTTGCCACCGGTGTCGTTGTCGAAGGTGTACAACGTCATGCCCTTGTGGTCGACCATCATGCCGTCTTTAACCATGCCCGGGTCTTCAGCGAAGGCCATTGTCGGCAGCGTTAGCACGGCCGTAACCAGTAGAGCCTTCCAGGATTGAGCGATGTGCTTCATGGAAACCTTCCTTTCGTGGTTGTCAGGATTCGGACTTAGAGAATAGTTCAGGATCACGCCAATCGCAGGGCGACTAAAATACTGTCACACGACTGCAATAATTCCGTTATCTAATGCGGCGCAAGACAGTTAAATGACAAGAGGATTAAAGGCATGGTTGGCAGGAGCATTCTGATCGTCGACGACGAAGCGCCCATTCGCGAAATGATCGCCGTTGCGTTGGAAATGGCCGGCTATGACTGCCTGGAGGCCGAAAACTCGCAGCAGGCCCACGCGATCATTGTCGACCGCAAACCGGACCTGATCCTGCTCGACTGGATGCTGCCCGGCACCTCCGGCATCGAACTGGCCCGGCGCCTCAAGCGCGATGAGCTGACCGGGGACATCCCGATCATCATGCTCACCGCCAAGGGCGAAGAGGACAACAAGATCCAGGGCCTGGAAGTCGGCGCCGACGATTACATCACCAAACCGTTTTCCCCCCGTGAGCTGGTGGCGCGCCTGAAAGCGGTGCTGCGCCGTGCCGGGCCCACCGATGGCGAGACGCCGATCGAAGTCGGTGGCCTGCTGCTGGACCCGATCAGCCACCGCGTGACCATCGACGGCAAACCCGCCGAGATGGGCCCGACCGAATACCGTTTGCTGCAATTCTTCATGACCCACCAGGAACGCGCCTACACCCGTGGCCAGTTGCTGGATCAGGTCTGGGGCGGCAATGTGTATGTCGAGGAACGCACCGTTGACGTGCACATCCGTCGCCTGCGCAAAGCCCTCGGCGATGCGTATGAAAATCTGGTACAAACCGTGCGCGGCACCGGCTACCGTTTTTCTACCAAAGCCTGATCCGGACCTTTCCCGCCCGACAAGCTGACAAGGACGCGCGTTTAAGTGAACCAAAACTGGCATGGCACCCTGATTCGCCACATGCTGCTGCTGGTCACCGCCTGCCTGGTGATCGGCCTGATCACCGGCTATTACGGCTGGAGCCTCGCAGTGGGCCTGGGCTTGTACCTGGCCTGGACGCTCAAGCAATTATTGCGCCTGCACGAGTGGCTGCGCCTGCACAAACCTGATGAAGCACCGCCCGATGGCTATGGCCTGTGGGGCGAGGTGTTCGACAGCATTTATCACCTGCAACGCCGCGACCAGCGCGTGCGCGGGCGTCTGCAAGCGGTGATCGATCGGGTTCAGGAATCCACCGCCGCGCTCAAAGACGCGGTGATCATGCTCGACACCGACGGCAACCTCGAATGGTGGAACCGCGCGGCGGAAACCCTCCTCGGCCTGAAAACGCCGCAAGACAGCGGTCAACCGGTGACCAACCTCGTACGCCATCCGCGCTTCAAGGAATACTTCGAGCAAGACAGCTACGCCGAGCCGCTGGAAATTCCCTCGCCGATCAACGATCGCCTGCGCATTCAGCTGTACATCACCCGCTACGGCAACAACGAACATTTGATGCTGGTGCGCGACGTGACGCGCATCCATCAACTGGAACAGATGCGCAAAGACTTCATCGCCAACGTTTCCCACGAACTGCGCACGCCGCTGACGGTGATCTGCGGCTACCTGGAAACCCTGCTCGACAACGTTGAAGAAGTAAACCCGCGCTGGACCCGTGCCTTGCAGCAAATGCAGCAGCAAGGCGGGCGCATGCAGACGTTGCTCAACGATCTGCTGTTGCTGGCGAAACTGGAAGCCACTGATTACCCGTCGGACAATCAGCCGGTGGCCATCGACGGCCTGCTGCAATCGATCAAGAGCGACGCGCAGCAGCTGTCCGGGCAGAAAAACCAGGGCATCACGCTGGAGGCCGACCCGACGATTCTGCTCAAGGGCAGCGAAGCCGAATTGCGCAGCGCGTTCTCCAATCTGGTGTTCAACGCGGTGAAATACACCCCGGCCGAAGGGAATATCCGTATCCGCTGGTGGGGCGACGAGCAAGGCGCGCACCTGAGCGTGCAGGATTCCGGGATCGGCATCGACAGCAAGCACTTGCCGCGGTTGACCGAGCGTTTCTATCGCGTCGACTCCAGCCGTAACTCCAACACCGGCGGCACTGGCCTCGGTCTGGCAATCGTCAAACACGTTTTGCTGCGCCACCGCGCACGGATGGAAATCAGCAGCGTGCCGGGCCACGGCAGTACGTTTACCTGCCATTTTGCGCCGGCTCAGGTCAGCAAATCCCGGGTAATCAGCACCGCCGACTGATACCGGCCAGCGTTCCCCCCTAGTCAATCGCACAGTCAGCCGCTACATTGGCTGACTTGTGCCTGCCCTTCAGGCACCGCATTCACCCCCTTTTCGAATACACGGAACCCGCAAAACTCCATCATGGACCCTTCCCCTGGCTTGACCCTCGCGACACTCTTCGCCGATTTCGGCATGATTCTTTTTGCTCTGATCCTGGTTTTGCTCAACGGCTTTTTCGTTGCGGCGGAATTTGCCATGGTCAAACTGCGCTCGACCCGGGTCGAGGCCATCGCTGAGAAAAACGGCTGGCGCGGACATATCCTGCGCACCGTTCACAGTCAGCTCGATGCCTACCTGTCGGCGTGTCAATTGGGTATCACCCTCGCCTCCCTGGGCCTTGGCTGGGTCGGCGAACCGGCGTTCGCGCACATCCTCGAACCGCTGCTGGAAGCTGTCGGCGTAGAGTCGGCCGAAGTGGTCAAGGGCGTGTCGTTCTTCGCCGCGTTCTTCGTCATCTCGTACCTGCACATCGTCGTCGGCGAGCTGGCCCCGAAATCCTGGGCCATCCGCAAACCCGAGTTGCTGTCGCTGTGGACTGCGGTGCCGCTGTACCTGTTCTATTGGGCGATGTACCCGGCGATCTACCTGCTCAACGCCAGCGCCAACGCGATCCTGCGGATCGCCGGCCAAGGCGAACCCGGCCCGCATCACGAACACCATTACAGCCGTGAAGAATTGAAACTGATCCTGCACTCCAGCCGTGGCCAGGACCCCAGCGACCAGGGCATGCGCGTGTTGGCCTCGGCGGTGGAAATGGGCGAGCTGGAAGTGGTCGACTGGGCCAACTCCCGCGAAGACCTGGTGACGCTGGAGTTCAATGCGCCGCTCAAAGAAATCCTGGCGATGTTCCGTCGCCACAAGTTCAGCCGTTATCCGGTGTACGACAGCGAAAGCCAGGAGTTCGTCGGCCTGCTGCACATCAAGGATCTGCTGCTGGAACTGGCGGCCCTGGACCACATTCCCGAGTCGTTCAACCTCGCCGAACTGACCCGGCCGCTGGAACGCGTGTCGCGGCACATGCCGCTGTCGCAGTTGCTGGAACAGTTTCGCAAAGGCGGTTCGCACTTCGCCGTGGTGGAAGAAGCCGACGGCAACATCATCGGCTACCTGACCATGGAAGACGTGCTCGAAGTGCTGGTCGGCGATATCCAGGACGAACACCGCAAGGCCGAGCGCGGGATTCTGGCGTATCAGCCGGGCAAGTTGCTGGTACGGGGTGACACGCCGCTGTTTAAGGTCGAGCGTTTGCTGGGCATCGACCTGGACCACATCGAAGCCGAAACCCTCGCCGGGCTGGTGTACGAAACCCTGAAACGGGTGCCGGAAGAGGAAGAAGTGCTGGAAGTCGAAGGCTTGCGCATCATCATCAAGAAGATGAAAGGGCCGAAGATTATATTGGCCAAGGTGTTGATGCTGGATTGAGTGCAATGCGGGGAACTGCATGGCCCCTGAAAGATCGCAGCCTTCGGCAGCTCCTACATGGGATTGCGATGCCCCTGTAGGAGCTGCCGAAGGCTGCGATCTTTATTGTTTGCCCAACGCAAAGTTGGGCAACGCGCCCACCGGCTGATTGAACTGATACGGAATCGACACCAGCCCCATCCCCGTATTGCGCTGCACTACGAAATGCAGGTGCGGCCCGCTGCTGTTGCCGGTATTGCCCGACAGTGCCAACGGGCTGCCCAACGACACCCGCTGCCCCTCGCGAACGCTCACCGAACCTTGCTTGAGGTGCAGATAAACGCCCATCGTCCCATCGTCGTGCAGCACCCGCACGAAATTGCCCGACGGGTCGGTGCCGCGCCCGGTCTGGGCATTTTCGGTTTTCACTACCACCCCGCCGCGCGCCGCGATGATCGGCGTGCCTTCGGGCATCGCGATGTCCATCGCGTAGCGGTTCCTCGGACCAAAGTGGCTGTACTGACCATTGGCCCCCTGACTCAGCCGAAACGGTCCACCCCGCCAGGGGAACGGGTATCGATAAGCCATCGCGGCCCCTGAGGGATCGCCCAGGAAATATTCGAACTTGGGCACGTAGGCGAGCGGCCTTTCGGCCTGCCTCGTCGTGAGCAGCGCCAGACGGATGCTGCTGCGCGCCGGCATGACCCGCCGGATCGGTCGGCTCGGCGCACCGCTGACGTTCTCCAGCCCGGCAAAACTCAACTCGATCTCCACCGGCGCATACAGATCATTGCGCACGTAAACGCTGTCCACGCCCTTCTTCTTGGTAATGACGAGGTACACCTGACGCTCAAGGTGCTCGACCATGCGATCGCGAAAAGTGAACACCTGGGAGCCTTTCGTGGGGCGGTCGCTATAAGAGACCACGCCACTGGCGTCGGTGGACTTGTAGATCGTCATGGCCCACGCCGGGGTGGAGGCCAGGAGAAGACCGCAGTAAAACAACAGGCGCGCGAGCATGGTCAGGATTCTGTCGAGTGAGTCTTGGATAGGAGCCTAGCAGCTGCAATGGACCCGGGTAGTCGGCAGATGTTTCAAATTGGGCAGTCAAGCGGATGTGTGGTGAATCTGATGGCCCCTTCGCGAGCAGGCTCGCTCCCACAGGGAAAGAGATTCCAATGTGGGAGCGAGCCTGCTCGCGAAGGCGGTCTTTCAGGCGATGAAGATCACGCGCCGGGAATGAAGTGCTTCTGCGCTGTACCCCGGGCGATCAAGCGCGAGATGTAGTCGAGCTTCTGCGCGTCCTGATCGACAAAGCGGAAGGTCAGTTGCAGCCATTCGCTGTCGGGCTTTTGTTCGAGAGCGACGATGGCGTGCAGGTAGCCGTTGAGACGCGCAACTTCAGCGTTGTCGCCCTGCTCCATGTCGAGCACGGCGCTGTCGAGTACTTGCGGGAGGGCTTCGGTGCGCTTCACCACCAGCAGCGCTTCCTTGAGGCTCAGCGCCTTGATCACGCAGGGCTGAATGCCGTTCGGCAGGCGCAGTTGGCCTTGCCCGCGACCGCCGGAGCCTGGGTTGGCAGCCACCGCAGCCTTGACCGGCGGGCTGTTGAGCAGACCTCGCGACGGCGCCGCAACTTGGGCAGGTGCCGCGGCGACCACTTCGGCCTTGCCGCCGGTCAGTGCGCTCAAGGAGTCGTTGCCGAACGCCGAGTTCATTTTGGTCGGTGCGCTGTTCATCAAGGTGTCGAGCTTGCCGACCTTGTTCAGCGCCTGCTTGACCTTGGTCAGCAGTTGTTCGTTGGTGAACGGCTTGCTGACATAGCCGGATACGCCGGCCTGGATCGCCTGGACAACGTTCTCTTTGTCGCCACGGCTGGTCACCATGACGAAGGGCATGGTCTTGAGGTTGTCCTGCTCGCGGCACCAGGTCAGCAGTTCCAGGCCGGACATTTCCGGCATTTCCCAGTCGCACAGAACCAGGTCGAACGCTTCACGCGCGAGAATGGCCTGAGCCTTCTTGCCGTTGACCGCGTCTTCGATGCGGATCCCCGGGAAGTAGTTGCGCAGGCACTTCTTCACCAGGTCACGAATGAACGACGCATCGTCCACGACCAACACACTGACCTTACTCATCCATCACCCCTTTAAAAAATCCCGGCAAGCATACCGTCTTACTGATGGCACATTGCCAAAAACCTTCAGTCACGCCGGGACTTTTCGTTCGCGGGTGCTGCTGTCGAATTGGTAAACCCGCAAACAAAAACGCCCGGCCAAAAGGCCGGGCGCTTTACTTGGGCAATACTACTTATCGTCAACTTTGCCCGGAACATTAGCGGTTTCGCCACTTGTGCCTTCAACTTCTTCCTTCATGCGCTTGAGGCCCAAGTGACGCACATCGGTACCGCGCACCAGGTAAATCACCAGCTCGGCGATATTGCGCGCGTGGTCGCCGATACGCTCCAGCGAACGCAGCACCCAAATAATGCTCAGAACCCGCGAGATAGAGCGCGGGTCTTCCATCATGTAGGTCGCCAGTTCACGCAGCGCGGTCTTGTATTCGCGGTCGATGATCTTGTCGTACTGCGCCACTGACAACGCCAGGTCGGCGTCGAAACGGGCAAACGCGTCCAGCGCATCGCGCACCATATTGCGCACCTGGTCGCCGATGTGACGCACCTCGACGTACCCGCGCGGCGCCTCGCCTTCTTCGCACAGCTGGATGGCGCGGCGGGCAATCTTGGTCGCTTCGTCACCGATGCGCTCCAGATCGATCACCGACTTGGAAATGCTGATGATCAGACGCAAGTCGGACGCCGCCGGCTGACGACGGGCCAGAATGCGCAGGCATTCTTCGTCGATGTTGCGTTCCATCTGATTGATCTGGTCATCGATTTCGCGGACCTGCTGGGCCAGGCCGGAGTCAGCCTCGATCAGCGCGGTCACCGCGTCGTTGACCTGCTTTTCCACGAGCCCGCCCATGGCCAGGAGGTGGCTGCGCACTTCCTCGAGCTCGGCGTTGAACTGCGCGGAAATGTGATGGGTAAGGCCTTCTTTACTAATCATGTTGGCGTCCTTGGAGCGTCCGGTAAGGTGCGGTGGGCCGCAGCGTCAGTTCAGTGAGCAACCACAGCTGTCCTAGCCGTAACGACCAGTGATGTAGTCTTCGGTCTGCTTCTTCGCCGGATTGGTGAACAGGGTGTCGGTGTCGCCGAATTCCACCAGTTTGCCCATGTACATGAACGCCGTGTAGTCGGAAACCCGCGCGGCCTGTTGCATGTTGTGGGTAACGATGACGATGGTGAACTTCGATTTCAGTTCGTAGATCAGCTCTTCGACTTTCAGTGTCGAGATCGGGTCGAGTGCCGAGCACGGTTCGTCGAGCAGCAGCACTTCGGGCTCCACGGCGATGGTGCGCGCGATCACCAGACGTTGTTGCTGACCACCGGACAGGCCGAGCGCCGACTCGTGCAGACGGTCTTTGACTTCGTCCCACAGCGCCGCGCCTTTGAGTGCCCACTCGACGGCTTCATCAAGGATGCGCTTCTTGTTGATGCCCTGGATGCGCAGGCCGTACACCACATTTTCGTAGATGGTTTTCGGGAACGGGTTGGGCTTCTGGAACACCATGCCGACCCGGCGACGCAGCTCGGCCACGTCTTCGCCCTTGCGGTAGATGTTATTGCCGTAGAGGTTGATTTCGCCTTCTACGCGGCAACCGTCGACCAGGTCGTTCATGCGGTTGAAGGTACGCAGCAGCGTGGACTTGCCGCAGCCGGACGGGCCGATGAAGGCGGTCACGCGCTGTTTCGGGATGTTCATGCTGACGTCGAACAGGGCTTGTTTGTCGCCGTAGAACAGGCTCAGGCCCGGCACTTCGATGGCCACGGTTTCCTGCGCCAGGCTCAGGCTCTGTTTGTCGCGGCCCAGAGCGGACATGTTGATGCCGTGGGTATGTGTTTCGTGCTGCATGGGAAATCCCCTGTGCTAACAAATTCGGTTCGGCCCGCAGGCTATGCCTGCGGTTTCGCAATTCTTTCTGTAGGAGCGAGCTTGCTCGCGATGGTCTGTCAGACACAGAAGAGGTGTCGGATGTACCCTTTTCGCGAGCAAGCTCGCTCCTACAGTCAGGTGTTGATTAACTATCCAGCGCTTTGTATTTTTCGCGCAGGTGGTTGCGGATATAGACCGCCGACAGGTTCAGTGTCGCGATGACCATCACCAGCAGCAACGCCGTGGCGTACACCAGCGGGCGAGCCGCTTCGACGTTCGGGCTCTGGAAGCCGACGTCATAAATATGGAAGCCCAGGTGCATGATCTTCTGGTCGAGGTGAAGGTACGGGTAGTTGCCGTCCAGAGGCAGCGACGGTGCCAGTTTCACCACACCCACCAGCATCAGCGGCGCCACTTCACCGGCGGCGCGCGCCACGGCGAGGATCATGCCGGTCATCATCGCCGGGCTGGCCATCGGTAGCACAATCTTCCACAAGGTTTCAGCCTTGGTCGCGCCGAGGGCCAACGAGCCTTCACGCACGGTGCGAGGAATCCGCGCCAGGCCTTCTTCCGTGGCCACGATCACCACCGGCACGGCCAGCAGCGCCAGCGTCAGCGAGGCCCAGAGCAGGCCCGGCGTACCGAAGGTCGGGGCCGGCAGCGCTTCAGGGAAGAACAACCGGTCGACCGAGCCGCCCAACACATAAACGAAGAAGCCCAGACCGAACACGCCGTAGACGATGGCCGGGACACCCGCCAGGTTGTTCACGGCGATGCGGATGATCCGGGTCAGCGCGTTCTGCTTGGCGTATTCACGCAGGTAAACCGCTGCCAGCACACCGAACGGGGTCACGATCATCGCCATGATCAACGTCATCATTACGGTGCCGAAGATGGCCGGGAAGATCCCGCCCTCGGTGTTCGCTTCACGCGGGTCGTCGCTGAGGAATTCCCAGACCTTGCTGAAGTAGAAACCGATCTTGGTCAGCGTGCCCATGGCGTTCGGCTGGTAAGCGTGCACCACTTTGCCGATGTCGATGACCACTTCTTTGCCGTTGGCATCGCGGGCCGTCAGGCTGTCGCGGTTGAACTGGGCATGCAGATCGCCAAGACGCGCTTCGATGTCCTGATAACGGGCGTTGAGCTCGGCGCGCTCGGATTCCATGTCCGCTTGTGCGGTGGCGTCGAGTTTGCCGTCCAGCTCCAGTTTGCGACCGTGCAGGCGGATGCGTTCGAGACCGGCGTTGATCGCGCCGATGTCGACCTTTTCCAGGGTCTTGAGCTGTGCAGCGAGCTTGTTGACACGATCGACACGAGCTTGCAACTCAGGCCACGCGGCCTCGCCTTCAGCGATGACCTTACCGTCCTGTTTGACGTTGACCAGGTAACCGTAGAAATTGCCCCACTCGCGACGCTCGATCGCCATCAACTCAGGCGGCGTCTTCTGGTTAGTCAGCCACTCGCCGACGATCCAGGTGAAGTCATTGCCGTTCAGGTCACGGTTGCCGACCTTGATCAGCTCGCGGGTCATGAACTCCGGGCCCACGTCGGGCACCGGCAGGCCAGCGCTTTTCAGGCGTTCGCGCGGTACTTCTTCTTTCTGCACGATTTCGCCGATGACCAGGTGATTAGCCTGGCCCGGCACGTCGTAGCTGGCGTGGATCAAGTCCGCCGGCCAGAAGTGACCCAGACCGCGCACGGCAATCACTGCCAGCAGGCCAATGGTCATGATGACCGCGATGGACACCGCGCCACCGCTGATCCAGACGCCCGGGGCGCCGCTCTTGAACCATCCGTTCAGGGAGTTCTGTTTCACAGACTTCTACCTTTCTTAAAGCGACGAGTATTTCTTGCGCAGACGCTGACGAATCAGCTCCGCGAGGGTGTTCATGACGAAGGTGAACAACAGCAGCACCAGCGCCGAGAGGAACAGCACGCGGTAGTGGCTGCCGCCGACTTCCGATTCGGGCATTTCCACCGCGACGTTAGCGGCCAGCGTTCGCAGGCCTTCGAACAGGTTCATTTCCATGACCGGGGTGTTACCGGTGGCCATCAGCACGATCATGGTTTCGCCGACCGCGCGGCCCATGCCGATCATCAGCGCCGAGAAGATGCCCGGGCTGGCAGTGAGGATCACCACGCGGGTCATGGTTTGCCACGGCGTGGCACCGAGCGCCAGGGAGCCGAGGGTCAGGCCGCGAGGGACGCTGAACACGGCGTCTTCGGCGATGGAGTAGATGTTCGGGATCACCGCGAAGCCCATGGCCAGACCGACCACCAGTGCGTTGCGCTGGTCGTAGGTGATGCCCAGGTCGTGGGAGATCCACATGCGCATGTCGCCGCCGAAGAACCAGGTTTCCATGTACGGGCTCATGTACAGCGAGAGCCAGCCCACGAACAGAATCACCGGAATCAGAATCGCGCTTTCCCAGCCATCCGGCACTCTCAGGCGGATGGACTCAGGCAGGCGGCTGAAGACAAAACCGGCCACCAGGATGCCGATCGGCAACAGCATCAGCAGGCTGAAGATGCCCGGCAAATGCCCTTCTACATAAGGCGCGAGGAACAGGCCGGCGAAGAAACCGAGGATCACCGTCGGCATCGCTTCCATCAGCTCGATCACCGGTTTGACCTTGCGGCGCATGCCCGGAGCCATGAAGTACGCGGTGTAAATCGCGGCGGCAACGGCCAGTGGCGCGGCCAGCAGCATGGCGTAGAACGCGGCTTTCAGGGTGCCGAAAGTCAATGGCGCCAGGCTCAGCTTGGGTTCGAAATCGGTGTTGGCGGCGGTCGATTGCCAGACGTATTTAGGCTCGTCGTAGTTCTCGTACCAGACTTTGCTCCACAGCGCGCTCCACGATACTTCCGGGTGCGGGTTCTCCAGCAGCAGCGGTTGAATTTTGCCGCCGGCTTCGACGATGACGCGGTTGGCCCGTGGCGACAGACCGAACAGGCCCTGGCCTTCTACAACCTGATCCACCAGCAAGGTGCGGTGCGCGGTGCTATGGAACACGCCGAGCTTGCCGGAGGCGTCGAGGGCGATGAAGCCTTTGCGACGCTCTTCGGCGGTGATTTCAACGATAGGCGCGCTGCCCATCTGGAAGGTGCGGATCTGCTTCAGACGCTGCTCGCCATCCGGGTCGCGGGCCATGAACCACTGGGCCAGGCCGCCTTTGGAATCACCGAGGATCAGCGAGATGCCGCCGACCAATTGGGTGCTGGCGGTGATTTCGGCATCGCCGTTGTCGAGCAGCTTGTAGCGACCGTTGAGGCTCTTGTCGCGCAGGCTGAACACGTCGGCCTGGGCACGGCCGTTGATCACGTACAGCCACTGCTGACGCGGGTCGACGAAAATGTTCTTCACCGGCTCGGTCATCTGCGGCAGATCAATGCGCTTCTGCTCGGTGGCGATCTCACCGGTCATCATGTTTTCTTCGCTGGTCAGCGACAGCACATTGAGTTGCGAACCGGTGGAGCCGACCAGCATCAGCGTGGCGTCGGTGGCGTTGAGACTGACGTGCTCAAGTGCACCGCCCGACTCGTTCAGCGCAACCGGCGTTTCGCCGTACGGGTATTCGATGGCCGGCGAAATGGTTTTCTTGCCGTCCGGGTAGCTGACTTTATAAGTGTGACGGAACACCAAGGCCTGGCCGTTGGAGAAACCGACGGCTACCAGCGGCTGACCGGGCTGGTCTTCGCCGATGGACGTGACGCTGGCCCCGGCCGGAACCGGCAGATCGACGCGCTTGAGTTCGGCGCCACTGTCGATGTCGAAGAACAGCGCCTGGCCTTTGTCGGAAACGCGCATGGCGACCTGATTCTGTTCTTCCAGAGAGATCATCAGCGGCTTGCCGGCGTCTTGCATCCAGGCCGGGGTGATGGCGTCCTTCGACGTCAGGTCGGCTCCCTGGAACAGCGGGAAGACAACGTAGGCAAGGAAGAAAAAGATCAGCGTGATCGCGCCGAGAACGGCAAGGCCGCCCACGAGGACGTACCAGCGGGTCAGGCGATCTTTGAGCGCGCGGATGCGGCGCTTGCGTTGCAGCTCAGGCGTATTGAAATCAATTCGCTTGGGAGGATTAGTAGTCATGGTGGAATTGGCCAGATCATTCATGCGCACACCCTAGCGATCCTGTATGACAGAAAGATGACAATGCAGTGACGCAACAAATCCGCCGCCTGAGGGGACTGGCAGCGGATCGAAAAAATTCGGGGGTTGTGTAGGAGCGAGCTTGCTCGCGAAAAGGGCACATCCGACACATTTTCTGTGGTTGGACTACCATCGCGAACAAGCTCGCTCCTACACAGATCCGGGGCGAACCCCGGACCTAGGGTTTTACTTTTTTGCTACGTTGGCGCCTTCGGCCAGACCCAGGTCAGCCAGTGCTTTGGCAGCAACCTTGGCCGGCAGCGGGATGTAGCCGTCTTTCACCACAACTTCCTGACCCTGCTTGGACAGAATCAGTTTCACGAACTCGGCTTCCAGCGGGGCCAGAGGCTTGTTCGGGGCTTTGTTGACGTAAACGTAGAGGAAGCGCGACAGCGGGTACTTGCCGTTCAGGGCGTTTTCTTCGGTGTCTTCGATGAACTCGGTGCTGCCTTTCTTGGCCAGTGCAACGGTCTTCACGCTAGCGGTTTTGTAGCCGATGCCCGAGTAACCCACGCCGTTCAGCGAGGAGCTGATCGACTGCACGACCGAAGCCGAACCTGGTTGTTCGTTGACGTTTGGCTTGTAGTCGCCTTTGCACAGGGCTTCTTCTTTGAAGTAGCCGTAGGTGCCGGAAACCGAGTTACGACCGAACAGTTGAACCGGCTTGTTGGCCAGGTCGCCGGTCACGCCCAGGTCACCCCAGGTTTTCACGTCGGTTTTAGCGCCGCACAGACGAGTGGACGAGAAGATCGCATCGACCTGTTCCATGGTCATGTGCTGGATCGGGTTGTCTTTGTGCACGAACACAGCCAGGGCATCCACGGCAACCGGGATAGCGGTTGGCTTGTAGCCATATTTGGTTTCGAAGGCTTGCAGCTCGTTATCCTTCATCTTGCGGCTCATCGGGCCCAGGTTAGCGGTGCCTTCAGTCAGCGCAGGTGGCGCGGTCGAAGAACCGGCGGCCTGAATCTGGATGTTGACGTTCGGGTATTCTTTTTTGTAGTTCTCAGCCCACAGGGTCATGAGGTTGGCCAGAGTATCGGAGCCGACGCTGGACAGGTTGCCCGACACACCAGTGGTCTTGGTGTAGCTCGGGATAGCAGGGTCAACAGCGGCAACCGCGTTGGCAGTCGCAACGCCAGCAGCGACAAAAGTCATTGCCGCCATCAAACGCTTCAGTTTCATGCCTTACTCCTAGCAGATAGGGTGTGTTAAGTCGGGGCCAAGTATCAGCAGGCCGTGTGAACACTCTATGGCTGAAATATGACAATTGGATGAAAGGCCAGCATTCGGTGTTTTACAGGATGATTCGAGTTGCGCCCTTCGCGAGCAAGCTCGCTCCCACAGGGATCTGCGGTGAACACAGAACCAATGTGGGAGCGAGCTTGCTCGCGAAGGCGTCAGTGGGCTTAGCGCCCTTTCTTCCAGAGATAACCGCCGACCACAATCCCCACACCACAGATGATCGCCACGTAATACGCCGGCCCCATCGGGCTTTCCTTCAGCAATAACGTCACCACCATCGGCGTCAGGCCGCCGAAAATCGCATAAGCCAGGTTGTAGGAGAACGACAACCCGCTGAATCGCACCACCGCCGGAAAGGCTTTGACCATCACGTAAGGCACCGCGCCGATGGTGCCCACCAGGAAACCGGTCAGTGCGTACATCGGGAACAACCAGTCCGGGTGATTGAACAGGCTGTGATAGAAGGTCCACGAACTGATCAACAGCGCCGCGCTGCCAAACACAAACACCCGGCCCGCACCAAAGCGGTCAGCCAACGCGCCGGAGGCCACGCAACCGAAGCTCAGGAATACGATGGCCAGACTGTTGGCCTGAAGCGCCGTGGTCGGCGCGAAGTGGTAAACGGTCTGCAGCACGGTCGGGGTCATCAGGATGACCACGATGATGCCGGCAGACAGCAGCCAGGTCAGCAGCATGGAAATCAGGATCGCCCCGCGATGGTCACGCAATACGGCGCGCAGCGGCACTTCGTCAGCCAGGGCCTTGCGCAGTTGCAGCTCGGCGAACACTGGCGTCTCGTGCAGCCAGCGGCGCAGGTAGACCGAGAACAGGCCAAACACACCACCCAGCAGGAACGGGATCCGCCAGGCGTAATCCGCCACTTCCACCGGGGTGTAAATGCTGTTGATCGCGGTGGCGACCAGCGAACCCAGGAGGATGCCGGCCGTCAGACCGCTGGTCAGCGTACCGCAGGCGTAGCCGATATGCCGCTGAGGTACGTGTTCGGAAACGAAGACCCACGCGCCCGGCACTTCACCGCCGATTGCTGCGCCCTGAATGACCCGCATCAGCAGCAACAGGATCGGTGCCCACATGCCGATCTGCGCGTACGTTGGCAGCAAACCCATGATCAGGGTCGGCACGGCCATCATGAAAATGCTCAAGGTGAACATCTTCTTGCGGCCCAGCAGGTCGCCGAAGTGCGCCATCACAATGCCGCCCAGCGGCCGAGCCAGGTAGCCGGCAGCGAAAATGCCGAAGGTCTGCATCAGGCGCAGCCACTCGGGCATGTCGGCCGGGAAGAACAGTTTGCCCACCACCGTGGCGAAGAACACGAAGATGATGAAGTCGTAAAACTCCAGCGCCCCGCCCAACGCAGACAGCGATAAAGTCTTGTAGTCGTTACGGGTCAGCGGGCGTGCAGGTTGTGTCGGCTGCGCGATGCTCGAAGGCGCTGTGGTCATGGCAAGGGCTTCTCTTATAGTCGAATCTGCAACCCCAACAACGCTGGCGGAGGCTTGGGCAGGTCCGGCACGATAGCAAATTGTTCGAAAAAGCACATAGAGGTGCGTAATTGCCGGTCAAAATGAGAACCGGACGGTCGTCTCGGAGTCTACCGACCGATATACTCGCGATCTTGCGACAGTCTGCGAGGGTTGCTGTGCGAAAACGCCTGCCGGGGTTTAGGCGGTTTCGCAGAGTTTCCCTTTAGGCGCCTTACGAAAAACGTGACGAACGTAGTATGTTCGGGCTGAATCGTTTTTTCTGAGACGACTATTAACCTGAAGTACCAAAGAAGAGTCACGGGTCAGAGGCACCCCCGGCATGATAGAGCTCGAACAAGAAGATCCAATTCCGCAAGGCGACCTGGCCCTGCAAATCACCGCGCTTCCGCGTGAAACCAACGGCTTTGGCGATATTTTCGGCGGCTGGCTGGTGGCGCAGATGGATTTGGCCGGCACCGCAATGGCCAGCAAAGTCGCGGGCGGACGCGTGGCCACTGTTGCCATCGACCGCATGGCATTCCTGGTTCCGGTGGCGGTGGGCGCGCAGCTTTCCTTTTATACCCAGGCCCTGGAAATCGGCCGCAGCTCGATCCAGATGATGGTCGAAGTGTGGAGCGACGATCCGCTGTCCAGCGAGTGGCGTAAAGTGACTGAAGCCGTATTTGTGTTTGTTGCCATCGACGGCAGCGGCCGCACTCGTTCGGTTCCGCCCCGCGCGCGTTAAACGCGTCGGCCGTTTTGCGGTCCGTTGCAGCCCTGTTCCCGATTCGAGAATTGCCCCATGAACACGCCCAACGTTGAAGCCGTGAAACTGGATGAACTGAACTGCTGGCGCATCCGCCACGGTCAGGCCGAATTGCTGGTCGCCCAGCAAGGCGCGCATATCCTCAGTTATCAATTGGCCGGCCAACCGCCGCTGATCTGGCTCAACGACGAGGCGGTGTTCAAGACCGGCAAGAGCATCCGTGCGGGTGTGCCTGTGTGCTGGCCGTGGTTTGGCAATCTGTCGCGCAACCCGCCGAGCGTTCAGGCGATGCGCATCAGCCAGGAACCGCCGACCGCTCACGGCTTTGTGCGGGCGATGGATTGGGAACTGGGCGGCATCGAAACCGAAGGTGAAAGCCTGAAGGTGGAATTCATCCTGCCCTATCCCGAAGGTGGTTTTGCGGGCTGGCCGCATCAGGTGGATTTGAAGCTGAGCATTCGTCTGGATGAGCAACTGCACATCAGCCTGACCAGCCACAATCAGGGCGCGGAAGAAGTCACGATCAGCCAGGCACTGCACAGCTATTTTGCCGTCAGCGATGTGCGCAATGTGCAGGTTGAAGGGCTGGATGGCTTGAGTTACATCGAGACGCTGGATGACTGGAAAACCGTAACCCAGACCGGGGATTTGCGTTTTACCGGTGAAACCGATCGCATCTACCTTGATACCCCGGCGACGCTGAGCATTGTCGACCCGGCCTGGGAACGGCGCATTGAGCTGACCAGCATGGGTTCGCGCTCGGCGGTGATCTGGAACCCGTGGATCGATCGCGCGGCGGCGTTCAGTGACATGGCCGACGATGGCTGGCAGCGGATGTTGTGCATCGAGACGGCGAACGTGATGGATGATGTGGTGACGCTGGCGCCGGGGGCAAGCCATACGCTGGGTGTGAGCATCGGTAGCAAAGCCTTTTAAGATCAAAAGATCGCAGCCTCGTTACACTCGACAGCTCCTACAGTGAACGGCGTAGGAGCTGTCGAGTGAAACGAGGCTGCGATCTTTTTTGCCTTTCGCGCGTTACAAATCCGACTCCTGCACCACTCGCACCTTCGCCGCATCCAGCGCATACGCCGCATCGGCCAGATCATTATTGACCTGCTCGATCTTCAACGTGCCGGTCACCCACAGCGGCGTGTAGATGTCATCCAGCTTCAACCCTTTCGGATACCGCACCAGCACCAACTGGTTGGGCGGTGGTGGCGGCACGTGGATGCAGGCGCCCGGGTAGGGCACGAGGAAGAACAGCGTGCTGCGGCCCTTGGCGTCGGATTCCAGCGGCACCGGGTAACCGCCGAGGCGGATGTTCTTGTCGTTCATCGAGGCCACGGTCTTGGTCGAATACATCACCGCCGGCAAGCCCTTGCTCTGCTTCATGCCACCCTTTTCGGTAAAGGTGCCAGTGGCTTCGGGGGAGTCGTGGTCGATTTCGGGCATGGCCTCGAGGGCTTTCTGGTCCGACTTGGGCATCAGATCAAGCCAGTCGGTTTCCGGCAGTTCGCCGGCATGGGCAAGGCCCGTTCCCAGTAAAAGAAAAGTCAGCAGAAGACGGCGCATGAAGGTGCTCGGCAAAGGAGAGGACGGTGCAACGCCGAGCATTCTAGCCCTCCCCGCGCGTTTGGCAGAGAGGGCTTTGTCGCTTGAATCAGTTCTTTCTGATCAAGCCGTAGATCACCAGCAACACCACGGCGCCGACCAGCGCGCCGATGAAGCCTGCGCCTTCGCCCGCGCGATAGATGCCCAGAGCCTGGCCGCCGTAAGTGGCCGCCAGCGAACCGCCGATACCGAGCAGGATGGTCATGATCCAACCCATGCTGTCATCACCCGGTTTCAGGAACCGGGCCAGCAGGCCGACGATCAAGCCGATAAAGATGGTTCCGATAATTCCCATGGCATTTCCCTCTAATGAATGAGCTATGCCAAAGCCTAGTCAGACTTTCGCATCCTGCCATGAGAGAACGGCGGCCCCTGAATGGTTCCGCCGCTGCCACACGAAACTGCTTATTCAGCGATAAGCGCTTCGACTTTGAGGATCTGCGCGGCCAGCGTCTCGCGGTCTGCGCAGCGCAGATTGGCGTGGCCGACCTTGCGGCCGACCTTGAACGCTTTGCCGTAGTGATGCAGATGGCAATCGGCGATGGCGAGGACTTTGTCGGTCTCCGGCACTTTGCCGATGAAGTTGAGCATCGCGCTCTCGCCGACCTTGGCCGTCGAACCCAACGGCAGGCCGGCAACGGCGCGCAGGTGGTTTTCGAACTGGCTGCACTCGGCGCCTTCGGTGGTCCAGTGACCCGAGTTGTGCACCCGCGGTGCAATCTCGTTGGCCTTGAGGCCGCCGTCGACTTCAAAGAACTCGAAAGCCATGACGCCAACGTAGCTCAGCTGCTTGAGCACACGGCTGGAATAGTCTTCGGCCAACGCTTGCAGAGGGTGATCGGTGCTGGCCACGGACAGCTTGAGGATGCCGCTGTCGTGGGTGTTGTGAACCAGCGGATAAAACTTCGTTTCACCATCGCGAGCACGCACAGCGATCAGCGAGACTTCGCCCGTGAACGGCACAAAGCCTTCCAGCAGACAGGCCACGCTGCCCAGTTCGGCGAAGGTACCGACCACGTCCTCAGCCGTGCGCAAGACCTTCTGGCCCTTGCCGTCGTAACCCAGGGTGCGGGTTTTCAGCACGGCCGGCAGACCGATGGACGCCACGGCGGCCTCCAGATCGGCTTGCGACTGGATGTCGGCGAACGCCGGGGTTGGAATCCCCAGGTCCTTGAACATGCTCTTTTCGAACCAGCGATCACGGGCGATGCGCAGGGCTTCGGCGCTCGGGTAGACCGGCACGAATTGCGACAGGAACGCCACGGTTTCGGCCGGGACGCTTTCGAACTCGAAGGTCACCAGATCGACTTCATCGGCCAGTTGGCGCAGGTGATCCTGATCGCCGTAATCGGCCCGCAGGTGTTCGCCCAACGCGGCTGCGCAAGCATCCGGCGCGGGGTCCAGGAAAGCGAAGTTCATGCCCAGCGGAGTCCCCGCCAGCGCCAACATGCGACCCAACTGGCCGCCACCGATTACACCGATCTTCATCGTCAACAACCTCAGGCGATGCGTGGGTCTGGATTGTCCAGGACGCTGTCTGTCTGCTCAGCGCGGAAAGTCTTCAGCACTTCGTGGAACTGCGGGTGCTTGGCGCCGAGGATGCTCGCCGAGAGCAACGCGGCGTTGATCGCGCCGGCCTTGCCGATGGCCAGGGTGGCAACCGGAATGCCCGCCGGCATCTGCACGATAGAGAGCAGCGAATCGACACCCGAGAGCATTGACGATTGCACCGGCACGCCCAGCACCGGCAGGTGGGTCTTGGCCGCACACATGCCAGGCAAGTGGGCCGCGCCACCGGCACCGGCGATGATCACCTCGATGCCACGCGCTTCGGCCTCTTCGGCGTACTGGAACAGCAGATCCGGGGTGCGGTGGGCAGAAACCACTTTCACCTCGTAAGGGATGCCGAGCTTTTCCAGCATATCGGCGGTGTGGCTAAGGGTGGACCAATCGGACTTGGAGCCCATGATCACGCCAACCAGTGCACTCATCGTCGTGCCTCTTCTCTCTGGGCGCCCGCAGGCGCGTCAAAAAACAACAAGCCACGCAAAATGCGTGGCTTGATTGTACGAATATTGGCCGGGCGAACCGGCCGAAGGCCGCGCAGTATACCTCAATGAAGCAGATAAACAGCCCCCGATGCGACCATCTGTCATACGACGAAAAGTGCCGGTTTTATTGACCTGAAGGTCAGCCAAAAAGATCAAAAGATCGCAGCCTTCGGCAGCTCCTACAGAGGCCGGCGTAGGAGCTGCCGAAGGCTGCGATCTTGGCGTCCGTGGACACATCGCAATTTATGAGCCTTGCGCGGCACCGCCTTCCAGCTTGCGCCACAACAACCGCACGTTCGCCTTGCGCACCAACGCGCAGCGATACAGGCGAATCTCCAGCGGCACATGCCATTGCGGGCCGCCGCAGACCACCAGCTCACCGCGGGCAAGTTCAGCGCGGACGCTGAGCTGCGGCACCCAGGCAATGCCCAATCCTTCCAGCGCCATGCTTTTGAGGCTGTCGGCCATGGCGGTTTCGTAAATGGTGGTGAAGCGCAGCGCTCGCTGGCGCAGCAGCAGGTTCACCGACCGTCCGAGAAAGGCACCGGCGCTATAGGCCAGCAGCGGCACGCTACCCTCACCTTCCAGATCGAACAATGGCTTGCCGTCGGCATCCGCCGCGCACACCGGGAGCATTTCGGTGTGACCCAGGTGCAGCGAGGGGAATATTTCGGGGTCCATTTGCATCGCAGCGTCCGGGTCATAAAACGCCAGCATCAAATCGCAACCGCCCTCACGCAGCGCATGCACTGCGTCGCCAACGTTGGTGGCTACCAACCGCGTGGCGATATTCAAACCTTCGTTGCGCAACTGGGCGATCCAGCGCGGAAAGAAACCCAGTGCCAGGGAGTGAGCCGCCGCGACTTGCATCACTTCGCCCTGCCCGCCTTCCAGGTGATGAAGGTGTCGCAACACTTCGCCGAGCTGTTCGACCACTGTGCGCGCGGTCACCAGAAACAATTGCCCGGCCGCCGTCAGCTCGATGGGCGTGCGCGACCGATTGACCAGTTGCAGGCCCAGTGCGGTTTCGAGACTGCGGATCCGCCGGCTGAAGGCCGGCTGGGTCACAAAGCGGCGTTCCGCAGCCTGGGAGAAGCTGCGGGTGGCGGCCAGGGCACTGAAGTCCTCCAGCCATTTACTTTCCAGATTCATCACGCCCTCCCGGACACGCACCAAATTAGGTCACACGCTCGCCGCACACACGGCGTCACACCGGCATTATGCCGAATATGCATAGCCCAGTGTTTAACAGCATTGGCCGAAAATTCTCCACAAGCCTAGCATTTGCAGTGTTCCGGCACAGACCGGGTCCCTATCGAGATGATTTCTATCATGTCCTCCGCTGCATCTTTCCGCACAGAAAAAGACCTGCTTGGCGTACTCGAAGTACCGGCTCAAGCGTATTACGGCATCCAGACCCTGCGAGCGGTGAACAACTTCCGTCTCTCCGGCGTTCCGATTTCGCATTACCCGAAACTGGTTGTAGGCCTGGCGATGGTCAAACAGGCCGCCGCTGACGCCAACCGCGAGTTGGGTCACCTGAGCGAAGCCAAGCACGCTGCCATCAGCGAAGCCTGTGCACGATTGATCCGCGGCGATTTCCACGAAGAGTTCGTGGTGGACATGATTCAGGGCGGCGCCGGCACGTCGACCAACATGAATGCCAACGAAGTCATCGCCAACATCGCACTGGAGGCCATGGGTCACCAGAAAGGCGAATACCAATACCTGCACCCGAACAACGACGTGAACATGGCGCAGTCGACCAACGACGCCTACCCGACCGCGATCCGTCTGGGTCTGCTGCTGGGTCACGACGCCTTGCTGGCCAGCCTCGACAGCCTGATCCAGGCGTTCGCCGCCAAGGGCGTGGAATTCAATCACGTTCTGAAGATGGGCCGCACCCAGCTGCAAGACGCCGTGCCGATGACCCTCGGCCAGGAATTTCGCGCGTTCGCCACCACCTTGGGCGAAGACCTGGCACGCCTGAAAACGCTGGCACCCGAGCTGCTGACTGAAGTGAACCTGGGTGGCACCGCGATTGGCACCGGCATCAACGCCGACCCGCGTTACCAGCACCTGGCCGTTCAGCGCCTGGCACTGATCAGCGGTCAACCGCTGGTTCCAGCCGCCGACCTGATCGAAGCCACCTCCGACATGGGCGCCTTCGTGCTGTTTTCCGGGATGCTCAAGCGCACCGCGGTCAAGCTGTCGAAGATCTGCAACGACCTGCGCCTGCTGTCCAGCGGCCCACGCACCGGCATCAATGAAATCAACCTGCCAGCGCGTCAGCCAGGCAGCTCGATCATGCCCGGCAAGGTCAACCCGGTCATTCCGGAAGCGGTGAACCAGGTGGCCTTCCAGATCATCGGCAACGACCTGGCCCTGACCATCGCGGCCGAAGGCGGCCAGCTGCAACTGAACGTGATGGAGCCGCTGATCGCGTTCAAGATCTTCGACTCGATCCGCCTGCTGCAACGCGCCATGGACATGCTGCGCGAGCACTGCATCGTCGGCATCACCGCCAACGAAGCTCGCTGCCGCGAACTGGTCGAACATTCGATTGGCCTGGTCACCGCGCTGAACCCGTACATCGGCTATGAAAACGCCACCCGCATCGCCCGTATCGCACTCGAAAGCGGCCGCGGCGTGCTGGAACTGGTGCGTGAGGAAGGCTTGCTCGACGAAGAAATGCTCGCCGACATCCTGCGCCCGGAAAACATGATTGCTCCGCGTCTGGTGCCGTTGAAGGCCTGACCAAACGTTGTAGTACCGCTCACCAGGTCGAGGGACTAGACACCTCTCACCTTTTGAGGGCTTGGGGATTTATTCCCCAGGCCCTTTTTTTTTGGAAAGCGAAAAGATCGCAGCCTGCGGCAGCTCCTACGGGGGATCGCATTTCAACCGTAGGAGCTGCCGAAGGCTGCGATCTTTTGATCTTGCACCCCAGAACAACCTGCGCTTCCTGATCGGTTAAAGTGCGCACAATCCCATTTGGGAGCGAGCCTGCACGCGATAGCGATGTATCCGTCGACATCAGTGTTGAATGATCAACCGCATTCGCGAGCAGGCTCGCTCCCACAGGGAAATGTCATTGTTTCGGAGAACGCCATGAATTCCTCGACCTACCCTGCCGCCCAGCACGTCATGGTGCTCTACACCGGCGGCACCATCGGCATGCAAGCCAGTGCCAACGGCCTGGCCCCGGCGTCCGGTTTTGAAGCGCGGATGCGCGACTATCTGCACAGCCAGCCTGATCTGGTCGTACCGCAGTGGCGTTTTCGCGAGATGTCGCCGCTGATCGATAGCGCCAACATGAGCCCGGTCTACTGGCAGCAACTGCGTGAGGCGGTGGTTGATGCCGTCGACGTCCAGGGCTGCGACAGCGTGCTTATATTGCATGGTACCGACACCCTCGCTTACAGCGCGGCCGCCATGAGCTTTCAATTGCTCGGCCTGCAGGCCCGCGTGTGCTTTACCGGCTCGATGCTGCCCGCCGGGGTCACTGACAGCGACGCCTGGGAAAACCTCGGCGGTGCTTTGGTTGCTCTGGGCAAAGGTCTAGCGCCGGGCGTTCACTTGTACTTCCACGGCGAACAGCTGGACCCGACCCATTGCGCGAAGGTGCGCAGCTTCGGTCGGCATCCGTTCAAGCGTCTGGAGCGTCAGGGCGGTGGCGTGAAGGCGGCTTCTCTACCGGCACAACTGAGCTACAACCAGCCCAGGCAACTGGCGAAAGTCGCGGTGCTGCCGTTGTTTCCCGGCATTGGCGCCGAGCAACTTAATGGTGTGTTGAACAGCGGCATTCAGGGCTTGGTCCTGGAGTGCTACGGCAGCGGCACCGGGCCGAGCGACAACCCCGAGTTTCTCGCCGCGCTGTCGCGGGCACGAGACAACGATGTGGTGGTGGTCGCGGTGACGCAGTGCCATGAAGGGGGCGTCGAGCTGGATGTGTACGAGGCCGGTAGCCGGTTGCGCGGTGCCGGTGTGCTGTCGGGCGGCGGCATGACCCGTGAAGCGGCGTTCGGCAAGTTGCATGGGTTGCTGGGTGCGGGGCTGGATAACGCTGAAGTGCGGCGCCTGATCGAACTCGACCTCTGCGGCGAACTGACCTGACCCAACACAAAACCCTGTGGGAGCGAGCCTGCTCGCGATAGCGGTGAATCATTCAACATTTGCATTGACTGATCCGACCCCATCGCGAGCAGGCTCGCTCCCACAGGTTCATTGCTCGGCATATAACTTGCTGCGTTTCGGCTGTCCCCAAGGCTGGAACATCCCATGCTCCACTCCCACCTCACCACGCTCAACGCCGTCTCTCTGGTGCTCAACGCCTTCAAGGCCGAAGGCTTGTCCAGCGAGGCGCTGCTGGCAGGAAGCGGTATCAGTGCCGCCGACCTGAACCGCGCGGACACGCGCATCACTACCAACCAGGAGATGCAGGTCTGCGCCAACGCGGTCGCGCTCAAGCGTGACATCGGCCTCGAACTGGGCCGGCGGATGCACGTTTCCTGCTATGGCATGCTCGGTTATGCGCTGCTCACCAGTGCCACCTTCGGTGACGCTTTACGGTTGGCAATGCGCTATCCGGCGCTGTTGGGAACACTTTTCGAACTGAGCCTGGAGAATGACGGCGAGCGCGTCTGGTTCGTCGCCGCCGGTTACCGGGAGAGTCCGGCGATGGCGGTGTTCAACGCCGAGTTCTGTCTGGTGTCGTTGAAAGTCATCTGCGACGACCTGTTCGGTCACCCGCTCCCACTCATCGCGGCGCGCTTCGAACATGCCGCGCCAGACTATCAGGCGACCTACGCCGAACACTTCAATTGCCCACTGCACTTCGGCGCGCGGGACAACGCGTTCGCCTTCGACAGGCATTGGCTCGACCAGCCCTTGCCGCTTGCCGACGTCATCACCCATCAGGCCATGGCCGAGCGCTGTCGCAAGCAGAATCTCGAGTTCACCGGGCGCCAGGCGTGGCTGGGGCGGATTCGCCAATTGCTCCGCGCTCAGCTCAACGCAGCGCCAGGGCTCGAAGGGTTGGCCGAGCAGATGAACTGCTCGGCGCGAACCTTGCGCCGGCACCTCAAGGATCTCGGGTGCAGTTATCAGGAATTGCTGGATGAGCTGCGATTCGAGCAGGCCAAGCAAATGCTCCGCGAAGACCAGATGCCGATCTACCGGATCGCCGAATCGCTGGGGTTCAGCGAAACAGCGAGCTTCCGCCATGCGTTTGTGCGCTGGAGCGGTGTGGCGCCGAGCCAGTTCAGGCCTTGAACAGCAAAAGATCGCAGCCTTCGGCAGCTCCTACAGAAGCATGCATTCCCCTGTAGGCGCTGCCGAAGGCTGCGATCTTTTGGGCCTGTATGCACAACAAGGGGCGAATTTCGGTCAAATTTTTTGGCCATATCAATCCCCTTTTGGCCTTTCCTGCCGTTCTCTGAATCGCCATCCACCGCAAAACTGTGTTCAAGCGAATCAGCCTGCGGAGAACAAGAAAATGCTGACTATCTACTCGGACGATCACCACCTGCACCACGGCCGCTGCGAATTGATCGACGGCCAACTCAAGCCCTGTTTCGAAATGCCCTCGCGCGCCGACCACGTGTTGGCTCGGGTGCAACATCAAAACCTTGGCGCCGTTGAAGCGCCAAAGGATTTCGGCCTCGACCCGATCGCACGCATCCACAGCCGCGACTACCTCGACTTTTTCAAAGGTGCGTGGGCGCGCTGGACCGAATTCAACACCGACGGTGACTTGCTGCCCTACACCTGGCCCGCCCGCACCTTGCGCGCCATCAAGCCGACCAGCCTGCACGGTCAGCTCGGCTATTACAGCTTCGACGGCGGGGCCCCGATTACTGCCGGTACCTGGCAAGCGGCCTACAGCGCGGCGCAGGTGGCATTGACCGCTCAGGCAGAAATTCAGCGCGGCGCGCGCAGTGCCTTCGCGTTGTGCCGTCCACCGGGACACCACGCTGCCGGTGACTTGATGGGCGGTTATTGCTACCTCAACAACGCCGCCATCGCCGCCCAGGCCTTCCTCGATCAGGGCCACAAAAAAGTCGCGATCCTCGACGTCGATTACCACCACGGCAACGGCACGCAATCGATTTTCTATGAGCGCAACGACGTGCTCTTCACCTCGATCCACGGCCATCCGGAAGCCGAGTTTCCCTTCTTCCTCGGTTATGACGATGAACTTGGTGAAGGCGCCGGCGAAGGCTTCAACTTCAACTACCCGTTGCCCGCCGGCAGCGGCTGGGACACCTGGAGTGCAGCGCTGGAACACGCCTGCAAAGAGATCGAAAGGTACGGCGCCGACATCGTCGTGGTATCCCTGGGCGTCGATACGTTCAAGGACGATCCCATCTCCCAGTTCAAGCTCGACAGCCCGGATTACCTGGCGATGGGCGAGCGCATCGCCAGGCTCGGCGTGCCGACGCTGTTCGTGATGGAAGGCGGTTACGCGGTGGAAGAAATCGGCATCAATGCCGTCAACGTGCTCGAAGGTTTCGAAAGCGCTCAGGGGAAATAACCACAATGAACACACTCAATCGGTTTATCGCGCCAGCCCTGTGCGCCACGGTGCTCAGCGCTGCCGCCCACGCCGAAGAGCGAACGTTGCGCGTCTACAACTGGTTCGACTACATCACCCCCAAAGCGCTCGAAGATTTCAAGGTGCAGAACGCACAGACCAAACTGGTCTACGACATCTTCGATACCAACGAAGCGCTGGAAGCCAAACTGCTGACCGGCAACTCCGGCTACGACGTGGTGGTGCCGTCCAACGTGTTCCTGGCCAAGCAGATCGAGGCCGGGGTGTTTCAACCGCTGGATCGCAGCAAATTGCCGAACTGGAACCATCTCGATCCGAAGCTGATGAAGTTGATCGAAACCAATGACCCCGGCAACAAGTTCGCCGTGCCCTACATGTACGGCACCATTCTGATCGGCTTTAACCCGGACAAGATCAAAGCCGCATTGGGCGACAACGCGCCGGTGGACAGTTGGGACCTGATCTTCAAGGAAGAGAACCTCAGCAAACTCAAGCAGTGCGGTGTTGCCCTGCTCGACTCGCCGTCGGAGATCCTGCCGCTGGCCCTGCAACACCTGGGCCTGGACCCCAACAGCAAGACACCGGCCGACTACGCCAAGGCTGAAGCGCTGTTGATGAAGATCCGGCCGTACGTCACCTACTTCCATTCCTCCAAGTACATGGCCGACATCGCCAATGGCGACATCTGTGTGGCCGTCGGTTATTCCGGCAGTTTTTCCCAGGCCGCCAACCGCGCCAAGGAAGCCAAAAACGGCGTGACCGTGGACATGCGCCTGCCCAAGGAAGGCGCGCCGATCTGGTTCGACATGCTCGCGATTCCGAAAGGTGCGAAGAATCCGGAGGACGCCTACACCTTCATCAACTACTTGCTGCAGCCGCAGGTGATCGCGCCGGTCAGCGACTTCGTCGGCTACCCAAACCCGAACAAGGACGCCACAGAACGGGTCGATCCAACGATCCGCAACAACCCGAATCTGTATCCGACGGAAACGGCGATGGGCACGCTTTACACCCTGCAACCGTTGCCGCGCGACGCCGAACGAGCGCGGACGCGGGCGTGGACCAAGATCAAGTCCGGGACCTGATGCAAGCACTGTGACCCAAGGCCCGCACTCGCGGGTCTTTTTTTACCCGCGATATTTATGTACCGCCGGGCGAGCTGCCGAGCCCTCTACCTTGCCTCTTCCCGGCGCACTTGCGAGCGCCTCAATGGTTAGAGAAGGAAATGGCTCATGTCCGAAAACACCGCCCCCAGCGCTGTCGATGTACTGTCCCAGCTGGTGGCCGGCCCCTCACTCACAGAGGTGGCCTCGAAAGCATTACGCCCGGCGCTGAAAAAACTGTACCCCGACCTGGAGATCGACCCGCAACTGGCCATGGTCATGACACCCAGTTGGTGGATCGAAGATGATCGAGTCGTTCCCGGCCCCCTGCAAATTGAATCACTCACCGACATCCTTGTGCGCCTCGGACTCTCCGGTACCAGCGTAACCTTCATCGATGGCGAACACTTTCTGACCCTGCAACCGGCTGTCGAACCAGCGACTCATCTGCCGGTGAAAATCGATGCCATTGGACTGCTGATCAATGAGCTCGCCCCCCTGCTGTTTGTGGCCTATCAGGAACAACAGGTCGATTTCTGGAGTGAGCCCACTCGCGCCGGGGATCTGCGCTGGTATCAACTGTCGGACTCACTGCGCGGACTGTGGAATGCCAACCTGCCCGTTGGCTGGGACGCGGATCAGCAAGCGATGGCCAAGGCCGTCTACACCACACCCGACAAGCAGCAGCGCCAAGCCACGGACCCATTCAAAACCCGGGCCTGTCTTATCGACATCGATCAGGCGGACGGGGCCGGCCGCACCCACCTCGATGTGCTCGACACCGCGGTGCTGGTGGGCTCCCTTGGCGACCGTACGCTGATCCTCACGCACTCGGTCACTCGCGGATTTTTGCACTTCGACTCGTTCGATGCATTGGGCCAGGCCTTGTCGCAGTCCCATCTGACCGGCACATCCGGCAGCAGCCTGAACTGGCGACTGGTCGAACCCGAAGGCAACTTTTTCGACCATCAGGCCTGCACCCTCATTGCCCTGGAAGCGGATGCCATCGGGGCGATCAATTTTTTCCAGACATCGGCCAAAGCCGATGCCTACCCCCACCTCGGCACGGCCGGTTCCAGTGACGAACCGCCCGCGCGGCTCAAGCCCCATTTCGACCGAATGCAACCTTTGCTCCCGTCATGGATGGAACAAGCATCGCCCACCGATCAGGCGAGTTACAGCCGGCACCTGATGGATCTGACCCTTTTACAGCACCGCAACGGCGGCAAAACGTTCCAGGGTGAAGTCCCCGACATTCATGCGTTTACCCTGGATACGCTGGGCAACCAGATGCGCAAGGAACATCCGCAGGCAAGCACCGTCAAGCTCGACACCATCGAAATCACAATCACCAGCCTGGTGGTCTGGGGCACCTTCGTTTTGCCGGGCCAGACCGAGACCCTGACGTTATCGCTCACCGAGCTGGCCCTGCAAAACCTTGCGGGGTTGCCAAGGGGTATCAGAACCGTGCGTTTCACCGACGATTCCCCGGTGCCCGCCTGGATGACACCGGATTACCTGGAGAAACTGGTCACGACGGTCAACATCGGCGCGACCTACCCCCAGATGCTCAAAACCCGGCTGCTGGATAACCTGACCCAGGCGCGTGAACTCAAGCGGCTTTACACCGCGCAGTTACCGGTGGAGTTATCGTTGCTGGCCTTGCAGCACAAGATTCGCGGCCAGGCGGGGCTGGATGAACAGGGGTATCGGTACGTGATCGCCGCGTTCGCGGCCACCGCCCCGGATCGAAAGGTGGACGGGCAGGAAATCGTGATCCGGCCGCTGGCTTTCATCCCTCCCCATCGTGCGGACACAACGCCGGACAAGGTCGCAAACATGTTCCTCATCGGGCCACGCGACGCGGACAAGGGCCCCTGCCTGCTCTATCGCCCGTTGCTCAACCCGCCACTGCTTCAATACCCGTCCCGAAGCAACGTGTTGTACGCGATCACCCATTCCAGATCACTCAGGGAATCGGTGTTGGCCTGGTTGCCGGACAAGGCGCGCTTCAACTACAGCCAGTACGTGTTTCCTGCGAAGTTGCCCTCTATCTGGATAGTGCCGCAGTTGCTGGTTGATCCCACGGTCGCGCTCGACATGCGCGGGCCCGTGTCGCTGTCGACAACGGCCATTGAAAAGGATCTGCTCGACACCCTGTTCGACGCAACCGTGCAAGCCATGATCACCCAGGCAGACCGCCAGTCAGTCTCCAACGCGGAGGCACGCTGGGCGACGCTCAAACAGGGCGGCTGGTTGATGTTCAATGCGGCGCTGCCGTTCCTGGGGCGCACTGTCGGCGCTGCCGCGTGGATCTGGCAGATGATGGACGATTTGCAGGCCCTCAGCGACGCCGCAAACGAGGAGCAGGCCAGGCTCGACTGGACAGCGCTGACCGATATCCTGATGACGTTGGGCATGGTCCTCGCTCATCGTGCGGCAACCCGCGCCCCCCCCTCACGAACGACGGCCGCGACAGAAAAAACGCCGGTGTCGCTCCCGGAAAAACTCCCGACAAAGGTTATTCCTGAAACCGTCAAAACCGTGCGCCTGCCCGACATCACCGGTCATGAACTTTCCGCCGCCCATGAAACGTCGCTCAATGCGATCAACGCGTTGAATCGATCGCAACCTGGGATGGCCTCGGTACTGGATAACCTGAAGATCCCCAAACCCGCAGTACTGGGCAAGCCCGTCGAAGTCGGGGCTTATCGGCACCTTCAGGCTCATGAGCACAAGTGGTACGCGCAGGTGGGTGAACGCTGGTTCGAGGTGGTGATCAACGACAACGAGCAGGTACAAATCATCGATTCACGCCAGCAGCCTGCGCGTATCGGACCGTTGTTGACCCACACCGCAAGTGGTCAGTGGGTTGTCGATCTTCGATTACGCTTGCGCGGTGGCGGACCGGGCGGGCGGCTGAAGAAAATGCAGCAGGAAAACCGGGCGAAGTTGAGTGAAAAGAGGGCCGCGATCACGGCGTTCGACCAGAGGCAGGATGCCATGCAAAAGGAGCGGACTGCTGCCCACAAGCTCATGCTCGATGCGCTTCCGGAGGCGGCCGCCAGCTCCCGTAAACAGTTCCTGGACAAGATGGACTCACAGTTCAAGGAATATGAAGCGCACATTCAGGAACTCAAGGCACTGAACACACTGGAGCCGATTCCGAATTTCCGCACGGCGATGATCGATCGCTTATCGCTCCAACTGTTCCTCACGCAGGCGTGGCTCGGCGGGGTCCTGAGGAGTTTCGAGGTAGCCTGTCGGCAACGCTGGCCTTGGTCGACCAAGAAAACTTTACGCCATCGGCAGAGCGCATTGCGCCCTTCGAAAAGATGACTGACCTGACCCGGGGAATGATCGACAAGATCGAAACCGCTCATTCACTTTTCGAACAAATGAGCTTCTTGGGTAAAGAGGCTGTCGAGGTGAGCCTTCACTACCGGAAAAAGCTTCCGCATTACTCGCTCAATGACCTCAAACTTCTGCAAGTGAGTTTGGGACGGGAGTTGTGCCTCAAAGCCGAACCGACACAAACGCCGGACGCACAGCGGGCCCTTGAAAACCTGATCAATGATGCGGCGTTAAATATTCAGAGCTCCCTGGTGAGCGATGATGAAAGCCTGCTTAATCTCGGCGAACGAATCGAGACAATGAGTAATCTGGCGGAGCAGTTTGCGGTGATCGACCAGCGCTTTCTCGACATCGTGGAAGAGTTTCCAGAGCAGATCGTTAAAGAACGCCTTGACCAGGTACAGAGCCGTATTGCCAGCTTCAGCAAAGACACCGTTGACCAACTGGCGAATCTGCTGCGCGAGCAGCGATTGGTTGAACCGGTAGCGGGCCCGTCCAGGCCACAGGCGCCCGCCAAAAAGATCATCAAGACCCGGTACAAAGGCACACTGATCGGCGAGCAGCGAACAGACGCGGAGGATCTGGTCGATGTAAAAGAGACGCTCACCGGAAAGATCACCACGTTCCACGAAAAGACCCCAGGCGTATGGGTTGTAAGAGACACGGCTAAAGCGCCACCCGCCAAGGTGAAAGCCGACCTGGGCAAAAGCGTTGGGGCCGGACAGGCATTGCTCGATGGGCTGGCGGCTTTTAACCGACGCATCGACACCCACGTCAGCGGCACCCAACGCATCCCGGTAGAAATTGAGGATCTGTACCACCTGCACGCCGCACGTCTGCGCGAGGCGGCTGGAGCGATTGATTCCGCGTTGATCGCGCTCAATCTCACCGATGATCCCGTGACCTCGGCCGGCACCGTGAGCAAGAGTCTCGACACCGCCGCTACCGCTCTTTACGAAAAAGGCCATAGCACTCGCGTGCAGATGATCAAGCAACAGCCTCCAACGGCGGCCCGGATCGAATGGCTCAAGGGTGAAAAAGAAGTGGATATTTCAAAGAATCCTGTACGCAAACGGCTTAAAGGGGCGCGCAAGGATTATCTGGATGAGTACGAGGTGCTCGACTTCAAAACACGCGAGGTGCTGTGGTATGCCCACTTTCACTACGCCGATGCAACCGCCGCTGTTGGAACATTTACTGCGGCACATTTGAAGACCAAAGCGCAGCGACTGCTGGCAGGGGCCTTCGATGTACGCGGGGAAAGTGATCAGGAACTGATAGCCATCTACCGCAGTGAAATCAGTCGCCCCCTCGCCAGCAGTCTGTTTTTTCCTGGCTCAGCGATTCGTTAAAACCCCCCACACCTGTCGCAAACGTGCCAGAGCCGATTCGATCGCCGGCTCCGGCACCGCGGCGAAACCCAGCACCAAACCCGCACGCTGATCGATCGGCGTGTGGGAATCCGGCAGCCAATAACTGCTCAGGCCATTGATTTCCACACCGACCTTTTCTGCCTGCTCGATCAATTGCCGTTCTCGAGCAACGCTGTCCACTGACACCGTCAAGTGCAACCCGGCAGAGACGGCAGGCAGGTCGCCCACGCCGGGAATACTCTTCGGCCAACCATCCAGTAGACAATTGCGCCGACTCAGAGCGGCCCGGCGCATTCGACGAATGTGCCGCTGAAAATGCCCCGCCGCCATGAACTCGGCCATCACCGCTTGCGTGCTGACTTCCGAATGCCGGACATCCACCGCGCGCCGTTGGGAGAAGGCCTGCACCAGTGCTGGCGGCAACACCAGATACCCCAGACGCAGTGCCGGGAAAGCGACTTTGCCAAAGGTCCCGACATATAAAACCCGCCCCTGCCGGTCAAGCGCCGCCAACGGTGCCAAGGGCGCGCCGCTGTAACGGTATTCGCCATCGTAGTCGTCCTCGACGATCCAGCCTTGGGTGCGCTCCGCCCAGGCGAGTAATTCAAGGCGTCTCGCCAGACTCATCACCACCCCGGTCGGGTACTGATGCGACGGCGTGACATAGGCCAGACGACAATCGCCAAGCCCGGCCAATTCGGCACAATCGATGCCCTCGCTGTCGACCGCCACCCCATGCAGCCGCGCACCCGCGACCGCGAACGCATGACCGGCCGCCCGATACCCCGGATTTTCAATCGCGACGCCATCGCCCGGCTCCACCAGCAGCTGTGCACAAAGGCTAATCCCCTGCTGTGCGCCGCTGGTGATCACTATTTGTTCAGCGGTGCATTGCATGCCGCGAGAACTGCGCAAATACGCCGCGATCATCCCGCGCAAACGCGCATCGCCCGCCGGATCGCCATAACACAGCTGCTGTAAATCGGGTTTACGCCAGAAAGCCGCATTCAGCTTGGCCCAAACCTCGAAAGGGAAGAGATCGAATGCCGGAACGCCGACGCGAAAAGCACGCGGCGGACCACTCGGCGGCAGCGCCAAATGGTTATTTTCCACCCGCCCCAAAGCGCCGCTGTGGATAACCTTGCTGGATAAAACCACAGGTAAATCCAGCCGATTTGTGGATAAGGCTGTGGGTAACCCTGTTGAAAACCCTGTGGATACATTTGTGGATAGTTTTTTGGATGCGGCCGTGGTTTGCGGTAATTGAGCGATGTAAGTTCCGTCGCCGACGCGCCCTTCGATAAACCCTTCGGCGTAGAGCTGATCGTAGGCCCGCACCACGCTGTTGCGGGAAATCGCCAGTGCTGCCGCAAGGTCGCGACTGGCCGGTAATCGCGTGCCGCTGGCCAGCCGTCCATCCAGCACCCGCAGGCGCAGCGCCTGATAAAGCTGACGACTCAGGCCCTGTCGCCGATCGAGTTCGATACCGGCGGGGTTGAACGAGAGGGAAAGCGACGCCTGGCTCATGCTAATGGACCTATGAAATTGGTCATTAATGGCTCTTACAACAGACCAATAGCCTGCCTAGGATGGAGACATTCGCCAAGGACTATTTCCATGTACAACCCCAGCAGCTTTGCCATTAAAGAATTGAATGAACTGCAGGAGCAGATCCTCGCCACGCGCCTCGCGACTGTGATCACCCACGGTGAGCACGGCCTGCAAGCCAGCCATTTGCCGCTCCTCCTGCGCCCTGACCAAGGTCCGAATGGCACCCTTTACGGGCACTTCGCCCGGGCCAATCCGCAATGGAAAGAACTGCAAAACGGCGCTGAAGCGCTGGTGATATTTGCCGGGGCCGACGCCTACATCAGCCCAGGGTTTTACCCGAGCAAAGCCGAGCACGGCAAAGTCGTGCCGACCTGGAACTACGTCGCGGTTCACGCTTACGGAAGCGCTGAAGTGTTCACCGAAGCCGAGCGCTTGCTCAACCTGGTCAGCGCGTTGACTGATCGTCACGAAGCCGGCCGTGACCAACCGTGGAAAGTCGCCGACGCGCCTGCCGATTACATCGACGGCATGCTCAAGGCCATTGTCGGATTTGCGCTGCCGATCCAGCGCCTGGAAGGCAAACGCAAACTCAGCCAGAACCGCAGCGCCGCAGACATCGCCGGCGTGCGCGAGGGGCTAGCTGCCAGCCCCGATGCCCATGACCGGGCCCTCGCCCACCTGATGCGTTAAGGAATCAACATGAGTCAGATTGAAATCCGCCAGGTCACTGCCGACGATCACGCCGCGTGGCTGCCGTTGTGGCAAGCCTACTTGCGCTTCTACAAAACCGAATTACCCGAAGCGGTGACTGAAAGCTCCTGGCAGCGCATGCTCGATGCGCACGAGCCGACCCACGCCGCGTTGGCCTGGGCCAATGGCAAAGCAGTGGGCATGGTGCATTTCATCTACCATCGTTCGAACTGGGCCATCGAAAATTCCTGCTACCTGCAAGACCTGCTGGTGACGCCCGAAACACGCGGCACTGGCGTCGGCCGCAAATTGATCGAGTTCGTTTACACCACGGCCAAGGCTGACGGTTGCAACAAGGTCCACTGGCTCACCCACGAAACCAACGCCACCGCGATCCAGCTCTACGAGCGCATCGCCGAACGCCCTGGTTACATCCAGTTTCGCAAAGCTATTTAAGGTTCAAGGAGAACGACATGACGACTTCACTCGCAGACTGGAAAGGTGTTCCAGCGCCCTCGGTTCAAACCCTCGAAGGACGTTTCATCCGCCTGGAAAAACTCGACCCGGCGCGTCATGGCGACGGTTTGTGGCAGGCGCTACAAGGCCCCGGCGCCGACCCGAAACTCTGGGACTATTTGCCCTACGGCCCATTCCCGGAGCGCAGCGCTTTCAACGATTGGCTCAACAACCATGCAGCCAACAGCGACCCGTATTTTTTCAGCGTCATCGACCGGGCCAGCGGCGACGTACAGGGCATCTTGAGTCTGATGTCGATTGTGCCGGCCCAGGGGCGCATAGAAATCGGCCACGTGACGTTTGGCGCACCGATGCAGCGCTCGCCGAAAAGTACCGAAGCGGTTTATCTGTTGGCCAAGGAGTCGTTCGCCCTGGGTTATCGGCGCCTGGAGTGGAAGTGCAACAACGGCAACGCGCGTTCGAAGTATGCAGCGGAGCGCTTGGGATTCAGTTTTGAGGGCGTGTTCCGTCAGCACATGGTGGTCAAGGGCCAGAACCGGGATACGGCGTGGTATTCGATTCTGGATTCGGAATGGCCGACGATTGGCGCGGGGTTTGAGCGCTGGTTGAGTGAGGAGAATCAGACGGGGAACGGGCAGGTGAAAACGCTGGCTGAGTGTCGCGGGTAAATTAGCGGCGCCTGTTCGGACGCCTTCGCGAGCAGGCTCGCTCCCACAGTGGCTCGGGTGGATCCAAATGTTGTGGCCAACCCAAAACACCTGTGGGAGCGAGCCTGCTCGCGAATGGCCTCTCGAGGGGAAACGCTCTTATCGCGAGCACGCTAGCTCCGCATTAACCGGTGCCATTTCAACTAATATCCCGTCGAATCCGCACCACACCCATCTTAAGCCCGAACGGGCGAAACACGGCGTTCAGCGATTTCAGCGTCTGATTCCCCTCCCCGTGTTCAATGTGCACCAGCGTACGCACCGAAATTTTGCACATCTTCGCGAATTGAGTTTGGTGCAGGCCCGTTACTTCCACGCGTAATCGTCGCACTGCTTCGCCTATTTCTATCGTGCCTTCGCCAAGCCCCTGTTGAATGCTTTCGATCAAAAGCGCCCGAACATCAATGGAGAGGGTCATTTCAGCCCCCAATTTTTCAACCGCTGCTCCAGGTTTTTCAACGCAATCCCCGGGTGATTCATCGTGGCTTCGGGAAGACCGCTGGCGGTGAGAATGTCCGGCAAAGCCGACAAGTGATCGGCATCCGCTCGCAATCTTTCATACAGACCCTCTGAGTCGCCGATGACTGCCAATGCATTACACACTTCTCGCCACTTGACCTCGCCGGCCACTTCCAGATCTTTGGGCCATTTTGTGGTGCGTGTAACGCCCTCGTCGTCCATCACCATAGGCGCCAGGTCGTAGATCGGCGCGAGGCGGAAGAAGTCTGGACCACGAATGATTGATGTGTTCCGTCCATGATTGTCCGAGTTGCCCAGAATTTTATTGAGCAAATCGCGGCGCAGATAATCGGACACCAGATCAGGAACCAAGTGGGCCTGGCCCGCTTGAGTCCACAGTCCGACAAGTAGCTGAATCACCTCAAGATGGTTCATGTAGCTGCCTGGCACTGTCACGCCGGCCAGCGAATAGATGGATTCAACTGCCGACCGCTCAACCCCTTGAGCGGTCACTTTACGGTCAAAGCGCTTCATCCAGAGACTGGGTTTAGTCGCCTCTTCCAGCGCCAGCCCCTCTACGTCGATCGTATCGATGCCCAGAACATTCAAGGCCTTGTAGTAGTGAAACTCGCTTCTGAGAATGACCTGATCATTATGAGCCGCTTTATTGCGGGCAAACTTTACAAACCAGTGCTGCACGACTTGGTCGTCGCTCAACACTGCATCTGGGTACAGCAGGCCATTGCGACCTTCTGACATCAGCAGCTTCGGAGCCTCGCCTCCCGCCCCCGTTGCGCCCCCAATGGCTGCGCCTTGCTCATAGGCGTACTCCAGAAAGGTATTGTCGCGGGCGATTACTTCCGCACGACGAAAACCTACGGCGGGCCTGTCGTCTGCAAACTCAGCGGACTCCTTGACCCGCAGGTGGCCGATAGGCGCCGGAGTGCTGCGCCCCAATAGAAACAAATCAGCGCTGATGCCGTCAGGTTTGTCTTGACCGACACGTCCCATTAGAAAGCGTTTGGCGGCTCCCGCCGGAGCGATATCGAACAGAAAAGCAGGTGCCTTTTTCAACGAAAAACTATCCCAATCCAAAGCCAGCCTGGCGCTGACCGCTTTAGAAAAAGGCAATTGCATCGATTCAAGATTGTTAGCCACATAGTCAGTTTTATAAGCGAACCGACACGGGCCTTCGAAACCTTTTTCCGGATCGGTGAACACCAGCGTCATCGCATCCAGCCAGTTACCGGAGGTGTATAGCTGCAACGTTAATGTGTACATGACACCACCTGCAATTTACTGCATTTCAAGACTTATAAATCGAATTCTGGATGCAATATAGTGCAGTTATAAACACTTCACACCCCTTAATTACGCATTAAAATGCATTTCACCACCATTTGATTACGATCACACGCATTACATTGCACATGAGGTTGCTCCTCCAGACATCATTCTGTAAAAACCCTCCGCTATACAAGACGGCCCGCTTATAACAAAAAGGCTGTCCACCCATGCCGTTCTCGCCCCAGCGCCTGGCGCTTGTTATCGCCCTGCTGATCAGCACCAGCGCCGTCCACGCCAAAACCGTGCAGATCGACACCGCGACCACCGCTGCGCAAACCCTCGGTGGCAGCGACACGTTGACGGTGTCGGCGCCGGGCAGCATTTCCAACAGTGGCAAAACCGTATCCCTGAAGGACAGCACCAGCGGCGCGGGGGTGGTGATCGATAACTCGGGCATGATCATTTCCACCGGTGGCCGGGCGATCGATAGCAACGGCGACCTTACGCAGGCCCGCATCTACAACCGCAGCGGCGGGCAAATCCTCGGGTTCAACGATGCGCTACGCGTCGACAGCAACTTCGTCAGCGGCCGTTTGCTGATCGATAACAGCGGCCTCATTCGCTCGACCACCGGCCAGGGGCTGGACCTGGACGCGCTGCGCAGCGCCGGTGTCCAGACCAGCATTATCAACCGCGCGGGCGGGCTGATTCGCGGGGACGCCAGCGACGGCATGAAGACCGGCGCCAACGCGACGATCACAAACTACGGCGAGATTTCCACGGGTGATGCTCTAAACGCCGATCAGAAATTCGACGGCATCGACATTGATACGGCCACCGGCGTCAACGTGACCAACTACGGGACGATTTCCGGCGGCCGCCACGGCATCACCACCGACCTTGGCGCCACGCTGGTCAACTACGGACAAATCACCGGTCGCAACGGTTCGGGCTTCGGCTCCGATGGCGACGGCACGGTGATCAACCACGGGACGATTACCGGCGCCTACTCGGGGTTGCAGCCCAACGGGGATGGCGATGGGGTGGACATCGACAAGCTCGCCCACATCGAAAACTACGGCACCATTCAGGGCGTCGGCGCGGGCGGCGTGGACAAGGGCGGGTTCGCCAACGGCAGTGAAGGCATCGCGCTCGGCGGCGGTTATGTGCTGAACGCCAAAGACGCGCTGATCAGCGGCGCCAGCAGTGCCATCCTGGTGGACGACGGCAGCGGCGGTTCGGGCATGGCGGCAACCACGCTGGAAAACTTCGGCACCATTCGCGGGCTCGACGGCTTCGGGGTGAAATTCGTCGGAGAGTTCGCCGACAGCGTGATCAACGGCGGCACCATCAGCGCCAGCAACGGCCTGGCGCTGGATCTCGGCGGCGGCAGCGACAACCTGACCTTGCGCAACGGCAGCCGCTTCATCGGCACGGTCGACGGCGGCACCGGTATTGACCGGGTGGTGATGGACGACACGGCGGGCGGCAGCTTCGGCGCCAGTCGTAATTTCGAATGGCTGGAGGTCAAACAAGGTGCCTGGACGCTCACCGGCAGCGGTGATTTCAGCGATGGCGGCGCGGTGCGCAACGGCGCAATGCTGATCAACCAGGGCGGCATCGCCGGCAGTCTGACGGTGGACGCAGGCGGTGTGTATGCGGGCGGTGGTTCGGTGGGCAATCTGCGGGTCAACGGCACGCTGCAAACCAACACGCAACTGGGCACCGCGACGGTCGTTCATGATTTGAGCTTCGGCAACGAAGCGACGCTGGCCTACGGCGTCAATGCCGACGGCAGCAGCGCCCCGATAAAGGTCGGCGGCATCGCCCACCTGAATGGCGCCACCCTGGCCGTGAATCCCGGCAGCGGCACCTACCCGTGGCAAAGCCAATACACCGTACTGCAAGCCGCAAGCGTCAACGGCACGTTTGGCAAAGTCACCAGCGACTACGCATTCCTGACCCCGACGCTCGCTTACACCCCGACTCAGGTCGATCTGACGTACACGCGCAACGACATCGCTTTCAACGAATTCGCCGCCACCGGCAACGGCGGCAGCGCCGCCAACAGCCTGGCGTCGATGGGCAAAAACAGCGCGCTCTACAACGCACTGCTCAACACCACCCATGCCACGGCAGGCGCGGCAATCGAGCAACTGGCCGGCGCGAGCAACGCCAATCTGACCAGCGCTACCCTCGGCGCCAGCAGCCAGGTGGGTGGCAGCATGCTCTCGGCCATGCAACAAATGGGCGGCGGCGCAGGCTTGCTGGTGGGTCTCGATCAGCGCGACACACCGGTCCTGGCGGCCAGCGGCGTTCCATCCCAGGCGCGCAATCTCAATGACCCGAACGCCCAGGGCCGACTCTGGCTGCAAGCCATCGGCGGCTACGGCAAGCTCGACGGCGAACAGGGCAGCAGCGGCCTTGAGCAACGCACCAAAGGCAGCGTGCTGGGTGCTGACTGGGCGCTGAATCCGCAATGGCGCCTGGGTGTGCTCGGCGGTTACTCGAAGACCGATCTGGATGCCACCGGCGTCGATGGCAATGTCGAAAGCTGGCACGCCGGGGTCTACGCCTTGCGTCAAAGCGGACCCATCGCGTTGCGCCTCGGCGCGGCTTACAGCGGCCATCAAGGTGAAAGCAAACGCACCATCGCGTTCAATGGTTTCAACGACCGGCCCAAAGGCGATTACGACGCTGACAGCCAGCAAGCGTTCGCGGAATTGGGCTACGCACTGGGCAGCGGCCGACTTAGCGCCGAACCCTTTGCCAACCTCGGCTACCAGCGTTATCACCGCGACAGCTACCAGGAAAAAGGTGGCGCCGCTGCGTTGCAGGTCGACGGGCAAACCCAAGACAACTTCAGCAGCACCTTCGGCCTGCGGCTGGCGCACTTGAGCAGCCTGGATAACGGCATGAGCCTGACGCCGCGCATAACCGCGGGCTGGAAGCACACCTATGGCGATGTCAGCAACTCCACCCGCCAGGCCTTCGTGGTGGGCGGCACAGCGTTCAGCGTCGAGGGCAGTTCGCTGGATCGCGACAGTCTGGTGCTGGAGGCCGGGCTGGATCTGGGCATTTCGGCGCGGCATTCGGTGGGGCTTGGGTACAGTGGCGAAATCGGCAGCAACAGCCGTAATCATGGCTTGATCGCGCAGTGGCAAATGAGTTTTTGATTGTATGAAAAGGGCTCGTTCGCGGATGGGTTGTAGGTAGAAGCAGCATTGAGGCATCGGCAGAAGCCCTGATTGCATTGCAGCCAGCGTCTTTTCCGCAAAACCCTCGGAAGATGCCCGCGCCGCCCGCCGGAACGGGCTGACATCAACAAAATCAGCCGTCTTTTAGAGTTTGGCCTCCTGTCAAAAGAGGCCGAACTCGATGCCCGTTCAACACAAATACCGACTGCAACACCTCGCCATGGCGATAGCGCTTTCGCTGGGCTGCGCTGAATCTGCGTTCGCCGAAACCCTCGCTGATGCGGCGCCAGACGATCTCATCACCCGACTCGATGCTTTCATCAGCCGCGTAGACATCGAGCGAACGTCCATCAATAAAGCAGCTGAATGGAACGAGTTGAAACTGGACGAGCGCGATGATCTGGTCTCGGTAGTCAGTAAAGGGGCGTCTAAAAAGTCAGCGGATGGCGGCGGGGGCATGAACGTCTTGCAACTCAATGCCGCCAAAGGGGGCTCATTTGGTGACACTCGAAATTTCCACGCACTGGACGTCACAAAGGGTAAATGGACGGCCAGTGGCGCTGGTGATTTCGAAGTCGGCGTGTTGGTACGCCCCGATGCAACCCTGACTAATGATGGAACCATCATCGGCGGAGCGATCACGCAAGGCACCTTGGTCAATAACGGCTCGATTGGCGGCCATGTCTTCGTGGATGAAAAAGGCACGTTCAGTGGCAAGGGAGCCGTGGGATCTCTTGAAGTGCATGGGCAGCTTATGGTCGACCGTAAGGCGGGCGCCCCAACGGTGAACGGCGATATGAACCTTTCCAGCAAGGCCGTTCTGGCCTATGAGGTGCATCCCGACAGCAGCGCAGAAACCATCAGAGTCGCCGGCACTGCCAGCTTGGGCGGCGCTACGCTGAAGATCGACACAGTACCGGGCGACTATCCGCAAAGCAGCCTGTACACCCTGATTGAGGCACAAAAGATCGAGGGCGAATTTGGCAAGATCCTCCACGATCTGGCCTTCATGGACGCTACCCCGCAATACCGTGAACAGAGTGTTGGCCTGATTTACGCTCGTAACGATGTTCCCATCGAGAGCCTCGCCACATCCGATAACGCAATGGAGTTCGGCAAAAGCATCACAGAGCCGCCGATGCCGACCCATGCGCAAATGCCTGATGACAGTGCAATGTCCGGCGGCACCGACACAGCGCTCTCGACTCCCTCTGGCTCGTCGCCTGCCGATTCCGAACCGCTCGCGTCGGCTGACATTCCCGTCACGGCAGCGATACCAGCCACTGCAACGAACGCGGCCATCACCGCCCTGCTCGTCTCCAACAAGGCAACAGCCTCTATGGCTCTCGAGCAATTGGCGGGTTCCAGCAACGCCAACCTTGCCAAAACGACGTTGAGCAGTGTCGCCCCCGTCAGCGGCAGCCTGCTTTCGGCCATGCGCCAGCTGGACAGCGCCCACGGTTCCAACCCGATGCGCGATGCTCCTCGTCAGGCGGCCGGCAATGCAGATACCGGCAGGGTCTGGCTGCAAGCACTTGGGCACGGAGGCAAGCTGGATCGCGATATAGAGCCGCTGCAACACTCGACCCGAGGCCTGCTGATGGGCGCGGACTGGAGCATCGACGAGGAATGGCGCCTGGGCGTCATGGGCGGCAAATCCCGGACGCGGCTGGACAGTCGCGAACTGGAGGGAGGTCTCGACAGCTGGCACCTGGGCGCCTACGCATTGCTTCAAAGCGGCCCGCTGTCGATCAGGCTTGGCGCGACTTACAGCAACCACGATGGCACCACTGCACGGCGGGTAGCTTTCTCAGGGTTTAGTGATCGCCCTGAAGGTCGTTATGACGCCAGCACTCAGCAAGCCTTCGCTGAACTCGGCTATAACCTGGGCCGCAATAACATCAGCATCGAGCCGTTTGCCAGCCTTGGCGTGCAACGCTATCAACGCGACGGCTACACCGAAAAAGGTGGGGCGGCGGCGCTTAAGGTCAACGAACAGGCGAAAACCAACATGAACAGCACGTTGGGACTGCGGGTGGCGATGGTGGACACCCTGAGTAACGGCATGCGACTCACGCCTCGATTCAGCGCTGGCTGGAAACACACGTACGGTGACGTCTTCACAAAAACCAGCCAACGCTTGGTCACTGGCGGCCGCGACTACACCGTTTACGGTGTTGAACTGGATCGCAACAGCCTGCTGGTGGATGCCGGTCTGGATCTTGGTGTCTCGGCCCACCACAGCGTGGGCGTCGGCCTCACCAGCGACATCGGTAGCGACAGCCGCAATCACGGCGTAATGGGCCAGTGGCGAATGGCGTTCTAACCCACCACTGACACAACGCAGTACCTGTGGAGCGGGCCTGTGGTGAGGGGATTTATCCCCGTTGGGCCGCGTAGCGGCCCCAGCATTTCAAAGTTAGTGCGCGTATACGACTGCTTCGCAGCCGAACGGGGATAAATCCCCTCACCACAAGGCTCGCTCCCACATCTTTCTGCAAAAAATCAGACAAAAAAAAGGGGAGCACATGCCCCCCCGAGGTTTAAAACGGTGTATCGAGGCTGTTAACTCAGCCTTCGATCTCGATCAGTATTTCGCCCGGATTTACCCGGTCGCCCTTGGCCACATGGATGGCCGTGACTTTGCCGGCGATGGCAGCCTGAACTTCGGTCTCCATCTTCATCGCTTCGGTGATCAGCACGGCCTGGCCGGCTTTTACTACGTCGCCTTCCTTGACCAGCACATCGACGATGTTGCCCGGCATGGTGGTGCTGACGTGGCCCGGCGCAGTGGCTTGCTTGCGTTTGCTGCTGCCGCCGCTGACGAATTCGTTGAGCGGTTCGAACACCACTTCTTCCGGCATGCCGTCGATGGACAGGTAGAAGTGACGCTTGCCTTCAGCCTTGACGCCGACACCGGTGATGTCGACGCGGTAGGTTTCGCCGTGAACGTCAATGACGAACTCGGTTGGCACACCTTCGCCACCGGCAGAGGCCACGCCGCCCGCTTCTGGAATCGGCAGCAACACTTCCGGAGTGAGGGTGCCGGCAGCACGCTCCTCGAGGAATTTACGGCCGATGTCCGGGAACATGGCGTAAGTCAGCACGTCTTCTTCAGACTTGGCCACGGCGCCAATTTCGGCACGCAGCTTGGTCATTTCCGGCTTAAGCAAATCGGCAGGTCGAACGTCGATCACTTCTTCGCTGCCGATTGCCTGGCGACGCAGTTGTTCGTTCACGGTGCCCGGCGCCTTGCCGTAGCCGCCTTGAAGGTAGAGCTTCACTTCGTTGGTAATGGTCTTGTAACGCTCGCCGGCCAGCACGTTGAAGAACGCCTGGGTGCCGACGATCTGCGAGGTCGGCGTCACCAGCGGCGGGAAGCCGAGGTCTTCGCGAACGCGCGGGATTTCCGCCAGTACTTCGGCCATACGGTTCAGAGCGCCCTGCTCTTTGAGCTGGTTGGCCAGGTTGGAGATCATGCCGCCCGGCACCTGGTTCACTTGCACGCGGGTGTCGACGGCGGTGAATTCGCTTTCGAACTGGTGGTACTTCTTACGCACGGCGTAGAAGTACAGGCCGATCTCTTGCAGCAGTTCCAGATTCAGGCCGGTGTCGTACTCGCTGCCTTTGAGGGCGGCGACCATCGACTCGGTGCCTGGGTGGCTGGTGCCCGAGGCAAAACTCGAAATCGCGGTGTCGATGTGGTCGGCGCCGTTTTCGATGGCCTTGAGTTGGCACATCGTCGCCAGGCCAGCGGTGTCGTGGGAGTGGATGAACACTGGCAGCGACTGCTCGGATTTCAACGCCCTGACCAGTTCGCCGGTGGCGTATGGAGTCAGCAAGCCGGCCATGTCCTTGATCGCCACCGAGTCGCAACCCATGGCTTCCATTTGCTTGGCTTGCGCCACGAATGCATCGATGGTGTGCACCGGGCTGGTGGTGTAGGCGATGGTGCCTTGGGCATGTTTGCCGGCAGCTTTCACTGCTTCGATGGCCACGCGCAGGTTACGCACGTCGTTCATCGCGTCGAAGATGCGGAACACGTCAATGCCGTTGACCGCAGCCTTGGCGACGAAAGCTCGGACCACATCATCGCTGTAATGGCGGTAGCCCAGCAGGTTCTGGCCACGCAGGAGCATTTGCAGGCGGGTATTAGGCAACGCCGCACGCAGTTGGCGCAGACGCTCCCATGGGTCTTCTTTCAAAAAGCGTACGCAGGCGTCGAACGTGGCGCCGCCCCAGCATTCCAGCGACCAATAGCCGACTTTGTCGAGCTTGTCGCAGATGGGCAGCATGTCTTCGGTGCGCATGCGGGTGGCGAGCAGCGATTGGTGGGCGTCGCGCAGGATGGTGTCGGTTACGTGAATTTTCTTGGACATTGTAGTGTTCCTCACAGGCCTGCGTGGGCGGCGATGGCGGCGGCGATGGCCAGGGCCAGCTCTTCGGGTTTGCGCTTGATCGAGTAGTTGGTCAGTTCAGGGTGGCTTTCAACGAAGCTGGTGTTGAACTGGCCGCTACGGAATTCCGGGTTACGCAGAATCTCCTGGTAGTACGCGGCGGTGGTCTTGACCCCTTGCAGGCGCATGTCGTCCAGAGCGCGCAAGCCACGGTCCATCGCTTCTTCCCAGGTGAGCGCCCAGACCACCAGTTTCAGGCACATGGAGTCGTAGTACGGCGGAATGGTGTAGCCGGTGTAGATCGCCGTGTCGGTGCGCACGCCAGGACCGCCGGGTGCGTAGTAACGAGTGATCTTGCCGAAGCTCGGCAGGAAATTGTTTTTCGGGTCTTCGGCATTGATCCGGAACTGCAGCGCGAAACCGCGGTGCTGGATGTCTTCCTGCTTCACCGAAAGCGGCAGGCCGGACGCGATGCGGATCTGCTCACGCACGATGTCGATGCCGGTGATTTCTTCGGTGATGGTGTGTTCCACCTGCACCCGGGTGTTCATCTCCATGAAGTACACCTCGCCCTCGGCGAGCAGGAACTCCACGGTGCCGGCGTTCTCGTAACCCACGGCCTTGGCTGCGCGCACCGACAGGTCGCCGATGTAGGCGCGCTGTTCCGGGGTCAGTTGCGGGCTCGGGGCGATCTCGATGAGCTTCTGGTTGCGGCGCTGGATCGAGCAGTCGCGCTCGAACAGATGCACCACATTGCCGAAGCTGTCGCCGAGAATCTGCGCTTCGATGTGTTTTGGATTGACGATGCATTTTTCAAGGAACACTTCCGCCGAACCGAAAGCCTTGGTGGCTTCGGAAATCACTCGGGGGAACGCCTGTTCCAGTTCTTCGCGACTGTTGCAGCGACGGATACCGCGGCCGCCACCGCCGGAGGTGGCCTTGAGCATCACCGGGTAACCGATACGGTCGCCTTCGGTCAGGGCTTCGGCGATGTCCGCCACGTTGCCTTCGGTACCCGGCGTCACCGGCACGCCGGCCTTGATCATGCTGCGGCGGGCTTCGGTCTTGTCGCCCATGCGGCGAATCACTTCAGCCGATGGACCAATGAATTTGATTCCGCGTTCAGCGCAGATGTCTGCCAGCTCGGCGTTTTCCGAGAGAAAACCGTAGCCAGGGTGCAAGGCATCGCAACCGGTTTCCACCGCCAGATTCACCAGCTTGCGCGGGTTCAGGTAACCGGCCAGCGGGTCGGCACCGATGCTGTGGGCCTCGTCCGCACGCTTCACGTGCAGGGCATGACGGTCGGCGTCGGAATATACCGCGACCGAACGAATGCCCATCTCGGCGCAAGCGCGCACGATTCGCACGGCAATCTCACCACGGTTGGCGATCAGGATCTTTGTTATCACTTGGAGTTTCCCTTGAGCCGGTGGTACCCACGACCTGCTAGACCAGGTCGACGCGTGACCAAATGTTTCAATTTGGTCGCAGCCCCACACTAGTCCCCGCAAGGGATAAACAAAAATGATTAATTATTGGGTTAGACATAAGTAAAGACTTATAGTAGATCCATCAATCTGCGGCAGGAGCTTTCAAAATATGCGTAAGTCATTGATGCGTATGACATTGCGTCAATTACAGATCTTCAATGAGGTGTGTGATTTGCGTTCGTACAGTCGCGCCGCAGAAGAAATGTCGCTCACACAACCTGCCGTGAGCCTGCAGATTCGTCAACTTGAGGAGCTGATCGGTCAGCCATTGTTCGATTACGTCGGCAAAAAACTCTACATGACCGAGGCCGCTGAAGCGCTTCAGCGGGCCAGCCGGGATATTTTTGGCCGCCTGGAAAACCTCGACATGCAACTGTCGGACATGCAGGGATCACTGCAAGGCCAGCTGAAACTGGCGGTGGAATCCAGCGCCAAGTATTTCGTCCCGCACCTGTTCGCCGCGTTCAAGCGCCAGCATCCGGAAGTGAACTTGCAACTGACCGTGGTCAATCGCGGGCAGGTGATCCGCCGACTCTCCGACAATCGCGATGACTTGGTGATCATGTCCATGGTGCCGCAGGACATGGGCCTGGAGTTTCTGCCGTTTCTCAACAATCCGATCGTGGCCGTGGCGCCGCCGGACCATCCGCTGTGCCACATGGGCCCGCTGCGATTGCAGGACCTTGAGCCGTACACCCTGCTGCTGCGCGAATCCGGCTCGGGTACACGACTGGCGTGCGAAGAGTATTTCAAAGAGAAACGCGTGCACTTCAACCAGACCCTGGAGGTCGCTTCGGCCGAGGCTCAGCGTGAGTGTGTACTGGCGGGTCTGGGCGTGGCGCTGTTGACGCGCCACGCCCTGAACCTGGAGTTGGCGACCGGCGGACTGATCGAGTTACCGGTCGAAGAACTGCCGCTGTTTCGCAGCTGGTGCCTGGTGCAGGCCAAGGCCAAGCGGCTATCGCCGGTGGCCCACGCATTCCTTGCGTTTATCCGCAGCGAACGCGTGCAGATCAGCGCCCTGGTTGAGCGTTTCGACGGGAAGTTGCGGGAGCAGCCTGCCAGTAGTTGAGTTCCAGCTCTGGAAAGTCGCCGATCTCAGCCAGCAACTGCCGGCGTTCGCAGCGATCTTCAATGGCGCGGCGAAACTCCATGCGGCGCTGGTCTTCTTGCTGGCGGCGGGTTTTGACGGCGCTGTTGCGTTCTTCGTAGGGCTGGGCCATTTCGAGTCTCCCAAGGCAAGTACGGGAGTTACAGAATGGGCGCGGGGGATGACGGTTTGAGGGCGGGAGAGTGACAGGGATGTGAAATTTGCCGGTAGAAAAAGCAAAGATCGCAGCCTTCGGCAGCTCCTACATTGGGAATTCGTCCCAATGTAGGAGCTGCCGAAGGCTGCGATCTCTTGATTTTTTAATCGTCGAGCGCTTTCACCGATTTGGGCGACAACCGCAAACTGCGCAGGCTGCGCTTGACGCTTTTGAGGTGGTTAACCAGGCTCGGCCCGCGCGCCATGGCCACGCCCATCGCCAATACGTCGATCACGACGAGGTGAGCAATGCGCGAAGTCAGCGGTGTATAGATTTCAGTGTCTTCATGCACATCGATCGCAAGGTTGACGGTCGACAACTCGGCCAGCGGCGTCTGGCTGGGGCACAAGGTGATCAGCGAAGCGCCGCTTTCGCGCACCAGATTCGCAGTGATCAACAGGTCCTTTGAGCGCCCGGACTGGGAAATGCAGATGGCCACATCGGTCGGTTTCAACGTCACCGCCGACATCGCCTGCATGTGCGGGTCGGAATACGCCGCGGCCGTCAGCAATAAACGGAAGAACTTGTGCTGAGCATCCGCCGCCACCGCACCCGAGGCACCGAAGCCGTAGAACTCGACTCGCTGAGCCTGGGACATCAACGACACCGCCCGCTGCAACTCCACCGGATCGAGATTCTCGCGAACCTCCATCAGCGTGTGCAGGGTAGTGTCGAAAATCTTCAGGCTGTAGTCAGCGACCGAATCGTCTTCATGGATCGCAAACTGGCCGAAACTCGCACCGGCCGCCAGGCTCTGCGCCAGCTTCAGTTTCAAATCCTGAAAACCGGAGCAACCGATGGCGCGACAAAACCGCACGATGGTCGGCTCACTGATGCCCACGCTGTGGGCCAGGTCGGCCATGGAACTGTGCATCACCGCCGCTGGGTCAAGCAGCACGTGGTCGGCGACCTTGAGCTCCGACTTGCGTAACAGGTGGCGTGACTGGGCGATGTGTTGCAGCAGATTCAAGGGGCTGGACTCTTTGTTATTGGCAGGCGCCGGGGATGTAGCGAGCTTGTAGTTATACTACATGAATCGGCTTTTTGCCTGCTCAATGCGTAACCGAATCCCACGTTTTCAGGCGTGTGTGCTCCATGTAGCACTCGTTGGCGCAGCTTCATCGCGCTGCAAGCCCCTCTCAAAGGATGACTACGACTACAACTCTACCTATCAGAAGTTACGGCCGTTAGTTATTTAAAACAAATAACACTCCCAACATTCAGACTTACAATCACACCCAACAAATTCTCCCGCGCCCAAATTGGTTTATATATATTGCTCGTGCAGGACGCAATCTAACTTAACTAATGGAGTTACACACTATGAGCATTAAAAGCAAAAACTGGACCGCACAAATTGACCGTATGCCTGGCGCAGCTTCTTTCCGTACCTTTGGCACCGTAACCGTTGCACACGCAGGCATCACGCCAAAACTGGTGATGGCAGTTCATCAGGATAAATCCTTTGATCTGCGCCTGGAGTTGGTACTTGAAAAGTCCAGCGAAGTTGCGCTGCAAGTTGAAACGGACAAATATGTTGAATATAAAGCGCTGGGCAATTCCAGCGTTTCAGGTGTCAGCATTTTCTACAACGACAAACTGCTGCACAGCATTAATAACGTTTTGATTACCGACTAACAGGTAGTTGATGCGTCGGGGTTTCCCGCCGTGCACACTGTGCCTGGCGGGAAACGCCTCCCGCTTCGGCTCATTCGCTACCTTGCGCCTGTAGTAGCGCCGCCAGTCCATCCGCCTCGATCGGTCGACTGATCAGATAACCCTGCACTTCGTCACAGCGCTCAGCCTGCAGGAACTCAAGCTGTTCCGCCCTTTCAACCCCTTCAGCGACCACCTTCAGCGACAACCCGTGAGCCATCGCAATGATCGCTCGAGTGATCGCCCCATCCACACTGCCCTCCCCCAGACCGCGGATAAACGCCTGATCAATCTTCACGTAATCCACCGGGATGCGCTTTAGGTAACTCAGGGACGAATACCCGGTGCCGAAATCGTCGATGGCCAGTTTTACCCCGAGATCACGTAATTGCTGGAAGGTCGCGATGATGTGTTCCACGCTGTCCAGCAACTGGCTTTCCGTGAGCTCCAGCTCGAGGTAACGCGGCGCCAGACCGGTTTCTTCCAGTACCTGACGCACCAGGCTCACCAGCTTGCCCTGACGCAACTGATGCACCGACAGATTGACCGACACGCGGATAGGTTCCAGCCCCTGGCGCTGCCATTCGCACGCCTGCCAGCACGCCTGGCGCAAGACGAATTCGCCAATTGGGCCGATCAGCCCGGTTTCCTCGGCCAGGCCGATAAAGTCTCCCGGCGGCACGCTGCCCATGGTCGGATGATCCCAGCGTACCAATGCCTCGGCGGCATTCAGCCGACCCGTTTCAAGACACAGCTTGGGTTGGTAAAACACTTTCAGCTGTTTTTCTTCGATGGCTTTACGCAGCTGGTTTTCGAGTTGCAGGCGCTCCAGCGTGCTGGCTTGCAAGCTGTCGGTGTAGAACTGGAAGTTGTTGCCGCCCAGGTGTTTGGCATGTTGCATGGCCATGTTCGACTGGCTCACCAGCGCGGAAATTTCTCGCGCGTTGTCCGGGAGCATGCTGATGCCCATGGATGCGCTGACCACCAACTCATGCCCGTCGACGGTCACCGGCAAGCGCAGTTTGGTCGACAGGCGAGTGGCCACGCGCGCCAGGCTTGAGAGGTTGACATACGCATCGAACAGCACCGCGAACTCATCGCCGGACAATCGCGCAATGGTGTCCGCCTCGGGCAGCGCATTGACCAGCCGCCGGGCCATTTTGCGCAGCAGCTGATCGGCCACTTCATGGCCGAGGCTGTCATTGAGCAACTTGAAGCGGTCCAGGTTGATGTGCAGCAACGCCAGACTGCGACGCCCACCCTGACGCACTCGCTGATGGGCCTCGTTCAGCCGTTCGCGGAACAACGAACGGTTGGCCAGGCCGGTCAGTTCGTCGTAATGGGTCAGGTAGCGCATGCGCTCTTCGGATTCGCGCCGCGCCGAGAGATCGGCGAAGAATCCTACGATATGGCTGACATTCCCACGCGTATCGCGCACGGCATTCAGTTGCAGCCATTGCGGATACAGCTCGCCGTTCTTGCGGGTTTCCACCAGTTCGCCCTGCCAACTGCCGTGCTGTTCCAGCGCCTCATGAATCGCGCCGTAGTGGCGACGGGCATCACGACTGCACGGCAATTCCACGATGTTGCGTCCGAGCATGTCGTCAATGTCATAACCCGTCACGCGACTGAAGGCTTGATTGATCGCGATCAGCGCGTAATTCGGATCGAAAATCACAATGCCTTCGCTGGCCGCCTCGAACACGGTGGCGGCCAATTGCTGCTGCACTTCCAGGCTTTTGCTGATGCTGATGTCGCGACGGGTGCCGACCATACGGATGACCCGGCCATTCTCACTGCGCTCGACAGCCCGGCCACGGTCCTCGATCCAGACCCAGTGGCCATCGCCATGGCGTACGCGGTATTCGATCTGATAGTCCTCGCTGCGGCCCTTCAAATGCTCGACCAGTGCGCGCTTCAACGCGGGTAAGTCGTCGGGGTGCAGGCGCGGTTTGAGGTGGCGCAGCATGGCCGTCACGAACTCGGGCGCCAGGCCGAACAACTCCTGAATGTGCGTGTGATGAACTTCGTCGGTTTGCAGGTTCCAGTCCCACAGCCCCAACTCACTGGCTTGCAACGCCAGCGCCAGACGCGCCTCGCTTTTGCTCAGCGCCTGATTGGCGACGTCCAGCTCCAGACTGCGCTGGGCGACGCTGCTTTGCAGGCCGATCTGGATTTCGCGCAACTCGTCTTCGGCACGTCGGCGCTGGTCGACTTCCCTGGCCAGTTCCTGATTCAACTGGTCGCTGCGGCTTTGCGCCTGCTGCAAGTGCTCGATCAACGCCTGATTCTGGAAGCGGCGCAGCAAACCGCGATCGATCAGCCGATTGACCTGCCAGGCCACCACGCTCAACGCCCCCAGCAGAATCAGACCGAACCAGCCCCAGCCCAACCCCTGTTCATCACCGCCCCAGAATAAATAGGCGATGGCCGGCAGCAGACAGGGCAAGGTGAAGGACAGGAAGGCCGGCAGGCTGACCGCGTAGGCCACGCTGGCCGAGAGCGCTGCCGCGCCGATCAGGCCGAACACCCAGGCTTGCTGGATGAAATTGTCGGCGGGCACCAAAGCAATGCCGGCGCCAGCCAGGGTCAGGCCGGTCATGGCCGAACCGAGCAGAAACATGCGTCGCCAGACCGGATGGACCTGGCGGTTGGGGATTGCGGAATCGAACGCCGCTACCTGAATCACCCGCAACGCCACCAGCGACAGCAACCACACCAGCCAGACGCTGACGAGGAAGTAACGCTGGGGGCTCCAGAGCAATCCGGCGCACACCAGACCATTGATCAGCATGAACAGCGTTGGCAGCAGCGAGCCTTGATAAAGCAGGCGCGTGCGCTCGACCGCCATTTCGAGGGCGTACTGTTTTCGGATAACCCTGGGCTCCACAGTGGGGCCCGACAGGTCGGAGCTGAGGGTCATAGACAATGTTCTTGTTCTTATAATGATGAGCATGAGCCCGAAACGTGGACGGAGCATACACAAGCCCATGCCCTTACCAAACTGCTCCAGATCATAAATTCGACGAAACCGCGAAGCCCCGTTGCCCGCGCAAAACCCTGCAAGCGAGCCCCGCCAACGGCTGCAGCCAGTGACCGACCGGTCGTCCTGCACGTATCTTTCATCGGCTAAAGCAAAGCGGAGTTTGCCCGGTGTGTCGCGGCCCCCTAGAATGCCCCGATGCGCGATGATCTCTCCCTTCTGCTGAACTCCCTCAACGATGCCCAACGCCAGGCCGTAGCTGCCTCCGTGGGTCGTCAGTTGGTCCTGGCCGGTGCTGGTTCCGGTAAAACCCGAGTGCTGGTGCACCGTATCGCCTGGTTGATCCAGGTCGAAAACGCTTCGCCCCATTCAATCCTGTCGGTGACGTTCACTAACAAGGCCGCAGCTGAGATGCGCCACCGCATCGAGCAACTGATGGGGCTCAACCCGGCCGGCATGTGGGTCGGCACCTTCCACGGCCTGGCGCATCGTTTGCTGCGGGCGCACTGGCAGGAGGCCGGGCTGAGCCAGACCTTCCAGATTCTCGACAGTGACGACCAGCAACGTCTGGTCAAGCGGGTGATCCGCGAGTTGGGCCTGGACGAGCAACGCTGGCCCGCCCGTCAGGCCCAGTGGTTTATCAACGGGCAGAAAGACGAAGGGCTGCGTCCGCAACACATTCAAGCCAGCGGCGATCTGTTCCTGGCCACCATGCGCAGCATCTATGAAGCCTATGAAGCGGCGTGCCTGCGCGCCGGCGTCATCGACTTCTCCGAGCTGCTGCTGCGCGCACTCGACCTGTGGCGCGATCACCCGGGGTTGCTGGCGCATTATCAGAAGCGCTTCCGGCACATTCTGGTGGACGAGTTCCAGGACACCAACGCCGTGCAGTACGCCTGGTTACGACTGCTGGCCAAGGGCGGCGACAGCTTGATGGTCGTTGGCGACGACGATCAGTCAATCTATGGCTGGCGCGGCGCGAAAATCGAGAACATCTATCAGTATTCCGACGATTTTCCGGATGCTGAAACCATTCGTCTTGAACAGAACTACCGCTCCACCGCCGGCATCCTCAAAGCGGCCAACGCCCTGATCGCCAACAATACCGGGCGCATGGGCAAAGAACTGTGGACCGATGGCGGTGAAGGCGAGGCGATCAATCTCTACGCCGCCTTCAACGAACACGACGAAGCACGCTACGTGGTGGAAACCATCGAAAGTGCGCTGAAAACCGGCCTGGCCCGTAGCGACATTGCGATTCTGTACCGTTCCAACGCCCAATCGCGGGTGTTGGAGGAAGCTTTGCTGCGCGAGCGCATTCCGTACCGCATCTACGGCGGCCAGCGCTTCTTCGAGCGGGCTGAAATCAAGAACGCCATGGCTTACCTGCGGTTGCTGGAAGGCCGTGGCAACGATGCAGCGCTGGAGCGGGTGATCAACGTACCGACCCGCGGCATCGGCGAAAAAACCGTTGAAGCGATCCGCGAACACGCGCGCCACAGCGATGTGTCGATGTGGGAAGCCATGCGACTGCTGGTGGCCAACAAAGGCGTGACGGGGCGGGCGGCCGGCGCGCTCGGGGCGTTTATCGAACTGATCGAAAACCTCGCCGCCAAGTGCATGGAGATGCCATTGCACCTGATGACCCAGACCGTCATCGAGCAGTCCGGGCTGATCGCGTACCACGAAGCGGAAAAAGGCGAGAAAGGCCAGGCCCGGGTAGAAAACCTTGAGGAACTGGTCAGTGCTGCGCGCAACTTCGAAAACGCCGAGGAAGACGAAGATTTGACGCCGCTGGCGGCGTTCCTCGGTCACGCCTCGCTGGAGGCCGGCGACACTCAGGCTGACGAGCACGAAGACAGCATTCAGCTGATGACGCTGCACAGCGCCAAGGGTCTGGAATTCCCCTACGTGTTCCTGGTGGGCATGGAAGAAGGTCTGTTCCCGCACAAGATGAGCCTGGAAGAGCCCGGGCGTCTTGAGGAAGAGCGGCGTCTGGCTTACGTCGGCATCACTCGGGCCATGCAGAACCTGGTGATGACCTATGCGGAAACCCGACGCCTTTACGGCAGCGAGACCTACAACAAGGTGTCGCGTTTCGTACGTGAAGTGCCCAAAGGCCTGATCCAGGAAGTGCGGTTGTCCAACAGCGTCAGCCGTCCTTTTGGCGGTGGTCAGCAGCAAAGCTCCAGCAGCCTGTTCGCCGGTAGCGAGATTCCGGAAACCGGGTTCAGCCTTGGCCAGACAGTACGCCACTCGGTGTTTGGCGACGGCGTGATCCTCAACTTTGAAGGGGCCGGCGCTCAGGCGCGGGTGCAGGTGAACTTCAGCGAAGGCAGCAAGTGGCTGATGCTGGGGTACGCGAAGCTGGAAGCGATTTAAAGCTGAAAAGATCGCAGGCTTCGCCAGCTCCTACAGGGATCGGCATATCCACGTAGGAGCTGCCGGAGGCTGCGATCTTTTCCAAGCCACCATCAATCTCCGCGAACACCGGGGCGGCCCACCTTTTCCTACAGAACTTATCCACTCCTCCTACAGACCAAAGTTAACAAGCCTTATTGCGCTGACTGAAGCTGAATCCCGACTGTCAGGCAAAAGCCCGAAACACTCTGCCGCTAGCCAGTGACACTTCAGCTGTGCAACATGGCGCGCGTGCCTTCCACAAATGGGAATTCCCTATATGAAACGTTTTCTTAGCATCGCCATGGCGTTGTGCATCGGCCTGACGATGAGCCTGGACGCCAACGCCAAGCGCTTTGGTGGCGGCAAGAGCTCCGGCGCTGCGCCGACTCACCAGACCAGCCAAATGGCTCCTTCTTCTGCTGCAGGCGGCGCTGCAGCCACTGCGGGCGCGGCCGGTGCCGCTGGCGCTGCCGCCAAGGCCGGCGGTGCTTCACGCTGGCTCGGCCCTCTGGCCGGCATCGCAGCCGGTGGCCTGCTGGCGTCCATGTTCATGGGCGGCGGCTTCGAGGGCATGCAGATCTTCGACATCCTGATCATGGCGGTCATCGCCTTCCTGGTCTTCCGTTTCATCGCCGCCCGTCGTCGCAAACAGCAGGAGCACATGGCTCCAGCCGGCGCGCCGATGCAGCGTGAAGTGTTCGAACAGAAGCCGGCAGGCATGGGTTCGATCTTCGGTGGTTCGGCTGCACCTGCTGCCGTTCGTCCGGTGATCAACGCGCCGGTCTGGTTCAATGAAAACAACTTCATTGAAGCGGCCCGCAACCACTTCCAGTCCCTGCAGCAACACTGGGACGCCAACGAAATGGACAAGATCGCCGAGTTCGTGACCCCGCAATTGCTGGAGTTCCTCAAGCGCGAACGTGCCGACCTGGGTGAAAGCTTCCAGTCCACCTACATTGATAACCTCAATGTTCAGCTGGATGGCGTCGATGATCGTGCCGACAAGACCATCGCCACCCTGACGTTCACCGGTGTGTCGAAGAACTCGCGTTTCGACCAGGGCGAAGTGTTCAGCGAAAGCTGGAACATGGAACGTCCACAGGGCGAAAACCAGCCTTGGCTGGTCGCCGGTATCCGCCAGAACGGCTGATCCCTCCTGCGTTAAGTATGCGGTAACGAAAACCCCGGCCTCGCCGGGGTTTTCTATTTCACGGTTACATCCATAGCGAGCTACTGTATAAACCGCCCCAACTAAACCGCGCCATCAAGCAAGAGGATCCCGGACGTGGAAGAAATCATCGAACAACTGCGTGAAGCCAACGAACCGGTACCGGTCCCCTTGGAGTTGCCCGACGAAGATCAGATCGTCGAGATCGAAGAACAACTGTTTATCGACATTCCGTTTGTCTTCAGAGAATTTTTACTGACCGTCAGCGACGTGGTCTACGGCAGCCTGGAGCCGGTGACCGTCACCGATCCGCAATCCCACACCTACCTGCCGGACGTTGCCGCCAACGCCTGGGACGCCGGCGTTGATCGCAGCATGATCCCGATCTGCCAGGACGGCGACGACTACTACCTCGTTGAAGAAGACGGCACCGTGGTGCTGTGGCAGGCCGAGGAAGAGCTGATCGCCGAAGAAACCTGGGAATCGGTGTGGCACTGGGCGCGGGACGTCTGGCTGGAAAGCTGAGTCGTCTGACGCGCCACAGGGTCAATGCCCGGACGATTCCTTGTGGTTGTCCAGGGTTTCCAGCAAGGCCACCTGCATCCGCGTGTGCACGCGGATGAACCAGCGCCAGAGCAACGCCGCTACGGCGGCCGCGACCACTGCGATCAGTACCAGCAACTTGTTGGTCGGCAGAATACTGGCCGACAAGGCTGCCAACAGCAGGAAGATCACCAGCAGCGAGAGGATCGGGATGACCTCGGAAATCACCCGCCGCACTCGCTGCGTGTGCCGACCGGCCATTTCCGGCTTCACGCCCATCTCCGCCAACAGCATCGAAAGCGCCTTGAGCTTGCGATAGGCGGCGATCAGGAAGGGCAGCGACAACAGCAACGCTCCACCCCAAATCAATGCCTTCTGCCAGCTCGGGTCACTGATCCAGTCTTGCAGGTAAGTGGACATGCGCTCGGCGAAATACGCGCCCGAAATGAAAATCGCGATCACCAGCGCCAGGTTCACCCCCACCTGCAGCAGAATCCGCCGGATCATCGACGCCAACAGCGCACCCTCGCCCTGAGGCTGGATGCTGCGCAACCACTCGCCATACATTCCCAACACGCGGCCCAGCCGCTGCGGCATGACGCCAGCCAGCTTGATCGACAGTGGGTCTGCGGCGCGAATGAGATAAGGCGTCAGCAGTGTGGTGATCACCGACACCGCCACGGCAACCGGGTAGAGGAAGTTGCTGGTGACCTGCAAGGTCATGCCCAGTGCCGCAATGATGAAGGAAAATTCGCCGATCTGCGAAAGCCCCATCCCCACGCGCAGTGAGGTGCGTCCGTCGTTGCCGGCGATAAAAGCACCGAGACCGCAGGACAGCATCTTGCCGAGCACCACGGCCACGGTGATCACCGCGATCGGCCAGGCGTATTGCAGCAGGATCATCGGGTCGAGCATCAGCCCGATGGCGACGAAGAAGATCGCACTGAACAGGTCGCGAACCGGCTCGATCAGGCGCTCGATCTTCAGCAACTGCCGGGATTCAGCCATGATCGCGCCGATCAGGAACGCACCGAGCACCATGCTGTATTCGAGTTTGACCACTAGCAGGCAGAAGCCGAAACAAAGACCCAACACGGTGATCAACAGCATTTCGTTGCTTTCGAATTTGGCCACATAGGCCAGCAGGCGCGGCACCAGCAGAATGCCAACGACCAGCGCGACGATCATGAACAGCGTCAGCTTGCCAACCGTGGAAAACACTTCGCCGGAACTGACCGTGCCACTGACTGCAATGCTCGACAGCAAGGCGATGATGCCGATGCCGAGGATGTCCTCGACAATCAGCACGCCGAATATCAGCTGCGCAAAGCGCTCGTTCTTCATCTTCAGGTCGTTGAGTGCCTTGACGATGATGGTGGTCGAGGAAATCGCCAGGATCGCGCCGAGGAACAGCGAGTCCATGGTGTTCCAGTCGAACCAGCGGCCTATTTCGTAGCCGATCCAGATCATCAGCACGATTTCCATAAACGCCGCTATGAACGCTGTGGCGCCGACCTTGAACAGCTTGCGCAGGCTGAACTCCAGGCCTAGGCAGAACATCAGGAAAATCACCCCGAGTTCGGCGAGGGTCTTGATGGTTTCTTCGTCGTGAATCAGGCTGAACGGCGGCGTGTGCGGGCCGATGATGAAGCCGGCGACGATGTAGCCCAGGACCACTGGCTGTTTGAACCGATGAAACAGCACGGTCACCACACCTGCGATCAACATGATCACTGCCAGATCCTGAATAAAACTGATGGCATGCATGGTGTGGGGCTCCTTGTGGGGGACGTTCGGAGGTTAACACCGCGACTTCCGCCAGAAAGGCGGTGCAATATATGGAAACAGATCGATCCGGCGTGACGGCGACCACCCGCCCGGCGTCCCGATAACTGTGGTTTGAAAAAACCGACCAGGGCACCCGCAGAGGTGCACTCCTCCGAAACCTGCCTTGAACCGTGAGAACGCTATGGAACCCGGAAACGCCCAGCTGTCGATGACGGTATTGATGACCCCCGACATGGCCAACTTCTCTGGCAATGTGCACGGCGGCACCCTGCTCAAGTACCTCGACGAAGTGGCCTACGCCTGCGCCAGCCGCTATGCCGGCCGCTACGTGGTGACCCTGTCCGTGGACCAGGTGATTTTTCGCGAGCCGATCCATGTCGGCGAACTGGTGACCTTCCTCGCCTCGGTCAACTACACCGGCAACACCTCGATGGAGGTCGGCATCAAGGTGGTGACCGAGAACATCCGCGAGCGCTCGGTGCGCCACACCAACAGCTGCTTTTTCACGATGGTGGCGGTGGATGACGACCGTAAACCCGCCACAGTGCCGCCGCTGCAACCGCAGAACAGCGAAGACAAGCGCCGCTTCATCCAGGCTCAACAGCGTCGGCAGATTCGGCAGGAACTGGAAAAGCGGTATCAGGAGATCAAGGGCGACGCTTAAAGCAAAAGATCGCAGCCTTCGGCAGCTCCTACAGGAGTACCCATGACCTGTAGGAGCTGCCGCAGGCTGCGATCTCTTCCCGTAAACCCGTTACAAGTGGATTGCCGTCGCTTCAAACCGCACCCGCGGATGCGCAATCCGGTCCTGTGCCCGCACCAGCTCCAGTTCATAGCTGGAGCACGCCTGAGTCTCCAGCAACACTTCATGCACCGCCGACGCCGCGAACTCGAACGCTGCCACCAGGCTATCCCCCAACAACACGCGCGCCAGGAACAGACCGGACGTCAGATCGCCTACGCCCACCGGCTGCCGCGGGAACGCCAGCAGCGGTCGGCGCAAATGCCAGCTCGCTTCGGCCGTCACCAACAACATCTCGAACACATCGGCCGGTTTGCCCGGATAAGCCAGATGTTTGACCAACACCGCTTTCGGGCCCCGCGCCAGCAACGCTCGCGCCATCGAAAGGCAATCAAACAGCGACTGGGGTCTGCGCCCCGAGAAGCTGTCCAGTTCCAGCTGGTTCGGGCACATGAAATCTGCCACGGCAGCCGCCTCCTCCAGCAGGAAATCGCTGACCTCGGCCGGCACGCTGCAACCCTTCTCCGGATGGCCCATCACCGGGTCGCACAGATAGAGCGCCTTGGGGTTCATCGACTTGATCCGCGCCACGCCCGTCAGGATTGCCCGGCCTTGAGCCGCACTGCCCAGGTAGCCGGATAACACGCCATCGCAATTGCCCAACTCACCAATCGCCGCAATGCCCTCGACCAAGTCGGGAATCTGGTGCGGCGCCAGCACTTCGCCGGCCCATTGGCCGTACTGGGTGTGGTTGGAGAACTGCACGGTATTGAGCGGCCAGACATTCACCCCGACCCGCTGCATCGGGAAAACAGCGGCGCTGTTGCCGGCGTGGCCGAACACCACGTGGGACTGAATGGCGAGCAGATGGGGCGTACGTTTCATGCGGTGAGTTTTCCGTAAAACGATTGAAATTCGAGCCGCGCAGTATGCGACTAAACGCAGCCTGTACGACAGACCGGCGACGCAGTTAAGCTGACACTATCTAGTTGGAGCACCCTGTTGATGCTGACCCTTGGAAATATTCTCGTGCTGATGCTGCTCGCCACTGGCGGCGCTTGGCTTTGGCATAACCATGGCTTGCGCGAGCGTGCGCTGGAGCGGGTCAAACAGCATTGCGCCAAGCTGAAGATCGAGTTGCTGGACGGCAACGTGGCGCTGAAAAAAATCGCCTTTATCAAAGACGCCAACGGCCGGCGACGGCTGGCCCGCGTGTATAACTTCGAGTTCACGGTGACCGGCGAAACGCGCCACAACGGCACCATCACCCAGTTTGGCGCCCACAGCGCGCAGATTGAACTGGCGCCCTACCCGATGCCGTTCGACGACACAGCTTCGGTGGTCGACGTGGTGAAGCCGCGGGCTGAAGTGATTGAGCTTAGCCAGTGGCGACAAGAACACACGAAATGGCGTCCTTAATTCAAAAGATCGCAGCCTTCGGCAGCTCCTACGTCTGAAATCTGATCGGCTGGGATCTTTTGATGTTTAATCCGACCGACACCCGGCCAAGTCTTTTTGCAGCAACTCAACGTCCTGCGGCTCACTGAAAATCAGCTCGATCCGCGAATCCCTGCGCCATTCGCTCGGCTGCCAAACCAGCGCCGAGTTATCCAGTGCATTGGCTGAAACCCAACCCTCGCTGCTGTGGATAACCAGCTTCGCCCGGCGCCAGGTCAGGCTTTCGAGCCATCGGCTGACGCGCGCTGAATCAAAAGCCTGGCCAGGATGCCAACGCCAGCCAACGCTCCAGCCGCTCTCTTGTTCCTGACTCAAACAAATCGGCTGCGCGGGATCGGTCCATACAGCCGGCAGCTGCGCCAACCCCTTGGGCGCGATGAAGTTATCCACACCTGACACCGCTTGCGCTCCAAGACCGGGTAGCTCACTGAGCGGCAACATTGCCTGCTGCGTCCAGTACAGCGATCGTGCGGGCAACTGCGCGATGATGCGCTGGCGAACAACGTCGTCGAGGTTTTCCGACTTGTTCAGCAATAACAATCCGGCGCTGTTCAACGCCTGCTGCTGCGACGTCGGCAGCGGTCTGCCGGCCGCGAGCGCCTGGGCATCCAGCACCAGCACACTGGGTTGAACCGCCAACACACCGACCCACGGCGCCTCACTCAATTGCCTGAGCAACTGCGCCGGGTGGCCCAGCCCGGACGGTTCGATGAACAACCGATCCGGGCGTGACTTGCGCAGCAAACGACCGAGCCCGATCTGAAACGGCGCGCCATTGACGCAACACAAACAGCCCCCGGCCACTTCACCCAGTGCGATACCATCGGCGTCCCGGGTCAGCAACGCGGCGTCGATGCCGATCTGGCCGAACTCATTAATCAGCACCGCCCAGCGCTCGTTAACCGGCCGCTGTGTCATCAGATGCTTGATCAAACTGGTCTTGCCTGCGCCCAACGGGCCGGCAATCAGGTGAGTGGGAATATTCTGCAACATGGTCGGTATTTTCTGAGGAGGTAAGGATGCGGTTGATGGGATGGTCAGTGCTCTTCGCACTCATTTCCGGCGAGGCGCTGGCCCAGGCTTGTGTGGTACATAGCACGGCGGAACGACTCGACATAAAAGTCTGCCAACAGAACCGTAACATCCCGCAAAAGCTCTTCGCCGACGGGTTCTGTCAGCCCAACCTTCCCGGCCAGAAAGTCGACGTGCAGTACGTCGACCAATGCCCCGGTGGCGCATTCGGTCTGTGCAGCAACGCTCAAGTCGCCAATATGCCTTACCGGCAGGATATTCACTATTACGGCGTGGCCACCGACGCGGCGTATCTGAAGCCGTTTTGCGAAAGCCAGAGTCAGGGCCAATGGCGCAAGCCCTGACCCGCTGATCAGCCAACCGAAGCCGAGTCTTCTTCATACCAAGGGCCGAACGGGTCGGGCAGCAGGCGCCAGCCCTCCTCACCTGAGGCCATTTCATCATCCGTCAGCAGGCATTCATCGAGCTCTTCGACGAGCAGGCTGAAGTCTATGTTTTGGCCGATGAATACCAATTCCTGCCGGCAATCGCCGCTGCTGGCTGTCCAGTTTTGCATAATCGCGACGGTGCTTTCTTCGTCCTGCGGCCACTGGGTTTTCGGCACGAAACGCCACCAGCGCCCCGCATAACCGTGGCGCATCAAACCACCCGCCTGGGACCAACTGCCCGCATCCATGGGCTTGCTGGCCAACCAGAAAAAACCCTTGGAGCGCAGCAGTTTTCCATTCACCCAAGGTCGGTCGATGAAGCTGAAAAAACGCTGCGGATGAAAGGGCCTGCGTGCTCGATAGGCCGTGGACGCGATGCCATATTCCTCGGTTTCCGGTACGTGTTCGCCACGCAATTCCTGCAACCAGCCGGGGGCCTGTGCGGCTTTTTCGAAGTCGAAGCGCCCGGTGTCGAGGATCTTCTGCAGCGGGATTTCACCCATGACCATCGGGATAATTTCGGCCTGCGAGTTCAGTCGCTCAAGGATCGCGATCAGCTCCTGGCGTTCGCGGCTGCTGATCAAATCGATCTTGCTGATCAGGATGACATCGGCGAATTCGACCTGTTCGATCAGCAAGTCGGTGATCGAGCGTTCGTCGCCCTCGCCCAACGTTTCGCCACGCGAGGCGAGACTGTCGGCGGCTTGATAATCGAGAAGGAAGTTCATGCCGTCGACCACGGTGACCATAGTGTCGAGTCTTGCGATGTCCGCCAGACTCTGCCCGGCCTCGTCGCGGAAGGTGAACGTTTCGGCCACGGGCAGCGGCTCGGAAATGCCGGTGGATTCGATCAGCAAATAATCAAAGCGACCGTCCCTGGCGAGTTTGCTGACTTCTTCGAGCAGGTCCTCACGCAAGGTGCAGCAAATGCAGCCGTTGCTCATTTCCACGAGCTTCTCTTCGGCACGGTTCAGGGTGACGTCACGCTGAACGTCGCTGCCATCAATGTTGATTTCGCTCATGTCGTTGACGATCACCGCGACTCGCAGGTTTTCGCGATTGCGCAGCACGTAGTTGAGCAGCGTGCTTTTGCCGGCGCCGAGAAAGCCCGACAGGACGGTTACAGGGAGACGATGGGGCATCAGGTATTCCTCACAAGGAAAAAATCATAGTCGGGTTTTATGTAATAACATAACATGCAAAACCAACTCTCATGATGGACTTGTTCATGAATGCACTGACTCTGCCGGACATCGCCGCGCAGGCCTCACGTCAAACCTTGCCGCTTGAATGGGTGGGCATGTGTGGCATTGCACTTCCGGTTTTATTCGATGACCAACGACTGAGTGCGAAGGCCGACGCAGGCGTGAGCCTTGATGAGGGTGAAGCGCGGGGCATCCACATGTCACGGCTGTACCTGGCCCTGGAAATGCTCGAACGGGAGAACCTCACACCCGCACTGATGCGGCGTGTCTTGCAGCGATTTCTCGACACACATGCAGGTCTGTCCAACTGCGCGTACCTGACAATTCACACGGGTTTATTGCTCAATCGACCTGCGCTTGTCAGCTCATTGTCCGGCTGGAAAACCTATCCAGTCAGCATTGAAACTCGATTGAAAAACGCGATGTTCCACGTGGAACTAAAAATCGATGTGCCTTATTCCTCCACGTGCCCTTGTTCGGCCGCTCTCGCCCGACAGTTAATCCAGCAGCAATTTGTGGATGACTTTGCCAACCAGTCACTGCAACACGCCGACGTTCTGACGTGGCTTGGCTCAACCCGAGGCATCGTTGCAACGCCCCATAGCCAACGCAGCACCGCACAATTAAAACTTCGTCTCGATGACTATCTGGACCACTTGCCACTGATTGCGCTCATCAACGACGCAGAGGCTGCCCTTGGCACTGCCGTCCAGACCGCCGTTAAACGCGCCGACGAACAGGCCTTCGCACTCGCCAACGGACAAAATCTGATGTTTTGCGAAGACGCCGCTCGACGCCTGAACCAGGCGTTGAGACGTTCGCCCGGCATCAACGCTTTCCACCTGAAAGTCGTCCATGCCGAAAGCCTCCACGCCCACGATGCCGTCGCCGAAAGCCGATGGAATTGGCAGGTGTCATGATCTAGCCAAATTCCGGCCCCTGTTGCTGCACGCAATCCTTGGTAACTGACAAGCGTCAAAGCGGCTGGACGTTTCCCTCGGCAACATGGGATGCAAGGACATATCGCATGGGGCGACAAATGTCTTAATGACAACGGCCAGGGTTTGCCTCTACGGTTCATGCGCTAACACACGAGAACACCTTCATGATCCACATCACCCTGAGCGACGGCTCATCACGCGAATTCGACCAACCGCTGTCGGTGCAGGAGTTCGCCGCGAGCATCGGTCCAGGATTAGCCAAAGCGGCGGTCGCCGGGCGTGTGGATGGCGTGTTGGTGGATTGTGAGTTCATGATCGCGGCGGATGCCCGTGTCGGCATCGTCACGCCGCAAGAACCCGACGGCCTGGAGATCGTTCGCCGCTCCTGTGCGTTGCTATTGGCAATGGCCTTGAAACAGCTCCACCCAACTGTGCATTTGCAGAACGGATCGGCGCTCGGTGATGGCTTCTTCTATGAATTCGAGTTGGAGCGCGCATTAAACCTGATCGACTTGGCCGGCATCGAAGCCCGCATGAAAACCCTGGCAGCGACCAATCATTCGATCCGCCGACTCGCGACAAATCCGCACAATTCATCGCTCTATCTCATCGCGGATTTTGAATGTGTTTCGCTGGGTCCGCATATTCCCTCCACTCGAGTGTTGCAGGCATTTGCGCTGGAACACATCAGCGGTACGTCACCGCAGCGGATCTATGGCACCTGCTGGTCGTGCCAACAGGAGCTGGACGACTGGAGGACGCCGCCGCACGTGATCGTTGTCAGCATGGATGATCGACAGGCGGATTATGCACAGGCGGTGACCGATGCCATACGCCGAAGTGGCGTGCGCGCCCGGGCTGATCTGCGCCATGAGAAAGTCCGGCACAAGATTCGCGAACACAGTCAGGCAGTGCCGTATCTGGTGGTGATCGGGGAGAAAGAACAAGCGGGTGGGTTTGTGAGTGTGCGGAGTTGCACCGGGGAGGATTTCGGCAGGATGGCGGTTGATGATGTCGGTGCCTGGCTGAAATCAACAGGCATTGCCGGCGTCTGCACAGACGCATTCGCGAGCAGGCTCGCTCCCACAGGAAATTGACTACACCCCGTGGAAGCATGCCTGGTGACGAAGCTGCTTATGCTCTTGGTTTTACCGTACCGCAATCCTGGCCCAACCAAACGGCGCGCGTATCAAGACTGCCCTTCTGCTGGATGCCGGTCGCGTTGAACGTGCCGTTTACTTTAGTGGTGAACTCACGATCGCTGAGGAAGGTCGCCACACCCGCACCCTGCGCTTTCGGGCAGCTGAAGCGGAATTTCCATTGATTGCCGGTACGCTCGGTGATTTCCTGCTTGCAGCCCGATTGCGGATCCGTCAGCGGAATATTGTCGCTCTTCACCTGCTCCGGAGTCAGGCAGGCGCGAATACCCTTGCCGCCCATGGTGATACCCTGCTTCTCCAGTTGCGCACGCTGCTCAGGGGTCATCTGGCTCTGTATCTGCCCAAGGATCAGTTGTAGATCCGGCAGGTTCTGGTCATCGACCTTCATGTTGCTCGAGGTCAATTCCCACAAACCCGGCTGAAGCATCTGCGCCTGAGCAGCCACAGGAAGTGCCAAACCAAAAGCCACGGCCAAACCCAGCAGACGAACATTCATCGTGTAACTCCTGATCAGTAGTGGCCGTTAGACGTCAGCCTCGGGCTTCGGTTCATGGGCCAATTAAATAGCGACATTCTGCACGGAACATGGTCTGTTAAGCATTGAATCTTCAGGAGCAAGGCTGCCCCATGGATTATTTTGGACCGCATGTTTTCGGTTATCTGATCGCGCTGTTGCACTCGTTAGGCATGATCGCCGCCATCCATGCCGTATTGACCGTTCGGACCGCCCAAGGCTCGATCGCCTGGGCCTTGTCGTTGCTGTTCATTCCTTACCTGACGCTCATTCCCTACCTGGTGTTCGGCCGCAGTACGTTCGACGGTTACATCAAGGCACGGCGGCAGGCCAACGAGGAAATGCGCAAAGCCATTTCCGAGTTGAATTGGCGACCCTGGGTGGAAGAAGCGCTGACCGCCCGCGCCTCAAATGCCTACGCCTCTTTGAGGGCAATGCCGAAGCTGGGACGCATGCCGTGCCTGGCGAATAACGAAGTCAGACTGTTGATCAATGGCCCGGCAACTTTCGAAGCAATCTTCGAAGCCATCAGCCACGCAAAAGAAGCGGTGCTGATTCAGTTCTTTATCATCCATGACGATCGACTGGGTCAACGGCTGCAAGCGTTAATGCTGAAGAAAGCCGCCGAAGGCGTCGCGGTTTATCTGTTATACGACCGCATCGGCTCCCACTCCCTGCCCCACAGTTACGTGCAGCCATTGCGCGATGCCGGGGTCGAGGTCAAAGCGTTTGCGACGCGCAGCGGCTGGCTCAATCGCTTTCAGGTCAACTTCCGTAACCACCGCAAAATCGTCGTGGTGGATGGCGTGTTGGGCTTTGTCGGTGGGCACAACGTAGGCGACGAATACATGGGCGAAAAACCGCCCTTGGCACCGTGGCGCGATACCCACGTGCGGGTGCGCGGTCCGGTGGTGGCCTGCATGCAGGAGTCCTTCGCCGAGGACTGGTTCTGGGCCGCGCGATCGTTGCCGCCGTTAATCCTCCCTGATGTGTACCCGGACGACGGTGTGCTCTGCCAAATGCTGGCCAGCGGCCCGGCAGATTCCTACGAAACCTGTTCGCTGTTCTTTGTCGAAGCCATTCACGCGGCGACCGAGCGGGTGTGGATAACCAGCCCCTACTTCATCCCCGATGAAGCGGTGTTCGCGGCGTTACGCCTGGCGGTACTGCGCGGTATAGATGTTCGGATTCTGCTGCCGTCGAGACCAGACCACCGGATCGTTTACGCCGCCTCCAGCCTGTACGCCTTCGAAGCCGTGCGCGCCGGCGTGCGGGTATTCCGTTACCAACCGGGTTTTCTGCATCAGAAAGTGGTGTTGATCGACAGCGAAATCAGCGCGATTGGCAGCGCCAACATGGACAACCGTTCGTTCCGGCTGAATTTCGAAGTGATGTTGTTGACCGTCGACAGCGCGTTCGCCGGCGAGGTGGAACAGATGCTCAACGACGACTTCGCCCAAGCCCATGAAATCGCCAAAGAAGAAAGCCGGGAAACCCGCCGCCTGCAACAGGTCGGCATGCGGATTGCCCGGCTCATTTCGCCAATTCTCTAAGGGTTGTAGATGTCGTCGCGGGTCCAGGGCAGTTCATGGCTGCCATCGGGATGGGCTTTCACCGCGAGAATCTGGTGCAGGTTGATCCAGCCCTTGGCGAACGCGTAGGCGCATCCCGCCAGGTACAACCGCCAGATACGCAGTGCCTGCTCCGGTACTTGTTTGGCAGCGGCCTCCAGATTGTCCTCGAGGCGTTCGCTCCAGTGATCCAGCGTGCGCGCGTAGTGCAGGCGCAGACTCTCGACATCGACGATTTCCAGCCCCGCTTCACTGATCTCTGCAGAAATCATCGACAGGTGCGGCAACTCGCCGTTAGGGAAGACATATTTCTCGATGAATTCACCCGCACCGCGCCCCACCGGACGACCATCAGTGTGCTTGGCGGTGATGCCGTGGTTCATCACCAGGCCGCCCTCTTTCACTGCGCCGAAGAGGGTTTTGCAGTACTCGGCCAGGTTGGCGTGGCCAACGTGTTCGAACATACCGACGCTGACTACTTTGTCGAAGCGCCCGTCCTGAGGCAGATCGCGGTAGTCCAGCAATTGCAATTCGACCAGATCATCCAGGCCTTCCGCTGTCACCCGTTCACGGGCCAAGGCCAGTTGCTCTTTGCTCAGCGTGATCCCGAATACTTTCGCGCCGAACTCACGTGCCGCGTAGCGGGCCAACCCGCCCCAGCCACAACCGACATCCAGCAGGTACTCGCCCGGTTGCAGCCGCAGCTTGCGACACAGGTGCCGAAATTTTGCCTGCTGGGCTTGTTCCAGTGTCTCGCTGCCGGTCTCGAAATAGGCGCAGGAATACGCCATGTCGCTGTCGAGCCACAGCTGATAAAACGCGTTGGAAAGGTCGTAGTGGTAGGAAATCGCTTTGGCGTCGGTTTCCTTGTCGTGGGCGGTGCGCACAGGCTGACTGTCCATGTCGCCCAGCAACGCCTGACTCCACTTATCAACGACGCTGATCACATCGCTGATGGAACCTTCGAGCTCAAGTTTTCCTTCGATAAAAGCCGTCCCGAGCGCTTCCAGGCTGGGATGCGTGAGCTGGGTGACCATTTGTGGGTCCTTGACCACAATCGTAACGCTGGGCGTCGGCCCCAGATTAAATTCATGGCCGTCCCAGAGTCGCAGGCGTAGCGGTAGCTGCAGATTCTGTAAGGCCGGTGGAAGTTGCGCGAGCATGGAATATCCCCCTTGTTTCAGACGTCTGATTTGAGGTTAGACCATCCTTGAAAAATAGCTGGCTATCGATTTGATAACCGATTTCTATGATTCATTTATAACGGTCAACGTACGGAGTGCGAGGAAAGGCGATCCCCGACCTGAGTTCACGGTTGGCTAAATCCATATGTTCCACGTGGAACCTATTCATTTAAGTCGGTTAATTCGTGATCAGCTGATCATGTTCACTTCTGGGAAGCCTTGACCGAAAGGCTGGAAGGCGCACATATTTCGTCGGTAATTTTGTCCAGGAACTACGTTTATCCAGCCCGATTCCCATTCAATCCAGGAGCAAATCCATGAGCAGCTATGACGTCGTAATTCTAGGCGCAGGCCCCGGTGGTTATAACGCAGCGATCCGCGCAGGTCAGTTGGGCCTCAAAGCCGCTTGCGTCGAAGGTCGCGCCACCCTCGGCGGCACCTGCCTGAACGTCGGTTGCATGCCATCGAAGGCGTTGCTGCACGCGTCCGAATTGTACGACGCTGCCATGGGCGCGGAATTCGCCAACCTGGGCATCGACGTCAAACCCACGCTCAACCTCGCGCAAATGATGAAGCAGAAAGACGAGAGCGTGACCGGGCTGACCAAGGGTATCGAGTTCCTGTTTCGTAAAAACAAAGTGGACTGGATCAAGGGTTGGGGCCATATCGACGGCCCGGGCAAAGTCACGGTAACCGACAGCGAGGGCGGCAAGATCGAACTGAGCGCCAAGGACATCATCATCGCCACCGGTTCCGAACCCACTCCCCTGCCCGGCGTCGACATCGACAACCAACGCATCCTCGATTCCACCGGCGCGCTATCGCTGAGCGAAGTGCCCAAGCATTTGGTGGTGATTGGCGCCGGGGTCATCGGCCTGGAACTGGGTTCGGTGTGGCGACGACTGGGTGCACAGGTAACGGTAGTCGAGTTTCTCGACCGCATCTGCCCTGGCGTGGACGCTGAAGCCGGCAAGGCCTTGCAACGTTCGTTGAGCAAACAAGGCATCAGCTTCAAGTTGAGTTCGAAAGTCACCAGCGCCACGACATCGGCTAACGGCGTTCAACTGAGCGTCGAACCGGCCGCTGGCGGCACTGCCGAGTTGCTGGAAGCCGATTACGTGTTGGTCGCCATCGGACGCCGGCCTTACACCCAGGGTTTGGGCCTGGAGAACGTCGGCCTGTCCCCCGACAAACGCGGCATGCTCGCCAATAAAGGCCATCGCACAGACGCCGCGGGCGTGTGGGTGATCGGCGATGTCACGTCCGGGCCGATGCTCGCGCACAAGGCGGAAGACGAAGCGATGGCCTGCATCGAGCAGATCGTCGGCAAGGCGGGTGAAGTGAATTACGACCTGATCCCTAACGTGATTTACACCCGGCCGGAACTGGCGAGCGTCGGCAAAACCGAGGAGCAGTTGAAGGCTGAGGGACGCGCTTACAAGGTCGGAAAATTTCCGTTCACCGCCAACAGCCGGGCGAAAATCAACCATGAGACCGAAGGCTTCGCCAAAGTGCTGGCCGATGAGCGCACTGACGAAATACTCGGCGTGCATTTGGTGGGCCCAAGCGTCAGTGAAATGATTGGCGAATACTGCGTGGCTATGGAGTTCAGCGCTTCGGCCGAAGACATCGCCCTGACCTGTCATCCGCATCCGACTCGCTCTGAGGCCTTGCGCCAGGCGGCAATGAATGTCGAAGGGATGGCGACGCAGATGTAGAAAAAAATCAAAGATCGCAGCCTTCGGCAGCTCCTACACAATCACGCCCGTAGGAGCTGCCGGAGGCTGCGATCTTTTGCTTTCAGCCGGGGAGATGCTCCAACGGCAACGCTCCCGGCGCCTTCACTGTGTGAATCGCAAAGTTGCTACGGATGTCACTCACCCCCGGCAGCTTCAGCAAACGACCCGTGAGAAAACGGTCGTACGCACGCAAATCCGGGACTACCACCTGCAACAGAAAATCCGACTCCCCGGAGACCATAAACGCCGAGATCACTTCGGGTAACGCCATTACCGCCACGCGAAAGGCATCCGCCTGCTCGTCGTTATGGCGCTCGACCTTGACCCCGACAAACACCGTCAACCCAAGCCCGACTTCATCGCGATCCAGATTGGCCTGATAACCACGAATGACCCCGGTTTCCTCAAGCATCCGCACCCGCCGCAAACAGGGCGATGCCGACAGACCGATCTCCTCTGACAGTTGCACATTACTGAGCCGGCCATCACGTTGCAGGGCTGCGAGAATCTTGCGGTCGTACGCATCCAGTTTCATGATTTGAAATATCCTGATGGTTGAGACGCCATTTTTTGGCAGGTTATGCCAAACCTCGACGCAATAGAAGCGAACTACGCAACCACCTGCCCTGCCTTCCCATCCTAGAATCAACGTTCCGATTCGACGACGAAGGGGTGCAACGTGGCAGAACTCTGGCTGTTTTTCATGGCGCTGACTGTGGTTTACCTGTTGCCGGGCCCGGACATGATTCTGCTGTTGCAGACTGGCGCACGGCAGGGCAAAGGGGCGGCGCTGGCGACTGCCGTGGGTTTGGCCATTGCCCGGGGTTGCCACGTGGTATTGGCTGCGCTGGGTTTGGCGGCCTTGTTCAAGGCTGCGCCCTGGACGTTCGATGCGGTACGTCTTCTCGGGGCTGCGTACCTGCTGTGGATCGGCATCCAGTGCCTGCGAACCACCCTGCTGCCGAACATCAACGGAGCCAACTCGGCCTGTGGAAAACCACGCTGGCGCGATGCGATTCAGCGCGGTTTATTGACTAACCTGCTCAACCCCAAGGCGCTGCTGTTTTGTTCGGTGCTGTTGCCGCAGTTCATCGATCCGCAGGCGGGGCCGGTGCTCGCCCAATTTCTGACGTTGGGCATGTTGTTGGTGGGGACTGGTTTGTTGTTTGACAGTGCTTACGCGTTGGCCGGCGCCGCGCTGGGCCGGTGGCTGCAACGCAGTCCCTCGGCCCAACGCGTGCAGCAATGGGTATTTGGCAGTCTGTTGATCGGTTTCGCGGTGCGGCTGACGTTCGTCCAACAGGCGTAATTAATTCCGCGCTTTACGCTTGCGGCGATTGATCAGCAACAGGGCGACAGCGGTAAACACCACGACGCAGCCCATCTCCAGCCACTTTTTATAAGGCCGCAATACTGCGCGAATCGGGCTCAATGCCTGGGTAACGTAACGCTTATCGGCATTCTGAAAGTCCGGATAAGGGCAGCGCTCGCCGAAGAATAATGCCCAACCCACGTAGGGACCTTCTTTGACGTAACGCTGATAAAACGCAGTTTTCTCTTCCTGACCGCTGTTCCACCCCGTCGCCGCACACAGCACGGCCGCGAAGGCCTGACTGGTATGAGGCAAGTGGTCGGCGGCGCGACTGGCCAATTCATTCGCAACGTAGCGGTAGTGGTAACGCTGATCGGGTCGAGCAACGCTGGCCTGCTGGCGCTCAACCTCCCCTTCAGCGACCAGCGGACCGACCTTGAGTGCAGCGCTTTCGAGGCTGTAGTTGCCACCAAAGGTCGCGTAATCCGGGGACATCTCGTACCCCAACAATTCCATACCCTGGAAACGAGCCAGGGTCGCAGCGTTGTAGTAAGCGAAGGCACGCTTGCTCGGCCACCATTTCGATTCAGCGTCGTGACGCAATTCCCCGTAGGACTTGGCCTGTTGCTGCAGCGCAAAGCTGTCGAAGTACGCCGGTGCTTCGTCATAACGCTCTTCTCGCAGCAACCGCCGCCCGAGCAGGTTGCGCAGCTTCGCCGCCACCGGAAGCGGCACATAGTTATCGCGTTCCTGCTGGGTCAGCGGCGCGGGCGCAGGCACTTGGGTGTCGACGTACTGCTTGAGCTCCTCGACGGTCAGTACACGCTCGGCAACAGTTGCCGCGTCGAACCAGTAAATGCCGTTGCTGCGATAGAGCTGATCAAATGCTTGCAGATAATCCCCGCGTTGCAGGGCCAGAATTGCGCTTTCACCCTCGACCCGACACTTGGGCTGGAGCGTTTCGAAATCCCAATCCGGGGTTCGTCGCTCACCCCAGGATTCATTCTGCGGGAACGCCTGGGCGGCCTTGGCATAGGCGGCGGCCGCCGCAGTTTTGTCGCCCTCGCGCAGGGCCAGTTTGGCCCGCAGCCACCACGCCAGACCACCGTCGCCGGCATGATCGAGAAACGCTTTGGCGCTGGTGTAATCGCCCTGTTGATAATTCATCGCCGCCAGACGGTCGGCGTTTTCCAGACTGCCGCGAGTGCTGGCTTGCAGCAATTTGATCAACTTCTGTTCGGTGGGCGGTTGATCCCCAAAGGACCAGCCCAGCCGGCTGATCAGGGACGCGGTGACCAATTGCTGCACCGGTTTACCGTTCAGCAAAGTACTCAGTTGAGCCTCAGGCATAGCCGCCAGGTCCGCCATCAGCATCTTCAACGAGGTATAGCCCACTGCGGAACCGTGCAGGTTTTGCGTGGCATACAGTTCGATGGCGCTGTTCCAGTCCCCCGCCGCGCGCGCCACCCGGGCTTCTTCGCCGAGGCTGGCGACACCCAGTTCCAGCGGGTCGTTGAAGCCGTCGATGCTCAATTGCCGAGCTTGCTTGAAGGCCGTGCGCGATTGCGCCAACAGGTCCGGATTTGCGTCGGCTTCAGCGCTCATGGCGAACAGCGCCCGACCGAGCGAATAAGCGGCCCAGGTACTGCGCAAGCCGCGTTGATCCGCCGGCAATGCCAACACTTTGTTGAAGTAGTCGGCGGCCAAGCCATAGTCACCGGCGTTGAACGCCACGGCGCCCGCCAGATAAAGCCTGAGTTCGGTCGGCAGGCTCGCGCCCTCGGTTTCAACCTGATGAGCGTCGGTCAACGTGCGCAACTGTTTGACCCGGGTTTGCTGCTCAGCCGTCAAACCGGCCTGTTCGGCGTTGTCCCGCTGCTCGGCATAATCGAGCGCCTCCATGCTGCTGTAGGCGATGCCGGTGACTGGCTTGAGACCCGCAATCAGATGCCCGAGGCGATTGATCTCGAACTGGAAATTACCCTCCGGCAATTCAGCCAGCGACTGGCCCCGGTTGTCGAGCAGGCGCATGGGGAAATCCGGCCCACAAGCCAACGCCGTACCCAGCGGCAAGCTGAGGCTCAGACACAGCAAATGGCGCGGCCAGTTACGGGTAAACATGTGAATCTCCTTGGTCAACGTGTGCGCAGCGCGCCCAACCGATGGCGCGCTGCCCGCCGGCGGGAATCCGACCGTCGCGCAGGCGGGTGAAGGTAAGCAGATCGGGGCGCTGTTGCAACGCATAACCGGCCAGCGCATCGGCGCCATCACAGCCTTGCACCGCGAGCGTCAGGCGTTCGGGCCATGCGCTGTCGAGATTGCCCTGGTTGCTGACGCTGATGTCATAGAGGCCATCGTGTGCCGAGAGCTTGAGCGTCAGATGGCTGTCGAGGGCATCGCCACGGACGACGGCGCGCAAGGTCGCCAGGCTCCAGGCCCGGCGATCATCGGGCAGTGGCAGGCGAAACCAGATCAGCCCGGCCAGATGAGGCGGTGGAGCGTTGCGCAATTCGAGGGCGAGTGTGCTCAATTGTTGCGGGTCGGCCAGCAGTTCCCGACGCTCGCCGCCGCGGTTGATCGGCACCTCGCTTTCAACCTCAAGTACGCCGTTGGCTGGCAACAACGCCACACCATAGGCCGGCAGGGCCAGATAAAATGGTTTCGAGGTGATGCGGGCCCACGCAGTGACCCATTTCCTGGCCTGATCCGGATCAAACAGACCCCGACGCGGATCGCTCACCGCGTGCACTTGCAGCACACTGCTGTCGGCTGTGGATAACAAGGCGGGCAATTCGGGACTGTCGAGCCAGGCCGGCAGCGCGGTAATACTCAGCGGCAAGGAGGCTGGCAGAACCGCGCGCAAATCCGTGAGGAATTTCCGATAGGCCGGTAGTCGAGCGTTACCGGCATCGTGGTCGATTTCCACACCGGCGAGGTTCAGCCCTAGCGCCTGCCACTCGCTGAGTAATCGCTGGATCTGCGCGCTCACCTCGTCCTGATCCAGCGACTTGAGCTGGCCATCTAGCCGAATCACCGCGATCAGCGGCCGGGCATCGCGTTTGAGCAGCGCCGTATCGATTCGGGCGCGACTCCAACCCGCTTGGGGAAATGCCTGCAACGCCAGCACCCGCAGGGACGAAAAATCCGCGCGGCTGTCTTTCAGGGCAGCTTCGTGAGCCGGCGTCCATTGCCGTTGCCAGACATACAGTTGCTGATCGAGCGGCGGCACGTCTGGCCTGTCGCAGCCGTTGAGTAACAAAACCAGCGCCAGCATGGCCGACAGACGAACGAGCAAAACCATAAAGCATCCTTTGAAGCTGCCGAAGGCAGCGTGCGCAAGATGCTACAGGTCGAGCACCAAAGTCTGCGAGCCCTGCGCCGGAATCGCACAACAAATCAGCACATGTCCTGCCTCCGGTACTTCGGCTGGCGGCTGTGGATAATTCACCTGCCCACTGATCAGGCGAGTCTTGCAGGTGCCGCAGGAACCGCCGCGGCAGCTGAATTCCGGGTGCAAGCCGCGGCTTTCAGCCAGCTCCAGCAAACTGCCGCCGTCGGGTTGCCAGCGCGCTTCTTTCGCCGAGCGCTCAAACACCACCGGCACCGACGTGGTGGCGGCGGGCGGTTGTTCGATGACGACCGCGTCAGGGTCAGGCTGACGACGCAAGGTCGACGGGCCGAAGGTTTCGGCGTGAATCCGCGCATCCCGGATGTGCAATTCTCGCAGGCTGTCGTACAGCCCTTGGGTAAAACTGCCGGGACCGCACAGCACAAAATCCAGCTGATCGTAGTCCTCCACTTCTAGGATGTTCTGCAGCAACGCCGTGTCGATTCGTCCGGTCAGGTCATAGTCCTCACCCTCGTGAGCATCGGCTTCCGGCTGACTGAGCAGCCGCACTACCCTGACCGCGTCACCGGCCTCTTCAAGCAACTGATCCAGCTCGCCACGGAACGGTTGATCCGACAGCGTGCGTGAACTCTGGAAAAACCAGGTAGGCCGAATGTGCCGGGTGCGCAGGCCTTGATAGACCACCTCCCGCAGCATCGACAACAAAGGCGTGATGCCTACGCCCGCCGCCAACAGCACCAGCGGTCGACGCTCATTCGGCGCCACGGTGAAATGCCCTTGCGGCGCGCGGGCTTCCAGCAGGTCACCGACCCGAATCTGTTCATGCAGGTGCGAAGACACGCGACCCTCACGCTTCACGCTGATGCGGAAAAAATCATCGGACGGCGCGCTCGACAGGCTGTAGGTGCGGATATGCACTTCACCGCCGAGGTTGAATCGCAGCGGTAAATGCTGCCCGGCCTGAAACAGCGGCAACCCGGCGCCGTCGGCCGGCTCCAGATAAATCGAACGGATGTTGCGGCTTTGCGCTTCGATCCGCACTACTCGCAGTGGCCGCCAACGATCCCCCAGGGCCTGGGCTTGCAGCCGTGCATTCGCCTGCTCCCAGGTGCCGGTCAGCAGACTGGTGGGTGAAACGCCGTCGAAGCGCCAGCGCAAAGCCAATGCGGCGGGCCGACGTACCACACGCTCCACCTCGAATGTCCACAGACGCTCAGCGCCTTGAAACGCGCCAATCTGCGGTCCTTCAAGAATGATTTCAGTGCGACCGCTCAGGTGCAGCAAGTCCCCGGAGTTGAAGTCGATAAACAACAGCCCCGCGCGAGGATTGCTCAACAGGTTGCCCAGCGTATTGAAAAACAGGTTGCCGGCGAAGTCCGGGATGGTCAGGCGATTTCCCTCCACTCGTACGAAACCTGTCTGCCCGCCACGGTGCGAAACGTCCACTGAGCGTCGGCCATCGACATCCACATAGCTGGCGACAAAGAAGGTATCCGCGCCGGCAATCATGGCTTTGGCCGCGTCATCGAGGCTGCTCAAGTGCTGCGCGATGCGCGTCGCAGAATCCGCCAGCGGCACCGAGCGAAACTGACGCAATTGAATGTATTGCGGACAGTTGCCGAAGGATTGCTCGACCCTTACCTCGAAGCCATCTGCTGTGATCGCTCCCACTCGGCCGTTGAGACGGTTGCGCCGTCGGGTATGCAGCTCGATGCCGAGCAAACCGATCGCCGCGCCATCGACCAATTGCGCAGGATCATCCGGCCCTGGCAGTCTCTGGAACTGCAACGCATCCGACTCGGGCGAGTGGGCGAAACCAGGTGGCCCTTCGAGAATACTGGCCCATAGGTTGCCATCAGCGTCCACTGCGCCGTACAGCATGAACGGCAGTTGCTGATAAAACTTGCGGTGCTGATCCGGCATCTCGGTGCGAATGACCCTACGCCCCAACACTTCCATTCGCTCGGCAACGCCGACATGTGCCTGCAACTGTTGTTCGCCAGCGTGCCAAGGTGAACGGTCCATAACGGCGTTTCCCCGCGTGATGGGTGCAGCATGGACGGCCCGGGATTGTCGGGCCGCAAGCATCAGGCCGTTGTTTGCAGGCCAGCGACGGTGCGCGGCATACCGACGAATCCTGGCAAGGCTTCGACACGTGCCAGCCAGGCTCGAATGTTCGCGTAGTCATCAAGCGACACATTGCCTTCGGGTGCATGGGCGATGTAGCTGTAAGCCGCGACGTCGGCGATGGTCGGCTCGCTGCCGGCCAGATAAGTGGTGTTCGCCAGTTCCTGATCGATCAGCTTGAGCCAGGTGTGGGCATACGGGATCACTTCTTCGGCCTTATACGGTGCACCAAACACCGTAATCAGCCGAGCGCGGCCCGGACCGAAAGCAATGGGCCCGGCCGCCACCGACAACCAGCGCTGAACCTTGGCCGCGCCCACCGGGTCGGTCGGGAGCCAGCGGCCGTTACCGTACTTTTGTGCGAGATACACCAGAATGGCGTTGGAATCAGCCAGCACCACGCCCTCATCGTCGATGGCTGGAATCTGACCGAAAGGGTTGATCGCCAGGTACTCCGGCTGTTTGTGCGCGCCCTTGGCCATGTCGACCAGGATCAACTCGGTCGGCAACTGCAGCAGGGACAGCATCAGTTGCACACGGTGCGCATGGCCGGAACGCGGGAAGTTGTAGAGTTTGATCGCTTGCATGGTCGACTCCGCTGAGGGTGGCGCCGTTCAGGAGAGATCAGCACCGATGGGGCGCTATCTTCCACCCGCAGCCAAAACAACAGAATACCCAGCAAACGCAATCAATTATTTCAACCAGCGCAATAAACCATCATCCGTTCAATTCCGGATGTTCCCGCAGGGCGTTCACCGTAAAGTCTACAAAACTGCGAATCCGCGCCGGGGCATTGCGCCCGCCCTGATACACCACATGAATAGGCAACGGCGGCAATTCAAAGTCGGCCAGTACAATTTCCAGTTCACCGGCAGCGACTTTTTTCGCCACTTGATAAGAGAGCACCCGGGTAAATCCCAACCCCAGACACGCCGCACTGATGGCAGATTGATTCGCCGTCACCACCAGCCGCGGCTCAGGCCGAACACTGATGGGCTGGCCGGCCTCCAGGAATGGCCAGCTCTTTAACTGACCGATCGCGGACGTTGCAATAACCGGTGCCCCCGCCAGATCTTGCGGGTGCAGGGGCCTGCCATGCGCCGCCAAAACTTGCGGAGCGCCACAGATCACCCGCCGCACTTCACCCACGCGAATCGCATGCTGATTGCTGTCCGGCAACTCGCCAATCCGCACGGCAACATCAATCCCCTCCTCGACCATGCTCACCACACGGTCGACCAGCACCCCATTGATGCAGACTTGCGGAAACTGCGTCAGATAACTCACCACCACCGGGGTCACGAACAACTCGCCAAACAACACCGGCGCCGTGATCGTCAGTTGCCCACGAGGCTCTGCGTGACTGCCCGCCGCGGAATCCTCCGCTTCCTGCACCTCGGCGAGAATTCTCCGACAATCTTCAAGATACCGCTGACCCGCTTCGCTCACATGCACGCTGCGAGTGGTGCGCGTCAGCAGCTGTGTGCCGATGCGTTTTTCCAGTGCCGCCACCGCACGGGTCACGCTCGCCGCGGACAAGCCTAAACGCCGCGCCGCCGTGGAGAAGCCTTGCTCCTGGGCGACCGCGGCGAAGACCTGCATTTCCTGGAATCGGTCCACCATCTGCTCCTGTGCAAAGGTTCATTTTCGGGCGCGGGTAAGCAATTACCGTTGGCCGCGCTTGGCTGGGGCTTGACGTTGCACGACGAAGTTTCCCCTGAATCTTCTGAAGTTTCCTACATCGATAGTTTCGACGACTTGTTAGCCTTGGTCGAATCGAGCCCGCTCCCCTTCACTGCAGAAAAGGAACAACGGATGTTCAGCCGTCCTGACCGATTTCAGAGTCCGTCTACACCATGAACCGTAACCCTTCGGTATTGAAGTGGCATGTCCTGGTTGGCTGCTTTCTCAGCTACCTGTTCGATGCGCTCGAAATCATTGTGCTGGTCATCGCCCTTCCTGACATCACTCAATCCCTGCAAATCACTCAAACCCAAGCGGGATTACTGGTCACGGCGACGCTACTGGGGATCGGATTCAGCAGCATCATAATGGGGAAAGTCGCCGACACTTTGGGGCGCAGACCGGCCCTGTTGCTTTCCCTGGCGAGCTTCGGACTGCTGACCATGGCCACCGCTGGCGCTAGCGAGTGGTATCAATTCCTGACGTTGCGGTTTCTGGCTGGACTGGGGCTTGGCGGGGTCTGGAGTATCGCCGCAGCCTACGTCAATGAAACCTGGCCGTCTCATCAGCGCGCCCGGGCCACCTCGTTCGTGCTCAGCGCCTTTTCGCTAGGGGCAGCCCTGGCTGCCGCCATGGCCGCTTACCTGTTGCCGTTGTATGGATGGAGAGTGTTGTTCTTCATCAGCGGGGCGATGGTATCCATTGCGATGGTCTACGTGTGGTTTTGTGTCCCGGAATCAAAAGCATGGCTGGCGCAAAGAGCGGACCGACAGCAATCCGCAGCAAACCTTTCCGAGCTGTTTTCACCGGTTTTGCGACGTAAGACTTTGCTCGGAACCCTCGCCTCTGCGCTGGTACTCACCGCTTATTGGGGCTCCATGACCTGGCTGCCAACATTCCTCGTCGCGGAACGCGGGCTCGACGCCGCCACCATGGCTGGCTTCATGGTTCTGCTTAATGCAGGCGCATTTCTGGGCTACAACGCATTCGGTTTGCTCGCCGACTTCATCGGTAAAAAACGCACCATTATTATCTCGCTGACGGGCAGCGGTCTGATGCTGCCTGTTTATACCGTTGCGACGGACCATGCGAGTCTGCTGATCATCGGCCCGGTCTTCGCCTTTTTTCTGGCTTTTGTCGGATTGGCAGCCGCTTATTTCGCCGAAATGTTTCCTACACACCTTCGCGCAACAGGCACGGGATTCTGCTTTAACGTCGGGCGAGGAATCTCCGCTTTTGCGCCTCTGGCGCTCGGTTCGGCGGCGACCGTACTGGGTTTCGCAACCAGCATCGCGCTGTGCGGCGCACTGTTCTTGCTGGCCGCCGGCGTTATCGCGCTGTTACCCACAGACATCTCAATTAGAAATGCTGATTTATCTATTTTAAAGGCCGTCTGAATCGCGAATTTTCCAACATCAGGACAACCTACTATGGCTCGCCGTTTTGTAGATCTCTCGATTTACCTGGAGAATGACGTTATCTCCGACCCACCCGGATACGGTCCGAAGATCCAGTACTCAAATCACCGCGATACCGCTGAACAGGTCTCCACTTTTTTCCCCGGACTCGCGTCAACCGATCTGCCAGACAGTGAAGGCTGGGTTATCGAGCATATCCAGTTGAATACTCACAACGGTACTCACCTTGATGCGCCGTATCACTTTCACAGCACCATGGACGACTCGCTGGGGGAAGGTATACCTGCCATCACCATTGATGAAGTACCGCTCAATTGGTGCTTTCAGCCAGGAGTCAAACTGGACTTCACCCGCTTTGAAGACGGTTACGTGGTCTCTGCAGCAGATGTCGAGGCGGAGCTTGAACGCATTGGTCATGTGCTCACCCCACTTGAGATAGTGGTGGTAAACACTAGGGCAGGGAAACGCTATGGTCAGCCGGACTACACAGCAGCCGGTTGCGGAATGGGCCTCGAAGCTACACTGTTTCTGTTGGAAAGAGGGGTGCGTTTAACCGGCACCGATGGCTGGAGCTGGGATGCACCCTTTGTCCATACCGCCCGCAAATATGCGCAAACACGCGACGCCTCGTTGATCTGGGAAGGTCATAAGGCGGGCCGCCACATTGGCTACTGCCACCTGGAAAAACTGCACAATCTCGAGGTCCTGCCGCCCAGTGGTTTCTTCATTTCCTGCTTCCCGCACAAGATCCGGGGTGCATCGGCAGGGTGGACTCGCGCGGTGGCGATCTTTGATGATGCGTTAAATTTCGCCACCAAGAGTTCCACTCCATGACCGTCAAACTGCGATTTTAAGCGCAACGGAAAAAACGACCTAATCTGACTTAACCGTGGATAAGCGAGGTCGGTGTCATGGCAAAGGATAAGAAGCGCGCACCAAAGCAATCAATGGCTGAACCGTCGAAGATGAACAACAAAGACTACCTGGCAGCCTTACGCAAATTGCACGTCGAAGTCGTCAAGTTGCAGGAATGGGTGAAGCACAAGGGCATCAAGGTTTGCATCGTGTTTGAAGGACGTGACGGTGCCGGCAAGGGCGGAACGATCAAGGCATTGACTGAGCGGGTGAGCCCGCGCGTCTTCCGGGTAATAGCGCTCAGTGCTCCTACGGAACGAGAAAAGAGTCAGATGTTTATTCAGCGCTACCTGCCGCATCTGCCAGCGGCTGGCGAGGTGGTGATCTTTGATCGCAGTTGGTACAACCGCGCGGGCGTTGAGCGCGTCATGGGGTTTTGCACGCCAGAACAGACCACCGGTTTTTTGAAGTCAGTTCCCCTCGTGGAACGTGCGATCGTGGATTCGGGTGTGATCCTGATCAAGTATTGGCTGGAAGTCAGTCAGGAAGAGCAAACACGCCGGCTCCAGGCCCGTATCAAAGATGGCCGTAAAATCTGGAAACTCACCGGTATGGATCTCAAATCGTACAGTCGCTGGTATGACTATTCCCGCGCCAGGGACGACATGTTCAAGATGACCGATACCGACCATGCACCATGGTTTGTGGCCAACTCGAATGACAAGCGACGCGCACGCCTGAACATTCTCAGCGACCTGCTGAGTCGAATTCCCTACAAGGACGTGCCAAGGGAGGAAGTGATATTGCCGAAACGCCAGAAACCAGGAGGTTATCGAGAGCCAGACTATCCACTGCGGTTGATTCGCGAAAAATTCTAAAGTCGTACGTAAAAGGGCGAGGTCCTATCAGAAAACAGATACCTCGCCCCTTTTGGTTCATCTGTGGATAACTTATTCCACGGTCACCGACTTCGCCAGGTTACGCGGCTGGTCCACGTCAGTGCCTTTGAGCACCGCCACGTAGTACGAGAGCAATTGCAGTGGAATGGTGTAGAGGATCGGCGACAGGGTGTCGTGGATATGCGGCATCTGCACAACGTGAGTGCCTTCGCCGTTGGTCATGCCAGCCTTCTCGTCTGCGAAAACCACCAGTTCACCGCCGCGAGCACGAACTTCCTGGAGGTTGGACTTCAACTTTTCCAGCAGTTCGTTGTTCGGCGCCACGGTAACCACTGGCATGTCGTTATCCACAAGCGCCAACGGGCCGTGTTTCAGCTCACCCGCCGGGTAGGCTTCAGCGTGAATGTAGGAGATTTCCTTGAGTTTCAGGGCGCCTTCCATCGCCACCGGGAATTGCGCGCCGCGACCCAGGAACAGTGTGTGGTTCTTCTCGGCGAACAGCTCGGCGATTTTTTCTACGGTGCTGTCCATGGCCAGGGCTTCACCCAGGCGAGTTGGCAGGCGACGCAATTCTTCGACCAACGTGGCTTCGACACCGTCGGCCAATGTGCCCCGAACCTGACCCAAGGACAGCGTCAGCAGCAGCAGGCCGACCAATTGGGTGGTGAACGCTTTGGTCGACGCCACGCCGATTTCGCGACCGGCCTGGGTCAGCAGGGTCAGGTCAGATTCACGCACCAGGGAACTGATGCCGACGTTGCAGATCGCCAGGCTGGCGAGGAAACCCAGTTCCTTGGCGTTACGCAGCGCGGCCAGGGTGTCGGCGGTTTCGCCGGACTGGGAAATGGTCACGAACAAGGTGTCGGGCTGCACCACGACTTTGCGGTAACGGAATTCACTGGCCACTTCGACCTGACACGGGATGCCGGCCAATTCTTCCAGCCAGTAACGCGCGACCATGCCGGCGTGGTAGCTGGTGCCGCAGGCGACGATCTGCACATTACGTACTTTCGCGAACAGCTCGGCGGCCTGTGGACCGAAAGCCTGCACCAGCACACCATTCGCGCTTAGACGACCTTCGAGGGTGCGTTGCACGACGGCCGGCTGCTCGTGGATTTCCTTCAACATGAAGTGGCGGAATTCACCTTTGTCAGCCGCTTCTGCACCGTCGCGATACTGCACGGATTCGCGCTCGACGGATTGGCCGGCGACGTCCCAGATCTGCACGCTGTCGCGGCGAATTTCGGCGATGTCGCCTTCTTCCAGGTACATGAAGCGGTCAGTAACCTGGCGCAAAGCCAACTGGTCGGAGGCAAGGAAGTTTTCCCCCAGGCCCAGGCCGATCACCAGCGGGCTGCCACTGCGGGCGGCGACCAGACGATCCGGTTGATCGGCGCTGATCACGGCCAAACCATAAGCACCGTGCAGTTCTTTAACGGTGGCCTTGAGGGCCACGGTCAGATCTTGCAGATCCTTGAGCTTGTGGTTGAGCAGGTGGGCGATGACTTCAGTATCAGTGTCCGAAGTGAATACGTACCCCAGCGCTTTGAGTTGTTCACGCAGGGCTTCGTGGTTCTCGATAATGCCGTTGTGCACCACCGCCAGATCACCGGAAAAATGCGGGTGAGCATTGCGCTCGCAAGGCGCACCGTGAGTGGCCCAACGGGTGTGCGCGACACCCAGGCGACCGACCAGCGGCTCGGCTTCAAGGGCCAGATCCAGCTCGCTGACTTTACCCGGGCGACGCATGCGCTCAAGTTTCTGGTCATTGGTATAAACCGCCACACCCGCACTGTCGTAGCCACGATATTCCAGGCGTTTGAGGCCCTCGAGCAGGATGGCGGTGATGTTACGTTCTGCGACTGCGCCAACAATTCCACACATGCTATTTCTCCTGACTGACAGCCGCGCAAATCAAATTGATGCCGCGGGCCTGAATGTGATCGCGTGCCTCTTGCGGCAGTCGATCGTCGGTAATTAGGGTATGGACACTGCTCCACGGCAGTTCCAGGTTGGGAATCTTGCGGCCAATCTTGTCAGCCTCGACCATCACGATCACTTCCCGGGCAACCTCAGCCATGACACGGCTGAGTCCCAGCAGTTCGTTGAAAGTGGTCGTGCCCCGCACCAGGTCGATGCCATCGGCACCGATGAATAACTGGTCGAAATCGTAAGAGCGCAGGACCTGTTCGGCGACTTGCCCCTGGAAGGATTCGGAGTGAGGGTCCCAGGTGCCGCCCGTCATCAGCAGCACCGGTTCGTGCTCAAGTTCGCTTAACGCGTTGGCAACATGCAGGGAATTGGTCATCACCACCAGACCCGGTTGTTGGCCGAGTTCAGGGATCATCGCCGCGGTCGTGCTGCCGCTGTCGATGATGATCCGTGCGTGCTCGCGAATTCGTGTGACGGCGGCGCGGGCGATGGCTTGTTTATGTCTGGACACTGGCTGACCGAGGTCCGCGACCAATTCCTGAGGCATGGTGATCGCCCCGCCGTAACGTCGCAGAAGCAGGCCATTGCTTTCGAGTGCCGCCAAATCCTTGCGAATCGTAACTTCCGACGTTTCGAAACGCTTGGCCAGCTCATCCACACTGACTTCGCCCTGCTCATTGAGCAAGGCGAGGATGTTGTGACGGCGTTGAGGTGTATTGCGTTTCGACATGGTCTGGTAAGTTTCGATTCGAAAGATAACGGAAGCAATCAAAACCTATTAGCGAAACTTCGTCAAGCGGGAGGCGATAAAAAGCAGTGTGGATAAATTTGAAAAGATCGCAGCCTGCGGCAGCTCCTACGCGAGAGGCGTGTCTACTTCGTAGGAGCTGCCGAAGGCTGCGATCTTCAGATTTTGAAAACTCTGTGGATAACTCAGGTCTTCTTGATCTTCACCGGCCGTTTCCAGCCGTCAATATTCTTCTGACGTGCACGACCCACCGCCAACTGTTGGTTATCCACATTCTGCGTAATGGTCGACCCAGCAGCCGTGGTTGCTCCGCTGGAGATATCCACAGGCGCCACCAACGAGTTGTTGGAACCAATGAACACGTCTTCACCCAACACGGTCTTCCATTTGTTGGCACCGTCATAGTTGCAAGTGATGGTGCCCGCGCCGATGTTGGTCCGCGCCCCGACTTCGGCGTCTCCCAGATAAGTCAAATGACCGGCCTTGGCGCCTTCGCCCAAGTGAGCGTTCTTCAATTCAACAAAGTTACCCACATGCGCGCGAGCGTCCAGCACCGTGCCGGGACGCAAACGTGCAAACGGACCCGCATCGCTGCCTTCGCCAAGAATCGCGCCTTCGATGTGGCTGTTGGCTTTGACCACCACACCTTTACGCAGCGTGCTGTCCTTGATCACACAGTTCGGGCCGATCACCACATCGTCTTCGATGACGACCTTGCCTTCGAGGATCACGTTGATGTCGATCAGCACATCGCGGCCGGCGGTGACTTCACCACGCACATCAAAACGAGCCGGGTCACGCAGGGTCACGCCTTGCGCCATCAAACGGCGACCGGCGCGCAGCTGGTAGTGACGCTCAAGTTCCGACAGCTGCTTGCGATCATTGGCGCCCTGCACTTCCATCGCGTCATGAGGCTGCTCGGTGGCCACAACCAGTCCATCGCTGACCGCCATTGCGATGACGTCAGTCAGGTAATACTCGCCCTGGGCGTTATTGTTGGAAAGACGGCTCATCCAGCCACCCAGCTGCGCGAATGGCAGCGCCAGAATGCCGGTGTTGCCTTCAGAGATCGCGCGCTCGGCTTCGTTGGCATCTTTCTGCTCGACGATGGCCGTGACCTTGCCACCGGCATCGCGAACGATGCGGCCATAACCGGTCGGGTCATCCAGGTTGACGGTGAGCAATCCCAGTTGCTGCGGCGCAACGTGCTTGAGCAGGCGCTGGAGCGTCTCGACTTCAATCAATGGCACGTCGCCATAGAGAATCAAAACGGTGTCGGCCTCAATGAACGGCACGGCTTGAGCGACTGCGTGGCCAGTACCCAGCTGTTTATCTTGAAGGACGAAATTCAAGTCGTCAGCGGCCAGGCGCTCACGCACCGCGTCGGCACCGTGACCGATCACCACGTGAATGCGCTGTGGATCAAGTTGTCGAGCGCTGTGGATAACATGGCCGAGCATCGAGTTGCCGGCAATCGGATGCAGCACTTTCGGCAACGCTGACCGCATGCGAGTGCCTTGACCGGCAGCGAGAATAACAATTTCAAGTGACATGACTGGCTACCAATCCTGGGTGGTCAGCGGCTGCGACCAGGTAATGAAATTCGGAAAAGAAAAAAGGGTAGCCGAGGCTACCCTTTTTAATCAATCGCGCAACAAGCAATGGCCTTTTAGTGGCCGAACTTCTTGCGGATCTGCTGGACGGTGCGCAGCTGAGCTGCGGCCTCGGCCAGACGTGCGGCAGCAGAACCGTAATCGAATTCCGCGCCCCGCTCATGCAAGGCCTTCTCGGCAGCCTTAACGGCTTCCTGAGCGGAGGCTTCGTCCAGGTCGGCAGCACGTTGCACGGTGTCGGCAAGAACCTTGACCATGTTCGGCTGAACCTCGAGGAAACCACCGGAGATGTAATACACCTCCTCTTCCCCGCCCTGCTTGACCAGGCGGATCGGGCCAGGCTTGAGATTAGTGATCAGCGGCGCGTGGCCCAGGGCGATACCAAGATCACCCAGTGCACCGTGCGCAATCACCATCTCGACCAGGCCGGAGAAGATTTCCCCTTCCGCGCTGACGATATCGCAATGGACTGTCATAGCCATCTGATTGCCTCAACCTAAATTAGCGCCCGTTGCCGGGCGCCGGGATTACAGTTTCTTGGCTTTCTCGATCGCTTCTTCGATGCCGCCGACCATGTAGAACGCTTGTTCTGGCAGGTGGTCGTAGTCACCGTTGAGGATGCCTTTGAAGCCAGCAATGGTGTCTTTCAGGGAAACGTATTTACCCGAAGCACCGGTGAAGACTTCAGCCACGAAGAACGGCTGCGACAAGAAACGCTGGATCTTACGAGCACGGTTTACCAACTGCTTGTCGGTTTCCGACAGCTCGTCCATACCCAGGATCGCAATGATGTCCTTCAGTTCTTTGTAACGCTGCAGAACATACTGTACGCCGCGAGCGGTGTCGTAGTGGTCCTGACCGATCACGTTCGGGTCCAGCTGACGCGAAGTCGAGTCGAGTGGATCGACCGCCGGGTAGATACCCAGGGAGGCGATGTCACGGGACAGAACGACGGTGGCGTCCAAGTGGGCGAAGGTGGTCGCTGGCGACGGGTCAGTCAAGTCATCCGCCGGTACGTATACCGCCTGGATCGAGGTGATCGAACCGTTTTTGGTCGAAGTGATACGCTCTTGCAGAGTACCCATCTCTTCGGCCAGAGTCGGCTGGTAACCTACTGCGGAAGGCATACGGCCCAGCAGTGCGGATACTTCAGTACCGGCAAGGGTGTAACGATAGATGTTGTCGACGAACAGCAGAACGTCGTTACCTTCGTCACGGAACTTCTCGGCCATGGTCAGGCCGGTCAGTGCTACGCGCAGACGGTTACCCGGCGGCTCGTTCATCTGACCGTAGACCAGTGCCACTTTGTCCAGAACGTTGGAATCCTTCATCTCGTGGTAGAAGTCGTTACCCTCACGAGTACGCTCACCCACACCGGCGAACACGGAATAACCGCTGTGCTCGATGGCGATGTTACGGATCAGTTCCATCATGTTTACGGTTTTGCCTACACCGGCACCACCGAACAGACCGACTTTACCGCCCTTGGCGAACGGGCAAACCAGGTCGATAACCTTGATGCCGGTTTCCAGCAGGTCGTTGCCGCCCGCTTGTTCAGCGAAGGTTGGCGCAGGACGGTGAATGCCCCAGCGCTCTTCGGTGTCGATCGGGCCAGCTTCGTCGATCGGGTTGCCCAGTACGTCCATGATCCGGCCCAGAGTCGCTTTACCGACCGGTACGGAGATGGCAGCGCCAGAGTCGGTGACTTCCAGACCGCGCTTCAAGCCCTCGGTGGAACCCATCGCAATGGTACGAACCACGCCGTCGCCCAGCTGTTGCTGAACTTCCAGGGTGGTTTCGGCCGCGCTCACTACTTTCAACGCGTTGTAGATGCTCGGTACGCTGTCGCGTGGAAATTCCACGTCGATAACGGCGCCGATGATTTGAACGATACGTCCGCTACTCATAGCTGGATCCTCTGAATATTTGAACCGTTAAACCGCGGCAGCGCCGCCGACGATTTCCGAGATCTCTTGGGTGATCGCAGCCTGACGCGCCTTGTTGTAGACCAGCTGCAAATCGCTGATCAAATCACCGGCGTTGTCGGTAGCGTTCTTCATCGCGATCATCCGCGCAGCTTGTTCAGCCGCGTTGTTCTCGACCACCGCCTGGTAGACCTGCGACTCCACGTAACGGACCATCAAGCCGTCAAGCAGCTCTTTGGCGTCCGGTTCGTACAGATAATCCCAGTGGTGCTTGAGTCCCTGATCCGCGGTGGCTACCAATGGAATCAACTGCTCCACGGTAGGCTGTTGCGTCATGGTGTTGATGAACTTGTTGGACACCACGGACAGGCGGTCAATACGGCCGTCCAGGTAGGCATCCAGCATCACCTTGACGCTGCCGATCAGGTCATTGATCGACGGCTCTTCACCCAGGTGGCTGATAGCTGCTACGACGTTACCGCCGAAGTTGCGGAAGAAAGCCGCACCCTTGCTACCAACAACACACAGATCGATCTCGACGCCGTTTTCACGGTTTTTCGCCATGTCCTTGACCAAGGCCTTGAACAGGTTGGTGTTCAAGCCACCACACAGACCACGGTCACTGCTCACCACGACGTAACCGACGCGCTTTACTTCACGGTCGATCATGAATGGGTGGCGATATTCCGGGTTGGCGTTGGCCAAATGACCAATAACCTGGCGGATGCGCTCCGCGTAAGGACGGCTAGCAGCCATGCGCATTTGTGCCTTGCGCATTTTACTGACCGCCACTTTTTCCATGGCGCTGGTAATCTTTTGCGTGCTTTTGATGCTCGCAATCTTACTGCGAATCTCTTTTGCGCCTGCCATGTAACACCTATCAGGTTAGCAAGCGGGAGCCTTGCGGCTCCCGCTGCGGCTTACCAGGTTTGGGTGGCCTTGAACTTCTCGATACCGGCCTTGAGGCCAGCGTCGATTTCGTCATTGAAGTCACCCTTCACGTTGATCTTCGCCATCAAATCGGCGTGATCGCGGTTGAAGAAAGCAATCAGCGCTTGTTCGAAGCTGCCGATCTTGGCGATTTCAACGTCGGTCAGGAACCCACGCTCAGCGGCATACAGCGACAGCGCCATGTCAGCGATCGACATTGGTGCATATTGCTTCTGCTTCATCAGCTCGGTAACGCGCTGACCATGCTCAAGTTGCTTACGGGTCGCTTCGTCCAGGTCAGAAGCGAACTGGGCGAATGCCGCCAGTTCACGGTACTGAGCCAGAGCGGTACGGATACCACCGGAGAGCTTCTTGATGATCTTGGTCTGAGCGGCACCACCCACACGGGATACCGAAACACCGGCGTTCACAGCAGGACGGATCCCGGAGTTGAACATGGCCGATTCCAGGAAGATCTGACCGTCAGTGATGGAAATCACGTTGGTCGGAACGAACGCAGAAACGTCGCCAGCCTGGGTTTCGATGATCGGCAGTGCGGTCAGGGAACCGGTTTTGCCGGTCACTGCGCCGTTGGTGAACTTCTCTACGTATTCTTCCGAAACGCGGGATGCGCGCTCCAGCAGACGGGAGTGGAGATAGAACACGTCGCCTGGGTAAGCTTCACGGCCTGGTGGACGGCGCAGCAGCAGGGAAATCTGGCGGTAAGCCACTGCTTGCTTGGACAGATCGTCATAAACGATCAGCGCGTCTTCACCGCGGTCGCGGAAGAATTCACCCATGGTGCAACCGGAGTACGGTGCCAGGAATTGCAGTGCTGCAGATTCCGAAGCGCTCGCTGCAACGACGATGGTGTTAGCCAGTGCGCCGTTTTCTTCCAGCTTGCGAACCACGTTGGCAATGGTCGATTGCTTCTGACCGATCGCTACGTAGACGCAGAAAATACCGCTGTTTTTCTGGTTGATGATCGCGTCGATCGCCAGAGCGGTTTTACCGATCTGACGGTCACCGATGATCAGCTCACGCTGGCCACGGCCGACAGGGATCATGGCATCGACAGCCTTGTAGCCGGTCTGTACAGGCTGGTCTACCGACTTACGCCAGATCACGCCTGGAGCAACTTTCTCGACCGCATCGGTCTCGGTGTTGTTCAGCGGACCTTTGCCGTCAACAGGGTTACCCAGTGCGTCGACTACGCGACCCAGCAGTTCCTTACCAACCGGAACTTCGAGGATGCGGCCGGTGCACTTGGCGCTCATGCCTTCAGCCAGAGACTGATAGGAGCCCAAAACTACGGCACCTACGGAGTCTTGCTCCAGGTTGAGAGCCATACCGAAGACGCCGCCCGGAAACTCGATCATCTCGCCGTACATAACGTCGGCCAGACCGTGAATCCGCACGATACCGTCAGATACGCTGACGACAGTGCCTTCGTTACGGGCTTGGGAGGTCACATCGAGCTTGTCGATGCGGCCCTTGATAATTTCACTTATTTCGGAAGGATTGAGTTGCTGCATTGCTCTGCTGCCCCTTCAAACTCAAGATTTCAATGCTTCGGCAAGGTTCGCGAGTTTGCCGCGAACCGAGCCATCGATAACCAGGTCGCCGGCGCGGATGACAATGCCCCCGATAAGGGATTTGTCTTCCTCGACTTGCAGGCGCACTTCCCGGTTGAGTCGTGCACTGAGAACCTTGGCGAGTTTGTCTTGCTGTTCTTGGTTCAATGCGAAAGCACTGGTTACTTCAACGTCTACCGACTTCTCTTGTTCAGCCTTGTACAGGTCGAACAGAGCGGCGATCTCCGGCAACAGCGGGAGACGGTCGTTTTCGGCAATGACGTTGATGAAGTTCTGTGCCTTCACATCAAACTTGTCGCCGCACACGTCAATAAACGTGGCGGCCTTGTCTGCGCTCGTCAGTCGCGGGGCCTTGAGCACGCGCTGCATGGTGTCGTCTTGCGACACTGCTGCAGCCAGGCCGAGCATGGCTGACCAAGAGGCCAGTTGCTGGTGGGCCTGGGCGTGCTCGAAGGCTGCCTTAGCGTAAGGTCGGGCCAACGTGGTCAATTCTGCCATGATCGCCCTCGCTTAAATTTCAGCAGCCAGTTTGTTTACCAGCTCCGCGTGCGCGTTTTGATCGATTGTGGCACCCAGGATCTTCTCGGCGCCGCCGACGGCCAGAGCACCCAGTTGGGCACGCAGCGCATCTTTGACACTGTTCAGTTCCTGCTCGATCTCGGCCTGAGCCTGAACCTTCACACGGTCAGCGTCGATACGGGCTTTTTCAACAGCCTCTTCAACGATCTGATTACCGCGTTTCTTGGCTTGCTCAATGATTTCAGCTGCCTGAGCCTTAGCTTCGCGCAGTTGTTGACCCGCTTTATCTTGGGCCAACTCCAGGTCGCGAGCTGCTCGGGCGGCAGCGTCCAGTCCATCCGCGATCTTCTTCTGACGTTCGTGCAAAGCCGCGATGACCGGAGGCCACACGAACTTCATGCAAAACAGTACAAAAATGAAGAACGCAACGGACTGGCCAATCAGGGTTGCATTAATGTTCACGCCAACACCTCGCTCGTTCGTTGCACATCAAACCAATCACTCGAAGGTTCGAGTGATTAGCCAGCGAGTTGACCAACGAATGGGTTCGCGAAGGTGAAGAACAGAGCGATACCAACACCGATCATGGTTACGGCGTCGAGCAGACCGGCAACGATGAACATTTTAACTTGCAGCATTGGAACCATTTCTGGCTGACGCGCTGCGCCTTCCAGGAACTTGCCGCCCAACAGGCCGAAACCAATTGCGGTACCCAGTGCGCCCAGGCCGATCAACAGTGCAACAGCGATAGCGGTTAGACCAACTACAGTTTCCATCTTTCCTCCCGACTTTTACGTCGTATGGTTTAGGTTTTTTAGATTTTAAAGCGGTAAAACAAATCGTTTCATAGCCCTGTTCGGGCACCCACCCGTTTGACCGGGTGGGACATCAGACTAGTCGAGACTGGTCTTAATGGTTCTCTTCGTGCGCCATCGACAGGTAGACGATGGTCAGCATCATGAAGATAAACGCCTGCAGGGTGATGATCAGGATGTGGAACACAGCCCACGCCCACTGCAGAACTACGCCCAGGCCGCTAAGCCAGAGCAGACCGCTGCCGAACATCACAGCAATCAGAATGAAGACCAGCTCGCCGGCGTACATGTTGCCGAACAGACGCAGTGCCAGCGAGATAGGCTTGGCGATCAGCGTCACGAACTCCAGCAGGAAGTTCACCGGAATCAGCAGTGCTTGCAGGAAGATATTCTTGCTGCCGAACGGGTGCAGGGTCAGTTCGCCGATGAAGCCGCCGATGCCCTTGACCTTGATGCTGTAGAAAATGATCAACGCGAACACCGACAGGGCCATGCCCAGGGTAGCGTTCGGGTCAGTGGTGGATACGGCACGGAATGGAATGTGCGCATCGCCAGTGATCAGGATGGCCAGCTGAGGAATCCAGTCGACCGGGATCAGGTCGACAGCGTTCATCAGGAAGACCCAGACGAAGATGGTCAGTGCCAGCGGCGCAATCACCGGGCTACGACCATGGAAGCTGTCTTTCACGCTGCCATCGACGAATTCGACCAATACTTCAACGAAGTTCTGCAAAGCACCAGGCTGACCGGAAGTCGCTTTCTTTGCCGCCATGCGGAAAAGAAGAACGAAGATCAGACCCAAAGCGACCGACCAGCCAAGCGTATCGACGTGGAAAGCCCAGAAGCCCATTTCCTTGGCTTCTGCTGCGGTGTGGGCAAAACCCCACCCGCCATTTGGGAGCTGACCGAAAGTCAGGTTCTGCAAGTGGTGCTGGATATAGCCCGAAGCGGTTGTCTCTGCCATGGTTGCCTCAAACGCCCTAAGGTCTCGAAAGTCTTGTTCTCATCAGCAGGGGCGCGAACCAGCTGACCAGTTGGGTCAACACGAAGACGCCGAATACAGCTAGCGGCGCCAATGGCTTCACACCTGCGAACGTCAATGCAAACAGCACTGCCGTCAAAATCAGTTTGCCCGCCTCACCGGCATAAAAAGACCGGACGATGGCTTGAGCTGCTCGGGCGCCGGAAAACCGAAATGCCCTGTGAGCGAAATAAACATTGGGCAGCAAGGCTATCAGGCCTCCGCAGAGTCCCGAGTACCCGGCTACGACTCCGTGCCATTGCCAGAGCGCCAAAGCGCCAATCAGCAGAACGACAAACTGAGCCATCAACACCGGAAAAACTGCCAGGCGATGGAACGGCAAGCGGTTTGGCGTGCGGCTCTCCATCACTTTTGCTCCCCAAGGATCGGCTGCCAGAATTCAATAACTTGGCATAATTTGTGCCGACAAAATGCGCGCAGAGTATAGGGGCGGTTCTGCCCCTATTCAACTGTCAGGTAGTGATTTCCGACTGCACGCTACATGAGGAAATGTTTCAGCGAATGTGTGCGAGCACACCCTGAAGCTCATCGAGGGAGTTGTACCCAATCACCAACTGCCCCTTCCCCTTCTTTCCATGTCGGATCTGCACCGCAGAGCCTAGGCGCTCGGCCAGGCGCTGCTCGAGTCGGGCGATATCCGGGTCCGGTTTCACCGGTTCGGCAGGCTCCTGTTTGCCACTCAACCACTGGCGAACCAGTGCCTCAGTCTGGCGCACCGTCAGCCCCCGTGCGACAACATGTCGCGCCCCTTCAACCTGTTGATTTTCCGGCAAACCCAGCAAAGCACGCGCATGACCCATTTCCAGATCACCGTGGGACAGCATGGTTTTGATAACTTCCGGCAACGCGATCAAGCGTAGCAGGTTAGCCACGGTTACGCGGGACTTGCCCACGGCTTCGGCCACTTGTTGCTGAGTCAGCTGGAATTCCTGCTGCAAACGCTGCAAGGCCACCGCTTCTTCGATTGGATTCAGGTCTTCACGCTGAATGTTTTCAATCAGTGCCATGGCGATGGCGGTTTCATCCGGTACATCACGAACCATCGCCGGGATGGTTTCCTGGCCAGCCTGCTGGCTCGCGCGCCAGCGACGTTCGCCGGCGATGATTTCGAAACGGCCGCTGCCGATCGGACGCACCACGATCGGCTGCATCACGCCCTGGGCCTTGATCGACTGCGCCAGCTCTTCCAGCGCCTGCGGGTCCATGTCCCGCCGCGGCTGGTACTTGCCACGCTGGATCAGGTCCAGGGGCAGGTGCTGCAGCTCACGTTGATCGGCCTGGACCGCTTGTTCTTCCAGCGAGCTGACAGTCGGACCGCTCAGCAGTGCATCCAGTCCACGTCCGAGACCTCGTTTCTTGACGGCCATGGGGATTCCTTAAGTTGCCTGAGCAGCGGCAGTGCGTGAGTTTTTGCGCTGACGGCGAACCATCTCGCCGGCCAGTGCCAGGTAGGCAATGGCGCCCCGCGAAGTTTTGTCGTACGCCAGCGCCGGCATGCCATAGCTTGGCGCTTCGGCCAGGCGGATGTTGCGCGGAATGACGGTGTCATAGAGCTGCTCGCCGAAGTGCTCCTTGAGCTGCGCCGAAACGTCGTTCATCAGACTCAGGCGCGGGTCGTACATGGTCCGCAACAGGCCTTCGACCTTCAAGTTCGGGTTGAGCAATTCGGCGATGCGCTTGATGTTATCCACAAGGTCGCTCAAGCCTTCGAGGGCGAAGTACTCGCACTGCATGGGGATAATCACCCCGTCTGCCGCGACCAACGCGTTCAGCGTCAGCATCGACAGCGACGGTGGGCAGTCGATCAAAATGTAATCGTAGTTCTCACGGATCGGCGCCAGCGCGCTGCGCAGCCGGCTTTCCTTCATCTGCATTTCCAGCAGAACCACTTCGGCCGCCGTCAGGTCGCGGTTGGCCGGCAGCAGTTGGTAACCACCGTGCTCGGAATAGTGCATGGCCTGGGCCAGATCGCATTCGCCGATCAGCAGGTCGTAGACCGAATTTTCCAGGCCGTGTTTATCCACACCGCTACCCATGGTGGCGTTGCCCTGTGGATCAAGATCGATCAACAGCACTCGGCGCTTGGTAGCGACCAGAGAAGCTGCGAGGTTGATGCAGGTGGTGGTTTTACCCACACCACCCTTTTGGTTCGCAATCGCGAATACCTTAGCCATTCTTGCTTGTGTTCCCAATCATGCCGTGCGGCGCAGTATCAGCAGATGGCGTTGGCCTTGGCAACCAGGTACGGCCAGGGCGTGTTCGCTATCGAGGTGGAAGTCTGCCGGCAATGCTACCAGCTCATCGGCCGGATGAACGCCCTTCATTGCCAGCCAGCGTGTATCGACGTCGCCGAGGTGGCGTGTCCAGTTGCTGAAGTTCTCCATGCTGCTGAACGCCCGGGAAATGATTCCGTTGAACGGCTGTTCAGGCTGGAACGCTTCGACGCGACTGTGGATAACTTGCAGGTTATCCAGTTTGAGTTCGAGTTTGACCTGGGTCAGGAAGCGGGTTTTCTTGCCGTTGCTGTCCAGGCAGGTCACTTGCGACTCAGGAAACAGGATCGCCAACGGAATACCCGGCATGCCGCCGCCGCTGCCAACATCGAGCCAACGACCGTTTTCGACGAACGACATCACGCTCAGACTATCGAGCAAGTGCCGCGAGACCATTTCGTCCGGATCGCGCACGGCGGTCAGGTTGTAAGCCTTGTTCCACTTGATCAACAGGGCCAGATAACCCAGCAATTGCGCATGCTGGGTTTCTGACAGCGTGACACCGAGCTGGCGAGCACCTGTGGATAACTCTTCGGCGTGTTGCGAGGTGACCAACGAACTCAAGCGCTTTGCTCCAACTGACGGCCCGCGCCGCGTTTTTTCAAATGAATCATCAACAGCGAAATCGCTGCCGGGGTCACGCCCGGGATACGTGACGCCTGGCCCAGGGTTTCTGGACGGGTCGCACCGAGCTTGCTCTGAATCTCTTTGGAGAGACCGGAAATGTTCGTGTAATCGATATCCACAGGCAATTTTGTGTCTTCACTGGCCCGCAGACGGGCGATTTCATCTTGCTGACGATCGATGTAACCGGCGTATTTGGTCTTGATTTCAACCTGCTCTGCGACCTGTGGATCTTCGGCGCCTCCACCCGTCACGGCGATCAGGCCAGCGTAGTCGATTTCCGGACGGCTCAGCAGGTTGAGCAGGTTGTATTCATGGGTCAGCGGGGTACCGAATTTTTCGGAAATGGCATCGCCCTGCTCAGTCCCCGGACGCACCCAGGTACTTTTCAGGCGTTGTTCTTCCAGGGTGATGCTTTCACGTTTGGTGCAGAAGGCCGCCCAACGCGCGTCATCGACCAGACCCAGCTCGCGACCTTTTTCGGTCAGGCGCAGGTCGGCGTTGTCTTCGCGCAGGATCAGGCGGTACTCGGCACGGGATGTGAACATCCGGTACGGCTCTTGGGTTCCAAGTGTAATCAGGTCGTCGACCAAGACGCCGATGTAGGCCTCATCACGACGCGGGCACCAGGCGTCTTTGCCCTGTGCACGCAGCGCGGCGTTGGCCCCGGCCAGCAAACCCTGGGCGCCAGCTTCTTCGTAACCGGTGGTGCCGTTGATTTGCCCGGCGAAAAACAGACCGCCAATGACTTTGGTTTCGAGGCTGTATTTCAAGTCACGCGGGTCGAAGTAGTCGTACTCGATGGCGTACCCGGGACGAACGATGTGCGCGTTTTCCATGCCGCGAATCGATTGCACGATCTGCAATTGCACATCGAACGGCAGGGAGGTGGATATCCCGTTCGGGTACAGCTCGTGAGTGGTCAACCCTTCCGGTTCGATGAAGACCTGATGGCTTTCCTTGTCGGCAAAGCGGTGGATCTTGTCTTCGATCGACGGGCAATAACGAGGGCCGATGCCTTCGATCAACCCTTGATCGGAATACATCGGCGAACGATCGAGGTTCGCGGCGATGATTTCGTGGGTACGGGCGTTGGTGTGGGTGATCCAGCAGCTGACCTGTTTCGGGTGCTGCTCTTTGGACCCCATGAACGACATCACCGGGATCGGCGTATCACCGGCCTGCTCGGTCATCACCGAGAAATCCACAGAACGACCATCGATGCGCGGCGGTGTGCCGGTTTTCAATCGACCGACGCGCAATGGCAATTCACGCAGACGGTGAGCCAGGGCAATCGAGGGCGGATCACCGGCACGGCCGCCGGAATAATTCTGCATGCCGATGTGGATAAGTCCACCGAGGAACGTGCCGGTGGTCAACACCACGGAGTCGGCGAAGAAACGCAGGCCCATTTGGGTGACGACACCGCGCACTTGATCCTGCTCGACGATCAGGTCGTCCGCGGGTTGCTGAAATATCCACAGGTTGGGCTGGTTTTCCAACGCTTCGCGGACAGCGGCTTTGTAAAGAACCCGGTCTGCCTGGGCCCGAGTCGCACGCACGGCCGGGCCTTTACGGCTGTTCAACACGCGAAACTGGATGCCGCCTTTGTCGGTAGCCATGGCCATCGCGCCGCCAAGGGCATCGATTTCCTTCACCAGGTGACTTTTACCGATCCCGCCAATGGCAGGGTTGCAACTCATGGCACCGAGGGTTTCCACGTTGTGCGTCAGCAACAGGGTTTTCGCCCCCATGCGTGCTGACGCCAGTGCTGCCTCGGTACCGGCATGACCGCCGCCGATGACGATCACTTCAAAACGGGAAGGGAAATCCACCACGCACCTCGTGCCTGCTTAAGTAGGTAATTCAGGAATAGTTTGAGCCCGGGTTTCTGGACCAGGTCGGCAAGTATAGGGACTTCGCCTTCCCTAAAGAACCCTTTGCACAAAAATTAACCAGCTGTGGAGAAGTCAGGGTTATAGAAATTAAAAAGAAAGAAATTTATTAAATCTTTGTTTTTATGTTTATTTCTACTGAGCATCATTTCTGTGGATAGATCGCTACAACCCTTTATCTTCAATATGTACAGAGATTCAAAACCCTGTGGTCATGTGCCAATGAGGCCCTTGGATAACCGGTCTAAGCCTGTGGATTAAACAGCTGGTTATCCACAGGGGCGGTTATCTTCAGTTTTCAGGCCCTGTTATCAACTGCCCTTAGCGGCAGTTATTCACAGGGCTTAATCCACAGAAACCAGCGGGAAATGTAAATTTCAGGCGCAGAAAAACCGCCCAAGCGAAAAGAAATCAGCTCGGCACCGCAGGAATTTTCTGGTTGGAGGGAACAGACAGGCGCGAATGGCCTGTCTGCGGACAACGGAAGGGGTTATTTGCCGATACAGAAACTGGAAAAGATCCGTCCAAGCAGGTCATCGGAACTGAAAGCCCCAGTGATTTCACCCAAAGAGTGTTGTGCTTGTCGCAAATCCTCAGCCAGCAGCTCCCCGGCACCCGCCAATGTCAGCTGAGCACGGCCATGCTCAAGGGATGCGCTGGCATGACGCAGCGCATCAAGATGACGCCTGCGGGCGCTGAAGCTGCTTTCCGAGGTCTGCTCGTAGCCCATGCAGGCCTTGAGGTGATCGCGCAGCAGATCCAGGCCTTCGCCAGCGGACTTGGCACTCAGGCTGATGGTGACATGACCATCAGCGCTAACTTCCAGAGCAATCGCTTCGCCAGTGAGGTCGGCTTTATTACGGATCAACGTGACTTTCGCCGGATCCGGACGGGTTTCAAGGAACTCCGGCCATAACGCGAATGGATCAAGGGCTTCGGGCGCGGTGGCATCGACGACTAACAGCACTCGATCCGCTTCGCCGATGGCCTTCAAGGCACGTTCAACACCGATCTTTTCAACATGATCATCGGTATCGCGCAAACCGGCTGTGTCGACGACGTGCAGGGGCATGCCGTCGATGTGGATATGTTCGCGGAGAATGTCACGGGTGGTGCCAGCGATCTCGGTCACGATCGCCGCTTCACGACCGGCCAGTGCGTTGAGCAGACTCGATTTGCCAGCATTCGGCCGACCGGCGATTACCACGGTCATGCCATCTCGCAGCAACGCACCCTGCCCGGCTTCACGCAGCACGGTGGATAACTCGTCACGCACTTTGTCGAGCATGCTCAGAACATGGCCATCGGCAAGGAAGTCGATTTCTTCCTCCGGGAAGTCGATGGCGGCTTCGACGTAGATCCGCAAACCGATAAGTTGCTCGGTGAGTTTATGCACACGCTCGGAAAAAGCACCCTGCAAGGAACGCAGTGCATTGCGCGCAGCCTGTGCAGAACTGGCCTCGATCAGGTCGGCGATTGCTTCGGCCTGAGCCAGGTCGAGTTTATCGTTGAGAAACGCCCGTTCACTGAATTCTCCCGGCCGTGCCAGGCGGCAGCCCAATTCCAGACACCGTTTTAGCAGCATATCCAGCACAACCGGGCCGCCGTGGCCTTGAAGTTCCAGCACATCCTCACCGGTGAACGAGTTCGGTCCCGGGAAATACAAGGCAATGCCCTGGTCCAGCACTTCATCGTTTTCACTGAAAAACGGGCCGTAGTGGGCGTACCGCGGCTTCAGTTCACGACCACTGAAGGCCTTGGCCGCCACGCTCGCCAATGGCCCGGAAATACGGACGATGCCCACACCGCCGCGACCTTGAGCGGTGGCGACGGCGGCGATGGTTTCACGAGGTACGCTCATAAACCGGTATCCAGACAAAAGTGACAGATAGCAAAACGCCCCACTAGGGGGCGTTTTGAGTGGTATTCACAGTGTAAATCAGGCAGCTGCTTTAGTAGCCGCTTCGACTTTACGAGTGATGTACCACTGTTGGGCGATCGACAGGCAGTTGTTGACTACCCAGTACAGCACCAGACCGGCCGGGAACCACAGGAAGAAGAAGGTAAAGATGATTGGCATCAGCTTCATCACCTTGGCCTGCATCGGATCCGGAGGTGTAGGGTTCAACTGCTGCTGGATGAACATGGTTGCACCCATGATGATCGGCAGAATGAAGAACGGATCCTTGATCGACAAGTCAGTAATCCACAGCATGAACGGCGCTTGGCGCATTTCAACGCTTTCCAGCAGAACCCAGTACAGCGAAAGGAAAACCGGCATCTGCACGAGGATTGGCAAGCAACCACCCAGCGGATTGATCTTTTCTTTCTTGTACAGCTCCATCATGGCTTGCGACATTTTCTGCCGGTCGTCGCCATGTTGCTCTTTCAGCGCGGCCAGTTTCGGTGCCACTGCACGCATGCGGGCCATGGATTTGTAGCTGGCTGCCGACAGCGGGAAGAAAATCCCTTTGATCAGCATGGTCAGGAAGATGATCGACCAGCCCCAGTTACCGACCAGCGCGTGGATATGTTGCAGCAGCCAAAAGATCGGCTGGGCAATGAACCACAGAATGCCGTAGTCGACGGTCAATTCCAGACCTGGGGACAACTCTTTCAGCACAGCCTGACTTTTCGGACCGGCGTAAAGTACAGCGCTGGTCTCGGCTTTCGCACCTGGGGCAACGGTCATTGCCGGAGCGGTGTAGCCGATGATGTAGTTGCCTTTGCTGTCTTTACGGGTCTGGACGACGTTGTTTTCGCCCTTCGCCGGAATCCACGCGGTCACGAAGTAGTGTTGCAACCAGGCAACCCAGCCACCGTTGACGGTTTCTTTCAGCTGAGCCTTGTCCATGTCCTTCATCGACACTTTCTTGTACGGCTCGTTACTTGTCCACAGGGCGGCGCCCAGGTAAGTCGCGGTGCCGGTGGCAGTGCTGGAAGAAGGATCGGAGCTGGCGTCACGCTTCAATTGCGCGAACATTGCACCGGACCAGGGCTGAGCGCTCTGGTTGTCGATGAGATAGGAAACGGTTACGTCATACAGGCCGCGTTTCAGGGTGAAACGCTTGATGTAGTTGACGCCGTCTTTGCTGAACTTCAGGTCGACGACCAATTGGTCCTGACCGTCAGCCAGTTGGTAAATCTTCTTCTCCGAGGCGTAAACCGGACGACCCGCAGGACTTGCGTCCGGGCCGTTAGCGCCGATCAAACCGCTCTGGGCCAGATAAGTCCGCTCGTTGCCGTTATCGAACAGCTGGAATGGAATTTCCGGATGGTCCTGGCGACGTGGATACAGCGGCAGCGTCAGCTGGGCAACATCGCCACCTTGTGGGTCGATAGCCAGGTTGAGCACATCCGTTTTGATCTGGATGAGGTCTTTGCTTGCAGCGACTGGCATTTCAGCCGGTGCAGTAGCACTGGTATCGCTTGTGGCGCGTGGAATGTCGTCACTGACAGAAGCATTATTGCCAGTCGCCGTGTCCGGTAGGCCCGGTGCGGTAGTACTGGAAGCAACATTCTGAGTCGGCAGGGCAGCCTGGCCATAGTCCTGGTTCCATTTAAGGACCATAACGTAGGACACGATTGCCAGGGCGACGATCAGGATCGTGCGTTTGATATCCATGATTACTCGGCCATCGAAGAAGAACGGGAGGTAGGGATAGGCGGAACCGGGTCATAACCACCGGGATTCCACGGATGACAGCGACCTAAACGACGAAAGGTCAGCCAGCCACCGCGCAGAAGGCCATGATTTTCTATGGCTTCTAACGCGTAGCAGGAACAACTGGGGTAGAAGCGACAGTGACTGGCCATCAGAGGACTAATGGCATAGCGATAAAACTGGATCGGAACGAGTGCCAGTTTACGCATCGGTACTGTCTACCCCTACAGTTTCGGTTTTGACTGCTGGTACCGGCGTGTTGCGTGCCAGACGCTTCCAGAGTTTGCCGAAATGCTGAATCAATTCGGGGTTTTCTACGTCACCCAAACCTTTGCGCGCGACGATAACGATGTCCCAGCCGACCAGTGAATCCTGGTGCAGACGGAACGATTCGCGCATCAGACGTTTGAGGCGATTGCGCTCGACGGAGAGCTTTACGCTCTTTTTCCCGATAACCAGCCCGAGACGGGGGTGATCAAGGTCGTTGTTGCGCGCGAGGAGCAGGAGATTTTTCCCCGGAACCTTGCCGGTAGGGGAGTCAAAGACTGCCTTGAAATGCCGGGGAGTAAGCAGACGCTTTTCCCGACTGAAGTCCTGACTCACCTCCAGTGCCGGATTATCAAACGGCCAGACGCGCACGACCTTTGGCGCGACGACGCGACAGGACGGCACGACCGTTCTTGGTAGCCATGCGAGCACGGAAACCGTGGGTACGAGCGCGTTTGATAGTGCTTGGTTGGAAAGTACGTTTCATTGTCGTGTTACCTGGTTCGTCCACAACGGGCCGGAATGGCCCCCGTTTTAAGAGACCGGGGATTCTAGAGAAAGCAAGCCTCTAGGTCAATTTCCAACCAGCGTTTCCTGATAAATAGATATCAAGGCGTTTTCTCACAGGAAGGTCCTTGGCTAGATATAGAAATAAAGAAGGAAGTTATTTAAAGCTTTTTTGTAAAGCTTATAAAAGCTAGGGGCACGATCTTCTGTGGATAACTGCCATAAGCCCTTATAAGTCATGGTGTACAGCGAATGACAACTACGGTGGAAAACAGTGGTCAGCCTGTGCTGCGCTGTCGGATAAGCTGTGTGTGAAAGGCGCTGTTATCCACATGCAGGTTATCCACCGGGTTTCGCCCCCACTTGTCCAGTGCCCTCATGGGCGGTTATCCACAGAGCTTATTCACAGACCATTGGTCGTCTTTTTATCGGTTAACGCGTTGATAATTCATGGCAGGTTCGCAACCTGCATGTGGATAAGTGGGCGTCTGGTCGCTACAATGGCCGCTTGTTTTTGCCTCACCGGCTTTCAACTTAGGGGATATCCGTGTCAGTGGAACTTTGGCAGCAGTGCGTGGAGCTTTTGCGCGATGAGCTGCCTGCCCAACAATTCAACACTTGGATCCGTCCACTACAGGTCGAAGCCGAAGGCGACGAGTTGCGCGTCTACGCACCGAATCGTTTTGTTCTCGACTGGGTCAATGAAAAGTACCTGGGGCGCGTCCTTGAACTGCTGGATGAGCATGGCAATGGCACGGCGCCGGCGCTGTCCTTATTAATAGGCAGCAAGCGCAGTTCGGCTCCGCGTGCCGCGCCGAATGCGCCTTTGGCCGCAGCCGCATCACAGGCCCAGGCGCCTGTCAGTGCTCCGGCACCCGCGCCGATGGCTTCGCCGACCAAGCGTTCGGCGCACAAAGTTGCCGAAGTCAGTGAAGAGCCGTCGCGCGACAGTTTCGATCCGATGGCGGGGGCCAGTTCTCAGCAGGCTCCGGTTCGTTCGGAACAGCGCACCGTGCAAGTCGAAGGGGCGCTCAAGCACACCAGCTACCTGAACCGCACTTTCACCTTTGAGAATTTCGTCGAAGGCAAGTCCAACCAGTTGGCCCGAGCAGCCGCCTGGCAGGTGGCGGACAATCCCAAGCACGGTTACAACCCGCTCTTCCTTTATGGCGGTGTCGGCCTGGGTAAAACCCACTTGATGCACGCTGTGGGTAACCACCTATTAAAGAAGAACCCGAATGCCAAGGTCGTGTACCTGCATTCCGAGCGTTTCGTAGCTGACATGGTCAAGGCGCTGCAACTGAATGCAATCAACGAGTTCAAGCGCTTCTACCGTTCGGTGGATGCATTGCTGATCGATGACATTCAGTTCTTTGCTCGCAAGGAACGTTCGCAGGAAGAGTTTTTCCACACCTTCAACGCTCTGCTTGAAGGTGGTCAGCAGGTTATTCTCACCAGTGACCGCTACCCGAAAGAAATTGAAGGCCTTGAAGAGCGTCTCAAATCGCGCTTTGGCTGGGGCCTGACGGTTGCCGTCGAGCCGCCGGAGCTGGAAACCCGCGTGGCGATTCTGATGAAAAAGGCTGACCAGGCCAAAGTCGATCTGCCCCATGACGCGGCGTTCTTCATTGCCCAGCGTATTCGTTCCAACGTCCGTGAGCTGGAAGGTGCGCTTAAACGCGTGATCGCCCACTCGCACTTCATGGGCCGCGATATCACCATCGAGTTGATTCGCGAATCCCTGAAAGATCTGTTGGCGCTACAAGACAAGCTGGTCTCTGTGGATAACATTCAGCGCACCGTCGCCGAGTACTACAAGATCAAGATTTCCGACCTGCTGTCCAAGCGTCGTTCACGCTCGGTCGCTCGTCCGCGTCAGGTTGCCATGGCGTTGTCCAAGGAGTTGACTAACCACAGCCTGCCGGAAATCGGCGATGTGTTTGGCGGCCGCGACCACACCACTGTTTTGCACGCCTGCCGCAAGATCAACGAACTTAAGGAATCCGACGCGGACATCCGCGAGGACTACAAGAACCTGCTGCGTACACTGACCACTTGATGAACACCAGCGCAGCTTATTAAGGCAAGGGACTAGACCATGCATTTCACCATTCAACGCGAAGCCCTGTTGAAACCCCTGCAACTGGTCGCAGGCGTTGTCGAGCGCCGACAGACCTTGCCGGTGCTCTCCAACGTGCTGCTGGTTGTCGATGGCCAGCAACTGTCGTTGACCGGTACCGACCTGGAAGTCGAACTGGTGGGTCGTGTACAACTCGAAGAGCCTGCGGACCCGGGTTCGATCACCGTGCCGGCGCGCAAGCTGATGGATATCTGCAAAAGCTTGCCAAACGATGCGCTGATCGACATCAAGGTTGACGAGCAGAAGCTGGTGGTGAAGGCCGGCCGTAGCCGCTTCACCCTGTCAACTTTGCCAGCCAATGACTTCCCGACGGTGGAAGAAGGCCCGGGCTCGCTGACTTGCAGCCTCGAGCAAAGCAAACTGCGTCGCTTGATCGAACGCACCAGCTTCGCGATGGCCCAGCAAGACGTGCGTTATTACCTGAACGGTATGCTGCTAGAAGTATCGGCCGGGATCATCCGCGCCGTGGCCACCGACGGGCACCGTCTGGCCATGTGTTCGATGCAGGCCGATATCGGTCAGCCTGATCGCCACCAGGTCATCGTGCCGCGCAAGGGTATCCTCGAGTTGGCGCGTTTGCTGACTGAGCCGGACGGTATTGTCAGCATTGTCCTTGGACAGCATCACATCCGCGCCACCACCGGCGAGTTCACCTTCACCTCTAAACTGGTCGACGGTAAATTCCCGGATTACGAGCGCGTTCTGCCCAAGGGCGGCGACAAGCTGGTACTGGGTGATCGCCAGGCACTGCGCGAGGCGTTCAGCCGCACCGCGATTCTGTCCAACGAGAAGTATCGCGGGATCCGTCTGCAACTGGCCAATGGTCAGCTGAAGATCCAGGCCAACAACCCGGAGCAGGAAGAAGCGGAAGAAGAAGTAGGCGTTGAGTACAACGGCGGCAATCTGGAAATCGGCTTCAACGTCAGCTATTTGCTCGACGTGCTGGGTGTGATGACCACCGAGCAGGTTCGCCTGATCCTGTCGGACTCCAACAGCAGCGCGCTGGTGCAAGAGTCGGACAACGATGACTCGGCCTACGTTGTCATGCCGATGCGTCTGTAATCATGCTCAGCAGAAGCTAATGTCTTTAAGTCGCGTCTCGGTCACCGCGGTGCGCAATCTGCACACGGTGACCTTCTCCCCCTCCCCCCGAATCAATATTCTTTACGGCGCCAACGGCAGCGGCAAAACCAGTGTGCTGGAAGCCATTCACCTGCTGGGACTTGCCCGTTCGTTTCGTAGCGCCCGTCTGTTACCCGTTATCCAATACGAGCAATTGGCCTGCACAGTCTTTGGTCAGGTGGAATTGGCTGAGGGTGGACATAGCGCACTGGGGATTTCGCGGGATCGCCAAGGCGAGTTCCAGATTCGTATTGACGGACAGAACGCTCGCAGTGCTGCGCAATTGGCAGAGATCCTGCCATTGCAGTTGATCAACCCTGACAGCTTCCGCCTGCTTGAGGGGGCACCGAAGATTCGTCGGCAGTTTCTCGACTGGGGCGTGTTCCACGTGGAACCACGATTCATGTCCACCTGGCAGCGCTTGCAGAAGGCCTTGCGCCAGAGAAACTCTTGGCTGCGGCATGGTACACTTGACGCCGTTTCGCAAGCGGTTTGGGACAGGGAACTGTGCCAGGCCAGCACTGAAATTGATGAATACCGCCGCGCCTATATCAAAGCCTTGAAACCAGTCTTTGAACAGACCTTGAGTGAATTGGTTGAGCTTGAAGGTTTGACGCTCAGCTATTACCGAGGCTGGGACAAAGACCGGGAGTTGAGTGCAGTGCTCGCTGGGTCCGTTCAGCGGGATCAGCAAATGGGTCATACCCAAGCCGGACCACAACGCGCTGATTTGCGTCTTAAATTGGGCGCCCATAACGCCGCAGACATCTTGTCCCGCGGTCAGCAGAAACTGGTGGTTTGTGCATTGCGGATTGCCCAGGGGCATTTGGTCAGCCAAGCCCGACGTGGCCAGTGTATTTATCTGGTGGATGACTTGCCGTCTGAACTGGACGAGCAACACCGCCGCGCGCTTTGCCGCTTGCTGGAAGACTTACGCTGCCAGGTGTTTATCACCTGTGTAGATCACGAATTATTGAGGGAAGGCTGGCAGACGGAAACGCCAGTCGCTCTGTTCCACGTGGAACAGGGCCGCATCACCCAGAACCACGACCATCGGGAGTGAAGGCATTGAGCGAAGAAAATACGTACGACTCAACGAGCATTAAAGTGCTGAAAGGCCTGGATGCCGTACGCAAACGTCCCGGTATGTACATTGGTGACACCGACGATGGCAGCGGTCTGCACCACATGGTATTCGAGGTGGTCGATAACTCGATCGACGAAGCTCTGGCCGGCCATTGCGACGACATCAGCATTATCATCCACCCGGACGAGTCCATCACCGTTCGCGACAACGGTCGTGGCATCCCGGTAGACGTGCATAAAGAAGAAGGCGTTTCGGCAGCCGAGGTCATCATGACCGTGCTGCACGCCGGCGGTAAGTTCGACGACAACTCCTACAAAGTCTCCGGCGGTCTGCACGGTGTAGGTGTCTCGGTTGTGAACGCGCTGTCTGAAGAGCTGGTCCTGACCGTTCGCCGCAGCGGCAAGATCTGGGAACAGACGTACATCCACGGTGTGCCGAAAGAGCCGATGAAAATCGTCGGTGAAAGCGAAACCACCGGTACGCAGATTCACTTCAAACCATCCGACCTGACGTTCAAGAACATCCACTTCAGCTGGGACATCCTGGCCAAGCGGATTCGTGAACTGTCCTTCCTCAACTCCGGTGTCGGTATCGTCCTCAAAGACGAGCGCAGCGGCAAGGAAGAGCTGTTCAAGTACGAAGGCGGCCTGCGTGCGTTCGTTGAATACCTGAACACCAACAAGACCCCGGTCAACCAGGTGTTCCACTTCAACATCCAGCGTGAAGACGGCATCGGCGTGGAAATCGCGCTGCAGTGGAACGACAGCTTCAACGAGAACCTGTTGTGTTTCACCAACAACATTCCGCAGCGCGACGGCGGTACCCACCTGGTGGGTTTCCGTTCCGCACTGACGCGTAACCTGAACACCTACATCGAAGCTGAAGGCCTGGCCAAGAAGCACAAAGTCGCCACCACCGGTGATGACGCCCGTGAAGGCTTGACTGCAATCATTTCGGTGAAGGTGCCGGATCCGAAGTTCAGCTCCCAGACCAAAGACAAGCTGGTTTCTTCCGAAGTGAAGACGGCTGTCGAACAGGAAATGGGCAAGTACTTCTCCGACTTCCTGCTGGAAAACCCTAACGAAGCGAAATTGGTCGTCGGCAAGATGATCGACGCGGCACGTGCGCGTGAAGCAGCGCGTAAAGCCCGTGAGATGACCCGTCGTAAAGGTGCGCTGGATATCGCTGGCCTGCCGGGCAAACTGGCTGACTGCCAGGAAAAAGACCCTGCCCTTTCCGAACTGTACCTCGTGGAAGGTGACTCTGCTGGCGGCTCCGCCAAGCAGGGACGCAACCGTCGAACCCAAGCCATCCTGCCGCTGAAAGGCAAGATCCTCAACGTGGAGAAGGCGCGCTTCGACAAGATGATCTCTTCGCAAGAAGTGGGCACCTTGATCACCGCGCTGGGCTGCGGCATTGGCCGCGACGAGTACAACATCGACAAGCTGCGTTATCACAACATCATCATCATGACCGATGCTGACGTCGACGGTTCGCACATCCGTACCCTGCTGCTGACCTTCTTCTTCCGTCAGTTGCCGGAGCTGATTGAGCGTGGCTACATCTACATCGCTCAACCGCCGCTGTACAAGGTCAAGAAAGGCAAGCAAGAGCAATACATCAAAGACGACGACGCCATGGAAGAGTACATGACGCAGTCGGCCCTGGAAGACGCGAGCCTGCACTTGAACGAAGAAGCCCCGGGTATCTCCGGTGAAGCGCTCGAGCGCTTGGTGAACGACTTCCGTCTGGTGATGAAGACCCTCAAGCGTCTGTCGCGCCTGTACCCACAGGAACTGACCGAGCACTTCATCTACCTGCCAGCGGTAAGCCTGGAGCAATTGTCCGATCACGCAGCGATGCAGGATTGGATGGCCCAGTACGAAGTCCGCCTGCGCACCGTCGAGAAATCGGGTCTGGTTTACAAAGCGAGTCTGCGTGAAGACCGCGAGCGTAACGTCTGGCTGCCCGAGGTCGAACTGATCTCCCACGGCCTGTCGAACTACGTCACGTTCAACCGCGACTTCTTCGGCAGCAACGATTACAAGACCGTTGTCTCCCTGGGCGCCCAGCTGAGCACCTTGCTTGACGATGGCGCGTACATCCAGCGTGGCGAGCGCAAGAAGCCGGTGACTGAGTTCAAGGAAGCCCTTGAATGGCTGATGGCTGAAAGCACCAAGCGTCACACCATCCAGCGCTACAAAGGTCTGGGTGAAATGAACCCGGATCAGCTGTGGGAAACCACCATGGACCCAAGCCAGCGCCGGATGCTCAAAGTGACTATCGAAGACGCCATTGGCGCGGACCAGATCTTCAACACCCTGATGGGTGATGCGGTCGAACCTCGTCGTGACTTCATCGAAAGCAATGCCCTGGCGGTTTCCAACCTGGATTTCTGATCCAGTGTCGATGGGCACATTAAATGTCGTAAGTGGGCGGAATATTGTCGCCTGCTAAAGCAAAACCCCGGCCTATGTGCCGGGGTTTTTCATTGTGGTAGGTTAAACCCCGTGTCGGCCAATCAACGGTTCAGGGCATGCTCGTGGTTCTCTTTTATTCTGCGCTAGGTTATGGAGCATGGTTGCCGCTTCATTAAAATGAACCGCAACCTTGCCTGGGTGTTGTAGTAGGGAACGTTGTTCCATTTTTGCCGAAGCTCAGCGGATTTGAAGAAATCAAAGGTCACTTGAAAGCCCTCGCAATAGCACCCTGTCGGGTGCTGTTGCTGTGTGAGTTGTTTGGCTGTGTACTCGGTACTGCTTTGACGGCCAGTCAGTTAACATGAAACGGATTTAGCCGGCGCCCATTCGCTATGGCTTATACATAACCAGTAAGGAGTGGTAAGCGTCATGCTGACCGGTGAAATTCGCAGCCAAATAGACGCAATCTGGAATGCTTTTTGGTCAGGAGGAATTGCTAACCCCTTGGAGGTGATTGAGCAGATTACATATCTGTTGTTCATTCGCCGTTTGGACGATGAGCAGATGCTCGAAGAGGCTAAGGCCAGAATTCTTGGCGAGGCTATCCGAAAACCCATTTACCCCGCAGGTACGGACGATAAAGGTCGACCTTTTGACGATCTGCGCTGGTCTCGACTCAAAAACTTTTCACCGGCGGAAATGTATAAAGTTGTTGGTGAACACGTCTTCCCCTTCCTCCGCCAAATGGGAGGCGACGGGTCCACTTACTCACACCATATGAAGGATGCCCGTTTCACCATTCCTACACCTGGTTTGCTGGCCAAGGTAGTTGATCTGCTCGACCAGGTTCCGATGGAAGATCGGGACACCAAGGGCGATATCTACGAATACATGCTCGGGAAGATTGCTGCTGCTGGGCAGAACGGTCAGTTTCGTACCCCGCGTCACATTATCCAGCTCATGGTTGAGCTGACTGCGCCGACGCCCAAGGATGTAATTTGCGATCCGGCAAGCGGTACTTGTGGCTTCCTGGTTGCTGCCGGTGAGTATCTACGTGAGCGGCATGCTGACTTGTTCAACAGTCATACCGACCGAGTGCATTTTCATAACGGCTTGTTTCACGGATACGACTTCGACAATACCATGCTGCGCATCGGCAGTATGAACATGGCGTTGCACGGGGTGGATAACCCGGATATCCGCTACAAGGATTCCCTGGCTCAGGATCACGCGGGAGACGAAGAAAAGTATTCGCTGATCTTGGCCAACCCACCCTTCGCCGGTAGCCTAGATTACGACAATACGGCAAAAGACCTACTCAGCATTGTCAAGACTAGGAAGACCGAGTTGCTGTTCCTTGCTCTATTCCTGCGCCTACTCAAGCCGGGCGGACGGGCAGCAGTAATTGTGCCGGACGGGGTGCTATTTGGCTCCACCAAGGCGCATAAGGAGCTTCGCCGCATGCTAGTGGAGGATCAGAAACTGGATGGCGTGATCTCCCTCCCCTCCGGTGCCTTCAAGCCCTATGCGAGCGTCTCCACAGCAATATTGCTATTTACCAAGACTAATTCGGGTGGCACCGACAATGTTTGGTTCTACGACATGCAAGCCGATGGCTGGAGCTTGGACGACAGACGCCAGCCTTTATTGGATGAGGCTAAGTTGGGCCCGTGCCCTAGGCAGGAGTTGAGCGAAGCTGATCATGCCAAAAACAATCTACCCGACCTCCTAACCCGTTGGCGCCAGCGCGGCAGGAATGAAGGTGAAAGCCCACGCACTGAGCAGAACTTCTATGTGCCGAAGGTCGATATTGCGGCTCAGGGTTATGACCTTTCCATCAATCGTTACAAGGAAGTAGTGCATGAAGTCGCTATTTATGAGACTCCATTGGAAATCATCGAACGACTGAAACATCTGGAAATTGAGATTCAGACGGGAATTGCTGAGTTAGAGGGGATGTTTAAGTGACCGGATTCATTCGTCTTCCAATTGCCGAGTTGGTCATCGATGAAAAATGTACCAATGCAATATCCGTTGACGATGAGGTGTGGAACCTTAATCTAGACCAGATTGAGCGGGACTCAGGAAAAGTTCTCGAAAAGCGTAGGGTGTGTGTTGGTGATTTGGGGCCCTCTACTTATCCATTTACCGCAGGCACTGTTCTCTATTCAAAATTACGGCCCTACTTGAACAAGGTTGTTCTCGCGGACGAGCATGGTTATGCAACGACAGAGCTTGTCTCGTTGCGATGTAATTCCGACAAGGTCTACGCGCCCTATTTGGCGCACTACCTGCGTGCCCCGGAATTTCTGAATTTTGCGAACAGAGTTGTTGCTGGTGCAAAAATGCCGAGAATGGTCATGAGCGAGTTTTGGCGCTTTGCAGTGCCAGTTCCCCCTCTTCCGGAACAACGCCGCATCGCCGCTTTACTAGACAAAGCGAATGCCCTCCGCGCCAAGCGTTTCGAGTCATTGGTCCAACTTGACCTCCTTACTCATTCGATTTTTGTGGAGATGTTCGGTGACCCGAGTGCAGAAGATGGTAAGTTTCAACTGCGGCCACTTTTAACGCTCGTTGAGGATGGGTTCCAGAATGGGGCTTACTTTCCCAAAGAAAAGTACTCTGATGATGGCGTTGAGATGGTTCACATGAGCGACGCATTTGGTGGGATTATTGAGCGTGGGGGGTTAAAGCGAGTCGATTGTGATCAAAAAGTTGTCGATAAATATTCTCTTACACCTGATGACTTAATCATTGCTCGCCGTTCCTTGACCTATGAGGGGGCTGCTAAACCCTGCATGGTACCGGAGGCAGATGAGGCGTTAATTTTTGAGTCCTCATTTATACGAGTCAGACCAATTAAATCGTTGGTAAGCCCCCTTTATCTCTTCCATTACCTCAATAACAAACGGGTTCGAGAAAGGTTCGTTCGTCCCTATGTAACTCAATCTACAATATCTGGAATAAATCAATCCAATTTGGCCAAAATTCCCGTAGCGGTGCCTCCGGTTGATTTACAGGTCGAGTTTTCTGCCGTCATGGGACAGCTAGAAAAGATTCGAGAGCGTATTGTGAAGGCTTCTAAGCATGATGATTTTTTGTTTTCGTCACTTCAACATCGTGCCTTCTGTGGAGAGTTCTGAGTATGCACAGAAATCACCATTGGTATCTTGTTTGGAGTGTACAAGCGTAAAGGATTGTGCCTGCTTGAAATCTAGCACTACTACATCTGGCAGGTTAGACTGCACTTGATCTGTTGGATTCGCTTATCACTGGTTACCTTAATGGTGGACGCTGGTTTGGAAAGGTCATTAGCTGGTGCCAATTCGAGATTACCTGCTAGTACCATCGACAATAATTTGAGTGCGCATTGACCATCTGTGCGTTCTAACCGGCTCTTCATTTTAAGCCACGGAGTGGTATGGCGATTTTTGCAGTACCGGCATGAAGAGTTGGTGTAGCTTATAAACGCTATTCTCAAGGAGAAAGTCAGGATATGAGTAACTTCGCCTTCCTCGCGATTGAATGGACGTTGCTGCATGAGGCAGCGAGTAAAGCGGAAGGCGCAGTCAATAGCGACCCTCGCACGGCCTGCTTTTATGCCAGACGTGCGCTGGAAATCGGGGTGGCCTGGCTTTACACCCATGACAAGTCATTCAAGCTTCCCTACCAGGACACCCTGAGTGCCCTGATCCACGAACCTACCTTTCGCGAGGGCGTGGGGAATACCCTGTTCACCAAGGCCCGGCTGATTAAGGATCTGGGCAATCTGGCAGTTCATGGGGCCAAAAAGATCTCCACTTCAGATGCCCAGAATGCCACGCGGGAACTATTCCACTTCTGTTACTGGTTGGCGCGTATCTATGGGCGAACTGCTCGCCCATCCGGTAGCCAAACCTTCTCTCTTGATTTGCTACCAAACCCATCTGGAGTAGCCCCACAGTCGGCTGAGCAGCTTCTGAAACTGGAGAAAAAACTCAAAGAGAAGGATGAAAAACTCGCTGAGGTGCTGACCCAACATGCGGCGTTGAATGAGGAGTTGAAGCGTCTGCGTGAAGAGGTGGCGATAACCAAGAAGGTCAATGCCGCTCAGCCTGATACTCACGATTATTCTGAGGCTGAAACCCGCAAGGCCTTCATCGACCTCCTGCTCAAGGAATCGGGCTGGAGCCTGGATCCAGCCAAGAACTTCGAAGTCAAAGTTACCGGCATGCCCAACGGGGAGAATACCGGCTACGTTGATTACGTGCTGTGGGGCGATGACGGTAAGCCTCTGATGCTGGTTGAGGCCAAGCGTACTACCAAGAGCCCAACGGTGGGCCAGCAGCAGGCCAAGTTGTATGCTGACTGCCTGGAGCAGATCTATGGCCAGCGCCCAATGATTTTTTACACCAATGGCTACGAGCACTGGGGCTGGGATGATCTTTTCTACCCGCCCAGGCCTGTGCAGGGCTTCTTCAAGAAAGACGAGCTAGAGCTGCTAATTCAGCGTCGCAACAGTCGTAAACCGCTGGCCGAAGCGGTGATTAACAGCCAGATTGTCGAGCGCTATTATCAGACCCGTGCCGTGCGTCGTGTTGGGGCAACTTTCGAGGTGGACAAGCAGAGAAAATCGCTGCTGGTCATGGCCACTGGCAGTGGTAAAACTCGCACGGTAATTGCTTTGGTTGATTTGCTAATGCGCGCCAACTGGGTCAAACGCGTTCTGTTCCTAGCGGATCGCGTGGCGCTGGTGAACCAAGCGGTCAATTCGTTCAAGTCCTTCCTACCAGATTCAGCCCCGGTAAACCTAGTCACCGAAAAGAACACTGAAGGACGGGTGTTTCTGTCCACGTACCCCACTATGATGGGCCTAATAGACGAAGCTAAAGATGGCCAGCGCCGTTTTGGTGTGGGCCACTTTGACTTAATTGTGATTGATGAGGCACACCGCTCGGTGTACCAGAAGTATCGCGCTATCTTCGAATACTTCGATTCTTTGTTGGTGGGCCTGACCGCCACACCCAAAGACGAGATTGACAAGAATACCTATGGTCTATTCGATTTGGAAACCGGAGTACCGACTGATGCCTATGGCTTGGACGAGGCTGTGGGTGACCGTCACTTGGTACCCCCGGTTCCCATCTCAGTGCCGCTGAAATTTCAGCGTGAAGGTATCAAGTACGCAGAACTCAGCGAAGATGAGAAAGCGCAATGGGACGAGCTGGAGTGGAATGACGAGGGCACGATCCCGGATGAAGTGGATGCTGCTGAGCTGAACCAGTGGTTATTCAACACCGACACGGTGGACAAGGTACTGGAACTGCTGATGACCAAGGGCCAGAAAGTTGCCGGCGGTGATCAGCTGGGCAAGACCATTCTATTTGCCAAGAGCAATGCCCACGCGGACTTCATTGCCGAGCGCTTCAACGTCAACTATCCGCACTATAAAGGTCACTTTGCACGAGTAATAACCTACAAAACTGAGTACGCCCAAACGCTCATCGACGACTTTTCCAAGAAGGACAAGATGCCACGCATCGCCATCTCGGTGGACATGCTCGATACGGGTATCGACGTGCCTGAGGTGGTAAACCTGGTGTTCTTCAAGGTCGTCCGCTCCAAAACCAAGTTCTGGCAGATGGTTGGGCGCGGTACGAGATTGTGCAAAGATCTATTCGGTCCTGGCGAGGACAAGAAAAATTTCTTCATTTTCGACTTCTGCCAGAACTTGGAGTTCTTCAGTCAGAATCCGGAATTCTCCGAAGGTTCGTCGACCGAAGCGTTGGGCACCCGCCTGTTCAAGGCGCGGCTAGAGATGATTACCGAGCTGGACAAGAAGCTTCAGGAAGGCATAAAGGCCATAGAAGCCAATAGCCCGTCCTATGACGACCAAGTAAGCATATCTCATTTGCGTAACGAGACTGCTGGTTTGCTGCACGACAAGGTAGCCTCCATGAATGTGGATAACTTTGTGGTGAGACCGCAGCGCAAATTTGTCGAAAAATTTTGCAAGGCAGAAGCTTGGCAAACTATTGGCCCGGAAGAGTTCCATGAACTTGCCAGTAAAGTGGCTGACTTGCCATCTGAACAGGTCGATGAAGATGAAGAAGCAAAGCGTTTCGACATGTTGGTTTTGCGCACTCAGCTGGCGATCCTTCAAGCTAAGCCCGACTTCCTGAGTCTCAAAGAGAAGATCCAGGATATTTCTGCTGTATTGGAGGCTGAAACCAACATACCGGCTATCAAAGCGGAAATGGTGTTGATCCAGTCTCTGGGAAGTGAAGAGTGGTGGGAGGGCGTCACCTTGCCCATGTTGGAAACCGTGCGCCGCCGACTGCGGGCACTGATCCGGCTGATTCCGAAGCGGCAGAGGAAGATCGTCTATTCGAACTTTGAGGACCAGATTGGCGAAGTTGCCTTGATCGACTTGCCTCAAGTCACCGCTGGTTTGAACATGAGTAAGTTCAAGGAGAAAGTCAGAGCTTTCCTTAAGGCACATGAGGCTCACCTTTCATTGCAACGTCTACGCCGTAATCAGGCACTCACGCCATCTGACTTGGTTGAGTTGGAGAAAATGCTGATCGATGCCGGTGGCTCTCAGGCATTGATTGATGAAGCCAAGGAAAAGAACCATGGCCTCGGTATCTTTATTCGCTCGTTGGTGGGGTTGGATCGCGAAGCGGCCATGCAAGCCTTCAGCAAATTTATCAATGGTAAAAAGGCCACGCCGAATCAGATTGAGTTTATCGATCTGATTGTGCAGGAGTTGACGCAGACCGGTGTGATGGAGCCTACCCGCTTGTTCGAGTCGCCCTTTACCGACCTCAACGCAAAGGGCCCGATGGGCGTTTTCCCACCGGCAACTGTGACGCAGATTGTGGATGTACTCGCTGGGATACGAGCGACGGCAGTGGCTTGATGGCCTTCAACTGAGCATTTTTTGCGTGCGGTTAAGGCTATCCTGGGTTTGACTGGTTAGCACTCTCAGCCACCAGACTTCCCCATTCGCAGTACTGAAACCCGCGCCGCGCCAGTCTCGTCCAACGCGGCCGGGTTCCCTGCGTGATGACCCTTCGGTGCTAGGGATTAGTCATAGCCTAGGGGGCTGGTAGTACGCAGTTTACTAGTTTGATGATTAGCATCGGATGGGTTTTTTCCACGACCGGCCCGGCTGTGGGGGCGATCATAATGACCAATTACATGCAGCGCGGCCGTCAGGGCAACCTGGGGCCAACGCAGTGGGCTCGCTGAGCGGACCCCGATCCGTTGGCGACAGGTGTACCAAGACCCGAGTGCGACGGTTCAAATGGCCGACTTTTTATAGACGGCTATACGCCCTGCCATGCGCGCAAACACCAGTCCATAGTGCTCAAGGTTGGCGCGTACGTGTTTTCCAAAGCGATGGCGCGTGGATCGTTGCAGTGGCGCCCAAGTCACTTCGCCAATGATCTCGCGAATCTTGCGCTCTTGGCCGAGCGGCATAGCTACGACGTTGTGTTTCAGGGTTTCCGAAACGTTTTCCCAGTCCGAAGTCTGCGTAGTGTTCATTTAGGGCACCTTAAAAGTTGCAACTTTTTTGTGGGTTGATGTTGCTTTTTTGCACATCAGCCACGAATGGTGATTTCGATGCGGTCGACGTCCACACCAAACGTGAGCGCCAGGCCGGCTTTGGCTTCCGCGAGGGTCAGGGCTTTTACCTCGCCTGCCTTCGTGGTTATGGCATCCTCATCGGCTGATGGCGTAAGGGGCTCATGCAGCAGTGATCCCAATACGTCAGCTGGAATGTCGTACCCAAGTGCCTTGTTCAAGGCCAGCCAGGTGGTGTCGACGCGAGGTCGAGCGAACTCCCCGCAGTCAGGTTCTTCGTAGCGACGCGGCATGACCACATGGATCTTGGCTTCGCGGGCCAAGGCCGAGCGGCTCATGCCCAGCGATTCACGACGGGCTTTCAGGGCGGCTGGGAACTCGGGAGAGGATGGGTAGGGAAGCATAATGACTCCTAGGCGGTGGCTGTAGGAGCTAATTTATCTTGTGACTGGTAACTCGTCAATATCAAGTTGCAACTTGATAGTGTGATTATTGGTGGCTGTCAGGAGCCTCTGAGCGACCTCAGCGACAAGCTAGGTCGCGCGGCTCTGTTGTAGCTAGCGCCAGAATCCGGCGGAGAGGCCCGCCTGTCCGCGTTTAAGCTCTTCAATGGCTGCTTGAAGCCGCGCCTCAGCGTCCACTGCGTCACGCATTTTCTCGGCATCCAGTTCATCTGGCACGGGAACCGACAACTCTTTAAGTGAGGCGAGTTGCAGCGTGGGCATCGTCGCCCCGACCATCAAGCGATTCAAGGCACTTTGGCCTGCCGCTGAGCGTAGGTATGTTAAAAGTACATGTGGGGTACACGACCCTTGTGGCAGCGCCCGCAGTACGACGAAGGATTGCCCGGCCAGCCAGCCGCCCTCACCCGGCGCGGGAACCGCTTGGACCATCCCCACTTTGCCGACGGACCCTTTGATGGCGAGCACAATGTCATAGGGCTTGAGGAAGTAGCTGGTGGCTTTCGGAGAGCCTAAGTCGAACAGTGCCTCCTTGCCTGCGGACGGTATGTAAGCAAAATCGGGTACGTCCGCCGCCAAGACCTCACGCACTGCAACACCGGTGGTTGTGGTGGCATGTTGTCGGGCGCGGATGATCTCGAAGCCCTCGGACAATTTTATCGTTTGAAACGACGCGAGCGTTTTTTCCAGTTCGCGAACCGAATCCTCGACAACGTAACGTCCGACTTCCAGGCTAAAGTCCTGGCCTGACAACGTCTCGCTGTTCACGCTGGTGGCTTGAGGGGACGGGGACGTGTCGTTGATGAGGTCCAACAGCGCGGGTAAGTGGGTGAGTGTTGTGCGCTTGCGGCTGTCGATTGCCCGAAAGGCCGGGGCGTCTGCGTTCACAAACCGCACCTGCTCACTTGGACGGGCGGAATTTAAAATCAGGATCGCGGCTGAGGTGGTGGACCCGGCAAACAGCCCACTCGGCAGCGCAATCACGGCTTCAATCAATTGTCGTTCAACTAGCTCCTTCCTGAGCGTGCGCTCCGCCCCGACGCTGAACAGGACGGAGTTGGGCACCACGACCACGATTCGGCCTTGAGTGTGCGCGATCAGGTGCCGGATCTGGAGGATGCTCCCCGTCGAGGTTTTTTCGGGGAAGCGGTTAAACAGGTCTGATTCCACCGCAGTCGTAGGGTAACGAAGACCCATGGGCGGGGCTGCCACGGCGGCGTCAAACTGGATCAACTGGCCAGCTTTGACCGCTGCGGGTGACAGGATCGGGTCTGTCGCGTGCACTGTGCTTTTACCCGCCTCCACCACCAGCGCGATGAGTGAAGCGACGGCTGACGTGGCGGCCGTTTCAGTGGTCGGGGCAGTGTCTGATCGAAGGAGGCGCGTACTCAACTGCCCAGTTACATCCCAAGGTGCATACACCTGTTGGCCTGGGCGCAATTCAAGTAACGAAACCAATAGCTCTGCCAGCGTGGGGGCTAACGCCAGCGAAGGAGAAGCGCTGGGTGCCCAGTAGTAAGCATCGTCAAAATGCAGGTCTTTCAGGAGCCCTTGGGCGCCGAACAAACAAATCTTCTCCACCAGTGCATTCAGGGTGGGCAGGCTTTCCATTCGATCCCAGCCGCTGTCCACAGCGGCGTACCCCACACGCTCCAGCATACCTTTGAGTGCATCAACAGTGCCGGTCGTGCTCCGTCCGACGAAGCGCTGCATGGACTGTGAGTCATCGAGCGTTCCCTGCTCTTGTAAGCGCCACCAGTACAGGAAGGCCAAAACCGTCGCTACGGGCTCGCGTGATGCAGCGCTCACGGTCTCCAGCAGTTGGGTAAAAACCTTTTCATTGATGATCATGGTGACGCTCTCCGATAAAAACTGAATACGCACGAGTTGCCCAACCAAGGTAGCGATTACAAAGCAATGCGTCAAATAAGTATTGACTACTTATTTGACGCATTGCTAGTATTTGCCTCGTGAGATCAAGAGCTGTCGGAAGCGGTAGATGCGTAACGACTCAATGTCGTGTGACGGTCTCCTCGTCCAGGTGCCAATGAATCAAAATGTCGTCCAGGGGATAGGCATGAACGAGCCTCTTTGCCAGCGCATCCAGGTTGTCGTCGTTGACGGCGTAGGCGTAGACGCGGGTTTCGAGCAGTTCGGACAGCTGAATACTGAGGTCGAGAGCTTCTTCTGGTTCAAGACAGAAAATGATCAGCTCGATACCGCGTTCGGGATGATTCGGCAGATCCCAGGCATCGGCCAGAAAAATAGTGCCGTAGGGCTCAAGCACTCTCCTCACCTGCCCATAGTTGAGTAGCAGTGCAAGGTGTTGGCGCGGCCAGACCGTCATGCACTGGTCTTTGAAATGACCTTGGGCATCGAAGAGATCGCGAATCCACTGCCGACGCTTGGGCGCTTTCATGAGAGTTCCAAGGGAGTAAGTTGACCAGTCGTCAGAATCATTTTGTTGGGTAGAGTGGCTGTTTTGTCACCATGAAAAATGTCAAAAAAGTAACGTGTTGATTTTTATATTCAAACTTGTTGATGTTATGTCAATGCTATAAACCATAATTTAGTAGTATCAAGTAAGCGCGTATTGAAGTTTGCAATATTCCTAGGCTAGCAAATAATCCATACATAGCCAGGAGCGTTTCACATGATCAAAGATCATCAGAGTCCTCACTTTGCGCGTGACGTCACGCGACGAATTCGTCGAGGCAAAAGAGCACTTGCGTTCAATTCACTGAAAGGTGAAGGCGGCGAACTTCGTGTCGAAAGTGCATTGGAAAAAAACGTTGGGCTCTTGCTGGAAGCCGATCCACGTGTGAAAAGTTACACAGCACAACCCTTTACGCTAGAAATCATCAGTAATACGTTGTTGCCGACTAAAGACGATTATAAGAAGCCAGCAGGTGTTACGCCGAGTTTTTATACGCCAGACTTTCGCTGTGTGATGGCCGATGGCTCGTTGATTGCCGTCGACGCTAAACACACTTCGTTTATTGAGAAGTTTGAAGAAAAGCGGCCGGCGATTGAGGCGTGTTTTTATCAGCACGGTATTCGCTTTCTGATCGTTCCGGATACGGCGGTATCCAAAGCAATGGTCGCAAATATGTCCTGTCTTCATAACCTGCGCGCGGACTTTCTTAAAGCGTTTAGAGATCAGGCTACTCAAGAACTGGAGTCCGCTTTGGCGATAAAACCGCAGTGGCCCATTTTTGAGCTGGCGGCGCTGTTGACGGGTGGAAAGGCCGCCGTCTTGGCAGGCATTTTGAGTGGGACACTGGCGGCAGACCTCAATATCTCACTGTTCACCGAACAGTCGACGGTATCGGCCGCTCACGGTGACCTCAGCCATTTCCAGTTGTTGGAGTTGGGCCAATGAGAAGTGCATTTGCCGCCAACAGTGTGGTTTTTTCAGGGTCCCGTCTGCTGAGAGTGGACTCCTTGCGCCCAGAGATCTCGCAGATTGTATTGGTGGGTGATAAAGGCGAAGAGTTCGTCAGTAGTTTTGACGAGTTTCACGAGCGTGTGGCTCGCGGCCAATACCGTTGGGTCTCCAATAGCGCGACAACACCTATTGCGGAAATACCGGTCAGGCATTTGACGAAGACTGAGCGTTGTGCGCTGGACCATCGTCTGGAGTTGTTGGAACTTGTACGGAGGGGGCGCAACGACGAAAAATCGTGGAGCGCCATCATTGTACAGCTGGACGAGTATTGCCGTACCCAAGGTATTACGGTTCCTAATCTGCGAACACTTCAACGTTGGAGAAAAGCGGATCACATTGCTACGGCGACTGATCAATTGGCGCCTTTCTACAGTGCCCGTGGCAACAAGCGGCCATTCAAAACACTGGAAGATCTTGATTTTGAAGAAACCGTAACGGATGAGATTTTCAAATGGTTCTGTGAGACCGATAAATTCAATGTCAGTCAGATAACCAAGTTGGTTAATCATCGTTGTCGCGAACGGGCGGAGGAACGCAATATGTTTTTTAAAGGTATTTCGCGCCGTAGTATTGGCCGTAGATTGAAAGCCCTGACTCAAACGCTGTTGACGTTTGGACGCGTGGATAAAACCACCTACGCCCAGGAAATGCGTGGCGCCATCAAGAAGTTGGTCGTGGAGCGCCCCTATGAGCGTGTCGAAGTTGATGCCACGCCCCTGGACGTTTTCTGTTGTGACGAAAACGGCAAGATCATCGGCCGTCCGACGTGCTACGCCGGTATTGATTCGGCCACGGGTGCGATTGTCATGATCAAGTGTTCAATACAAAAGCCCTCGCAGGACTTTGTGTTGTCGGCACTGGAATTCTGTTTCTCTCCGAAAGGGGAGGAGTTCAGTCAGAAATACAACCTTAAACATCCATGGCTCGCACCCACCAGCCTTGAAAGTATCGTCCTGGACAACGCGCAAGAACACCACGGAGGTGTGGTGCTTAATGCACTGCGCTACCTCAACACGGTGATTGATTATCCAATGGCCGGGAAACCTCAGGCCAAGCCTTACATCGAGCGTTTTTTTGGCACGCTCAAAGCGCACCTGATCAATACCTGTCCGGGCTCTGTCGTCTCTCAAAGCAAGATGGAAAAAGATCCCATCGGTCGAGCGATGACTCAGAATTTGTACACGGTCGCTGAATTGGAGGCGTTGATTATTCGCTGGGTAGCCGATGTGTACATGCAAACCCCCAGTTCAAGGCTCGAAAGCCGCTTCGGAGTAGGCACCAGTCCGGCTAAAGCCATGGCGCTGTTGAAGCAGCAGTATGTGGTTCTGCCCCCTCCGAATCCCGAGGAGTTCCGTGCGGCTTGTCTGCGTTATCACTCGCAAGAACTCACGCTGAGTCGCGTAGGCATCAGTTTCGACACGATGACTTACCACAGCCGCGAATTGGATCATTTGTACAAGGAGCTGGGTATGAAACGCAAAGTTCAGGTGCGCTACTACCCGCTGGACTGTCTTGAGATTTTCGTCGTTGATCCGCGTAATCGAGACAACCTGATCGTGGCGCGCAATCGAGAACCGGCGATGCCACTGATCAGCTTTGAAGAAGCCCGAGCAATTCGTAAATCGCATCGTAAAAGCGATGCCGCGCTCTCAGGCGAGGAGTACCAAGCGGCCCATGTGCGGATGCTGCGTGAGAATCACGCGAAGGCCAAATCCGGGAAAGTTGGTGATCGTAACCGTGCCGCCCGCCAAGCAGAGCGGGAGGCCCATCGACAGCAACAGCTGCGCGAGCGTGTGGTCCAGGACGCGCCAGCAGCTTCGCTCAGTGCTCAGCCCCTCATCGCCGCTCCGCGCCGAAAAAAAATGCGTGGGGGTGATTCGGTATGACCGCATTGGTGAAGCATGAACTCATTGAACATGCGTTGTTTGTCCAAGCGTTGCAGCGCATTGAAGCGGTCGTGGCGCGCGGTCTGGCGGGCGAGTCATTGATCCTTCCAATATTCGGCCCGACCCGTGTCGGCAAAACCGAGCTGATCAAGACGGTAATGGTGGATCATCCGGACAGTGTCGTGGATGGGATAAAGCGCATGCCGGTGATCCGAGTCGTCACCCCGGTCAATCCGACACGCCGCTCACTGCCGGTAGCACTGTTGGAAGCATTGGGATCCCGACGTTATGGCCGTTCCAGTGCGGAAGAGCTGACCCGTATGGCATGCGAGCTACTGAAAGTCACCGGTACCCGAGTCTTGATCTTTGATGAAATGCAGCACTTTGCTGAGCGCGGTTCAGTAACGGCCGCGCGTGAGGCTGCCGACTGGCTAAAGGTGTTGGCTGAAGAAATGAACCTAACGCTTATTTTGACAGGTCTTCCAATTGCCAAAGAGGTCCTCACACGTAATGAGCAACTGCGAGATCGGGCCGAAGCCGTGCATGAGTTTAGGCCCTACAACTGGAATCACGCAGAGGAGCAGTTGGAGTTTCGTAAGGCCCTTGTTTCGCTGATGGAAGTGTTCATCGACGCCGGTTGGGAAGTGCCCGATGCGTCCGATATCGCGTTCAGCCAGCGGGTCTATGGTTCCTGCCTCGGTCGTGTGGGCATGTTGTTTAAGCTGTTTAACGCCGCTGAACAGTTGGCAAAATCTAAGCGCATTACCGAGAAGACCTTGTTTAAAGCACACGCTGAAACCGTGGGTACCGGCTTTCTTCAATTCAATCCGTTCGAACAGGGCAATCCTCCAGCCGAAAGTTTGCTGGGGCAAGGCTTCGTCAGAATGCTTGAAGAGGCTCACATGGCGCCACCCAGTGGCGTTCGCAGTCGGAGTGCGCGCCCATGACCCTGATCGTTAAGCTGACTCCGTATGAAAACGAAAGCCTCGCCGGGTATTTGCTGCGCTTGAGCGAGCGTAATATCGTGCCCAATGTGAAGCGCCTACTGGGCTCTCTCGACCTGAAACCGCGTCTGGAATATGACGCGCTTCAACTTCATAAAATGGCCGAGGCCTTCGGGGTGGATTCCGTCGAGCTGAGTCAGCGACAACCCAGTGTAGACGCCAGCACAGCGCTGTTGCGGCGCAAGTTTCAGCGCGGCGAGGTGCAACCGGTGTGTACGGCGTGTCTGGCAGAGCAGCCCTACGTGCGGATGGCCTGGGGCCATGTGTTGGTGACGGCCTGCCCGACCCATCACCTGACGCTGCTCGACGTGTGCCCGCGCTGCACCTTGCCGCTCTCCACGGCTCGCGAGCGTATCGGCCATTGTGATTGTGGGCAGTCATTGACCGCACTGGCCCGCCCCGCTGCCACAGAGCCTGAACTCGCTATAACCGCCCTGCTGATGGGCGTGGAGCATCCTGCCCGGCAGTTGCTGCCGCTGCCCTGGCGGGAGGACCAGCCGCCGGCCAGCATCGCCGAGCTGTTGGTCTTCCTGGCCAAGCACCTTTCGCCCGAGGGGGCGGAGAAAAAACGAGGCACGGCCGCCCGCCCCTCCTCGTTGGCGGACGCCCGGCAGGAGCTGAACAAGGTCTGGAGCGTGATCGCGCAGTGGCCGATGGGGTTTGACGGTCGCATTGACGCACTCCTGATCGGCAGTGAAGGACCGGGTTTGGCCAAGCGCCTGGGTGGCTGGTATCGCGCGCTGCACCAGCACTTTGCTGATTCGGCGTATGACTTCATTCATGAGGCGCTGATGCGCCAGCTAACGGAAAATTTTGACGGTCATCTCAACCTGCGCCTCAGTACCGTCGATCCCCAGCACCTCCAGGAGAAGTGCTGGTTGACCGCTGAGGAGGCGGGTCGCTTGATCGGGATGGGCGCGGAGTTGGTGCGTTCGGCGATCACCACCCAGGAAGTGAAAGGTAAGGTGGTCTTGTCGGGGGCGAATCGGTTTTTCTCGATTCATCGCGATGAGGTGGAGACCATCCGGCGTAATCGACAGGCCTATTACACCGCCACTGAGGTGCGTAAACAGCTGGGTGTGTCCAAGGTCCTGTTTGAACGCCTGATGCAGGCGGGTGCCTTGCGCAAGCAAGTCAAAAAACAGCGCCCGGCGCTGGTGTCAGCCGAGTTTAAGGTCAAGGACGTGGAGGCTTTGGTGGCTCGCCTGCACGGTGCACTGGCGCCGCGTGAGGTGCCGATGGCGCGGCAAATTGGCCTGCATGATATTTCGGTGCGTCGTGGCATTTCCACGGACCGCATTTGCTCGGTCCTGCACAAAATACTCGCCCTCGAAATTCGGCCGGTGGCGCTTAACCCAAGCCTGCACGGTTTGGCGGGCCTGCGGTTCGACCTCGATGACCTCAAGGAAGAGGTGGTCGAGGAACAGCCAGAGGTCAAGTTGCTGGTGAGTGAGGTGGTCAATCTGCGTGGCTGGAAACAGGAATGCATCATGACCTGGATTAAACAGGGCTTGTTGAAGGCCACCGTTGAAACACGAGACAACCGTGCAGTGACGCTTATTTCACTGTCGGCCTTGTTGGACTTTATGTCCAACTATGCGGTGTTGGCCGAACTTGCGCATCGGGCTAACAGCAAGTCGCCGTGGATATTGCGCGGACTGATGCCGGCCGGGGTTAAACCGGTCTCCACTAAGGCCTCTTATGGGGTGCAGCGCGGGCTGTTGCTCAGTATTGATGAACTGCTGGCCGCCGCCCAGTGGAATAAACGTGGCTCGGATAAGCACGAGACGGCCTGAAGTTATAAGTAGATCGGCCTTACGACTGCAAACGTGTGAGCCACTTTCGATGCAGCGGTGCGGTGACGAAACTGATCACCAGGACCCCCGTCATACTCACCATCAGCCCGTTGTCGGGCGCGGTCGGTACGAAGCGTTGGAGCGTGGTGAGGCTGGCGCTGGCGACTTGATGGGCCCAGGCCGGCAGCAGCGTCATCGCGCACAGCGCCACCAGCACCAAGGCCACGGCAGTCACGCAGGCCGCGAAACTGCCCAGCAGCAGTGAATACAACACGGCAGGGTAATGACGGGCAGACAGGGTAGTGGGCGAGCACAGCAGTTCACGTTCGGCCATGCGAAAGCCAGTCACTGTGAGCAGGATTAACCAAAAAAGGGTGAGGGTCATCAGTGACCTCAATAATTAGCGCGACATAACGTCTCTGCACAGTATCAGTCGGCGTGAATATTGAGTAGTCCTGTTGAGCACGCCTTGCAAAGTTACAAAGAAAACAAACCGTTGTTTTTTAAACAGGGTTTTAAATAAATGAATACGTCGCTCAGTGGTTATGCCGCACGCCAACTTAAGCGTGCTCTGCATTTGGACTTCGATCAGCCGGTCACAGCCTATTTGGTCAATGCCCAGTTTTGCGTGTGTTGTTGTCTGGCGCAGGTCTATCACCATGTTCGCGTGCGCCCGGACGGCCGCTTTCAAGATGGCCATCGTATTCGCACCTCCGATATCCAACACGTGGATCAATGGCCCGAGTTTTGGGCCCTGCGTACCCAGACCGGCAGTTATTACGTGATCCTGACCTTTGCCGAGCCCGACGGCAGAGACTCGCTGGATCAGCTGCTAGCCCTCTTGGTGCGCGGGGTTTATCCGAGTGTGCGAGGTTATCAATGAGGTGTGGCGGGCACCGGTAACGGTCAGTCCCCAATGGCTTTCGTGACCCACGGCCTGATCTAAGCTGGCCGTGAGTCGACGCACGGGCACGATGCTGCCGGTGGATTCGAACCGCGCTGCGCATAATCGGATTTCGGTTCAATCAGGGGTAGTTTCATCCACCGGGGGAGATCCAGCGCATGGAACAACTATATGATCGCGCGCAGCTGCTGGCGGAGGTCTGGGCCGAACCCCTGACCGTGGTCGCGCGCCGCTACGGTCTGTCGAATGTGGGCATTGCCAAGCTGTGCACCCGTTTAAATATTCCGCGCCCCGCCCAAGGGTATTGGGCCAAGCAGACGGTAGGCAAACCGGTGCCCGCTGTCCCCGTTTTGCCGGCATACACCGGTGCACCCAGTGCCTTGCGACGCCCCACTCGCCCAGCGACTACGGATTCCCCTACGCCCGTCGATCCTCGGTTGGCGGCGGTGATTGAATTTGAGGCGCGAGCGGAAAATCGCATCCGCGTAGTGACGTCGGTGCAGGCGTGGCACCCCGTGGTGGCGGCCGCCCAGGCGTCGCTGCAACGCCCCAGAATTGATGCCCGAGGGTTGCCGCAAACCACCGCCGGCACCTTGGATATTTCCGTGTCGCCGGCGTTGCTGTCGCGCACTTTGAACGTGGCCAATGCTCTATTGCAAGCGCTGGAAGTGCGGGGTTACACCCTCGCGCCGGGTCGGCAGCGCATAGAAGTGAAGGTCTTGGGCGTGGCATTGACTGTCCGCTTTTATGAACCCACGCATCGTCTGGACTATCAGCCCACCGCCGAAGAACGGGCGGAAGCCGCCGCTGGTGAGGCGGGGTATTGGCCGAAGTGGCAGTTTCAGCCTACGGGCAAATTGCAGCTGATTGTCAGCGACGGTTTCGGCGGAAAAGTCAGTGATTCCAGCGCCCGTTCGGTCGACGATCAGCTCAATCATGTGATCGTGCTGATGGTGACCCGAGCGGTAGAGATTCTTCAGCGCGAGGAGCGGTACGCGGTAGAGGCCGCTGAGCGCGAGGCGGTCCGACTAGCTCTTGTGCAACGACAGCAAGCGCAAGCGATGGAACGGGCGCGATTGGCCCACCTGGAAGACCAGGCGTTACGTTGGCAGCGCGCCGCACGCCTACGCGAGTACCTTGCGGCGCTGGAACAACACCAGGGTGAGGACATTAACGCCGAACAGCGGTCGTTGCTGCACTGGGGGCGAAGTATGGCCGATTGGTTGGATCCGCTTACACCCAGCGCCGCGTCTATCCTGGATGATGACAGTGCGCTGTCGTCTTGATGAGAGCATTCCCCATGACTGACCTGCCCCAATCCCTGCCGAACAACCCATGCGAGGCATCGGCCTTTGCACAACTGGTACAGCGCAAACAGGCGCTGCGTGTTGAGCGTGCGGCGGCGAGGCGCCGGTGGAACACCTGGTATCAGGCGTTGGATACGCAGCAAAAGATCCGAGTGGACGTCGCGCTTGCCACCCGCGCTCAGGAGATTGCGGCTCAATTTGGCCGATCTCGGCGGTTTATCCCCCGCCCACAGAGGGGGCAGTAGAAACGATTCGACACTCGCCTGAATCGGTCACTCCCGTTCAGGCTTTCTGGCGTCGGAGCTGACCGCGTCCATGATTGCCGTCAACTCAACCAGGAGTTCGCCGTGGCAACGGTTCAAGTAGCCCGATAGGGTTTCATTGCGCAGCAGACGGGCGAGATAACCTTTGGCAACAACCAAAAACAGCATCGTCTCCCCTAGCGTGTCCTCCACGACCTTGTAATCGTGAAACAGCTTTTCCATCTCGCGCTCCATCCTCACCAGTTCTTCGACGCTGACTTCGGCGGAGAGCTTGGATTTTTTTTCGATCAGCATGTCCGGGCGTGAAGCGGCAAGTACCATGTCGGCGTAGGTCTGGGTGAAGCAGTTGGCGGACACCATCAGCTCTACGGTTTCGATTTGGCGCATGGGTTTCATTTTTCTTAATGTGCGGAATACGCCTTGGCTGACCATTTTGACTTTGAGCATTTCCACTACTTCGGGCGCGATGCCATCGAGCAAGCGCTGCCGTTCATGGATGCGCTCAATGTTGATGCCCAGGACCTTGGCGATTAGGGCGGGGGAAATGCCTTTACGAACAGCGGTGAGTATCATCTTGTGCTCTTGCACGGGGGTTAGGCGGTTGATCTGCCGGTTGTAGGTGAAGCCTTCGTCATCGATTGACAGCAGGCACAGTGCCTCCGTGGCGCCCAGTGCTTTAAGGGCGTGCAAGCGAAGATGGCCATCGAGCAACACGAAGGCTGACGCTCCCTCCACATTGGTCTGTTGCCGATGCACCGCCAACGGTTCAATGACGCCTAACTCCCGAATCGAGGTCAGGATCGTTAAGTATTTTTTGGTCTGTTCTATATCCTTTTCCACAGATCGGGTCGGCAGAATTCGGTCGAGGGGGATCGGGATGATCTGCCGCTCAAAACCTTGTTTTACCTGGCCCATGATCACCCCTCCCCTTGGATACGGTCAGCCAGCGACTTAGGCATGTCCGCGATGTTTTCGCTGCGCAGCAGCGTGCAGAAATAGTCGTCGGCCAGCAGTCGGCGCATGGCGGTGACGATGATCAAGACGCGCTGTTCATTGATGTCGGCTTTTTTAAGCATGACTCGCTGGCGCCTGACTTCGGTCTGGTAGGTACTAAGAAGTTTTTGCGGCGTTGTCGGTTGCTCGGCGGCTGATCGCTTTTGACCGTAGTGTTTTCCTAGAAATCGACGCCTATCGATCAGACGTCTGACCTTAATCAACTGCTCGCCTTTCAAGACACCGGTTTCATAGGCTTCCACCATCGCGACCTGTACTTCGGTATCACTCGACCTGGCCACCATCGTCGCGAGTGTGATGGGTAACCAGCCCTTTTCGACTGCGGCGATGAGCCGCTCCTCTCCTTGACGCAAGAGCAGGAGAATGGCGTTGATGTAGGTGGGGTCCAGACTGGTCTTCATGCTGATCTGTTTGGTGGTGTAGCCACGGTCAGACAAGATTTGAATGGAGTAGAGCAAGTCTTTGTTCGTGTGCTTACGACGGGCCAGGTTTTCGACCAGGCTAATGAGAAACCGGTCGGCTTCACTGGCACTGACAACGACACAGGGAATTTCTCGCTCGCCCAACGCACAAAAGGCTTCGAATCGGCCTTGTCCGCAGACCAGTTCGAAAAAACCAGTATTGTCTTGGTCGCTGCTTGGGGTGACCGTAATCGGCCGCTTCAAACCCAAGCTCGAAATGTTTTCAACCAGCTTGGCAAATACCTGTTTGTTGCGCGCACGGGGATTGAGGACGCGGATACGATCCAGGCTGACCATTTGGACGGTCGTCGCTTCGCCGACATGGTGCGGGCTTCGAGGGTGTTGCGGCATATTCATGCGGCTCTCCCCACGACAGTGCGGCGAGACAGTTGCGCGAGTGCTTCGAGGCTGTCGTAGCGATAGATTTCCAGGTTGGAGGCGTTGGACTCACTCAGACGAATGTTGGGCTGTTGAATATCTAGGGTTGGCAGGATGTAGTAATCGCGGGCGATCTCTTCCCCCGGCTCCATACGGACGGCAACAGTGATATCCGGTGAGAGGCCAAGATCGAAGCGTATTTTCCAACGATTTGCTCCCGAGCCACTGCGCTGGCAGCGGCACAGGACGAGAGAAATCAGTAGCTCTTCGTTGACTTGGAGCAGGTCGCTAGTTGGGTCGATTGCAACTCTTCCCCCGACTTGCTGAATGTGCTCCACCGTTCGAGCCAGCATCAGTGGATGCATCAGTCGAAGATGATGGTTGGCGGCAACGTAGTCGTAGTCTCGCGAAGGGGTGTAGCCAATGAGCGAGTAAGTACGCAGAAGACTGCCAAATCGATATTGATACGCCGTGCTGGAGGGGCAGTCGTCAGACTCATTGATGATCAGGCCCGATAAATAACCCGCTTTCTCGTACAGTTTTTTGAGCCGCTCCAGCATTTCGGCGTCGGGCATGCGATAGCTGCGTGACTGGATGATCTCTTGGGCGGCGGCGAACAGTACGTGGTCGACTAAAGCAGGAAAGACACCGTCCGCGCGTATCCATTGGTCTGGATCATTCCGCACATGTTCTTGTTTAAGTTTGAAGGAGGACCGGTTCCAGACGTTGTTGCCGATGTACTTCTCGTTGGTCAGGACCTGATGGACGCCCCCTTTGGTCCACGGCCTGGCTAAGTCATTCTGGAGTCCTCGACTGTTCAGTTGTTGCGCGATCTCAGTCTCCGAGTAACCGGCTTCAACAAATCGTTGGTAGATCCAATGAACGGTTGCAACCTCCTCCGGCGGTCCAGGAATAAGCTTTACGCGGTCGGTTTGGATGCTTTTTTGTTCGCCAATCGCCATTTCCGCTTTTGGATTGCCAGCCGCGTCCACTAACTGACGTCTGAGCCCGTAGCCCGCCATTCCCCCTTGCCGATAGCCCAACTGGATAAGTCGGGATTGTCCCGCAAAGACTTTGACGGATAGCTCCCGACTGTACTCGCCAGCCATCATGCGCTTCAGGCTTTTGACGATGTTAGAAACGGGAGAGCCGTCATTGGAAAATTGCTCCGCGCAGTAGTGAACCGAGACACCTGCCTGTCGGCAACGGACCTCGAAGCTGGCGGCCAAATCCGGATCTTGAAAGCGCCCCCAGCGGCTGACGTCGTAGACGAGAATTGTCGAAAAACCGAGCGTTCCGCTCTCAACATCGCTGAACAGTTGAATTAACGCATCACGTCCTTCCAGGCGCAGGCCACTTTTTCCCGCATCGGTATAAATTCTGACGATTTCGAGAGAATGCGCCTCTGCGTAAAGCTTGATGGTGTCTAGCTGGTTTTCAGTTGAGTACTGCTGATGTTCTGTGGACATCCGGACATAGGCCGCTGCCAAACCTGAGTCTTGGCGAGTGTCTTCTGATTGAGCACTTCTACGACTGCGCATACGCAATAGCCCCTGTGTGCATCCACACTGGACGTGCGCCGTTGGGGCGTACCCATTCTGCTGGCTACTCAAGCGAGCGGTGTGTCCTACCAACCATAGAGGATCAAAGGGGGAAAAATGTTTCCTAAAAAGGGCAAAACTTTTCCGAACAGGCAAGAGTATGCGTCGGGGTTGGCGGTGGCATTACAAGGTGAGTTGGGTTCGACGCACCAGGCCGTGAAGACACTGATGAGATGGACGAACGCAAACGAACGAACGGCCAAAAACTGGTTGAAAGGGACTTGCGGCCCTCGTGGAGAACACTTAGCGCGCCTTGTTCAACACTCCGATGCCGCCTTGGCTAGCTTCCTAGAGATGGCCGAGCGTAACAGCGTTGTGATGCGCACAACGCTTCCGTCACTGAGGATTGATCTGATGCGGGCAGTGGAGGCAATCGACAGTTGTTTGTCCGTGGTGAACGAAGCAGAGTCGGACTGAAGTGATTTTGTTTTGGACTTGAATGGAGGTCGGCTCATCTAAGCTCTCCGAACGTGCCATCAACCAACTCACGACAAGACGTTGTTGAGCACGATCCGTCTCCTTCTCAAATATAAACGAAAGCTAGGAAGTGCTATCGCGAGCATTCCCCGCTGCTATGCTTAATTTTTTTCGAAGGAGTCGAAACCATGGCAGCTGAGTATTCGTTACAGGAAGTTCTAGAAAGAATTTACCACAACCAGTTGGCCTTGGAGGCGGCGGTGATGGAGCTGACGCTCTGGGTGGAGCAACGGGGCTCAGCGGAGGTTGGAGGGAATGTTAGAGGTGCGCTGGAGGCGATTGGTGAAAACGCCGGTCACATCAAGCAGGGCCTGGCCCGACTGAGGAATCTCAACATCGGCTGACAGCTATTTGCATCGGAGATGACCCGCTCATCTCGCTGCCGTCGCCATCGCCATGACCGAGAGAGAACAATCCAAAGCTGCCATTCGATGTATCTACGCATCCGGGGCGATTCATTGTGATCGAATATGCATACTAGAATCTGTGGAGGCGACAAAAAGTGATACGCCGTTTTAGCGTCGCTTGGTCGCGTCAAAGTTAGGATTTGAGTATCTCGATTGACATGGTGTCGAGGTGCCATCATATTGCTGCTTTTGAATTTATAGCAAAGGAAAGCAAATGGATATTGTATCCAGCATTCTTCACAAGGTTCACAAAGACGCCAAGCAAACTAAAGTCGTCACAATCACGCCGCGAAAGACTTTGTTCAACACAAAAGATCAGGCTGTCATTGATTTGCTAGGCGGCGCAGTCAGTGCCTTTCGGAAGACAAGCTCAAAAGGTTATGCGGTTTTTCAGAAAAGTGTAATTGCATATCCTCTTTCTAACCAGCTTGATAAATATCTAACCAATGCTTGTGATTTCATGGCTCTATCGATATCTGCAATGGATATCTTGAAAGCGCAGATGACCAAGGAAGCTCTGGCCACCGGCGGATATATCCTATTTTGTCATTACAAGCTCAATCAGTTAGATTTTTTGCTTATAATGCAACTTAAGATAAAGCCAGGAACAGGTATTGATGAGGTTACTCTTGATGTAAAGGAAAACATAAACTTAGATATCGAGCACCTTCACGAGGCGGCTAGAATTAATGTTGCTAAGTGGCGCGCGGCGGATGGAAAGTATATATCTTTTGTAAAAAAGGCAAGCAACTCGCAACCGACGAAGTATTTTAGGGACTTTATAGGTTGCGATGAATTTGAGGATGCAAAAGCACAAACCAACGAATTAGTACTAGCTGTTGAAAGTTATTGTGAAAGCCTCAAGCTAACTCTTGATCAAGCAAATGAAATTAAAGAGAAAGTTTTTTTCTATTGTGAAGAGAAGAAAAAAGAAGGACAGCCTATTTCCTTAGCTGCACTTGCCACTAGAATAAATGAAAAAGATCCGACCGCATTTATTCAATATATAGACGATAACTTGTTGACTGTTCCAGACTCTTTTGATCCGATTAAAGATGCGTACAAGCACTTGAAGCGAGTTGGAGGTAAAGACAAAGATTTAACTATTAACTTCAATAGATCTTTGTTGGGTAAGCGCGTAGTTTATGATAAAGTTAAGGGCGAGCTATTAATTAAACAGCTGCCTCAAGAGCTTAAAGACGAACTCGATAGTAACTGACAATGACTCAAGATGAATGGCTTGCCGCGTGCGTCAGACTGACCGAGGTAATGGGAACACCCTCCCTTATCGACGGAAGCCTTGTCGGTGATTTTCAGCTAACAGCTGAGTTACGTGCAATCCTTAAGAATCTGGAGGCTTCAGATCACTTTCTTGATCGTACTAAAGTTTTTGGACAGTCTGATGGTGATCGAGTCAGTATTTCTTTAGATGTGCCTAGAACTTCTAATGCATTTTATGCTGAAGATTGGACAGATCTGCTAACGACCGGAAGTTTTTCTTGGAACCCACCTGTTGAGTATTTCATTCTAAAGGATAGGTCGCAGGCTCATCGGGAAAATTACGCAAAAATCGTCAGAGTTGCACGGGCTCTTGAATTGGCCGCTGATCACGTTGATCCTGATGCTTCTAGTCGTAAATTGATATATCTAGGCAAGAAAAAATTAGAAATGTTTATCATGTATTCCGACTTGGATATTTCTTTGATTGATGAGGATATTAAAGGGATCGAGCTATTTCTTCAGGATGGGGACAAACATAAAAATCAGCGCCACTCAATTATAAAGGCCAGCCTTCAGGAGTCTATTGGAGGAGGTGTTGTCGATGAAATGTTTGCCGTGTTGCTCAAGAAGTTTACAGCGTTTGTGCGCTCAGTTGAGCATGGCTATGCACTTTATGTAAGTGAGTTTTCTTATGAGAAAATTCTTGAGGATGCAACCAAGGCGAAGCTAGATTTTCATATAAGAATTAATAAACTTATTTCTGAGATGCAAAATCAGTTACTAGCAATTCCCGCCGCATTCATTTTTGTTGGCACTCAGTTTAAGGGGGGTGTCGGTTTTGATGTTTCAAAAATCAGTTTGATATTGGGGGTTTTAATCTTCGGGGTGCTGATGGATATTTTGGTGCGAAACCAAAAAGATTCCATGCGTGCAATTCAGCACGAAATTGATGCAGAAGTACTCAAGCACATAAAAATTAGCGCAAAAATCAAACCTCAGATCGAAGCGATTTTCTTTCCTTTAGTCGAGCGAAGTCAAAAATTCAAACAAAAAATGTTTATCATTGAACTTTCAGTATCGACGATCATTGCATTTACGATGATTTTGACGCTTGGGGGATTTTGATAAATTTGAATTGCCGGCCCATCTAATAGTCGTCTCCAGCCATTTTGGGGGACTCACGATTTCGCCGGTGCTACGAAAATTATTACCGTCTATTTCTAGTGTCGAGACGTCGAGAATTACTTTTACAATCTTAGATTTCTTTCATCGATCCATTTGTCCTTCACATTCTTCATGTGATGGCATATAAAAAACTCTCTCGGTATTGCTCCAACTAGAGTTGATTTTATTGCCAGCGTTTTTTGCTATCGGCTGCTGGGGCAATTTACCGACGCGACGTTCGTTATCCCTTAGGGTTGTGGGCTCATCGAGTACGGAGGCCCTGATGCGATTGTTTAGCTACAAGATGACCCATGACACTGGGTTCGCACCTAACCCGTTTGGCTACACACTCACCCTTGCGACCTGTAAACCCATGATTCGCCGGGCCAAGCATGCAGGCCAATGGATCGCAGGTTTCACGTCAATGGCACTGACCGGTGACCGCGTCGGTGAAGAGCGATTGATTTACCTTATGCGGGTTGGCGAGAAGCGTCATTTGCGCGATTACTTCAACGATCCTCGTTTTCAAGACAAGATTCCGGACATGCAATTGTCTGGGCCTGTACCCAAGGCAGGAGACAATATCTACCGTCCCTTAGTAACTGGCGCATGCGAGTTTTCACACTTCGAACAGCTCAAGAATCCGAACCACTGGGCCGATTCTGGGCCTAGCGAATTCGACCTCAAACGAGATATTTCAGGTCAGTACGTTTTGGTGGCGGATACATTTTACTACTTTGGCGCTCACGCAATTAGCATTCCCGTCGAGTGTCGGCCATGGTTACCGAAGGGGCAGTCAGCACACGGGCGTTTGACGCCACCTGAACAGGCCTTGCGTTTCATCCAATACATTAAAGACCGCTATCAGCCAGGGCGACATAGCAACCCGACGGATTGGCCGGAAGACGAAGTCCTGACCAAAACGCCCTGTGGAGGACGTCGATGCGGATCATCTTAAGTCGAAAGGGTTTTGATTCAGCTGCCGGTGGTTGTCCCAGTCCAATCCTGCCGGATGGACGCTTTTTTTCCCTCCCTATTCCCGACAAAGCTTCGTCTATTGGATATTCCGAAATCCAGTTCGATGGACTTGATGTGGGCGAATTGGTTGCGCAACTAACAAATGATCCAAAGCGTGTTCGGCATTTCGCTCATCTAGATCCCGATTTGCGTCACGCAGCCTTGAAGCGGCAACCTGGATGGCGGCCTGTACTCGGTCAGACTGGTAGCGCACAGGGACACCTGCTCAATCAAAAGGTACAGGTTGGGGATATCTTCATTTTCTTTGGTTCTTTTCGGGCCACCGAAAGAATGGATGGTGTCTGGCGATTCATTAGAAGTGAACCCGCTCGGCACATTATCTGGGGATGGCTGCAAATCGGAGAAATTTTGAAAGTGGATGATTTAGCTGATACGGCCATTCCCTGGGCGCGCTATCACCCCCACTTCTCTTATGGCAAAGACAAATCGAACACGTTGTACTTGGCAGCTGACCGTTTGGTTTTTGATGGGCAGCTGTCGAATGCTCCTGGTGCAGGGGTGTTTCCCCATATTTATGAAACCCTGATGCTCACAGCCCCAGGCGCTAAGAATCCTACTCAATGGCGATTGCCGTCTTGGTTTTTGCCTAGTGAGGGAGTATCTAACTTAAGCTTCCATACGGACCTGACTCGTTGGACTCCCAATGGGGAATTCTGTCTTCTCAAAAGCGCAGCGCGAGGGCAAGAGTTTGTGTTTGACTCCAGAGGAAGTCAGGAGCCAATCGCATGGATCAAGGGGCTCCTTGAAGTCGCTGGACATTAGAGACGCCGCTCAAGCATCGTGGATGCGAGATCAGAATCTTGGACTTTTGATAACCGCTATGTTTCTGTTGGATTGAGGTCAGCAGCGCTGGGTTGTGCGCTGGTTCTGAATGGTAGAGGTGGAAAGCTGTGACAGACGCCAATCTGCTGGCGACATTACAAGCTGAGAACGCGAGGCTAATTGCCTTGCTCGACGCTCATGGGATTGATTGGCACCTGCCTGTTGAGCCGGTGAAGATACCGGTTGCTCACATTGAGGCTTCGCGGCTGCTCAATACAGATGCCAAGGTTGACCTATTCAGAAACCTGTTTCGCGGTAGAGCCGACATTTATCCCATCCGTTGGGAAAGCAAGGCCGGCAAGTCAGGATACGCGCCAGCCTGTGCTAACGAATGGCGCCTTGGGGTTTGTGAGAAGCCGCGAATCAAATGTGGCGATTGCGGCAATCGTCAATTGCTGCCGCTGACTGATGAGGTGATTTTTCGTCACTTGGCAGGCGACGTGGTGGTTGGTATCTATCCTTTGCTCCCTGATGACACCTGTTACTTTCTGGCCGTCGACTTCGATGAGGCTGAATGGCGTGATGATGCCCGAGCTTTTGTTCAGTCGTGTCATGAGCTAAATGTCCCAGTTGCATTAGAGATTTCGCGCTCAGGCAATGGTGCTCATGCGTGGATTTTTTTCGACCGTAATGTTTCTGCTTTTGATGCACGCCGCCTAGGTGCTGCGATCATAAGTCATGCCTGTGAGCGTACTCGCCAATTGGCACTCAGTTCCTATGACCGACTGTTTCCAAACCAGGACTATATGCCGAAGGGTGGCTTTGGGAACCTCATTGCTCTGCCTTTGCAAAAGCGTGCGAGGGCTCAAAATAACAGCGTATTTGTAGATGAGTCACTTAAACCTCATTCCGATCAATGGGCCTTTCTGGCCTCCATTCAGCGGATGAGCCCTGGGGATATTGAGCCGGCTATTATCCGGGCGATGGGTAACCGTGATCCCGTAGGTGTCGCGTATGTCGAGGACGAGGGGGATGCTGAACCTTGGAAAGATCGTGATTCGAGATCGCGTAAATTGACTTGCCCGTTACCTGCGTCTCTCCATATCACACTGGCCAACCAGGTGTACTTCGAAAAATCGGAATTACCGCAGCCCTTGGCAAATCAGCTTGTCCGACTCGCGGCATTTCAGAATCCTGAGTTCTATAAGGCCCAGGCAATGCGAATGTCGGTTTGGAACAAGCCTCGGATCATTGGCTGTGCGCAAAATCTTCCTAAACATATCGCTTTGCCACGTGGATGCTTGGATGCTGCGCTGGACCTGCTAAAGGGAAATGGTATAGCCCCTGAATTTCAAGATGAACGCTTTGCAGGTGAACCCATTGAGGTGAGTTTCCTCGGTACGTTACGTAGTGATCAGGAAGTTGCTGTTAGCGAGATGCTTGGTCATGACGCTGGCATCCTGTGTGCTCCGACCGCATTTGGCAAAACCGTGACTGCCGCAGCGTTGATAGCGAAGCGTAGTGTTAACACGTTAGTGCTTGTGCATAGGACTGAGCTGCTAAGGCAATGGCAAGAACGTTTGCAGGCATTTTTAGGCGTCGGCAATGGCATCGTAGGAACCATTGGAGGTGGGAAGGCAAAACCCACAGGTGTCATCGATATCGCTGTGATGCAGTCTTTATCGCGAAAAGGTGAGGTTAGCGATCAGGTAAAAAACTACGGCCAGATCATAGTTGATGAGTGCCATCACGTGTCAGCGATCTCGTTCGAGTCGTTACTGAGGAGTGCTGCCGCAAGGTATGTGGTGGGACTTACAGCAACTCCAATACGACGTGATGGGCAGCAACCTATCATCTTTATGCAATGCGGACCGATCCGGCACTCTGCTACTCGACCGGCAAGTGCCCCTCATGATTTGTCTGTGGTGCCCCGATTACTTTCCAAGCCTATTGTCGTCACCGATGGCTCAGGGATTCAGGATGTATTTCGACGTTTAGCCGACGATGTCGAGCGTACAGCCAAAATTGTCTCCGAGGTTGAGCTAGCCTTTAGCCAAGGTAGGAAGATCTTGGTGCTGACTGAGCGTACTGAACATGTGGATGCACTTGAGACTGAATTGAAGGGGCGCGTGCATAACCTTTTTACACTTCATGGGCGTGTGCCAAAAAAGCAGCGAATTGCCCGCATGCATGATCTTGACTCACTGCCACCTGATGCTCCACGCGTCCTCGTTGCAACTGGAAAGCTAGTTGGTGAAGGCTTCGATCATCCAGCATTGGACACATTGGTGTTGGCAATGCCTATCTCTTGGAAAGGAATTCTTCAGCAATACGCAGGCCGATTGCATCGAGCGCATGCCGATAAGGCCGACGTGCGAGTGATCGACTTCGTTGACGCGGGTAATGTCGCGTTGATCAGGATGTGGAATAAGCGGCAGGCGGGGTACAAAGCGATGGGTTACCGAATGGCTGACTCCCTAGCCACTATGGACTTGCTCTAGGAGCACGGTCCCTTTGGATTCAGATTTTGGATACAGCCAGCAGGCACCTTCATTGTTGGGTGAAGGATGCCAGTTCCGGAAACGACATTTAATAAGGTCAAAAAACCGCAAAACGACACTAATTACGGCTCATCTGCGACATTTATGGTGCCCATGTTCCACGTGGAACCCTGATTCCACCTGGGGTACGCATGACACTTAATATGCCCATCGACATCCAGCGATTTGCCAAACAAAAAAAGGCCAGCGCATTGCGCTGGCCTTTTTTATAGGTGCAATGGTCTGAAACTGACACATAAAAAAACCGGCTATATCAGCCGGTTTTTTTACGTCCAAAAAAAACTTATGCACCTTTTTCCGAATTTTATGACCTCGAGAAATATGCATAGAAATCAACTACCTACAAATTACATGCGACGGGTTCAGGAGAAACGGTACACAGGTTATCCACAGAATCTCAAACAGCGACCTGCTCACTTGCAGACGGCGCCTGCGGAGCAGGTGGAAGCGAGCCCATTTCCCGTTGCATCTGCTCGTTCCAAGCCTGAACCCGGTCATTAAGCGCAGCAATGGCGCGCGGCCCACTGCCCTCGGCGTACATCGGCTCGCCGATGATCACCGTGATGACGCCCTGCTTCTTCGCCCAACCGGTTTTCGGCCAGAATTTGCCAGCATTGTGCGCAATCGGCAGCACCGGAAGTGCGGCGTTGACGGCTAATGCGGTACCACCTCGAGAGAACTTTCCGACAGTCCCGTAGGGAACGCGCGTCCCTTCAGGAAAGATCAGTACCCAGACCCCATCCTTCAGCAGTTCATCGCCTTTCTTCGCCACATGCTTGAGTGCGGCTTTAGGGTTGTCGCGGTCGATGGCGATCGGTCGCAACATGGCCATGGCCCAACCGAAGAACGGTACAAAGAGCAATGAGCGTTTCAGTACCTGGCTCAACGGTTCGAAGTAGGCCGAGAGGAAGAAAGTCTCCCAGGTGCTCTGGTGATTGGACTGAATCACGCACGGCTGGTCCGGCACATTCTCCGCGCCCTTCACTTCGTAACTGATGCCCAGAAAGACTTTGCTCAGCCACAAGGCGCAGCGGCACCAGTAGACGTTGATAAAGCGATAGCGCGCCTTGAACGGCAGAAAGGGCGCGATAAAAAAGCTCAGGCTGCACCAGAGCAAGGAGCTGGTGCCCAGCAGAAGGTAGAAGAGGAAGGTTCTGATGGCCTGCAGTATCGACATGGCGACGTTTACCGTGCGGGCTCTGCCCGTCTATATAAAGCGTACTCCCGATCAATCCTTGGTCAGGAATCTCGAAAACGCTCTAATTGTGGATAAGTTCTGCGGCAATCGCCGCGAGATCGTCAAAAATCAAGGTGCCCGCCGGGAGGGTTTTGCCCAACGTCTTTTCGCCCTTTCCGGTTTTAACCAAAACTGGCTGAGAATCGACGGCTTTGGCGGCTTCCAGGTCACCGAGACTGTCGCCGACAAACCATAGATCGGTCAGCGATACGTTGTAATGCGCGGCAATCGTTTTCAACATCCCCGGTTTGGGTTTGCGGCAATCGCAGCCCTCGTCTGGCCCGTGAGGGCAATAGACGATCAGCCCGACCTCACCGCCCTGCTCCGCCACCAGCAGGCGCAAGCGCTCGTGCATGGCATCCAGGGTGGCGATGTCGTAATAGCCGCGAGCGATGCCCGACTGGTTGGTAGCGACCGCCACCGTCCAGCCGGCCTTGCTCAACTGCGCGATGGCTTCGATCGAGCCGGGGAGCGGATTCCACTCCTCCACCGACTTGATGTAAGCGTCGGAGTCATAGTTGATCACCCCGTCCCGATCGAGAATCAGCAGTTTCAAACAGTCTTACCCCAGCAGCGAAATGTCGGCGACACCGAGGAACAAGCCACGCAAACGCGCCAGCAGCGCATAACGGTTGGCACGTACCTTGGCATCCTCGGCGTTGACCATCACGGCTTCGAAGAACGCATCCACCGGCTCGCGCAAGGCAGCCAGGCGCGCCAGCGATTCGCTGTACTGACGCGCAGCAGCCATCGGCTGAACGGCTTGGTCAGCCTGCTGAATCGCCGAATACAGCGAGAACTCGTTGGCGTTGTCGAAGTATTTGGCTTCAACCACAGAAGGAACGGAGCCTTCGACCTTGCTCAGCAAGTTCGAAACGCGCTTGTTCACCGCTGCCAAGGCAGCTGCTTGCGGCAATTTGCGGAATTCTTCCACGGCTTGAACACGCTGATCGAAGTCCAATGCCGACCCCGGTTTCAGCGCACGCACCGACAAGTAAGTCCCGACGTCCACGCCTTCGTCTTCGTAACGGGCACGCAGACGGTCGAAGATGAACTCCAGCACCGAGTCGTTAAGGCCGGCAGCCTTGACCTTGGTACCGAATGCATTTACGGCAAACGCCACCGCATCGTTCAGGTCGAGGTCGAGCTTCTTGTCGATCAGGATGCGCAACACGCCCAGCGCTGCGCGGCGCAGGGCGTACGGGTCTTTGCTGCCGGTCGGCAACATGCCGATGCCGAAAATTCCCACCAGCGTGTCGAGTTTGTCGGCGATGGCCACGGCCGCACCGGTCAGGGTAGTCGGCAGCTCGGCACCTGCGCCACGCGGCATGTACTGCTCGTTCAGCGCCAGTGCGACTTCTTCCGGCTCGCCGTCGTTGAGGGCGTAGTAGTAACCGGCGACGCCTTGCATCTCCGGGAACTCACCGACCATCTCGGTCGACAGGTCGCACTTGGACAGCAGGCCGGCACGGGACGCCCATGCCGCGTTGCCGCCAATGCGTTGCGCGATGAACGCGGCGAGCCTGGAAACACGCTCGGCCTTGTCGTAGACGCTGCCGAGTTTTTCCTGGAACACCACGTTCTGCAGACGCAGATTGAAGTCTTCGAGCTTCTGCTTCTTGTCTTGCTTGAAGAAGAACTCGGCGTCGGTCAGGCGTGGGCGAACCACTTTCTCGTTACCGGCGATGATCTGCTGCGGATCTTTGCTTTCGATGTTAGCCACGGTAATGAAACGCGGCAGCAACTTGCCGTCGGCATCCAGCAGGCAGAAGTACTTCTGGTTGTCCTGCATGGTGGTGATCAGCGCTTCTTGCGGCACGTCGAGGAAGCGTTCCTCGAACGAGCACACCAGCGGCACCGGCCATTCAACCAGCGCGGTCACTTCGTCGAGCAAGGCTGGCGGAACAATCGCCGTGCCTTCCTGCAGCGTTGCCAGTTCTTCGGTGCGCTTGCTGATGATTGCGCGACGCTCGTTGGCGTCGGCCAGCACGTAGGCGGCACGCAGGTCGCTCAGGTAATTCGCCGGTGAGGTGATGCGCACGCTTTCCGGATGATGGAAGCGGTGACCACGGGAATCACGGCCGGACTTCTGCGCCAGGATCGTGCAATCGATGACCTGGTCACCGAGCAGCATCACCAGCCACTGGGTCGGGCGAACGAATTCTTCCTTGCGCGCACCCCAGCGCATGCGCTTCGGGATCGGCAGGTCGTTCAGGGAATCTTCGACGATGGTCGGCAGCAGGCTCGCGGTAGGCTTGCCGGCGATGCTTTGGCTGTAGCGCAGTTTCGGGCCGCTCTGATCGATTTCGCTCAGATCAACGCCGCACTTCTTGGCAAAGCCCAATGCCGCTTGAGTCGGATTGCCCTCAGCATCGAAGGCGGCCTGGCGTGGCGGGCCGTCGAGGTTGATGCTGCGGTCCGGCTGCTGGGTGGACAGCGCGGTGATCAGCACAGCCAAACGACGTGGCGCGGCGTACACGGTTTTGCTTTCGTAATTCAGGCCGGCGGCTAGCAGGCCTTTGTCGATACCGGCCAGAAATGCGTCGGCCAAGGTGTTCAGGGCTTTGGGTGGCAGTTCTTCGGTGCCCAGTTCAACCAGGAAATCTTGAGCACTCATTGTGCAGCCTCCAGCTTGGCCAGTACTTCATCACGCAGGTCCGGGGTCGCCATCGGGAAGCCCAGTTTGGCGCGAGCCAGCAGGTAGGCTTGCGCAACGGAACGCGCCAGGGTGCGCACGCGCAGAATGTATTGCTGACGCGCAGTCACCGAGATCGCCCGGCGCGCATCCAGCAGGTTGAAGGTGTGAGAGGCCTTCAACACCATTTCGTAGCTCGGCAATGGCAGCGGCTGGTCGAGTTCGATCAGGCGCTTGGCTTCGCTTTCGTAGAAGTCGAACAACTCGAACAGCTTCTCGACGTTGGCGTGTTCGAAGTTGTAAGTGGACTGCTCCACTTCGTTCTGGTGGAACACGTCGCCGTAGGTCACTTTGCCCATCGGACCGTCAGCCCAGACCAGGTCGTAGACCGAGTCCACACCTTGCAGGTACATGGCCAGACGCTCGAGGCCGTAAGTGATCTCGCCGGTCACCGGGTAGCACTCGATGCCGCCCGCTTGCTGGAAGTAGGTGAACTGCGTCACTTCCATGCCGTTCAGCCAGACTTCCCAGCCCAGACCCCAGGCGCCCAGTGTCGGCGATTCCCAGTTGTCTTCGACGAAGCGGATGTCGTGGACCAGCGGGTCCAGGCCGACATGCTTGAGGGAGCCCAGGTACAGCTCCTGGAAGTTGTCCGGGTTCGGCTTCAACACCACCTGGAACTGGTAGTAGTGCTGCAGACGGTTCGGGTTTTCACCGTAGCGGCCGTCAGTCGGGCGACGACTGGGCTGCACATAAGCGGCGTTCCAGGTTTCCGGGCCGATGGCGCGCAGAAACGTGGCAGTGTGGAAAGTCCCGGCGCCTACTTCCATATCGTAGGGCTGAAGTACCACGCAACCTTGCTCGGCCCAGTATTGCTGGAGGGCGAGGATCAAGTCTTGGAAGGTACGCACGGCTGGCGTAGGCTGGCTCACGAAATTCACCTGTTTCTTGGGCTGCGATTTAAAGAGCGGGAGTATACCCGATTCATTACTGCGCACGCCCCCTGGAGCCTTATGCCACGCTGCTTTTGGTGTTCCGAAGATCCGCTGTACGTGGCTTATCACGACCAGGAGTGGGGCACGCCGCTGCGCGATGCGCAGGGTTTGTTCGAGTTGCTTTTGCTCGAAGGGTTCCAGGCAGGCCTCTCCTGGATCACGGTGCTGCGAAAACGTGAGCGTTATCGCCAGGTGCTGTTCGGCTTCGATGTCCAGCGCGTGGCGCAGATGAGTGACGCCGAAATCGATGAATTGATGCTTGATCCGGGGATCATCCGCAACCGCCTCAAACTCAATGCGGCCCGGCGCAATGCCCAGGCCTGGCTGGCGCTTGAAGACCCAGTGACGTTTCTGTGGTCGTTCGTCGGTGGCGTGCAGAAGATCAATCACTTCAAGGATCGCACCGAAGTGCCGGCCGTCACGCCGACCGCCGTGGAGATGAGCAAAGGCCTGAAAAAGGCCGGGTTCACCTTTGTCGGCCCGACCATCTGCTACGCGCTGATGCAGGCCTCGGGGATGGTCATGGACCACACCCGGGATTGCGATCGCTACGCGACCTTGGCCAACGGCGGTTAGAATAGCCGCCTCGCGCACAGCACAAGATCAGGAGTGACCTGTGGATAAGTTTAAAGGCGCCTTGCTGGTAGGCGCTCTGCGGCTGTTTGCCCTGCTTCCTTGGCGGGCAGTTCAGGCGGTGGGCTCGGCGATTGGCTGGGTGATGTGGAAAACCCCCAACCGTTCCCGCGACGTGGTCCGGATCAACCTCGCCAAGTGCTTCCCGGAGATGGACCCGGCGGAGCGCGAGCGCCTGGTTGGCCAGAGCTTGAAGGACATCGGCAAGTCCCTGACCGAAAGCGCCTGCGCCTGGATCTGGCCGGCGCAGCGTTCTATCGATCTGGTGCGTGAAGTCGAAGGGCTCGATGTTTTGAAGGAGGCGTTGGCCTCCGGCAAAGGCGTCGTCGGCATCACCAGCCACCTGGGCAACTGGGAAGTGTTGAATCACTTCTATTGCAGCCAGTGCAAACCGATCATTTTCTACCGTCCGCCCAAGCTCAAGGCTGTGGATGACTTGTTGCGCAAGCAGCGGGTGCAATTGGGCAACAAGGTTGCTGCGTCCACCAAGGAAGGCATCCTCAGCGTGATCAAGGAAGTGCGCAAAGGTGGTGCAGTAGGCATTCCCGCCGACCCGGAACCGTCCGAATCCGCCGGGATCTTCGTGCCGTTTTTCGCCACTCAGGCGTTGACCAGTAAATTTGTGCCGAACATGCTCGCAGGCGGCAAAGCGGTCGGGGTGTTCCTGCATGCCCTGCGGCTGCCAGACGGCTCGGGCTACAAAGTGATTCTCGAAGCTGCGCCGGAGGCCATGTACAGCACCGATACCGAGACGTCGTGCGCGGCCATGAGTAAAGTGGTCGAGCGCTATGTACGCGCCTATCCGAGCCAATACATGTGGAGCATGAAGCGCTTCAAGAAAAGGCCACCGGGTGAAGAACGCTGGTATTGAACGAATTGGCACGCTCTGTGGATAACTGTAGGAGCGAGCTTGCTCGCGATGAATTCAAGAGCGCCGCGTTTAGCCAGTAAACACGCGTTTTCGTTAAAGACCATCGCGAGCAAGCTCGCTCCTACAGTTATCCACAACGGTTCAAAAAAGGGCGCAGAAGATGTCCGAACACCGACAATCGTTTCGCATCAAGATCAGTCATGAAAGCTTCGGCGAATGCCTGGGCCAGACGCGCAATCTTTCGAACAAAGGCGTCTACGTCAAGCATCCGAGCCTGGTTGCGTTGCCCAAGGGCGCCGTGGTCTACGGCCAGGTCCAGGACTTACCCACAGGCGCGCCGCGGGTTTGCATGGAAGTGGTGCTGGTGGACGCCGATGGCATTGGCCTGCGTTATCTTTGATCAGAGTGCTTGACGGTCCAGCTTCTTCAAAAACACCGTCATCTCTTTCTCTGCCTGCTTGTCACCGTGGGAATGTGCGGCTTCCACACCCCGCTCCCATGCCTGACGAGCGGCAGCATAATCCGTCAGCGCCAGATGAGCCTTGCCCAGCAGCTTCCACGCCGCTGAATACTTCGGATCGAATTCGACACAGCGCTGGAAATGCTCGGCGGCCTTGGTGTTATCCCCAAGGTCCAGATAGCCTTTGCCCAAGCCGAAGCGCAGCAAAGAGTTATCCACACCCTTGGCGAGCATTTTTTCCAGTGACTCGATCATCGCGTGAATTCCTTCCAGAGGCTTGTCAGCTAGAAATGTGGGTCTTCAAGAAAGTAATCGCGAGCAAGCTCGCTCCCACATTGTTGGTTCAGTGGACACAGAATTTGTGTAGGACAGAAATCCATTGTGGGAGCGAGCTTGCTCGCGATGAGGCCAGATAAGCCGCCGCAAATTCTGGATCAGAAGAAACTCAGGCCCACATGGAACAACTTCTCAACGTCCCGAATATGCTTTTTATCCACAAGGAACAGAATCACATGGTCCCCCGCCTCGATCACGGTCGTGTCATGGGCAATGATGACTTCCTCGTCCCGAATGATCGCGCCAATCGTCGTCCCCGGCGGCAGACCAATATTCTGGATGGCCTTGCCAATCACCTTGCTCGACTTCTCATCTCCGTGGGCAATCGCCTCAATGGCCTCCGCCGCACCACGGCGCAATGAATGCACGCTAACGATATCGCCGCGCCGCACGTGGGCCAGCAAGGTGCCGATGGTCGCCAATTGCGGGCTGATGGCGATGTCGATATCGCCGCCCTGAATCAAATCCACGTAAGCCGGATTGTTGATGATCGTCATCACCTTCTTCGCGCCCAGGCGCTTGGCCAGCAGCGACGACATGATGTTGGCTTCGTCGTCGTTGGTCAGGGCGAGGAAGATGTCAGCGTCGGCGATGTTTTCTTCCATCAGCAAATCACGGTCGGAGGCACTGCCCTGCAGGACCACGGTGCTGTCGAGGGTGTCTGAGAGATGGCGGCAACGGGCCGGGTTCATCTCGATGATCTTCACCTGATAGCGACTTTCGATGGCCTCGGCCAGCCGCTCTCCAATCTGCCCGCCACCGGCGATGACAATGCGTTTGTAGCTTTCATCGAGACGACGCATCTCGCTCATGACTGCACGAATATTCGCTTTGGCGGCGATGAAAAACACTTCGTCGTCCGCCTCGATCACCGTATCGCCCTGCGGCAGGATCGGTCGATCACGGCGGAAAATTGCCGCGACCCGGGTTTCGACATTCGGCATGTGTTCGCGCAACTGACGCAGTTGCTGACCGACCAGCGGGCCACCGTAGTAAGCCTTCACCGCGACCAGTTGCGCTTTGCCTTCGGCGAAATCGATCACCTGCAACGCGCCCGGATGCTGGATCAGGCGCTTGATGTAATTAGTGACCACTTGTTCCGGGCTGATCAGCACGTCCACCGGAATCGATTCGTTATCGAACAGCTCGGAACGTGTGAGGTACGCCGCTTCGCGCACGCGGGCGATCTTGGTCGGTGTGTGAAACAGCGTGTGGGCGACCTGGCAGGCCACCATGTTGGTCTCGTCGCTGTTGGTCACTGCCACCAACATGTCGGCGTCATCCGCGCCGGCCTGACGCAGCACTGTCGGCAGCGAGCCGCGGCCCTGTACGGTGCGGATGTCGAGCCGGTCGCCGAGGTCGCGCAGGCGCTCGCCGTCGGTGTCGACCACGGTGATATCGTTGGCCTCGCTGGCCAAGTGTTCCGCCAGCGAACCGCCGACCTGCCCTGCGCCGAGGATGATGATTTTCATCCAGTCACTCCCTTAAAACCGGTTAACCGCGCGCGGCGGCAATCTTGATCAGCTTGGCGTAGTAGAACCCGTCGTGGCCACCTTCCTGCGCCAGCAACTGGCGACCATGCGGTTGCTTGATGCCGGCTGCGGTGGCGAGGTCCAGTTCACGGGCGCCCGGCGTGCGGGCGAGGAAGGCTTCGATGACTTCGGTGTTTTCCGTCGGCAGCGTTGAGCACGTGGCGTACAGCAGAATGCCACCCACTTCCAGCGTTATCCACAGGGCGTCGAGCAGTTCGCCTTGCAGCACGGCCAGCGCGGCGATGTCGTCCGGTTGACGGGTCAGCTTGATGTCCGGATGACGACGGATCACGCCGGTGGCCGAGCACGGCGCGTCGAGCAGGATGCGCTGGAACGGCTTGCCGTCCCACCAGGTCGCGGTGTCGCGGCCGTCGGCGGCGATCAGTTCGGCGCTGAGGCCCAGGCGCGCGAGGTTTTCCCGCACGCGCACCAGGCGCTTGGCTTCGAGGTCGACGGCTACGACGCCAGCCAGTGCAGGTTCGGCTTCGAGAATGTGGCAGGTCTTGCCGCCCGGTGCGCAGCAGGCGTCGAGCACCCGTTGGCCCGGCGCGAGGTCAAGCAGATCGGCGGCCAGCTGCGCGGCTTCGTCCTGCACGCTGATCCAGCCTTCTGCGAAGCCCGGCAGGCTGCGCACGTCGGCAGCGGCCTCGAGAATGATGCCGTCCCGGCTGAAAACACACGGCGTGGCGGCGATGCCGGCATCGGTCAGCAACCCGAGGTAGGCATCGCGGCTGTGATGCCGACGGTTAACCCGCAGAATCATCGGCGGATGCGCATTGTTCGCCGTGCAGATGGCTTCCCACTGCTCGGGCCAGAACGCCTTGAGGGATTTTTGCAGCCAGCGCGGATGCGCGGTGCGCACCACCGGGTCGTGTTCCAGTTCGGCCAGCAGCGCTTCGCTTTCACGCTGGGCGCGGCGCAACACAGCGTTGAGCAAGGCCTTGGCCCACGGTTTTTTCAGCTTGTCGGCGCAACCGACGGTTTCGCCAATAGCGGCGTGGGCCGGAACGCGGGTATAGAGCAGTTGATAGAGGCCGACCAGCAACAGCGCTTCGACATCGGCATCCGCCGCCTTGAATGGCTTTTGCAGCAACTTGGCCGCCAGCGCCGACAAGCGCGGTTGCCAGCGAGCCGTGCCGAACGCCAGGTCCTGAGTGAAACCGCGATCGCGGTCTTCGACCTTGTCCATTTGCGTCGGCAGCGAACTGTTGAGTGAGGCTTTTCCGTTTAGAACGGCAGCAAGCGCCTTGGCGGCGGCCAGACGAGGATTCATTGCGCGTCCGCCGTATGACCGAGAACGCTGCCGACGGCAAATTTCTCACGACGACTGTTGAATAAATCGCTGAAGTTCAGCGCCTTGCCGCCGGGTAATTGCAGACGGGTCAGACACAGCGCTTGCTCACCGCAGGCGACGATCAGGCCCTCTTTGCTGGCGCCGAGGATTTCACCCGGTGCGCCCTTGCCGTCAGCGACGCTCGCGCCCAGCACTTTCAGCGCTTCGCCATTGAGCGTGCTGTGGGTGATCGGCCATGGGTTGAAGGCGCGAACCAGTCGTTCCAGCTCTACGGCCGGGCGATTCCAGTCGATGCGCGCCTCGTCCTTGTTCAATTTGTGCGCGTAGGTGGCGAGGCTGTCGTCCTGCACTTCGCCTTCCAGCATGCCGGCGGCGAGGCCCGCGATGGCCTGGATCACCGCCGGTGGGCCGATTTTCGCCAAACGGTCGTGGAGGCTGCCGCCGGTGTCTTCAGCGCTGATCGGCGTGGTGGCTTTGAGCAGCATCGGGCCGGTGTCGAGGCCCAGTTCCATGCGCATCACGGTCACGCCGCTTTCGCTGTCGCCCGCTTCGACGGCACGCTGGATCGGCGCCGCACCGCGCCAGCGCGGCAGTAAGGACGCATGGCTGTTGATGCAGCCCAGGCGCGGAATATCCAGCACCACTTGCGGCAGGATCAGGCCATAGGCGACCACCACCAGCATATCCGGCTTCAGCGCGGCCAGTTCAGCCTGAGCGTCTTCGTTGCGCAAGGTCGGCGGTTGCAGCACCGGGATGCTGTTCTCCAAGGCCAACTGCTTGACCGGGCTCGGCATCAACTTTTGCCCGCGGCCTGCCGGACGGTCCGGTTGGGTGTAGACCGCGACGATCTCATAAGGGCTGTCGAGCAGCGCCTTGAGGTGTTCGGCGGCGAATTCCGGGGTGCCGGCAAAGACAATGCGCAGTGGCTCAGTCATGGGAGCAATCTCTGAAAAGAAAAAGGCTTGCCGCAGCAAGCCTTTGAAAGGAGGGCATCAAGCGTTCTGGCGATGGAGCTTTTCCAGTTTCTTCTTGATTCGGTCGCGTTTGAGATTGGACAGGTAGTCGACGAACAATTTGCCGTTCAGGTGGTCGCATTCGTGCTGGATGCACACGGCGAGCAGACCTTCGGCGATCAGTTCGTAGGGCTGGCCGTCGCGGTCCAGGGCCTTGACCTTGACCCGCTGCGGGCGATCGACGTTTTCGTAGAAGCCCGGCACCGAGAGGCAGCCTTCCTGATATTGCTCCATCTCGTCGGTCAGGGATTCGAACTCGGGGTTGATGAACACCCGCGGTTCGCTGCGGTCTTCGGAGAGGTCCATCACGACGATACGTTTGTGCACGTTGACCTGGGTCGCGGCGAGGCCGATGCCTGGCGCTTCATACATTGTTTCAAACATATCATCGACCAACTGACGCACTTCGTCGTCCACTCCGGCCACAGGTTTGGCGATAGTGCGCAGGCGCGAGTCGGGAAATTCGAGGATGTCTAAAATGGCCATGGCTTATTTGCTGCACGTGTGAGGTAAAGTCGGGTCGATGGCCTGGCGGGTCCGAAGATGCCGGCTACCGTTGTGAAACGTAGCTCCCTGCTTTTCAGGAGTGAGCCTGGAGCGAGCCACGAAGGCTCTGGCGTTTCACGCGAACGCACATAATAAAGGGATTCACCGCATGAGGAAATCACTACTCGCCCTGCTCCTTCTGGCTTCGGCCGGTTTTGCGCACGGGCAAGTGCAACTCAGGGAAGGTTTTCCACAGCAATACACGGTTGTCGCGGGTGACACGCTCTGGGACATCTCGGGAAAATTCCTCCGTGAACCGTGGAAATGGCCAGAGCTGTGGCAGGTCAATCCGCAGATCCAGAACCCCAATCTCATCTACCCCGGCGACGTGCTGTCGCTGGTCTATGTCGACGGCCAGCCGCGTCTGACCCTCAATCGCGGCGCTTCACGGGGCACCATCAAGCTCTCGCCACGGGTGCGCAGTTCGCCAGTGGCCGACGCCATCCCGAGCATCCCGCTGCAAGCGATCAACAGTTTTCTGCTGAGCAACCGCATTGTCGACAAGGTCGAGGAGTTCGACACGGCGCCTTACATTGTCGCAGGCAACGCCGAACGGGTGCTCAGCGGCACCGGCGACCGTATTTTTGTCCGTGGCCATTTCGATCAGAACCAGCCGGTCTACGGCATCTTCCGTCAGGGCAAGGTCTACACCGACCCCGAGAGCAAAGAGTTTCTGGGGATCAACGCTGACGACATTGGCGGTGGCGAAATTATCGCCACCGAAGGTGATGTCGCCACCCTTGCTTTGCAACGCACGACTCAGGAAGTGCGTCTTGGTGATCGCCTGTTCAGCGGCGAAGAGCGGTCGATCAACTCGACCTTCATGCCCAGCGCACCGAAAACCCCGATAAACGGCTTGATCATCGATGTGCCGCGCGGTGTCACCCAAATTGGCACGCTGGATGTCGTGACGCTGAACAAGGGCCGGCGTGATGGTCTGGCCGAAGGCAATGTGCTGGTGGTGATGAAAACCGGCGAAACCGTGCGTGACCGGATCACCGGCGAGCGATTGAAAATCCCGGATGAACGCTCCGGTTTGCTGATGGTGTTTCGCACCTACGACAAGCTCAGTTACGGGCTGGTGCTCAACGCATCGCGCTCCTTGGCGGTGATGGACAAGGTGCGAAATCCTTAGGCTGCTTCACAAGTTACCAACAGAGTTATCCACAGCTTATTCCCGTTTGAACGGGGCTCATAACGATCAAGGATGATCCATGTCGCTGTCTGCCGTCACACCGGTTTCCCCTGCGGAACTGGAAGCTCGTTTACGTCTGCATCGTTTGCCGGATCTCGGTCCCGCGCGTTTCAGGAAGTTGCTGGAGGCCTTCGGTTCAGCGTCCAAAGCCATCGGTGCGCCAGCCAGCGCCTGGCGTTCGCTGGGGTTGCCACTGGCGTGTGCGGAGGCTCGGCGTAGCCCTGAAGTGCGCGATGGCGCGAGCCATGCATTGGCCTGGATCGAGCGTCCGGGCCAGCATTTACTGATGTGGGACCAGCCTGACTACCCGGCATTGCTGGCGGAAATCAGCGATCCACCGCCGTTGCTATTCGTGGCGGGTGATCCGGGCATTCTGGAAAAACCGCAGCTGGCGATGGTCGGCAGTCGTCGTGCCTCCCGGCCCGGGATGGACACCGCCGCCGCTTTTTCGCGGAGTCTGGCGAGCGCCGGTTTTGTCATCACCAGCGGCCTGGCGCTGGGGATTGACGCCGCCGCGCATCAGGCCGCTTTGGACGTGGGCGGGCAAACGGTCGGTGTACTTGGCACGGGACTTGAAAAGTTTTATCCACAGCGCAATCGAAGGCTGGCAGACGCCATGATCGCGTCGGGAAGCGCGGTGCTTTCCGAGTTCCCGCTGGACGCCCCCCCGACCGCCAGTAACTTCCCGCGCCGCAACCGCATCATCAGCGGTTTGTCCCTTGGCGTGCTGGTGGTCGAAGCCAGTGTTGCCAGCGGTTCTCTGATCACGGCGAGGCTGGCGGCGGAGCAAGGTCGCGAGGTGTATGCGATACCGGGATCTATTCATCATCCGGGCGCCAAGGGCTGCCATCAGTTAATTCGTGATGGCGCGATGCTGGTGGAAACCATTGAACATATCCTTGAAGCCTTGCGTGGCTGGCAACAATTGCCCTTGGCCATGGAGGCGCCGACGGTCACTCATCCGTTGCTCGTGCTGCTGCATGCGGCGCCACACACCAGTGAAGCGTTGGCCGTCACCAGTGGCTGGGCCCTGCCCAAAGTGCTGGCGGCCTTGACGGAGCTGGAGATGGACGGGCGAGCAGTGTGCGAAAGCGGGCGCTGGTTTGCGCGGGTGAGCTAGGTTTTACAGGGAAGATCGGTAAACTGCGCAGAGCCTAATTCCGGAGAGTTTTTCATGGTCAACAGTTGGCGTGTGCAACAAGCCGCGCAAGCCGTTCGCGCAGGGGCGGTGATTGCCTATCCGACCGAAGCGGTCTGGGGCCTGGGTTGCGACCCGTGGGACGAAGAAGCGGTGGAACGTCTGCTGATGCTCAAGGGCCGGTCGGTGGGAAAGGGTCTGATTCTGGTTGCCGACAACATTCGCCAGTTCGACTTCCTCTTCGAAGATTTCCCTGAACTGTGGATGGATCGCATGGCCAGCACCTGGCCGGGGCCGAATACCTGGCTGGTTCCGCATCAGAACCTGTTGCCGCAGTGGATCACCGGAGTGCATGAAACGGTGGCGTTGCGTGTCAGCGATCACCCGTTGGTGCGGGATTTGTGCGCGGTGGTCGGGCCATTAGTGTCGACCTCGGCTAATCCGCAGGGGCGGCCCGCGGCGCGCACCCGGATTCGCGTGGAGCAGTATTTCCGTGGGCAGGTGGATTTTATCCTGGGTGGCAATCTGGGCGGGCGCAAGAACCCGAGCGTGATTCGGGATGTGGCGACCGGGCATGTGATCCGCCCGGATTAGGACCGCGGTGCTGCCATTCGCGAGCAGGCTCGCTCCCACATTGGACCGTGTTCCACTGACGAAACACGGTTAAAGGTGGGAGCGAGCCTGCTCGCGAAGGGGGCCTCAAGGCAACAAAACAGTCGAGCCCGTGGTCCGCCGCGCCGACAGCTCCGTCTGCGCCTTGGCCGCATCTGCCAGCGCATACTTCTGGCTGATCTCCACCTTCAGCTTCCCGCTGATAATCATCTCGAACAATTCATCCGCCATCCGTTGCAGGTTTTCGGCGTTATTGGCGTAAGTCGCCAGCGTAGGCCGGGTCACGTACAACGAGCCTTTCGCCGACAGAATCCCCAGATTCACACCGTCCACCGCGCCCGACGCATTGCCGAAACTCACCACCAGGCCACGCGGGGCAACGCTGTCCAGCGACGTCAGCCAGGTGTCCTTGCCGACACCGTCGTACACCACCGGGACCTTTTTCCCGTCAGTCAATTCCAGTACCCGCTGTGCAACGTTTTCATGGCTGTAGTCAATGGTCGCCCAGGCACCGTTGGCCTTGGCCAGCGCGGCTTTCTCCGGCGAGCTGACCGTGCCGATCAACTTCACGCCCAATGCCTTGGCCCATTGGCAGGCCAGAGAACCGACACCCCCGGCGGCGGCGTGGAACAGGATGGTTTCGCCACCCTTGAGTTCATAGGTCTGACGCAGCAGGTATTGCACGGTCAAGCCCTTGAGCATCACCCCGGCAGCCTGTTCGAAGCTGATCGCGTCCGGCAGATGAACCAGATTGGCCTCGGGCAATACGTGGACTTCGCTATAGGCACCCAGCGGCCCGCTGCCATAAGCCACGCGGTCACCGACCTTGAACCGGCTGACTTCACTGCCCACTGCCTCGACAACGCCCGCACCTTCGGCGCCCAAGCCAGACGGCAAGGCCGGCGGCGCATACAGGCCGCTGCGGAAATAGGTGTCGATGAAGTTCAGGCCGATGGCCTTGTTGCTCACGCGGACCTGCTGCGGGCCGGGCTCGGCGGGTTGGTAATCGACATACTCAAGCACTTCGGGGCCGCCATGGGCGCGGAACTGGATACGCTTTGCCATCTGCCTACTCCTTGGTCTTGGCTACTGAAGGTGTAGCGCGAAGCCCCCTATCCAACTCCCAAGCATGATCTTCGTCAACTGCGGCGAGCCTGTCTGCGATGTTATGCTACGCGCCCATTTGCGCCGGCCCCCCGCTCCCATGGCGCGCCGCGTAGTTTTGCCCGATTCAAGGTGATGACATGACGACCCGCACCGAGGCCGTAAAAGCCTACCTGCTCGACCTGCAAGACCGCATTTGCGCCGCTCTGGAAGCCGAAGACGGCGGCACGCACTTCGTCGAAGACGCCTGGACCCGGCCTGCCGGCGGTGGCGGTCGCACCCGGGTGATCGAGAACGGTACGGTCATCGAAAAGGGCGGCGTCAACTTTTCCCACGTGTTTGGCAGCGGTCTCCCACCGTCCGCCAGCGCCCATCGACCAGAATTGGCCGGTCGTGGCTTTGAAGCACTTGGCGTGTCGCTGGTGATTCATCCGCACAACCCGCATGTGCCGACTTCCCACGCCAACGTGCGCTTTTTCATCGCCGAAAAAGAAGGCGAAGAACCGGTCTGGTGGTTTGGCGGCGGCTTCGACCTGACTCCGTATTACGGTAATGAAGAAGACTGCGTGCATTGGCACCGTGTTGCCGAGCAGGCCTGCGCGCCGTTCGGGCCGGACGTTTACTCGCGTTACAAAGCCTGGTGCGACAGCTACTTCCACATCAAGCATCGCCACGAACCGCGCGGCATCGGCGGGCTGTTCTTCGATGACTTGAACGAGTGGGACTTCGACACCAGTTTCGCCTTCATGCGCGCCATCGGTGATGCGTACATCGACGCTTATCTGCCCATCCTGCAACGCCGGAAAAATGATCTGTTTACCGCCAAACAGCGTGAATTCCAGGAGTTCCGCCGGGGCCGTTACGTCGAATTCAACCTGGTTTACGACCGCGGCACGCTGTTCGGCCTGCAATCGGGCGGGCGCACCGAATCGATCCTCATGTCGTTACCTCCGCAAGTCCGCTGGAGCTATGACTGGAAAGCCGAGCCCGGTAGCGAGGAAGCGCGCCTGACCGAGTACTTCCTGCAAGATCGCGATTGGTTGGCCGAGGCCTGAACGAGGAATCCTGATGGACCTTTACGTCGTATTCGGTAACCCGATAAGTCACAGCAAGTCGCCGCTGATCCATCGTTTGTTTGCCGAGCAGACCGCTCAGCAACTGGACTACAGCACTTCGCTGGCACCGCTCGACGACTTTTCCGACTTCGCCCGAGCGTTTTTCCTTGAGGGACGCGGAGCGAATGTGACGGTGCCGTTCAAGGAGGAGGCGTTCCGGCTGGCGAACAGTCTCACCGCGCGCGCCCAGCGCGCCGGCGCGGTGAACACCTTGAGTAAACTCGCCGATGGCAGTTTGCTGGGCGATAACACCGACGGCGCCGGGCTGGTGCGCGACCTGACGGTCAATGCCGGTTTCAGCCTCACGGGCAAACGCATCCTGCTGCTCGGTGCCGGCGGCGCGGTGCGCGGTGCGCTCGAACCGCTGCTGGCCGAGCGGCCAGCTTCGGTGATCATCGCCAACCGAACGGTGGAAAAAGCCGAATTGCTGGCGGAATTGTTCGCCGATCTGGGGCCGGTGTCGGCCAGTGGTTTCGATTGGTTGCAGGAGCCGGTGGACCTGATCATCAACGCAACGTCGGCGAGTTTGTCCGGTGATGTACCGCCCATTGCCAGCAGCCTGATCGAACCGGGCAAGACCCTTTGCTACGACATGATGTATGGCAAGGAGCCGACGTCATTCTGCCGCTGGGCAAGCGAGCATGGCGCGGCAGTGTCGATGGATGGTTTGGGCATGCTCGCTGAACAGGCGGCAGAGGCATTTTTCCTGTGGCGCGGTGTGCGCCCGGACACCGCGCCGGTATTGGCCGAACTGCGCCGCCAACTGGCCCTTTGAAAATCAAAAGATCGCAGCCTGCGGCAGCTCCTACAGTGTGCAGGCCTTTCTCCCGTAGGAGCTGCCGCAGGCTGCGATCTTTTCAATCCTCAAACCGGATCGGGCATTTCTCCGCGCCTTCGAGCTTCCTCAACTCCTCCACCACTGGCGGCCGCGCGCCGCGCAAGGTCAGGCTGCGATCCTGCTTGCGTAGCCGTCGCGCTTCCTGGTGCAGCATTTCCACGCCGGAATAGTCGATGAAGTTGATGTGCTGCGCCTCGATCACCACGCGCGCGCCGTGCATGCGTTGCAGGCGCACTTGCAGGTAGTGGCTGGCGCCGAAGAAGATCGAACCGCCCACCCGCAGAATGTCTTCGTCACCCTCGCGCCAATGCTGAATGCGCGGTTGTGAAGTGCGCTTGAGGTAAAAGAACAACGAAGCCAGCACCCCGGCATAAATGGCCGTCTGCAATTCGAGCAACAGCGTTGCGACACAGGTCAGCGCCATCACCACGAACTCGGCGCGGCTGACCCGTAACAACGCCCGAATCCCGCGATGATCCACCAGGCCCCAGGCGATCAACAGAATGCTGCCGGCCATGGCCGGGATCGGAATGTGTGCGATCAGCGCCGCGCCGAAAATCGCAAACAGCGCCACCCACAACGCCGAGAACACCCCGGCCAGCGGCGAGCAGGCCCCCGCCTCGTAGCTCAGGCCCGAACGGGTGAAGGAACCCGCTGACAGCGATCCAGAAAAAAATGCACCGACAATGTTTGATAAGCCCTGGGCGCGAACTTCCTGATTGGCATCGAGCAACTGCTGCGAGCGAGCGGACAAGGAACGGGCAATCGACAGGCTCGTCACCAACCCGAGCATCCCCACCGCCACCGCGCTGGGCAGCAAGCGCAAAATCATATCCAGATCCAGTGGCAACGGGCTCCAGGGCGGCAAGCGCCCGACAAATGCGCTGACCAGCTTCACGTGCCCGAACATCGAAGGCCACAGCCAGACCAGCAGCCCGGCGAGGATCAGGGTGATTAGCAGCGTCGGCCAGCGAGGCAGCAACAACTTCAACACCAGGCCAACGACGACTGTCGCAAGACCCAGGATCAGCGAAGCTTTATCCACATCGCCGAGATGCCGCAACAGCATCAAAAAACTGTCCAGTGCCGTGGCCTGACTGGGTAAATCCATCCCAAGAAGGTTGGGCATTTGCCCGATGGCAATCACCACGGCGGCGCCGAGGGTGAAACCCAGCACCACCGAATGCGAGACGAAATTCACCAGCGCACCGAAACGCAGCAAACCCAGCAGCCACTGGAAAATCCCGGCCAGCAATGTCAGCAGCAGGATCAGCGTGATGTAGTCCTGCGACGCAGGAACGGCCAGAGGACTGACGCTGGCGAACAGGACAATGGAGATCGCCGCTGTAGGACCACAGATCAGATGCCACGACGAACCCCAGAGACAGGCGATCAACACCGGAATGATCGCCGCGTACAAACCGTATTCCGGTGGGAGACCGGCGATCAGCGCGTAGGCAATGGACTGCGGCAGCGCAAGAATGGCGCCGCTGAGGCCAACGATCAGGTCGCGACCGACGCTGGCGCGGGTCTGCCGGGGCAACCAGGCGAGGAAGGGGAAGAGTGAATGGCGGCTGGGAAAGGCCATGAGTCCTCTGGTTCAGGGTTTTACACAGACTATCAGGACGAACACCTTGTAGGAGCCGGCTTGCTGGCGATAGCGGCGCATCAGTCAACAGTGACGGCGCCTGATCCACCGCTATCGCCAGCAAGCCGGCTCCTACAGATGGCCATCCAGGCCCTTTCACACACACGGTGTCAGAGCTTGGCTTTCACGGCCGCTAACGCATCTTTCCCGTCCACGGTCTTCACGCCATCCAGCCATTTATCCAGCACTGCCGGATTGGCCTTGATCCACGCCTTGGCCGCCTCCGCGTTGCTGACCTTCTTGTTCACCACCTCGGCCATGATGCTGTTTTCCATTTCCTGCGTGAAACTCAGGTTGGTCAACAGCTTGCCCACATTCGGGCAGGCTTCGGCTTAACCCTTGCGGGTCAGGGTATGCACACTGCCGGTGTCGCCAAAGTATTTCTCGCCGCCCTTCAGGTAATGCATTTTCAGCTGCACGTTCATCGGGTGCGGGGTCCAGCCGAGGAAGGTGACGAATTTCTGTTTTTTCACCGCGCGAGACACTTCGGCCAACATCGCCTGCTCGCTGGACTCGACCAGTTTCCACTGACCCATGTCGAAGTCGTTCTTCTTGATGATCTCTTGCAGCGAAATATTCGCCGGGGCGCCAGAGCCGATGCCATAAATCTTCTTGTCGAACTTGTCGGCATATTTGTTCAAGTCGGCAAAGTTATGCACACCCGCATCCCAGACGTAATCCGGAACGGCCAGGGTGAATTCGGTGCCGTCGAGGTTCTTCGCCAGTTGCGTGACGTCGCCGGTGGCGACGAATTTGTCATAGAAACCTTGTTGCGCCGGCATCCAGTTCCCCAGGAACACATCCACCTGGCCATCCTTCAACCCACCAAACGTGATCGGCACCGCCAAGGTGTCGACTTTGGCCTTGTAGCCCATGCCTTCCAGCAGAAACCCGGTGATGGCGTTGGTCGCGGCGATGTCGCTCCAGCCCGGGTCGGCCATTTTCACCGTCGCGCAGCTCTGATCGGCGAACGCCGACGCACTGCCCAGAGCCAGCAGCCCGACCGTCAGTGCTGTGGATAACTTTTGCATGGACTTCCCCTTAACATTATTGGTTTTGGCAGGGTTGTGGATAACGTGCTTTGCGCTCCAGGTCGTCGAGGTCGATGTGGTTGCGCATGTACTGCTGACTGGCGTCCACCAGCGGCTGGTGATCCCAGCTCTTCAACTTGCCGATGGTCAGCGCGTCTGCGACGAAACGCCGACGACGCTGGCTTGCGAGCACCTGTTGGTGAATCGCCGGGATGTTCCATTTGGCCCGGGCTTCGGCGAGGAATTCTTCGAACAGTGGCCGGTGTTGCGCCGACTGGCTGAGTTCTTCCTGCTCGCGCGGGTCATTGCGTACGTCGAAGAGTAGGCAAGGGTCGTCTTCGCTGTAGATGAATTTGTAAGCGCCGCGACGAATCATCATCAACGGGCTGATGGTGCCTTCGGCCATGTACTCGCCGAACACTTCGTCGTGCCCGCCCTGCCCTTGCAGGTGCGAGACCAGCGAGCGGCCGTCCAGCGGCAGGCCCGGTTCCAGTGAGCCACCGGCCAACTCCACGAAAGTCGGGAGCAGATCGGCCGTCGACACGGCTGCGTTGACCCGGCCTGCACCGAATTGCCCCGGTGAACTGATCAGCATCGGTACGCGCGCTGCCATTTCAAACCAGTGCATTTTGTACCAGAGCCCGCGTTCGCCGAGCATGTCGCCGTGGTCTCCGGAGAAGACGATGATGGTGTCGTCTATCAGCCCGGTTTCTTCGAGCGTTTGCAGGAGTTTGCCGACGTTACTATCGATATAGCTGCAAGCTCCAAAATACGCGCGGCGTGCATCGCGAATTTTATCCACAGGCAAAGGTTTGTCCCACAGGTCGTACACCTTGAGCAAACGCTGGGAATGCGGATCGAGCGAGCCCTGGTCCGGGGTGTCGGGCAACGGTATGTCGGCGTCGTCGTACATGTCCCAGAATGCCTTGGGAATGGTGTACGGGTCGTGCGGGTGAGTCATCGAAACGGTCAGGCAAAACGGCTGTTCGCCGTCCTCGCGAATGTGATCGAACAGATACTGCTGGGCCTTGAACACCACCTCTTCATCGAAATCCAGTTGATTGGTGCGCACGCACAGCCCGGCTTGCAGCACCGACGACATGTTGTGAAACCAGGTCGGGCGAACGTCCGGCTCATCCCAATTGACCGACCAGCCGTAATCGGCCGGGTAAATGTCACTGGTCAGGCGTTCTTCGTAGCCGTGGAGTTGGTCGGGGCCGCAAAAGTGCATCTTGCCGGACAGCGCGGTGCGATAGCCAAGGCGACGCAAGTAGTGGGCGTAGGTCGGCACATCGGCAGGGAAATCGGCCGCGTTGTCGTAGGCGCCGATCTTGCTCGGCAACTGACCGCTGACCAAGGTAAAACGCGACGGCGCGCACAGTGGGCTGTTGCAATAAGCGGCGTCGAACACCACGCCTTCGGCGGCGAGGCGGCTGAGATTGGGTAATTTGATTGGCGAAGGACCGTAGAACGGCAACATTGGCGCGGCCATCTGATCGGCCATGATGAAAAGAATATTCTTGCGCTTCATGTGATCGCGGCATTCCATAGTGAATATTTATGCGAGAGTGCTGCGATCGAGCATGGAGTCCATGCTAATTGTGGTAAAGCCCATGCCCGGCAATGACTAGGATAAGCACAGCTTATGTATGACGCTTTGGGTGATTTGTCCCTTGATCTGCTTCGCGCCTTCGAAGCGGCGGCCCGACAGCGCAGCTTTACCGCTGCGGCGGTGGAGCTGGGCACTACGCAACCGGCGATCAGTCAGCAGATCAAGCGGCTGGAAGATCAGCTCGGAACGCGGCTGTTTGATCGCATTTATCGCGGCATCGAAATGACTGAGGCCGGGATCATTCTGTTCGAGCAGGTTCAGCTCGGTTTGCAGAATATCGATGCAGGGTTGAGCGCAATCAGCGCACAGCACCAGCACGAAGTGCTACAGGTGGCCACTGATTTCGCTTTCGCTGCCTATTGGCTGATGCCCCGCCTGCATCGTTTTCACGCCGCCAACCCCCAGGTGGATGTCAGCCTGGTGACCAGCGAACGCAGCCTGAATATGCTGCGCACGGACATTGATGTGGCGGTGATGTTCGGTGACGGCCGATTCAAACAGGGCGAAAGTCATTGGCTGTTCAGCGAAGAAGTGTTTCCGGTGTGCAGTCCGTTATTGTTGAAGGATCGTCCCCTGCCCTTGCCTGCCCAGTCGTTACTGGAGTTTCCGCTGCTGCACCTGCGCGGCGAGAACAGCAGCAACTGGTTCGACTGGAGCGGTGTGTTTCGCGAGTTGGGGATTGCGTCGGCGCCAGCACCCGGGCAATTGCGTTTCGACAATTACACCTTGCTGATCCAGGCCGCGCTTGGCGGCCAGGGCGTTGCCATCGGCTGGCGGCATCTTGTGGATAACTTGCTGGCGCAAGGTTTGCTGTGTCGACCGATTGCCGACACGGTAGTCTCCAGGCTGGGCTATTACGTGGTCCTGCCACAACGCAAACGGCGCGGGGCATTGATTCAACAGTTTGTGGATTGGTTGATGGCCGAGCAGGCCAGCAGCGCGCAATCGCTTAATGGCCTGCCTTTACCTTCGATTGCGGTTTGAAAGTCAAAAGATCGCAGCCTTCGGCAGCTCCTACGGGTGATCCCGGCGTAGGAGCTGCCGCAGGCTGCGATCTTTTATTGATCTGAAGTAGCGACAAAATTCACATGCTCGCCAATGTGCAGGTTCAGCTGCAGTTCATCGGCAATCCCCGTCGCGACGCGACTCAAGCGCTCAAGCGGTTCCGCCAGCCCCGGTTCAAGGCTGCTGCTGACCTGACTGAAATGCTCGATCGTCAGGCCTGCGACGCCACGTGGTGCATTGACCAATGTCCAGTGCAACGCGCTGCTTTGCAGGGCCTCGCGGATTTCTTCCGCGGCATGGCGTTTCAGCCGATCCTCGATTTCCGGATCGTCCAGCACCTCGAAATCACCCACCAGAAACAGTCTTGAGATGCCAGCAGCCTGCATGCCATCGATCAGCGCATCGACCGCCAGTACCTGTTCAACCGGGCCCGGCACAATGGTTTTCTCGACATGCTCACTGTTGAACGGCAATCCCGGCGCATCCAGTAAGCAGATGACGGCGGAACAGCCGGCGACGCTTTGCTTGACCCGCTCGGCCTCAAACAAATCGCCGGTCTTGGCGCGCAAGCCGGGCCGGGGTGCCAGCGCAGTCAGGTTGTCGAGAATCGCGATCACTTCATGTTGACGCCGCAGCATTTCAGCCATCAGCGCACTGCCCAGGCTACTCATGGCACCATAGAGCACCACTTTGACCACCGGGGTTTCGGCATTTTTCATGGCTGCGCTCCGAACTTTCTCACGTATATGGCGTGTGACCTGTGGGCAGCGGTGAGGGTTCGACCGGTTTTGGAGGGATTCAGATGCAACCGATCAGGGGCTATCACGCCCATGTGTATTTCGATGCCAGCACCCTCGCTCAGGCGCGCGAGTTGTGTGAGCACGCGGCGCAGTTGTTCGCGCTGAAGATGGGCCGCGTGCATGAACGGCCGGTGGGGCCGCATCCGGACTGGAGTTGCCAGTTGGCGTTCGGGCCCGAGCTCATCGGCGACGTATTGCCGTGGCTGGCGCTCAACCGCAAGGGGCTGGTGGTGTTCCTGCACCCGGACACCGGCGACGATCTGCTTGATCACACCGAACATGCGATCTGGATGGGGGCCGTCCGGCCATTGGACCTGTCTGTTTTTTGATCAGAGTGTTTCTTCGGGTTCACCCGGAAGGTGTTCGTCCAGGTGCAGCCAGGGCAAACGGCTGTCGGTCCAGATGTGTCGCTCGGCCGGGGCTTGCTCGGGGTGATCGAGGGTGGCGATGGTCAGGTCGATGCTTTGCGGGCTGAGGCGGGTTATCAGCGCAAGTTGCGCCCCACAGTTCGGGCAGAAATATCGTACGCAGCTTGATGAAGATGCGTACTGCGCCGGCGTGCCTTTCACCCACTCAAAGGTCGACGCGGGGACGGTGATCCAGGTGGTCACGATGCCGCCGCTGACCCGTCGGCAAATCGAGCAATGGCAGTGGGCGATGTCGTGCAGCGGGCCATTGAATTGGTAGCGCAGTTGTCCGCAGTGGCAGCCGCCGCTGTGAATGTTAGCCATTCTGTTTCCTCCTGATGCGTATGTACCGACGCCATCGCGAGCAGGCTCGCTCCCACAGTGGATCTTTGTCGTACACAAAACCCCTGTGGGAGCGGGCTTGCCCGCGATGGCCTCAACCCGGTTTAACTCCCTGCCCCGGTCCGACGACCGGTCAAGCATCCCGTCAATGCTTTCACCGGCGAAAGCTGGCTGAAAGCTTCCCCGATTAGGATCGCCCCACTACCGGCAACAGACCGGTCGGCCAATGCCAGTGTTTTATCGCTCGCACAGCCCATTTAACAACAACAATGGTGATCCTGATGTCCTTTGATACCCGCCGCTTCGCCGCTACTCCGCCCGTACGCCTCGTGCTTCCCGTTCTGCGCTGACCCACCCGGTTCGCCCATTCCCTAGCCGCGCTACGCCTGGAGTATTCCCATGCTGACTTTCCTTGGCTTCGCCATGGTCATCACGTTCATGTTCCTGATCATGACCAAGCGCCTGTCCGCGCTGATTGCCTTGATCATCATTCCTATCGTCTTTGCCCTGTTCGGCGGTTTCGCGCCGAAAATCGGCCCGATGATGCTCGAAGGCATCACCAAGCTTGCGCCGACCGGCGTGATGCTGATGTTCGCCATTCTCTACTTCGCCCTGATGATCGACTCCGGCCTGTTCGACCCGGCCGTGCGCAAGATCCTCAAAATGGTCAAGGGCGACCCGTTGAAAGTGTCGGTCGGCACCGCCGTCCTGGCCCTCGTCGTCTCCCTTGATGGTGACGGCGCGACTACTTACATGATCTGCGTGGCCGCCATGCTGCCGCTCTACAGCCGCATCGGCATGAGCCCGCGGATCATGGCCGGTCTGATCATTCTTGCCGGTGGCGTAATGAACATGACACCGTGGGGCGGCCCGACTGCCCGTGCGGCCAGTGCGCTGCATGTGGATCCGTCGGCGATCTTCGTGCCGATGATTCCGGCGATGCTGGCCGGTGTGGTGGCGATCCTGGCGATTGCCTACTTCTACGGCAAACGCGAACGCGCTCGTCTGGGTGAACTGCACCTGGTGGGTGACGAGGTCGATCACAGCGAAATCAGCGTTTCGCAGTTCCCGGATGCCCGTCGTCCGAAGCTGATCTGGTTCAACGGCGCGCTGACCCTGGCGCTGATGTGCACCTTGATCGCCGGCCTGTTGCCGCTGCCAGTGTTGTTCATGGTGGCATTCAGCATCGCGATGATCGTCAACTATCCTTGCCTGCAACAGCAGAAGGATCGCGTTGCGGCTCACGCCGGCAGCGTGCTGGCAGTGGTCGGTTTGATCTTCGCTGCGGGCATTTTCACCGGTATCCTCACGGGCACCGGCATGGTCGATGCGATGTCGAAGAGCCTGTTGGCAGTCATCCCGGATTTCCTCGGCCCGTACCTGGCCGTGATCACCGCGCTGGTGAGCATGCCGTTCACGTTCTTCATGTCGAACGATGCATTTTATTACGGGGTGTTACCAGTACTTGCCGAAGCGGCCAGTCATTACGGTATAACCGCAGTTGAAATGGCACGTGCCTCGATCGTCGGTCAGCCCGTCCACTTGCTGAGCCCGCTGGTACCATCGACCTATTTGTTGGTGGCCCTGGCCGGGATCGACTTCGGTGACCATCAGCGCTTCACCCTGAAATGGGCAGTGCTGGTGTGCATGTGCATACTGGTTGCAGCATTGCTGATGGGGATTTTTCCGCTGTTCAGCACTCTATAAGCCCAAGACTCACCAAGACGGGTCCAGGCTTCGCTGTTTGAAGGCGGGCCCGTTCTGGTTTAACAATCGCTCAAAGGAATAAACATGGAATGGCTGACCAACCCTGAAATCTGGGTTGCCTTCTTAACTCTGACCGCCCTGGAAATCGTCCTGGGTATCGATAACATCATCATGATTTCGATCCTGGTCAGCCGCATGCCCAAGCACATGCAGCAGCGCACCCGGATTTTCGGCCTGGCGCTGGCCATGGTCACGCGGATCCTGTTGCTGCTGTCGATCACCTGGGTCATGCGCCTCACCGCAGATCTGTTCGAAATGTTCGGCCAGGGTATTTCCGGGCGTGACCTGATCCTGTTCTTCGGTGGTCTGTTCCTGTTGTGGAAGAGCTCGCAAGAGATGTACCACGCGCTGGAAGGTGAAGACGAAACCCACGAAGAGCCCGGCGGCAAGGGCGGGAATTTCCTCTACACCATCATCCAGATCGCGATCATCGACATCGTGTTCTCTCTCGACTCGGTGATTACCGCGGTTGGCATGGTCTCTCACGTACCGGTCATGGTCGCGGCGATCATCGTTGCGGTGCTGGTGATGATGCTGGCTTCGGGCACCATCAGCTCGTTCATCGACAAGCACCCGTCGCTGAAAATGCTGGCGCTGTCGTTCCTGCTGATCGTCGGTACCGTGCTGATTGCCGAATCCTTCGACGTGCACGTGCCAAAAGGCTACGTCTACTTCGCCATGGCGTTCTCGCTGGCGGTGGAAGCGATCAACATCAAGATGCGCACCGCGATTGCGAAAAAGAGAAAACAGCAAGACCCGGTAAAACTGCGCAAGGATATTCCAGGGCAGTAAACTGGATGCAAAACCTGTGGGAGCGAGCCTTTGTGGCGAGGGAGCTTGCTCCCGCTCGGCTGCGCAGCAGTCGTAAAAAAATGCGAATGCGCTTAGCTGGTCATTGGGGCCGCTTCGCGGCCCAGCGGGAGCAAGCTCCCTCGCCACGGGTCATGTGAATGCAATACCCACATTTATGATCAAGGGACCTTCGGGTCCCTTTTTCATTTTCTGCATGAAGCTGTTTTCATGACAGTTTTGTTTCAATCACTTCTTTAGCTATGCGATGCTGGCGCCCAGACCGTTAGCCAACTACAGCTTAAGTACAGAACGTAGAACGTCGCGGCACTGTCCACTTGCTCCTTTGGGGCGCTACCACCACAGGGGGCCCGTATGCTCACCCTGCTCAATTTGCTCTCTGCCGTGGCCTTGTTGATTTGGGGCACGCACATCGTCCGAACCGGCATCTTGCGGGTCTACGGTTCCAACCTGCGCCATGTGATTGGCCAGAACATGTCCAAGCGCGGGTTGGCGTTCATCGCCGGCATCATCGTGACGGCCATGGTGCAAAGCAGCAACGCCACCGCCATGCTCGTGACTTCCTTTGTCGGCCAGGGCCTGATGGCGTTGACGCCGGCGCTGGCGACCATGCTTGGCGCCGATGTCGGCACCGCGCTGATGGCGCGGGTGCTGACGTTTGATTTGTCGTGGCTGTCGCCGTTGCTGATTTTCCTCGGGGTGATTTTCTTCCTGTCGCGCAAACAGACCCGGCTCGGGCAAATGGGCCGCGTCAGCATCGGCCTGGGGCTGATCATTCTGGCGTTGCAGCTGATCGTCGAAGCCGCCGCGCCGATCACGCAGGCCCAAGGGGTCAAGGTCATTTTTGCCTCGCTGACGGGCGACATCTTGCTCGATGCCCTGGTCGGCGCGTTGTTCGCGATGGTTTCCTACTCCAGCCTGGCCGCGGTCCTGTTGACCGCGACCCTGGCCGGCGCCGGTGTGATCAGTTTGCCGGTGGCCATTGGCCTGGTGATCGGCGCCAACATCGGCAGCGGCATTCTGGCGTTCATGAGCACCAGCATGCAGAACGCCGCGGGCCGTCAGGTCGCGCTCGGAAGCCTGCTGTACAAACTGATCGGGTTGCTGCTGATCATCCCGGTGCTCGACCCGCTGGTGCACTGGATCGACAGCCTCGATTTCAGTCCCCAGGAAATGGTCATCGGTTTCCACCTGCTCTATAACACCGCGCGTTGCCTGATCCTGCTGCCAAGCGTAGGGCCGATGGCCAGGCTTTGTGCGTGGCTGCTGCCGGAGCGCCCGGAAGTCAACGGCACTGCGAAGCCGCGGCATCTTGATCCGACGGCGCTGGTCACTCCGAGCCTCGCGCTGGCCAACGGTGCCCGTGAGACCCTGCGCATCGGCGACCTGATCGACAACATGCTCGAAGCCATGCTCGACGTGTTGCGCGGCAACCAGACCGCCGTGACCCAGGAAATGCGCCGCCTGACCGATGATGTGGAGTCGCTCTACAGCTCGCTGAAACTCTATCTGGCGCAAATGCCCCGCGAAGACCTCAGCGAGCAGGACAGCCGACGCTGGGCGGAAATCATCGAACTGGCGATCAACCTCAAACTCGCCGCTGACCTGATCGAGCGCATGCTGCGCAAAGTGCAGCAGCAGAAAACCTCGCAGCGTCGGTCTTTTTCCGAGGTCGGTCTCGAAGAGTTGGCGGGGCTGCACAGTCAGCTGATTTCCAATTTGCGCCTGGGCTTGTCGGTATTTCTCAGTGCCGACAAGGAAAGTGCCCGCCAGTTGCTGCGTGAAAAACGTCGATTCCGCGCACAGGAACGCCGCCTGGCCCACGCCCACGTCAGCCGTCTGCAACGCAAGGTCGTGCAGAGTATCGAGACCAGTTCGCTGCACCTGGAGCTGATTGCCGACATGAAACGTTTGAATTCGCTGTTCTGCAGCAGTGCGTATGTGGTGCTGGAAGCGTCCGACACCGGCGCGCTCATCGTCGACGATTTGGCTGACATCACGCATTCGCCTTGAACGTCTGGCAGTGTGGTCAGTCAGTAACATGTATTCAGTCTTCAAGCCGCCATCGCGGGCAAGCCCGCTCCCACAGGGAATCAGGTTGGCCGCAATTTCGTGTTCAACACCGATCACTGTGGGAGCGGGCTTGCCCGCGATGGCGCCCTGACTGACAACATGGATCTCCAATCAGCCGTATGGAAACCTGCTATGCGTTGTCTGTTGTTCGCCTGCCTGTTGATTGCATCGCTGCCTTCGTTCGCCCTGGATCGCTTTCAGGTCGAGGGCTATACGCTGCCCAATGGTCTGCAAATGCTGCTAAAACCCGGCACCGAACGCGGGCACGTGGCGATTCGGCTGGTGGTCGGTGTCGGCATTGATGATTTCAACTGCGCCGACAAAGAGCTGCCGCACCTGCTCGAGCACCTGCTGTTCAGCGGCATCGACGCCAACGGTGAAGGCGGTCTGGAAGAACGCATGCAGGCCCTGGGCGGGGAATGGAACGCCTTCACGAGCAATGCCGACACCACGTTCGTCATCGAAGCGCCGGCGAAAAACCAGCGCAAGGTCCTCGACCTGTTGTTGGCGTTGCTGACCCAGACCCGCATCGACGACAACGCCATCAACGCCGCCAAGCAAGTGGTCGAGCGTGAGGACGGCGGTCATTACTCGCACCTGCAACGCTGGCTGGACCGTCAGGATCTGGGCCACACGGCGAGTAATCAGCTCGCTGTGGAGCTGGGCCTGAAATGCGCGGAACGGGCCGAAGTCGATCACCTGACCCGCGAACAACTGGAGACCGTGCGCAAAGCCTGGTACGCGCCGAACAACATGACACTGATCATGGTCGGCGACCTCGACCGTTTGCTGCCGGCCTATCTGGAGCGGGCCTGGGGCGAACTCGAGGCAGTGGACCCGACCGATCACCCGCCGCTCCCGGAAATCCAGGCCAGCGCCGCCCATGAGCGCACCTTGAGTCATGGTTTCGTCGGTGGCGCTGCCAAGTTGCATTGGCTGGTGCCGGAGCCCGTGCTTGAGGATCAGCACGACGAAACGTTCGACCTGCTCAAGGACTATCTGGACTGGGCGCTCTATCGCCAGATGCGCCTGGCGCATGGCTTGTCCTACGGCCCTTCGGCGGAGCGCGAGGTGTTTGGCGGCGTGGGCTTCATGAGCCTGAATGCGGATCTGGATCGCGACGGTGTAACCGAGGCCGAGCAGGTGCTCGAGGACTTGAAAGCGGGGCTGCTGAAGAATGGCCTCGATGCCGACACCTTCAACCGCCTCAAGCAAGCGGCTATCGCCCGCCAGGCCTGGGCCGTGCAAGGCAACAGCGCATTGGCCGATTACTACTGGAGCGCGCTCGGTGAGTATCAGAATGGCCGATTCGCTGACCCGGCCAGGGAACTCCAGGGCGTGACGCTGGCCGAGGCCAACAAGGCGATGCGCGAGTTGCTGATGCAGCCGGGGTACATCCGGATCGAGAAGCCGTTGGTGAGTGATGATCAGGTGTTGTGGGCGATTGTCGGGGTGTTCGCTTTGATTGTGCTTGGGTTGCTGGCCTGGCGCGTTTATCGCCGACGATAGCAATCCACCTGTGACGGTCTACTTGAGATTATCTTCAGGCAGGCGAGGAATCTGTGGTGAGGGGATTTATCCCCGTTCGGCTGCGAAGCAGTCGCCAATTCGGACAATTCGGTTTGATTGGTCGGTCGCTGGGGGCGCTTCGCGACCCAACGGGGATAAATCCCCTCGCCACAGTTAGATTTCCAATCCGTGTTGGGTTGGTGACAGGACCAATACGAGCGGCACCCTCGCCACACCGCCCTCCTCGGCGGTAACCTGTCGAGGATTTTTCCCACGACTATTGTGAACCGCCGAATGCCTACTCTGACCTTATTCGTACAGCGCATCCTTGAGCTGATGAAGCGCTACCCAGGGGTCATCGCGCTCGGCGGTTTCATCTCCGGTGTCGGCAGTTTCATGCTGGTGGATCGTCAGCAAGGCCTGGCGACCTGGATCACCATCATCATGGTCCTCAGCTGGATCTGGTTGATGCTGGAAAACAGCCTGACCAAACTGTTCACCCGGATCTTCAAACGGGAAATCCCCCAACCGTTACTGCGTTACGCCACGCAGATGATCCATCAGGAAAGCCTGTTTTTCGTCCTGCCGTTCTTTTTCATCACCACCACCTGGAACAGCGGCCAGTTGTTTTTCACCGGGCTGCTGGCCATCTCTGCGTTGATTTCCATCATCGACCCGCTCTACTACAAATGGCTGGCACCGCGGCGCTGGGCGTTTCTGGCATTGCACACGCTGACGCTGTTCGCGGCGCTACTGACCGCCCTGCCCGTGATCCTGCACTTGACCACCTCCCAGAGTTTCAAATGGGCGCTGGGCATCTCCGTTGTCCTGTCGTTCCCGAGCCTGGCCTCGATCTTTCCGATTCGCACCTTGCGTAACGCGCTGGCTATTCTGAGCATCACGGTGGGCATTGGCGGCGTCGGTTGGGTGCTGCGCTCGTGGGTGCCGCCGGCAACGTTGTGGATGACCGACGTGGCGATCAGCACCCAGCTGCAGGACCGCACGCCCGGCAAGAGTCTGGACGAGGTCAGCGCCGAACAGATTCGCGGTGACGGGCTGTACGCCTACACCGCGATCAACGCCCCGCGCGGTCTGGACGAGCGGATTTACCACGTGTGGCAATTCAACGGCAAAGAGGTTGACCGCATCGCGCTGGACATCCACGGTGGGCGCAAGGAAGGCTATCGCGCCTGGACCCACAAGCAGAACTTCCCCGGCAATCCGGCGGGTAACTGGCAGGTTCGGGTGCTGACCGAAGACGGCCAACTGATCGGCGTATTGCGCTTCAAGATCACAGACAGCACACCGACCAAAGAAAAGTAATGAGGTTCGTGCTATTACGTAGCTCTGCGCAACAGCCGAACAAGCACGGAGCTTATGACCAGCAGCACAACGCCCGGCAACGCCAGCCTAGACGCCTCACACTCCCCCGCTCAGTTACGGGTGACGGGTGACTGGACGCTTGCCCATTACGCCGACCTCAAGGACCTGAGCGAAAAGCTGCGCGGCGAATACGACGACAGCACCCACATCGACCTCAATAGCCTCGGCGCGCTCGATACCGCCGGCGCATCGCTGCTGGTGGAGCTGCTTGGCTCTGAGCGCCTTGGCAAATCCGCCGAACATCCCGATTGCACGTTGTCCGTCGCTGATCGTGCGTTGTTGCAAACGGTTTATCAGTCGATGACTGACTTCTGCGTGCCGATCAGGGAACCGGAAATCAGCGTCGGCATTCAATTGCTGACCCGTATCGGCCGTGCGGTGGATGCGGTCTGGCAGGACACCCTGCAACTGCTGGGCTTCGTCGGCCTGATCCTGGAAACCATCGCCCGTGGGCTGTTCCGCCCGAAACGCTGGCGCATCACGCCCATGGTCGCGCACATCGAGCAGACCGGCCTCGACGCCGCGCCCATCGTTGCCTTGCTGACCTTTCTGGTGGGCGCCGTGGTGGCTTTTCTCGGGGCGACGGTGTTGGCGAGTTTCGGCGCGAGTATTTTCACCGTGGACCTGGTGGCGTTTTCCTTTCTGCGCGAATTCGGCGTGTTGCTCACCGCGATCCTGATGGCCGGGCGCACCGCCAGTGCATTTACCGCGCAGATCGGCTCGATGAAGGCCAACGAAGAAATCGACGCCATTCGCACGTTAGGCCTCGACCCGATGGAGTTGCTGGTGGTCCCGCGCGTCCTGGCGCTGTTGGTGGCGCTGCCGATGCTGACGTTTCTGGCGATGCTCTCGGGGATTATTGGCGGCGGCGTCGTTTGCGCGGTGTCGCTGGGTATCTCGCCGGCGATGTTTCTGTCGTTGCTGCAAACCGACATCGGCGTTCAGCACTTTCTGGTGGGGATGGTCAAAGCGCCAATCTTCGCCTTCCTCATCGCTGCCATCGGTTGCCTTGAAGGCTTCAAGGTCAGCGGCAGCGCCGAATCGGTCGGCGCGCACACCACGTCGAGTGTGGTGCAGTCAATTTTCGTGGTCATTGTGCTCGACGCCGTGGCCGCGCTGTTTTTCATGGAGATGGGCTGGTGAGTCGTCTACCCCGAGCGCCCTCCGAGGCGGTGATTGAAGTTCGCGGGCTGTGCAATCGTTTCGGCAGCCAGAGCGTGCACGAGAACCTCGACCTGGATTTGTACAAGGGCGAAATCCTTGCGGTGGTCGGCGGTTCCGGCAGCGGCAAGTCGGTGTTGCTGCGCAGCATTGTCGGCTTGCGCCAGCCCAGCGAAGGCGTGGTCAAGGTCTTCGGCAAGAACCTGCCGACCCTGTCCGAGCACGAACGCTCGATGGTCGAGCGGCGTTTCGGTGTGCTGTTTCAGAAAGGCGCCCTGTTCTCTTCACTGACCGTGACCGAAAACGTCGCCCTGCCCCTGATCGAACATGCGGGCCTGAGCCGCAACGACGCCGAACACCTGGCGGCGGTCAAACTGGCGTTGGCCGGTTTGCCGCTGTCGGCGGCAGACAAGTACCCCGCTTCGCTGTCCGGTGGCATGATCAAGCGCGCGGCACTGGCCCGGGCGTTGGCGCTTGACCCCGACATCCTGTTTCTCGACGAACCGACCGCCGGCCTCGATCCGATCGGCGCGGCGGCCTTCGATCAGTTGATCCTGACCCTGCGCGACGCGTTGGGTTTGAGCGTGTTTCTGGTCACCCACGATCTCGACACGCTCTACACCATCACCGACCGGGTGGCGGTGCTGGCGCAGAAGAAAGTGCTGGTGGCGGATGCCATTGATGTCGTCTCGGAAACCGACGATGCGTGGATTCACGAATACTTCCACGGCCCACGCGGCCGCGCGGCGCTGACGGCCGCTCAACAGTTGAATGAGGTCTGACATGGAAACCCGAGCCCATCATGTATTGATCGGCCTGTTCACTGTGATTGTGGTGGCAGGTGCCCTGCTCTTCGGTCTGTGGCTGGCCAAGTCCAGCGTCGACACCGAGTTCAAGGATTACGAAATCGTCTTTAACGAGGCCGTCAGTGGTTTGTCCAAGGGCAGCGCCGTGCAGTACAGCGGGATCAAGGTCGGCGACGTGGTGACGTTGCGCCTCGACCCGAAAGACCCGCGCCGGGTGCTGGCGCGGATTCGCCTGGGCGGCGATACGCCGATCAAGGAAGACACCCGGGCCATATTGGCGCTGACCGGGATTACCGGCACCTCGATCATTCAGCTCAGCGGCGGTACGCCGCAAAGTCCGACCCTCAAGGGCAAGGACGGTAATCTGCCGGTGATCATCGCGTCGCCCTCGCCTATCGCTCGCTTGCTCAATGACAGCGGCGACCTGATGGCCGGTGTGAACACGCTGATGCACAACGCCAACCAGATGTTCTCCTCGGAGAACGTCGAGCGCATCAGCAAAACCCTTGAGCACCTGGAGCAAACCACCGGCACCATCGCCGACCAGCGCGGCGATATTCGTCAGGCGATGCAGCAACTGGCGTCGGTCGGCAAGCAGGCCGGGGTCATGCTCGAACAGACATCGGCACTGATGCGCAACGCCAATGGTTTGCTCAACGATCAGGGCAAGCACATGTTCGGCAGCGCCGAGCAAGCGATGAAATCACTGGAACAAAGCAGCGCGACCATCAACAAACTGCTCACCAGCAATCAGGATTCGCTCAACAGCGGCATGCAAGGCCTCAATGGCCTGGCCCCGGCGGTGCGAGAGTTACGCGACACGTTGACGTCGTTGCGTGCGATTTCTCAACGCCTGGAAGCCAACCCCAGCGGTTACTTGCTGGGCAATGACAAGAACAAGGAGTTCACGCCATGAAGCTCGGCCACGCTGCCCTCCTCGCTGGTTTCGCTTTAGTCAGCGCCTGCTCGATCCTGCCCAAGTCCGAGCCGTCGGATGTTTATCGCCTGCCCTCGGCCCAGAGCAGCGTTGCGGGCAACCACGGCATACCGCAGCGCTGGTCGCTGCGCCTGACCAAGCCGCAGGCCAGCGAGGCGCTGAACAGTCCTAAAATCGCCGTGATCCCGCAAGGCGATCTGATCAGCAGTTATACGGCTTCACGTTGGAGCGACCCGGCGCCGGTCCTGCTGCGCAATCGTCTGCTCGATGGTTTCCAGCGTGACGGTCGGGTGGCGTTGTTGAGCACCGATGACAGTAACTTCCAGGCGGACCTGGAATTGGGCGGCAATCTGCAAGCGTTCCAGACCGAATACCAAGGCACGGCGGCCAGCGTGGTGGTGCGTCTTGATGCGTTGCTGGTGCGCGGTTATGACCAGCGCATCCTCGCCAGCCGCCGCTTCGAAGTGCGCCAGCCGTTGAGCGATGTGAAGGTGCCGGCGGTGGTGAGCGGGTTTGGCCAGGCCAGTGATCAGTTGACGGCGCAGGTGGTGAGTTGGGCGGTGGAGCAAGGCCAGAAAGTCGCGCCGCCACTGAGGCCTTGAAACCGCCGCCACCCCTGTAGGAGCGAGCTTGCTCGCGATGGTCGTCAACGATGACGCGGGATACCTGACACCCCGAGGCGTTCTGACGTTTTTCGCGAGCAAGCTCGCTCCTACAAGGGGGTTGTCGTTAACCAAAGAACCAGTAGCAAACGCCAATGGCGCCGAGCACACCGGCCAGCTCCGCCAGCAGTGCACACCCCACCGCGTGCCTTGCCCGCTGAATCCCTACCGCGCCGAAATACACCGCCAGCACATAAAACGTTGTTTCCGTGCTGCCCTGCACCGTCGCCGCCACCAACGCCGGGAAACTGTCCACCCCGGACGTTTTCATGGTTTCGATCAGCATCGCCCGTGCCGCGCTGCCGGAGAACGGTTTGACCATCGCCGTCGGCAGCGCATCGACGAAGCGCGTGTCCCAACCGGCCCATTCCACCAGATGACGAATCCCGTCGAGGCCAAAATCCAGCGCCCCGGACGCACGCAGCACGCCCACCGCACAGAGCATCGCCACCAGATACGGCAGCAGATTCTTGGCCACGTCGAAGCCTTCTTTCGCGCCTTCGACGAACGCTTCGTAAACCTTCACCTTGCGCAGCGCGCCGACCACCAGAAACAGCATGATCAAACCGAACAGGGTCAGGTTGCCGAGGATCGATGACAAGCCGGCCAGCGCGGTGGCTGACAGCGTCGCCAGCAGCGCCATGAAGCCACCGAGGGCGAGGGCACCGGGAATCAGGTAGGCGAGCACCACCGGGTCCCACAGGCGCAGACGCTGCATGAACGCCACGGACAACAGCCCCACCAGTGTCGAACAACTGGTGGCGAGCAGGATCGGCAGGAACACCAGCGTCGGGTCAGGCGCGCCTTGCTGGGCGCGGTACATGAAGATCGTCACTGGCAGCAGGGTCAGGGAGGAGGCGTTAAGCACCAGGAACAGAATCTGCGCATTGCTGGCGATGGTCGCGCTGGGGTTGAGCTCTTGCAGCGCCTTCATGGCTTTCAGGCCGATCGGCGTGGCGGCGTTGTCCAGGCCCAGGCCATTGGCGGCGAAGTTCAGGGTGATCAGGCCGATGGCCGGGTGGCCGGCCGGCACTTCCGGCATCAGGCGCAGGAACAACGGGCCCAGTGCCCTGGCCAGCCATTCGACGATCCCGGCTTTCTCGGCGATGCGCAAAAACCCCAGCCACAGGGTGAGGGTGCCAAACAGCAGCACCATCACCTCGACCGACAGCTTGGCCATGGCAAAAATGCTTTCCACCATCGCCGCGAAGATCCCGGCGTTGCCACCGATCAGCCACTGCGCCAGCGCCGACACGGCTGCGACAATGAAGAAGCCAAGCCACAGGCCATTGAGCATCAGTTAAATCCCCCGAAGAATGCGGCGAATGATAGCGGGACAGGCAGAAACGACAAACCCCGGATTTCTCCGGGGTTTGTTTGTGTACCTGTGGGAGCGAGCTTGCTCGCGATAGCGGTGTCAGTCGACATCACTGTTGACTGTTATTCAGTCATCGCGAGCAAGCTCGCTCCCACAGGGTTTTGCATTAGTTGCTGGAGACTTCACCCACCGGCAATTTTTCCTTGCTGCGCCAGTGCGGCAGGGAGTTCCAGTAGCGCTGGCCCTTGGCATCGTCGTACATGCCTTCCCAGCGGGAGATGACCAGTACGGCCAGAGCATTGCCGATCACGTTCAAGGCGGTACGTGCCATGTCCATCACGCGGTCGACACCGGCGATGAACGCCAGGCCTTCCAGCGGAATGCCCACGCTGCCCAAAGTCGCCAGCAGTACCACGAACGACACGCCCGGTACGCCGGCGATGCCTTTGGAGGTGACCATCAGGGTCAGCACCAGCAGCAATTGCTGGCTGATCGACAGGTCGATGCCGTAGAGCTGGGCAATGAAGATGGCCGCGATGCTCTGGTACAGGGTCGAACCGTCGAGGTTGAACGAGTAGCCGGTGGGCACCACGAAGCTGCAAATGGCTTTCGGCGCGCCGTAGGCTTCCATCTTCTCGATCACCCGCGGCAATACGGTTTCGGAGGAAGCGGTGGAGTAAGCCAGGACCAGCTCATCCTTGAAGATGCGCATCAGCTTGATCACCGAGAAGCCGAACAGGCGAGCAATCAGGCCCAGTACCACGAAGGCGAAGAAGGCGATGGCGACGTAAACCAGGATCACCAGTTTGGCCAGCGGCAGCAACGACGCGAAACCGAAGTTGGCTACGGTCACCGCGATCAGTGCGAATACGCCGATCGGGGCGTAGTTCATGATCATGTGAGTGACCTTGAACATGCTTTCCGAAACGCCCTGGAACATCGTCACCAGCGGGTCGCGCAACTCGGGCTTGAGGCTCGACAGGCCGAGACCGAACAACACCGAGAAGAAGATGATCGGCAGCATTTCGCCGCGAGCAATGGCCGCGAAGATGTTCGACGGGATCAGGTTAAGGATGGTTTCGATGAACGCGTGTTCATGCTGGACTTCGGCGGCGGTCGCCTGGTACTTGGAAATATCCACGGTGCCCAGGGTGCTCATGTCGATGCCGGCGCCCGGATGGAACACGTTCGCCAACACCAGACCGACGACGATGGCGATCGTGGTGACGACCTCGAAGTAAAGGATGGTCTTGAGGCCAATGCTGCCGAGTTTCTTCGCGTCGCCGACGCCGGCAATACCGACGATCAGCGACGAGATCACGATCGGGATCACAATCATCTTGATCAGACGGATAAAGATATCGCCTGCCGGTTGCAGGACGTTGCTGATCCACCAGGCCTTCTCGGCACTGAAATGGTTGAGCAGCGCACCGATTGCAATCCCCAATACCAGACCGATGAGGATCTGCCAGGCGAGGCTGAGCTTTGCCTTCTTCATATCTTTACCCTTACTTGCGTTTGACTCAGGCAGATGCGGAAACAGGAACGCTTGTGGCGAAAAAGTTGTAGGCATCTGCCCCCGTATAAGGTGCCCCGGAGCGAGTACTTATGGCTCTCTGGCAGGCGAAAAAAGGCGCAACTATTCCGATGCAAGGAAGCGACGTCTAATGCCGTAAACGCCTACCCTATGCCGAATCGGCATGAGGTTTTTTTACCGTAAGCGACGTCGCAAACGGTTGCGAGATGACATTTCGGCAGGCGAACATGCCGCGAACCGGCCATTTCCGGGAGGGGTGAGTATTTTCTGATCAGTTTTGCGGGCGGAGGATTTCGGAAAAATCCGACAACGAAAGGGAAAAAATCTCCGCAAAATCAGGCAGTTTTTTCTCGATGTACGGTCACCCAGCCAACCCCGATTGAAGGATTTTTCGCAGGCGATCACGAGATTGAGGGATGTAACAGCGAAACCGAGTGGCTCGCAGATGTTGAATGTCTGGCTTGCATAAGCTCTTCGCAAGTCCGTCGATCCATGAGGATCGGCGAACTCGCGTCGCAGCTTTTACCTGACCCGGCCCTTGCGCAGGTACTCCCTGTACCCGTAGGTCACTCCGCCCCTGAAACAGGCAGAACGTCCCGACCCCTTGGTCATGCGACTACCTTCCTCAGGTAGCGCACTGGAGAGAAGCAATGCTGCTTCTTTCGTGTGACAAATTCAGTACCAGTTCGGATCTTTCTTCAGTTGTTCCATCAACAGGTCCTGCATGCCCTGATCGGGCTTGCCGAGAAACCGGTAGTCCGCATGTCGCGTGGGCGACTTGTCGGCCGGTAATCCCGCCGGGACTTCGACCAGCATGGCGTAGGCGTCTTTTTTGTCGAAGCTGACGGCAACGATCAAGCGCTTATTGAGGCAGGTGTTCTGCGATTCGCAGAGCGGCCCCACCAGATACTTGTCGCCATCTTCTTCCACAGCATTCATTTGCTCGGCATCGCCAGACAGGTTCATCACCCATTCCGGCAGACGTTCTTCCTTCTTCACTACGCCTTGCCAAGTGTCGTGAAACTGCGGGTCCGCGCTCAACAACTCACTGACCCGCGCCTGGCCATCGTTGGCCGCCATCGCGATGGCACTGCCGCCCAGAAGCAGGGCGGCTGCCAACGTTTTCAGGGAAACGCTCATCGTTAACCTCGACCGCGACGGCCAAAGAAGAACGAAACAACAAACATCACCAGGAACACGACAAAGAGAATCTTGGCGATACCCGTGGCGGTGCCCGCGATACCACCGAAGCCCAGTACTGCAGCAATGATGGCAATGATCAAGAATGTGATTGCCCAGCTCAACATGGTGATTCTCCTTACGCTTCTATTTAGTAGGTGATGCTTGTGGTGCTTATCCCGGCGCCTCTATTGCTGCGCCAAGTTGGTGTATTCAGAACACCCAGCGTTCCTGACGAGGCAGCTCATCGGCAGGTTGCGCCTGGTCGACGTCCATCATTCGCATGGGCGCGCTGTCAACGAAGCTGCTGCTGACGGCGCTGAAATGGGTCTGGGTCGGGTGCTGAATCGGCACGCGTGGCGCTTCTTGCTGCTGGCCCTGCTCCCAGCGCTGAAACTGTTGACCGCCGATCAAGGTGATCAAAAGCGCCAGAACAGCAAACAGGCCTTGCTGGATATGCAGGGGCGAGATACGCAATTGGGCGGCACGTTGGCGACTCATCCTGAAGCTCCTCCCACAGTGTGGAGATCTTGTTGTGGGCGATGGATTGAATGCCCTGGTTAAGACTTGTATTGCAGCCTGCATGCCAGCTTTTTTAAGTCAAAAATAATCAATAAAATCAATGTGTTATGTGGTTTAGGAAAATCCTGTGGGACGCATCCTGCACGATGACCCCATTGGAGTCGTGCGTAATGCACGATAAATTTGTAGGAACTTTCAGAATTTTTGAATTGCGAGGAGGGCGCGGATGTCACAAAAGAAGTCAGACCAGTGCCTGGACACCGGCGATCCGATAAAAAAACAACAAAATCAGGTGATTAGCCGTAGGGTGAACAGATTGCTACTCTGAATGCGGCGGAATCGACCAGAATCAACCATGCAACTTGCCCGATTTTTCCGGGACTAACCAAGATCATTCTTTAAGGAGCGTAGGAAAATGGAATCTGCCACCGAGCATCAAGGCCGCATTCTGCTGGTGGACGACGAGTCTGCCATCCTGCGAACGTTCCGTTATTGCCTCGAAGATGAGGGTTACAGCGTCGCCACTGCCAATAGCGCGACCCAAGCTGATGCGTTGCTGCAACGCCAGGTGTTTGACTTGTGCTTCCTCGATTTGCGCCTCGGCGAAGACAACGGTCTGGATGTGTTGGCGCAAATGCGCATCCAGGCGCCATGGATGCGCGTGGTGATCGTGACCGCTCACTCGGCCGTAGATACTGCGGTGGATGCGATTCAGGCGGGCGCTGCAGATTATCTGGTCAAACCCTGCAGTCCGGATCAGTTGCGTCTCGCCACCGCCAAGCAATTGGAAGTGCGTCAACTGTCGGCGCGCCTGGAAGCGCTGGAAGGGGAGATTCGCAAACCCAAGGACGGTCTGGATTCGCACAGCCCGGCCATGAAAGTCGTGCTCGAAACTGCCCGCCAAGTGGCCAGCACCGATGCCAACATCCTGATTCTCGGTGAGTCCGGCACCGGTAAGGGCGAGCTGTCCCAGGCCATTCACGGCTGGAGCAAGCGCGCAAAGAAATCCTGCGTCACCATCAACTGCCCATCCTTGACCGCCGAGTTGATGGAAAGCGAACTCTTCGGCCACAGCCGTGGTGCGTTTACCGGCGCCAGCGAAAGCACCCTCGGGCGAGTCAATCAGGCGGACGGCGGTACGCTGTTTCTCGACGAGATCGGCGATTTTCCCCTGACGTTGCAACCAAAGTTGTTGCGTTTTATCCAGGACAAGGAATACGAGCGGGTCGGCGATCCCGTCACCCGTCGCGCCGATGTGCGCATTCTCGCGGCCACCAACCTCAATCTTGAGGACATGGTGCGCGACGGCCGTTTCCGCGAAGACTTGCTGTACCGCCTGAACGTCATCACTTTGCACCTGCCGCCATTGCGCGAGCGTCGGGAAGATATTCTCAACCTGGCTGATCGATTCCTGGCACGGTTCGTCAAGGAGTATGCGCGTCCGGCGCGGGGCTTCAGCGATGAGGCACGTGAAGCTCTGCTCAGCTACCGCTGGCCGGGGAACATTCGCGAGCTGCGCAACGTGGTGGAGCGGGCGAGCATCATTTGCCCGCAGGAGCGGGTGGAGATCAGCCATTTGGGCATGGCCGAAACCCCGGTCAACAATGCACCACGCATCGGCGCCGCGCTGAGTCTGGACGAGTTGGAAAAGGCCCACATCGGCGCCGTGCTGGCCACCGCCGACACCCTGGATCAGGCCGCCAAAACATTGGGTATCGACGCTTCGACGCTGTACCGCAAGCGCAAGCAGTACAACCTGTGAGTACTGCCCGATGAAACTAGCGATGAAGTTGCGAACTCGGCTTTTTTTGAGTATTTCCGCACTGATCACCGTCGCGCTATTGGGCCTGCTACTCGGGCTGGTCAGCGTGATGCAGATGGCCAGCACTCAGGAAGCGCTGGTTCGCAATAACTTCGTCACGCTGGACCTGGGGCTCAAATTGCGCCAGTCCTTGGGCGACCAGTTGATTCTGATGATGGGCGACAAGCCCGACCCGGCGGCTTTCGAAGCGTCCAGGCAGCATTATTTCCAACTGCTGGAGGAAGGCATCGCCCATGATCGTGGCAGCGAGGGTCCTAAATATGGATTCCTGCAAGCCAAAAACGATTACATCAGCTTCCTCCAGACCCTGGACTTGTCGAGCGATCCGTCCCATGTGCTGAGTGGTAATGATGACCTCACGGCAAAATTCAACGTGCTGCGCAATGGGTTGATCACCCAGCACAAGCACGCGCTGGAAAATATCAATGAAACGCAACGCCAGGCCCGGGACCGGGCCCTGCTGATTGCCGGGCTGCTCGGCCTGGTGGGATTGGCGGTGCTGATTATCGGCTTCGTGACGGCTCATGCCATTGCACGGCGTTTCGGCGCGCCGATTGAAGCGCTGGCCCAGGCAGCTGACGATATTGGCCAAGGCAACTTCGAGGTGACCCTGCCGATTTCCTCGGCGGCGGAAATGAATCAACTGACCAAGCGCTTCGGAATCATGGCTGAGGCGCTGCGTCAGCATCAGGCCACCAACATCGATGAATTGCTCGCCGGTCAGCAGCGCTTGCAGGCGGTGCTCGACAGCATTGACGACGGTCTGTTGATGATCGACCGCGATGGCCATCTCGAACATCTCAATCCGGTGGCGCAGCGCCAGTTGGGTTGGGACTCGGATCGTCTCGGCCAAGGCTTGGGTTCTGCGCTCGAACGTCCTGAACTGGATCAACAGCTGCAGCTGGTATTGCGCGGAGGCACGCTGGAGCGCGCGCCCGAAGACCTGAGTATCGAGGTCGATGGCGAATCCCGGCTGCTGACTTATAGCCTGACGCCGGTCAGTCATACCCAAGGTCATATCCTCGGCGCGGTGATGGTGCTGCATGACGTGACCGAGCAACGGGCGTTCGAGCGGGTGCGCAGTGAATTCGTGTTGCGCGCCTCGCATGAGCTGCGTACGCCGGTGACCGGCATGCACATGGCGTTCGGGCTGTTCCGTGAGCGCGCGCATTTCGCCGAAGATTCGCGAGAGGCCGACCTGCTCGACACCGTGAATGAAGAAATGCAGCGTCTGATGCAGCTGATCAACGACTTGTTGAATTTCTCACGCTATCAGAACGGCTTGCAGAAACTCACGCTGGCGCCATGTTCCATCGAGGAGCTGCTGGAGCAGGCGCGTCTGCGCTTTGTCGATAGGGCACAAGAACAGGGTATCGACCTGCTGGTGGAAGTGCAGGGGCCGTTACCGTGGTTGCAGGCGGATCAGCCGCAACTGGAACGGGTGCTTGATAACCTGATCGACAACGCGCTGCGCCATACCGGTGCCGATGGGCAGATTCGCTTGCAGGCGCGACGGCATGGCGAGCGGGTGATTATTAGTGTTGAGGACAACGGCGAAGGCATTGCCTACGGCCAGCAGGGAAGAATCTTCGAACCTTTTGTACAGGTCGGTCGCAAGAAGGGCGGTGCAGGGCTTGGCTTGGCGCTTTGCAAGGAAATCGTGCAATTGCACGGCGGCCGAATGGGCGTTTATTCGCGGCCGGGGCAGGGCACGCAGTTCTACATGGCGCTGGCCGTTTAATTACGCTTCGTCGTCCATACGCCGGGCCGCCAGTCGCCGGCCTCGGGTAATCAGTTCGATGAACTGCACCGCGCTCAGCGCGTGGGCGAACAACCATCCCTGTCCGAACTTGACCCCCTCACTGCTCAAAAATGCCGCTTGGGCCTCGTACTCGATGCCCTCGGCAATCACTTTGAGCTGCAGGGCCTGGGCCATGTGAATGATGTGCGGTGCCACACCACTGCTGGCGGCGTCATGCCCGAGCGCATCGATAAACGCCTTGTCGATTTTCAGGCAGTCCACCGGCAGCGTTTGCAGGTAGGCCAGGCTGCAATAGCCAGTGCCGAAGTCATCGATCAACACCTGATGCCCGACATCGCGCAGGGCTTGCAGATTTTCCCGCGCCACCACCACATCGACCAGGCCGCGTTCGGTCACTTCAAAGGCGATTTGCTTCGCCGCCACGCGATGCAATAACAGGAGGCGCGCCATCACTTGGCCGATGCGCGGCACCATGACGTCGCAGGCGGCCAGGTTGACCGAGATGTACAGTTGCGGATTGGCCCGCAACAATTGCCCGAGCTGCTCGAGCAGGCGTTGCAGGACAAAGTCGGTCATCTGGCGGATCTGGCCGGTGTTTTCCGCCATCGGAATGAACAGGTCGGGGCTGGTCAGCGTGCCGTCCGGTCTGCGCCAGCGCAGTAACGCTTCGGCCCCGACACAGTTGCGACTGTCGAGATCAAAGATCGGTTGATACAACACCTGCAATTCCCCGCGCCGTATCGCGCCGGCCAGTTCGGCGTCCAGCGACTGTCGCTGGCGCACCAGCAGGAACACCATGAAGCCGACCAATAATCCCAGCGCCAGGCTGCCCGGCACCAGCCACCACCAGCCGGCGGGCACATTCATGCCGGTACGCGGAGTGATCAGCACCAATTGGTACTCAGGGCTTTTGGTGGGCATGCGATAAATCAGGCGAGTCTGGGTGACTTGCAAGGCGTCGCTGCTATTGGGTGACCAAGGCTCGTTCGGCGGCCAGGCTTGCGCGGAGCCCAGCACCGGAATCGTGCGGGTACCGCGGTCGAGGATCACCAAAAGGCTGCTGCCCGGCGACAGGTCGACCATGTCGGTCAAATGCCCGCGCGAGGTCGCGACACGGAAATTGCCGCGGCCCAGCATGAGCGCAGCGCGATTTTCATCAGGTTCGGTGGTGGTGTTCAACCAGTAACTGTAGGTGGGGTCTTTAATGTCCGGTGGTCGTGCCAGCGACAAACCTTCCTGGCGCGGACGGTTGGAGCAGATTCTTGAGGCATCCATGTACGCGGCTTCGTAAACGAAGCGGTAATTGAAGGTGACCTGCTGCAAGGTGGCGATCATTTCGCTATTGCAGGTGCGCAGCGGTTGGGCCTCCAGATCATCGAGGCCTTCACGCAGCTGCCCGAACAACTGCTCCAGGCGCGCAAGAAAGCGCTCACCCTGGGCGTTCATCTCCTGGCTTTCTTTTTGCTCGACTTGATGTATGGCGAAAAACAGCCCGGCCGCCATCAACAATGTAGCGCTCAAGGCAGCAGCCAGCGTCGCCAAAAACCAGGGGCGATAGAACCAGCTACGAAGCGTCTCTTGAGCAGCAGGCATATTGGAATATCCGAAGAATTACCAATGAGTTATAGCTGCTGATTGGAAAAATGCCTGCACCGTCGGGCGGCCGTCATTATTTTGTCTGATTCAGCACCTGTAGAAGTGCTGCGGTTTGCGCATCTGGCAGGCCGTCGAAGCGGCTCGGTCGAAAATGCATTTGAAAGGCCCCAATCACGTGCCGGGTTGCAACATCCAGCTCGCCAGTTTGAGGCGTGGCATAACCGAGACGGGCCAACTGCCCCTGAAACCAGCTGATGCCGGGCAGTTGAGCTTCGAATTGTGCCTGTTGGCGTGCCACGGCCTGCTCGTTCGGCCAGACCCCCAGGCCTTCTGCCGCCAGGCGTTTCCAGGGGAACAACGGCCCCGGGTCCAGCTTGCGCAGAGGAGCGATGTCGCTATGACCGATGATGCTGCGGGGATTGATCGCGTAACGCTTGCTGATGTCCTTGAGCAAGACAATCAGCGACTGCACCTGAGCTTCGCTGTAGGGATACCAGAGACGCCCGCCGTTTGGAGCGTCCTTGAAACCAGGATTGACGATTTCGATGCCGATGGAGCTGGAATTAAGCCAGGTCCGGCCCTGCCATTCACTTTCCCCGGCGTGCCATGCGCGCTGACTTTCATCCATCAGCTTGTAGATCGTGGCGTTGTTGTCATCGCCGATCAGGTAGTGACTACTGACTTCGCCGCGGGTCAACAATTGCAGCGAACGTTCCAGGGAAGCGGAGGTGTAATGCACCACTACGAACTGAATGCGGCTGTCGTAATTCACCGAGGGGTTACTGGTGTCGAACCGGGGGCCGCTGGCACAACCGGCCAATAGAATCAGAGAGACGATGAGAACGAAATATTTCATGGCAGAGGACAGTACGCGCAGGACAGTAATGCAACAGTGTAACGTACTGCTCTGCACGACGACGGCCAACGCGGCGTTTTAAACAAAATGGCACAATTCGCGTTAACCCGTTTCTACCCGGTTACGGCCAGCGTGTTTGGCGCGGTACAGCGCCTGATCGGCTCTTTTAAGCACAAGATCGCTGTGTTCTCCGGGTCTGAAGGTGGTCATCCCCATTGATACGGTGATGGTCACCGGCTCGCCTTTAAAGTGAAACGGGCAGGCTTCGATTGCCGCGCGAAGGTGTTCCAGCAGTTTTGCGCCGACGGCTGGCACTGTTCCCGGCATCAACAGCACAAACTCCTCACCGCCAAATCGGGCGATGAAATCCGTCCCCCGCAAGCGCTTGCGCAGCACGCCGGCGATGATTTTCAGTACTTTGTCGCCGGCGAGGTGCCCGTAGTTGTCATTGATGCGTTTGAAGTGATCGAGGTCGAGCATGGCCAGCAGAAGCGTGTTGCCGTGCTGCTGCCATTGACTGATTTCATGGTCGAGGCGTTCACTCCACGCGGCCCGGTTTGGCAGGCTGGTCAGCGGGTCGATCAGGGCTTTCTGGCGCTGCTCTTCTAGATGCTCGCGATAGCCCAGCGCTTCCTGTTCCATGTGCGCAACCCGTTCAGCCAGGCCCTGCAGACGGGCCGCCACTTCCTGCTCGCGCTCGTCGCGTTGCTTCTGGTGCTGATCCATGGTGCCGAGCAAACCTTCGAGGTGGTTTTCCAGGACGTGTTTGAGATCGTCCAGGTCTGCGGCCTCCTGCATGCTGCTCTGCAAACCATCGACCTGCTCACGGATCTGCGTGTCCATCTCCCGTGCGGCAGAGCGATTGTCCGCATGCCCGTCGCTGGCAGCCTGCAAGTTGCTCTGGAATGACTCGAGTCGTTCGTTGAGCTGCTGCAAGTAGGCTTCAAACTCGTGCTGGCCGCTGTTGTTGATTGCCAGCATCAAGGTTGCCAGATCGTCGAGGATCGGCAGTAACTCGTACCAATTCAAACCATTTTGCAGGCGATCACGCATCGCTTCCGCCTGCGGGCGGTGACGCTCGGGTAACGACAGATCGTCGAGCAGGCCCAGCAACGTTGCTTCAATGTGTTTGGCGACAGAGCTGTAGGACGGCTCAGGCGAGTCCGGCAGGGCGTAAAGAATATCGTGTTCGGGTTGTTCAGGATCGATGGCAGCCAGCGTCTGGGCCATGGCCGAGGGCAGTGGCAGGCTGTCGGAAAAAACACTCGGCGCCAGCTCGTCGGGGTTGATGGCCGATTGAGTCTGAGCAGCCAGGTTAGCGACGGCGGGTGCGGACGGTTCGATATCCGTTTGGGGCGGCGTTTGAGGAGCGTCGAGCACTGGCGGGATACATGCCACGGCTTCTGTGGGTGAGAGCAGGGTGGCGGTGGGTGGCTCGATCACTAATGGTTCGGATTCGACCGTTGCAGCGACCGGCACCGCAACGTTCGGCGCTTCCAGCGCTGGTGCTGCTTCGACAGGGGCTTGTGGAGTGTCGGCAGGTGACGGCGCGACCGCATCGACCGGCAGCGGGGCAGTCACCGGGACTTGCGGGGTGACTACCTGCGGCGTCGCATCTTCCGCGTCACGACCGCCAAACAATCGCTGCAACAAACCCGGCCGACCCGGTTCTGCCGGGTTCTCCAGCTGACTCAGGGCTTTGCCTTGCAAGCTGCTCAATTCGCTGAGCAGCAGGGGAATCTCACGCGCCTGATCGACGCGTCCGTCCAGCTGTTTGGCGAAGGTTTTCAGCGGTCGGCTCACTTCCCGGGGCAGCGGCAAGGTTTGCAGCTGCGCGACCAGTGAAGTCAGTGCGGCACTGGTCTGATTGACCCGGGTTTCACGGCGTTGCTCGGAGTCGAGTACGGCTTTTTCCAGGCGCGGAAGCAGGGCGGCCAGACCGGCGTCCATGTCGTTGGTGCGGATGACTTCGCGCATTTCTTTCATGCATTGGTCAACCGCGCGGTCGGTGCCCTCGGCCGCCAGTGTGCTGCGCACCAAGCCTCGGCGCAGCAGGTCGAGTCGGGCGTCCCAGCGACGTTCGAGCTTTTCCTGTTGTTCGATGCTTTTAAGGTACTTCTCTTTCCAGCGCTGTGCTTCTTCGCTCATTCATGGGGTCCGCGAGGGGGCAGGACTCAGCGCGGGGAATGCATCGGCCGTGAGCGAACCCGGCAGACGAATCTCTACCGCGACCGGCAAGTGATCGGAAATGGGTTGGGCCAGCACTTCGACCTTTTCCAGGGTCAAGGTCGGGCTCAGCAGAATATGGTCCAGGCAGCGTTGGGGACGCCAGCTCGGAAAGGTCGCTTCGAGTTGCGGCGCCAACAGGCCAAGGTCGCGCAACGGCGAGTTTTGCAACAAGTCACTGGCGTGGGTGTTCATGTCGCCCATCAACACCTGATGCTTGTAACCGCCGATCAACTCGCGGATGTAAGCCAGTTGCATGCTGCGGGTACGAGCCCCAAGCGCCAGGTGCATCATCACCACCACCAGCGCTTCCGGACCTTCACCGAAACGCACCAGGATGGCCCCGCGACCCTTGGGCCCCGGCAGTGGATGATCTTCAATCGCCCACGGGCGCAGGCGGCTGAGCACGCCATTGCTGTGCTGGCCGAGGCGACCGAGGTTGCGATTGAGTTGTTGATACCAGTAGGGGAAGGCGCCGAGTTGCGCCAGGTGTTCGACCTGATTGACGTAGCCGGATCGCATGCTGCCGCCATCGGCTTCCTGCAGGGCGACCAGATCGAAGTCACCCAGCAGATCGCCGATCTTTTGCAGGTTGCCGGCACGCCCGGTATGCGGCAACAGATGCTGCCAGCCCCGGGTCAGGTAATGCCTATACCGCTCGGTACTGATGCCGACCTGGATATTGAAACTGAGCAAGCGCAGACGACTGTCTGCCGGCAAGCCCGTCGATTCCAGATGATGCTCGTTGACCCGTGGATCATGCAGGCCAACAACACGTTCAGTTCCCCAGCGGCGCATGGCAGGCCCCGGGCTTAGTTGGCGGCAGCCTTGGTAGCCGCTCGCTCTTGGTCGACCAGTTTGTCGGCCAGTTTCAGCGCTTGTTCGGCACCACCGGCAGAGCCCACGTCAAAGCGATACTTGCCGTTGACGACCATGGTTGGAACGCCGGAGATTTCATACTTCTTGGCCAGCTCGCGAGCCTTGTTGATCTGGCCCTTGATGGCGAAGGAATCAAAAGTCGCCAGGAACTTGTCCTTGTCTACGCCTTGAGTCGCCAGGAAGTCGGCCATTTCATTTTTGTCGACGAGCTTCTTGTGTTCTTTCTGAATCGCATTGAAGACCGCTGCGTGAACCTTGTTCTCGACGCCCATGGCTTCCAGGGTCAGGAACATTTGGCCGTGTGCGTCCCATGGACCGCCGAACATCGCAGGAATACGCACGAAGTTCACGTCGGAAGGCAGCTTCTCGGCCCAAGGATTGATCACTGGTTCGAACGCGTAGCAATGCGGGCAGCCATACCAGAACAGCTCCACCACTTCGATCTTGCCAGGCACAGCGACCGGAACCGGATTGCTCAGTTCGACATAAGGGGCGGCGGGTGCTTCTGCGGCTTGGGCAGTCATGCCGAACAGGCTGGCAGCGACGAGTGCGGCGCTGATGATCAGATTACGCATGCTTTACTCCTGGACAATTTTGGTCGCCTCGCGCGACCTGTTTTCAGACAAGTCATGGCGGGCGTGAGTTCTGTAGTGTAACGGCAGCGGCCACAAAAAAGGGCGGCCTGAGCCACCCTTTTTATACTTGCTGCGACGGATTAATAGAGCGTTAACGTTGCAGGAGATGTACGTCCTGCACGGTGCCCGATCCGCCGGTCTTAGTGCAGGCCCTGAATGTAGCTGGAGACTGCGGCGATGTCTTCGTCGCTCAGGCGTTTGGCAATGGTCTGCATGGTTTTGGTGTCGCCATCGTTGGCGCGGCCGCCTTCTTCCTTGCGGAAGTCGGTCAGTTGCTTGGCGATGTATTGAGCGTGCTGGCCGCCCAGGTGCGGGAAACCGGCCGCTGCGTTGCCTGCGCCATTGGGTGCGTGGCAGCCGGTGCAGGCTGGGAGGCCCTTGGCCAGGTCGCCACCACGGAACAGAGCCTCACCGCGAGCCACGACTTTAGGGTCGGCGGCGCCGACGCTGCCTTTCTGGCTGGCGAAATAGGCGGAGATATCAGCCAGGTCCTGATCGCTCAGGTTGGTCAGCAGGCCGGTCATTTCCAGCACCGTGCGTTTGCCGGACTTGATGTCGTGCAACTGCTTGTTCAGATAACGCTCGCCCTGACCTGCCAGTTTCGGAAAGTTAGGCGCCATGCTGTTGCCATCCGGGCCATGACAGGCGCCACATACTGCGGCTTTCGCCTGACCAGCTGTTGCATCACCTGCAGCATGGGCTATGCCGGAGATCCCCACGGTCAACAGCAGACTCACGATCAATTTGTTCATCAGCTAATCCAACTACGGCTAAGGGTTAAAGAGTTATGGGCCGGGATCACTCGCTCATCCACTGGATGATGGCTTGGTAATCCTCGGCACTGCAGTCCATGCACAAACCACGCGGCGGCATCGCCTTGAAACCCTGGGTCACGTGTTGCACCAGCGTCTCCATACCTTTCGCCAACCTCGGCGTCCAAGCGTCCTGATCGCCCTTTCTGGGCGCCATTGGAAGTTGGCCGGAATGACAGGCGCCACAAACACGGTTGTACACAGCTTCCGGATCCTGTGTAGCCTGAGCGCTGTAAAGCGGCATCAAGACACCGGCAGCTAGCAGCCATTTCGTCATAAAACGACCTTTTCAGGGTTGAGAGCATTCTGCGTTCTAGTGCGCAATCAAGGTCAATCGCTCTCGTGAACTTCATCCTACGCTGGGACAAAGCGCACACAAAATCTGCGGCATTATATACTGGCGTCACTGAAACGGAAACGACACCGCTTGCCGCGTCCATTCCCGGCGCCGCCCACATCGGAAATCTCATGCAACTCAAGAACCCTATCCTCGGCCTGTGCCAACAGTCCACCTTCATGCTCAGCGCCGCCAAAGTCGATCAATGCCCCGACGATGAAGGCTTTGAAGTGGCCTTTGCCGGGCGCTCCAACGCCGGTAAATCCAGCGCGTTGAACACCCTGACGCATGCCAGCCTGGCGCGGACCTCGAAAACCCCGGGTCGCACGCAACTCTTGAACTTCTTCAAGCTAGACGATGATCGGCGTCTGGTCGACCTGCCGGGCTACGGTTACGCGAAAGTGCCTATCCCGCTGAAGCTGCACTGGCAGCGTCACCTGGAAGCGTATCTGGGTGGTCGCGAGAGTTTGAAAGGGTTGATTCTGATGATGGACATCCGTCATCCAATGACCGATTTCGACCTGTTGATGCTCGACTGGGCGGTCGCCAGCGGCATGCCGATGCACATTCTGCTGACCAAAGCGGACAAGCTGACCTACGGCGCGGCAAAAAACGTCCTGCTCAAAGTGCAGTCGGACATCCGTAAAGGCTGGGGCGATGCGATCTCCATCCAGCTGTTTTCGGCGCCAAAGCGCTTGGGCCTGGAAGACGCCTACACTGTACTGGCGGACTGGATGGAATTGGCAGACAAGGGCGCGGAGCAGGCCGGGCAATAAATCGCAGGCAAAAAAAACCCCGGACTTCTATGGGGAGGGGGAAGTTCCGGGGTTCAAGTTCCGGACCGTTAGGGCGGGGTCCAGATATCTGCCAACACTTAACACAACATTAGGAGCATCGAACGGCTTCACCAGCCATTCAGTAACTCTGAGTGGCAGTTCACAGGATTAGTTCCGGGACCTCAAAAACCATTTGAAATAAGCCGGATCATTTACCGAACTAAACGCGCCACTCCCCTGTAGGAGCGAGCTTGCTCGCGATGGACGACAGAACACCGCCGGGTATCAGACTTTCAGCGTTATCGTTAACGACCATCGCGAGCAAGCTCGCTCCTACAGAAAGCGGGGATCAGTGGGCTTCGTCCCAGTTGTTACCCACGCCAACCTCTACCAGTAGCGGCACATCCAGCTTTGCCGCGTCGCTCATGTGCGTGCGGATTTCGTCGCGAACCTGGTCGATCAGGTCCTCCCGCACCTCAAGCACCAGTTCATCGTGTACCTGCAAGATGACTTTGGCGTCCAGGCCCGAGGACGTCAGCCAGTTATCCACAGCCACCATGGCCTTCTTGATGATGTCTGCCGCGGTGCCTTGCATCGGCGCGTTGATCGCCGTGCGTTCGGCACCTTTGCGCAGGGCCGGATTTTTCGCGTTGATTTCCGGCAGGTACAAGCGACGCCCGAAAATGGTTTCGACAAAACCCTGTTCGGCGGCCTGGGCGCGGGTGCGCTCCATGTATTCCAGCACGCCAGGGTAGCGGGCGAAGTAGCGGTCGATGTAAGCCTGGGACTGTTTGCGATCCACGCCGATCTGCTTGGCCAGGCCAAACGCGCTCATGCCGTAGATCAAACCGAAGTTGATGGCTTTGGCGCTGCGACGCTGATCCGTGGTGACTTGCTCCAGCTCGACGCCGAACACTTCGGCAGCGGTGGCTCTGTGCACGTCCAGGTCATTGCGGAAGGCGTGCAGCAGGCCTTCGTCCTTGGCCAGGTGGGCCATGATCCGCAATTCGATTTGCGAGTAGTCCGCTGCCAATAGTTTGTAGCCTTTTGGCGCAACGAACGCCTGCCGAATCCGCCGCCCTTCAGCAGTGCGGATCGGAATGTTCTGCAGGTTCGGATCAATGGAAGACAAACGTCCGGTGGCAGCGACGGCTTGCTGATAGTTCGTATGAATGCGCCCGGTGCGCGTGTTGATTTGCTCGGGCAGACGATCGGTGTAGGTACTTTTGAGTTTGCTCAGCGAGCGGTACTGCATCAGTACCTTGGGCAATGGGTAATCTTGTTCAGCCAGCTCGGCTAACACCGCCTCGGCCGTCGAAGCCTGGCCTTTCGCGGTTTTGCTGAGTACCGGCAAACCGAGCTTTTCATACAGGATCACGCCCAATTGCTTCGGCGAGCCGAGGTTGAATTCCTCGCCAGCAATGGCAAATGCCTCACGCTCCAGGGCGACCAGTTTCTCACCCAACTCCACGCTCTGGATTCCCAGCAATTTGGCGTCCACCAGCGCACCCTGGCGTTCGATCCGGGCCAGTACGGGCATCAACGGCATTTCAATGTCGTTGAGCACCTTGCCCAGGCTTGGGGTCGCCGCGAGTTTTTCCTGCAATGCCAGATGCAGGCGGAAAGTGACGTCGGCATCTTCCGCAGCATAAGGGCCGGCCAGCTCCAGGGAGAGCTGATCGAAGGTCAGCTGCTTGACGCCCTTGCCGGCAATTTCCTGGATATCAGTCTTGCTTTGGCCCAGGTATTTCAGCGCCAGGCTGTCCATGTCGTGGCGGGTGGCGGTCGAGTCGAGCACGTAGGATTCGAGCATGGTGTCGTAGGCAATGCCCTGAACGGCAATCCCGTTGTTCTGATCGCCGCCGATGGCGCAGTTCGCGAGGATGTTGGTATCGAATTTGGCGTGCTGGCCGACTTTGAGCTTGTCCGGGTTTTCCAGAAGTGGCTTCAATGCCAGCAGAACGGTGTCGCGATCCAGCTGTTCGGGTACGCCCATGTAGGAATGGGTCAGCGGAATGTAGGCCGCTTCGTTAATCGCGACGGAAAACGACAGACCCACCAATTGCGCGTGCTGAGCGTCGGTGCCGTTGGTTTGCGTCACGAAGGCGATCAGTGGCGCCTTGTCGAGTTTGTCCAGCCAGGCTTCGAAGCGTATTGGGTCAAGGATGGTTTCGTACTGGGCTTCAACAGCGTCCGGCTGCTCTTGAACGACCTCGACAATTTCCTGACCGGAACGCTTGGCGTCGCGCTGGTTGTCGTCGAACCAGCTTTTAAACTCGAGCAGGGTGTAGAGCTCGGCGAGCTTGTCGTGATCCGGTGTGCCCATTTGCAGGTCATCGAGGCCGATGTCCAGTGGCACGTCGATCTTGATCGTCGCCAGCTTATAAGAGAGGAATGCCATCTCTTTGTGCTCTTCGAGCTTGGCTGGCAGCGTCTTGGCGCCGCGGATCGGCAGGGTCGGGACGATATCGAGCTGCGCATAGAGCTCGGTCAGGCCGCCGTTTACACCCACCAGCAAGCCAGAGGCCGTCTTCGGACCAATACCCGGTACGCCCGGAATGTTGTCGGAAGAATCACCCATCAGCGCCAGATAATCGATGATCTGCTCGGGAGCGACACCGAATTTCTCCTTCACGCCCTCTACGTCCAGCGCGCTACCGGTCATGGTGTTGACCAAGGTAATGTGGCCGTCGACCAGTTGCGCCATGTCCTTGTCGCCGGTGGAGATCACCACCGGGCGGTCGGCTGCTGCGCTGCTGCGCGCCAGCGTGCCGATCACGTCATCGGCCTCGACGCCATCGACGCACAACAGCGGGAAGCCCAGCGCTTTCACGCTCTGGTGCAATGGCTCGATCTGCACGCGCATGTCGTCGGGCATGCTCGGGCGATTGGCTTTGTATTCGGCGTACATGTCATCGCGAAACGTCCCACCCTTGGCGTCGAACACCACGGCGAACGGACTGTCCGGGTACTGCTTGCGCAGACTCTTGAGCATGTTCAACACGCCTTTGACGGCGCCGGTCGGCAGACCTTTGGAGGTGGTCAGCGGCGGCAGGGCGTGAAAGGCGCGGTACAGGTAAGAAGAACCGTCCACCAGGACGAGGGGGGCTTGGCTCATGAGCAGGATCAACCTTTTCGGCGGGTCCGGCGCTAGAATAGCGGGACCGTTGACGACAAAGGGACAAGGTTATCATGCGCACACTAAATCGCTTGCTGCTGGCTGGCTTGTTTGCAACCGTTCCACTGGCTGTCATGGCGGCGGACGATGCACCGACCTCGGAGCCCGACGTCACGATCCGCACGGAAGGGGACAAGGTCATTCAGGAATACCGCCAAAACGGTTTCCTGTACGCGATCAAGGTCACGCCGAAGGGCGCGCCGCCCTATTTTCTGGTGCGCGCCGACGGGACGGATGCAAACTTCATCCGCTCGGACCAGCCGGATATGCTGATTCCGTCGTGGAAGATTTTTGAGTGGAAGTAGTTTCTTAATTCAATCGGCGCCGGCTCAAGCAGCGGCGCCCGTACTGGCAGTTAAAACATGTCTGTGTTCACCCCGCTGGCTCGGCCCGAGCTGGAAACCTTTCTCGCCCCATACGGGCTCGGCCGCCTGCTTGATTTCCAGGGGATTGCCGCCGGTAGCGAAAACACCAATTTCTTTATCAGCCTGGAGCAGGGCGAGTTTGTCCTGACCCTGGTTGAGCGTGGCCCGGTGCAGGAAATGCCGTTCTTCATCGAGTTGCTCGATGTGCTGCACGACGCCAACCTGCCGGTGCCCTACGCCCTGCGCACCACTGACGGCATCGCGTTGCGCGAACTGGCCGGCAAACCTGCCCTGTTGCAACCACGTCTGGCGGGCAAGCACATCAAGGTCGCCAACGCGCAGCATTGCGCTCAAGTGGGTGAGCTGCTCGGGCACCTGCACCTGGCAACGCAGGCCAACATGATCAAGCGCAAAACCGATCGGGGCCTGGACTGGATGCTGGAGGAGGGCACACAGCTGTTGTCGCACCTGAATGCCGGGCAGAGCGATTTGCTGCAACGGGCGCTGGACGAAATCACTCAGCAGAAGACGAAAATTCTGGCACTGCCGCGCGCCAACATCCACGCCGACCTGTTCCGCGATAACGCGATGTTCGAAGGCACGCACCTGACCGGGCTGATCGATTTCTACAACGCGTGCTCCGGGCCGATGCTCTATGACGTGGCGATCGCCTTGAACGATTGGTGTTCGGATGACGACGGGGTGATTGATGGGCCACGGGCGCGGGCAATGCTCGGGGCTTATGCGGCGTTGCGGCCGTTCACCGCAGCCGAGGCGGAGTTGTGGCCGACGATGCTGCGGGTGGCGTGTGTGCGGTTCTGGTTGTCGCGGTTGATTGCGGCGGAGTCATTCGCCGGCCAGGACGTGCTGATTCATGATCCGATGGAGTTTCAGCAGCGGTTGGCGCAGCGGCAGAAGGTTAGTACGCCGCTACCGTTCGCCCTTTAAGGTCAAAAGATCGCAGCCTTCGGCAGCTCCTACCTTGATCGGTGTAGGTGCTGCCGAAGGCTGCGATCTTTTTTGGGGGTTACAGCGATTCCAGACACCCCGCCAATTCATTCCCCAACTTTTCCAGTACCTGTTCATACCCCTGAGCAGTCGCCGGCGTGTACCCCCCAAGCGCATCCAGTTCCGCGAGTTTGACGGGCAACCCCGCCACCAGCGTCTCCGCCAGGCGCGGGCGCAACGGCGGCTCACTGAACACACAGGTTTTGCCGACTTCCTGCAACCGCGTGCGCATCGCCGCGACGTGCTGGGCGCCGGGCTGCACCTCGGCGGCAACGCTGAACACGCCAGTGTGCTTGAGGCCGTAGGCGTCTTCGAAATAGTCGAACGCTTCATGGAACACAAAGTACGGTTTGCCCGCGATACCGGCCAAGCGTGCTTTCAAGCGCAGGTCCAGCGCATTCAGGCGCTCATCGAACGCCTTGAGGTTGTTCTGATATCGCGCCGCGTTGGCAGGATCGGCAGCACTCAAATCAGCCGCCATTTTCGTCGCGATCACCCGAGCGTTGACCGGTGACAACCACAAATGTGCGTCCAGGCTGCCCGGACGGTGATCGTGGTCGTGCTCGTCCGCCTCTTCGGCATGGGAATGACTGTCCTCAGCGAAACGCCGCAATTTCAGCCCCGGCAAATCCTGCACCGAGACGCTCGGCAGCGTACGACTATTCAGTACGCGGGGCAGGAAACCTTCCATGTCCGGGCCAATCCAGTACAGCAGATCCACCGATTGCACTTTCCGTACGTCGGATGGGCGCAATGCATAGTTATGCGGCGAAGCACCTGGCGGCAGTAACACCTCGGGAATCGCCACACCGTCCTGCACCGCAGCAGCGATCAGCTGTAGCGGCTTGATGCTAGTGAGGACTTTGACCTCGGCCTGAGCAGAACCGATGAGCAGAAAACTGGCGACAAATGCGACAAAAATAGAAAAAAGTCGGGACACGATGACCACTCGAAGAGGCGAGAACGGGTAACATAATAACGTCTCTCACAAAAATCGTCTCCGCTCATGCCTAAAACACCGATTGCCAGCCGTCCCCACGACCACTCTCATTGCGTCCATAGCGCACTGTCCGAGGCCGATACCCTGTGCGCACGTCAAGGCCTGCGCCTGACCGCCCTGCGCCGGCGAGTGCTGGAACTGGTGTGGCAGAGCCACAAACCACTGGGCGCATACGACATACTGGCTGTGCTCAGCGAGCAGGACGGCCGCCGTGCCGCGCCGCCGACTGTCTACCGCGCGCTGGATTTCCTGCTGGAAAACGGCCTCGTGCACCGCATCTCCTCGCTGAATGCCTTCGTTGGCTGCAACCACCCGGAGCACGCCCACCAAGGCCAGTTCCTGATCTGCCGCGAATGCCACGCCGCCATCGAACTCGAACAGAAGTCCATCAGCGACGCGATCATTGGCAGCGCCATGGATGTCGGATTTGTGGTCGAGAGCCAGACGGTCGAAGTGGTCGGTGTCTGCTCGGGTTGCCAGGGGGCTTGATGAGCAACGCGCTGATCCGTCTCGAGCAGGTCGCCGTGACTTTTGCCGGGCAAAACGTGCTGGATAACATTGAGCTGAGCGTCGAGCCGGGGCAGATCGTCACCCTGATCGGCCCCAACGGTGCCGGCAAAACCACCCTCGTACGCGCGGTGCTCGGCTTGTTGAAGCCGGACAGCGGCAGCGTGTGGCGCAAGCCAAAGTTGCGGGTGGGTTACATGCCGCAAAAACTTCACGTCGATCCGACGCTGCCCCTGTCGGTGCTGCGCTTCTTGCGGCTGGTGCCCGGCGTGGATCGCACGCGCGCCCTGGCCGCACTCAAGGAAGTCGGTGCCGAGCAGGTCATCGACAGCCCGGTGCAAAGTGTTTCCGGTGGTGAGATGCAGCGGGTGTTGCTGGCCCGGGCGCTGCTGCGCGAGCCGGAATTACTGGTGCTCGACGAGCCGGTGCAAGGCGTCGACGTGGCGGGGCAGGCCGAGTTGTACAGCCTGATCACTCGTCTGCGCGACCGTCACGGCTGCGGCGTGTTGATGGTTTCCCATGATTTGCACTTGGTCATGAGCACCACCGATCAGGTGGTCTGCCTTAACCGGCACGTCTGCTGTTCCGGCCATCCCGAGCAGGTCAGCGGCGATCCGGCGTTCGTCGAGCTGTTCGGAAAGAACGCCCAAAGCCTGGCGATTTATCACCACCACCACGACCACGCCCATGATCTGCATGGCTCGGTTGTCAGCGCGGCCCCGTCGGCCCAACCTCACGTTCACGGAGATGGCTGCAAGCATGGCTGATTTTCTGCTCTACGCCCTGCTTGCAGGCCTGGCTCTGGCGTTAGTCGCGGGCCCGCTGGGTTCGTTCGTGGTCTGGCGGCGCATGGCGTATTTTGGCGACACCTTGTCCCATGCGGCCCTGCTCGGCGTGGCGTTGGGCTTTTTGCTGGATGTCAGCCCGACAGTGGCGGTCACCGTCGGCTGTTTGCTGTTGGCGGTGTTGCTGGTGACCTTGCAACAGCGCCAACCGCTGGCGTCTGACACCCTTTTGGGAATTCTCGCACCGAGCACGCTCTCTTTGGGACTTGTCGTACTAAGCTTCATGCACGAAGTGCGGATCGACCTGATGGCGTATCTGTTCGGCGATTTGCTGGCAATCAGTCCGACCGATCTGGCGTGGATCCTCGGCGGCAGTGCTGCCGTCCTGGCCCTGCTGGTGACGTTATGGCGACCCTTGCTGGCGATCACGGTGCATGAAGAGCTGGCGAGGGTGGAAGGTTTACCGGTACCGGCGCTGCGCCTGACCTTGATGTTGCTGATCGCCGTTGTTATTGCCGTGGCGATGAAAATCGTCGGTGTGTTGCTGATTACGTCGCTGCTGATCATCCCGGCCGCTGCGGCACAACGTCACGCCCGGTCGCCGGAGCAGATGGCATTGGGCGCGAGCCTGCTGGGCATGCTCGCGGTGTGTGGCGGGTTGGCGTTGTCCTGGTTCAAGGACACCCCGGCGGGCCCATCGATTGTTGTGACGGCCGCCGCACTGTTTCTGCTGAGTTTTGTCCTGCCCCGTCGAGGGGTGTAGACTTGCTCGTTTTTTGCGCAAATAGAGAGTCGCAGGAATGAAGCTGTCAGCCTCCCGTTATCTGCTCCTTGTCGCATTTTCGCTGCTACTGGGCGCCTGCCAAAGCACGCCACCGGCCACTGAGGTCAGTGATGCGCGGGCCGCGGCCATCGCGCAGCTGGAACAAAGCCTGGCCAGCAGTGAGCTGGCCACCGCTGAAGGGCAATTGGCTGCGTTGCAGACCGAGTCACCGAACGATCAATCCCTGGAGCAATACCAGCGTCAGTTGGCCGAGGCGTATTTGCTGCGCAGTCGGATCGTCCTGCAAAAGGGCGATGTGAATGCAGCCGCGACGGCGCTGAGTCGCGCTCGGGCGTTGATGCCCAAAGCGCCGGCGCTAACCGGTGGCGTCAACAACGCCATCGTCAATGCGCGCAAGGCCGAGCTGGACAAGGCCGAAGCAGCGCTCAAGGCTGCCGAAGCCAAACCGCAGGCGAAGGTGATTGATCCGACCGCCGAGAGCACCACGGTCGCCTTGAACCTCACCGACATGAGCAAACTTCGCCGCCAGTTGGACGCGATTGCGACCGACGTGGTGAATTATCAGTGTGACGTGAGTATTCAGGCGCCGCGCACGCAGGACTATCCGTGGTTGGCGACGTTACTGACCAAGCGCGTGAAGAAGCTGGATGCTGAGTTTGAGCTGAATCTGCAAAAGCAGATTTTGCGCAATGTTCCGGCGCAGATTGTTCTGAGTCCGCGTAAACCTTAAAAGCTTCGTCGGATCGCCGCCCGGAGCCGGCTCGCTCCCACAGGACTTATGTCGTTTATGAGAACGACACTGGACCTGTGGGAGCGAGCCTGCTCGCGAAGGCGTCATCCCTGACGATACCAATCCTTAAGCCGGAATCGCTTTGGCCTTAGGCTCCCGGTCCCAAACCCGATGCTGCGCAATCGCCGCGAAAAACGCCTTGGCCAATTTGGCATCCGTCCCAACGATCAACCCCGCATCAGTCTCCAGTTTCAACACATCCAACAATTGCTTGGCTTCGCCGTGCAACGCAATCGCCTTCAGATGCTTGTACGCCTCCAGCACGTAATGCAACGCCACACCGTCCCCGCTCAACGCCTTGATCGACGCTGCGCCACCCGGAACGAATACCGCATCGAACGCGATGGAGGGCATGCCTTCCATCGATGCATCCACGGGCAGCGTTTTGCCGTCAGCGGTGGTCACCGGCGCCGAAGTCGGGCCGAGCAATTTGGCGTGGGCACCTTCGGCCTTCAGCGCAGCCTTCATCGCATCAATCGCCGCACCGTCGACACCGTTGGCCGCGAGAATCGCGACTTTGCGGGTTTTGATGTCGCCCGGCAGCAAATTGGCCTGGCTCAGGGCCGGCGAGCGGTCCAAAGAAGTTTTCGGCACATCGACCGTCCCGGCTTTCGGTGCGGGCAAGCCAAGGTTCTGCGCCACGCGTTTGGCCAGCTCAAGGTCGATGTTGGCGAGGATCTCATTCACTTCGCGTGCGCGGATGTGCTCTCGCTCAACCTTGCCCAATTCGAAGCTGTAGGCCGAGATGATGTGCTCCTGTTCGTGCTTGCTCATGCTGTGGAAGAACAGGCGCGCCTGGGAGAAGTGATCGCTGAACGACTCGCTGCGCTGCCGGATCTTGTTGGCGTCGATGCGTTCCGGATAGCTTTCGAATCCGCCATCCTGCGCGGCAGCCGGAGTTTCTTTTGGCCAGCCGCCGTCGATGGAGTTCGGCTCGTAGGAGGCGCGCCCCTTGTCGATGGTCGTGCGGTGCAACGCGTCGCGCTGGCCGTTATGGAACGGTGCCACCGGACGGTTGATCGGAATCTCGTGAAAATTCGGCCCGCCGAGTCGGCTGATCTGCGTATCGGTGTAGGAAAACAGTCGACCTTGCAGCAATGGGTCATTGGAGAAGTCGATCCCCGGCACGATGTGCCCTGGGCAGAATGCAACCTGCTCGACTTCGGCAAAGAAGTTGTCGGGGTTGCGGTTGAGCACCATTTTGCCCAGCGGCGTGATCGGCACGGTTTCTTCAGGAATCAGCTTGGTCGGATCGAGGATGTCAAAGTCGAACGAGTGCTCGTTTTCCTCTTCGATAACCTGCACACCCAGTTCCCATTCCGGGTAGTCGCCCATTTCGATCGATTCCCAGAGGTCGCGACGGTGGTAATCAGTGTCTTTACCAGCGAGTTTCTGAGCTTCGTCCCAGACCAGCGAGCAGGTGCCGGTGGCAGGACGCCAGTGGAATTTCACAAAGCGCGATTTGCCCTCGGCGTTGATCAGGCGGAAGGTGTGCACGCCAAAGCCCTGCATGCTGCGCAAGCTTTTCGGAATGGCCCGGTCGGACATCGCCCAGATGACCATGTGCGCCGATTCCGGTACCAGCGAGACGAAATCCCAAAAGGTGTCGTGAGCCGAGCCGCCCGTAGGAATCTCGTTGTGTGGCTCGGGTTTTACCGCGTGCACGAAGTCAGGAAACTTGATCGCGTCCTGTATGAAAAACACCGGCATGTTGTTGCCCACCAGATCGAAGTTGCCTTCGTCGGTGAAGAACTTCACGGCGAAACCGCGAACGTCACGCACGGTATCGCCCGAACCGCGAGGGCCCTGTACCGTGGAGAAACGTGCGAATACCGGGGTTTTCTTGCCCGGATCCTGCAGGAACCCGGCCTTGGTCAGTACGGAATGGTTTTCATAGGTCTGGAAATAACCATGCGCGCCGGTGCCACGGGCATGGACGATGCGCTCGGGAATACGTTCATGGTCAAAGTGCGTGATCTTTTCACGCATGATGAAGTCTTCGAGCAACGACGGCCCGCGGGCGCCGACTTTCAAGGTGTTCTGGTTGTCCGAAACCTTCACGCCCTGGTTAGTGCGCAGGGCTTGATCGGTGGCGTCGGAACGGAATTTTTCCAGGCTATCGAGCTTGGCGTTGGTATTGCCGCGGTCCAGGGTGTCAGTCCCGGCCAGTGCGCTTTTTGGGGGGGCGGGTTTCTTGGTACTCATCAGTCGTAAACTCCTCGTTGCGTTCTCGTCCTGGCTGGACTTGTGAGCAAGGTTCCAGGCACGGCACCTGGCGGTTATCGAGTTGCTTAAGTAGTGACTTGCGCGGGTTTGCGGCGTTCCTTTTTTATGACCTTTGATCGCGTTATTGCCAAATGGAAGGATGAATGCGGAATAAATGCTAATAACCTCTATACGGACAGGCTAAAATGCGCGCCCGGCTAACCGCTGATCCTTTTCTAACGCGCCCCACAAGGTTCGCTACGTGATCGAGTTTCAAAACGTCCACAAAACCTACCGCGTCGCCGGTAAGGATATTCCCGCCCTGCACCCGACCAGTCTGACGATTGAGAACGGCCAGGTCTTCGGCCTGATCGGCCATTCCGGTGCGGGAAAAAGTACCCTGCTGCGTCTGATCAATCGCCTGGAGAATTCCACTGGCGGCAAGATCTTCGTTGACGGCGAAGAAGTCACCGCGCTCGACGCCAACAGCCTGCGCCGCTTCCGCCAACAGGTCGGGATGATTTTCCAGCACTTCAACCTGCTGGCCTCCAAGACCGTGGCCGACAACGTCGCGCTGCCGCTGACGCTCGCCGGCGAGCTGTCGCGCCGCGAGATCGACCAGCGCGTCGCCGAATTGCTGGCGCGGGTCGGGTTGTCCGATCACGCCAAAAAATACCCGGCGCAGTTATCCGGCGGCCAGAAACAGCGCGTCGGCATCGCCCGTGCCTTGGCGACCAAGCCGAAAATCCTGCTGTGCGACGAAGCCACCAGCGCCCTTGACCCGCAGACCACTGCATCGGTGCTGCAATTGCTGGCCGAAATCAACCGCGAGCTGAAACTGACCATCGTCCTGATCACCCACGAGATGGACGTGATCCGTCGGGTCTGTGACCAGGTGGCCGTGATGGACGCAGGTGTGATCGTCGAACAAGGTTCGGTGGCCGACGTGTTCCTGCATCCGAAGCACCCGACCACCAAGCGTTTCGTGCAGGAAAGCGAGCAGATCGACGAAAGCGAACAGCGCGACGACTTCGCTCACGTGCCAGGTCGCATCGTACGCCTGACGTTCCAGGGCGAAGCGACCTACGCGCCACTGCTCGGAACCGTCGCTCGGGAAACAGGTGTGGACTACAGCATCCTCGCCGGGCGTATCGACCGCATCAAAGACATCCCCTACGGGCAATTGACCCTGGCGGTCACCGGCGGAGACATGGAGGCGGCGTTTGCCCGTTTCACCGCGGCTGACGTCCACATGGAGGTGCTGCGTTAATGGAAGCCCTGACAAGTTTCTTTGCCAATATCGACTGGTTCGAAATCTGGCTGGCCACTGGCGACACGTTGTTGATGCTGGGTGGTTCGCTGCTGTTCACGGTGCTGTTGGGCCTGCCGCTGGGCGTGCTGTTGTTCCTGTGCAGTCCGCGTCAGTTGCTCGAAGCCAAAGGCATTTATGCGATGTTGTCGCTGGTGGTGAACATCCTGCGTTCGCTGCCGTTCATCATCCTGTTGATCGTGATGATTCCGTTCACTGTGTTGATCACCGGCACTTCGCTGGGCGTTGCTGGCGCGATTCCGCCGCTGGTGGTGGGCGCTACGCCGTTCTTTGCGCGACTGGTGGAAACCGCGCTGCGCGAAGTGGATCGCGGCATCATCGAAGCGACCCAGGCCATGGGCGCGACAACCCGCCAGATCATCACCAATGCCTTGCTGCCAGAAGCCCGTCCGGGCATTTTCGCAGCGATTACGGTGACAGCTATTACACTGGTTTCCTACACGGCGATGGCCGGTGTGGTGGGCGCGGGTGGCCTGGGTGACCTGGCAATCCGGTTCGGTTATCAGCGTTTCCAGACCGACGTCATGGTGGTCACCGTGGTATTGCTGCTGGTACTGGTCCAAGTGTTGCAAACCGTTGGCGATAAGCTGGTCGTACACTTTTCGCGCAAATAAGCTGTTGTCATTAAATGCATGAGCCGGCCATTCGCTGGTAGGCGCCGTCAAACGGCGTCGCAAGCGAGTACCCACAAGGAGTTAGCTGAATGAAAAAACTACTCGTCGCGTTTGCTGCTGTTGCAGCCTTTTCCGCCCACGCTGACACTCTGACGGTGGCGGCCACGCCGGTCCCGCACGCAGAAATCCTCGAGTTTGTGAAACCGGCGTTGGCCAAAGAAGGTGTAGACCTCAAGGTCAAAGTCTTCACCGACTACATTCAGCCGAACGTGCAAGTGGCCGAGAAACGTCTCGACGCGAACTTCTTCCAGCACCAGCCGTACCTTGATGAGTTCAACAAGGCCAAGGGCACCAACCTGGTGTCGGTTGCCGGCGTACACCTGGAACCGCTGGGCGCTTACTCCAGCAAGTACAAAGCGCTGACCGAACTGCCGGGCGGCGCCACCGTGGTGATCCCGAACGACGCCACCAACGGCGGCCGTGCGTTGTTGCTGCTGGCGAGGGCTGGTGTGATCAAGTTGAAAGACTCGAACAACATCCTGGCGACCGTCAAGGACATCACCGAGAACACCAAGGACCTGAAATTCCGTGAGCTGGAAGCCGCGACCATCCCGCGCGTGCTGACCCAGGTCGACCTGGCGCTGATCAACACCAACTACGCGCTGGAAGCCAAGCTTGATCCGGCCAAGGATGCGCTGGTCATCGAAGGCAGCGACTCGCCTTACGTAAACATCCTCGTGGCGCGTCCGGACGACAAGGACAGCGAAGACATGAAGAAACTGATTGCTGCGCTGCACAGCCCGGAAGTGAAAGCCTTCATTCTCGAGAAGTACAAAGGCGCGGTGGTGCCTGCGTTCTGATCGTCTGAAGCAACGAAAAAGGGGCGCATTCAAATGCGCCCCTTTTTTTGTGCTCGAAACGCCGACCTTGTAGGAGCGAGCTTGCTCGCGAAAAACATAAGGACGCCACTGAGAATCTGACTCTACGCGTTATCGTTCACGACCTTCGCGAGCAAGCTCGCTCCTACAGGGGGTCGCGTTGTTTATTTGCGGTTCAGCATCACCGGCAGCTGCGCCACCAACTTCGCGTTGTTCAACGGCGCCCGAATAAACCCGCGTTGCGTCCCGTCCGGGCCGATCACGGCCAAATTGCCGCTGTGATCAACGGTGTAGTTTGGCTTGCTGGTGTCTGCCGGAATAAACGGAATGCTCACCGCGTTGGCCAGCTTCTGAATGTCTTCTACCGAGGCCGCTGTCAGCCCCTGGAACTGCGGATCGAAGTAACCCAGGTATTGCTTGAGCTGCTTGGGCGTGTCGCGGTTCGGATCGACGCTGACCAGAATGATCTGCAACTTATCCATCACTTCCGGCGGCAGTTCGCTTTTGATCTGGCGCAGTTGCGCGAGCGTGGTCGGGCAGATGTCCGGGCAGAAGGTGTAGCCGAAAAACAGCAGGCTCCACTTGTCCTTCAGTGCGTTGACCGCCACCGGTTTGCCGTCCTGATCGGTCATCGTCACGTCCGGCAAATTGCGGCTTTGTGGCAGCAGGATGATCCCGGCGTCGATCAGCGCCGTCGGGTCACCCTGGCCTTTGCCGGACAGCACTTTGTTGATGGTCAGGCCCAGAACCAGCGCGATCAGGGCGACGAGGATGAAGACGGTTTTCTGAGTTCGAGTCATAGGTTCAACAGTAAGTAGTGGTCTACGAGCAGCGCGATAAACAGCAGGAACAAGTAATAAATAGAGTACTTGAAGGTGTTGATCGCCGCGTGCGGCCGAGTGCCACGGTACAGCACCACGGCCCATTGCAGAAACCTCGCGCCCAGCCCCAGGGCGCAAATCAGGTAAAGCATGCCGCTCATGTGAATCACGTATGGCATCAGGCTCACGGCCAGCAGTGCGAAGGTGTAAAGCAGGATGTGAACTTTGGTGTAGTGCTCGCCGTGGGTCACCGGCAGCATCGGAATGTCAGCCTTGGCGTATTCCTCTTTGCGGTGAATCGCCAGCGCCCAGAAATGCGGCGGGGTCCAGGCGAAGATGATCAGCACCAGCAACAGCGGTTCGGCACTGACGTGGCCAGTGGCGGCAGTCCAGCCGAGCAGCGGCGGGGCGGCGCCGGCGAGGCCGCCAATAACGATATTCTGCGGCGTCGCACGTTTCAGGAAACCGGTGTAGACCACGGCGTAACCGAGCAACGAGGCGAGGGTCAGCCAAGCCGTCAGCGGGTTGGTGAAAGCCAGCAACAACGCTTGCCCCAGCACCGCCAGCACCAGGGCGAACGTCAACGCCGCCTTGGGTGAAACCCGGCCTTCAGCCAACGGCCGTTTGTGCGTTCGGGCCATCACCGCATCGATGCGCCGGTCCACCACATGATTGACCGCCGCCGCACCGCCGGCACACAGGGCGATCCCCAGATTGCCGAACACCAGTACCGTCCACGGCACCCCGGCACGGGTCGCGAGAAACATGCCGACCAGCGAGGTGATGAGCATCAGCACCACCACTTTCGGTTTGGTCAGCTCCAGGTAGTCACGCCAGATCGCCTGACTGTGACGTGCGCCGATCAGAGTCGCCATGGCATCTCTCCTTTTATTGTTATGGGCCCGGCCGAATGTTTACGCGGGCTGAAACGCCAGCGCACAGGGGATTGCTGTTTGACCCGAACCAGGCTGGTTCGCGCGTGATAATTGACCAGCACCATTGTGAGCAACAGCGCCGCACCGCCGGCGTTATGCGCGACGGCGACCGGCAGCGGCAGGTGAAACAGCACGTTGCTGATGCCAAGGGTAATTTGTGCGGCGAGGGCGATCAGCACCAACCCGGCGAGGCGCGTCATGCCGACGACTTTCAATTGCCAGGCCAACCCGAGCAGCACAAGTGTCACCAGCAGCGCGCCGATGCGGTGAGTGACGTGAATGGCGGTGCGGGCATCGCTGTCCAGTTGCCCGCCGAGGTAATTGGGGCCGATGTGCTGGCTCAGGTGAAAGCCGTTGGCGAAGTCCGCCGGCGGCAGCCATTGACCGTGGCAGGTCGGGAAATCGATACAGGCGACGGCGGCGTAGTTGGAACTGACCCAGCCACCGAGGGCAATCTGCAAAATCACCAGCAGCAACCCGGCCGTCGCCCAATATTGCAAACGCCGGGGCACGGTCAGCGCTGGCAACACGCCAGACAATCGCAACGTCAGCAAAAACAACAGACTCAGCGTGGCAAAACCGCCGAGCAAATGCCCGGTCACCACTTGCGGCCACAGCTTGAGCGTCACCGTCCACATGCCGAAGGCGGCTTGGGCAATCACCACTGCCAACAGAAACAATGGCAATTTCACCGGTTGCCCCGGCTGGAGACGATGCACCCAGGCACGCCCGGCCAATACTGAAATCAGCAGCCCCAGCGTGCCGGCGAAGTAGCGGTGAATCATTTCGTTCCAGCCCTTGTGGGCTTCAACCGGCGCATCCGGAAAATGCAGTTCGGCATGGGCCAGTTGGGCTTCGCTTTTCGGCACGCTGATAAAGCCGTAGCAGCCGGGCCAATCCGGGCAGCCGAGGCCGGCGTGGGTCAGGCGGGTGTAGGCGCCCAGCAACACCACAATCAGTGCCAGCAGGGTGGCAAACAGCGCGAGGCGAAATCCAGGTTTGGCCATGACGATGCCCTTATCCGATGTTCGACAGTTTCAGCAGATGACGCAGATCGTTGAGCAGGTCCTTACCCTTCACCGTCGGGTCGTAGCGCAGCACCAGATTGCCATGGGGGTCGATGATCCATAGCTGCGGCACGGCTTGATCGCCCGTGGTCTTGCTGAACGTGGTGAGGTCCATTGGGTAGCGTTGCAACTGCGGGTATTCGCGCGTGAGCTTGGCTTCATAGTCGGCACTCAGCGGTTGCGCCGCCGCCAGTGCGTGACTGGCGCGGGATGCATCGCGACCCAGGCCGATCTGAATCTGCCGCGCCAGATACACCAGTTGCTGGCAGTCCACCGAGCAATCTTTCGGCGCGGTGACCAGCATTTGCCAACGGTCTTCCTGTGCCTGCACCCCAAGGTCGGCGCGGGTCTGGCCATTGCCGATCAACTCACCGTGATAGCTGCGACCCTCCGGCACCCAGAACTGCAACTTGTACATGCCGGTGGCGAGGATCATCGGACCGATGACCCCGAGCACGATCAACAGCAACTGCAAGCGACCCTTGCGCCGGTTCGCCGGCGTTTTCGCCTCAGACATGCTGGGTGGATTCATGGCCGCTCCCATGGTGTTTCTCCTTTGCGTTGTGCCAACCGAGGTAGATAAACAAGCCAAGCAGGGCGATCGACATGGCGAACCACTGCACGGCATAAGCGATGTGTTTTTCCGGGCCCATGGCGACGACGGGCCAATCGGCCTGGTAAGTCGCGGGAGCGTTTTCTGCGCGCAGTTCGTATGCAAAACCCTCACGATCCAGCGCCGTCCAGAGTTTCGACGGCTCGACCGCGGTGACCAACTGAGGCCAGGTTGTAGCGCTCGGGTCGGCATGCAATTGAAAGGTCGCACCGGGTGAAACGTAGACCCAGGCATCAAGGCTCTGCGCCTGAGTCGGCGTGGTGAATTGCGGCGGCGTGCGCCGGTCTGGCCACGGCAGCCAGCCGCGATTGACCAGCAGCCACAAGCCGGTCGCCTGATCGTGGAACGGTTGCAGCAGCTCGACGCCCACCTTGCCGTCGCGTTGGCGGTTATCCAGCAGCAGACTGTGAGCGGCATCGAACTGGCCGCGCAGGTGAACGCGGCGAAAGGCGAGGTCCTCGGTGTGCAGCAGTGCGCTACTGGCCATCGGTTCGGCGGCACGGCGCTCGCTGTAGGTTTGCAGCAGCGCGCTTTTCTCCGCCCCCCGTCCCAGTTGCCAGAACCCGAGCGACACCAGCAGCGGCAGCAAAAGTGCGACCACCAGCGTTGGCACGACGCCCGGGCGAAAGCGCTTCATGGCGTCGCCAGAAAGTCGGTCATCGCGATAGCTATACTCAAGTGCATCGCCTTTCCCCCGGAGTTTCCCCATGCTCAAAGCAGCCATCGTCCTGATGCTGATTGCCACGGTTGTCAGCCTGTTCAGCGGCCTGTTTTTTCTGGTCAAGGACGACAGCAGCTCGAACCGCCTCGTCATTGCCTTGAGTGTTCGTGTAGCCCTGGCCGCCATCACCGTCGGCTTGATCGCCTGGGGTTTTTTCAGCGGCCAGCTGGTGTCGCACGTGCCCTGGTAGCTGTAGGAGCGAGCTTGCTCGCGAAGGTGTCTCAATCGAAATCAACGTGTCTGACACACCTTCGCGAGCAAGCTCGCTCCTACAGTACGTAGACGAAAACGAACAGCCCGATCCACACCACGTCCACGAAGTGCCAATACCAACTCGCTGCTTCGAAGCCGAACTGGTGCTCGTTGTCGAAGTGCCCGCGCATGACCCGCATCAGCATCACAAACAGGATGATGGTGCCCATGGTCACGTGGGCGCCGTGGAATCCGGTGAGCATGAAGAACGTCGCGCCGTAGATACCCGAGCCCAGGGTCAGGCCCAGCTCCTGGTAGGCGTGCACGTATTCTTCGGCCTGGAACCCGAGGAACGCGCAGCCCAGCAACACAGTAATCGCCAGCCAGATTTTCAGCGCGCCGCGATGGCCCTTTTTCAACGCGTGGTGGGCGATGGTCACCGTCACGCTGGAACTCACCAGTAACACCGTGTTGAGCAACGGCAGACCCCACGGGCTGATGACGTCCTTGGGGGGTGGAAAGAGCTTCGAGTCAGGGTTGTTCAGCAACGGCCAGACAAATTCGAAGTTCGGCCAGAGCATGTGAGCCAGGCCTTTGGCGCCTTCTCCGCCGAGCGCTGGCCCCGAGACTTGTCGCACATAAAACAGCGCACCGAAAAACGCGATGAAAAACATCACTTCCGAAAAGATGAACCAGCTCATGCCCCAGCGGAATGAGCGATCCATCTGCGCGCTGTATAAGCCGCTACGACTTTCCTTGATCACCGTGCCGAACCAGCCAAACAACATGTACGCCAGCAACAGGCCGCCGACGAAAAAGATCAGCGGGCCGTGGGATTCCGGCCGCGCAGCTTTCAGATCGTTGAACCAGGTGGCCAGGCCGAACACGGTGACGAACATGCCGACCGTGGCAATGATCGGCCATTTGCTCTGGGCCGGTACGTAATAGTGCTCATGAGTTGCCATTTATTGTTCTCCTTATCGGGCACGCTCAGCCGCCAGTGTTTACAGCCACCGGCGGATGTCGGGCGGTGATATCGAACAGCGTGTAGGACAGCGTCAGGTGCTTCACATCCTTGGGCATGTCACGGTCAACGATGAACCGAACCGGCATCTCGATCCGTTCGCCGGGCTGCAGCACTTGCTGGGTAAAGCAGAAACATTCGGTCTTGTGGAAATACGCGGCGGCGTTGCTCGGCGCGATGCTTGGCACCGCTTGCGCGCTCATCGGCCGGTCGGTCGGGTTGTGCGCGATGAAAACCATCTCGTTCACCGCGCCCGGGTTGGCGGTCAGCTCATCGCTTTTGGGGTAGAAATCCCAGGACATGTCGGCGGAGTTGGTCGAGAGAAACTGCACGCGGATCTGCCGCGAGGTGTCGACGATCTGCTCGCCTTCGTATTGCCCGGCCGTTTTGCCATTGATGCCGAACACCTTGCACATCACGTCATAGATCGGCACCAGGGCAAACCCGAAGGCGAACATCGCCACCACCACCAATAACAGGCGGGTGACCAGCTTCTTCATCGAAATCGAGTCAGCCATGATTTTGATCCCCTGTAGGAGCGAGCTTGCTCGCGAAAAACCTGAGAGCGCCACGGGGTGTCAGGCTCCCAGCGTTATCGTTGGCGAACATCGCGAGCAAGCTCGCTCCTACAGTGAGGCGTTTCATTTCACTTCCGGTGGGGTAGTGAAGGTGTGGTACGGCGCCGGTGACGGAATGCTCCATTCCAGGCCTTCCGCCCCATCCCACGGTTTGGCCGGTGCCGGCGGGCCGCCGCGAATCGTCTTGATCACGATGAACAGGAAGAAAATCTGCGTCGCACCAAACATGAACGCACCGATCGACGACACCATGTTGAAGTCGGCGAATTGCAGGTTGTAGTCCGGAATGCGCCGCGGCATGCCCGCCAGACCCACAAAGTGCATCGGGAAGAACGCCATGTTCATGCCGATGAACGAGAGCCAGAAGTGCAGCTTGCCGAGGGTTTCGTCGTACATGTGGCCGGTCCATTTCGGCAACCAGTAGTAGGCCGACGCAAAGATCCCGAAGATCGCTCCCGGCACCAGCACGTAGTGGAAATGCGCGACCACGAAGTACGTGTCCTGGTACTGGAAATCCGCCGGGGCGATGGCCAGCATCAGCCCGGAGAAACCGCCGATGGAGAACAGAATCACAAACGCCACCGCGAACAGCATCGGCGTCTCGAAGGTCAGCGAGCCTTGCCACATGGTGCTGGCCCAGTTGAACACCTTCACCCCCGTGGGCACCGCGATCAGTAGCGTGGCGTACATGAAGAACAACTCGCCCACCAGCGGAATGCCGACCACAAACATGTGGTGCGCCCAGACGATGAACGAGAGGAACGCGATGCTCGCCGTCGCATAAACCATCGAGGTGTAGCCGAACAGCGGTTTGCGCGAGAAGGTCGGAATGATCGAGCTGACGGCACCGAAGGCCGGCAGAATCATGATGTACACCTCGGGGTGACCGAAGAACCAGAACACGTGCTGGAACAACACCGGATCACCGCCACCGGCAGCACTGAAGAAGCTGGTGCCGAAGTGGATGTCCATCAGCATCATCGTCACGCAACCCGCCAGCACCGGCATTACCGCGATCAACAGGAACGCAGTGATCAGCCAGGTCCAGACGAACAGCGGCATTTTCATCAGCGTCATGCCGGGGGCGCGCAGGTTGAGGATGGTGGCGATCACGTTGATCGCGCCCATGATCGAACTGATCCCCATCAAGTGGATGGCAAAGATGAAGAACGTCACGCTCTCGGGCGCATAGGTCGTGGACAGCGGCGCGTAGAACGTCCAGCCGAAGTTCGGCCCGCCGCCCGGTGTGAACAGCGTCGACACCAGCAGGATGAATGCCGCCGGCAACAGCCAGAAGCTGAAGTTGTTCATCCGTGGCAGGGCCATGTCCGGCGCGCCGATCATTAACGGAATCATCCAGTTGGCGAGGCCGACGAAGGCCGGCATCACCGCACCGAACACCATGACCAGACCGTGCATGGTGGTCATCTGGTTGAAGAACGCCGGTTCGACGATTTGCAGCCCCGGCTGGAACAGTTCGGCGCGAATCACCATCGCGAAAGAACCGCCGAGCAGGAACATGGAAAACGCGAACCACAGGTACAACGTGCCGATGTCCTTGTGGTTGGTGGTCAGCACCCAACGCATCAGGCCTTTGGCGGGACCGTGGGCGTGGTCGGCATGACCATGGTCATCAATGACGGCGCTCATGGCGTGTCTCCTGCAAACAGATGGGCTGGGCAGGCCGGGGCGCGCTGCCCCGACCGGTTCCTTACGTGCGCAATAGACCGGGTCATTTGCTTTCCGCCTGTTTCATCTCCAGCACTTCTTTTGGCGTGACCATGTCGCCTTTGTTATTGCCCCAGGCGTTACGTTCGTAGGTCACGACCGCCGCGATATCGACTTCCGACAGTTGCTTGCCGAACGCCGCCATCGAGGTGCCAGGCTTGCCGTGGAAGACAATGCTCAGGTGACCTTCTTTCGGCCCGGTGGCGATTTTCGAGCCTTTGAGCGCCGGGAACATCGGCGGCAGGCCCTGGCCTTCAGCCTGGTGACAGGCCACGCACGTGGTGTGATAGACCTTGTCGCCGCGCTCCTTGAGTTCTTCGAGGGTCCATTCCTTGCTGGTCAGCTCTTTGAGTTGCAGGGCTTCGGCCTTGCGTTCACCCAGCCATTTTTCGTAATCGGCCTTTTCCTTGACCTCGACCACAATCGGCATGAAGCCGTGGTCCTTACCGCACAACTCGGCGCACTGGCCACGGTAGATGCCGGGCTTGTCGACGCGGGTCCAGGCTTCGTTGACGAACCCCGGGATGGCATCGCGCTTGACCGCAAAGGCCGGCACCCACCAGGAATGGATGACGTCGGCGGAGGTCACCAGGAAGCGCACCTTGGCGCCAATCGGCAGCACCAGCGGCTTGTCGACCTCGAGCAGGTAGTGCTCGCTCTTGGCTTCCTTGTTGTGAATCTGATCGGCGGGCGTGGCCAGGTTGCTGAAGAACTCAACGTCCTGGCCCAGGTATTTGTAGTGCCACTTCCACTGATAGCCGGTGACCTGGATATCAATATCCGGCTCACTGGCGTCGTACATCTTGATCAGCGTCGCCGTCGCGGGAACCGCCATGGCCACCAGAATCAGGAAGGGCACGATGGTCCAGAGGATTTCAACGGTGGTGCTTTCATGAAATTTTGCAGCCACCTGCCCGGTCGAGCGGCGGTGGAGGATCATCGACCAGAACATGGCGCCGAAGACGATGACGCCGATCACTACACAGATCCAGAAAATGGTCATGTGCAGGTCAAATACTGCGTGACTGATTTCAGTCGCTCCCGGCGCCATATTCACAGTCCAGGCAGCTTGCGCCTGGCTGAAAATCGACCACAACAGGAGGCCCATCCAGACGTGTGGATGTCGCATCATTGCGGGTTCCCCTTATCGTTCTTGTTATCCCGCCGGCTTTCACCTGCGGCAAGGGAGCGGCATTTTCAGACTACGAACTTGAATCGCCGGGTCTTGCTGCGTGTGCAGTCGGACGTCATCAGCTAACTCCATTTCCAACCCGAGTATAGACAGCGCCTGCTACCTCGCAACGTGAGGGCGTAAATCATCTGAAACAGCTGGCACTTGCGTTCAAGGTCACGAATGGAGAAGGATGCAGACGAGTGGTGGCAAATCGATATAACTGTGATGTCTCAAGGATGAAATAATTATGACAAATGCGTCTTAGCAATTTTCGTAAGCCAGCTAAGTTATGTCTTCCCTATTTCACTGCCTTTGTTACCTGGAGTTTTCATGAACACCGCCGCATTGCGCGAGCAGATCCAAAAAGCCCAACAACATGAAGCCGAGACCGGCCTGCTGACGCGTCAGCTGGAAAGCAAACTGCCTAACCTCCATCCTTCGATCCAACTGCCGGAGACAGATGCCAAAGGTGTCCTGACGCGGTTTGTCGACGCCTACATTGCTGAGGTTCCCGATCTTCTGGATGCAGCCAATGAAGTGGCCAGGGAAGCGGGAATCGAATCGCAGATCAAACCGGTGCTGAAAATTGCCGAACAATACTTCCTTCAGCCGCCGACCCTCTTGGCCGGACACGTCGGGCTCGACAGCCTGCTGGACGAAGCCTATCTGGCGCATCGGTTTGTCGAAGAGGTCAACGACCTGTACATCAAGCATTTTGGCCAGCCACTGATCCCCTTGGACATGACTGTCGCCAACCTGATTGCCCACCAATTGATCGGTGAGGAATTTGCCAACCAGCTGGATGAGGCGGTGCATCACGCCGTGGACGAGATGCTCAACGACGAAAGCTTTGCGCTGGAGTCGGTGGAAGCCTACCGCGAGAAACTCAGCAGCCCGGACACGGGAGCAGCGTGGAAGCGCTGGCCGTGCATGTCGCGTCGTTTGGGCGTAGGACTGGAACTGGATCAGCCCGCGGCCTGAGTTGAGGGTCAATACAGCACCTGTGGGAGCCGGGCTTGCCCGCGATAGCGGAATCAAATTCAGCCAAGTTGTTGACTGATCCACCGCAATCGCGGGCAAGCCCGCTCCCACAGGTTGCTCAGCCAGGCGCGCCGACACCGGTGTTAGTCCGCACTCGTCCCTCCAGCCTGCGCTTCAACCCCCGCGCTTCAATCAACAGCGTCGAGCCCTTGGCCGCGTTGGCCCTTCCCCACTCTTCAAGCAACTCCAGACACGAATGATCGATGTAGCTCAGGTTGTTGAGCGGCACATGCACCGTCGCACCTGCGGGAATGGTTCCCAGCACCTGCGTCAGTGCCGGCACCTTGAGAAAGGTCGCCGCCCCCATCAGGCGCAATTCCATTTCGCCGCTTTGTGGCAGATCGATCAGGCTGATTTTCAGTCGCGAGGCCTTCCATGCGAGTTTGGCCAGGGTCAAACCAAAGCCAATCAATACACCGGTCAGCAAATCCGTGAAAATGATTGCCAGCGCGGTCGCCGCGTAAGTGAACATCGGCATCCGGCCATAACGGCCCAGGCCGCGAAAGGCTTTCAAGTCAACCAGTTTGAAGCCGGTATAGACCAGCACCCCCGCCAGACTCGCCACCGGAATGCTTTGCAACACACTCGACAGCAGCAAGACAAACGCCAGCAACCACAGGCCATGGAATATCGCCGACATTCGCGTGGTAGCGCCGGCCTGAACATTGGCCGAACTGCGCACGATCACGCCGGTCATCGGCAATGCACCGAGTAGGCCGCAGAGCATGTTGCCGACACCTTGCGCCGATAATTCCCGGTCGAAATCCGAGCGTTGGCCGCTGTGCATGCGATCCACCGCGGCGGCTGACAACAAAGTTTCGGCGCTGGCGATGAAAGCGACGGCGAAGGCGGCGATCAGCAGCGTCGGGTCGGCGAGGTTGAGCAAGTCGGCTGGTTTCAGCCAGTCGATGGCTTCTGCCAGATTGGCCGGAACCTCCACCCGTTTGACCTGCAAGGCGAGCATCAGGCTGGCGACAGTCGCCAGACCTACCCCGAGCAAAGCACCGGGAATGAAACGCAGGGAATGGGGGCGCAGTTTTTCCCACAGGTACATCACCGCTATCGTTGCGAGCCCGAGCAAGCCGGCCTGCCAGCCTAAAGAAGGCAACGCTTGCGCCACGGCCGCCGGGAAGGCAGCCAGGTTATCCAGCCCGGACGGCTTGGGCACCGCATCGAGCATCACATGCACCTGTGACAACACGATCAACACGCCAATACCGGCCAGCATGCCGTAGACCACCGCGGGCGCCGTGACCCGAAACCAGCAGCCCAGTTTCAGGCGCCCGGCCACCAGTTGCAGAAAACCCGCCAGCAGCAAGATCGGCCCGAGCATGGCGATACCGTGCTGGCGCACCAGTTCGAACACCAGAACAGCCAAACCCGCTGCCGGACCACTGACTTGCAAAGGCGATCCCGCGAGCCAGCCAACAACCAAACCACCGATGATGCCGGTGATCAGACCTTTGGCGGGCGGCAGGCCCGAGGCGATGGCGATGCCCATGCACAAGGGCAGAGCGACCAGAAACACGACCACTGAAGCGAGCAGCTCCCGTGGCAGAACAGTTTTGAGTTGCGCAGCACGCATGACGATTCTCCCGAAGTTTTCTTCAGGCATGGCGAGGCCGGACCGCTGAGTCAGCGGCCGGCGTCAAACCACACAGATTTTTAGGAAGATTTAGAAGCGCGCTTTGGGCGTCGCCACCGGAATCGGATGGCTGCCGTCGAGCGGCAGGAAACTACTCTGGTCCGCGTCGTAAGCTTTGATCTTGCTGGTTTCGATGTCGTAGACCCAGCCATGGATGAACAGCTGACCGCTCGCCATGCGCGAAGCTACCGAGGGGTGGGTACGCAGATGTTGCAATTGAGCGATGACATTTTCCTCGGTGAGGACATGCATGGTCTCGTTTTCGTCTGCGCAGTTGCAGTTGTCGTGCACCATGGTTTTCGCGACTTCGGCGTGTTGCAGCCAGGCTTTGACCGTGGGCATCTTTTCCAGGCTGGCGGGGTTGAGCACCGCACGCATGGCACCGCAATCGGAGTGGCCGCAGATGATTATGTGCTGCACGCCCAGCGCCAGTACCGCGTACTCGATGGCGGTGGAAACGCCACCGTTCATCTGACCGTAAGGCGGTACGACGTTGCCGACATTGCGGGTCACGAACAGATCGCCCGGCGAACTGTGAGTGATCAGCTCGGGTACGATGCGCGAGTCGGCGCAGGTGATGAACATCGCCCGTGGCTGTTGCGCCGTGGCGAGTTTCTTGAAGAGCTCTTCCTGTTGCGGAAAGATCTCATGATGAAAATGCAAAAAGCCGTCAACGATGTGCTTCAACGCTGCATCGGCGGATTCTGCCTCTGGTTGGGCGGAAGCCGACGCAGCCAACGGCTGTTTATCCTTGTCACTCATGAATTCATCCTCATTGGCGGAGTCAGGGGATTTTCCCGTTTTGTCCGGTGTGAAGCCAGTGGCTGTCTAAAAAACATCCGGGCGAGAAAGCTCGACCCGTCAGTCACTCGATGAACAAGGTATCGGCCGAAACTTAATTCAAACTGAATCAACCGCTCTAGAACGTGTGTTCCAGGTCACAAAAAACGTGACCGGCCTGATTATGCCGCACGTTTCCTACCCCTCACCACAGGCCAATTGTCCTCAAATCAACGACATCTGGCGACCTGGCGGACAGAAGGCTTCGCAGTCCAGATTAAAGCCTTCACGCCGATTCAGCCCCAAGCGTTTGATGGTTTTGGCGAAGCGCTGCGCCAACAGGTCGGCAAAAGGGCCTTCGCCGCGCATCCGGCTGCCAAATCGACTGTCATACAGCTCACCGCCGCGGCTTTGGCGGATCAGACTTAGCACATGCGCCGCGCGTTGCGGGTAGTGGGCGGCCAGCCATTCTTCAAACAGCGGCGCCACCTCCAGCGGCAGACGCAACATCATGTAGCCCGCACTTTGCGCACCCGCAGCCTGCGCCTCGGTCAGCAGGCTTTCGAGTTCGCTGTCGTTGATCATTGGAATCATCGGCGAACACAACACACCCACGGGGATCCCGGCTTCACGCATCACGCGAATCGCCCTTAGCCGAGCCTTGGGCGCGGCAGCACGGGGTTCGAGGATGCGTTTGAGTTCATCGTCCAGGGTGGTCAGGCTGATCATCACCGCCACCAGCCGCTGTTCGGCGAGTTCGGCCAGCAGGTCCAGGTCACGAAGAATCAGCGAGCCCTTGGTGATAATGGTCACCGGGTGACGGTAACGCAGGAGCACTTCCAGGGTTTTGCGGGTGATTTTGTGTTCGCGCTCGATGGGTTGGTATGGATCGGTGTTGGAACCCAGGTTGATCGGCGCGCATTGATAGCCGCGTTTGGATAGCTGCTCCTCCAGCACATCGGCGGCGTTGGTCTTGGCGATCAATCTGGTTTCAAAGTCCAGCCCCGGTGACATGTCCCAATAGGCGTGGCTGGGCCGCGCGTAACAGTAGATGCAACCGTGCTCGCAGCCGCGATAGGGATTGATCGAGCGATCGAAAGGCAGGTCGGGCGAATTGTTGCGGGTGATGATGGTTTTCGCCGTCTCGATGCGCACCTCAGTCCCCTGGGTCACCGGGACTTCCTGATACCAGCCATCGTCCTCCGTCACCGAATGATTCGGCGCGAAGCGGTTGTGCGGGTTAGTGGCGGTTCCGCGACCGCGCGGTGGCAGGGGAGTGCTCATCGATCCATTACTCGTTGCTGTATGCACATACAGTATCCGAGGCCGAGTGAAACGACCAGTGCCGTTCGGCACTCCAGTGAGCAGCGGGACGCATGGCTTACGACATATAAGAGCAATGCCGGGAAACATATAACGGTTGGCTTCAAAACAAACTTTATAAGTAATATTCGTCGCACACGAAGTCTTCGTGAATAACTAATTTAAATGGAATTAAACAATGTCGTTTTTTAATCAGCGCGGTATCTTTTTACAGTTGTTGTCGCCTTCTGTCGTCAACCCGAAAGAGGCACAAGTGTCGATGCAACTTGCTCGCAAAATTCAGGGTTGGGACGCCGACAATCAAGAGCCGACGGAGGCCCTGGTGGACTCCGTTTACGTCACGGCGACCTCGAATGATGGCGGCCGGTCCTTCAGCATCAACGTGGTCGAGAGCGATGTGGACGGTGACGGCTATATCGATAACGGCGACAAGCAGAAACTACTGGCTTTGGCGCAAGCCTATACCAGTATCGTCAACCCATAAGTCTGCTTTCGAACTAAGCCCGTATGAATCTTCATGCGGGCTTAGTTGCGAATGCGCGCCCATATCGAGTAATCCGTTGCGTCAGTGGGTAACCGTTTCCGACGACACCGCGAAAAGGTCGTCAGCGATCGGGCGTCCAAGAAAAGTTTCCAGGGCGGTCAGCAAGGAGCGCGAATCACCCGGCGAAAAAAATGCCTCGCGAAAGGCCTTGCCGGTTTGCGCATTGAAGACCCAATCCTGCTGAAACCGTTTGAACGCTTCGCTGGCCAGCACGCCTGACCACCTGTAGGCGTACACCGAAGCGCCATAGCCGGTCACCATGTAATCAAAGCTGTTGGCGAATCGGCTGTAGGACGGCAATTGCAGGTGATTGACCTCTTTTTGCACGTCTTCAAAGACTTGCTGGACACTGCGACCATCGCCGTGACAACGATGCAATTCAAAGTCAAACAACGCGCTCATCAGCAAGTGTGCGGATTGCCAGCTGCTCTGGGTTTGAATGGCCGCCAGCGCCGCATCGACTTGTTCCTCGGTCAGGCGTTCACCGGTCTCGTGGTGAGCGGCAAGCCACAACAGGAATTCCCTGGACAGGCACCACAGTTCGAACAACTGGCCCGCAAACTCTCCTGAATCGCGTCCCAGCTGGGAAATGCCGGAGAGGGTGTAGTGCGGTGAGCGTGTCAGTACATGCTGCAAGCAATGACCAAACTCGTGGAACAGAACGCGCAGGTCCAGATGGGCGAGGAGGCAAGGCTGGTCGTCGATGCCTGCGGTGAAGTTGCTGTGCATGATTGCAATCGGCAGCGTTGACTGGCCTTCCGCGTTCCGTCGCCGGTTGCGACACGTGGCAGTCCAGGCGTAGTCCGGCGCGTCCTCGCGGTGGAAAGGATCGAGGTAGATATGCCCGATCACCTGCCCACGCTCGCTGATTTCGAGCAGGCGGACACTGTCATGCCAACGGCTGAACTGCTTTTTCTCGACGATCTCGATCCCGAACATGCGTTCACTGAAGAGGCACAGACGCCGTAGCGTTCCGTCCAGCGGGAAGTAAGCCCGCAGGTTTTTCAGCGCGCCACTCAGTTGGCGCTGACGCAATTGTTCGGCGAGAAACTCTTGGTCCCAGGGTTGGATCTGCGCAATGTTCCACTCTGGCGCAAAGGCCTTGAGTGCTTGGGCGTCTTTTTCGAAGCCTGGCGTAGCCTGGGTGATTTGCCGGCGCAGGAACCCGTCAACGTGGGCGGTGGACTGCGCCATTTCCGTTGCCACGCTGAGTTGCGCGAAGTTTTCATAACCGAGCAATCGGGCCTTCCTGTGACGCAGCGACAACAGCATTTGCAGCACCGGACCGTTATCGAATTGATCGGCGTTGGGTCCTTGATCGGAAGCGCGTGTGTTGTAGGCGATGAAGTACTCCTCGCGCAGGTTTCGATTTTGCGCATACGTCATGACCTGATGGCAGGTGTTCTGGTCCAGAGACAGCAGCCACCCTTCATGACCGGCCTTTCGCGCATTGAGCGCCAGGCGATCGATGGTCGTCCGGGACAAACCGTCGAGTTGTGCTACGTCGTCAATGCGCTTGGTCCAGGCTGCGGAGGCGCTTTCGAGATGCGTCATAAACAGGCTTTGAAGCCCGCTGATCTCGACATTGATGCGCGCCAGTGACCGTTGTTGTTCGGCAGGCAGATCGATTCCCGCCAGACGAAACCTGCGCAAGATCTTGGTCAGCACCGCGTTGCGCGGTTCGTCGAAGCTCGCCGCAATCGCGCTTTGAGCCAGCTGCCGGTAAGCCTGATGCAGCGCCTGGTTGTTCATTTTTTCGGCGATGTAGCGTGCCGTAGCAAAGCCGCACGTTGCACTGGCCAGTTCCCAGGCGATGTCGCGTTTCACCAAGTCCAGTGTTTGGATGACGGACATGGCTTCACCCAGGCGTGCATCGGTTTCATCGACCGCCAGCACCAGGTCATCCCAGCTCGGCGACACTGCTTGGGACGCGATGATGTCGGTGAGGGTCTGTCGGTTGTCCGCAATGATTTTTTCGATAGCCGGGACGAGATGCTCGGTGCGTACGGCGGAAAAGGGCGGCAGTGCCCAAGGTTGTAACAGCGGGTTGGTATCGGACATGAGTCTTCCTTGAAAGCGGCTGATTTCGCTCAGCGTAAAAAGGAAGCGCAGGGAGAGGGTGTTAGATAGTTACCACCTCCCACTCGATTAAAAGTGGAAGGTGGTCATGACTCAGTGCTGCTCGTCGGGCTTTTTCTTTAGCTTGGGGTTCGGAAAAAACTGCACGGCTTGTACCTTGGCGTCGGGGACTTTCAGCGCCGACGTGTTGACCCGCGTACCCAATTCCTTGGGCACCGACAGGCCTTGTTCATTCAGCGTGTCGGAATAACCGCAGCCCACGCACTCGCGATGGGGGACGTCGTCTTCGCTCCACATCATCAACTTGTCCGGCTCGCTGCAAGCCGGGCAGACCGCCCCGGCGATAAAGCGTTTTTTGGTGATCACAGGCCCCTCGCTCATGCTGCCGCGTCCTCACTCAGGCCGCTGTGGCGCAAGAGTGCGTCAATCGACGGCGCGCGGCCACGGAAGTCGACGAACAGCACCATCGGCTCTTGAGAACCGCCGCGAGCGAGGATCGCTTCACGGAACGCGCGGCCGGTGTCGGCGTTGAGCACGCCGTCTTCTTCGAACTTCGAAAAGGCATCGGCGGACAGCACTTCGGCCCATTTATAGCTGTAGTAACCCGCGGCGTAACCGCCGGCGAAAATGTGCGCGAAGCTGTTCGGGAAGCGGTTGTAGGCCGGTGGGCGCATGATCGAAACCTCGTCGCGCACGCCTTCGAGCACTTGCAGCACGCTGCGGCCATCGCCGTGAGTGGCGTGCAACTCAAAGTCGAACAGCGAGAATTCCAGCTGGCGAACCATCATCAGCCCGGACTGGAAGTTTTTTGCCGCGAGCATTTTGCCCAGCAGGTCTTGTGGCAACGGTTCGCCGGTTTCGTAGTGACCGGAGATCAGCGCCAGGCCCTCCGGCTCCCAGCACCAGTTTTCCATGAACTGACTTGGCAGCTCGACGGCATCCCATGCCACACCGTTGATGCCGGACACGCCAGCATGCTCGACGCGGGTCAGCAGGTGGTGCAAACCGTGGCCGAATTCGTGAAACAGCGTGGTCACTTCGTCGTGGGTCAGCAGCGCCGGTTTGCCGCTGTCGGCCGGGGTGAAGTTGCACACCAGATTGGCCACCGGGCTTTGCAGCACGCCTTCAGCGGTTCGGCGGCGGTCGCGTGCGCCGTCCATCCAGGCACCGCCACGCTTGTTGGCGCGGGCGTAGAGATCGAAGAAGAAGCGGCCGACGTGCTGGCCGTTTTCCTTGATTTCGAACAGGCGAACATCCGGGTGCCAGGTGTCGAAGCCTTTCTGTTCGGCAATTTCGATGCCGTACAGGCGCTGGACGATAGCGAACAGGCCGCTCAGCACTTTGTCGATAGGGAAGTAAGCGCGCAGTGCTTCCTGGGCCACGCTGTACCGCTGTTCGCGAAGTTTTTCACCGTAGAAGCCGCTGTCCCAGCTTTGCAGGTCCGGGCAGCCTTGTTCGGCGGCGTAGGCCTTGAGCTGTTCCAGATCCTGGGCGGCGAACGGCTTGCTGCGTTTGGCCAGGTCGCGCAGGAAACTCAGCACTTGATCGCTGGACTCGGCCATTTTGGTGGCCAGGCTCAGCTCGGAGAAGCTGGCGAAGCCCAACAGTTTTGCCAGTTCCTGACGCAGGTCGAGGATGTCTTCCATGACCGGGCCGTTATCGTTCTGGCCGGCATTCGGGCCCTGGTCCGACGCGCGGGTGCAATAGGCGGCGTAGACTTCTTCGCGCAGGGCACGGTCGTGGGCGTAGGTCATCACCGCGTAGTAGCTCGGGAATTCCAGGGTGATCAGGAAGCCGTCCAGCCCTTTGGCCTGTGCGGCGGCGGCCATTTGCGCTTTGGCCGAATCGGTCAGGCCGGCGAGAGCGGCTTCATCGGTAACATGTTTGGTCCAGGCTTGGGTCGCGTCGAGCAGTTGGTTGGAGAAGCGGCTGCCCAGCTCCGACAATTTGCTTTGCACTTCGGCGTAACGCTTTTGCTCGGCTTCAGGCAAATCAATACCCGACAGACGGAAGTCGCGCAGCGAGTGTTCCAGGATAGTTTTCTGCGCCACGTCGAAACCGGCGGCTTGCGGGCTGTTGGCCAAGGCTTCGAAGGCTTGGAACAGTTCGCGGTTCTGGCCCAACTCGGTGGAGTAGGCGCTAAGCGCCGGCAGGCACGACTCGTAGGCTTCGCGCAACTCGGGGCTGTTGCACACGGCGTTCAGGTGGCTGACCGGACTCCAGGCAGCGCCGAGGCGGTCGTTGAGTTCGTCCATCGCCAGCACCAGGCCGGCCCAGGTCGGTTGTTTGCCTTGGCTTTCGAGGATCTCGATAATGGCGGCGCGGTTATCAGCCAGGATCTGTTCAATGGCCGGTTGCACGTGTTCGGCACGGATCGCCGAGAACGGCGGCAGGTCGTAGGACTGCAAAAGAGGATTGTTCACGCTCACGGTTGGCACCTTGGCTGGAAGAAACATGCGGCCATCTTAATTACAATCGACGCTCACCGCAGCTATCGGCAACAGAGAGAAACCCTATCGTGACCCTACGCAAGTATCAGAACCACACGCCGCTGCTGGGTAAAGGCGCTTTTGTCGACGGTTCGGCGCTGGTGATCGGCGACGTCGAAATTGGCGAAGACAGCTCGGTCTGGCCGCTGACGGTGATCCGTGGCGACATGCACCGTATCCGCATCGGTGCGCGCACCAGCGTTCAGGACGGCTGCGTGTTGCACATTACCCATGCCGGGCCGTTCAACCCCGATGGTTTTGCGTTGCTGATCGGCGACGATGTGACCATCGCGCACAAAGTCATGCTGCACGGTTGCAGCGTCGGCAGTCGGGTACTGATCGGCATGGGCAGTATCGTGATGGACGGCGCAGTGGTCGAAGATGACGTGATCATCGGCGCCGGCAGTCTGGTGCCACCCGGCAAACGCCTTGTCAGCGGTTTCCTGTATGTCGGTAGCCCGGTTAAACAAATCCGTGCGCTGACTGACAAGGAAAACGCCTTTTTCACCTACAGCGCGGCGAACTACGTAAAGCTCAAGGATCTGCATTTGGCTGAAGGCTACGACCTGCTCTGACCCCGGCGCCCCTACTCAGGATTCAACATGCATTACCAAACCGTTTTGTTCGACCTCGATGGCACCCTGACCGACCCGCGCGAGGGCATCACCCGTTCCATCCAGTTCGCCTTGAGCAAACTGGGCATCGATGAGCCGGACCTGACTAAACTCGAACACTTCATCGGCCCGCCGTTGTTGCAGGCGTTCATGCAGTTCTACGACTTCGACGAGGCCAGGGCCTGGGAAGCGGTGAATTTCTACCGCGAGCGTTTCAAAGTCACCGGCCTGTATGAAAACCACGTGTTCGAGGGCGTCACGCCACTGCTGGAAACCCTCGGCGGGCAGGGGCGGCAGTTGTACATCGCGACTTCCAAACCGTGGATTTTCGCCCGGGAAATCGCCCGGCACTTCGACTTCGCCAAACACTTCAAGGTGATCTACGGCAGCGAACTGGACGGCACACGGACCAACAAGGTCGAACTGATCGCCCACCTGATCGCCGAAGAAGGCCTGGACCCGGCCAACACTTTGATGATCGGCGACCGTAAACACGACCTGATCGGCGCGCGCAGCAATGGGCTGGACGCAGCGGCGGTGGGTTACGGGTTTGGCAGCCGCGAAGAGCTCAACGCGGAGTCTCCGGCCTATCACTTTGAAACGCTGGATGAGTTGCACCAGGCTTTTTTGCGACGCTGACTCTAAATTGTGGCGAGGGAGCTTGCTCCCGCTGGGCGCGCAGCGCCCCAAAAATCTGAAGGCACCGCACGGCGACGGGTTCCCCGCCGAACGGGAGCAAGCTCCCTCGCCACAGGATTACAAAGCAGCCAGATTCTTGAGCGCGGCTTTGCGCTCCCCAACCGGCAACGCACCGAGCCTCTCCACCGCCGCATAAAACTTCAGCCAATCCCCGCCGGCCTGCCGGAACAACGCGGCAAACGCTGGCACCCACTGGTCGTACAGTCCAAATGGCAACAAGCGGGCATTGTTCATCGGTGCATTGATCCACGCGTCATAGCGTTTATCCCCAGCCCATTGGCTGTCGCGCAGCCGTCGGTAATCGGCGCGTAGCCGCTCGAACTCCGCCGCTTTGCGTTGCCGCATCTGCTCGGCGGGCAGTGGTTGGGCGTAGAGGCGTTCAAGCCGCGTGCGGGTGTCGAGCACCAATTGAATGAACTGGTCCCGTTGCTGCGCCTGGTCACCCGTGTCCGGTGGCAACCCGCGCCAGGCACGCCACTGGCGGGTGCCTTCCTGCTCCACAAAAGTGGCGAAGGACTCGTTGAACTCGGTGTCGTCCTTCACATAAAAGCGCTGGTGCGCCAGTTCGTGAAAGATCAACGTCGCCAGCCGCTCATCGCCCCAACCCAGCATCGAACTGATGATCGGATCGTTGAACCAGCCGAGCGTCGAATACGCCTCGACACCGCCAATCGATACGTCCATACCTTGCAATCGCAGCACGGCGGCCTCACCACGGGCCGCGCTTTGGCTGTAATAGCCGCGATACGCCACACAACCGGCAACGGGAAAGCAGTGGTTTTGCGGCGAAAGTGAAAATTCCGGGGTGGCGAAGACGTTCCATACTACAAACGGTCGGCCAATGTCGGCGTACAAGCGGTAGCTCTGATTGTCCGGCAGGTGCAGTTGCTGGCTGGCAAAAGCCCTGGCTTTTTGCGACTGGGCCAGGTGGGTACGTAGCGTTTGATCGCGGGAAGGGTCGGCAATGACTTCGGAGACCGGCTCCCGAGCCTGCAGCAGTTGCAGCTGGCCACTGGCCAATTGGCCGTAATAGCTGACGCTGGCGCAGCCGTTGAGCAACAAAAACAACACACCCGGAAACAAAATGCGCGAAACGCGATCAAGTAACCCAAGGCTTGGAATCGGCCTGATCAAAATAAAAACATCCCTGGAGAGTCTGCCCGCAAGACTATCCCGCCTGACTGGAGCTCCGCTATGCGCAAGATGATGCTGACAGGAGGCCTGTTGATGCTGACCGGCTGTGCCGGTTTCGGATTACCCCACCACGACCCGACCCGGGCGTGGATCGATCTCGATGCTCAACAGGAAGACACTGCGCTGCAAGCGCTGGAAGTCGATGACAAAGCCTTGACCGATAAGCGCTATTTCGAGGTGCAGCCCGGCAGCCACGAGCTGACGGTGCGTTATCAATTCCCGGTCGAGCCGACCAACATCGGGCCTGACGCGGAGCCTCTCTGGCGGGATTGCCAACTGAATGTGAAATTCAACGGCTTCAACGCGGGTGAGAAATATCAGCTGCAGGCAGGGAATATCGGTTTTCGGCCGTGGGCAAAGCTCTATGACCAGCAGCGAAAAGTGATTGGCCAGGGCACACCGGCAGGCTGCCAGCGCACCTGATCGGCGCTATGCTGAATGACCAAACCTCAGGACATTCATCATGCGCAGGGTGTTGCTGTTGCTCGCGGCCGTCGTCGTTACCGGTTGCCAAAGCCCGTTACCGGCGGTCAATCCACAAATGGCCTGGGTCGAATTTTCTACGCCATTCCCCAACGACAAGTTGCTGATGGCGGAGCGGCTGGACAAGCAGCGATTGCGCGATGGGCGTTTTTTCCAGGTGACGCCCGGCAGTCATGAACTGGTCGTTCGATTCGACTTTGAAGTGCCGGGTGGCGGGGGTTTGGGTCTGATGAGCGGCCCCTCGGAACGGTTGTGCTATCTGACCATCAACTACGATCACTTCGAAGCCGGCCAGCGCTATGTACTGGAAGGCCGTTCTATAGCCTTCACGCCCGGCGCCCGGTTGTATAACGCCAAGCGGGAGATCGTCGCTGAAGATCGAGAGTCCTATTGCCTCATGTAAGGCGAATCAGCGGTCGTTCTTCTGGTAAATGATGGCTTTGGTGCCGTTGTCACACGTGCCGACGACCATGGCGACGTCGTGCTTATCGGCCTCTTCTTTCGAAACAATCTCCAGGGTGTAGGACGGTACGGCATTCGCCTGGATTTTCACTTCGATCTCTTTCCTGAGTTCTTCGCAATCTTTTGGCGCCGCGAGCGCCGAAGTTGCCAGCGCGCAACAGATAACCGCCAAGGCAAAACGTTTCATGGTGAAGCTCCTTTGGGTGCAGCGCGCACCCGTGGTGCGCTTGAGCTGCTGTCATTTATTCGACCACAGTCGTACCGGCCAGGTTTTGTTCCAGCGCAAAAAAGATCGCAGCTTGCGCCAGCTTCTACAGGGATCCGTAGACGCTGGCGCAGGCTGCGATCTTTTCCGCCGGTACAAAATCAGCTGATCAGCGTGGCATCCAGGCTGATCTTCGCATTCAACACTTTCGACACCGGGCAGCCTTCTTTGGCTTTATTGCTCAGCTCTTCGAACTGCGCCTGAGTCGCTCCAGGGATTTTCGCCTTTAGAATCAACTTCACCGCAGTGATCGCAAACCCACCGTCCACTTGGTCCAGGGTCACTTCGGCATTGGTATCGATGCTGTCAGCCTTGAGGCCGGCGTCGCCGAGGATCATCGAGAACGCCATGGAGAAACAGCCTGCGTGGGCTGCGCCGATCAACTCTTCGGGATTGGTGCCTTTACCGCCCTCGAAACGGGCCTTGAAACCGTAGGGTGCGTCTCTGAGAACACCGGTTTCCGTGGAAATCGAGCCGATGCCGGTTTTCAGGTCACCTTCCCAATGCGCCGATGCTTTCTTGGTAATAGCCATGTCTGCCTCCTCAAGATCCGGCGCGAAGCGTCGCGCCTTCGTGGTTTTCGGTTGCTAGGGTTCTGAGGATAGACGGTGGTGCAAAGTTCACCTGATCTCATAAGTCCTACCATTTTCGTAGGAAATTTCGTCTTTGCTATTGAAACTCGGGTATATGCCCTCATTGCATGAAACACGCTTATGGATTCGGCAGGTTTTCGATTACACAAAAACCTGCGCCCTCAATTGGAGAAGCAGGTTTATGAAACGACTGTCCGACATCAAGTTTTCGACCCTCGATCTGGTGCCCGTGCGGGAGAACGGCAGCCCGGCCCAGTCGCTGCGCAACTCCCTGGACCTGGCGCAGCACGTCGAAAAATTCGGCTACACCCGGTTTTGGGTCGCCGAGCACCACAACATGGACGGCATCGCCAGTTCCGCGACCTCGGTGTTGCTGGGCTATCTGGCCGGCGGCACTTCGACCATTCGCGTCGGTTCAGGTGGCGTCATGTTGCCCAACCACGCGCCGCTGGTGATCGCTGAACAGTTCGGCACTCTCGAAAGCTTGTACCCGGGCCGGATCGACCTTGGCCTGGGGCGCGCACCGGGCTCCGATCAGATGACGGCGCGCGCCCTGCGCCGGGAGCGCTCAGGGAGCGCCGACGATTTCCCGGAAGATGTAGCGGAGCTGGTGCGCTACCTCGGCCCCCGCACGCCGGACCAGCGGGTGATCGCCATGCCGGGCACCGGCACCAATGTCCCGATCTGGTTGCTGGGTTCGAGCCTGTTCAGCGCGCAACTGGCTGGCGAACGCGGTTTGCCCTACGCCTTCGCTTCCCATTTCGCACCCCGTTTCATGCATGAGGCGATTCGCGTCTACCGCAATCACTTCAAGCCTTCAGCGGTCCTGGACAAACCCTACGTGATGCTCGGCGTGCCTTTGGTGGCTGCGGACACCGATGAGCAGGCCGATTACCTGGCCACATCGGTGTATCAGCGCATCCTCGCGTTGATGCGCGGCCAGAGCCTGGTGCAACGTCCGCCGGTGAAGACCATGGACGGCCTGTGGCTGCCCCATGAGAAAGAAGCGGTCGGCGATTTCCTCGGACTGGCAATGGTCGGCAGCCCGCAAAAAATCCGCGCGAAACTGGAAGTGCTGATCGAGCAAACTCAGGCAGACGAACTGATTTTCACCTCTGACCTGTACGAACATGCTGATCGCATCCACTCCTACGAGCTGCTGGCGCAGGCCATGAAGGGCTGATGCCGGGTACTGTAGGAGCGGGCTTGCTCGCGAAAAACTCACGGCCGCCACGGGGCATTTGTTTTTACGCGTTTTCGTTCACGACCATCGCGAGCAAGCTCGCTCCTACAAGGTTTTGCGTACACAAAAAAGCCGACGCCATTGCGTCGGCTTTTTCATTTAACGACGGAATCTGCCTACCGCTTGTAGACAATTTCCTTGGTGCCCTTTTCACAGGTGCCGACGACTTTTCCGTCAGCCGCCGTGTCCTTTTCGACGATTTCCAGCGAATAACCTGCAACGCCCTTGGCATCCAGTTTCGCTGCGATTTCAGCCTTGAGGTCTTCGCACGACTTGCCGTCAGCAAACGCTGTCCCCGCAAGGCTTAACAAACCTATCGCTAACATTAACTTCTTCATCGGTCGCATTCCCTGGTCGGATCTAAGGGAGCATCCGGCCTTTCGTCGGATGCACTCATGTAGCGCTTTGCCATTCCCTATGGCACTCCGCCAGCGCGCAAGTTCAGAAGTCGCTCTCAAACTCAGCTACTGGCAATCCGGAACCCGACTTTGAGCGTCACCTGAAAGTGGGCTGCCTTGCCGTCCTTGATGTGCCCGCGGGTTTCGGTCACTTCGAACCATTCCAGGTGCTTGATACTTTTATTGGCTTCGGCCAGCGCATTGTTGATGGCGTCTTCAATGCTGCTGGTAGACGAGCCGACAAGTTCGACTTTTTTGTACGTGTGATGGTCAGTCATGGCGTTCTCCTTGGGGTATGAAATACAGCCTAGCAGTGATTTTTCGTATTACTTCTGTCGGTCTTCTCGACACAGAAGTTCAGATTTACTGCACTTTCTCAATCCCTTGAAGTCCCAACCAACACACGCCACTCATCACCAATGCAGGAGAGCCACCATGGCCAACACCTCTTTACGTAAAGCCTCATTGCAAAGCATGGAAGCCGAGATCGAGAGTCTGCTGAAGTCTTTGGAAAGCTTGAAGGACGATACCTCGGACGAGTCGCGCAAAACCCTCAAAGCGTTGAAAACCAATGCCGAGAGCGCCCTGAAGCATTCGCGCCACCTGCTCAGCGACGCGTACGAAGAAGTCAAAGTCAAAACCCGTGAGACCGGGCTCGCCACTCGGGACTACGCCCAGGAACACCCTTGGACTACAGCCGGCGTTGCTGTCGGTGCGCTGGGTCTGCTGGCAGCCTACTTGCTGTGCAAACGCGGCGACTAATCTGCTTGGCGCAGCTCGTTTTTGAGCCACTGCGCCAGTTGCCGAGCGCGCCCGTCCGCGGCGCGCTTGGGTAGCCACAACGCCAGTTGCGCCGGGGTTTCCTTGAAGCCCCACGGCGCAACCAGGCGACCGGCCTTCAAGTCTTCGGCCACCAAGGGTTCAGGGGCAATTGCCACACCCAACCCCGCCACCGCCGCTTCCAGCAAATAATACAAATGCTCGAAACCCTGTCCGTACTTCAACGCCTTGGCGTCGAGACCACTTTGCTGTGCCCAGCTAGGCCAGGCCTGTGGGCGAGAAGTGGTGTGCAGCAACGGCTCATTCAACAGTTCGTTTGCCGGTGCGTTTTCAAAGCGTTCAAAACCGACAGCGCGTGGGCTCATGACTGGGCCGATTCGTTCGCTGGCCAACTCGTAGACTTGCATGTCCGCTGGCCAGGGCGGTTCGGCAAACACCAGTAACGCGTCCAGCCCCGGTCGGCGCGGGTCCAGGTCACCTTCTCCGGCTGACAGGTGCAGCCGCAGATCCGGCAGGTCCGCATTCAACCGCCCCAGACGCGGAATAAACCAGCGCGCCAACAGACTGCCAGAGCAGCCAAGCACGAACGGTGCATCGGCGGTGCTGTGGGTCAGTTCGGCGCAGACTGTGCGCAAACGCTCAAAGGCTTCAGCGCTGGCATCGCGCAATCTAACGCCGGCATCTGTGAGTTTAAGGCCGCGGCCATCCTTGATAAAAAGACTCACGCCGAGATGCTCTTCCAGCACTTTCAGTTGGCGGCTGACAGCGCCATGAGTGACGTGCAGCTGTTCAGCGGCCTGACTGACACTGTTCAAGCGGGCAGTGGCTTCGAATGCGCGAAGGGCATTCAGCGGGGGAAGGTCATGGCTCATGGGATCTGTGAGTTTTCCTGACAGGTTGTGGCGATCTTATCGGTTTTCAGGTTGGGGCGTCAGGGGTAGAGTGACCGTCATTGTCATCTCACGAATCCTACTGGAGCGACCCATGACCCAGACTAATCTGCGCAACGGCCCCGACGCCAACGGCCTGTTTGGCGCGTTCGGCGGCCGCTACGTCGCCGAAACCCTGATGCCGTTGGTCCTCGACCTGGCCCGAGAGTACGAAATTGCCAAGGATGATCCGGCCTTCAAAGAAGAATTGGCCTACTTCCAGCGCGACTACGTCGGACGTCCAAGCCCACTCTATTTCGCCGAACGCCTGACCGAATTCTGCGGCGGCGCGAAGATTTATCTGAAGCGTGAAGAGCTGAACCACACCGGCGCGCACAAGATCAACAACTGCATCGGGCAGATCCTGCTGGCGCGCCGCATGGGCAAGAAACGCATCATCGCCGAGACTGGCGCCGGCATGCACGGCGTGGCGACCGCCACCGTGGCTGCACGTTTTGGCCTCGACTGCGTGATCTACATGGGCACGACCGACATCGAACGTCAGCAAGCGAACGTTTTTCGCATGAAATTGCTGGGTGCCGAAGTGATCCCGGTGGTCGCAGGCACCGGCACCCTGAAAGATGCGATGAACGAAGCGCTGCGTGACTGGGTAACCAACGTCGACAGCACGTTCTATCTGATTGGCACCGTGGCGGGCCCGCACCCTTACCCGGCGATGGTTCGTGATTTCCAGGCCGTCATCGGCAAGGAAACCCGCGATCAACTGCAAGCTCAGGAAGGTCGCCTCCCCGACAGCCTGGTCGCCTGCATTGGCGGTGGCTCCAACGCCATGGGCCTGTTCCACCCGTTTCTCGATGACACCAGCGTCGAAATCATCGGTGTTGAAGCGGCCGGCCACGGTATTGAAACCGGCAAGCACGCCGCCAGCCTGAACGGCGGGGTTCCGGGCGTACTGCACGGCAACCGCACCTTCCTACTGCAGGACGACGACGGCCAGATCATCGACGCCCACTCGATCTCCGCCGGCCTCGACTATCCGGGCATCGGCCCGGAACACGCCTGGTTGCATGACATCGGGCGCGTTCAGTACACCTCGGTGACCGACGACGAAGCCCTCGATGCGTTTCACAAATGCTGTCGCCTGGAAGGGATTATTCCTGCACTGGAAAGCGCTCATGCGCTGGCAGAAGTGTTCAAACGCGCCCCGACCTTGCCGAAAGATCACCTGATGGTGGTCAACCTGTCCGGCCGTGGCGACAAAGACATGCAAACCGTGATGCACCACATGGAACACTCTCAACAAGAGCACTCCCAGCAGGAGAAACACTGATGAGCCGCCTGCAAACGCGTTTTGCCGAACTGAAGGAACAGAACCGCGCCGCCCTGGTGACCTTCGTCACCGCTGGCGACCCGAGCTATGACACTTCCCTGGCGATCCTCAAAGGCTTGCCCGGTGCCGGCGCCGACGTGATCGAGCTGGGCATGCCCTTCACCGACCCAATGGCTGACGGCCCGGCGATCCAGCTGGCCAACATCCGCGCTTTGGGCGCCAAGCAAAACCTGGTGAAAACCCTGCAAATGGTTCGCGAATTCCGCGAAGGCAACAGCGAGACTCCGCTGGTGCTGATGGGCTATTTCAACCCGATCCACATGTACGGCGTACCGCGGTTTATTGCTGATGCGAAAGAGGCTGGGGTGGATGGCCTGATCGTGGTCGATCTGCCGCCTGAGCATAACGGCGAGCTGTGCGATCCGGCGCAGGCTGCCGGTCTGGACTTCATTCGTCTGACCACGCCGACTACCGACGATGCGCGTCTGCCGACCGTTTTGAATGGCAGTTCCGGTTTCGTCTACTACGTGTCTGTGGCCGGTGTGACCGGTGCCGGAGCAGCAACGCTGGAACACGTTGAAGAGGCCGTTGCACGTCTGCGTCGTCACACTGATCTGCCGATCAGCATCGGTTTCGGGATTCGTACACCCGAGCAGGCGGCGTCCATCGCGCGATTGGCTGATGGCGTGGTGGTGGGGTCGGCATTGATCGATCACATCGCCAATGCCTCGACGCCGGATCAGGCGATTGATGGCGTGCTGAGTCTTTGCGCGGCCTTGGCAGAAGGCGTGCGTAAAGCACGCGTCAACTGAAGCTGATAAAGAGGACGTCTCGGGTGGGTTTGTAAGCTGAAAAGATCGCAGCCTGCGGCAGCTCCTACATGGGATCGCAATTCTATGTAGGAACTGCCGCAGGCTGCGATCTTTTGATTGTCAGGGCAACTCCAACCCGCCCGCTGCCTTATGCAATTTCCGCAAATGCTCGCCAACCTGTTTCAGGTTGGCTTCGTTGGCGGCCATCTCCGCTGCACGGCTCGGTTCCAGCAGCGCTCTGACTTCTTTATCCAGGTCGCCCGTCAGTGCCTGAAGCTGCTTCTGCCGCAAGCTGCTTTCCGATTCCAGTCGCTGCCATTCACTCGGCTGCGGCAATCCGTAACCGCCTGTACCCAGTAGCTCCGCCGGGCGACTGAGGAACCCGCTGTTGGCGAGAATCTGCTGCAAGGTCGCATTGGCCTTGTCCATGCCGCCATTCTTCAACTCCCGAGCGCCGAGATAGCGTTGCTTCACTTCATCCTGGGCCAGTACCAATTGCTGGCGGAAGGCGGCCTGTTCCAACAACAGCAACGCCGCGCTGGTCCGCAGATCAGCCCGATCAATCCATTGCCGGCGTTCCTCAGCCTTCAATGCCAGCCAGTCTTCGACTTTGTCCTGTTTGATCGGCAAGTGCTTTTTCAGCACGTCGAACATCGCTTGATAACGATCGCGGAAGGAGTCAAAGCGATAACCCAGCCGCAATGCTTCGCGAGGATCGTCCAGCACGCTGGTGTCCGCCAGGCCGCGGCCCTTGAGCACTTCCAGCAAGCCGTTGGGCATGATGTTGTCCAGCCCGACCAGTTTCGCGTTGTTGGTACCACTGCGCAGCAACTTCAGCCCCTCCACTGCGCAGTTGTTGGACAGGAAGAAGTAATTGCCGTCGTAGCTCCAGTGCATCTCGGCAGCGTGTTCCACCACGTCCTCGATCTCGTTGCGTGACAGGTTCAACGGCACCGAGGCGAGGCTGCGCAGTTCGGTCTTGGTGTATTCGTCGATCACTTGCGCCAGCGGCAGGACGAACAGACGCGACGGGTATTTACCGACCAACCCGTCCCAGCTCGACAGCTGCACGTCGCCGACAAAGGCGCGATAGGACAACACCAGATGCTGATCCAGGTCCAGCCGACAATCCGGCCCGCGCGGCCGGCCCGGCGCGCAGATCACCAGGCGCAGCATGCTGTGGCCCCAGCGGCTGACCCAGTTTTGATTGGCTTCGGCTAGCAGATAGTCGACGGCATACACCCGTTCCGGATCGACCTGACCCAGCGGCTGTTTGGCGAAATCGTTGCCGGCGTTGAGGAAGGCGAAGGATTTGCCGCAGGTGTCCTTGGCGGCAGGCGCCCAGCCGAAATGCTCTTTGTAGTAGCGATACAGCGCAGGCCGGCGGCAGGCGTAACTCGGGTCGAGGAGGAAATACTCCATGTTGACCGCGACGAACTCCTTGGGGCTGCTGGTCTCGTAGATGTCCGGGCTGCGCGCGATCTGACGATTGTGCTGTTCACGCTCGCCACGCCGGCCCACGTATTGCGGCCAGCCCGCGAGGTCGAGCAAACGCGGATCATCGCTGAGGGTGAAACGGCGACCAGACTGGCCGCGGCATTCATCGGGAATGCCGATCAGGCCCGAGCTGTCGTTGCGCCGGGTGCAGCGCTGGATCAGCGTGCGTTCGGCGGTAGGCCAAAAGCGGGATCGATCATAAATGTGTGTGAGTTCATGCAGCACCGTGGCCAGCATTTCCCGGCGCACGGTGCCATGAGGACGGTAGGTTTTTTTGCTGGCCGCGCTGCCGTCAGTGAGGCTGTCCAACAGATTGCGGTTCAAGTCGAGTTCGGACACCAGCGACGCCTGGCCGTAGGCGTTGCTGGGCATGTCATCGGTCCAGCCGACATCGATGCGCCGGTCGAGTTGCTCGATGAAGCGGGGTGGCAGCGCCTGCATGGCTTCGTCCAACAGCGCCTGGCTGGCCTGTTGCTGCGCCGGACTCAGGCCTTCACTTTTCAGCCGTAATTGCAGTCCGGCCTGAGCCGTATTGCCAAGCAGCAACACGACCCCGGCCAGAAGCCAGGCGCTTGACCACCTCACAGTGCGAGGATGGCTTCGGCGAGTACCTGATCACTGGCGTCCCGTGCTTCCGGTACGCGGGTGCGCAATGTGTTGAGGGCTGCCTCCAGATGTGCGCCGCGAATCTTGCCATCGCTGGCAACGAAACTGGCCGCGTCGTCGTGGGCTTCACGAATGATTTTCGAATCACGGATGGACGTGGTGGTGTCAGACGTGAAATCCAGCGTGCGCTGGGTGGCGTTGATGATGATGTTACTGGTAGCAACCAGGGTGTGGGCCTGGGCCATGCCAGCCAGTGACAACAAGCCTAAAGTGGCAACAATCAGCGAGTTACGCATGGAACAACTCCGGAGGGACAAGGATAACTATTGGACGAGAATAGCCTGTGCCAGTTCAAGGTCGCTTGCATGAAGTTTTGGCCGGGCACGCCGCAGATGAATCAGGGCGGATTCCAGTTGTGCTCCACGTAGTTGGCCATCGCTGGCAATGAATGACGCGGCATCATCCCGCGCGGCCAGCAGCAGCTTACGGTCGAAGGGGGCGGAGGTCACCATGCTGGAGGCATAGCCGCTGGCAACGACGCCTTGCGTCGTCAGATCAAAGGCATGGACTGGAGCTGCCCAGCAGGCCGCCATGAAAAACGGGGCAATCAATAAATGGCTGAGAAAACGCATGAGACTCGACAGTGGAAAACGAGTCCCAAGGCTAGCGCAACGCCCGGTCTAGAGCCAGCGCCGAAATAATGGGACACGGCTAGCGTGCCCCGTTTCGCAGAGTCGCTTAGATCGTCAGGATTGCCTGAGCCAGCTGTGCGTCAGTCGCGTTCAATGCAGGCGCCTGATGGCGGATGTGATCGAGTGCGCTTTCCAGTTTTACCCCGCGAATGGCGCCCTCGCTGGCAACAAAACTCGCGGCATCGTCACGGGCGGCGCGGACGATCTTGTCATCACGGAAGGACGATGTGACATCGGAAGTAGCGTCGGACGTGGCCTTGAGCGCACCGACGACAGCATCGGTGGTCACGATGAAGCTGGTGGCGTGGGAATTGGCAGCCACGGCAAGCAGGGCAGCAGCGCTGAGCAGGCGAAGACGGGACATGGAATAACTCCTTTTGGGAAACCGATTGAGAGGTGGCGCGGTGTCTAATGAGTCAGACGCCTGTCACGCAGCCATCGCCACTTTCTGAATTGATATTAGGCCCGCAAGTATCAGTTCGCACAGTGCCTTTTGTTCCAGTGATAAAAACTGGAGTGGGGCACGACGATCAACTGTTCTGGTCTATTTTTAAAAACACTAATCTGTACCTGTTTCGTTTCTACCAAGTTTCCCAGGCCCTTTAACGACAAAACCCGCCGTGGTTTCCCACGACGGGTTTTGTTTGTTCAATTCGGGTGCTGGCGGTGGACCCTACAGGTCAGGGCCAGCGACGCTGAGTTAGCGCCAGAACGGCTTGCTCAGCTCTTCGTAGCGTTGTGCTTCGCTAATCCCGGCGTCAGCCAGCAGACGCGAATCCAGACGAGCCAGTTGATGGCGGCTGGAGATGCGGCGCTGCCACAGCATCAGGTTGGCGATAACGCGAAGAGGCATGGAAGCCTGGGTTTTTGCAGCGGTATCTTCGAAGAACAGTTCGGAACTGAGTGTACGTTCCATGATTGACATCCTTCCGCTTGTGGCGGGATTAGGTAGTGGTTTAACTGATGCCAATGATCCTCTCGTTTGGCCAGTCTCTCTAGATACAGTTCACCTGTATTGTGAGGGACCAGTTAACTGTTAATGGGTGGTGTACCGGTCCAAATTGAGGCAACTGTACTTGTTTGCACCGATAAGGTGCACTTTGCACGCTTTGAGTCGGAAAGGTGAGTAAAAGAGGTAGGAAAAGACCAGTACAGCAGTACAGTTTTAAACGCATTTCTATCTGGCAATCGCCAGCTGACGAAACTGTGTTTGCGTCAGCGGCGATCTGTACCAATCACACCGCCAGCATGCTGCCGGTTTCTTCCAGGTTGATATGCCAGCTCAGGGCATCCCGCAAGATGTGCGGAGTATGTCCGCCGAGTGCGCACGCCGCCGTGAAGTAATCATCCAGGGCTTGGCGATAGTCGGGGTGCACGCAGTTGTCGATGATGACGCGAGCCCGTTCCCGAGGCGCCAGCCCGCGCAGGTCTGCCAGGCCGATTTCAGTCACTAGGATATCGACGTCGTGTTCCGTGTGATCAACATGGCTGACCATCGGCACCACGCTGGAGATCGCTCCACCCTTGGCGATCGACTTGGTCACGAAGATAGCCAGATGCGCATTGCGCGCGAAGTCTCCCGAACCGCCGATGCCATTCATCATCCGCGTGCCGCACACATGGGTGGAATTGACGTTGCCGTACAGGTCGAATTCCAGTGCCGTGTTGACGCCAATGATGCCCAGGCGTCGCACCACTTCCGGATGGTTTGAGATTTCCTGTGGGCGCAAAACCAGCTTGTCCTTGTAGCGCTCCAGGTTGCCGAACACGTCCGCATTGCGGCGGCTCGACAAGGTGATCGAGCTGCCGGAGGCAAAACTCAGCTTGCCGGCGTCGATCAGGTCGAAGGTCGAATCCTGCAAGACTTCGGAGTACATGGTCAGGTCTTCGAACGGCGAGTCGATCAGGCCGCACATCACCGAGTTGGCAATATTGCCGATGCCCGCCTGCAACGGGCCAACCTTGTTGGTCATGCGCCCGGCAGCCACCTCCTGTTTGAAGAAGTCGATCAGGTGGTCGGCAATGGCCTGAGTGTCGACGTCCGGTGGCAGCACCGTCGACGGCGAGTCGGATTGGTTGGTGATCACAATCGCGACGATTTTTTCCGGCGGGATCGGAATGGCGGTGCTGCCAATCCGGTCGTCCACTTTCACCAGTGGGATCGGCGTGCGGGTCGGGCGGTACGTCGGGATATAGATGTCATGCAAACCTTCGAGGTTCGGATTGTGCGCCAGGTTGATCTCGACGATCACCTGTCTGGCAAAAATCGCGAAGCTCGCCGAGTTGCCCACGGAAGTGGTCGGCACAATGTGGCCCTGCTCGGTAATCGCCACCGCTTCGATGACTGCGATGTCCGGCAGTTTGAGCTGTTGGTTGCGCAGCTGCTCCACGGTTTCCGAAAGGTGCTGGTCGATGAACATGACTTCGCCGGCATTGATTGCCTTGCGCAGGGTGCTGTCGACCTGGAACGGCATGCGTCGCGAAAGAACCCCGGCTTCGGTGAGCTGTTTATCGAGGTCGTTGCCCAGGCTTGCGCCGGTCATCAAGGTGATTTTCAGCGGGGTGATTTTGGCTCGTTCTGCCAATGCGTGGGGCACAGCTTTGGCTTCGCCGGCGCGAGTGAAACCACTCATGCCGACGGTCATGCCGTCCTCGATCATGGCGGCTGCGTCAGCGGCGCTCATCACCTTATCCAACAACGAAGGCAAGCGAATACGATCACGGTACATGGCTGTTTATCTCGGGAAACGGAAGCAAGGGGTGCAGTCTAGTGATTTGAAAAAAATCCGTCCCGCTACCATGGTCGAATGTCGAGCCTTGATTTAGAGCCTTTGGTCGGGTTTCACGGGGAATAAAAAAACCCCAGCCTACTAAAGGCTGAGGTTTTTGGTGTTGCGCTGGATCAGGTTTTACTCAACCGCTTTAACCATGTCTTCAATGACTTTCTTGGCGTCGCCAAAGACCATCATGGTCTTGTCGAGGTAGAACAGTTCGTTGTCCAGACCGGCATAACCGCTGGCCATCGAACGCTTGTTGACGATGATCGTCTTGGCCTTGAACGCTTCCAGGATCGGCATGCCGGCAATCGGCGATTTCGGATCGTTCTTCGCCGCCGGGTTGACCACGTCGTTGGCACCGAGCACCAGCACTACGTCGGCCTGACCGAATTCGGAGTTGATGTCTTCCATCTCGAACACCTGGTCGTAAGGCACTTCCGCCTCGGCCAGCAACACGTTCATATGGCCAGGCATCCGACCGGCCACCGGGTGGATCGCGTACTTCACGGTCACGCCGCGGTGGGTCAGCTTCTCGGTCAACTCTTTAAGCGCATGCTGTGCGCGCGCAACGGCCAGGCCGTAACCCGGAACGATGATGACGGTGTCAGCGTTGGTCAGCAGGAACGTTGCGTCGTCAGCCGAACCGGATTTCACCGGGCGGGCTTCCTGCGCGCCGGCAGGGCCAGCATCGGCCGTGTTGCCGAAACCGCCGAGCAGCACATTAAAGAAGGAACGGTTCATCGCCTTGCACATGATGTACGAGAGGATCGCACCGGACGAGCCGACCAGTGAGCCCGCGATGATCAGCATCGAGTTGTTCAGCGAGAAGCCGATACCCGCCGCCGCCCAGCCGGAGTAGCTGTTAAGCATCGACACCACCACCGGCATGTCCGCACCGCCGATCGGGATGATGATCAGCACGCCCATCACGAAGGCCAGGGCCAGCATCAATGCGAAGGCGCTGAGGTTGCCGGTCAGCATGAAGGTAATGCCGAGCGCGAGTGTGGCCAAACCCAGCAACAGGTTCAGTTTATGCTGGCCGCCGAACTGTACTGGGGCGCCCTGGAACAGGCGGAATTTGTACTTGCCCGACAGCTTGCCGAAGGCGATGACCGAGCCGGAGAAGGTGATGGCACCAATCGCCGCGCCAAGGAACAGCTCCAGACGGTTACCCGCCGGAATCGGATCGCCCAACTGTTTGACGATGCCCAGCGATTGCGGCTCGACCACCGCCGCAATGGCGATGAACACTGCCGCCAAACCGATCATGCTGTGCATGAAGGCGACCAGTTCCGGCATTTTGGTCATTTCAACGCGCTTGGCCATGATCGAGCCGGCAGTACCGCCGACCAGTAGGCCGACGATGACGTAACCGATGCCAGCGGTGGCCAGCTCAGCGCCCAGCTTATAGATGAGGCCGACCGTCGTGAGAATCGCCAGGCCCATGCCGAGCATGCCAAACAGGTTGCCACGACGGGAAGTGGTCGGATGCGACAGGCCTTTGAGCGCCTGGATGAAGCAGATGGACGCGATCAAGTAGAGCGTCGTTACAAGGTTCATGCTCATTACTTAGGCGCCTCTTCTTTTACTTTCGGGGCTTTTTTCTTGAACATCTCAAGCATCCTGCGAGTGACCAGGAAGCCACCAAACACGTTCACAGCCGCCAGCGCGACCGCCAGGGTGCCCATGGTTTTGCCCAGTGGCGTCACGGTCAACGCCGCGGCCAGCATGGCACCGACGATCACGATTGCCGAAATGGCATTGGTGACCGCCATCAACGGCGTGTGCAGGGCAGGTGTAACGTTCCAGACCACGTGATAACCGACATAAATCGCCAGCACGAAGATGATCAGGTTGTAGATACCGGGGGAGATAAGCTCTTCCATCGTCTGAATCCCTGCTTAGGCGTTTTTGCGGATGACTTGGCCGTCGCGGCACATCAGGCACGCGGCGACGATGTCGTCTTCGAGGTTGATCTCGAACTGGCCTTCTTTGTTGAAGACCAGCTTCAGGAAGTCCAGCAGGTTGCGCGCGTACAGCGCGGACGCGTCAGCGGCGACTGCACCGGCCAGGTTTGTCGGTCCGCAAATGGTCACGCCATTCTCGATCACGACCTGATCGGCCACGGTCAGCGGGCAGTTGCCGCCCTGGGCTGCCGCGAGGTCGATGACCACCGAGCCCGGCTTCATCTGCGCCACGGTTTCCGCGCTCAATAGCGTCGGTGCCTTGCGACCCGGGATCAGTGCAGTGGTGATGACGATGTCCGCCTGCTTGGCGCGTTCGTGCACCGCCAGCGCTTGACGCTGCATCCAGCTGGCAGGCATTGGCCGCGCGTAACCGCCGACACCGACGGCGCACTCGCGCTCTTCATCGGTCTCGTAAGGCACGTCGACGAACTTGGCCCCGAGGGATTCGATCTGTTCTTTTACCGCAGGGCGCACGTCAGACGCTTCGATCACCGCACCCAAACGTTTCGCCGTGGCGATCGCCTGCAGACCGGCTACACCGGCGCCGAGGATCAGCACACGCGCCGCTTTTACGGTCCCCGCAGCAGTCATCAGCATTGGCATGAAACGCGGATAGTGGTGAGCGGCCAGCAACACGGCTTTATAGCCGGCAATGTTCGCCTGGGAAGACAGCACGTCCAGACTTTGAGCGCGGGAGGTACGGGGCGCAGCTTCCAGCGCGAACGCGGTAATGCCGCACTCAGCCAATTTCGCAATGGTCTCATTGCTGAACGGGTTGAGCATGCCCACCACGACGGTGCCGCTCTTTATCAGCGTCAGTTCGCTGCCGCTGGGGGCGACCACCTTGAGAATCAGCTCGGCACCAAACGCGTCGTTGGCACTGCCAATAATCGCGCCTGCCGCTTCATAAGCACTGTCGACAACGCTGGCACTAATGCCGGCGCCGCTTTGCACAGTGACCTTATGACCCTGGCCGATCAGCTTCTTGATGGTTTCCGGGGTTGCAGCAACCCGTGTTTCACCCGTCTGGGTTTCGAGAGGAACACCAATGTGCACGTCAAATCTCCTGCGTGATCTTATTGAGTAAACCCAGGCACTTCGGATGGTGCGGCTGGGGCGGCCGATCAGCACGATCCCGCCAAATCGGGGCGGGGCGCGGCATTTTGCAGGTGAACTTTGTGCCCTTCAAGGGATTATGACGGGTGACGGAAAATTAACTACAAGTCACCCCGTGACCGAATGTCGCAACAACACCGTTCAATCCCTTGTGGGCTGTGCCTTGCAAGGGTTTTGGCCGAAATTCAAGAATTTACACATCGGCGAGGTGAATGAGGTGTCATTGCTGCTGAATACAGGCGCAAGGCCACGTTTTCAGGCGCTTGTGGGACATATGTACTGCTTTCGATACAGTTTGCTGTAAAGCGACAAATACGTATATCTGTAGGGCTTTTAAATTACTGACTACGAGGTCAGCAATGTTGCAAAGCCTTTATTGCTCAAGGCTGTAGCTCTGCGCCTGGTTCACCAGCCAGTCGCGAAATGCCTTTAATGACGCAGATTCGATCTTTCGCTCTGGAATCATCAGGTAATAGGCCTTGATGCTCGATAGTGCCTGAGTGTTGGCGATCACCAGTCGCTTCTCCGCCAATTCGCGTTGAATCAGGAACGGCGGGATCAGGGCGATTCCCATATCGTGCATCGCGGCCTGGGCCAGCATGGAGAATAGCTCGTAGCGGGGACCTGTCATGTCGCGCGGGATATTTAGGTTTTGCGAGTTGAACCACTGGCGCCAGGCGTAGGGGCGGGTTGTCTGCTGCAGAAGGGGGAGGTCGGCAATTTCAGCGGGTGTGAGATTGGTCCTCTTTCCAAGCAGGGCGGGGCTGCACACCGGCATCGGATTTTCACCCATCAACCTGTGGGATTCGGTCCCCGACCAGTCGGCGTCGCCGAAGTAGATCGCGGCGTCAAAGTCGGTGTCGGCGAACAGGAAGGGGCGGGTGCGGTTAGTGAGGTTGACCGTGACTTCCGGGTGTTTTTGCTGGAAGTCCTTCAAGCGTGGCAGCAGCCACTGGGTGCCGAAGGTCGGCACCACCGCCAGTTCGATCACGTTGGCGCCCTGTTGGCCCATCACTGACAAAGTGTCCCGTTCCACGGCGTCGAGTTGGGTTGCCACTCGGCGACTGTAGGAAAGCCCGGCTTCCGTCAGCTTCACCCCGCGTCGGGAGCGTCGGAACAGTTCCACGCTGAGGAACTCCTCCAGGCTGGCAATCTGTCGGCAAATCGCACCCTGGGTGAGTGAAAGCTCCTGCGCGGCCTTGGTAAAGCTCTCGTGGCGTGCGGCTGCTTCAAAGCTGACCAAGGCCGTGGTGCTGGGAATTTTTCTGCGCATGTACTTGAACCTCACTAATACATCGCAGATCAGCTGTTTCGCGATGTCTCGGAGTGAGAAATTAGCACAACAGTATGCAAAATCCTCGTTTGCCGTGACGCTTATCCCGGCCTAGGATCAACCCACGTTATTTGACCCGATTCGAGAGGACACACTCATGGGCGGTAAAGCTAGCTTCAACTGGATCGATCCCCTGCTGCTGGATCAACAGCTCACCGAAGAAGAGCGCATGATCCGCGACACTGCCGAGCAATTCGCTCAGGACAAGCTCGCACCGCGTGTTCTTGAAGCTTTCCGCCATGAAAAGACCGACCCTGCGATTTTCCGCGAAATGGGTGAAATGGGTCTTCTGGGTGCAACCATCCCTGAGCAGTACGGTGGCAGCGGCCTGAATTACGTCAGCTACGGTCTGATCGCCCGTGAAGTCGAGCGCGTCGATTCGGGCTATCGCTCGATGATGAGTGTGCAGTCTTCGCTGGTGATGGTGCCGATCAATGAGTTCGGTACTGAAGCGCAGAAGCAGAAGTACCTGCCGAAGCTGGCCTCGGGCGAGTGGATCGGGTGTTTCGGTCTGACCGAGCCTAACCACGGTTCCGACCCTGGCGCGATGATTACTCGTGCACGCAAAGTCGAAGGCGGTTACAGCCTGACCGGCAGCAAGATGTGGATCACCAACAGCCCGATCGCCGACGTGTTTGTGGTGTGGGGCAAGGACGACGCTGGCGACATCCGTGGCTTCGTTCTGGAGAAAGGCTGGAAGGGCCTGAGCGCTCCGGCGATTCATGGCAAGGTCGGCCTGCGTGCATCCATCACCGGTGAAATCGTCATGGATAACGTTTTTGTCCCTGAAGAGAACATCTTTCCTGATGTCCGCGGTTTGAAAGGCCCTTTTACTTGCCTCAATTCGGCACGTTACGGCATTTCCTGGGGCGCGCTCGGCGCCGCCGAGTTCTGCTGGCACACCGCTCGTCAATACACGCTGGATCGTCAGCAGTTCGGCCGTCCGTTGGCCGCTACTCAGTTGATCCAGAAGAAACTGGCCGACATGCAGACTGAAATCACCCTGGCGCTGCAAGGCTGCCTGCGTCTGGGTCGTATGAAGGATGAGGGCACTGCGGCCGTCGAGATCACCTCGATGATGAAGCGCAACTCCTGTGGCAAGTCCCTGGACATCGCTCGCATGGCCCGCGACATGTTGGGCGGTAACGGTATCTCTGATGAATTCGGCGTGGCCCGTCACTTGGTCAACCTGGAAGTGGTGAATACCTACGAAGGTACGCATGACGTCCATGCGCTGATCCTCGGCCGCGCGCAAACCGGCATCCAGGCGTTCTATTAATAGGAGAACGGCCATGGGCGCGCTTTCACATCTACGGGTTCTGGATTTATCGCGGGTGCTGGCCGGGCCTTGGTCCGGGCAGATACTGGCGGACCTTGGCGCCGAGGTGATCAAGGTCGAGCGCCCTGGCAATGGTGACGATACGCGCGCCTGGGGGCCTCCGTTCCTTAAAGACGCCTATGGCGAGAACACCAGCGAGGCCGCCTATTACCTGTCGGCCAATCGCAACAAGCAATCAGTGACCATCGATTTCACGCGACCGGAGGGCCAGAAGCTGGTCCGCGAGCTGGCGGCCAAGTCGGACATCCTGATCGAGAACTTCAAGGTGGGTGGTCTGGCGGCTTATGGGCTGGACTATGAAACGCTCAAGGACGCCAATCCGAATCTGATCTATTGCTCGATTACGGGGTTTGGTCAGACGGGCCCGTATGCCAAGCGAGCGGGTTATGACTTTATGATTCAGGGCCTGGGCGGCCTGATGAGCCTGACGGGACGGCCTGAAGGGGATGAGGGCGCGGGCCCGGTAAAGGTCGGCGTGGCGCTGACGGATATACTGACTGGCCTTTATTCGACTGTGGCGATCCTGGCAGCGCTTGCGCATCGGGAGCATGTCGGTGGCGGTCAACATATCGATATGGCGTTGCTGGATGTTCAGGTGGCGTGCCTCGCTAATCAGGCGATGAACTATCTGACGACGGGCAATGCGCCGAAGCGCCTCGGTAATGCGCATCCGAACATCGTGCCCTATCAGGATTTTCCTACGGCCGATGGCGATTTCATCCTCACCGTGGGTAACGACGGGCAATTCCGCAAATTTGCAGAGGTGGCCGGGCAGCCGCAGTGGGCGGATGATCCACGCTTTGTCACCAATAAGCTGCGAGTGGCGAACCGTGCGGCGCTGATTCCATTGATTCGCCAGGCAACGGTGTTCAAGACCACCGCTGAATGGGTGGCGCAGTTGGAGCAGGCTGGGGTGCCGTGTGGCCCGATCAATGATCTGGCTCAGGTGTTTGCTGATCCTCAAGTGAAGGCGCGTGGGTTGGCAATCGAGCTCCCCCATGTGCTGGCCGGAATGGTGCCGCAGGTGGCGAGCCCGATTCGCCTGTCCGAGACCCCTGTGGAGTACCGCAGTGCGCCTCCGTTGCTGGGCGAACATACGCTGGAGGTTCTGCAGCGGGTGTTGGGTCTGGATGCAGTTGCTGTGGCTGCTTTCAAGGAAGCCGGGGTGCTTTGAGTATTCCTTCTATATAGAGGGCGTGAATTCGCTCTCCTATATAGAGAGAAACGGGCTGTTTTCGGGGTTTCTGCAAGTTATTGATAGAAAAGCCAAATTAGGGGTTGACGGCAGATTCTGGAAGTCTATAATTCGCCCCACTTCCGGCGCAGTCGAAACGGAAAACTCCTTGGTAAACAAAGAGTTACACGGTTTTCGACAGCGAGTTGCTTCAGATCATCGAAGCCCAGAAGGAGTTGGTAAGGCAATGTGTTTTCGCCTTATTGACGATTCGATCTTCTCGGTCGAAAGCGGAGAAAAAGAGGTGTTGACAGCAGCGAGTAACGCTGTAGAATTCGCCTCCCGCTAACGAGAGATCGGAAGCGCAAGTGGTTGAAGTTGCAAAGGAAACTTTGAAAACTTCTTAAAATAACCGCTTGACAGATACAGAGGACGCTGTAGAATGCGCGCCTCGGTTGAGACGAAAGATCTTAACCAACCGCTCTTTAACAACTGAATCAAGCAATTCGTGTGGGTGCTTGTGGAGTCAGACTGATAGTCAACAAGATTATCAGCATCACAAGTTACTCCGCGAGAAATCAAAGATGTAACCAACGATTGCTGAGCCAAGTTTAGGGTTTCTTAAAAACCCAAAGATGTTTGAACTGAAGAGTTTGATCATGGCTCAGATTGAACGCTGGCGGCAGGCCTAACACATGCAAGTCGAGCGGTAGAGAGAAGCTTGCTTCTCTTGAGAGCGGCGGACGGGTGAGTAATGCCTAGGAATCTGCCTGGTAGTGGGGGATAACGCTCGGAAACGGACGCTAATACCGCATACGTCCTACGGGAGAAAGCAGGGGACCTTCGGGCCTTGCGCTATCAGATGAGCCTAGGTCGGATTAGCTAGTTGGTGAGGTAATGGCTCACCAAGGCGACGATCCGTAACTGGTCTGAGAGGATGATCAGTCACACTGGAACTGAGACACGGTCCAGACTCCTACGGGAGGCAGCAGTGGGGAATATTGGACAATGGGCGAAAGCCTGATCCAGCCATGCCGCGTGTGTGAAGAAGGTCTTCGGATTGTAAAGCACTTTAAGTTGGGAGGAAGGGCAGTAAATTAATACTTTGCTGTTTTGACGTTACCGACAGAATAAGCACCGGCTAACTCTGTGCCAGCAGCCGCGGTAATACAGAGGGTGCAAGCGTTAATCGGAATTACTGGGCGTAAAGCGCGCGTAGGTGGTTCGTTAAGTTGGATGTGAAATCCCCGGGCTCAACCTGGGAACTGCATTCAAAACTGACGAGCTAGAGTATGGTAGAGGGTGGTGGAATTTCCTGTGTAGCGGTGAAATGCGTAGATATAGGAAGGAACACCAGTGGCGAAGGCGACCACCTGGACTGATACTGACACTGAGGTGCGAAAGCGTGGGGAGCAAACAGGATTAGATACCCTGGTAGTCCACGCCGTAAACGATGTCAACTAGCCGTTGGGAGCCTTGAGCTCTTAGTGGCGCAGCTAACGCATTAAGTTGACCGCCTGGGGAGTACGGCCGCAAGGTTAAAACTCAAATGAATTGACGGGGGCCCGCACAAGCGGTGGAGCATGTGGTTTAATTCGAAGCAACGCGAAGAACCTTACCAGGCCTTGACATCCAATGAACTTTCCAGAGATGGATTGGTGCCTTCGGGAACATTGAGACAGGTGCTGCATGGCTGTCGTCAGCTCGTGTCGTGAGATGTTGGGTTAAGTCCCGTAACGAGCGCAACCCTTGTCCTTAGTTACCAGCACGTAATGGTGGGCACTCTAAGGAGACTGCCGGTGACAAACCGGAGGAAGGTGGGGATGACGTCAAGTCATCATGGCCCTTACGGCCTGGGCTACACACGTGCTACAATGGTCGGTACAGAGGGTTGCCAAGCCGCGAGGTGGAGCTAATCCCAGAAAACCGATCGTAGTCCGGATCGCAGTCTGCAACTCGACTGCGTGAAGTCGGAATCGCTAGTAATCGCGAATCAGAATGTCGCGGTGAATACGTTCCCGGGCCTTGTACACACCGCCCGTCACACCATGGGAGTGGGTTGCACCAGAAGTAGCTAGTCTAACCTTCGGGAGGACGGTTACCACGGTGTGATTCATGACTGGGGTGAAGTCGTAACAAGGTAGCCGTAGGGGAACCTGCGGCTGGATCACCTCCTTAATCGACGACATCAGCTGCTCCATGAGCTCCCACACGAATTGCTTGATTCATTGAAGAAGACGATAAGAAGCAGCCCGAAATTGGGTCTGTAGCTCAGTTGGTTAGAGCGCACCCCTGATAAGGGTGAGGTCGGCAGTTCGAATCTGCCCAGACCCACCAATTTTTGTGTGGGAACCTGTAGCAATAGGGGCCATAGCTCAGCTGGGAGAGCGCCTGCCTTGCACGCAGGAGGTCAACGGTTCGATCCCGTTTGGCTCCACCATTAACTGCTTCTGCTGTTTAGAGTTTAGAAATGAATATTCTGAAGTGAATATTGATTTCTAGTCTTTGACTAGTTCGTTCTTTAAAAATTTGGGTATGTGATAGAAAGATAGACTGGACGTTACTTTCACTGGTAACGGATCAGGCTAAGGTAAAATTTGTGAGTTTAATCGCGAATTTTCGGCGAATGTCGTCTTCACAGTATAACCAGATTGCTTGGGGTTATATGGTCAAGTGAAGAAGCGCATACGGTGGATGCCTTGGCAGTCAGAGGCGATGAAAGACGTGGTAGCCTGCGAAAAGCTTCGGGGAGTCGGCAAACAGACTTTGATCCGGAGATGTCTGAATGGGGGAACCCACCTAACATAAGTTAGGTATCTTAAGCTGAATACATAGGCTTAAGAAGCGAACCAGGGGAACTGAAACATCTAAGTACCCTGAGGAAAAGAAATCAACCGAGATTCCCTTAGTAGTGGCGAGCGAACGGGGACTAGCCCTTAAGTGGCTTTGAGATTAGCGGAACGTTCTGGAAAGTACGGCCATAGTGGGTGATAGCCCTGTACGCGAAAATCTCTTAGTCATGAAATCGAGTAGGACGGAGCACGAGAAACTTTGTCTGAATATGGGGGGACCATCCTCCAAGGCTAAATACTACTGACTGACCGATAGTGAACTAGTACCGTGAGGGAAAGGCGAAAAGAACCCCGGAGAGGGGAGTGAAATAGATCCTGAAACCGTATGCGTACAAGCAGTGGGAGCCCACTTTGTTGGGTGACTGCGTACCTTTTGTATAATGGGTCAGCGACTTATTTTCAGTGGCGAGCTTAACCGAATAGGGGAGGCGTAGCGAAAGCGAGTCTTAATAGGGCGTCTAGTCGCTGGGAATAGACCCGAAACCGGGCGATCTATCCATGGGCAGGTTGAAGGTTGGGTAACACTAACTGGAGGACCGAACCGACTACCGTTGAAAAGTTAGCGGATGACCTGTGGATCGGAGTGAAAGGCTAATCAAGCTCGGAGATAGCTGGTTCTCCTCGAAAGCTATTTAGGTAGCGCCTCATGTATCACTGTAGGGGGTAGAGCACTGTTTCGGCTAGGGGGTCATCCCGACTTACCAAACCGATGCAAACTCCGAATACCTACAAGTGCCGAGCATGGGAGACACACGGCGGGTGCTAACGTCCGTCGTGAAAAGGGAAACAACCCAGACCGTCAGCTAAGGTCCCAAAGTTATGGTTAAGTGGGAAACGATGTGGGAAGGCTTAGACAGCTAGGAGGTTGGCTTAGAAGCAGCCACCCTTTAAAGAAAGCGTAATAGCTCACTAGTCGAGTCGGCCTGCGCGGAAGATGTAACGGGGCTCAAACCATACACCGAAGCTACGGGTATCACTTAGGTGATGCGGTAGAGGAGCGTTCTGTAAGCCTGTGAAGGTGAGTTGAGAAGCTTGCTGGAGGTATCAGAAGTGCGAATGCTGACATGAGTAACGACAATGGGTGTGAAAAACACCCACGCCGAAAGACCAAGGTTTCCTGCGCAACGTTAATCGACGCAGGGTTAGTCGGTCCCTAAGGCGAGGCTGAAAAGCGTAGTCGATGGAAAACAGGTTAATATTCCTGTACTTCTGGTTATTGCGATGGAGGGACGGAGAAGGCTAGGCCAGCTTGGCGTTGGTTGTCCAAGTTTAAGGTGGTAGGCTGGAATCTTAGGTAAATCCGGGATTCTAAGGCCGAGAGCTGATGACGAGTGTTCTTTTAGAACACGAAGTGGTTGATGCCATGCTTCCAAGAAAAGCTTCTAAGCTTCAGGTAACCAGGAACCGTACCCCAAACCGACACAGGTGGTTGGGTAGAGAATACCAAGGCGCTTGAGAGAACTCGGGTGAAGGAACTAGGCAAAATGGCACCGTAACTTCGGGAGAAGGTGCGCCGGTGAGGGTGAAGGACTTGCTCCGTAAGCTCATGCCGGTCGAAGATACCAGGCCGCTGCGACTGTTTATTAAAAACACAGCACTCTGCAAACACGAAAGTGGACGTATAGGGTGTGACGCCTGCCCGGTGCCGGAAGGTTAATTGATGGGGTTAGCTAACGCGAAGCTCTTGATCGAAGCCCCGGTAAACGGCGGCCGTAACTATAACGGTCCTAAGGTAGCGAAATTCCTTGTCGGGTAAGTTCCGACCTGCACGAATGGCGTAACGATGGCGGCGCTGTCTCCACCCGAGACTCAGTGAAATTGAAATCGCTGTGAAGATGCAGTGTATCCGCGGCTAGACGGAAAGACCCCGTGAACCTTTACTATAGCTTTGCACTGGACTTTGAATTTGCTTGTGTAGGATAGGTGGGAGGCTTTGAAGCGTGGACGCCAGTTCGCGTGGAGCCAACCTTGAAATACCACCCTGGCAACTTTGAGGTTCTAACTCAGGTCCGTTATCCGGATCGAGGACAGTGTATGGTGGGTAGTTTGACTGGGGCGGTCTCCTCCTAAAGAGTAACGGAGGAGTACGAAGGTGCGCTCAGACCGGTCGGAAATCGGTCGTAGAGTATAAAGGCAAAAGCGCGCTTGACTGCGAGACAGACACGTCGAGCAGGTACGAAAGTAGGTCTTAGTGATCCGGTGGTTCTGTATGGAAGGGCCATCGCTCAACGGATAAAAGGTACTCCGGGGATAACAGGCTGATACCGCCCAAGAGTTCATATCGACGGCGGTGTTTGGCACCTCGATGTCGGCTCATCACATCCTGGGGCTGAAGCCGGTCCCAAGGGTATGGCTGTTCGCCATTTAAAGTGGTACGCGAGCTGGGTTTAGAACGTCGTGAGACAGTTCGGTCCCTATCTGCCGTGGACGTTTGAGATTTGAGAGGGGCTGCTCCTAGTACGAGAGGACCGGAGTGGACGAACCTCTGGTGTTCCGGTTGTCACGCCAGTGGCATTGCCGGGTAGCTATGTTCGGAATAGATAACCGCTGAAAGCATCTAAGCGGGAAACTAGCCT
>NZ_CABVHK010000009.1 GCF_902497785.1 Pseudomonas fluorescens
GGTGTACACACAACGCTGTAATGCGTGGGTTGGAAACAAAAGATCGCAGCCTTCGGCAGCTCCTACAGGTGTACACACAACGCTGTAATGCGTGGGTTGGAAACAAAAGATCGCAGCCTTCGGCAGCTCCTACGGGTGTACACACAATCCTGTAGGAGCTGCCGAAGGCTGCGATCTTTTGATCTTTTCGATCAGCCCAACGGCACCAATCGCTCCAGCGCCTCGGCCACACCAAACCCGTACGCCGGATCAGCCTTGGTGCAGTTGTCGATATGGCGCTGGCGGATCGCCTGCGGCACGCCGTTCATGGCCCGCGCGGTGTTGTCGAACAGCAGTTGCTTGCGCACCGGATCGAGTAATCGGAACAGGTTGCCCGGCTGTTCGTAATGATCCTCTTCCAGCCGATGGTCGTAGTGCTGGGCAAAGCCTTCCAGCGGCAGCGGCGGTTCGGCCAGTTCCGGCGAATCCTGCCATTCGCCGACGCTATTCGGAAAATAACTCGCGGTGCCCCCCAGATTGCCGTCGGTGCGCATGGCGCCGTCGCGGTGGTAACTGTGATGCGGACAGCGCGGCGCGTTGACCGGAATGTGATTGAAGTTCACCCCCAGGCGATAGCGCTGCGCATCGCCATAGGAAAACAGCCGCGCCTGAAGCATGCGGTCTGGCGAGAAGCTCACACCTGGCACCACGTTTGCCGGCGAGAAAGCTGCCTGTTCAATTTCGGCGAAGTGGTTTTCGGCGTTGCGGTTGAGCTCCATGACGCCCACTTCAATCAACGGGAATTCACCGTGCGGCCAGACCTTGGTCAGGTCGAACGGGTTGTGTCGATAGTTCAGCGCCTGCTGCTCTTCCATCACCTGAATGCACAGTTTCCAGCGCGGAAAGTTACCTTGCTCGATCTCCTCGTACAGATCGCGCAGATTGCTCTCGCGGTCCTGGCCGACCACCGCTGCAGCTTCGGCGTCCGAGAGATTTTCGATGCCCTGCTGGCAGACAAAGTGAAATTTCACCCACACCCGCTGATTGTCGCGGTCAATCAGGCTGAAGGTGTGACTGCCGAAGCCGTGCATGTGGCGGAAACTGGTGGGAATTCCGCGATCGCTCATGACGATGGTCACTTGATGCAGCGCCTCCGGCAGCAGGGTCCAGAAATCCCAGTTGCTGGTAGCGTTGCGCAGGCCGGTGCGCGGGTCGCGTTTGACCACGTGGTTGAGGTCGGAGAAACGCAGCGGATCGCGAAAGAAAAACACCGGCGTGTTGTTGCCGACGATGTCCCAGTTGCCTTCGTCGGTGTAGAACTTCACCGCGAAGCCACGGATATCGCGCTCGGCATCCGCCGCGCCACGCTCGCCGGCCACGGACGAAAAACGCACGAACAGCGGGGTTTCCTTGCCCACTGAGCTGAAGATATTGGCTTTGGTGTAACGCGTGACGTCATGGGTGACGGTGAAGGTGCCATAAGCCCCGGCACCTTTGGCATGCATGCGGCGCTCGGGAATCAGTTCCCGGTCGAAATGGGCAAGCTTTTCCAGCAGCCAGATGTCTTGCAACAACGCCGGCCCACGAGGGCCGGCGGTCTGAATATTGAGGTTGTCTGCCACCGGGGCGCCGGTGGCGTTGGTCAGCTTTTTCATCGTCAGGTTCTCGAAGGATTCGGCTCATCAGGAGCAAAAAACCGGCGCGGCTCTACGTCCGCGCCGGGCACATCAACCCTTGAGGAACGCCAGCAGGTCGGCGTTGAGCTGATCTTTATGGGTATCAGTCAAGCCATGGGGCGCGCCGGGGTAGATCTTCAGCGTAGAACCTTTCACCAGTTTTGCCGAAGCAATGCCGGCGGCCTCGATCGGCACCACCTGATCCGCGTCGCCGTGCACCACCAGCGTCGGGATGTCGAACTTTTTCAGGTCGTCGGTGAAGTCGGTTTCGGAGAACGCCTTGATGCAGTCATAAGCATTCTTGTGGCCGGAGGTCATGCCCTGCATCCAGAACCAGTCGATCATGCCCTGGGAAGGTTTGGCGTCCGGTTTGTTGAAGCCGAAGAACGGACCGCTGGCGAGGTCGATGTACAGCTGCGAACGGTCGGCCAGGGACGCTTCCCGAATGCCGTCGAATACCTCGATCGGCAGGCCACCGGGATTGGCTTCGGTCTTGAGCATCAGCGGCGGCACCGAAGAAATCAGCCCGGCCTTCGCCACGCGGCCGGTGCCATGACGACCGATGTAGCGTGCCACTTCACCACCACCGGTGGAAAAGCCGAACAACACGGCGTCTTTCAGGTCCAGCAGTTTGATCAACTCCGCCAGGTCGTCGGCGTAGGTGTTCATGTCGTTGCCGGTCCATGGCTGGCTGGAGCGGCCGTGGCCACGGCGGTCATGGGCGATCACCCGGTAGCCTTGGGAGGCGAGGAAGATCATCTGCGATTCCCAGCTGTCGGCGTTCAGCGGCCAGCCATGGCTGAAGACGATCGGCTGACCGGTGCCCCAGTCCTTGTAGTAAATTTCGGTGCCGTCTCGGGTGGTGAAGGTGCTCATGCGATGTCTCCTTGGCGAGTGTCGGGATGAATCAAATCGGTGTGCGCTACCTATGTCAGTCGGCGCGCCGAAGTGTGGGAGCGAGCCTGCTCGCGAAGGGGTTGCATCAGGCAACAACGGCGTTGAATGTGCCGGTGCTTTCGCGAGCAGGCTCGCTCCCACAGGTTGTGCACAAGCCCCGTGCGGCGGGCGTTGAATCAGCAGAGTCTTGGCTGTGGACATGCGGCTGCACGAGTTAAACGTTGTTAATTTTTGCTTGGCGGGGCCAAACCTGACGAATATGCTCGGAAACCGCGTACCAGACGGCTGCAAGCAGGAGTTCCCCGTTGACCCTTTCCCCCTCACAGGCCATCCGTTTCGGCCCTTACCGGATCTATCCCGGACAACGTCTGGTGATGGAGGCGGACCAGCCATTGCGCCTGGGGCGGCGGGCCATGGACATTCTGTTGATCCTGCTCAAACACGCCGGGAAGGTGGTCAGCAAACAGGAACTCATCGCCGGGGTCTGGCCCAAGAGCGTCGTCGAGGACATTAACCTGCGCGTGCACATGGCCGCGTTGCGCAAGGCCCTCGGCGATGGCCAGGCCGGCCAGCGCTACATCGTTACCGTAGCCCAGCGTGGCTACAGTTTTGTGGCGCCGTATGCGCTTGAGGACGTCGGGCAACAACCGGCCAGCGCAGCCACCGCGCCGAGCGGCCACAACCTGCCCGTGCGGCGGACGCGGATGATCGGGCGCCAGTTCATCGTCGACAGCCTGGTATTGCAACTGCCGCGCAAGCGCTTTGTTACCCTGGTCGGCCCCGGCGGGATCGGCAAAACCACCGTGGCCCTGCGCGTCGCCGAGCAATTGATCGGGCGCTACCGGGACGGCATTCGCCTGCTGGACCTGGCGCCGATCAATGATCCGTCGATGATCACCGCTCACCTGGCAACCTTGCTTGAACTGTCATTGCACGACGCCGAACCCATGAGCGGCCTCGCCGCCTATTTGCGCGACCGGCAAATACTGCTCGTCATCGATAACTGCGAACACCTGGTCGAGGCCATCGCCCTGCTGAGCGAAAGCCTGCTGCGCGCCGCGCCCGGGGTCCATATTCTGGCCACCAGCCGCGAGAGCCTGCGCGCCGAAGGTGAATACGTGCAGCGTCTGGACTCGCTGGACTGCCCTCCCCCGATCGCCGTGCTCGACCGCGCGCAGGCCCTGACGTTTTCGGCGCTACAGCTGTTCGTCGAACGGGCGATGGCCAGCCATGACAGTTTCGAACTGAGCGACGACGAGTTGCCGCTGGCGATTGAAATCTGCCGGCGTCTGGACGGCATTCCACTGGCGATCGAATTGGCGGCGGCGCAAGTCGGCGTCCTCGGCGTGAGCGGATTGCTCCTGCAGCTGCAAGGCAGTTTTCGCTTGCTCACTCAAGGTTGTCCCGCCAGCCTGGGCCGGCACCAGACGTTGCGCGCCACGCTGGACTGGAGCTTCGAGCTGCTCAGTGCTTGCGAGCAAACCTGCCTGCGCCGACTGGGTGTGTTCAGGGGGGGCTTCACCCTCGAATCGGCGGCGGCGGTGATCGTCGGCGAACAGATCGAACCCGCAGAAGTGTTTGGCTCGATCACACAACTGGTGGCCAAGTCGCTGCTGAACGTGGAAGTCGGCGATGAAGAAGTGTTTTACCGTTTGCTCGACACCACGCGCAGTTACGCGCTGGAAAAACTCGATCAGGCCGCCGATCTGCCCGATACCCGTGGACGTCACGCCGAGCGCTGCCTGGCCTTGATGCGCCAGGCCCAGCAGGAGTGGGAACTGATCCCGACGGGGACGTGGATCGAGCGTTACGCGCGCGGTCTGGAGGACATTCGCTCGGCGCTCGACTGGGGCTTGAACGCACAGGGGCCGCAAGCCTTGGCGATCCGCCTCACTGCGGCGTCGGCGCCACTGTGGCAGGAAATGTCGCTGCTCAAGGAGCATGGCGTGTACGTGCGCCAGGCACTGGCCTTGCTGGACGCCACGCCCGAACCGGATCCACGGCTGAAAATGGCCCTCAAGCTCGCCCTCGGCAGCGCCTGCTATCACACTCAGGGCGGGTCGACGGAAACCATCGAAGCCTTCGTCAGCGCCAGCCACCTCGCAAGGGAGTGCAACGATCTGGCCGGTCAGTTGCGCGCGGTGTCCGGGCACCTGGCGGTCAATCTCAGTTGCGCCCACTATCAAACGGCGCTTGAGCAGAGTCGCCAATTTGACCAGCTGGGGCTGAACGGCGATGCGCTGTTGTCTCTGAGTTCCCACCGCTTGCGGGTGCTGGCCCTGCACTTTGCCGGCGACCAGCAACAGGCGCGGACAGATGCCGAGCAGGTGCTGCAGCGCATGGCCCAGAGCGGACAACTCAATCGCTTCACCCATGGTTTTGGCGTGCACTACGATCAGAGCGTCGCCGCCCTGACGATTCTGGCGCGCATCCTTTGGGTTCAGGGCCAACCGGAACAGGCCTGGCGCACCGCCCGGCAGGCGCTGGACATAGCGCTGCAGATCGATCACGGCACCTCCATCTGCTACACCCTGGCGCTGGCCGGTTGCCTGATCGCGCATTACAACGGCGATACCCGCACCGCTCGCGCACTCTTGCGCCAACTGCTGGAACAAGCGCAGAAACACTCGGTGCTGCTGTTCTACACGTGGGCCCGGCACTATGCGCAGGTGATCGACCGCACCGAGACACACTCGCCGCTGCAACCCGGCGTGGGGCTGATCAAAGACATTATGGTCACGCTGGACGGCGCTTTCGTCGATGAGGATTTATTGCTCAGGGCGGACATGGGCACGGCGGGCTGGAGCACTGCGGAAATTCTGCGCGCCCGGGCCAATGCGCTGCTCGCCGAGGACTGCCCGCTGCAAACCGAAGCGGCCGAGGCCGTGCTGATCCGCGCATTGAACGTGGCAAAACACCAGGGTGCCCTCGCCTGGGAATTGCGCAGCGCCACCGCGCTGGCCGAAGTCTGGCAGGGCCAGGGTCGATACCGGCAAGCCCACGCGCTGCTGGCGCCGATCTACCAGCGCTTCACCGAAGGTTTCGCCACCCCGGACCTGACGAAAGTGCGGCGGTTACTCGACGCGTTGCAGAGCCAGATGCTCACCTGAAGGCACTGTTTTTTCTGTAGGAGCGAGCTTGCTCGCGATGGACGTTAACGATGACGCGTGTTCTCTGAATGCACGCATCGCTCTCAAGTCCATCGCGAGCAAGCTCGCTCCTACAGTTAAATTAACGGGTGCGGCTGATGTAACGGGCGTAACGTCGTTCTACGTCACGCAACTCACCGCTGTGTTCGAGTTTTTCCTCGGCGTAGGTGCGGGTAGTGTTGAGGAAACGGTAAAGGGTCAGACCGCCCCCCTGCTCCATGGACAACAGCGATTTCAACGCCAGGCTTTCCACCCCTTCGATCAGACGCCCGGGCAGCAGCACCGCGCAACAGATCACGCCAATCGCCGCGTCCAGGGTGAACGCCATTTTGAACACCGCCAAGCGCTGCAACACCGTTTGTTCCAGCGGGCTGAGCTGTTCGTAGCTCCAGTCCAGCGCCGCTTTCAAGGTTTGATGCCGGGCCACCGCGGTGCGCCGGCCCTGGGTCAGCAGTTGCAGGCAGTTATCGAGTTGGGCTTGCAAGCCCACCAGTGCCAACGCGTCGATTTGCGCGGCGGCCAGCTCAATCGCCAGCGGCAAACCATCGAGCCGGCGACAGATGTCCCCCACCACCTCGATGTCTTGTTCGCGCAGGACGAACCCTTGCTGGCGGGCACGGGCTCGGCTGACGAACAACTGCACGGCCGAATAGCCCATGGCCTCGGCGACGCTGTGCAACGCCGAAGCCGGAGGCACCGCCAGCGGCGACAAGCGCTGGACCGTTTCCCCCAGCGCCTGGAGCGGTTCGCGACTGGTGACCAGGATCGACAGCCGTGGCGCGGTGTGCAGCAACGCTTCAACCAACGTCCGGCAACGCTCGAGCAAGTGTTCGCAGTTATCCAGCACCAGCAACGTATGGCGCCGGGTCAACGCATCGAGTGTTGTCCCGACCTCCAGTTCCAGGGTTCGGGTGAGTTGATCGACCACTTGCGCCGGATCATCGATGGCGGCCAGATCCACCAGCCAGACGCCGTCCCGATAGTGCTGCAGCAGCAGTTCGGCCACACGCAACGCCACGGTGGTCTTGCCGATGCCGCCGGGACCGACCAGGGTCATGAAGCGTCGAACCGGCAACTGGCGCACCAGGCTGCCGACAATCGAGTCGCGACCGGTGACCGGCGTGAGCCGCGCGGGCAAGTTGTGTTGAGGTTTGTGCGCGGTATCGATCGAGGCCAGCGTGCTTGCGGGCACCCGCTGCACCGCAGCGATAAAGCTGTATCCACGCTGGGGAATGTTGACGATGTAGCGCTGGCCGTTCTGCCCGTCGCCCAAGGCGCGACGCAACGCGGCGATGTGCACGCGAAGGTTGATTTCCTCGACCACGGACGTCGGCCAGACCCGCCTGATCAGTTCGTCCTTGCTCACCACCTCGCCTGCGCACTGCACCAGCACCTGCAAAATATCCAGGGCGCGACCGCCCATGCGCAGCGGCCGGTCACCGTCGAGAATCAGCCGTTGTTGCCAGTGGAACGCGTACGGGCCGAATTGCAACACCGCTTCGTTATTCAGGTCTGTGAAGCTGTTCATGCTCATTCATGCGTGCAAACCGCAACGGCGCAAAGGACCTGGAATCCATTACGCGCCAGACTCGCACGCCTCCTTTGAAGAGAGTTCTGCGTATCTTGGCAGGCCTCAGTGACAGAACAACCGCCACGGTGGGAGCGTCACGGCCATCGCGGTGCGCGTAACGGACAAGAAGGCTCTAACTGAACTGTTCGCGGTACTGAGTGGGGGTCAAACCGAGCTTTTCACTGAACAGAAAACGCATATGCCGGACACTGCCGAAGCCACTTTTAAAGGCCACGGTCTTCAGCGGCAGGTCGCTGGTTTCCAGCAGATTTCTCGCGCAATCGATGCGTGCACTTTGCAGAAACTCCATCGGCGTCATGTTCACTTCACGGGCGAATACCCGGGCGAAATGACGCGGACTCATGGTCGCCAGGCCGGCCATGCGTTCGATGCTGAAGGCTTCATCCAGATGGTCGAGCACATAGTTCTGCACACGGGTCACCGGCGTTTCATGGGGCGCGACGGCGGCCATCAACGGGCTGAATTGCGCCTGCCCGCCCTGACGTTTCATGACGACCAACAATACCTTGGCCACGTCCTGGGCGACTTTCTTGCCGTGGTCCTCGGCAACCACCGCCAGTGCCAGATCGATGCCGGCGGTAACGCCGCCCGAGGTGATAAGGTCGCGGTCCAGCACGTAAATCTGGTCGGTCTCCACCGTGGCCTTGGGGAAACCCTTGATCAGCCGTTCGGTGTAGTGCCAGTGCGTGGTCACGCGGTAACCGTCGAGCAGGCAGGCATGTCCGAGCACAAAGGCGCCGGTGCAGATTGAGCCGTAGCGGCTTGATCGGGTGACGGCGCGCTTCAACCAGGCGAGCAGCGGTGGGTGTTTGTCGTCGTAGGCGCCGGGCCCACCGGGCACCAGCAGCAGGTCATACGGTTGATCGGCCTGATCGATGTGCAGATCGGCGTGAACGCTGACGCCATTGGAGGCACGCAACGCCCCGTGCTCGGTGCCGATGGTTGACAGCTGGTAACGGTCGGCGGGCGCCAGGTAGCGATTGGCGATGGAAAACACCTCCATCGGCCCGGCCATGTCGAGCAGGAGAAAGTCGGGGAAAAGCACCATTGCCACGGTTTTCATGGGTTCAAAATCACTGAGATCATAATAAGGTCAGCCTGCCCAACGCCGGCCCCTGTGGGAGCGAGCCTGCTCGCGAAAGCGCTGTGTCAGAAAAATAGATGCTGGCTGATACAACGCTTTCGCGAGCAGGCTCGCTCCCACAAGGTCAGTGCAAAGGCTTGCGGCGTAAGAATACCCGAATCTGGCATCACCCACTGTCAACCTGTACGAGACAGTATTTCAATTTCCATCTACTTACTGTCTTTTAGGGTAACCATTAACCTTCTCCTCACTCGGACGAATCACCGTCCCCACAGGAGATTTCATCATGCTGACCCTTCGCAAAGCTTCCGATCGCGGTGCGGCCAATCACGGTTGGTTGAAGTCGTTCCATACCTTTTCCTTCGCCAACTATCGCAACCCAAAAGAGCAAGGCTTTTCCGACCTGCTGGTGATCAACGACGACCGCGTGGCCGCCGGAAAAGGCTTCGGCCAGCATCCGCACCGCGACATGGAAATTTTCTCCTACGTGCTCGAAGGTGCCCTGGAACACAAGGACACCCTGGGCACCGGTTCGGTGATCCGCCCCGGCGACGTGCAATTGATGAGCGCCGGCAGCGGCGTGGCGCACAGTGAGTACAACCACTCGGCAACCCGTGGCGTGCACTTTTTGCAAATCTGGATTGTGCCGGAGGTCAGCGGCGCGAAACCGCGCTATCAGCAAGAGCATTTCAGCACGCAGAAAAAACGCGGACGCCTGCAACTGATCATTTCTCCCGAAGGAAAAAACGGCTCGCTGAAGGTGCGTCAGGATGCTCGGGTCTATGCCGGCCTGATTGACGGCAAGGAAAGCGCCAGCCTGGAACTGGCCGCCCATCGCTTTGCCTACGTGCATGTGGCGCGGGGTAGCGTTGAACTCAACGGCGTGCAATTGCAGGAAGGCGATGGCGTGCGGGTTCGGGATGAACAGCTGCTGACCTTGAGCAACGGCGTGGATGCCGAGGTGCTGGTGTTTGACCTGCGTCCGCAAGAGCTGCCGGAAATGCCGTAACGTTTGATAGGAAGATCAAGAGATCGCAGCCTCGCTTCGCTCGACAGCTCCTACGGGTACACGCGAATACCTGTAGGAGCTGTCGAGTAAAACAAGGCTGCGATCTGTTTATCCATCACTCCCCAGTCCCCGAAAACCCCGCAACAATTTCATCTATCACCACCCGCACCCGCGCGGTATGCCGCAAGTCCGCATGCGTCACCAGCCACACGTCGTACGGCACCGGTCGGGTGCGCTCCGGCCACAGCCTGACCAGCCCGTCCCGCTCGCCCATGTACACCGGAATTTCCCCCAGCCCGATCCCGGCGGCAATCGCACGGCGCACCAGCAGGCCCGAGCTCAGGCTCGACACGATCCGCCCGCGCCCCAGCGGTTCCGCCACCAGGGTGATTTCCTTGTTGCCCTGCAAGTACGGCTGATACACCACCAGATCATGCCCCGCAAAGGCCGAACCCGGTTCCGGCACGCCGTGGGCGTCGATGTACGCTTGCGAGGCAAACAAACCCACCGGCCAGCGTGCAATGCGCCGGGCAATCAGGTCCGGATTGTCCGGTCGGGTATTGCGCACGGCGATGTCGGCTTCGCGTTTCGCCAGGCTGAGAATCTGTGTCGAGGCATCGAGTTGCACGCGCACGTCCGGATGTTGCTCGTGCAGGCGGGCAATGGCTGGAATCAGGAAGTCGATGGCCAGGGAATCCGTGGTGCTGACCCGAACGGTGCCGGTCAGTCGATCGTCCAGCCCTTGAATCTGACGCTGTAGCTCCAGCGCGGAGTGCTCCATTTTCTCTACGGCCTTCAACGCCGCTTCGCCGACGGCAGTCAGGGCATAGCCGTCCGAGGTGCGCAGAAACAGCGTCGCGCTCAAGGACTTTTCCAGCGCCGTCACGCGTCGGCCAACAGTGGCCTGATCGACGCCCAAAACCCGTGCAGCGCCGCGTAGCGTTGATTCCCGGCAAACCGCCAGAAACACCTTGGCGTCATCCCAATTCATAGATTTCCCCCGTGATGCATATGCGCATCACCATAGCGCAAATTCGCTGCGTTAATGCATCGACCAATGTGGATAAGCTGGGCACCAGAGAACATTTCACAGGAGAGCTCCCATGCTCACGACAGCAACCACGCCCCGCAACGCCCTCTGGCTGCCGATCTTCGCCGGTCTGTGCGCCAGTCTGGTCAGCATCGGCCTCGCACGATTCGCCTACACGCCGCTCATTCCTTCACTGATCCAGGCCCAGTGGTTTTCCGCCAGCGACGTGGTCTACCTCGGTGCCGCCAATCTGGTGGGTTACCTGATCGGTGCACTGATCGGCCATCCGCTGGCCCGTCGCACCTCCAACAAAAGCGCCCTGCGCCTGATGATGGTGGCGGTGACGCTATCGTTTTTCGCCTGTGGCTTCCCGCTGTCGGTGAGCTGGTTCTTCGGCTGGCGCCTGCTGTCGGGCGTCGCCGGCGGCGCGATCATGGTGCTGGTCGCTGCGACCGTGCTGCCGCATGTGCCGGCGTCCCGTCGCGGGCTGGCCAGTGGTGCGATTTTTCTGGGTATTGGTTTGGGCATTGCCGGATCGGGGACGATTGTCCCGCCGCTGTTGAGCCTGGGCTTACAGGACACCTGGTTTGGTCTTGGCGTGCTGGCACTGGTGCTGACTGCTGCCAGCTGGTTCGCCTGGCCTTCAGCCGCTCACACTGCGCCCGCTACGTCGTCGGTCGAAGAAGCCAAGGTCCCCGTCGATCCACAGGTTTATCTGTTGTTCGCTCAATACGCGTTCATGGCCGCCGGGCTCGTACCCGCGATGGTGTTTCTGGTGGACTACGTCGCTCGCGGGCTGGGGGCCGGGTCGCACGTCGGCGCACTGATATGGGTGATGTATGGCGTCGGCGCGATCATCGGGCCGGTGAGTTACGGTTTTCTGGCCGATAAACTCGGTGCACGTCTGAGCATTCGTCTGGTACTGGTGGTGCAGGCGATTACCGTCGGGCTCTTATCGATTTCCAGCTCATTCACCGCACTGGCCTTGCTGGCGGTGATCCTCGGCTCGTTCCCGCCGGGCATCGTGCCGCTGGCGCTGGCCCGGGTTCACGAGCTGATCCCGAACCATCACCTGCAGCAGATCGCCTGGAGTCGCGCCACGGTCTCCTTCGCCACATTCCAGGCAATTGCAGGATTCGCCTATTCGGCGTTGTTCAATGCCAGCGGCGGGCATCATGGGTTGTTGTTCATTATGGCGGCGGGTGCGATTGTCGTGGCGTTGCTGCTGGAACAGGGCGTGCGGTGGGTGAACCGTCGTGACCGGCCGGTACCGGTAATCAGTTGCTCATGAACATCAACAGATCGCAGGCCGAGCGCGCGCCCCCGTAGGAGCTGGCGCAGCCTGTGATCTTTTGATCTACCGCGCAAAATCGCGGTCCCAGTTTCTACTGCCCTAAAAGGACGCCGACATGACTCTGCCCCAAACCATGACCCTGATTGAAATCACCGAACCCGGTGGCCCCGACGTGCTGAAGCCGCGTCAGGAACCGGTGCCCACTGCCGGCGTGGGCGAAGTGCTGATTCGCGTGCACGCTGCCGGGGTCAATCGGCCCGACGTGATCCAACGTGCCGGCAAGTACCCGATGAAACCCGGCATGAGCCCGATCCCCGGTCTGGAAGTGGCCGGCGAAGTGGTCGCCGTCGGTAAAGACGTCAGCGAATTCATCGTCGGCGATAACGTCTGCGCATTGACCAACGGCGGCGGCTACGCCCAGTACTGCGTCGCCCCGGCCAGCCAGACATTGCCAATACCTCACGGTATGGATTGGGTTCAGGCGGCGGCGGTTCCGGAAACGTTCTTCACGGTGTGGGCCAACCTGTTCGATATTGGCGGCGCCAGCAAAGGCCAGCGCGCGTTGATTCACGGCGGCACCAGCGGCATCGGCACGACGGCCTTGATGTTGTGTCGCGAATTCGGGGTCAAGGCCTTCGCCACCGCAGGCAGTGAGGAAAAGTGCGCGACGATCCGCAAGCTGGGGGCCGAAGCGATTAACTACCGCAATCAGGACTTCGCCCAGGTCATCGCGGAAAAAACCGCCGGCAAAGGCGTCGATGTGATACTCGACATCATGGGCGGCTCGTACTTGAACGCGAACATCGCGGCGCTGGGCATGGAGGGACGGCTGGTAATGCTGGGTTTCCTCGGCGGCGCCCACGCCAAGGACGTCGACCTGATGGCGATCCTCGGCAAACGCGCTACGATCACCGGCTCGCTGATGCGCTCGCGCACCCGCGAAGAAAAAGCCTCTATCGCTGAACAGCTGCGTGAATACGTGTGGCCGGTACTGGCTGCCGGGCGTTGTTTGCCGATGATCGACAAGGTCTATCCGTTGGTGGATGCGGCGTAGGCCCATGCGCGGATGGAAGCGGGTGATCACATCGGCAAGATTGTGTTGCGGGTGGAGTAAGCGACACAAAACCCCTGTGGGAGCGAGCCTGCTCGCGAAAGCAGTATGACGGTCAACATTGAAGCCGACTGATACACCGCTTTCGCGAGCAGGCTCGCTCCCACAGGTTGGAATCTGTGAACGGCTGTCGAATTTGTTCCCGCGTCCGGTTCGCTTCTGTTAAAAAACGCACTTCAGTCCTTTATCGGTAAACCAGTCGATGCCCGCCACCCTTCTCACCCGTCTGCGCCGACGCTGGCTGCCGCTGCTGTGCATGGCTGCGCTGATGGTCGGCCTGCCCGTGAGTTGTGGTGTGCTGAAGCACACCGAGCGCGAATTGTTGTTCCGTATCGAACCGGGTACCGCCGGCTGGTATCGAGGCTTACCCAAAGACGTCCAGGAGTTCGACATCCAGCCCGCCAGCTTCAAGGCCGGGCAAAGCCTGCATGCATGGTGGTGGCCGGCAGCGCGTCGGGATGCGCCGTCCATTCTGTATCTGCACGGTGTGCGCTGGAATCTGACAGGCCAGGCCTTTCGCATCGAACAACTGCGCGCCATGGGCTATTCGGTGTTGGCCATCGACTATCGCGGTTTTGGTCAGAGCAAGGGTGATCTGCCGTCGGAAGCCAGTGTCTACGAAGATGCCCGCGCCGCCTGGGATCGCTTCACCACGATGCAACCGGACGCCAGCAAACGGCTGATCTACGGCCATTCCCTCGGCGGCGCGGTGGCCATCGACCTCGCGGCTGAATTGGCCGCTAAAGCGAAAAAGGACCACGTCGCCGTCCCGGTGCGCGGTTTGGTGATCGAGTCGACCTTCACGTCGTTGGGCGATGCGGTGGCGCAGGTCGCCGAAAACAAACTGCCGGTGAAATGGTTGCCGGTGCGCTGGTTGCTGTCGCAGAAATTCGATTCCATCGACAAGATCGTCGACATCGACATGCCGCTGCTGGTGGTGCATGGCCTGGCAGACCCGTTCATGCCCTCGCGGTTCAGCCAGCAGTTGTTCAACGCCGCCAACGAGCCCAAGCGACTGTTGCTGGTGCCCGGCGGCACGCACAACAACAGCATGAGTCTGGGTGGCACTCAGTATCGCCAGGCTCTGGACAGTTTGATGAAGGCGAAAACACCACAGATCGCCGGGCCGACGCTGACTCGCACGGCTCGGGACTCCTGACCGTTAGCGATATCCTTGCGCCTGCAGATTGAACAACTGCGCATAACGCCCGCCCGCCGCGACCAGACTGTCGTGATCACCGCGCTCAAGGATCGCGCCCTGATCCAGCACGATGATGTGGTCTGCGTTGCGCACGCTGGAGAACCGGTGGGAAATCAGTAGCGTCATCCGGCCTTCGGTGTGCTCGCTGAAATGCTCGAAGACTGCCGCTTCCGCCGCGGGGTCGAGTGCTGAGGTCGGCTCGTCGAGAATCAGGATATCGGCGTCGCGGCGCATGTAAGCGCGGGACAAGGCAATTTTCTGCCATTGCCCGCCTGACAACTCCTGCCCACCCGCAAACCAACGGCCCAATTGCGTGGCATACCCGCGATCCAGACGCTCGATGAACGGCGCGGCCATGCCCTCGGTGGCAGCGGTCTGCCAGCGCTGCTCGTCGTTGAAGGCCAGGGTGTCACCGACGCCGATGTTCTCGCCCACGGAGAACTGATAACGGATGTAATCCTGAAAAATCACGCCAATGCGCCGCCGCAGCGCGTCCTCTTCCCACGTCTGCAAATCACTGCCGTCCAGCAAAATACGGCCCTGATCGGGGCGATACAGGCGGGTCAGCAATTTGATCAGGGTAGTCTTGCCCGAACCGTTCTCCCCCACCAGCGCCACGCTGTGCCCCGGCACGAGGTGCAGGTCGATACCCTCCAGCGCCGCGCGACTGGCGCCCGGATAGTGGAAACCGACATTCTCGAAGCGCAAGCCATCGCCAGGCACTGCGCCTACCGTGAGGCTGCCGGTATCAGCGACCACAGGTTCGGCCAGGTATTCATAGAGGCTCGACAGATACAGCCCGTCTTCATAGAGGCCACTGATGGCGCTCAAACTGCTGCTGACCGCCGTTTGCCCCTGCTTGAACAACACCAGGTACATGGTCATCTGGCCAAGGGTAATACTGCCGTGAACCGCGTCGACCACCACCCACGCATACGCCAGATAAAACGCCCCCGTGCCGAGCAAGCCGAGCACAAAACCCCAACCATCGCGACGCAAGGTCAGTCGCCGGTCCTCGGCGTACAGACGGGCGAACGTCCCGCGATAGCGCTGCAACAGCAGCGGCGCGAAACCGAACAGCTTGACCTCTTTGATGTAGCCTTCGTGGGACAGCAGCGTCTCGATGTAATTCTGCTGCCGACTCTCCGGAGCACGACGGGTGAACAACCTGAATGCATCACCGGAAAAATGCGCCTCGGCAAAAAACACCGGTAAGGCGCCGACCACCAACAGCACCAGCGCCCACGGCGAAAAATGCACCAACAACACCCCGAAGCTGATCAGCACGATCAGGTTCTGGATCAACCCCAACGATTTCATCACCAGCGCCAGCGGCCGGGTCGACGCCTCGCGCCGGACGCGCACCAGCTTGTCGTAAAACTCGGAGTTCTCGAACTGCACCAGCGATAACGTCTGGGCTTTCTCCAGAATCATCGTGTTGACCTTCTGCCCCAACTGCACCCGCAACAGCGACTGCTGGACCGACAGCGCCCGCTGAGTCGCGGACAGCAAAGCCAGTACACCGGCTTCAAACAGCACGTAACGCACCACGGGCCACAACGGTGCGCTGCCCTGTTGCGCGTGCAACTGCATGGCGAAGACCACCGCGTCGACAATGCGTTGCCCCAGCCAGGCGGCCAGCGCCGGGAGTACGCCTGCAATGAGGGTGGCGACCACCAAACCCAGAAACAACCCGCGAGAGGTTCCCCAGACCAAGAGCAAAGCGCGTCTGGCCTGGTCGAGCAATGAGGTGACACGGGAAAGGGTCGCAGGCATCTTTATCGGTTGCGCCCGCGCGGTCTCTCGTATTCTCTTCTTGAAGGTGGAGGGCCGATTGGAATCACCAATCCGGGGGGAGGAGGACCACCGTTATGCCAGTCCTCCATTAGCCGCCTCAGTTCCGGCGGCATTACATTCGGCATTTTGCATGTCATTTGATCACCCTATTTTTGTTGCAAATTCGACCCACTGAACCTTCGAAGCATCAATAACAATAACTTCGGCCTTGCCCGGTAAGGGATTGTCGTCCTTATCAATCCAGCTAGGAAACTCGAGAACAAACTGTCCGTTTGCAGGCTCCGATGGCCATTCGCTTGGCCAGCCAAACAGGCGCTTCCCTCCAATCAAATGCAGTATCACGAATCCCTGTCTCGATAAAAAAGCACTGTACCACTCGCAGGGGAACGAATTTTGGGTAGTAACTTTCAGCTTCCTGAGCAACGCATGCAGCTTGTCGCTGTTCGCGACGTGGCACGAAATAAACCCCAGCAGCAGCGCAATCATCGCTGACCACAGAGCCTCCGATTTCCTGCTCCATACGCCGATCGAAAAAAACCGCTCTCCCATCAGGAGCAACAACCCCTCCAAACCGACCACCAGCGACTGAATCACAAATGTAAAAATCAGCGCCTGCACTATCTGCCCAAAAGTGTCCGGACGCTTGAACGCCGTCAGCGAGTAAAAAATCCAGGCAGCCAAAAACCCCGGGAGTAAATACTGCAGCAACGGAATCACTTCCTTGACCAAGCCATCCATGTCATTTCCAATCCTTTGAAAAGTTCGACCCGGAGCCAATAAATACAGCACCTCTACGGTCTGTGTCATCCACGGCTGAACTGCAGTCGTCACAAGAATTCTCAGGACTACAAACGGGACTACACGCGAAAAATCCTCCTACATTCAACAAAGAAAAAATGGACGAAAACTCAGTCCAAGTCTGACGTCATGCGTTCGAGAAACCGTGCCCGATAACGCCCCGGACTCTCTCCCGTCCACTTCTTGAACGCCCGATGAAACGCGCTCGGCTCCTGAAAGCCCAGTTGCTCGGCAATGTCGCCAATGCTGGCTTTGCTCTGACGCAACTGTTCAAACGCCACGCCGCGCCGGACTTCATCCTTGATTTCCTGATACGAACACCCTTCCCGCTCCAGTTTGCGGCGGAAGGTGCTGGGGCTCAGGTGTTGTTCGAGGGCGAAGGCGTGCAAGGTCGGCCATTGGCTGTAGGAACTGTTGCGCAAGCGCTGGTGGACTTGCGAGGCCAGGCCATGCTGGTTGCGGAAGCGGATCACCAGCCATTGCGGTGCGGTGCGCAAAAACACTTTCAGCGAGGCCAGGTCCTGAACCACCGGCAAACGCAGGAAGTGACTGGCGAATTCGATTTCGGTGCGCTCGGCGCCGAAGGTCAGGTTCGGGCCCCAGAGCAAAGGGTCATCGCTGAGGGAAACACGTTCATGGCGAAAATCGGCGCGGTCAATGGGGATACGCCGACCGCCCAGCCAGCACAGCAAGCTGATCATCAACACTAGAAACGTCTCCTCGCCGAAACGCGCGAGATCATCGTTTTGCGCGCGGGTTTCCAGGCTGATGACGGCACGCTTGCCACGCACCGTCAGTGTGCCGCGAAAGTCGTGGAGGAACAGCGCAAAGTTGCTCAGGCATTGACGCATGGCTTTGTGCAGGTCGGGTTCCTGTATCAAGGCCCGGCAGATCAGGGCGAAGCTGCCCGGCGGCATACCGTGGGAATCGAGTTTGAAGAACTCGTCGTTGAGCTCGCGAATCTGGATCAGCCATAACGCAGCAAATGCATTGGCCGGCACGCGCGCCACCGGTTCCTCGATCAACGCGGGATTGATTCCCGCCTGTTCCAGCGCGGCCCTCAACCGCTTCGGGTTGTCCCCCAGCCCATGGGTCATCGCCTGCACGAAGTAGGCGGCTACCGAGTCCTTTTCTCGCATCTGAACGTTTCGCTCCCCATCACCCGAATGGCAAAAAACACCAGCACCGTTGAACAGTTCCGGCATAGGACAACCGCCCTGCCGGTTCTAGACTCGCGGCCAATAGTACGCCTTCGGCCGTTGCGGCGGCCAAGGTATCGCAGGGTTTGATCGGAAGGATGGGTAGATGAATCTGCAAAACATCGGCGTGATCGGCGCAGGCACCATGGGCAACGGCATTGCGCAAGTCTGCGCCGTGGCCGGCTTCAACGTGACCTTGATCGATATTTCCGAAAGCGCGCTGCAAAAGGCGCTCGCGACGGTCGGCAAGAATCTTGATCGGCAGGTCGTAAAGGCAACCCTGACCCAGGAACAGAAGCTCGCCGCCCTCGACAAGATCCGCACCAGCACCGATTACAGCAGCCTGAAAGCCGTGCAACTGGTGATCGAAGCTGCCACCGAAAACCTCGACCTTAAACTGCGCGTGCTGCAACAAATCGCCGCGCAGGTCAGTGCCGAGTGCGTGATTGCCTCCAATACGTCTTCGCTGTCCATCACTCAGCTCGCCGCCAGCGTCAGCCAGCCTGAGCGTTTCATCGGCCTGCACTTCTTCAACCCGGTGCCGGTGATGGGCCTGATCGAAGTGATCCGCGGCCTGCAAACCAGCGACGCGACCCATGCGCTGGCGCTGGACATGGCCACCACCCTCGGCAAAACCGCAATCACCGCCGGCAACCGTCCGGGGTTTGTGGTCAACCGGATTCTGGTGCCAATGATCAACGAAGCGATCCTGGTGTTTCAGGAAGGCCTGGCCAGCGCCGAAGACATCGACGCCGGCATGCGCCTGGGTTGCAACCAACCCATCGGCCCGCTGGCGCTGGCCGACCTGATCGGCCTGGACACCGTGCTGGCGATTCTCGAAGCGTTCTACGACGGCTTCAACGACAGCAAATACCGCCCCGCGCCATTGCTCAAGGAAATGGTCGCCGCCGGCTACCTCGGACGCAAAACGGGGCGTGGTTTCCATGCCTATGCCTGAGCGTTGCTCACGTTTTGCCGAATACCGGGACAAGGTGCTGGAGCTGTTTGCCAACAAGGGTTTCGGTCAGGTTGGCATGCGTGAGCTCGCGGCCTGCCTGGGCCTGGCGCCGGGCTCGTTGTATCACCATTACCCGAGCAAACAACACTTGCTGCTGGACTTGATTGAAGAGTTCTACGAAGAACTGCTGTCGACGCTCGGGCGCATCGATCAGAAGGCTTCAGCGAAACGCGACAAACTGCAAAACCTGATCCGCGCCCACCTGAATCTGCATCAGGAAATGCCCTGGCATTTTCGTCTGGTGGAGCGCGACAGCGGCTGTCTGAACGATGAGCAGCAAGCCCGCGTTCGGCAATTGCGCGAGCAGTACGAACGCACCTTGCTGCGGATGCTTGGCAGCAAATCGCGCCTGAGCGAACCGGCACAACGCGCCGCCGGACATGCCATCGCGAATCTGCTGAACAGCGCGCCGTGCTGGCTGGCGCAGCATGCGCTGGATGAACGCGAGCGAGAGGAACTGCTGGAAAACCTTGTCGGTGGCGCCATTGAGCGATTGCTGGCACCGCGACGCGCACCTGAGGCGATAAGCCTCGCGCCTTCCATAGAAAAAACATCTAAAAAAACCCCAGCATCCGCAGCGTTTTAGCGCTTTGCTACCCGAGTCAATACCATCGGAATGTACTGGGCGAATCTAACGCCGACCGATGAGTGCCCTTCAATGACCGGGAGCGCAAACATGAAAATCAATCCCTACCTCATCTTCAACGGCGACTGCAAAGCCGCGTTCACCTTCTATGCCCAGGCCCTGCAAGGCCAGATCGAGCTGATGATGACCTTCGGCGAAAGCCCCGCGCGTGAGCACTTTCCTGCCGACCTGCACAACCTGATCATCCACACCCTCCTGTCGGTGGGCGATCAGGCGATCATGGGCTCGGACACCACACCGGATCGCCCCACCGATGACATGGCCGGCTGTTCAGTCTCCTTGAACGTCGACAGCATCGCCGAGGCCGAGCGGGTATTCAACGCGCTGGCGGAAGACGGCAGCGTGCAGATGCCGCTGGAAACGACCTTCTGGGCGGCGCGCTTTGGCATGCTGGTCGACCGGTTTGGCGTGTCGTGGATGGTCAATTGCGAAAAGGATCAGTGAACTTCACGCGCAATATTCCTGCTCGGATGCCGACCTGATATCGCTGGTGCCCCAATCCCCATTGTGGGAGCGCCGTGTCAGAGCTTGGCAATCGAGACTTCGGTGGATTTTACGAACGCGATCACTGACGTCACCCAATCACCTTGTGGGAGCGAGCCTGCTCGCGAAAAACCTCCAGACACCGCGTTCACCCAGACGGCACGGGTAATCGTTGTCGGCCATCGCGAGCAGGCTCGCTCCCACAGGGATCGCCGTGTCAGAGCTTGGCAATCGAGACTTCGGTGGATTTTACAAACGCGATCACCTCGCTTCCCACTCTCAACTCAAGATCGCGCACCGAACGGGTGGTGATCACTGAAGTGACAATCCCGGAGGCGGTTTGCACGTCGATTTCCGAGACCACTTCCCCTTCTACGATTTCCTTGATGACGCCTTTGAACTGGTTGCGGACGTTGATCGCTTTGATGGTCATGAGGCGGCTTCCTGTGGGGTGTCGAACGCATCCGGGTAGATGGCCAGGCGTTCAAAGTGCACGCCAAGGAACAAGATTAATAGGAATATATAATTCTCTATTTATATCTTTCAGGAATATTAACTCCGCACATAATGCACATCCTGTAGCAGCAGCGCTCCTACAGTTCTACGCGGGACGGAGTAGGAAACGTCCGAAAACGCTTAAATTGGAATCTCGACTGACATCAATTCATCCCGGCTCTTGATAGGTTTGCACTAACCCGGCTCCGGGGCGTTTTGTGGTGATGGCCATGGAAGGTCACTAGCACTTGTTAAATCAGCGTTACCGGAGCCTGTGCCACGCCACAGGAAAAGGAACCCTGAATGCTCAACGCAGATCCTCACGCCCGTTTCAGCCTCACGATTGACGACCTTCAACACGACCTTCAGGTACTCAGATTCGACGGCAAGGAATTCATCAGCCAGCCGTACGCCTTTGAGATCGAGCTGGTCAGCGACCGATGGGATCTGGACCAAAACGACCTGTTGAACAAACTGGCCTATCTCGCTTTTAACGAGGCCGCCGACGGTATTCACGGGCAAATTTTTAGCGTGAGCAAAGGCAGTTTCGGCAACGGCCTGACCCGCTATAACGTGACGCTGGTGCCTCGATTGGCGTACCTGCACCACCGCATCAATTGCCGCATCTTTCAGCAAATGACCGTTCCACACATCATTGCGCAAGTCCTGGACGGCCACGGCATCCATCGGGATTTCCACCAGTTTCAACTGGGCGGCGTTTATCCGGAGCGTGAGTACTGCGTGCAGTATCAGGAGTCGGATCGCCAGTTCATAGAACGCCTCTGCCAGGAGGAAGGTCTGCACTACCACTTCCGGCACAGCCGCGAAAAACATGTGTTGGTGTTTGGCGACGACCAGACCGTGTTTCCCAAACTCGACCGTCCGACACGCTATAAACACGATACGGGCATGGTCGCCGAAACGCCGGCGATCAATCACTTTGACGTGAAAGTGAAAGCCGGTACCAGCCGCACCACTCGCCGCGATTACGACTTCAAGAAAGCGCGTATTTTACTGGAGGCCGAGAGCCGGCCTGATGTTTCCCGAACTCAGCCCGACCTCGAGGATTACCAGTACCCCGGCCGTTTCACCCAGCGCGATCGCGGCAAGCTCTTGAGCCGACGCGAACAGGAGCGTCACGGCGCCGCGCACCGTGTAGCACGAGGTAAAAGCGACCAACCGATGCTGCGCTCCGGGCATTTCCTGCCACTGTCCGAGCATCCCATAGAAGAATGGAACGACCTGTGGCTGCTGACCGAAATCGAGCATGAAGGCGAGCAGCCGCAAGTCCTGCAACAGTACGCGGCCTACACCGGCGCCGGCCTTGAAAACGGCTTTCAGGGGTATCGCAACCAGTTCGTCGCCACGCCTTGGGACGTGATCTACCGCTCGCCACTGACCCACGACAAACCGCGCATCGCCGGCGTTCAAAGCGCCGTGGTCACCGGCCCGGAAGGCGAGGAAATCCATTGCGACGCCTACGGTCGAGTCAAGGTGCAGTTCTTCTGGGATCGCGAAGGTCGCAACGACGATAAAAGCAGTTGCTGGCTGCGAGTCTCCGCCCTTCTGGCTGGCAATGCCTTCGGGGGCGTTGCCTTGCCAAGAGTCGGCATGGAAGTACAAGTCAGCTTTCAAAACGGCGACCCCGACTACCCCGAAATCATCGGCTGTGTCCCCAACAGCGCCAACCCGGTGCCCTACGAATTACCCGCCCACAAAACCCGCAGCGTATTCCGTTCCCGTAGTACGCCCGACAGCAACGGGTTCAACGAAGTGCACGTTGAAGACCGTGTTGGTCAGGAGTTGATTTACCTGCGCGCCCAACGAGACATGGAACAGCGGATAGAAAACGACAGCCGTCTGGAGGTCGGCAACGAGCAACGCACCACCGTCAAAGGTGACAGCGTTACCGTGCTGCAAGCCACGGAGCATCGCACCACCAGCGGTGACCGGCACACACAGCTCAAGGCCAACGACTATCTGCAAGTAGCGGGAAATAGCCACACCCACGTTGATCAAACACTGGCGTTCAGCGCTGGCCGGGTGTTTGTCGTTGAAGCCGACCTGATCGTTTTGAAGGCCAGGACCAAGGTCTTGATCGAAGCCGGTGGTGAACATTTACAAGTAGGTGGCGGCGGAATATTCGGCAGCAGCGCCGTCCAGATCGGTGGCGCGCCGATGCACGTGCCAGCCGCCTCGGTCGCTGCGCCTCGGTCAGTTAATGGCTTGTCCGTGCCACCTGAGCTGCCGCCGATGCTCGCCTCGTCCCAGCCCGCACTGATGGCAGCAAGCAACGCGTTGGCAGCGGACTTCTGCCCGATCTGCGAAGCCTGCCGTGAAGGCGTCTGCCCAACGCAAGGAACCGCCGCATGATCAACACACTCCCCCGTCAATGGATGAACGAACAGCGCCGCCTGGGCCATGAACTGTGCCTGGTGCTGGACTCGCAGAACGAGCGTGACACCCGTCAGCTGTTGATGAAGTCCAGCGGACATGACCAGTACCTGAGCGTCTACAACGGCACCACCCTCGTGAACATGGCCGACGCCGGGCCGTACATGTTCACCCTGGAACAGTCTGGCGACAGACGCCTCGACGACCTGCTGGACCATCCCGACCGCAACTGGGGTTGGCTGGCGAGCGTGGAAAAAGGTGCACTGCGCGAATGGGTCCAACACTGGCAAGAGCGGCTGATTGTCGGGACGCGTCCCTATCAGGCGCTGTATCGCTTTCACGACAACCGGGTGTTGAGTCGCGCGCTTAACCAGCTACCCGTCGAAGAGTCCCCAGCCTTCCTCGGGCCGGCGATCAGCGTGTGCTACTGGGACGGCACAGCCTGGAAAACCGCTCAAAACCCTGCACCCGGCACATACCCCGTGCCGGACAGCCCCCTCTGGCTGCGCACTCCCCTGCCCCAACCCCAAGCCTCGGAAATCCGCCGGCTCAACGCCCACCGTTATTTGCTGGCCGAGCATGTCGAGGCCTACGCCAACCTCGCCGAAGTGCATGACCCTGATGCGTGGTTGCGTACACAACATGCGGCGTGCTCTTTAGCGATTCAGCAGAAAAACGGGCTGCCGGATCGGCCGCCCTTGCTGGCGCAGATCTTCCAGGCCGGGAATCATTCGATGACCGGCGGGTACGTTCCGGCATGTTGGGCGGTGTTGCTGCGGTGGAAGACTGCGCAAGAATCGAAAAAGTCGCGGGTTACAGATATTGAGTTTGACTCGGTCGCTAGGTCGCTGGCACGAATCACTCAGCAGCTCAGGGATGAAGAAGATAATTTGCCGGGGCGTTCGGACGCTTATGGTCGCACTCGAGAGAACCTCATCAATGCACTGAGACTTGAACGGAGCAAGATAGAAACTACCGTCAACCGACTAAAAAAGATTCGACCTGAGAGGATTAGCGCACACGCGCTTTACGGATCGCTGTCGGAACAGCCCGAGCAACTGGAAGCAAACCTGGCGCGCTGGCTGGCGCATCCTGAGAACAAGGTGAAAGACCCGTTCGCCATGGCGCCGGAAGACCCGGATGAGGACGCGCTGACGGCTTCGATCTATGGGCACACCGTTGGCGCACCGTACACGCTGGATATCGATTCGATCTGTTAAACACCCCCTTGTTTAAAACGCCTCTAAGTAACGTCAAGAAAGCTACAGCGTCTTGCGTAATTCCCTACCGTTACGCCAGAATCCGCCGGCTTGTGCGCCTTGGGCATGGGGCTTATCGTTTTCCGGTCGCTGAAAAAAACAGCGATCGGGTTTGGTAGCCCGGATCCTCCAGGCGCATCGCGCCACCTCAGCAGAATTGTTTCTGCATCTTATGGTGGCCATGCGCGGGGCGTCTTCGGATGCGCCGGGTTCCTGGACCGGTCTACCAACCTGCGTATGGCTGCCACCCATCGTTTGGTAGCGAGGGGTGATGGCTCCTAATTTTGTTTTCCAGGAGTGTCATCAATGCCCAAGCCAACCCCCAATCCGCCCGAAACAGATCCAGCCTCCACCCACGAAAGCCTCAATTCAGAAAACCGCCACGAGGACCCCGAACGCATCCCCTCCTACGCCGACATTCGAGCCACCCCACGCACCCTTACCACGTGGTACGTCATCGATCCGCACCTCCATACCGAAGACTTGTTGGGCAACGCGTGCGAATCGCTGGCCTCCGCCCATGTGATGACCATGGATCTGGTCGATCACACCGAGGGGACCGCTCGCAATACCCTGTTGGGTATCGCGCAAGTCATCATGCTGGCTGAACTCAACGTGAATCGGGCGCTGGATCAGCTCGACCCGATTGAGTAAACGCCTACCTCTGTGGCGAGCGAGCTTGCTCGCGCTGGGCTGGGCTGCGGAGCGGCCCCAAAAGTCGGATAAAAACGCCGATTTTTTGTGCGTGCTACGCACTGGAGCGCCAGCCCGGTCAAGCGGGAGCAAGCTCCCTCGCCACAGGCACTAACTCAAGGCATCTTTCCTAGTCACAGACCCTGTGTTCGCTCACCCAATCACTTGATCCGGTAGTGAAACGTATTGCGCACCGCCGGCACTGAAACCACCTGCCCATCGACGACTTTGGGCTGATAGCGAAAGGTGTTCGCGGCAGCCAGCGATGGGCGTATGAACAACGGATGACAGCCATCGATCACCTTGGGGTTCTCAACCTTGCCCTGCGGGTTGACCGTGTATTCCACGGTGCAATCACCTTCGATATTTTTATCCAGCGCCCGTTGCGGGTAGTCCGGCGCTTCCTTGCTCAAAGGCAAATACTGGCGGCTGTTGGCGGCGGTTTGTGCCGCCTGTTGACGGGCGCGCTCGGCGCTCAATCGAGCCTGCTCGGCTTGTTGTGATTGCTGCTCGGCGAGGCGTTGTTGTTCAGCGTCGCGAGTGCGCTTTTCCGATTCCAGACGTTGACGTTGTTGCTCGGCCTGGAGCTCGCGTTTTTTGTCCTCGACCCGCTTACGCGCCAACACCGCCTGCTCGAGTTTTTGCGCCTGAATCTGCGGATCGACGGCGGGTTTGACGGGCGCTGCGACAACGGGTTCGGGCGGTGCCGGTTCGACCACTGCGGGCGCCGGTTCCGGTGCCACGGGCTGCGGCGCCGGCTGCAACATCATCAATTGGGTGCGCAGTACCGCAGGCGTTTCGACAGATGGTTTCTCCGGCGACCAGCCATGCATCAGCAACGCCAGAACGATCGCATGCAAAGCCACCGCGAGACTCGCCGCCACACCGTGCTGCCAGAACGAGCCGCGAATACTGCTCGACACCGCCATCGCCGGACCGTGCATGATCATCGCCGTCATTGCGGGGCCTCGGTCACCAGCCCGAGGTTGCTGACGCCGCCCTGTTGCAACGCCGCCATGGCCGCGACCACGCTGCCATAACCGGCGTCCTTGTCGGCGCGAATGTAGACCTGAGTGTCCTGCCGCTCGGCCACGATGTGCGCGACTTTCGCCCGCATGTCGTCGAGGCTCACGGCGCTATCGGTCTGATGTTCGGTGTCGAGTTCACCGCCGAGGTTCCAGTAGTAACCGCCCTCGGCCTTCACCGACAGCGTGAGGATTTGCTGGCGCGTGTCGGTGACCAGCGCTTCACTGGCGATCTTGGGCAGTTCGATCTTCACGCCCTGGGTCAGCATTGGCGCGGTGACCATGAAAATCACCAGCAGCACCAGCATCACGTCGATGTAAGGCACCACGTTCATTTCGGCCTTGGGCCCGTGCTTGCGTTGCGGTCTGATCAGCATATTCACGCTCCTCTCAGGCCGCAGCGGCCAGGTTCATCGGCGCGCCGTGCAAGGTGCGATGCAAACGAACCTGCAGCTCATTGCCGAAGGCGTAGTAACGGGTGAGCAGGGTCTGGCTGCGCGAGGCAAAGCGGTTGTAGGCCATCACCGCCGGGATCGCGGCAAACAGGCCAATGGCCGTGGCGATCAGCGCTTCGGCGATGCCCGGCGCCACGGTCGACAGCGTCGCTTGCTGCACTTGAGAGAGGCCGAGGAAGGAATTCATGATTCCCCACACCGTGCCGAACAGACCGATGTAAGGACTGACCGAACCGACCGTGGCGAGAACCTGCAAACCTTTTTCCAGCTGCACTTCCTGTTCACTGATGGCCACGTACAGCGCACGCTCGGTGCCCTCGAGCACGACCTCGGGGGAATTGCTCCCACGCTGATGCAGGTGAGTGAACTCGAGAAGCCCGGCTTGAAAAATCGGCACTACACCGCTCTCGTCAGAAGCGGTTTCCCGGTACAGCGGCTGTAAGTCCGAAGCGCCACGAAACCTTTGCACGAAGGCATTCATCTGCCGCTCGCGTTCGCGCAACACCCGACCGCGCTGGATGATCAAATACCAACTGAGCAAAGACGCGAGCAGCAGAGTGAGCATGACCGCTTTGACCAACAGGCTGGCGTCACTGATCAAGCCCCAGATGGTCATGTGTTCGAGCGTGGCCTGCATGATGAAACTCCTTGTTTTAAGCGCCGTTGGGCTATTGGATGAAAGTCCGATGACAGGTTGATGACCGGTCCGGATCAGGGCAGCTTCAGGGCCTTGGTGACCTCGGCCCATGGCACGAATTTGAAATTCTGCGTCTGTTCGGGCATACGCTTGCGGCCGTCCTGCACCACCAGCATCCCTTTGCTCAAAGGCCCGCCGAGGTTGACCGAGGTGACGTCCAGGCCATCGGTTTCCGACGCGCCGTCAATGCCGAGCTCAGCGTTCAAGCCAACACGAAAGGCACCGCGTGAGGCGAACGGTGGTTCGGCGTCCAGCACCAGGTAGCTGTCGTTGCCTTGGCTGGAGATCACCAGATAGTCGTGCGCTGCGCTTTGATACAGCGCCAGACCTTCCACATCAGCCTGCAGCTGCGGCCCGACCTTGATCACGCTGGTCAAGGTCGCCGGCTGTTCGGCGCGGGCGTCCACGGCCCACACGCCGACGTCTTCTTCTCCGAGAAACAGGCGTTGGCGCTGGTCGTCGGCCACGCAACCTTCGGGTTGGCTGTCGACTTTGAACTGGCGCACCAACTCACCCTGCACCGCGCCGTTCGGCGCGCTCAGGCGGTACTGCAAGAAGGTGCCGTCCTTGCCGTTGGCAATGGCGTAGATTTCGCCACTCGCGGGCTGGAACAGGCAGATGCCGTAGATGTCCTTGAGCGGTGTGGCGATTTCGCCCGCTTCGCGCAGCTCGCCGCTAAGACGGTCGATGCTGAACAGGCTGAGGCTGTTGTGATCGCGGTTGCTGGCGACGGCAAGGTCGACGGTCTGTTGGCCGAGTTTGAAATTCGGTCGCACGTCGACGTTGTTCAGGCGCCCGACCGGCAGTTCCTGCAGCAACTTGCCGTGCAGGTCATACGCCAGCAGGCCCTGCTTTTTATTGGTGCCCAGCACTCGACTCCGCGCCGGTTGCTGCGGGTGAATCCAGATCGCCGGGTCGTCGGCGGCGTCACCCTGACGACCGACCGGATCGCTCTGACTGAGTGCTTTTACGTTCGGCAGTACCGGCGCCAAGGGCACTGGCGTGGGTTGCCAGTCGAGCTCGCCCTGATACAAACGGCCATCGTCGTCATCGCGCAGCAGGATTTGCAGGCCTTTGTCCGTCGTGCGCAGCGCGAGGTTTTCCGCGTCCTTCACTCCCGGCAACGCTAAAGTTGCCTGAGCGGACCAGTGTTCGCCCTGCTGTTGATAGAGATGCAATTGCGCCGCTTTCGGGTCCAGCGCAACGAGACCACCGGGCAACACTGCCATGGCGCCAGCGGTTTTTTTTATCTGGCCGAACGGTTCGCGCATGGCCACCGGGCTGCGCGTGACATCGGCTTCGGGATGCGCCGGGTAAGCCCACCATCCGACGTTTTCTTCGTTGACCACCAACTGATTGGCGCCGTCATCGACCTGGCAATCCGTTGCCGAAGGTGGCAGCGGCAGACCGCGCACCCGTTGTGGCTGTGGATTAAGCGTCGCGCCGTTGCCCACCAGCCACTGCTCGCCCTTGCCCTCCTCGCCCACCAGAAACAGGAACAGATTGCTGGCTTCGTCGCGGTACAGGCACAGGCCGTTGACCGGGTAATCCCGCGTTGGCAGATACAGCGGTTGGCCCCAGCTGCGTTTGCCTGGATCGAGGCTGACCAGCAGCGCTTGCTGACGGCTGTTGTCGAGGCTGGCAACCAACACCTGTTGGCCGGCGGCGCGGCTGTCGAGGGTGCTGAATGATCCTTTCAGACGCGCCAGCTCCTGGCCTCGGGCATCGAGCAGCAGGAGGCCGTCACGGGCGCTGGCGGCGAGGCGTTCATTGGTGGCAGGGAGAAATGCCACGGCATCGACCGACAGATTCGGGGCCCAGGGTGTCAGGGTCAGGCTTGGGGTGGCCGCCATTAACTGGGTGGCGGTCAGGCTGATCACTGCGGCTAGCCAGTGACGTTTGGATGGAAACGAAATACTCATGAAAGTCCTTTGTCCTGGAATCGTGTAACGGCCTTCGCCAGCAAGCCGGCTCCTTCGGGAGCGATTGGCCTTCGCCAGCAAGCCGGCGCCTACAGAATTGATGCGCGGCTAGAAGTGGGTGAAGGTCAGGCCAAGCTTGTAGGTCGGGCCGTATTCTTCGTACTGGCCGTTGTAGGAACGGTGGCCGGTGTAGACGAAATACGGTTCGTCGGTGAGGTTCTGCGCCTCGAAGCTGACCTGCAGGTTTTTGGTCAGCGAGTAACGGGCGCTGAAGTCGACAAAGGTCTGGGCATCGACGTGCAGGTCATGGGCCTTGTCGTTGATCGAAGCCAGCTCGTAGAGGTAATCCGACTTGTAGTTGGCCGACAGGCGCAGGCTCAGTTTGTCGTCCTCCCAACCGAGCATCAGGTTGCCGACCGTGTCGGACTGGTTGGGCAAATCGATGCTGCGTTTGCGGATGACGCCACTGGCAGCGTCGAAGCCTTTGATCTCGGCATCCGAACGACTGAACGTGGTGTTGGCGCCAATCAGCAGACCGTTCCACGGCGCCGGCAGCCAGTCGAATTTCTGCGAGTAGGCCAGTTCGAGGCCGTAGAGTTTGGCGCTGTCGCCGTTGGCGAAGGTGTGCGCCTCGGCGAAATCGACCCAGGCGCCGGTGCCGGCGAGGTCGGTGTTGTAGACGAAGTTCTTGATGTCCTTGTAGAACACGAACGCCGAAACGGTGCCGGCGCGGCCCATGAAGTGCTCGATGCCGAGGTCGAGGTTGCTCGACTCCAGCGGCTTGAGTTCCGGGTTGCCGAAGGTCGCTTCGTCATCGTCGATCACAAACCCCGGCGCCAGTTGGCCGAAGGTCGGGCGCACCACGGATTTGGTCCAGGCCGCTCGCACCTGGGTGTTTTTGTCCAGTTGATAGCGCGCATGCAGCCCTGGCAACCAGTGGTGATATTTACGTTTGGTCTCGGTGGACTGGAACGCGCCGTCAGTCGCGCCGGTGCCCTTGGCTTCAAATTCGGTGCCTTCGTAGCGCATCCCGGCGATGAAGCGCCAATCGTCGATATCGATCGTGTTCATCAGGTAGCCGGCGTTGATGTCTTCGCTGATCTTGAAGTCATTGACCCGGGATTCGGTCTCGTCATAGAAGTCCGCCTGATTCAGGCCGCCGATCAATTGCTTGATCGCGCTGCCACTGATACCCGGTCCGAACTCGCCGAGGCGGTAGTCGACGTTGCCTTTGCGAAATTGCGTCAGGTTGAGCTGATCATCGCTGAAACCCAAGTCGTCGAAATCTTCGTAGACCCAGGCGTCGAGGTCGTTGTCCTTGTTGCGCCGACTGACCTTGCCGCCGAATTTGACTTGGGACGCATAGCCTTTGAAGTCGTAATCCCGGGCCAGGTCCAGGCGCAGGTTCTTCTCGGTATCAGTGGTGTTCTGCTTTTCCCACTCGACCTTGTCGAGGCTGAAATTGGCCGGGTCGTAAAACCCTTGGCCCACGATCGGCCGTGGTTTGTCTTTGTCATAGAAACCGCTGTCGGCGAAGTCATCGATGCCGTTGAACGCAGCGTTGGCGATATGGCCCGGACTGTCTTCGCTGGAGCGGCTGTAACCGGCCTGACCGCTGAGGGTCCAGAGGCCGATCATGCGCTCGCCGCCGAACACGTAGGACTGGATTTCCTGGGTCTCTTCGCGTCGTTTCAGTTTGCGCGCGCCTTCGGCGTCACCCAACTCGCCGGCGGCCTGTGGGTCGGCGAATTCGAAGGCGGCCGCGTTGCGCGTTTCGCTGTCTTTGTAGCGGCTGTAGAGGGTGCGCAGGTAGTAGCTGCTGAGGTCATCGGGTTTATAGTCGAAGTTCAGACCACCGCCGGCGCGTTCGCGGCTGATGTCGTAGTCGCGTTGCTCGAACTCCTCAAGTCTGGCGCCCTGCTGGAAATCCCAGGCGCCGCCGGTTTCGACGTTGTCCGAACCGAAGTCGCGCTTCTGCCAGCTGAGCGCGGCGGCGACACCGAAGTTGTCGATGCCGTCGCCGAGGCTGAAGCGATTACTGGCCGCACCGGAAAACTTCGGGCTGGTCTGGTGAGTGTTCTTGTCGTAGCTGGCTTCGCTGGTGCCGGTGTAGAACAGGCCCTTGTGATCGAACGCCGAGAGGCTTTTGACATCGACGGTGCCGCCCAGGGAGTTGGCGTCCATGTCCGGGGTCAGGGTCTTGATCACCGACAACGACTGCACCAGTTCCGAGGGCAACACGTCGAGGGCGACGGCGCGACGTTCGCTTTCCGGCGACGGCACCAGCGTGCCGTTGATGGTCACGCTGTTGAGGTCCGGCCCGAGGCCACGCACGCTGACAAACCGCCCTTCGCCCTGATCTCGCTCGACGCTGACCCCCGGTAAGCGCTGCACCGCTTCGGCGACGTTTTCGTCCGGCAGTTGAGCAACGCCATCGGCATGCACCACGCTCTTGATGCTGTCGGAATTGCGTTGCTCCTTCAGCGCTTGGTCGATGCTTGCGGCCTGCCCCACGACCTCGACGTGTTCGGTGGCTTCGGCGGCATTCAGACGTTCGCTGGCCATCGCGATGGCCAATGCGCTGAGCGTAAAGCTGACGAGCCCGGCAGTGCGGCTGCGCTGATACATGGTGGTCCTCCCCAAGAGTCCGAAAACGCCAGGCAAGTGGCCCGGCAACTGGGAGGGCAAGCTAGGGTCGGGGGATGACCGTTCTGTGACAGGGGTTGGCGGGGAGCGCTTGAAACCGGGGTTTTGCGGGGTTTCAGTTCGGTTAATGAGCTCAAATGACCTGAGCCGGCCGCTAACCCGTGGCGACGGGGGCTCCTGTGGCGAGGGAGCTTGCTCCCGCTCGGTCGCGTAGCGGCCGCCATGGTCTTGGCTGGATAACCGAGGTGGGATCGCTGCGCAATCCAGCGGGAGCAAGCTCCCTCGCCACAATGCATCACAGGTAAGAAAAATACGGTAGCGCCGTGAGCTGATTCGACCTCCCGCCCCCGTCACCCGACTGTCACAAACATCTGCTGTGCTGACGCCCACTGCCACTCGCCCAAGGATCCCGGCCATGTTTTCCGTGCTCAAACCCCATCGTTGGAAACTCGCTCTGCTGCTGTTAGCGGCGAACGCCGGATTGCTGTTGCACCTGGCGTGCGGCGAGTTGAAAAGCCTCAGTGAATGGGTCTGGCTGGACATCCTCGGCGAAGGCGGTTCCGCGCTGCTGGCGCTGGTCTGGCTGGGGCTGGTGCTCAAGAGCCGCCCGGCCGGGCGCGTGACCAATTACCTGGCGCTGGGCTTGAGCGCGATCTTTTTTTCCTGGTGGATCGACAGCCTCGACGAATTCATCCGCCTGCCGGACAGCATCACCTGGGACCACTGGCTGGAATCCGGGCCGATGCCGGTCGGCATGATCTTGCTGACCGTCGGCATTTATCACTGGCATCGCGAGCAACTGGCGATCAGCGCACAAATGGAGAAGCGCGAGAAGCTCTTTCGCGAGCACAGGCTGTTCGACAAACTCACGCCATTGGGCGGTGCCGACTACCTCAAGCGTCAACTCACCGACAGTCTTGAAGAGAGCCTGCGACAACAGCAGCCGCTGTCATTGCTGGCGCTGGACATCGATAACTTCTCGGCGATCAATCAGGCCTTTGGGCATGCCGAGGGCGACGCGGTGTTGCAGGCGCTCAGTCATTTGCTGCTGCTCAACCTGCGGCGCCAGGACCTGCTCTGCCGACTGGCCGGTGACCGTTTTGTGGTGCTGCTGCCCAACACCGGGGAAAGCCAGGCACGCCTGCTGGCGCTGGAGTTGCAACAGACGGTCCAAGGCCTGGCACACAGGACCCGCCAGCATGGCGAGCGCGTGCACCTGTCGGCCAGCACCGCCGTGGTGATGGCGGTGAACGAGGCGCCGGATGCCCTGCTTAAACGCCTTAACCTGGCGTTGGCGCGAGCCAAGCGGCCCTTGGCCAGAACGGCCTGAGGCGCCCCCATGACACTGAAGACCCCCTGGTACGAAGCCGACAGCCGTTTCATTCCCGGCCATTACCAGCCGGCCACCCTGATTGATCTGGCCTTGTCCCGAGACATCGACAGCCATCGCCTGCTGCGCGGCACCGGCCTGTTCCTTGAAGACATTCTGGCGGGGCAGACTCGCCTCAGCCCGCAGCAATTTTTCAGCCTGATCCACAACAGCCGCCGTTTGCTGGACGCGGACGACAGCAGTTTTCTGTTCGGCCAGCGCTTGCTGCCGGGGCATTACGGCCCGGCCAGCCACGCCTTGCGCCATGCGCAAAACCTGCATCAGGCGCTCGATACCCTGGTGCAACAACAAGCGCTGCTCAGCCCGCTGATGACGCCGCGGCTGGTGCTGGATGAAAAATACGCCTGGTTCTACTGGCTGGACAGTTGCGGTGCGGGCGAGCAATGGCGCTTCCTGCTGGAAGCGAGCATGACCTCTCTGGTGGCCATGAGTCGGGCAATGAGCGGCCAGCGGCTGCCGTGGGAATGCAGTTTCAGCCACGCCGAACCGCGCTATGTCGAGCAGTACTGGGTGCACCTGGGCGAGCACACCCGGTTCAAGCGTCCATTGGATATGATGCGCATCCCTCGGCAATACCTCGCGCTGCCGTGGCCCACCGCCTCCGCCACCGCCGGCCAGGTGGCCCGACAGGAAGCTCAGGCGCAGATCGAACAACTGGGTTTCGCCTCAAGCTTCGTCGATTGCCTGTATCGCTACCTGCAAACCCATGTGCGGCAGGCGCCGAGCCTTGAACAGGCCGCTCACGCCTTTGCCATGAGTCCGGCCACGCTCAAGCGCAAGCTGCAAAAACACGACACCGGTTTTCAGCAACAAGTGGACCTGGTGCGCAAGCATGTCGCGCTGTACCTGTACCAGATCAAAGGATTCAGTAACGAAGCCGTGGCGGAGTATTTGAGCTTTAACGATGCGGCGAATTTTCGGCGCTCGTTCAAGCGCTGGACCGGGAGTACGCCGAACCTGATACGGCAGTTGTTCACATCAAATTGAAACGCGCATGAAAAAGCCCAACCTGAAAAGGTTGGGCCGAGGCATTGAACATGTTCTTGTTTCCCTTTACTGGCGGGTATCCATCATCTTGTCCGCGAGCGCCTTGGCTCGTTCGATTAACAGATTCTGCCTGTCCTCATGAGTGGCCCCTCCTACTACCGGCGCTGTCAGGGTGCTTTCCGCAATCAGGGCAGCGCAGAAGTATTGATCCCAGACGGCTTTGGCCTCGGACGTCTGTGCGGTCATTCGGTCGGCGATCATATGCACCTCCATCTGATCAATTGACTCCGCCAGTCTACGCCCGATTCAACGCGAGCAACCGAGCGCCATTCGTCGCTTGCAAGCTCGCACTACAAAAAATTGACGGCGACTGGCCCATGGATTGCAAACGCGATCATAGCTAGCTGAGAACGACGTAATTCTGACGCAGCCAGCACTCATCAATATTTATGGACGCCAGCAAATGCGCTGGGTCGGTCACCGGAGACGTAACGTGTCAACTCTCAGTGAAATCGCAGCGAATCACGCGAAAATGGCAAAAAAACTGGCGGGAGAGTCGACTGAATTGGGTGAACGCCAACCGCTAGTGGTGGGTGGTTTTGAAGTTTCAACCGTTGATGAGCCACCGCACATGCCGCTGCATTTGATCGCGGGTGGGCAGGACAGCGTACTCGTACAGGCTTGCGTGTACGCGCGCTGAGTACATCGGTAACGGCCAATCGGTGCAGACTTGCTATGTGACCTCACTTGAAAGAGATCCCGCTGAAGCGGCCTCTCTTTCAGGGTAGTAATAGGTTGAGGTCAAGTGTTGCATTACTTGTACACATTAGAACTTGGCCTTGATTATTTTAGTGATCGGGGAACGCTTCCTACGCATCAGCATAAATGCGCAGACGCTATATATGGCGTTGTTTTTATCGCAATTGGTCAACACTTTCATCACCTCAAATAAAATAACTAATCATTCGCCCATCGCTCGCATACGACCCGAATTACACCCAGCAACCACGGGACATGATGCCGGCGCCAGATGTTTTTTACTTACGAATAAGTTACGACTTGTGCTTGTCCGAAACTGTGCTTTATTAAAGTAATGCACCCGTAGCCGATCCGATACTCGCGCTGTCCGGATCCCTCGCCGAGGGTTTGATATGGCGTATGTAGGGCTTCCCTTTACTCACGACTTGTTTGTCAGTTACAGCCACGGCGGCGATGACGGCAAGGGCAAGGGTTTATTGCAACCCTGGTCCGCAGTGTTTGTCGAGGCATTGGAGCGCGAGCTGCGACTGGAAAAACAGTTGTACAAAGAGCTCAGGATATTCCTCGACAAGGATGAGCGGCTTGGTCACGGCGTCGACCCGATGTCACCGCTTACAGATCAGCTACGTGAACACATCAACGAGTCGGCGCTATTAGTCATCCTGATGTCGGATCAATATCTGGAATCCGCTTGGTGTACCGAAGAACGTAACTGGTGGTGCCAGCATCAAGAAAAACTTGGCTTTGCCATCAATGAACGCATCGCCGTAGTTAAAATCTGGCCAACGACGGCAGCCTGGCCGCCCCCCCTCTCCGACTCGCGGGGTGAACACTTAGTAGGGTTCGAATTCCATACCTCGATCAGTGGAAGCGTCCGGCCACTTGGTTGGACGGACGAACCTTTCTCTTCCAACCCCACTTTTCGCAAGGCGTTACTTGGCATCGTGGCGCAACTGATAGCGAAACTCAGTGCTCTGAAAGTTCGACTTGAAGAGCGTGGTCGTACCGTGGCAGCCATCGACCACTTGCACCAACCCGGCGGGCAAACCCTCTATCTGCATGGCCGCGCTGACCAGGCTCAGGCTTGGGAAAAGGCAGGCCTCGCCTTGGCGGACAAGGGTTTTTGTGTATTGCCAGGCAGCCCGGATGAGGTTGAGGACAATCCACAAAAAATTCAGGAAACCCGTGAACGACGGGTAGAAATACTGAGCGACTGCGACGCGCTTTTATTGCTGGGCACTGCCAATGATCGGGCTCTGGATGCCGATCTAGTGGTGATCGGCAAGCATGATCGACAATCCGCGCGGTCACGCTCCAGTCGCCCGCTTCCGTGTGCGTTGCTCAACACTGTTGGCACGGCAATCATCACGCCGATGCGCCAGGCGTCCGCCCGTCATGTGCAAGCCGACTGGATCGACGGGACCAAGGACAACTGGACGTCGCAAATCCCGCAATGGCTGCAGGACAAGAGTCCTCTGACAGGTGGCCAGCCATGAGCACCGAGCAAGCCGATACGCTGGAGAAAATCTTCACTGTCATCCTTCCACCTCGCCCCTACCCCGGCCTGCGTCCCTTCGAAAAAAACGAATGGCCGATCTTTTTCGGCCGCGAACGGATGGCCGATGCGATCGTCAGCGAACTGATCTCCAAAAGATTGCTGGTGGTGCATGGCGATTCTGGCTGCGGCAAGAGTTCGCTGATCAGAGCGGCGGTTTTGCCACGCCTGGAACAGGAAAGCGCCCGAGCGGGATTGCGCTGGCGAACCTGCACCGCAATGCCCAGGGGCGGGCCGCTGCTGAACATCGCCGAGGCGCTGGCAAGCGTAGACGGGCGCGCTGACGACGATGAGCGAGTGATCACTCTTCGCCGGGTGCTTAATTTCGGTGCGGACGCCCCCAAAGAACTCGCGCGCCTGATGTGCCAGCGCGCCGGTGATCACGTGTGCATCCTGATCGATCAATTTGAAGAACTCTTCGAACACGCACGCAAAAACGGTCCCGAGGAAGCCCAGTTACTCACTCAATTTCTGATCGCGCTGCAGCAAAACCCGCCCCCCGGGTTGTACGTGGTGCTGACGATGCGCTCTGAGTTTCTCGGGTCCTGTGCGCACTACAAAGGCTTCGCCGAAGCAGTCAATGCAACGCAATACTTGCTGCCGAGGATGGATCACAGCGATTTGTTGAGGGCGATTTGCGAACCCGCCAGGTTGTTCGATGGCGAGATCAGCCTGCCCCTCGCCGAGCGTCTGATCGTCGATTCCGGCGGTGGGCAAGATCAACTGCCGCTGATTCAGCATGGGTTGATGCTGCTGTTCGAGCAGCACGTGGCCAAGACCGGGCAACAGGCGCAGACCGATACGACCTGGCGCCTGGGCATGGAGCAATATCAGCACACCAGTGGGCTGGCCGGCTTGTTGTCGGCCCATGCCGATGAAATTCTCGAACAGGCGCAAGCGACCCTGCCCAATGGCAGCCAGCTGGTCGAAGCGATTTTTCGGGCGCTGACCGATATCAATGCCGAGGGCCAAGCCATTCGGCGGCCGCTGACCTTTGCTGACTTGATAGCAGTAACGGGGGGTGAGGAATCTGACGTACGCCGGGTGCTCGACCTGTTTCGCATCGACGGTGTTTCATTTCTCAAGCCTCATGGGCAGGTTCCACTTGAAGCAGGAACATTGATCGATATCAGTCATGAGGCGCTGATTCGCTGCTGGCAAAAGATCGACGACCCGCAACAGGGCTGGCTGAAACGCGAGTTCCGGAGCGGGCTTGTCTGGCGCGCATTACTGGTACAGGCCGACAGTTTCGAGCAGGACGCCGACAATGTGCTGGGCGCGGCGGTAACGACTGACCGGGAGCGATGGATACTTAAATACAACCGCGAATGGGCGAAACGCTACGGTGGTGACTGGGATCGGGTGCAGGCGTTATTAAAGGCGAGCATCAAGGCGCGTAATCACACGCGCAGAATGAAATTGATCCGCAGAGCGGGCAGCTTAGTGGTGATTCTCCTGGGTTTGAGCGCGTGGGCACTGTGGCTTTTCGTACAAGGCAACAAGGTTGGCGAGGAGAAGGAGGTCATATCCTTTTCACAACAGGAGACCATCAACGTGATACGTGAAGCTCGGGACGCCATCGCCACCGAGCTGGCCTCGCCTCAAAAAACATCCAGCGATGAGTTATCCGCAAAATTGACCAAGTTTGATACCCAGCTCAATGTCCAGGCCAGGCAGCTGGAAACCATCAGCCTGGCGCCGCGCATCTATGTGCATATTGCCCATGAAACCCAGCGCAGAAGCGCTGAACAGCTCGGTTTCTTACTCGAGGCGAGCCAGGCGTTTGACTATGACTTAGTCGTTCCCAAGATCATGCTTTCAGAAATTTTTCCTCCGCGCTCGGTACTGCGTTGTTTTCGCGCCAGGGAATGCGCCGCGAACGGATACGCCTTGGTCAAAGTCATCAATGAAAGTTTGGAAACCCCTTCTGTGACGCTTGAAGATCTGAGCCGCATTTATGAACACGCCCCGGGCACTCGCCCCGAGCACTATGAGCTGTGGTTCGGTCTAGAGCCGATAGTGACGCGGCCCAAATAATCGTCGCAAGCCCCTGCGCCCCTACCAGAGATCCCGGGTATCCAGCCAGGCCACTCGCCCCGTCCGGCGTTTCATTTCCTCGTACATGTGGGAGGTGCCGCCCGGCCCGTCACCGCCACTGCCATTCCACAGGCAAATGAACCTCACCTTGCTGCCCCCCCACGCCAGCGCACTGAACAGCAGCCAGAGATTACAGCGCTCAAAAGGGTCTGCTACTTTTTCGGGGCTGGATTCAGGTGGCAAGCCAAGTTCGTCCGGCATGATGCGCGGTGCCGTGTGCAGGTGGCGCTTGAGTTCACAATAGCGATCACGCCACTGCTCTCCCCCGCAGGAAGGCAATAGGGAACGCTCGATAAACTCGGGTTCGGGCAGTGGCAGCATGAGTTGCAGGCGAATCCCGCGCTGTTGGCATGCTTCGAGAAACAACAGATCCCCGCCATTGGCACCTTGAGCCAACGCGAGGTCGCCGGGGCCTCCCCCAAAACGATCAAGCGCTGCTGCAATACTCGCGGCGGCAATAGCTTCCTTGTCTGCGGGAAAGCGAGGCACCGCGCGATCGGCTGTGTCGATCATGTGGCCACTGAAAAGGAACACTTGGCGGGGTTCAAAGGCTGACTCGCCGAGGGTTGTTTCCTGCTCGACCACCTTGCGATCCGGGCGAGCAAGACACAGGGCTTTCTTCTCGCGGGCAAACCGGTTGTCCGGATCGAGCGCCAGTACCGCGTCAAATTGCTCGCGTGCAAAATCCCACTGGCCGAACTTCAGCAGAGCCTCCCCGGCAGCGCTTTTCGCTTCGATCCGCAATGCAACCGTCGGTGCTTCTTCGGCCAGCACCAGCATGTCGCCCGGCAACAGTTTCCGTCGGGCGGTGTCCAGCCATCGGGACCAATCCTCATAGGCATCAAGCATCACGCGCACCCTGTCCGTAAGACACTTTCGATGGTGAACCCGTCGCCGGGACGCGGGAACACGTACCACCAATATAAGGCAGATGAGCGGGACGTCTAGCTGATCGCGCAGGATCGGGGCACTCGCTGCGTAGACGCAAGGATGGCCATAGACAATCGATATCAAAAGGCCATAAATTGACGGCCTTGGATCCAAGCCATTTCTAGACGAATGACAGCACTGGCTGCTGGGAAGCACCTCTCACACGTGACATTCGGGAAGCTGAATCCTGCGGACAGTGCAGTGCGACCCACTCGCTGAAACCTCATTACCGATCGGCGCCAGCATCAGCCGTCAGACCCTCAGAGAAAGATACCCATCAATGACCAACATCCTGACTCAAGGCCTCGAACAACGGCAGCAGAAAATCAACGTCGCCAAGGAGTTCCTCAGCCGTACCCAGAGCCTGTTCGATGAATTCGGAAGCGCCAAACTGCGAACCTCGCATGCCCGTTTTCCCGAGTTGCTGGATGCATTGAATGCCGATGCCATTCGCCTGGTCGTGCTGGGTGAATTTTCACGGGGCAAGTCGAGTCTTGTGAACGCACTGCTCGGGATTGAGCTGCTGCCGACCGCCCTGGAAGCCACCACTGCCATTAACACCTTTGTACGCATGCTGCCTGCCGATCGCACCGAGCGATTCATTCGTATCCACTTCCAGGATGGAAGACCGGTGCAAGAAGTACCCTGGAATGATGATCTGGCACTTGAACGCTGGGGCACAGAACTGGATGAAAGTCATGCCGATGTTCGGCAGACCCTCGATTACATCGAAGCATTCATGGATCACCCCTTGCTCGAAAAGGGGCTGGTACTGGTGGACACGCCCGGTCTGGAAACGGTGATCAAGCACCACGAGGCCATCACCCGCAAAGCCATTGCTGAAGCGCATATCGCCTTATGGGTTCAGAACACCACGCAGCTCGGTGGCGCCGCAACGGAATGGGATTTCCTGACCGAAACGTTGCGCAGCAACTTTCGCAAATTTGTCACGGTGATTGGCTGGTGGGACAAGGTGCTGGCACCTGACGACGCCCGTGAGCGCCGCGTGCCCGTAGAGCAGCGCATCCAGGAGAAGCTCGACGTTGTGCGGCACAATTTCCGCCGGCACCTGAAAGATGACGATGAATACAAGCTGTTGACCGACAGGAACCATCTGATTCCAGTCAGCGCCCACTGGGCCATGGATAGCGACCCGCAAAAGCAGGCTCAGTCGGGCATCGAACAATTGTCGCGGCGTATCGCTGAAATGTTTTCCAGCGGTGAAGCGCTGGAACAAATCTACAGCAAGCCAATGCAGCAACTGTCCCACATCCAGCTCCAGCTGGCGGAGACGCTGCAAGACGAGCTGCAACAACTGGAATCGGACAAGACACTTGAGGAGCGGGCACGTGAGCTTGTCCAATTCGATCTGGAAACCACGCTGCTCGAGCAGGAAGCCGATGCTGTCGCACGCGACTCCCGTGAAGAGCATCAGCGCGCGGCTCACACACTGGTCGATAAAATCCAGCGTGAATTGATTACCCCGCTGGTCGAACTCAAGGCCGATATCGAAAACCAGGTGAATGCGGGTTATGTCGAGCGGCAAATCAAAAAGCGGGTCAAAAGCGTGACCCTGCCCGACGATTTGCACGAGCAGTTCCTCTCCATCTCCGTTCAGGTGGGCGATGTCTGGAATCAGCAGAAGCAGGAACTGGCCAAGGCGCTCGACGGGCTGAGCGTCGATTACAGCACGCAGATGGAAAAGCACGCGGGCCGTATCAGAGGCGAAATGAGCAAGATGGATGTGCAGATGCCATCGCTCGACACCCAATTCACCCTCGATTTCAGTGCGATCGAAGAGCATCACCAACAAGCAATGGCCCTGGAGCAGGAAATTGCTGCCCGTCATGAACAGATCGACAGCATCGAAAGCGACCTGTCGAAGCACATGGCCAACGGGGCTCAGCTGGAGATGGCGCGCCAGTCGCTGTCTCGCGCAGAGCGCATGCACGATAACCTGGGCGGACAACCCGGTCCGAAAATGTCTTCGCGCCGCGAAGTCGTGAAGAAAGGTGGCATGTACAGCGACGACACCTATGGCGACGTGGCCTTCTCTGACAACAGTAACGTGCAGGCATGGAAAGAGGAGCGGGACAAGCTGCAAGCCTCGCTGGCGGACAAAGAGTTGCGTCTGGAGCAGATTATCGGCGAGGAAGAGCGCAAGACCGGCATGCGCATGACACTGGAAAAAGCCCAGAAGAAGTACGAGCGCGAAGTGTCCACGTTCGAGAAAAAGAAGGCTCAGATCGAACAACAGTCGCACGCTGCCGAGGGCGAGTTGGTCAAGGAAACGACCCAGCGCCTGATCAAAAATACCGCAGGCCAGCTGGAGCAGCGCATTCGTCACCTGCAAAACCACGTGAAGGACGCCGTTCATAAAGTCTTCGCGGATCAACTGCAGGCCTTGCAGGACTGCGTGAAAGAGCAATATCTCGAGCCTCTGAACGCCAAGCTGGAAAAACGCCGGGAAATCCATTCACTGCTGGAACAGGGCAAGCTCGATGTTGCCCAGCGCAGGGCACGACTGGAACACGCCAGTAAAGAGGTCGACGACCTGTTGACCCTCACCCACAACGCGTTGAAAGCCTGAAGGAGCAACCATGTCACAGCCCAATGCGTTCCTGTGCGAACTCCTGTCCAGCCTGCCGACGGACTGGCATGAGCCGGTAGAAGCCCTGGCCGCGGAAGTCCTGCACGCCGATACCCCTTTGCGCCTGGTGCTGCTGGGAAGCTTTTCTGTCGGCAAGAGCAGCCTGTTGAACATGCTGCTGCAAGAGCGCTTGCTGCAGACCGCGCTCGAAGAAACCACCGCCCTGCCCACCTTTATCGAATATGCCGCCGACCGGGGCATGTCGTTGATCGGTCAGGACGGCAGTCAATTACCACTGGATGAAGCACAGTTTACCCACGTCACTACGCACGCTCCGCAGGGAGCCGCGTGCGCGGTACTGGAACTTCCTCAAGCGTGGCTGAAGGGCGTGTCGATCATCGACTTGCCCGGACTGGGCAGCACTTCTTCCAACCATCGCGAATACACCTTGTCTCAGGTTCGCCAGGCCGACGCGGTGCTCTATTTGTTGAGCCCCCGTGGCCCCTCCGCCGCCGACATGGACACGCTGAAAATCGTCCAGCAGTCCGGCAAGCGGGTGAAAGTACTCGTTACCCACTGGGATGAAGTCGAGGCGGCTGTTTCGCGCGGTGAAAAAGCGCCTTCGCTGGAGCAGTGGACCCAGCAGATCGAGCGTGCAACCGGCTTGCGTGTGCGCTTGGCGGCCAGCCATCGCGAAGGCTTGGGGCGCGAAGACATTCTTGAGTTCGTCGAGCGTGCGCGTGAGGATCTGAACAGCATCCGACTGCGTCGTTTTCAGGCGGAGCTGCGTCCAGTCCTGCAGAATGCGCTTGGGCACAATGCCGAACAGCAACGCGCTTGTCAGGTCGACTCGGAACAACAGGCACAGGCCCTGCACCAAGAACTGATCGAGCGAAAGCAGCGACTGGCCGAATTCAAGTCCGGCTTGTATGGCGACCAGCAAGCAGATCGTGCCCGTCTCAGTCAGCAGGCCACCGCCAGCGTGCGCCAACAACGTCAGAGCCTTGCCCAGCAACTCGATGAAAAGGTGGGCGTCCTGACCGAAGAAACCGACTGGGATTGCTTTGGCCAACAAGGCAGCCAGCAGCTGGATGGCGCCGTGCGAAACATCGCCAGCCAGTTCAGCGAGCTTTCACAGCACTATGGCACGCTCGAACTGCCCGCGGCCGAGGTCGTCGAATTCAACCTGCGCTTGCCCGCTCCGGAAACGGTATCCGCCGAAGATTTCATCGATATCGGTCGCCTGACTCAGCTGCAACAGGCGTTGAACGAGCAACAGGACGCACAGCAAGCGATAGCCCAAAAACAGACATCTTTGCAAGTCCAGGACATGGACGAGTATGCGCAGAGCCTGCAAGCGCTGACCTGGCAACAGGAAACCCTGGCCACCCAACCGCTGCCGATGACCTTGCAACCGACAGGCAATTTCAACGGCGCCTTCTTTGGCAGGTTGGTGGGAGAAGTTGCGGACATTGGCTTGATGTTCGTCAATCCGGCAGCGGCCGGAGCAAAGATTGCGGCGCTGGTCGGCAAAGGGGCCAAGGTCGCCAGGATCGCGGTCAACACCGGGAAGCTGGCCAAGACCATCAGTACCACCGTAAAGGTCGTCAAAGGTGTGCAACAGGGCCAATCGACCGTCAAGGGCGTCCCGCAACCGGTCATGGACAAACTCGGCGGGCTGGAAATGCTGTCGCTGGGCTACTGGGGCGAGCGCGTTGGCAATGCCTTGGGTGGCCCAGCCGAAGTTCAGGTGGTGGACCCTCATGCCATGGCCGAGCGCGAAGCGGCAATAGCGGATCTGGAGCAGCAGCGCCAAACCCTGCGCCGAGCCTTGGCACGCAATGAAGATATCGCCAACGAACGCCAGCTGACCGGGTGGGCGCTGGAGCAGAGCCAGAAAGAACAGACGCGGTTACACAGCGAACTGGAGCGCCTCAAGCTGCAAGCCGAACAACAACACCGACAGGCCCTGCAGCAATTGCAGCAGGCACGCATGGACCAGTTGCGCCGGAGTTCGGAAAAGGCCAGGACGCAGTGGCTGCAAAGTTTCGACCGCCAGGCCTCGGCCATGGACGAGCTTTTGCACCATCAGGTTCGAAGTTATTGGGAGGATCGAGTACAGGCGCTGCTCAACGAGCGTTTGCAAGACATCGATCTGCTCAATGCCCAGACCCAGGCCAGCGCGCAGGATAAACAGGCCTCACTGATTCGTTTGCGCGATCAGGCGCAAGCCCTTGAACGCACCCTGGAAACGCTGCACTGAACCAGCGCGCCCGCATCGCATGAACGGCGAAGCGGGTGCTTTGCGAATATTCCCGAGAACAACTTTGAATGACCTCTGCCAACCCATCAGCCAGCTCAGTCACCCACTCATCAACCAGGCAAGCGCTCGACCCTGGCCCGTCGGAGCCGCTGGAGCAATTTCTCGGCTCGTTCACCGAGACCACCGTGGTGTTTCGCTATCTCGATTTACTGGCGGAACGCACCCAGGCCCTGGAACAGCGCATCGGCCTCAACGAGCTGCATCAGTTGCGTCGGGAAAACAAGCATCTACGCGAACAAGTGAAGAAAGGCGCCACCGCCAGCATGGACTTGCTGACCCTTTACTTACCCATCATCTATCACAACTTCTGGAACACCGTGCGCCCTGACGAGTTGGCCATGCTTGCCGGCAGCAGCCAGATCCCTGCGATTCCTTCGCCTTACACCGAACCGGACGGTTGGCTGGTGATGTCCATGAAACAGCGCTTCCTTCAACTGTCCGGGGAAGCCCGGGCCAGCGTCATCGCGTTCTGTCACCAGATGCCCTACCCACTGACGGTGCGCCGTTCCATGCAGTCGTTGCTGGAGCCTTCGGTATGAACGAGGACACGCCACGGCTCCCGACGCCGCTCCTGCAAGGCACGGTTCGCTCAACCCTGTTGGCCCTGCTGGAGTCTGACGATCATGTGCAGCAGGCGGTCCGCCAACTCTGCGCCCCGTCACCCTCGCCCCCCCTCGCTGTGGTTGAGCATCAGGCGTTCGGCCCGGAGCGCGAACTGCTCGACTGGATCAGTACAGACCCGGCGCTCAAGCAGGCTTGGCTGAGCGTTGACGAACCTGTCGAACGCCAGTTGGTTCGGCTGATTGCCATGGCCTCGCAATGGGATCAACTGCTGCTTCTTTGGGATCGGTTGGCCAGCCGCTGCAAGGACGAACAACGCGGTGCCTCAGCGACCGAGGAGAACGTCCTGGCCCGTTGCCTGGCGCTGCACAACCTTGTCTGGCAGGAGCATCAGGCCAGCCTGCAGGCAACTGGCGACAACGGCGGTACACGTCAAAACCGTTGCGGACATCGCTACGATGCAAGCGCAACTGCTGCAACTGCAAAGCGAGAAGCCAAAGTTGCGCGAGAAAAAAAACAAACCCGCTACATCCAACCTGTTTCCCCCGTACCTGAGCCATTTGCTCAAGCACGTTCAGGACACTTGAGTGAAAACCGTCGGAAAGCAACGCATGCCGCCTGCCTTGAGCCATCAGGGCGACAACCAGAGAAGGCCAATGCAAGACATAGTCAGCAGTCTTGAACAACAGCTGTTCGAAGACATCAGGCGCATTCATCTGCCAGACAGCCACTCCGCTGCCCGCCATGCAGGACAGCGGCTGAAGGCTGTGGCCGAACACGCCCCGGTTTTTCTCGCCGTGCTGGCCGAACCCTGGCTCGAGGGGCCCGTGAGTGAACGCACAGCACAGTTGCTGCTCGACTGCGCTCGTATTCATCTCTATGCACGCATCCTTGATGATGCGCTCGATGAAGGCCTGGCCGTCTGCCGACAGAACCTGCTTCGGGCCCAACCGATGTTCTGGCAAGCCGTGCAACGTATTGGGGCGAGCGTGTCAGTCACCGTTGCCAGCGAAGCCGAGCAGTTGATTTACCAAACCGTATCGGCGGTGCAGCACGATGACCTGTGGCGTGATCCGCAATTGTGGGGTCCGAAGAACCACCACCTGTTGCTGGTACCGTTGCTGTTATCGGATAACAGCGCGGCGTACCAGGCATGCCAGGCCGGGCTGTCGAACCTCATCGCTTTGGTGCAAGCGGGCGATGAGTGGAAACAGGGCGCGCTGGCTGACAGCACGCTGCGCGGCCGTCTGCTCGACTTCGTGACGCAATGCCTGGATACCGAACAATTGGCCACCCTGAGCCGCCTGGGTTGGCAAGATGCGGCCGAACGCATCGTCTGGAACGCTGAGCAATTGATCGGCGTGCTATCTGAACCATCCTGCGTATGAATGCCATGACTCCCAATGCAGTGCCTCGAAACACCGGCTTCACCCGCTCGCTGGCGGTGCAGCAGCACCTGCTGTCCTTCAGCGCAAACATGATGACGCAGATCCAACCGCAAGACGGATTCCTCACCGCCAGGTTCGTTGGTGAGTTTTCCGCGGGCAAGACGCGCCTGCTCGCAGAGTTGTTCGGCGATCAGATCCCGCCGGCACTGTTTCCGGTCAGCTCGCTCGAACGTCAGACTCGTTTGCCACTGGAAATCACCTACGGCGACTCGCCAGCCCTGACCTTGATTCAACGTGAGCATGACTACTCATCGGCCGAAACCCTGGAAGCATTTGCGCACTTTCCCGAACGCCATGAACTTGCTCACCTGGACCCGATGCAGCACCGGTTGCGCCTGACGATCAATGAACCACGACTGATTCTGCCTGATGGCGACGGCTACAGCGCCGACAAGAGCCCCAAGCGCCTGTTCCTGATCGACACGCCCGGCTGGAACTCGGGTGATGACGAGATCGCGGAACTGAGCGCTGCGTCACTGATGACCGGTTACCACAACCTGGCCGTGATCTACGTTTGTCAGGCCGCCCGGCTCGATGGCGCAACCAATGCCGATCACTTGCGTGATTTCATGTCGGCCCTGGTCGATGCCGACTTTTTTGATCAGGCCAAGCTGTTGATGGTCATTACCGCCTGCCCGGACAAGGATGCCGCGCACCTTAAACAGCGTGCGCAGGATCTTGCCTATCGGATATGGAGTGAGCTTGATGGTGAAGCCAACACGCTGAAACTGGATGTTTTTTGCGTGGACTTTCAGGACCTGCCCACCCGCGATCTGCATCGCTTTCGCGATCGATTCTGGGACTGCTTGCTCGCACCGCTCAAACACGCGACAACCCCCGTCAATACCAACCCATGGGCGGCAGCCCTCAAACGCTGGCCCGCCGATTGGGATATAAGCCCACAGTTACTCGAATCCGCTCAACTGCTGGAGCGCGGCAAAAATCTGCTCGACAGGGCACGCGTCCGTGAAGAGTTCGTGGAGGGCATGAACATGTACCGGCTGATGGGTTTGAAGCCCGCCGAGCTTCGCGAAAAGGTGCTGAAGTCCTGGCTTCGGCAATTGGCATGCGACATTGCAACGCTCAAAAACTGGACCGTGCCCTGCCTTGCGACGGGACATCCATTGGAACAATGGTGGCTGCATTATTGGCAGGTAGAACTGGAACAGTTGATCAGCCCGGTGCGTAACTTCTTCGCCACTGCGCAACGCACGATCAATCGACTGACACCGGATATCGAGGACTTGCAGCTACACCTGACTCAGCAACTTGCTGCACAGCATGACGTGGCTACCGCGACGCTCACCGGCAGCTTCGCCTGCCTGGTTCAAAGCATGCCTGCGCTTTGTCATGAACCTGCGGTAGAAAACCGCGTCGCTACGTTGCTGTCGTTATCGCTGCTGCAAAGCCGCTACGAAGACTATTACTTCCAGCACCGGGCGGAGTTTGCTGCGGGTACGTAAATGCGTTGATGGAAGGGATGTTTGCTAGGCGCCATAGTCCGACAGCTCAGACAGATCAAGTAGCGGTTTGGAACGGCGCGGCTTGCCAATGACGCTTGATTCCAGTGCCTGGTCAGCTAGGCGCTGACCTGCAAAAAGTTAGCAGGCGGGGAAAGAAATCAGGGTTTGGGACGCTCGCTCGATAGCGGGTTGGCGGCCTCTACGTCGGCCATCTCTTCGTCAACAGGTGCATCGTCATCCGCAGGCAGTGGAATCGCAGCCTCATTGCGCTTCGGATCGTGGCCGGTTTCGTTGTCCGTGACGCCTGTTACACCTTTCTGGGAAATGTTACCCGGTGCATTCTCATCGATGTCCATTCTCGCTCTCCATTCTGACGCGCGGGATGTCCGTGCTTGAAATTGAGAGGTTGAGAGCACTTGAAAGTGCTGATTTCTGGACGAGCGGCGGAAGAACAACCCGATGCGACGACCGAATGGTCGACGGCGAGTGAGAATGTGACAGCGAAACTCAAGCGACCTTTAGTGTCTCGACAAATACTCGACCATCCGCCATTCGATGCAGATACTCGCGCCATTTTTTGAAGGCTTGTTGCTGCCTATTGGAGACTTCTTGCCACTGAGCGCCGCCGATGAGTTCGACCGAAATCGACATCATCTGCGAAGTCGCGAGATCAAGTTCATCAATGAGTTCACGGCCATTAGGCATATCGAGAATTAGAGATCGCATAGAAGCCTGTCCTTTTTGGGTTACTACATCGACTTTCTAACTGTTTGATCGTGCGGGAGTTCCGACGAACGGCATGATTCGATTTACGTAAAATTAATCGACGATGCTGTCTGGCCATACGTGTAACAACTAAATCGCTCGGGAACAGGGCGTTGGCAAGGCTATCTGATATGCGAAAACGCTACGAAGGAAGATAAACATCCAACAGGTTTGGTGCTAAAAGCAATGCGATAAGGGTTAACAGAGGCATGAACGCACACATGAGAACTAGCCAAAATTTCTGGTGGGGGTTTTAGTCAGGGTTTTTTTTGATATGAAAAAAGCCGGTACTTTCCCCTAGCACCCCATGCACGCAGTACCCACGTAAGACCTTGTGAAACGGCCGTAAACATTGGCGCTCGCTGCAACCGAATGCCCACAAGTGCTTACAAGTGCGTGAGAGAGTCACGCAAAAGTCACGCACCCTCTTCCGGCGTTCTGCCGACCGAACACCACCCCTACCATGTACTGCTACGCTCTCCTCCATCCAAGGAGGAAAACCATGCCGAACTCTGACCTATTCCCTTCCCTGCTCTACAAGATCAATGAAAATCAGCTAGCCCTCGAAGCCGCTATTCTCGAAATCTCCAATTGGGTCGAGCAGCGAGGCGGCAGGGAAACCGCTGAAAACGTGCGCGGCGCCCTGGACGCCATCGACCGGAATGAGGAATTCATAAAGCTGACGCTGGCAATAATTATGTCGTCCGAGTGAGAGGTGACGGGCAACATTCGACCCGTAGCTGCCGATGATGACCGCCAAAAAAACGGCCTAAAAGCTGTCACCCTGACTTTTCTGCGAATCGAAATGTGATTCCATAGAAGATGAGTTACGATATCGACTATATTACAAACCCAGTTGTTGGGGGGGTGTTAGTTGGGCCTCCCCGGCTATAAATGATTAAAATTAAGATTGTATTATGACGCGTATTGTCGGACTGACCAAGAAGCATGGAGCGTATGAGGCGCGAGATCTAATTTCGTACCTTACTTTAATATATGATCTTGCCGATGAACCTACTGGCCCGCGTTGTTATCGTGGTCAGTCTGACATTGCATGGAAGGTCAGGCCGTCTGTCATGAGAGAGTTAAAGCCAGATGCTGAAAATCAGATATTAAGTGAGCTTTTGGTAGAAGCACCAAGTGAGTTTGGCTCAGACAAAAGCATGTTTGATAAGCTTGTGCGAGCACAGCACTACAGCTTACCTACACGACTTCTCGATGTTACTCTAAATCCACTTGTAGGATTATATTTTGCTTGCAACGAGGAAGTGCACCCGCAAAAAGATGGCGTAGTGCAAATTTTTGATTTCAACAGAAATCGAGAAAAATTTGCAGATAGTGACACCATCAGTATCATTTGCAATCTGTCGAGACTGTCTGACAACGAAAGGAAGAAAATATCAATTAAGTATAAAGAAATTGGAACAAGGGTGGTCGACTGGAACAAGTCTTATAAAGATAAGTTCCGTGCGATGCCTGAGGTCAAGAGGCTTATGCAATTTGTTCGGGTTGAGAAACCCTATTTTCTAGATGTAATTAATCCATTAGATTTGGTCAAATATTATTTTGTATACCCATCTAAAAATAATAAGCGGGTGATTGCCCAGTCAGGTGCTTTTATAGCCGCGGGGCTCTTGGAATACCGTTCGCTCGAACAGTCCTTAGGGCTGAAACACAAAAAAATTATTATCCCTGCCGAGTGCAAAAAGGACATAATAATTCAGCTAGACGCCCTGAATATCAACTCTAGAACAATGTTTCCTGAGATTGAATTCACTTCAAAATACATTAAACAAAAGTGGACTATTAAATCGGATTAGCTTTCGCAGGGGACTTTGACCGTCCGCTTCTGGCCGATTGCTACCCATCGCTTAGGGCAGTAAAAGACCCAAAGCTAACGGTAGCGACAGGCTGAAATCGGCCAGAAGCGGACACTCAAGGGCGTCTACGATAAGCGTGTCGATTCATTCCATAGAGCGCGAGTCAGTGGTTTTCGTGTTATGACGCTAAGTGATTTGACAGTTCATCAATGGAAGATGCCAAAAAGGAATTAAAATTCTCTCAAGGTTGACGCGTTACAGGCACGGCCTTAAATCTAACGTTAGGCACCATTGAGGAGTTGAAACAACATGGAACGTTATATTGAGTTCGACCGCTTTATTGACCTGGAAACATCTCTCGAGCAACTTCTCGCTCAGGTTCAGGGGGCGCCAATGACGGCAACATGTTGGAAGTGGGCGCTCATCGCTGCTCATTCTGCCCTACAGGGTTCTGTATGCATTGCGCTTCGAGGCAGCGCAGGTTTTGATACGTGGAAGCCGAAGCACCTCAAGAAGTGGTTAGAAGCGTATGAAGACAAAGTGGATTTACCTGATCCTCACCTCGATTACTTTATGGAACTATTCGACAGACTATTTGGTAGCGAGTCTGGAATAGACAGGGACTTGATAAACTGGCTAAATGAATCCAGAAATAATTTTATTCATTTTAATTCCGATCACTACTCCATAGAGCGCAAATCTATTGTTAATGCAATTGATGAGTCAGTATCCGCGACGATTGCGGCACCGACACGAAGCAAGGGGGTTTTTTTCTATGAGGAGCGGCAATCCGAGCGGTTTTACGCGCTCTGCCAGAGCATACGCACAAGCCTTAAGATGTTAGCAGATGACTAACAGTAGGTTTCAGCGGACGTCATCTGAATCGCCCCTAGTTTCGTAGACGCACGATGACCGCTTGTGGCCGATTTCTGCCGGTCACCATTGACTGAAATCGACCCAAAACGAACTGATACAAACGCAATTACATAGCCCACGCGGGGCGGGCCGTTGTTGAGTAGGTTAATTGGCTAGCGGTTAAATCGTTCGACCAATGAGTACTGGGTCGTAGCTGTTTGAGTCAATTCCTTACTCAGTTCTGCCGAATTCCTCGCTTGTTCAGAAGTTTGATCTGCCAAATTTGCGATGGTCGTGATGTTGCGGCTAATTTCCTCTGCGACGGCGGTTTGCTCTTCTGTCGCCGCAGCAATCTGGGTGGTCATATCAGTAATGTGCGCTACAGCTTCACTGATACCGACCAATGCTTTATCTGCCTCAAGCACCCAGGCGACCCCTTCTTCGGCCTGACGATGTCCGATTACCATGGTCTTCACGGCATTGTTGGACGAGATTTGCAGTTTGGAGATCAGGTTATGGATCTGGGTGGTTGACTGAGTAGTGCGCTGTGCCAACTGACGTACTTCATCCGCAACCACGGCGAAGCCTCGACCCATGTCTCCAGCGCGTGCGGCTTCGATTGCGGCATTCAAAGCCAGCAAGTTGGTTTGATCGGCAATGCCTTTGATGACGTCGACAACCGTCCCGATTTCATTGCTGTCTTTGGCTAATTGCGCGACCGTCTGCCCCGTCTCACCTACGACGACGGAGAGGCGCTGGATGGCTTCTCGGGTGTCTCGGGCTACATCGCGTCCACGTCCTGTCAGTACATTGGCTTCTTGAGTAGCATCAGCGGTTCGCTGGACGTGGCTCGCGACCTCTTGTGTGGTCGCCGCCATCTGATTTACGGCGGCTGACACTTGCTCAGTCTCGACTCGTTGGCGTTCAAGTCCCCTCGAACTATCGGAGGCAAGGCTGTTAGATCTTCCGGCCAGGCCGGTGAGTTGCTCTGCGGTGTCTTGCAACCGAGTCAGGCAAGTCTTGAGGCGCAATATCTGGCTCGCAAACGCGGTTTCAAGGCGTGCCTGAGGACCGCGCTCATCGCTATACATTTTGGCGATCAACTGGTCAGAGGTTGTGAGGTCAACCATTTTCAGCAGATGCAGCGCCCCTTGGTTTTGCCGGCGCGAGACAATCAATCCGATAGGAACCGATACCCCTACCGCTAGGGTTATCGCCACAGGAGTGCTGAATAATAGTCCCGCCAGGCTACCCACTAGCCCCATCGTCAGGAGCGGCAGCCAGTCCAGGAGGACGGGTTGCCATTTGTCACTGCTGGGGACGGCTGATTTTCCTAGGCTTAGGCGCTTGTAGAGGCCTTCGGCACGGCGGATTTGTTCGGCTGTAGGTTTAACTCTGACCGATTCATAACCAACGAGTTGGCTGCCTTCGAAAATTGGAGTGACGTAGGCGTTGACCCAGTAATGGTCACCGTTGCGGGATCGATTCTTGACGATCCCCATCCAAGGCTTGCCTTGCTTGAGAGCACCCCACATGTGGGCAAATATGGCGGAGGGTACATCAGGGTGCCGAACGATATTTTGAGGCGCTCCTATCAGATCCGACTTGTTGAATCCGCTGATCTCGACGAAGGCATCATTGCAGTACGTAATGACGCCTCGTGCGTCCGTTGTTGAGATGAGTTTTTGTTGCGATCCTAGGGCTATCTCTCGTTGAGTAACCGGTTGATTGTTTCTCATCTGTATTGCTCCTATGCCCTAAGTCAGAGGCATCGGCAACTATGATGAAAACATGAGTGAGTATTTCCATAAGGACGAGCTGCGCGTCGGATAGTGCATTTCTGGGCCGCAACCGAGCATACTTCACCAACGCTCGACCGTCATTTTCTGGAAAAAAGCTTTTTGGCGGCAAAGACAGCGACTGCACCCACGAGTCCTACAGGCCCACCAATTACGGCAGCTGCACCAATCAAGGCGGATTTCCCCGTCACTTTCAGAGCTGCCTCCACCGGCTTCTCTGATTCCGAAGCCGCGTCAAATCCGTTTTTCAATGCCGATCCGACAGCCAGCGCGGTGACCACAGCACTCCCGCCAGGAATGATATGAGCCACCTTACTTCCGGCCACAGAGAGCACAGACCGAACTTGCTCGCTGGTGGTCGTCCCATCGATGCACCAATTTACGAAATGCTCGCAATTGTTCGTAACCAGGTTGTAAGAGTTTTCACCTAAACGTGTATACCCGCGAGCGATGCGCTCCTCAGCGTCATGCACCGCAAATAGATGCGGTTTCACTACGGTCGGCATACCCCCGCTGAATTTTTCAAGACTCACTCTGCAGATAGGCCCAGAGACACTGTCCCCAAAACCAGAATAATGGAGAACCTCGCCGGCACCAATATAGATACCATGGTGCGTATACCCGCACCTCACGCTGACCAGATGATCGCCCCTGCGCATAGCTTAATCCCTGAAAAATATCAGCGATGATGGCATAACCCGGCAGCCAGCACCATCAATCGCATCGAGAAGAAGCAGCGCAAGCGCCACACCGTGGAGGGCTTGAAAGCCATCCGGGAGAAGGCGCCTGAATGGTTGATGAACGCAATCGACCTGGCACTAATCACTGCCCAGCGCCGCACAGACATCCTCGACATGAGGTTCGACGGCGTTCGGGAAGGATTCCTCTACGTCGTGCAGAAGAAAACAGCCAAGGCCAGTGACGCGGCCTGGATTCGCTTTCGCGTGACGCCAGAGTTACAGGCGGTTATCAGCCGGTGTCGTGACAATGTCGCTTCGCCGTACCTGGTGCACCGTAAGCCCGAGCGCAAGAAACAAAAGCAGGCAGAGACCAAGGCGCACTGGACGAAGGTTGAGGAGAGATATTTGACTCGGGCGTTCAAGGACGCCCGAGAGGCGGCGGAATGCTACAAGGGGTGGAAGGAAGAAGAGATGCCGGGCTTCCATGAAGTCAGGGCGCTGTCACTGCACCTGTACAAGAAAGCCGGAAAGGATGGGCAGAAGATTGCCGGCCACGCCAGCGAAGAGATGACCCGAAACTATCAGAAAGAACATGACGAGGTGATCTGGTCGGATGCAATACCCGACCTGAATATCAGCGAAATCACCGGATAGTTTTGCGCAAGTTTTGCGCGGGTTTTGCGCAGACACAAAAAAGCCGATCTGACTGATCGGCTTAAGTGTCTGATTTTACTCAGGAATAATGGTCGGGACGGAGTGATTCGAACACTCGACCCCTAGCACCCCATCTCCTTTTTCATACTTCTTGAAAGATTCCAAAATTTTACTCTGGATTTTTCTAAGCTAGTATTTACTTGAGCTCCAGCGGTGTTCTGCTCTACGAGAGTCCAGGAACGTCCATCAAGAGCCGACGTTTTTGTGGGGGTAAAAGTAGGGGGAGTCCATTTCATGGCCAAAATCACCATCAAAGAACTTGAGTCGCTGACCGTCAATGATGCCGGCCGGATCCTCCGCGAGGATGGTAATCTCGCCGGTCGAATCTCAGTCCGCAAGGACGGCGTGTCAGTCAGCTTTTTCTACCGTTATCGCTGGGGCAATCAAAACAAAGAGTACGCCTGCGGAACCTGGCCGCGCAAATCCCTGACGGACATCCGCAAGGCCCGCAACCAGGCCCGGGCGCTCATTGATGAGCAGATCAATCCCAGCGAGCAAAAGAAAACCGCCAAGGCCCAGGCATACGCCGCTACTAACGTAGAGGCTGAACAAGTAAAAACGACGAAGGTGAAAACGCTGACCGTCCAGGATCTGGCCAGCGCGTGGCTGCTGGATGGCGTAGCGCGGAAAGATGGCAATGCTGAATTGCAACGACGCTTTAACAAGGACCTTTATCCGGCACTCGGCAAGACCGCGGTGAGCAGCGTCTCCGAACACGATGTTCGGGCGCTGATCCGCGCCGTGGTCAACCGCGGCGCTCACCGGCAAGCCATCAGTTTCTTCGCCGACCTCACTCAGATGTTCAGCTGGGCCAGAAAACGTCAGCCCTGGCGGGCCTTATTGATCGAGGGCGATCCGACGGAACTGGTCGACATCTCCCCTCTGATCCCAGCCGACTACGAGGCCGAAAGAAGCCGCATCCTTTCACCGGCTGAGCTGTTGGAACTGCACAACCGCTTCCAGCAAATGACTGCCGATTACAACGCCCTGCCCGCCGGGCAAAAATACGACGGCATACGGCCGCTAAAGAAAGAAACCCAACTCGCACTCTGGATCAGCCTGGGTACGCTGTGCCGGATTGGCGAGTTGCTCCAGGCCGAATGGAAAAATGTCGATCTTGACCGGCAGACCTGGTTCCTCCCCAGTGAAAACGTCAAAGGCACCCGGGGCAAGAAACAGGACCACCATGTGTTCCTCTCGCCATTTGCCCTGCATTTCTTTCAGGAACTCAAGACGCTGACGGGAAACTCTGAATGGTGCTTTCCCAACAAGCAGGATGATGGGCATGTGGATGTGAAAGTGGTGAGCAAACAGGTCGGCGATCGTCAGGCTCGGTTCAAAAACCGTAAGGCCCTCTCTAGACGGCGTCATGACGATACCCTGGTGCTTGCTGACGGCCAGAACGGTGACTGGACCCCGCATGACCTGCGCCGTACCGGCGCGACCATGATGCAGGCCTTGGGGGTCAGCCTGGACGTCATCGATCGCTGCCAAAATCATGTGTTGGCCGGCTCTAGGGTGAGGCGTCATTACCTGCATCACGACTATGCCGAAGAGAAGAAAAGCGCCTGGAACCTGTTGGGCGATCGGCTCAGTGCCGTTCTTTCCTCAACCTACGAGCATCCTCCGGTCGAGTCGATGATGTCCTTTCCAGACTACGCAGCCGCAGAGACTCTGCCGTCGTCATAAGTCGAATTCTTATAACGCTGAACTCCTTGTAGTTATGTATATATCGCTGAGAGCTCGGTTCGGGTCGATTCCGACCCGACATGACACGCAGCAATCGGCCAATAGCGGTATAGCTGGTTCTGTTATTTTCCCGCTGACAGATCGTCGGAGAGCTTACTTGCACGTCAGTTATGTGAAACAGAGGTATGCTATTAAACAACTAACACTAATCGCGTATACGCCCCTTCCGCCATAGGCAGAGCACTACCAGAAACCCGCCCATCGACATCAGTGCTGCACAGAGAAATATCGCAGCAAAACCAAAACCTGACGCAACCAGGCCCATCACCGGACCGGCCATCCCCACTGCAATATCGAAGAATAATGAAAGGGCGCTGAGCGCCGAGTTACGGTTCGCGGCCGGAGTGCTAGCCAAAGTCTCCACCCCAAGCCCCGGATAGACCCATGACACCCCTATCCCGGTTAACGCCCCGCCGGCAATGGCCAGCGCAGGCGAAGGCGCGAGCCATATCAGCAGCATGCCCAATGTCTGCACAAGCAGGCAGCCGCCCACCACTTTGTACCCTCTGAATCGCTGCAGTATTCCTGGCGACGACAATCGGGCAACGATAAAACCTGCGCCGAAACCACTTAAGCAATAGGCGGCGTAATCCCAGCCGAGACTATCGAAATACAGTGCGACGAACGCCGTAAGCCCGCCAAATCCCACCGAGCTGCAAACCAGGACCAGGCCATTGGGCATGACGGCGAACAGGACTCGGTGAAATGCCAGACGGGCGCCTGCAACCAATGGCGCTGGGCGCTTGCCCAGAGCCAAAAGCAGGAACGCCAAGCCAAGCAACACGGTGCACAACCCCACACTGGCGATACCCATCGAATTGCGCAGCAGCACACCCAGTGGCGCGCCAACAGCCGTGCCGCCGTAAGCCGCTATTCCGTTCCACGACATGACCTGTGCCGCCCGCGGGGCACCACATAACCCGATGGCCCAGGTGCAGCAGGGCGTGGAGATCATGGCCGTGGACGCCCCCAACACCAGCCTCCCCAGCAGTAATAGCGTCAGGGTCAACCAGGGTTGGGTGGGCAGGATAATGGCGAGCGCCGTCAGGGCGCCGCTCAACATCAAGCCACTGAACCCGCACACAACCGCGTATTTGGCACCCAGGCGATCGGCCACACCACCGGCCAAGGGGCGGGCCAGGAGCGTCGCCAGGTATTGCGAGCTGATAACCACGCCGGCGAAAACCGAGGTCAGGCCCAGGTCATTGAGGACATAGCCCGGCAACACCGCAAGCGGCAAGCCACTGCATATGTACGAGATAAAGTTGAAGCTGATAATGGACAGGATCAACCAATCGCTGCGGATTGCCTTGCCGTTGCTACGGATTGAAACACCGATATCGCTCATCACTCATGCCGCTCTATACCTCGTATGACATCCGCCAGTAGCTGCGGGTGTGATACGAACGGCTCGTGCGCCGTATCTATCTCGATAACCACGCCCGCGCCAGCACGTTGCGCAAAACGGCGTTGCCAGTCGACGGGCAGGATGTTGTCGCGCAGTGTGATGATGTAACTCGCCGGAATCATTCCCAGGTATCCCGCACGACTGATGGAGTCTGTCGCCACACAGAGTGGCGTCGTGTCCTGGCTCGCTTCGCTTAACAACCAACTCATGGTTTGCTCACTCAAGTCCTGACCGAACATGGCCACCGCCAGCGCTTGAGGGGTTGTGTGCGCGGGGTCCAGCGGCCAGCCGACATGTTCCGGGCTTTCGCCATGCAGCGTTGTGCCAAGTAACTCCAGAATCGATTGGCCTTCACTGGGCAATGCGCAGGCCAGGTAAACCAGCTGCGAATATAGTTGCGGAGCAGCCAGCACCATCATTGGCAGCACGACCCCCGCAATGGAATGCCCAAGCAACACGGCCTGGTTCACACCGAGTGCATGCAGGTCGTCATTAAGCTCCTTGACCACATCGTCGAGCCGCAGGGACGCAACATCTCGACCGCGCTTCTTGCCGCACCCAGGCATATCCAGAGTGATCACTCGTTTGAAACATCCGGGTTGTTGGTTTAACGCCTCCACAAAAGGCTTCCAACACCACGAGCCATGGTTGCCGCCATGCAGCAATACTAAATCAGTCATGCGCACACTCCTTGCTGCGGGCGCCGGTGGTCCCTGTTTTGATCACTTGATTGCATAGCAGCCCACGGCGACGACGTATCCATTAACCCGCTGCAGAAAAGTCCTCTTGTATTCATTCTGCCCCGTCATAGGGTTACGCCATTGATAAGTGATCTCCCCTGCTTCATGCGTGTTCATCTGCTTGAGTATGTCCTCGCCAATCGGCTTGCCGTCGGTAGAGCGCAATGACTTGAAGTCGGTGCCGATCAGCCGGGGCGAAAAGCCGTGAGCGATGAACCGCCTGGTTTTCAGGTCCACCACAAAGGCATAGAGATCATCCTGGGTGAGCTGCTTATCGTGCTGATTAATGCGCCCGACAGTGGCTTTTGCGTCGCTGGCAACTTGCGCCGAAATCTGGCGCAGCAGCTGTTGTGCCTGTTCAGGGCTGGACCGTGGCATGTAGTAACCCACGGAGATCACCCGATCTTTCACACGTTGATAGAACACGCGCTTACGCTCGACCTTACCGTGTTGCCAGTTCCACCAGCGGTATTCGGCGCTACGCACGATGCCGTCGTCTGGCTGCGAAATCGCTTGCTGGAATGCAGCCTTGAGGTCGTCGTCCAGAACGCTGACCACCGGTTTTCCGACCAGTGAAACCGAAGGCCCTCCGCTGGCAAGCATCACGCCGGAGGTATCGACAACGTAGATGTACAGCTCTCCATCGACATAGGCTCCCTGGCGACTGAACTCAGCCAGGGCGGTGTCGCCCTTGGCTTTGTATTCGGCGACAGCTTTTAACAGCAAGGCGTTGGCACGCTGGGTGTCGGCACCATAGGCATCCACTGGCGCTTGTTGAGCCATGCCGACAAGAGAGACAAGGCACAGGCCAAGAACAGTGAACGCTCGATAGAGGCTCATGGGTGTTGTTCCTCTGGTGATCTTTTTGATGGCCGAAGGTCCACCGTCAGATTGTCAATGAGCCGCGTTTTGCCGATGCGCGCCGCCACAAGAATCACAAAGTGAGTATCGGAGCTGGTCAGAGGTTTTAAATCCTGAGCATTCCTGACTTCAAAGTATTCCGGCTGAAAACCGGCGTCGCTTATACGTTGATGACATTCAATCAACAGGTGCTCAGTCACCCGCCCCTCAACCTGGATACTCGCCTCCATTTGCTTCAAACAAGCGTAAAGGACGGGGGCCACCGAACGCTCATGGTCACTCAGATAGCCGTTGCGCGACGATAATGCCAAGCCGTCCGCGGCCCGGATCGTCGGTGCACCGACAACGTCAGTCACCATATTCAGATCCCTGACCATGGAGCGGACGACTGCCAGCTGCTGATAGTCCTTTTCCCCGAAAACAGCCACGTCTGGCTGAACAATGTTCAGCAGCTTGACGACGACAGTGGCCATGCCATCAAAGTGACCAGGACGTGCCGCAGCGCAAAGACCTTCAGACACGTTCGGCACACTGACGATGGCCTGATTGAGCATTCCATCTGGATAGATCTGTTCGACAGCAGGGGCAAACAGCGCATCACACCCGGCGTTGACCAGTCTTTCGCGATCGGCGTCGGGGGTCCGAGGATAGTTGGCCAGATCCTCATTCGCCCCGAACTGGAGTGGATTGACGAAGATGCTGGCGACCACAAAATCGGCTCGCTGCTTTGCGCAATGAATCAGGGCGATATGACCGTCATGCAGGTTGCCCATTGTCGGCACCAGCGCGACTTTCTTGTTTTCACCTCGTGCACGGGCCACGAGCGCACGAAGCGCGCTAACCGTATCGACTGTCAGCACCGCTTCACGCCTCTTGGACCAATTGAGCTTCGATTGCTTCAAGCAAACGAGGATCATCAGCCGCGATGTCTGGAGCGAAACGGGCAACGACCGTGCCCTGCCGATCAATCAGAAACTTTTCGAAATTCCAGAGTACGTCCGTTGTGTTGTCTGACTTGATGCCATAACCCGTCAAGCGCTCTCGGAAAGGACCTTCACCCGTGGACTCGGGCTGTGCAGCAGTCAGCTCGGCGTAGAGAGGATGCTGGTCCGCGCCGACAACCGAGATTTTCGAGAACAACGGAAAGTGAATGTCATAGTTCACTGAACAGAACTCAACGATTTCCACATCGCTACCCGGTTCTTGCTCCTTGAAGTTGTTGGCGGGGAAACCCAGTATTTCCAGGCCTTGGGATTTTTTGTCTTGGTACAGTTTTTCCAAGCCCTCGTATTGCGGGGTCAGCCCGCATTTTGAAGCGACATTGACCACCAACAGGACCTTGCCCCGATAGTCGCCAAGGGTGCGGACGCTTCCATCGATCTGCTTCAGCGAAATGTCGTAAAGGGAATTACTCATCTGTTTGCCTCATGCAAATGTGCTTCAAAGGGTACGGCCGATAATTTCTTTCATGATTTCAGAGGTGCCGCCATAGATGCGCGCGACCCGGGCGTCAACCCAGGCGCGGCTGATCTTGTATTCGCTCATGAAGCCGTAGCCGCCATGTAATTGCAGAAACTCATCAAGCAGCTTGCCTTGCATCTCCGAGCCCAGCAGCTTGGCCATTGCCGCGATTTCCGGCGTCAGTTCACCGCGCATCACTTTGGCCAGACAGTCGTCGACGAACACCCGCAGCATGGTGGCCTGGGCCTTGGCTTCAGCGAGTTTGAAGCGGGTGTTCTGGAAGTCGAGCACCGGTTTTCCGAAGACCTTGCGCTCCCGGGTGTAGCCGATGGTTTCTTCCAGCAGCGTGTCGATGGATTGCGCGGCACGGATCGCGATGATCAGGCGTTCCCAGGCCAATTGATGAGTCAGGTATTTGAATCCCATGCCCTCCTCACCCAATCGATTGCCGACGGGCACCCGGACTTCATCAAAAAACAATTCGGCAGTGTCTTGCCCTTTCAGGCCAATCTTTTCCAGCAGACGCCCCTTGGCGAAGCCGGCTCGGTATTCCTCAACGCAGATCAGTGTGAGTTCCTTGGCCGCCGGATCAATCTTGGTGGCGGTGACCACCAGTCCGGCATTGCCGCCGTTGGTGATAAAGGTCTTCTGGCCGTTGACGATGTAGTCATCACCGTCACGCCGCGCCGAAGTGCGCATGGCACGCAGGTCGCTGCCGATACCCGGCTCGCTCATGGCGATGACGCCGATCAACTCACCACTGACCATACGTGGCAGCCATTGCTGCTTCTGCTCTTCGCTGCCATAGGCAACGATGTAAGGCGTGACGATTTCCGAGTGGGTGGTGAAACCCACGGCGGTAGCGTTGGCCCGCGCCAGCTCTTCGATCATCACCGCCGAGTGACCGAAGTCGCCTCCGGGGCCACCGTATTCTTCAGGCACCGTGGAGCATAACAAGCCGTTCTCACCGGCCTTGAGCCAGACTTCCTTGGGAACGATGCCGTTTTTTTCCCACTCATGCAGGTAGGGCACGATTTCGCGGTCGACGAAACGGCGGGCCTGATCACGGAACATGTTGTGGTCTTCTCGAAATACGCCACGCATTTTGCTTACTCCAGATCGATTCTTGTATTAGGCGATGGGTAATCAGCGGTCCTGGTAATTGGGATCGCGCTTGTCGACAAAAGCCGCCACCGCTTCATGATGGTCTTCGGTGTGATGCGCCAACGCCTGATACGCCGCCGACAATTCCAGCAGCGAATCGAGGCGCATATGTTGGCCTTCGCGCAGCAGACGCTTGCACAGGCGTAACGCATGACCCGGGTTGCTGGCGATTCGGCGCGCGAGCGCCTGCGCTTCCGATTGCAGCGTTTCGTGGGTGCAGACTTGCTCGACAAGCCCCCATTCCAGCGCCTTGGCTGCATCGATAGCGTCACCGGTAAACGCCATCAGACTGGCTTTAGGGATACCAATGATGCGCGGCAACAGCCAGGCGCCGCCGTCACCCGGAACGATGCCCAGACGCACGAAACTCTCGGCAAAGATCGCCTTGGGCGCCGCCAGCCGGATATCGCACATACAGGCAAGATCGAGGCCCGCACCGATCGCCGGGCCGTTAACCGCGGCGATCACCGGGATATCCAGCTCATAAATCGCCAGGGGAATACGCTGAATGCCGTCCCGGTAGGTATTGCGCAGTTCATACGGCGAGCCGGCGAAAATGCCGCCGCGCTCGTGCATGTCCTTGACGTTGCCACCGGCACAGAAAGCGCTGCCATTGCCGGTAAGCACCATTACCCGTACCGACATGTCACGGCGCAGTTCAGCGCAGAGATCGACAAACTCCTGGATCTGCTCGCGCGTCGTCAGGGCATTGCGCGTGTCGGGATGGTTCATGCGCACGGTGACGATGCCGCCCTCACGCTCAATCTGTAGAAACGGGCTCATACCGGATTACTCGCGAGACGGGTTAAGGGTTGTTGGCCATGGCTGGTGAGCAAGGGCCAGTATCCATCGCTGCCGCCTTGGCATATCTGAGTACCCAGGCGTTGACTCCAAAGGCTGGCCGAGCCGAATTCACTGCGCCACGCCCACAACCGACGGGTGAGCAGATGCAGCGGATATTCCTCGGTAAAGCCAATGGCGCCATGCACTGAATGGGCGATGCTTGCGCCGACGCTTGCGGCTTCTGCGGTGCTGATTTTTGCCGCGGCAATGGTCAGCGCCGCGAGCCCCGCACTGGATTCCGTGAAGGCCGCCTCGGCCGCGATGCCGGCGGCGGCAGCCTGCTCAGCGAACACTGCAAGCTGTTGTTGAATGGCCTGGAAAGAACCAATTGCCTTGCCGAACTGCTTGCGTTCACCGGCATAGTTGGCGGTCATGTCCAGTAGGGCGTGCAAAGCCCCGGCGGTCTGCGCCGCGCGCAGCATCGCGCCGCCCAGTTCCAGGACGTTGGCGTCGAGCCCGCCGGGCAACGGTGCTTGTGCCAGTACCTGGGCACTGGTGAAACCCAAATCATCGCGCGGTTCGCCTGCCACATTCAGACTCAACGTCAGTTCACTCGCCGCGATTCGCGACAGCAGCACCACATGCGCCACGCCGGTTGGGCTATTGGCGATGGCGACGACCGCTTCAACGTTGCGCCCCCAAGGGACCGAGTAGACGGTGCCGTAAACGCGCTCGCCCTCAAGTACCAGATCGGCGTTGGCGGCCACGCTGATGGCACCTGCCCTGCCCTCCAGGCCAGCCCTGCTCAGCAGCCAATTGCCGAGCAGGGCTTCACCCAAAGGTGCAGGTACTGAAAAGCGCCCAGCGGCACGGATCAGCACATACATATCGGCCCAACTGGCCTCAGCGCCGCCCAGCGCTTCGGTGACACCCGCCAGGGTGAAGCCCGACTCGTCCAGCGCAGCCCATAACTCGGCCGGCCATTCGCCGCCTTCACAGCTCATCACATAAGCCGGCGTCGCCAGATCGGCAAACAGGCGTTCAATCGTCGCTTCGAATATCTCGCGCATTATCGCAACCCCAGGCCGCGGGCAATGATGCCGCGCAGAATTTCGCGAGTGCCCCCGCGCAGTGAGAATGAGGGCGCCATCTGTGTCAGGTAGGCCAGCACGCGTGCGTGCTCGCTGCCGCCGTCCTGCCGTGGCTCGGTTTCCAGCAACAGCTGGGCTACTTCGGGAATTTCCTGCTCAAAAGCATTGCCAAGGTCTTTCACACAGGAGGCCGCCCAGGCTGGATGTTCACCCGCTGCCAACTGTGCCGTGACCGACAACGACATATTGCGCAGCGTCAGCAGCTTGGCTGACAGTCGCCCGATCTCCCGCGCTTGTAGTGCGTCAGGGGACTTGCCCACCGCGTCGATCAGTGTTTTCAACAACGCCATACAACTGAGGAAGCGTTCAGGGCCGCTGCGTTCGAAGGCCAGTTCGGCGGTCACCTGGTCCCATCCCTTCCCTTCAGTGCCGATCAAAGCGTCGGCGGGTAGCCTTACATTGTCGAAGAACACTTCGTTGAAGTGCTCGCCACCGGCCAGGTCGCGAATCGGGCGAATGGTGATGCCGGGCAGGCTCAGGTCGACGATGAATTGCGACATGCCCTCATGCCGGGCCGCTTGTTTCTCACCGGTACGCACCAGGGCAATCATGTACTGCGAATGGTGCGCGTTGGTGGTCCAGACCTTCTGGCCATTGACGAGCCAGCTATCGCCATCACGCACAGCAGTGCTTTTGATCGAAGCCAGGTCCGAGCCGGAATTGGGCTCGCTCATGCCAATGCAGAAGTAACTTTCACCCCGGCAAATGGCTGGAAGAAAGTGCTGTTTTTGTTGCTCGGTACCGAAGCGATTGATCAGCGGCCCACTTTGCCGGTCGGCGATCCAGTGAGCCGATACCGGCGCACCGGCGGCCAGCAATTCTTCAATGATCACGTAGCGTGCAAAAGGACCCGCCTCGCCACCGCCGTAGGCTTTGGGCAAGGCCATGCCCACCCAGCCCCGCGCGCCGAGCTTCTTGCTGAATTCAGCGTCGAAGCCCATCCAGGACTGTGCACTCAAGGTCGGTGGGTAATCGGCCAGTGTGTCGAGAATGAACGCCCGCACTTCGGTGCGAAGCGCTTCCGCCTCGGGAGGAATATTACTGTAGGAAAATTGACTGATGGCCATATGCGCTCTCTAACGCTGAACACAGGCGCAATCGCTTCGAACGAAGCGACCACAGATCGGCAACCGCTCCACAGTCGCCGTTGGCCGGCGACTGTAGGAACAGCGGCAACTTACAACGCGGTTTGCGCGTCAGCCTCGGCAAACATCGCATTGATGTCGCCGGAGGTGACCGGCTTGTTGTCGTGACGACCATGATCGGCACCACCCAAGCCCAGTGCTGGCTCGGTGCTGACGTGCGTGGCCTGAGCCCGCAGCGCGCCGACCGTGCAGTTTTCCCGACCGTGGATAGCGAACGGATCGAAGGAAAACTCACGCATTGCGTTCAAGTGAGTGACTTTGTCGATCATCTCTTTAGGCAGGTGCTGCAACCCTTCCCAAGCGGTTTCCGGCGAGTTCGGCCAGGTGCAGTCGGAGTGCGGGTAATCGCTTTCCCACGTAACCATCTCGGCGTTCAGATAATCGAGGTTCTTCAGGCCGAAATTATCTTCAATGAAGCAGGTGATGAAGTGCTTGTTGAAGATGTCGCTGGGCATCTTCCCGTCGAAGTTGGAATTGGTCCACGCGTTATGGTGACGGTGGGTGAAGTCAGCACGCTCCAGCAAATAAGGAATCCAGCCGATGCCGCCTTCGGAAAGCGCCATGCGCAGGTCCGGGAATTTCTTCCACATCGGCGCCCAGATCCAGTCTGCGGCGGAGTTGGCGATGGAAATCGGCATGGAGGTGATCCAAGCGTCGATAGGCGACAAATCCGAAGCGTGTTGAGCTTTCACGCCGGTACCGATATGGCAGCAGATCACCACCTTGTTATCGCTGCAGGCTTTCCACAGCGGGTCCCAGTAATCGCTATGGATCGACGGGTAGCCATGAATAGCCGGGTTGTCCGACAGCGAAAGCGCGTGCACACCTTGTCTGGCCAGACGTTCGACTTCGGCAGCCGCGGCTTTCATGTCCCACCACGGCACGATCATCAGCGGAATGAAACGGCCTGGCGCAGCGTTGCACCAATCGTGCAAATGCCAGTCGTTGTAGGCCTGGATGGCCGCCATCGCCACGTCTCGGTCAGCGTGTACCTGGAAACGCTGTCCGGCAAAACCCGGAAAGGTGGGGAAGCACAATGAACCGAGTACGCCGTTGGCGTTCATGTCGTCGACGCGGTCCTTGATGTTCCAGGTGCCACGGCGCATTTGCTCGTAGCCCAGCGGCTCCATGCCGTATTCCTCTTTTGGTCGACCGACCACGGAATTGAGGCCCATGTAGCCAGTGGCCTGTTCCTCGAAGACCCACACATCACGATCACCCTTTTTGACCACATGCGGCTCACGACCCTTGAAGCGGGCGGGCATGTGGCGAGCAAAAGCATTCGGCGGCTCGATCGCGTGGTCATCGACGCTGACAAGAATCAGATCTTCAACTTTCATTGTTTTCCCCTTCGCATTCGGGCTTGTTGTTGTGCCTGAATCATAGTGCACATCTCTATTTAATTAAACACATTTTTTGAATCTGTTCATATTAAATCGAGTGCGCATCTCCATCAGTCCCACAGCACGTGCAAATAGTGCGGACCGCGCAGCTGTGCGCCGACGATCTGCGGCCCGGGTTTGTCAGGGTCGAGACGGATGTTGGGCATCAGGTCGAGGATCGCATTCAGTGCGCAGTTGATCTCGGTTTTGGCCACGAATTGACCGATACACATGTGTGGGCCAAAGCCGAAGCCAAACGAAGGTTTGGGCTTGCGGTCGATGTCGAATTTATCGGCGTTTTCGAATGCATCTTCGTCGCGATTGGCCGAGGTCACGATGCATTGCACCATTGCCCCTTTGGGGATGGCTACACCGCGGATCTCCAGGTCCTTGGCGGCCTGACGCACCTTGAAGGTGGCCACAGGCTCGAAGCGCACCGCCTCGTCGATGGCCTTGTTTACAAGGCTACGGTCATTACGCACCCGCTCCAGCACCTCCGGATTTTGCAGCAGCAACGACATCAAGGTACCGAAGGTGCGAGTCGTGGTTTCGCTGGCAGCCGGGAGCAGTGAGCGTACAAAGGTGGCGATTTCATGATCGTCCAGCGACCGTCCTTGATACTCCGCGTTGATCAGCCGGCTGATCAGGTCATCGCCCGATGCGCCCTCGGCGCGACGCTCGGACACCACCACTTTCACCACATCGTACAGAGCCTGAGCGGCCTGCATGGCCGCGCCGCGGGCCGCGGCGGCTTTTTCCGGATCGACTTGCGGGCCCGCCAGGATGGCCAGCGCCCAGGCCGCGTACTGCTCGATCTGCTCGGGACGATCCTCGGGAAAGCCGATCAACGCGTAAATCACCCGGATCGGAAAATACAGGGCAAAGTCCATCAGATCGGCACCCTTGGCCGGGACCATCGGCTTGAGATACTCCTCGCGAATCACCCGATCGATCTTAGTTTCTTTCCAGCGATTCACCGTCTCGGGCATGAATACCGGTTGCAGCAGATTACGGATGTTCTTGTGAGCATCCCCGTCCATTGCAGTGAGGATCAAGCCATCGAAAAACGCACCCAGCCCCTCGGCGATAAAACCGCTGGTAAAGGTGCCGGCGTCACGCATGACCGCCATGACATCGTCGTATTTGAACAGTGTGAAGGTTGGCCGGCTGGCATCCAGGCCGGCAATCGACGGCACGCCCAGACTTGCCATGAAGTTGCCTTGCAGCACGGGCGAATTGGCGCGCATATCGCGGTAAGTCGCGTGCAGGTCGATATCGCTGGTACCGCGATAATTACTGGCTACGTCGGTGAAAGCCTTCGTCAGATCGTTCTGCACCGGTGTGGACATGATCGTCTCCGCTATTTTTGTCATTATTTTTTGTCAGGTAGCTGCTTAAGGCCATACCTTCTGGCTGATAATAGGCCTGACTAGATCGGTATTGGACACTTATTAATAATTCGATCAACTATTTGTGCTGCGAGACGTGTCAATAGGCCTGCTGCACCAGTGTCATGCGGCCACCCGCCAACATCAGGGCGCAGTACAGCCCCAGCTCTGCCACCTGGGCGTCAGAGAAAAACTCCCCGAGTCGCAAGAAATGCGTGTCGTCGATCTCCAGGTAATCGCTGGCAAACAACTCGGCATAACGCAACGCGGCACGTTCGGCTGGCGTGAAGGACTCGCTGTCCGTCGCCATGCACGCAATATCCTCTTCAGTAACTGAGTCGGACTTGCGCGCCAGTTGGCAGGCCTGGCAAGTGGTGATGCTGGCGATTTTCAGCCGCACCAACTCGCGTAAACGCTCATCGAGCAGGCTGTCGCTGTGCAGGCTCTCCATCAAACCCAGCCAGGCCAGGGCTACCTTGGGTCGGTGAGCCCAGACCTGCACCGGCGTCGTTGAACTGAGCATGCGACTGCGCCGGCCCCGCTCCACCGCGTCTTGCAACGCAGCCGGCATGGCATCCAGTGGGATCAGCGGTAGGCGCGCCATCTCAATCGAGCCGTTCGATAATGGTCGCCGTGCCCATGCCGCCGGCGCAGCAAATGGCTTGCAGGCCAAAACGCCCGCCGCGGCGCTCAAGCTCGTTCAACAAGGTGGTCATCAAGCGTGCACCACTGGCGCCCAATGGATGACCGAGGGCAATAGCGCCACCGTTGACGTTCAACTTGTCGTGCGACACACCGGTCTCCTGCATCCAGGCTAGCGGCACCGAGGCAAACGCTTCATTGACCTCGAACAAGTCGATGTCGTTGATGTTCAGCCCGGCCTGGCTCAACACCTTTTGGGTGGCAGCAATCGGCCCGGTGAGCATTAACGTCGGATCGGACCCGACGGTTGTGAACGCCACAATCCGCGCTCGAGCCCTGAGCCCGAGTTTTTTCGCGGTTTCGGCACTCATCAACAGCAATGCCGCTGCTCCGTCGGAGATCTGTGACGAGTTGCCAGCGGTGATTCGACCGGTGTCCGGACGAAAACTGGTTTTTAGCGTCGACAGTTTTTCCCGCGATGTATCACGGCGAATGGTTTCGTCCTCGCGCAACACAGCAACTGGCTCCGTCAGCACTTGCTCTCGTAGCTCCTCGACCGCAACCGGCACTATTTCATTATCGAAATAACCAGCATCGGACGCCGCGGCAGCACGCTGATGGCTGGCAAAAGCGAAATCATCCAGCGCATCGCGACTGAGCGCCCATTTGTCGGCGATACGTTCAGCAGCCTCGCCCTGACTGGTCAGTTCATAGCGTTGCACTGCCATCCAGCCAAACGCTTCGCCGTGAATTTCACGGTTACTGCCCATGGGCACGCGGCTCATGTTTTCCGCACCACCTGCCACCACGATATCAGCGGATCCAGCCGCGATGGCGCCAACGGCCAAATGCACGGCCACTTCGCCCGACCCACATTTACGGTCGATGGTCAGGCCCGGCACGGTGACCGGCCAACCGGCACCGAGCAAGGCTGTACGGGCGATGTTGGCGGACTGCTCGCCAATTTGCGTGACATTGCCAAATATCACATCGTCGACCAACGTCGGCGACACATCGACCCGTTCCAGCAACCGGCTGAGCACCAGCGACCCGAGGTGATCGGCGCGCACGCCGGCCAGGCTGCCGCGGAACTTGCCGATTGGCGTGCGTACCGCATCAACTATGACGATGTCTTTCATAACGCACTCGCCTTGAGCCCTGAACCTGGTACTTGTTTACCGTCTTCGTAGCGGTAAACCCCCTGCCCTGACTTTCGCCCCAGTCGCCCGGCAGCGACCATTTTGATGATCAGCGGGCACGGCCTGAATTTCTCACCCAGGGTCTGATGCAGATAACGCAGAACAGACAGCCGCGTATCCCAACCAGTCAGGTCACCCAGCTCCAATGGGCCCATCGGATGGTTAAAGCCCAGGCGCAGAGCCGTGTCGATGTCTTCAGCGGTCGCGGTGCCTTCCTGCAGCATCCACATTGCCTCGTTGCCCAACAGCGCAGACATGCGACTGGTGGTCAATCCTGGTGACTCATTGACGATGATCGAGGTTTTGCCAATCTGCTCGCACAAGGTACGCGTGCGCGCCACGACCTCATCACTGGTAGCCAGCCCCCGCACGAGCTCCACCAGTTTCATTTTGTGCACCGGATTGAAGAAGTGCATGCCGATCACGCGATCTGCACACTCCACTGACGCCGCAATTTCGGTCACGCTCAGGGCCGACGTATTGGTCGCTATAATCGCGTCCGGTGCCAGCAGTGGCGCCGCTTGCGCGAGCACCGCCTTCTTCACTGCCAACTGCTCTGAGACTGTTTCAACCAGCCAATTGGCGCCACTCGCCGCTTCAGTCAAGTCGCTGCAGGTCAGTAGATTGGCCAACGATTGCCGGGCTTTTTCTTCGCTGACTTTGCCCAGGCGCACGCCATCGGCGAGGATTTTTTCGATGCTCGCCCTGGCGTTTGTCAGGGAGGCGGCATTGGTATCGACCAACAAGGTACTGAAACCGGAGCTGGCGAACGCATGCGCAATACCGGTGCCCATCAGACCCGCACCGACGACGACTACTTTTTCTTTATTGGCGTTCATGTTTGGCTCTCGATTAGGCGCGGTTCTTTTTACTGACCACATTGCGCAACGTGCCAATGCCTTCGACGCTGGCTTCGACCACATCGCCTTCCTTGAGGAACAGACCGGTGCCCATCCCCACTCCCGCCGGCGATCCCGTGAACAACACATCGCCACAGGCAAAACTCGAGCGCTGCTGGACAAAGCGGATCAGATGATCAACACCCCAGGTCATTTCGCCGGTGGAGCCGTCCTGGCGCGTCTCACCATTTACTTTCAAGGTCAGGCGCAGCGTTGGTGACCCTTGCGCAAATTCATCCTTCGTGACGATCCAGGGACCAAGTCCAGTAGTCCGATCCTGGCTTTTGGCCGCGAACAGATCCATGCCGATGCCCGCCGGCCCACTACGCTGCAGATCGCGCGCGCTGACGTCATTGCCGACGGTGTAACCGAGCACGCAGGCAAGCGGGTTTTCCAGGTCAATCTCGTCAGTACCGATGACCGCCACCAATTCAACTTCGTGATCGAGCTCCTCAGTCAACGGTGGAAAGCGGATCGGGTCATTGGCGCCAATCAGCGCGCCATAAGCCTTGAGAAAGGCGACTGGCTGGGACGGCGCACTCAATCCAAACTCCACCAGATGCTTGGCGTAATTAGCGCCAGCCACGACCACCCGGTTGACGGGTTCTATCGGCGGCAACAGGCGCACTTTGGAAAGGGGGAGCGCTGGCCCGGCGAATCGCAACGAACTGATGCCGCGTCCGGCAGTCACGCCGGGCGCCCAATCTTTGAAATTGCCGGAAATTGGCGTCACCTGGTCCTGGGCCTCATCCACGACAGCCCAAAAAACGCCGGTAGCAAAATACTCACATCGTGCCAGCTTCATCAGGCACCTACCTTGCCCAACTTGGCAGGATCGATGTGCAGCAAGCGGCATGCGTTTTCATAGCGAATCTTGCGCAAGTCGGCGTCGGACAACTTCAGGCCATGGGTCAGGTCGTGACGCACGGCATCGCTACCGCCGAAGTTGCTGCCGTACAGCACATGGTCTGCACCGATGATATCGACCAACGCCTGGCGCATCGGTACTTCATGCAGCTCAACGTCGAAGTAGAAGTTTTTCATGTACTCGAGCAGCGGCTTTTTGTTGTATTTGACGTCGAGGTTCTCGTTGGTCTTGGCCAGACGACCGAGCTGGTACGGGACATAGCCGCCGCCATGGGTGATGTACACCTTAAGGTCAGGGAAGCGATCCAGTACGCCGCCGCAAATCAGGTTCCAGAAACAACGGCTTTCGTCGTACTGCATGCCAACGATGGCGGTGGTTTCGTAACGGTCGTCGTTGGCGTTCTTGCCCCAGGTGACCGACTGGTTGTAGCCGTGAATAAACATCGGCAGATCCAGATCACAGAGGGTTTTCCACACCACGTCGAGTTCCGGCGAATCGAACTCCAGGCCGCCGAAGTTGGCGCCGCCAGCGACCAGACCTTTAGCGCCCAGTACGGTGCAGGCGTAGCGCAATTCAGCCGCCGCCGCTTCTGGCGCATTCAAAGGCACGTGAGCCCAGAACATCAAGCGATCAGGAGCTGCGGAGCAGTATTCAGCCAATGTCTCGTTGACGGTACGGGCGAAAGGCACGGCGAATTCGGCTTCGGTCCAGTACATGTAGCAGTGGGACGGTACGGACACGACCTGCAGGTTTTGTCCCGCCGCATCCATGCCAGCCAAGCGCACTTTCGGATCAGCCCAGCGCGCAAAATACTCTTCAAGCTTGGGCCCCTTGCCGGAGCGCACGGCAGCCTTACGCTCTGGCGACCCAAGACCGAGAATCCAGTCACCGACACGCAGCTTGATATCGCCATCGGCGTGCTGCTCAAAGAACGGCCCCCAGTGAGGGTGCTGGTTGTAATAGCCAGGGTGCGGTGCGTGGGCGTGAAGATCGATAAGCATGTCTAGGTACCTCGAAGTTGGCACTTTTTGTTGGTTATTTGTGCGGTGCCTTCACGTGGCCTGGATCAAATTGCCGCGAAAAGGGGAAGCCGACGGCTCACTGCCAAGACCAGAGCTTAAGATTAAATTGAGCAGAAATCAAAATACTGTTCAATTTATTTTATTTGCGCGCGGAGAGGCCTGACCCAGAGCCCTCGACTCGCGTCGAAAAATGCTTAGAGGGGTCCAAAACTTCGAGTCAGCCTCGAAAAAGAGTGGAATGCAGGAGGGGAAAAATTAGCGTACGGAAACGCAAAGCCCCCGATAAACGGGGGCTTTTGTTTGCGCGATGGGTAGTTCTTTAAGGTCAGCGGCGGGTGCGCGAGGTAGAACCCATGATCAGCGCGCCCAGGAGTTTTTTCACCCGGACCGGGAACAATCGACGCCCCGCGGCTTCTGGCACGAGGATTTCGCTCAACACGTAACGAATGATCATTTCGCAGATCAGCTCACGGTCAAGACGCACCCCGAGGCGTTCGTCCCAGTCGTCGAAAACGATGCCCAGGCCATCCTGAAAGCGCACGATCGAATCGTGGAAAATCCGTCGGAAGAAGCCCAGCGCGTAGTCGGGTGCAACCACCAGAAGACGCCGAGCCCGACTTTGCTCCAGGTAGTTGTCGAGATAGGCAAACAGCGCATTCAAGCGCGCTTCAGGATCACTGATGTGACCGAGTTCCTGGGACAGCGAGCTGTGAAAGCTTTCGCGCTTGTGGCGTGAAAAGGTGTCCAGCAAGTCCTCTTGCGAAGCGAAATAGCGATAAAAGGTGCCACGGGAAACGCCCGCTACCTGGCACACATCCAGGATCGAAATACGATCCGCGCCAGACATCAGCACGACTTCCTCAGTGGCTTTAAGGATGTTGGCAATGGTTTCTTCCGAACGGCGATTCGGCTTGACTTTGGTTCCTGCCACTGAGTTGGCAGCAGCACGTCGCTCGACGGGTTTAGCCGGGCTCGCCCCTGCTTCAGGTGGCGCATTTTTTTTGGGTTTGCTAGCCGGCGCTGGCGCCTCTGCTTTCTTGGGTGCGGCTTTTGGCATGGCGTGACAGGCTCATGAAGAGTAAAGATTGTGCAACGTTAGCACAGGATCTGTGCATAAATAACACTATATGTTCAACTTATTGCTAAAGACATTTAAGACGTTTGTATTTAGAATCAGATTCTCTCTTCAAAATAAAATCAGGCAACCCGACCGCTTACGGATGCCTAAAGGAGAAAACTGATGGGTAGCAGTGGAAATCCAGACACCTGGGCAGTGGGAGAACGAGACACTGTCATTGACGCGTTAGATCGCGCGGTAGCAAGGCATCCAGACAAAATATTGCTGGATTTCAGCGGTGAGTTATACACATATGCTCAGGTTGACTCACTTTCCACCAAGATGGCCAACGCACTTGCCACCCTGGGCGTCAAGGCCGGTGAAACCGTGCTGACGATGCTGGATAACAATATCGATGCCGTCACCACCTGGCTGGCCATCAACAAGCTCTGCGCCGTGAGTGTGCCGATCAACACCGCGCTCAAGGGCGAGTTCCTCCGCCATCAGATCGCCGATACCGGCACCTCGGTGGTAATTTGCGAAGCAGCCTACCTGCCACGCATCACCCCGCTCGCCTCACAACTGCAGGACGTCCACCACATTCTTCACCGTGGCACCCTCGAAGCAGTTCCTGATTGCCCGATTCGTATTGCGCCACTGGATGAATGGCGTGGCCATGACGCCACCCCACTCGTCAATAAACCGCAACCTTCAGACCTCGCCTGCCTGATTTACACCTCGGGTACAACGGGCCCTTCCAAGGGCTGCATGATCAGCTACAACTTCATGTGCAATCTGGCGCGCCTGCAACTACGTGCCGGTCCGGCCAGTGCCGACGACGTCACCATCACGCCGCTGCCGCTGTTTCACATGAATGCGCTGTGTGTATCCATCATTGCCAGCATTCTGGTGGGCGCGCGCGCCGCCATTCTTGCGCGGTTCTCGGTCTCGAATTTCTGGCCGGAAGTGGAGCGCTCGGGCGCGACCATTGCCTCGATCCTGGGTGGCATGGGCGGCCTCCTCGCCCAGGCGCCAGATAACGAAGCGATGTTGCGCTGCGTCGGGCAGATCCATACCGCCCGTGGCAACCCTTATACCGAAGAAACCAAAAAGATCTGGCGCGAGCGCTTCGGCACCAAGCTGGTAGGCGGCAACGGCTATGGCCTGACCGAAGCCTGCGTTATCACTTCGCTGGCTGCCGGGGAATACGCCGCGCCCGGCTCGTCGGGTAAACGTATTGCAGATTTTGACGTTAGGATCGTCGACGACCTCGATCAGGAAGTACCGCCCAACTCCCCTGGCGAAATCGTGGTGCGCCCGCTCCGTCCCGACATCATGTTCCAGGGCTACTGGCGTCGTCCGGAGGATACCCAGAAGCTGATGCGCAACATGTGGTTCCACACCGGCGACGTTGGCAAATTCGATGATGATGGCTTCTTCTACTTTGTCGACCGCAAGAAGGACTACATGCGTCGCAGGGGGGAGAACATTTCCAGCTTTGAAATGGAAGCAGCCTTTGCTTCTCACCCGGCACTGGCCGAAGTGGCGGTGCATGCCGTGCCTTCTGATAAAGGCGAGGATGATGTGAAGGTGACTGCCGTACTGCATGAAGGCGTGACGCTAGACCCGGAGCAGCTGTTCCATTGGGCCACCGACTCGGTGCCCTACTATGCCTTGCCGCGCTACATCGAGTTTCGCAGCAGCTTGCCGAAAAACCCGCAGGGGCGGGTGTTGAAGTATCTGCTGCGCGATGAAGGTAAAACCGCCGCCACCTGGGATCTGGAAACCACATCGATCGTGGTGTCCAAAAAGTAACGGTCCTGCCCGGTATGTCTCGTCGATCCAACGTCGAAAGCCCGCTTTGAAGCGGGCTTTCGCGTCTCTTGGGCCTGGAGCCTTCTTTGCAGGAGCGAGCTTGCTCGCTCCTGCATCAACCGGGGTAATCAATACTCGCGCACGGGAATGCCTTTGGGGCGGGAGTTGTAACCGGGTAAGTGCAGGCCACCATCGACGTGAATGGTCTCGCCAGTGATAAAGCGCGACATCTCCGAAGCGAGGAATACCACCACCGGCCCGATATCAGCTTCAGGCTCGCCACAGCGCCCCAACGGACGCATCGAAGCGGACATTTCGGCAAACCCCGGGTTCTCTGCAGCGAGTTTGTGAAAGGTCGCACCCATCGCAGTCGGTGCGATGGCATTGGTTCGAATGTTGAACCGCCCCCATTCAGAAGCCGCGCTACGAGTCAGCCCCACGATCGCTGCCTTTGCCGTGTTGTAGTCGCCGTGCAACCAGGCGCCGATCTCGATATCGATGGAATAGAAGTTGATAATCTTGCCGCCGCCTCTCGCTTTCATGTGGGGCAGTGCGGCTTTCATCGCCCACCAGGCCGCCCACACTGTAGAACCGAGGGTTTTCTCCAGCATCGCGTCGGTTTTTTCTTCCAGAAGGACATTGGGTGTTGGCGCAAAGGCGTTGTTAACCAATATGTCCAGACCACCGAACTGATCAACGGCCAATTGCACGGCAGCTTCGATATCGGCCTTGCTGCACACGTCGGTCTTGATGAACACCGCTTGGGCACCCAGCGCTTTGAGTTCGGCGACTATGGCCTCGCCACTGGTGACATCCAGCTCGGCGACCACCACAGCAGCGCCCTCTTTGGCAAAGTTCAGCGCGATACCGCGGCCTATTCCGCCACCTGCACCGGTAATCAACGCGACCTGTTCGTTTAGCAGTGCCATAGCCACTCCATTTCTTGTTTTTTAGTGAACATTTTTGGTTATAGTGTTCAAATATAGCTGATTTCGTCAGCCTGAACAGCATTGAAGCAAGGATATTGAGGATGAGTGTATTTCGTCGCCGCGTAGACATCATTGCTCATCCCGGCAATGGCACGGGCGAAGTCCGAGCCGCGCTGGAAGACGACTTCCACCACTTCCGTGTCTGGGTCTGCCACCATCAAGGTGAAGTCACCGCCATTGGCGGCGAAGCGCTTCGCTACCCTTATTCCTTGTGCCCTCAGGCTTGCGATCAATTACAGCACCTGGTGGGCATGAAACTGGACCGGATAGCCCACTCGGTCACCCGTCAGACCGATGCCAGTCATCAATGCACCCATCTGCTGGACCTCGCGGGCCTCGCTGTCGCGGCGGCCGCTCGAGGCCCCCACCAGCGCCGTTATGACATCAACGTCGGCCAGCGTATTGCCAATCACACTCGCGCTACGTTGCTGTGCGACGGCGTTGAAAAGCTGAGCTGGGAAGTCGATGGCACCCTGATCGAAAGACCAGCCCCCTACTGCGGCATCAACCTTCGCGAAGGTATGGCACGCTGGGCACTGAGCACCCTCAATGAAGAAGCCGCCGAAGCGGCTCTTTTGCTTCGCCGCTGCACCCTGATTTCGATGGGGCGTGCGTACAACCTCGACGCCCAGATTCACGCCGCTACCAGCGCCCTCTGCTACAGCCAGCAACCCGAACGTGCGGAGCAGGCACTGCGCATGAAAGGCTCGACTCTGGATTTCAGCCACGAGCAGCTCAAGTTGTGCGCAGAGGATCAGCAATGGCTGAGACAACAGCAATAGCCGCTTCGCTCTTGCGTCAAGAACAGAGCGGCCAATGCCTTCAAGGTACGGCGATCCGGGTTCAAACCAGACCGCCGGTACGAACTAGAGGAAGACGGCCAGATTGGGTGTTCCAAGCACCGCCTGGTCAATGATGACTTCGCGCCGCGCCAACTTGAATCCCACTTCACTCAGGCGCAGCACATCACGCCGTTCGCCACTGATAATGTCGACGTGGTGGTCCTTGAACCGGCTACGGGTCAGCAGCAGGTAACTGGTCACCACAAACTCATCGCTCTTGTCGGTTTCTTCGACAAACACGTTGGTCACCAGACGTCGGGTACGCGAAGGAGGATCTTCCGCCCAGGCACTTTTGCCGGACAGGCGCAGGATTCGGCCCATGATCGAGCGGTAGTCATCGTGGTAATGCTGAACGCTGCGCACGATGGTGGTTTTCAACTCGGCGGCCAAGCGCGTCTGGCGTAGCGGCACTGTGTACACCAGGTCGGTGTCCAGGCGTTCGGCCCACTCCTGCAGGCGAATCTGGTCCAGCAGCGTGGCTTCCTCGTAGAGAAAGGTCACCACATCGTTGTAAATCGGCGAGCCTACCGGTACTCGCTTGGTACCGACTGGGGAACCCGGCTGGATATCCTCCACACCGCGTTGTTGAACCTGAGCCATGAGTCATTCCCTCACTTTTATTCTTGTTAATGCGGTTTCCAGCAACTGCGGCCCCTCAGGACCGCAGTCATACCAGGCGTAACAGACGCTTTACTTGTCGTCCGATGCAGTCATCAGCTCATGCCAGTACAACCACCAGTGCCACTGGGTATCGTCCTTGGTGAAACCTTCGTTGACGATGCCCGGGCCAGGCCAGCCTTCCGGCGCCCCCGTTTCAAAGACTGCCTGGTACTTCATCGTGCTCTTGCGGCCCATCGCCCCCTTGGCAGCCAGCGTCATGTGCGGCCAGGTATCGGAGTCATCCTGCTCGACCATGCCGGACGTGCCGAACAGCTGGATGGTTTGCTTGAGCATCTTGTCGCGCAATTCCGGGGAAGCGTCTTTCTCGGCAAATACCCAGTTGACGAACTCGAGCTTGTCCGGACCTTGCGGCACGTAGGCGTGCAGGGTCATCGAGCCGACGACAGTGCCATCCGGCTGCGGAATGTAGACAAAACCGAAAAGAATGTTCGGGAACATTCCACCGACTTGCGGCGGCATGCTGGTGAGCACTTTCAACTGATCTTCGGTCAAGTTGCGTGCCAGCTGTTCGACCATGTCGGCGGTCATGCCGGCAGGCGGCAATGCTTCGAGCTTCTGCTGCACACTCAACTCTGCCGGATCGAGGCCGGTCAGGCGCTTGATCTTGCGCGCCAGGTCGATGCAGCGCAGGGCATGGCCATGGGGCGAGCTGATTTCAACTCCGATCATTTCCGGGCTGAGGTCGGCTGTTTCACCCTCGCCTTTCTTGGCGTAATTGCCCACTTCGCCCAGCCAACGGTGCAAGGTCAGTGTGTGGAAACCGTCAGCCGCCGATTGCTCGCCAGCCGTTTTCCAGTTGGCGTTAACGATAAAGCGCTGCGGTGGGCCGAGTACTTCCATGCCCTTGTCGGAGCGGCAGAACAGCATGTCGTAATACCACTTGGCATCGCCGAGGAATTCGTCAAACGACGGCCCATCGATATTCCAGGTCGCAAAGACCAGACCGCCGTACAGCGTGACCCGTGCCTTTTTCAGGCCCAGTTCTTCTTTTGGCAGCATCTTGCCGTGCATGCACTCACGCTCGACGGGTGAGCCGACAAAGTCGCCATTCGGGCGGAAGGCCCAGCCGTGGTAGATGCATTTATGAATTTGCGTGTTGCCACAATCGGCGGTGCTGATGCGCATGCCGCGGTGCGGGCACACATTGAGGTTTACAAACACCTCGCCCTCTTTACCACGGGCAACAATGACCGAGTCGGAGCCCAGGTCGCGGACCATGAAGTCCCCGGAATTGGGGATCTCCGACTCGTGACCCAGGAGTACCCAGATCTTGCCGAAGATTTTTTCCATCTCCAGCTCGTAGATTTCGCGGTCAGACAACACGCGCATTTGTACTTCACGGCTAGAGGGATAGATGAGGTCAGAGACCTTGGTTCCATCAGACAATACGGGGCTTGTTCTTGTTAGCATGATTGCCTCCTGATCAGAGCGTCACGACAGTAGTCGCAGCGAAATATAAGACACTTTCTCTATTTATGTACATAGAATTCACTTTGTACTTGTAAGTGAATTCTTCCGTCATTCACGTACGCGTCAATCCTTGTTCGATGCCTTGCCCGCTTGAGTGCGCAGCACACCAATGCCGTCGATCTCCAGTTCAACCACATCGCCAGGCTTCAAATAACGCAATTGCTCCAGGCCGCAGCCGTTGCCGACCGTGCCGGAGCCCAGAAACTCGCCGGGGTACAGGGTTTCCGAGCGGGACACGTGGGCAATCACGTCTTCGAAACTCCAGCGCATATCGCGGGTATTGCCGCGCCCCCACTCCTCGCCATTGACCCGGGCGACCATGTTCAGGTCATAGGGATCACCCAGCTCATCGGCTGTCACCAGACAGGGGCCCATGATATTGGCGGTATCAAAATCCTTGCTCTTGGCCGGGCCGAGCATGCCGGGCATTTCCAGGGCCTGGGCGTCGCGGGCACTCATGTCGTTGAAGATGGTGTAGCCGACGATATGCGCCCGGGCGGCTTCACGGCTGATGTCCTTGCCGCGCTTACCGATGTAGCAACCGAACTCCAGTTCGAAATCCATCGCCCGGCTGTAGCTCGGCCATTGAAATTCATCGTCGATGCCAATCACCGCGAAACGGTTGCCCTTGTAGTAAATAGGCTGCTTGTTGAAAGTCTCGATGACCCGATCGTCAGCGCGGGTGTTCATCGCTTTCAGCGTGGCTTCCGGGTCTTCGGTACGCAGCGCACGGGCACGACGGGCCGCCGCGAAGCTCTGGCGCAGATGCAATTCGAAGCAGGAACAGTCGCGCATTTGTGGAGGCGGCTGGATCGGTGCACGCAGCTTCACGCTGGCACGCTCCAGCACCGCCGCCGAGGGTGCCTTAGCGACCAGTGAGCGGGCCAATTCCAGCGCCGGTTCGCCGGCCTCTACCAAAGCCAGAATGCTGCTCAACGCCACACTGTCACGACCTTCCAGCAAGCGGTAAGCGTGTTGCAGGTCGAGTACCTGCTGATCCCGATTGAGCAATGCACCCGCGCGCTCAAACCCTTCGGCGTCGGTATACGTCACCAGTCTCATACGCGACCACTCACGGGGAGCAGCGCACCGGTTACTGCTGCGGCTTCGTCGGATAAAAGAAACGCCACTACCGCCGCCAACGCCTGCGGAGTGACCCAGCGGCTGCTGTCAGCATCAGGCATGTCGGCGCGGTTGGCGGGGGTGTCAATGATGCTCGGCAGCACAGCGTTGACCGTTACACCACGATCCTTCAGTTCCTCGGCCAACGCCTCGGTCAACCGGGCCACACCGGCCTTGGAGGCGGCATAAGCCCCCATACCTGTTGCGGCTTTGACAGAGGCCAGCGCGCCAATGTTGACGATGCGCCCGGCCTTGGAATCCAGCAGGTGTGTCAACGCGGATTGAGAACTGACCACTGCGGTACGTACGTTCATCTGATAGAGGCGATCCCAGGTCAGCAGGCTGCCACCTTCGACGGTCTCCCAGGCAAACCCGCCCGCGACATTGACCAAACCGTCGATGCCACCCAAATGCCCCGCGACCTGCTCGAACGCAGCGCTGGCCGACTCGCTCGAAGTCAGGTCGACACCACCCAGGCACAGCAGGTTTTCCGTATCCAGCAAGGCAGCTGGGGCCTCGCTACGATCCAGCAACGCCACCCGGGCGCCTCGCGCCAGCAGAAATTTGCCAAGTGCGCTGCCGAGGGCACCAAACCCGCCGGTGACGACTACCCTCTTGTCCAATAGTGATTGGGACATCGCGAAATCCTCTTGTTGTTGTTTTACGGCGCGAACGGTCGATTCGCGCCTTTGTCCGGATGAATATATGACACTTTTAGAAAATATGTACAAATGATACCGTATGACTTCAAGTCAAACACTCACCTGCGGACCGCTGATGCCTAGAAAACTGCCTGCACTCAACGCCGACAACCGCGCCTTCTGGCAAGGCGGTCAACAGGGCGAACTGCTCGTTCATCGCTGCGCAGCCTGTAGCCGGTATTTCCACCCGCCCGCCCCGCTCTGCCCGCATTGCGCAAGCTTCGACGTGGCGCCGCAAGCGGTGTCCGGCAAGGGCACCGTACTTAGCTTCACCATCAACTATCAACCCTGGACCCCCGACCTGGAGGTGCCCTATGTGGTGGCGATCATCGAGCTCGTTGAGCAACCCGGCTTGCAGTTCGTGAGCAACGTGGTGGGCATGCCGGTCACGGATGTACATATCGACATGCCGGTACGGGTCAGCTTCCTCAATGTCGAGGATGTGTGGTTGCCTCTGTTCGAGAAGGATCAGTGATGTTCGATCATCGTTATGAAAAAGACGTAGCCATTACCGGTATCGGGCAATCAGAGATCGGCCGACCGTCTACCAAGTCAGCGATGCGCCTGACCCTGGACGCCTGCCTGGAAGCCATTGCGGACGCCGGCCTGCAACGTAGCGACATCGACGGCGTGGCCTGCTGGCCGGGTGATAACAACAATGGCGACCCGTTCTCACCGGTCGGTCCCAGTGCGCTGAAGAGCGCCCTTGGGCTCAACGTCAACTGGTTCGGTGGCGGTTATGAAGGGCCCGGCCCGCTTACCGGGGTCATTAACGGGGCCATGGCGATTGCGGCGGGCCTGTGCAAGCACGTACTGGTGTTTCGCACCATCACCGAAGCGTCAGCCCGTATGCTCAACAAACAGGCCGGCGCACTGACCAACAAAACCCAGGGTCGCGACAGCAGCTACGCCTGGCAGTGGTTTACCCCGTTCAATGTGCAATCGGGCATCAATCTGATGGCGTTGTATGCCCAGCGTCACTTCCATGAATACGGCACCCGACCGGAGCAGCTGGCGCAGATAGCCCTGACGTGTCGCCAGAACGCCATGCGCAACCCCAAGGCGCTGTACCGCACGCCGATGAGCATGGACGACTACATGGCATCGCGAATGATTTCAACGCCTCTGCGCATGTTCGACTGCGACGTGCATTGTGATGCGTCCACCGCCATCATCCTGTCCCGTCGTGATATCGCCCAGGACCAGCCAAATAAACCAATTCGCATCGAGGCCATGGGCGCAGCGTTGAACCAGCCCTGGTCGTGGGATCAGATCTCCCTGACCAAAATGGCCGCCTTCGATGTTGGCGAGATGATGTGGGCACGCACCGACTACACCCCGCAGGATGTTGAATCTGCGCAGTTGTATGACGGATTTTCGATCTTGACCCTGATCTGGCTTGAAGCCCTGGGCCTGTGCCCCATTGGGGAAAGTGGCGCGTTCGTCGAGGGTGGCACGCGCATCGCACTGGAGGGCAGCTTGCCCATCAATACCAATGGCGGGCAGCTGTCTGGCGGACGCACCCACGGCCTGGGTTACGTGCATGAAGCCTGCCTGCAACTGTGGGGTCGTGCCGAAGGCCGGCAAACCCGCGAACACCGCGTCAGTACGGTGGCAGCCGGAGGCGGCCCGCTGGGGGGTAGCCTGCTACTGGTTCGCGAGTAACGGCGCGCCTCAGTAGAGTACGCCGGCCACTTCGCTGCAGAACTCGATCAGCGCCTTGCCCAGTTCGGCAAGGCCCTCTTCATCCCGTTGGCCACGGAACATCACCGCTGACACGGTGAAATCGATGCTGTTGGTTGGTGAGAAGACCGGCGCCGCAATGGCAAGAATCCCCCCCGAAAAATGCCCATCGTCCATTGCCCAACCGCGCTCGGCGGCCTCTCTCACTTCTTCGCGATAGACCTCGAGCGACAGCGGCTGGGCCCAGCGAATCGTCTCGAAACTGCTCTGTACTTCCGGATCGTCGAGGTCGATCTGCGTAGCGAACAACCGGCCGCTGGCGCCCATCAGAATTGGCAGACGCTGACCTTCAGCCATGTCGATACGCACATCGGTCGGGCTCGCGGCGGAACTGACAATGACGATGCGGTCAGGGCTCATTTTGCGCCACAGGGTGATGGTCACCCGCTGGCGTGCAGCCAGGTTCTGCAACAGGGGTTTGGCCATTTGCACGCGGTGACCCTGAGTCACCAATTGTTCAACCAGGCGCGCCAGGCCCAGGCCCACGGTGTAACGCTTGGAAAGGGCACTGAAATCGACCACCTCCTCTTGCACCAGGGTGCGCAGGATGTTGAAGCAGGTACTTGGATTGATTTTCAGTTGCCGGGCGATGTCCACTGAACGTTCCGGCGTGCCCACCTGACTGAGATAGCGCAAGATGCGTATGGCGTTGGATACAGGCTTGACGAGGGTTGCGCCGGCCGATTTGCTGCTGTCGTTGACGTCAGTGAGTTCCATGCCCAATCCAGTAACTTTAGAGTGGCGCCATTCTAACCTGAGAATGATTGGCGCCGTAAAAGTTTTATCTGGGAATTACTCGAACACTTCAATCGGTTAATTTCACTGGCGGCTGATAGATCAAACGACGGGTTTGCAGATCTTCGCGACGAAAACGCTCGATGAGACGCTCTTGGGCCTGGTCGGCCTGGGTCACCCGAACCTGTTGGCGCAAGTATTCCAGCCATGACTCGACAATAAAGCGCTCGCTGTAGAGTTGCGGGTCCGCCATGTCGCGGTACAAACGCCAGTTTTGCGCACCGTTGCGCCGTCGCGCCTTGCCTACCGCGTATACGGCAGCCAGAAATTCATCGCGGTCCGGCGCCGCCACCTGGTACACAATCTCCACCGATACCGGTCCTTCGGAATGGGACACCGGACTGGCCAGCTGGAGTGTGTCGGTCAACTGCACCTCGGCAAAGTCTGCTTCCTGGCCCAGTTCCACATGGCCATTTCGGGTCAGCGCGATGCCGACCAGCAACAACAGTGTCGAGAGCAGCAAGCTCTGGCTCAATCCCAGATACTCGGCCAATGCCCCCCATATCGCACCGCCGGCCGCCATCGCGCCCATCAGGATCAACACATAGACCGATGCGACCCGTGCGCGCACCCAATTGGCGGCATAGGTTTGCACCACCGTTGAAATGGTCGCGTTGACCGCCATCCAGCCGAACCCTGCCAGCAGCAGCATTGCGCAGACCGCGTAGCGGTTGTTGGATAGCGCGGCAGTGAGGGTGGCGAGGGCAAAGGAAATGGCGCCGCAAACCAGCAGATGACGCATGCCCAATACGCGATACAACCGCGGCAAGCTCAGCGCAGCCAATACTGCACCGGCACCAAGAAACGCCATGAGCAAGCCATAACCACCAGCGTCCATACCCAATTCCTGCTTGGCCACCAGTGGCAGCAAGGCCCATAAAGCACTGGCACTCATGGTGAACACAAGAACCTGCTTCATGGCGCTGAACAGGACCGCTGAATGCCGGATATAGCGCAGGCCACTGCGCATGCCACCGGTCAGGGTTTCCGGTGGCAAGCCCACGGCAGGCGGGTTGGGCGCGATACGAAAGAGGAAGAGGAGCACCGCGAACATACACAGCGCGATCACCAGAAATACCGAGGTCGTGTTCCAGTATGCAATCAGTGCACCCGCCAACGCGGGGCCCAAAGCCCGGGTGGCATTGATGGAAATTCCGTTCAAGGACACTGCAGCCGGCACCTGGTCGCGAGGCAGTACGCCGACCATGGTCACCATCCACGCCGACATGCCCAGCGCACTGCCAGTACCGAGCACAAAGGTAAACGCCAACAAGCCCCAGGTTTCCATGTGCGCGCTGTACGCCAGCACACACAACACCAGTGCGGCGAACAGCATCATGCACTGGGTAATGATCAGCCAACTGCGACGGTCTACCCGATCGGCAATCACCCCACCGGGAAAGGCAAACAGAAATACCGGTAGGGTCACGGCGGTTTGCACCAGAGAGACCATGGCTGCCGACGTCGTCAATGTGGTCATGATCCACGCCGCGGCGACCGTCTGCATCCAGATAGCCATGTTGACCACTGCGGCTGCCAGCCATAAACCGCGGAACGCTTTGTTGCGAAACGGCGCCCACGCCGAACCCTCGCTCATCATCACTCCTCAGCGGCTACGCCAGTCAGTTTCAGGGATTACTTGTCCAGCGGCTGACCCAGTCGCCCCGCCGCACGGGCGGGGATGAGTTGGCGTGGCGCAGCGATGGTATTGCTCTGTCGACCGATACCTGCAATCTCAGCCTCGACCCGATCACCCGGCCGTAAAAAACGCCCGCTTTCCAGTCCTACGCCGTGGGTGGATCCGGTAAACACCAGGTCGCCAGGACGCAGACTGATGCGTGCATCCAGATAATTGAGCAACTCATCCAGGGGAAAAATCATCTGCCGGGTATTGTCCTGCTGGCGCAGTTCATAGTTAACGCTCAGGCGCATATCTAAAGCCGGTTGCCCCGTTACACCCAGTTCGTCCGCGGTCACGATCCATGGACCTACCGGTGTGGTGCGGTCCATGGCTTTCTGGGTCAACAGGTCCAGACGACCAATCTGCTTGCCGGCATCGCGCGCACTTATGTCATTGCCCACCGTATACCCCAGCAGGCAGTCGCTGGCATGCGGTTCATCCAGCAACGGGCGGCCCACTACGGCGACCAGTTCCACCTCGTAATCAAGCTGGGTGGTCAGCGGCGAATAATCGATCTCGTCATAGGCACCAACCAGCGCTGACTCCGGTTTCATGTACGCCAACGGGTGCGCCGGAGAATCACTGCCAAGGCGCTTGAGGTGGCTGAGGTAATTGAGGCCCACACCAAAAACCCGGCTACCGGGTTCCAATGGCGCAAGCAGGCGCGCAGCCGACAACGGCAACCATTCGCCACTCGGGTCGAGGGCGTCTGGCGCAAGATCCGCCCCTAGCCCGGCCCAGTGGGCGAAAGGAGCATTAATTCGCCGAAAGCAATCAGCTTGCGCATTCAGCAACGCCCAGAACGCTTGCCCGGCAACTTCGACCCGCGCCAGACGCATGTCAGCGCTTGGCCAAGTAGGTCGGCAGGTACTCGGCGTCGAGCACTTCTTCCGGCGTCTTGACGCTGGCGCCGAGAATTGGCCCGACCATTTCGTGGCCCCACAGGCTGAGTTTTTCTGGATTCAGCTCATAGGGATCGCCTTGCCATGGCTCGATTTCAGCAATGGTCTCGAAGGCGAACCCGGACGGATTGAAATGGTAGAACGACAGATGGGGGTCCTGGGCATGTTGGCCGAGGGTCATCATCATCGGCAGTTCACGCTGACGCACGATGTCGTAGGTCTCACCGACATCACGCACGTTGCGTACAAACAGCCCGACATGCTGCACGCCCATGCGACCCGGTCCGTGACCATAAGCGATGTCATGGCTGGTGTGATGGTTGAGTTTGGAGCGGAAGAAACCGGTTCGTCCCTTGCCCGCACCAGCGCCATACCAGCTGAAACCCATGACATTAAGCAGGAAGTCTTCCAGTTCCGGAGTGTAGTCCGGGGTGATCAGCACCACATGACCCGCACCCCGTTCGTCGGCAAGGAAACCACTGTGCGGGCGGCCCGGCTGGAACGAGCGCGGCAGCCATTTTTGCCCGTAAAACAATTCGTGCTGATACCCCACCGGGTCACGAAAACGCACTAATTCACGCACGCCACGCTTTTCGCACAGCTCAGCATCACCGCGAGTGAAGTCGACATTGGCGGCTGCCAGCTTCTTGATGCCGTCCTCGAACGCCATGCGCCCCACCGCTTCCCAACCGATGTAGACAATGCGGTCTACCTTGCCAGGATGAAAAGCGAAGCGATGCCGACGATCATCGATCTTGAAGTACAGCGAATCGGGATCACTCTCGGGGTTCTTGCCTATGCCAAAACCCATCACCTGAGGGCCGTACTCACGCCACGCTTGGAGATTGGGGGTCTCAAAGCCCATGTAACCGATACCGATGATGTCCACGTTATTCACCTTGTTATTGTTCGAGATGAAAGGGTGCCGGTAGCCCATGCCAGGGCGCCGCGCGTGCTAGATCGCGAGTAACCCGCCATCGATGACGAAGTCCGAACCGGTAATGAATGAAGCCTCATCCGAGGCGACAAAGACCGCCATTGCCACCACTTCCTCGGGTTCGCCGGGGCGATCCATCAATACGCCATCCAGCAGCATGGCGCGCATTTTGGGGTCTTCCAGAAAAGGCCGGGTGCCAGGCGTCGCGACAAATCCCGGGCTCAAACTGACCGCACGTATACCGAACGGCGCCCCTTCTACCGCCAACTGGCGAGTGAAGGACACCACAGCGCCCTTTGCAGCCGAATGCGCGGAAATGCCGGCCACTTTCGAGCCACCCCATGCAGCGGTGGACGATACATTGATGATCACTCCGCGCTGTTCGGCCAAGTGGTGCCATGCATATTTGGTGGTATAGAACAGCAGGTCGATTTCGTTGCGCATGGTGTACTGCCAATCTTCGATCGACAGCTCGCTGACCAGCCCGAAGCGTGCGGCGGAAGCGTTGTTGTACAGGATGTCGATGCGCCCGTGTTCAGCCACGGCGGCATCGATCCAGGCCTTGGCCTGTTCATGATCACCCAGGTCCACGGGTGCCGAGCCGTACAGGGTAAAACCCTCGGCCTGCATCAACGCTGCAGTCTCCTCGTGACCTTCGGCATTGAAATCGCAACCGACCACAATCGCCCCTTCACGGGCAAAACGTAGCGCCGCAGCCCTGCCCTGGCCGCCGCCTGTACCGGTTATCAGCGCGACCTTGTTTGGTAATCGACCCATTAGCACATCCTCACCTCAGTGGTTATCACGTTTGCGGCAGGCGCTCACGCCATCAAACGGCTTCGTCATCCGGGGTGATGGGCTCAAGCCAGATGGCCTCCGCGGGGCAAGCGGCTGCACCCTCACGAGCCTCCTCCTCCAACTCCGGCGGCACGCGGGCATCGTCGAGGTACACCATGCCATCGGCATCAAGCTTGTACAGGCTGGGGCAAATCGCAGCACACAAACCATAACCACAGCAGCGGCTTCGGTCGGCCACCGCTTTGAACTGCGCTTTTTCTGAACTCATTTTTTTCTCCTTTATCAGGTTCAGCTTTTGCAAATTATGAACACTTATTTATTTTATGTGCAATTAATTTTTAACGCGGATATGCTGAGGCTCATCCGCTGTCCCTGATCATTGCCTTGGCTTAAAAAAAGGGAATCGCAGCAGGATGTTGAACACGGCTGGCTTCAGAGTGATTCAACCGTGGGTGCAACGCATGAAATTCGTTTGTCCGTTAGTCAGATAGCTGCGCTGGACAAAGCCGAATTTCTGATTTTATTCTGATTAAAAAACCAGATTCTGTTCAAAGAATCTGCTGGCGGTGATTCACATCACCACTTGTAGCAGTGCTTGGCTCAACAAAACCTATAAGGAAGCCAACTCCATGCACCCGTCTAGAAACAAAGCGGCAATCGATCTGCGCGAATTCCGCCAAAGCTGGAAAATCCTGATTTTGTCGGTCGCCGGAGTGGCCATCAGCATCAACGCCGCCCTGCTCTATGGTTTCGGCACACTGGTCGTGCCGCTCGGCGATGCCTTTGGCTGGAGCAAAAGTGAGCTGCAAGCCTGCATCACCTTTCTGTTTGGCGGCGCGGTGGTGTCATTGCAGTTGGTGGGTTGGTTCAACCTGCGCTACGGCATGAAGCGCGTTACCGTTATTTCCCTGCTGTTGTTGTCACTCGGTTACCTGGCAACCACGCAGCTGACCCAATCGATCTGGTCGATGTACATCGCCTTTGCACTGCTGCCCATCGTCGGCATGGGCGCGCTGGCCGTAACCTGGACCCAGCTGATCAGTCTTTGGTTCGACAGCAATCGCGGCCTGGCGCTCGCCATTGGTCTGTCCGGGACTGGTGTCACTGCCGCCATCATTCCCCGGCTGATGGCCTGGGGCATCGAGCAATGGGACTGGCGCGCGGCCTTCGTGATTCTCGCGCTGCTCAATCTGTTGGTGCTGCTGCCGCTGATTCTGCTGTGGTTCAAACTACCCTCTGTTGCCGGTCACCGTGACGGCGGGCGTGCGCTGGAGCAATTGCCCGGCATGTCTTTTCGTGAAGGCATGGGCTCGCTGAAATTCTGGACCTGTAACCTGGCGCTCAGCCTGGTGATTTCTTCGATTGTCGGCATGGTCACCAGCACCGTACCCATGCTGCAAGCCCGAGGCCTATCCGCGGGGGACGCGGCCACCATTTTCAGCTGCTTTGGTATTTCGCTGATCTTCGGCCGCATGCTTATCGGCTATCTGCTCGATCGTCTGTGGCCGCCGATTGTGTCTGCGATCAGCCTGGTGCTGCCCGCTATCGGTTGTTTCATCTACCTGAGCCCGACCACCGAATTTGCCCCGCTCATGCTGGCGGCGGTGCTGGTTGGTTTTGGCGCCGGGGCGGAGTTCGATATTGCCGCGTTCCTGATTGCCCGCTACTTCGGCTTGCGCGAATACGGCCGCCTGTTCGGCGTGCATCAGGGCCTCAATACCGTGGCTTCGGCGCTGGCGCCGTTGCTCTTTGCGTACATGCTGGCGCGCACCGGATCGTATAACGCCATGCTGGTTTATAGCGCCGCCTGCTGCCTGATCGGTCCGCTGTTGCTACTGACCCTTGGGCGAGTGCCGCACTTCAACGTGCAAACCATTCCCAGCCAATCCTGAGCCCCCTAACAAGAATCGGAGCAGAACATGCCCACATTGACATTTATTGAACACAACGGCACCGCCCATCAAGTCAAAGGCGACATCGGCCAGTCGGTGATGCAAGCCGCGACCTTCGCCTCGGTGCCGGGTATTTCTGCCGACTGCGGTGGTGCCTGCAGTTGCGCCACCTGTCACACCTATGTCGACGAGGCCTGGCTGGGCAAGGTGCAAGCGGCGGAAGGCATGGAGAACGACATGCTCGAGTACGCTTTCGAACGTCGCGACAGCAGCCGCTTGAGCTGTCAAATGATCATCAGCGAAGACATGGACGGCATGGTTTTGCACCTGCCGTCGTCGCAATTCTGAATGCGCGTGAAGGAGTTCCCATGACCCTCGCCTCAGTCGTTATCGTCGGTGCTGGCCAGGCCGGATTTCAGGTCGCTGCCTCCCTGCGCCAGGAAGGCTTTGACGGGCGCATCACCCTGATCGGCGATGAGCCAGGCCTGCCCTACCAGCGCCCGCCATTGTCCAAAGCCTATCTGCTCGGCAAGATCCAGGCGACCAATCTGCTGTTTCGTCCTGCTGATTTCTACACCACCCAGCGCATTGAACTGCTGCATGACCAGGCGACCGCGATCGACCGCCTGAACCGACGCGTGGTGTTAGCCTCGGGTGCTGCTGTCAGTTACGACCATCTGGTACTGGCGACCGGAGCCCACAACCGCCCCCTGCCGGTTCCCGGCGCAGAGTTGCCGCAAGTGTTCGGTATCAAAACCAAAGCCGATGCCGACGCCCTGGCGCCGCTGGCGAAAGAAGCGCGCAACGTGGTGGTGATTGGAGCCGGGTTTATCGGCCTCGAGTTTGCGGCGGTGGCCGCTGCCCTAGGGGCTAATGTGCACGTACTGGAGCTGGGCGAGCGTCCCATGGCTCGTGCCGTGTCGCGGGAAATGTCGGAATTGTTTCGCCAGGCCCATGAAGCGTGGGGCGTCCATTTTGACTTCCGCCAGGGTTTAAGCCGCATCGACGGCGATAACGGCAAGGTGTGCGCGGTACAAACCGGTGACGGACGTGCACTCCCTGCTGACCTGGTGGTGTTTGGTATCGGTGTGATTCCCAATGCGCAGCTGGCGACTGAAGCCGGTCTGGACATCGAGAACGGCATCAAGGTGGACGCCAGCCTGCTGACCTCTGACCCGCAAATTTCCGCGGTAGGCGATGTCGCCAGCTTCCCGTGCCTGCAAAACAATGAGTTACACACCCGCCTCGAGTCGGTGCAGAACGCCATCGACCAGGCCCGCACAGTGGCTGCACGCTTGATGGGTAAACCGGCACCTTATAGCGCCCTGCCCTGGTTCTGGACCGATCAAGGCAACTTGAAACTGCAGATCGCCGGACTCTCGCATGGCTATGACAGTACCGTCGTGCTCGGTTCAGTCGAAGAACATCAAGCGTCTGTGCTGTGTTTCCGCAATGACCGTCTGGTGGCCGTGGAGTCCTGCAATCGCATGGGCGATCACATGGCGGCGCGCAAGATTCTTGCTCGCGCGCCCAAGCTGACGGCAGTTGAGGCCGCCACTGACGGGTTCGATCTGAAAGCTTGGGAAGCGGCCAACCGCGACTGAACGTCGTACTGATCTTTCACACCCGCTGCCGCGCCCGCCTTAAAGCTGACGCGGCATTTTTTTGCACAACGACTGGAGCGATGCAATGAACAAAGTCTGGTTTATTACCGGTGCGGCCCGAGGCTTGGGTGCTGCCATTGCCAAAGCCGCATTGGCTGATGGTGACAGCGTGGTGGTCAGCGCCCGGCGTATCGAACCGCTGGAAATTGTCTTTGCCGAGTACGGCGAACGCGTGCTGGCAGTGGCCCTGGATGTGACCGACGAAGCCCAGGCACTGGCTGCCGTAGAAACTGCCGTGGCGCGTTTTGGCCGAATCGATGTGCTGGTCAACAACGCCGGTTATGGACAACTGGCGCCGTTTGAAGACAATTTCGCCAGCGACGCCGACCAGCAGTTCGCGACCAATGTGTTCGGTGTGTTCAACGTCTGCCGCGCCGTGCTGCCTGTCATGCGTCAGCAACGCAGTGGCCGGGTGTTCAACGTGTCTTCAATGGGTGGCATGGTCGGGATGGGTGGTGCGGCGCTGTACTGCGCGTCTAAATTTGCTGTGGAAGGTTTTTCCGAATCCCTGGCCCAGGAAGTGGCGCAGTTCGGGATCAAGGTCACGCTGGTGGAGCCCGGGGTTTTCCGTACCGACTTTCTCGACCCCAGCTCCGCGGTCTTCGGTACACGCGGGTTGGAGGATTACGCTGCATTCACCGCCAAGGTCAAAGGCGCTTCGGCCGCCTACAACCATCAGCAAACCGGCAACCCGGCTAAACTGGGCGATGCGCTGGTGCTCCTGGCCAACAGCGAACATCCACCGTTGCGTTACCTGGCGGGTTCAGACGCTTATCAGCAGGTCAGCGACAAGCTCAACAGGATGCTCGCGGAAATCGAGCAATGGCAGCAGCTGTCCCATTCCACCGATGGCGTCTAGGCGACGACGCGCACAGCCTTTCTGACAAGGCTGTGCGCAACGATTACTGGTTGATGAAGTAACGTACGGACAACTTTCCTTCTTCAAACCGATACAACTCGATCGTCTCGATACCGCCTTCCTGCTCGCGAAAGGCGTTCAGGTGATGGCACGCCGCTTCATTGCCATTGACGATGCACTGGCGCACTTCAACGCGAATCTTCGGTTGCTGCTGCGCCCACATGCCTTCCAGTACCTGCCAGGCATCGGCCTGGGGCTTGCCGACGTATTCGATACTCAAGCCGTTGGCCGAGACGCTGCGGTAGTGAGCGAAAAAGCCGTCTTTGTCGCCCCGGTTCCAGCAGTCGATCTGCCCGTGCAGAAAGTGCTCGATGGTGTGTTTGTCCATGCTCATTTCACGTTCATCCTCAAGTGGGTTCAGGCATGTGGTCGTAGCTGGAGGTTTTGCTGACGGGCGAGGAATTTTGGCTCCATTCTCAACCACAGCAGAATGGTCGGGCCGACAATGGCGCAGCAGAAACAGCACACCAGCACAGCGGAATAGCTGCCGTACAGGTCATAGAGATGGCCGAACAGCATGGGTACCAGACCGGAGACAATGGTGATCAGGCACAGGTGCAGACCAAATATCCGCGCGTAGTCTTTCAAGCCGAAATAGCGCGCCATCAGGAATGCCGCCAGATCGAACTCAGCTCCGGCACTGGCGCCGATGCACAGGGTCGCCAGCACCAGCAACGGTGTGTTTTGCGCCCCGCCAAAGAGAAAGATCGCGCAGCCCAATGCGGGTAGCGCCAGGCTCACGGCGGCCACTACTGAAGGTGAATAGCGGTCCAGCAGATAACCCACCAACAAGCGCCCGCCGATGATGGAAATACCAAAGGTACTGAAGATCTGACTGGCTTGCTGCGCACTCAGGCCCTTGCTTTGCAGCATCGGCACCATGTTGGTGACCATGCCGACGGTCAACGACACCGACAATATCAATGCAACGTTAAAGCCCCAGTACATCCCTGAGCGCACTGCTTGTTTGAAGGACATGCCGGACAGCTCCGGAAGTTCCTTCTGCGTTGTCGCGTCAGGACTGGCGAGCAGCGCCGGCATGCGCAGCCACATCAATGACAAGGGCAACGTAAACAACAAAGGCATCGCCCCCAGCGCAATAAACCCGGCTTGCCAACCGTAGGCGGCAATCAGCCGCGACAACAGCGGTGGCAGAATCATCGCCATCAGCCCGGTGCCACACAGAATCACGGCCAGCGCCAAACCACGGTTACGCTCGAACCAGAGGTTGACCAGTTGCGTCCAGGTGATCGCAATGGTTCCGGCACAAATGATCGGCATGCTGAAAAACGCCAGGTACAACCAGCCGATCGAACCCTCAATCCGCGTGATCGCAAAGTAACCGACGATCTGCAGCACGATCGAAACAATCGCTACCCGGCGCAGCCCGAACCGACGGTACAGCCAGCCGACCAGTTGCGTGGAAATCGCCACACCGGCGAACAGAAAGGTGATGGAGGCCTGCAAGTCGCCCCGGCTCCAGCCGAACGCCTGTTCCAGCGGAATCACCAGGGTGCCGAAGGCGTACAGCAACGCAGCGGTAATACTGGTGCAGATGCCAAACAGGCCCAGGACAACCACGCGCCAGCCGCGCTTGAACTCGGAAAAATCATTGCCGGCGTGGGCCGTGGTGTTGCTACTGCGTGTATCCGATGTCATGACCTGACTCCCATCGCGGACGTGCGGGTTGATTAATGGCCCTTGAGGATTTCTTCGACCTTGGGCAGCGCGATCATGGTGGCGCCGCCATCCACCAGCAGCGAAGTGCCAGTGATATAGGAAGCCTCGTTGGAGGTCAGAAACAGCACGGCGTTGGCAATGTCGGCGGACTCGCCCAGACGCCCTACCGGGAAATGTGCAGCGAGTTTATGCGGCAGTTCATTGCCCAGGGTTTCGAGCATGTGATCAGTGCCGATCAGTCCGGGCTCGACGACGTTGACCAGAATATTCATGGCACCGAATTCCACCGCCAGGCCGCGGGCGAAGGCATTCATGAAGGCTTTGCTGGAACCATAGGCAATCAGGCGAGGGGTGTATTTGCGGTTGGCTTCGCCGGACGAGATGAAAATCAGCCGGCCTTTGTCGGCTGCTTTCGACAGATAAGGTGCGCAGTCCTTGGCCAACCAGAACAACGATTGAATATTGCTGCGAACGATGTGATCAAACGTATCATCGGCCATTTCGGCGATCAGCCCGTGACTGGTATCGGCAGCGCAATGCACCACGATGTCCAGGCCACCAAAGTGCTCTACACCATCTTGCACCATTGACTTGATCGCCTCGCGGTCGGCGATGTCGCCACCGACCAGGCAGGCTTGCGCGCCCAGGGCCTTGATCTGTGCGATCGTTTCTTCACCGTATCGAGCGGTGCGTGCCGACACCACCACCTTGGCGCCTTCTCGGGCATAGGCCAGGGCAATGGCGCGACCCATGCCTCGACCTGCACCGGTGACCAGCACGACTTTGTCGCGGAATTTCATCGTGATTCCTCATTGTTGTTATTGGTGGAGGCTACTGATACAACGCGTACGCTCCCCTGTAGGAGCTGCCGAAGGCTGCGATCTTTTGATCTTGCCTTCAAAAGTCAAAGTCAAAAGATCGCAGCCTTCGGCAGCTCCTACAGGGGTAAAGGTTTCGGTCAACTGTTTACAGGTCTTTGCCTGGCACATTGCGGGCCGAGCCATTACGCCGGTCCGATTCACCCCAGCCCAGCCAGTGTGAAGGCTCACGGGTATCGCCAACCCGACGCCAACGGCCTTCCTGCTGCGCAGTGATCGGGAAGCCACCGACGAAGTCGATCATCTCGCCCTTCTCATCAGGCAAAAACTCCCACTCTTCCTTGCCTTCCAGCACGATTTTCGCGGATTTGAGGAAGTAGCTTCCGTCCTTGTGTTCGGTGTTTCCTTCGATATCGGTGGTGACCCGAACCTCGCCTTTTTCATTGTTGAAAATGGCGTAGCCCAAGTGGTCGTGACCGACCATGAAAGAGCCGGTATCCCAGGTGCCATCTTTATAAACGGTGACGAAGGACCACCAGATCACATGCTTGTTGTTGTTCACCACCAAGTCTTTCTTGAAGTGAATGGCGCCGCCTTCGGCCATGTAGAACTGGTCCAGCGCCATGGCGCCTTTCACCGGACGCCCCTCGCAGACACCGGCGATATCCCACAACTGCGAAACATAAAAGGTGCCCCATTCCACGCCTGGCAGGTACCACTGCAAACCTGGGCCAAGCAGTCGGCCTTCGAGGTGAAACAGGCCTTCTTCCTTCCAGGTCAGGCGTTCGCTGCTGGCGGTGATCTCCCAAGAGTTGCCGGGTTCGCCCGGGTGGCTGGCCCAACGTGCGACATCGCCTTCCAGGCTGTGTACCGGCAGTGGTGTCAGCGCCTGGCGGGCCATTTTTTCGTGGTCCATGCGCAGGTTGACGTTATCGACGTGATTGTTCAGGTAGAAGAACTTGGTTGGGTTGGGGGTGCCATTGGGCGCCATCAGCGACCGTACGAATGAGTAAATGTTGCCTTGCTCATCGCGCACAGAACCGAACGGCGAACTTTTGCTCAGGTGCAGGCCGAAGAAGCCGCGTTCGGCTGACATCGAAGCGCCGGTGACCTTGTGCGGCCCAACCAGTTGTTGAAAGCCGAAATCACCGCGTTCTGGAATGGTTTTAAACGTTCTCATGATGCCCTCTGTTGTTTTTGTTGAGGCAGGGAAACGGGATTACAGCGTGATTCAGTCCCAGATCACCGGGAGCGTGGACACGCCTCGCAATTGCGCTCCGCCGATCTGCGGGACGGGTTGGCTCGGGTCGAGTCGCAAGTTGGGAAAGAGGTCGAGGATGGCGTTGACAGCGCAGCTGATTTCCACTTTGGCGACGAACTGACCGATACACATGTGCGGGCCGAAGCCAAAACCAAAGGAGGGTTTTGGCTTGCGATCAATGTCGAATACCTCAGGGTTTTCAAACGCATCTTCGTCGCGGTTGGCGGACACCACCATGCACTGGACGAACGAACCCTTGGGGATTTTCACGCCGTGAAATTCCACTTCCCGGGCGGTTTCGCGCACCTTGAAAGTGGCCACGGGTTCAAAGCGCGTGGTTTCGTCCATCAGCTTGCCGATCAATGAGCGGTCGGCCTTGACGCGTTCCAGCAAGCCGGGCGTGGTCAAGAGCAAAGTCATTACCGAGCCAAACATGCGCGTGGTGGTTTCGCCCGCGGCTGGCAAAAGCGAGCGAGTGAAGGTGATCACCTCGTGGTCATCCAGCGTGCGCCCTTCGTACTCCGCGCGCAGCAAACGCCCGACCACATCATCGCCCTGGCTGCCCTCGGCACGACGTTGCACCACCACCTCGGCAAGCGCGTCGTACAGACCTTTGACAGCGATGCCGGCCTGACGTCGCGCTTCAACCATTTTGCTCGGGTCAATCTGGTTGCCGCCGACAATGGCCAAGGCCCACGCGGCGTATTGCTTGTACTTGGAGGGCTCATCCGAGGGGAAGCCCATCAAAGCGTACATGACGCGAATCGGCAGCTCGAGGCCGAACTTCATCAAGTCGGCCTTCTTTGCCGGCAACATCGGCTGGATGTACTCCTCGCGAATCACTTGATCGATCTGCGGGCGCCACTTGTTCACGGTCTCCGGCATAAAGGCCGGTTGCAGCAAGGCGCGCACCTTACGGTGCTCGTCACCGTCCATGGCAAGAATGATCAAACCATCGAAAAACGCGCCAAGACCTTCGGCAATAAAACCGCTGGTATAGGTCGCACCATCGCGCAGGACAGTCATTACATCCTGGTATTTGAACAAGGCGAAGGTCGGGCGAGTGCCCTGCTGGGTGCCGGCATTCGTCGGCACGCCAAACTGGGTGATGAAGTCGCCTTCATAGATGGGCGATTTCAGCCGTTGCTCGCGGCACACCGCGTGAATATCCAGGTCGGTGCCCCGATACATTTCCGACACAGCGGAGTATGCGGTTGCCAGGTCCAGTGCTGCGCTTTCGTTGCTCATCAGGAGCTCCTGTCTTGTTTTTATTCTTCTTGCACACCAAGATTGTCCGGCTGCCGACCCATGGTATGTGGTTGTGTCTGCGCCGGTAGTCCGCTTCGTTTGACTTGGGGTCAAACGAAGGCCCCCGGGGAAATGCTTCAAGGTGTGAATAACCTGGCCAAAACTGGCATGAGGAGGACGAGGTGGCGGTAAAGGCAGGAGAAGGTGGCGAACAGGGCAAACGCAATACGATGAATCGCCTGCTCGCGGCAGCGCGCGTGGAGTTCGCCAGAAAAGGCCTGGCCGGTGCGCGCGTGGAAGAAATTGCCCGGGAAGCCGGCGTTACCAAACAGCTGGTCTACCACTACTACAACTCCAAGGAAGGCCTGTTTGTAGCGGTACTGGATGAGTCTTCGGACAACATCATGTCCGAGCTGGTCAACCTCAATGTCGAAGAGCTTTCACCGCCAGTGGCGATGCGCGCCGTGCTCAATCATTTTTTTGACCAGTACCGTCTGGACCCCTTCCTCGGCAGCCTGGCGCTGGAAGGCATTCGCTACCATGACACCCACGAAACACCTCGCAACCATTTTCTGGAAATGGCACCGAAGCTGATCGCCAAGCTCGACGCGATTTTGTTGCGGGGTGCGGCCAGTGGTGATTTTCGCGCAGACATCAACCCGCGCCTGTTGTTGGCCAGCGCTTCGCTGGTGACTACTGGCTGGTTCACCAACCGCTATTCGATGTCGGCACTTGCCGGGCTGGATACGGACTCGGAGCAAGGCATGGCCACCTGGCGTCAGTACTCGGCGGATTTTGTGCTGGCGAGTATTTCGCTGGGCGCAGAAAAAAACGTCGACGGCGTTTAAGCACCGTTCACACACTCTCGCCCAATGAGCTTTCCCTGTGGAAGCAGGCTTGTTCCCACAGGGGGGGGTTGCTTAGGGGCTTGGAATCAGCGACCCGCTTCAGTCAGCCTTTTTACGCAAATACTTGCTCACCCGCTTGGCCGCCAACCGCCCGGCCATGCCGTTTACCCCACCGCCCGGATGAATGCCGGCACTCCCTAAATACAGTCCCGCCACCGGCAAGGTATCGCCTCCCAAACCGTACGCCGGGCGCATGGTGCTCGAGCGCATCGAGGTGGTGTCGATATGCACCACGCAGCCATTCACCGTGTTCAAGCGCGCAGTAAAATCCGGAGCAGCCTCGATATGTCGGCCAATCACCTGCCCCTCGATCCCATCGATGTAGTCATACAGCTGTTCCTGCACCTGGTCGGCCACCCGCTCACGCAGCGCGTCCCAACCTTCATTGGGATTCACCGGCATCACCGGCGGATAGATGTACAACACATCCTGCCCGGTTGGCGCTTGTGAAGGGTCGGCCGCACTGGGTGCGGCCACGGTGATATAGGGCAACTTCGGTACTTCACCACGGGCGCAGGCGGCGAAGTTTTCCAGCACGGCTTCTTCGGTGCCGATCAGCATGACGGTTTTACGCAAATCCACGCCATCGCCGCGAATGGCAGCAAAACGCGGCAAAGAAATCTGCCCACGCAGGGCAACATCCACCTTCAATGGTCCCGACCCTCTGCCGTTAGCAGGTGCCATGGCGATACGGGTCAGCAGGTGTTGAGGGATTTCACCACGGGTAACCATGTCCAACGCCGGCTTGGGGTGGCAGCCGGCAATGACCGCACGTGCGGTGAACTGACGACCATCAGCCAGTTTCACGCCTTTGATCAGACCGTCCCTGGCAACGATTTCACTGACGCTGGCCGACACCAGCACTTGCCCGCCCAGCTCTTCCAGTCGAGTCTGCATGGCATTGCTCAACTGCTGCATGCCACCCAATACCCGGCCCACGCCAAAACGATGAAGGAAACCGAGCAAGGCGTAATAGATGCCACCGCCATCGGCGCTGATATCCCCTGCCAGCCCAGTGAGTGCACACATCGCGGAAATGGTCACCGGATGCTCGAAGCGCTCACGTGCCGCCTGCAACGCGGAGCCTGTCATCAGCGCCATCAGCTCGGGTTTCAGCGCTTTGTGTTTGATGGCGGTGCCAAGCATTTTCAGCTTCACGCCGAGGTTTGTTTTGGCCGGGTCGACACGCATCATCGGCAGCGCGATATCGAGGAACATGTCGATGACTTTCATGAACTGCAGAAACGCCTCGGCATCCTTGCTGCTGAACCGGCGGATCTCGGCGGCGGTTTTCTCGCGATCGCGCCAGAAGATCAGAGATTGGCCATCCGGATGCAAGTACACATACCCCGGCGCAAGCTCTATCGATTTGAAACCGTGTCGATCAAGTCCCAGCTCCGCTGGCACATGGGAATGCACGCGCATCGACATCATGTCCAGGGCACAGGGATGAACCAGATGCTGCGGCGCTTCGGGTATCAGGTAACCCGAGGAGGCCATCCCGCCGACCTTGTCCAATGCCTCCAGAACCAGCACCTTCTTGCCTTCCAGGCCCAGGTAGCAGCCAGCCGAAAGGCCATTGGTGCCACCGCCGACGATGATCACATCAAAATCCGTAGTGCTCGCATTTTGGTTCTGGTTCATCAATTAATTCCAAGTCGAGTTCAACCACAGCGGCGCGCGGCGGCTATGGCGGCAAAGATCAGCCGCGGCGCACCGCACGGGATGCGCCGGGCAAGGGTTACATGCCGGTGCGGCCCATCTGCGCAAACAGCGCGCGCATCGCCACCAGGGAGGGGGTGTGGCTGCTGAAACCACCATCAGCGACCAGCGTGGTGCCCGTGACAAATGAGGATTCGTCACTGGCCAGGAACGCCACCACATCGGCAATCTGCCGAGGCGTGCCCAGCTCGGCAGTGCAGTGGTTGTCGCGCAGGATGTCGAGCAAGGGTTCAGGCATGGCGTGTTCCGAAGGCGCCAGGCCGATCTGCACGGCGTTGCCGCGAATGCCTTGTTTGCCGTATTGCGAGGCGACCATGCGCGGCAGCATCATCAGCCCCGCCTTGGAGGTGGCGTAGCCGGTCAGGGACATATCGCCCTGCATGCCCAGACCCGAGGTGGCGAAGATAATCGAGCCCTTGCCGTTCTCCAGCATGACCGGAATCACATGCTTGGTGCACAGCACCGCGCCACGCAGGTTGACGGCGATGGCGCGGTCCCAGGCCTGCATGTCGAGGTTGACGAAATCGCGGTCTAGCTGACGTTGCTCGGCGTTCAGGATCGCCGCGTTGTTGTGCAGAATGTCGATACGGCCGAAATGCTGTTTAACCTGAGCAACCATCGCGCGCACGGCGTCTTCCGAGGAGACGTCGGTGGCGATCGCCAAGGCTTGATGCCCCTCGGCGAGGAGTGACTGGGCCACAGCTGTGGCCCCCTCGAAATTGATATCGACCACCGCAATACTTGCACCATGCGACGCCAGCACCCGTGCGCACTCAGCGCCCAGGCCGCCACCGGAGCCGGTAATAATGGCCACTCGTCCTGCCAGTTTTCCTGTGCTCATGCTCTGTTCCTTATTGTTTTGAGTGGCGCTTTACTCGCCGGTAAATCGCGGTTCGCGCCGTTCACTGAACGCCTGGGCCGCCTCGCGGGCATCCTTGGTCGGGGCCAGCAAGGCGAACAGATCAAGCTCCAGGTCCAGGCCACGTTTGAGGTCCATGTCCAGCGCCGCCCGTGCTGCCTGTTTGACAAACGCCGACGCGGTGGGTGGTTTGACGGCGATGCGCTGAGCAAAGGCCCGTACTTCGTCCAGCAGGCTGGCGTTGTCGCTGGCCAGGCGGCTGACCAGACCAATGCGCTGCGCTTGTTCGGCGCCCACCCGGTCACCGGTGAGCAACATGTCCAATGCCTGACCCGGCGCCACCACTCGGGACAGTCGTTGCGTACCGCCGCCGCCGGGAATCAGCCCCAGGCCGGTTTCCGGCAGGGCGAACACGGCATCGGGCGCGGCGAAGCGGATGTCACACGCCAGCACCAGTTCCAACCCACCGCCCATGCAATAACCATGAATGGCAGCGATCACCGGTTTGCTGATGCCATCCAGCGCTTCGATCCAGCGCACCTGTTCCATGCGCTGCCGCACTTGCAGGCTCGATTCCGGGCCACGACGCTCCTTGATATCAGCACCCGCACAAAAGCCTCGCTCACCTTCCCCGCGAATCACGATCACGCGAATGTCCGGGTCTTGCTGCAACAGCGCCAGTGCTTGCGGCACGCCCTGACGAATATCGTCGTTGATGGCGTTGATCTGCCGGGGCCGGGTCAGTACCACCCAACCCACCATGGCATCACGCTCAAGGCGCACCGCATCGTTGATCAAAACGGGAGACTGCGGTTCTTGCGCTGTGCTCATACAGGGCACTCCTCGAACTCGAAGACCTGGCCATTGAGTTCTTGTGGGTCGATCTTGATCAACGCACGGCCGCCGACGGCCTCGGAGGATTCGATCCACTGGAACCGCGTGCCGCGTGACCGCAGATCCTCGGCCTTGGCAGCCAGATCGTTGACACCGATGCGGATGTAGTACGGACCCGGCCCCCAGTTATTGACGTAGTGGCCGGCGTCGGTGTTCCAGTAGGTCGCCTCGAGGACATCGAGGGTGGCACTGTTCGGCACGGTGAAACCCATACGCGCACGGCGGTAACCTTCGCTGCCGATGCTCTCGACCGGCCCGCTCGGTTCCCAATCGAGGTTGGTCGAGACCTTACGCAGGGTTTCATCGAGGTCGCGTACCAGGAAGCCACGGGCGGTGACGCGGACCATGTCGCCGGGCTTGAGATCACGCGGCTGCATCGGTGGCAACTGATACGTTTCCGGCGGCATCTGCAAAGGCTCGGTCGGCATGATCTCAATGCACAAACCGCCATCCACCGTGGGCTGGTAATACGGTTGCTCGGGAGTGGCACCCAGCCATAAGCGGTCGAAGGGCATTTCCGGGGTGCGCTGCGCCATGCGGAAAGGCAAGCGACGACGCATCAGTTTGTCTACCAGCGCGTCGAACTTGTCCCCGTGCAGGGCCAGCACGATGGAGTGCGTGATCATCGGCCGATGATGCCCCTGGAAATCCTTCAGGCTTTCCAGAAAGTCATGGAACAACGGATCACCGGGGTTCGGCCGATCCAGGTGCCACTGCGGTTCGATGCGCGTAGGCGACACCGCGAGGGATTTGTGTACCCGCAGGAAATGCGCAATATACGGGTGATTATCGAACGCCTGGCGCCAGCGTTCGTGTTTGTAGATGCCGAGCTTGTCGACCAACATTTCCGTCATGCCGTCCGGGTCCGGAACCATCATGTCGGCACTCATCAATAACTCGAACATTGTTCTCTCCTTGCAGTTGCCAGCCAGGTCTGTGCCCGGCTATTAGTCAGCGGACACGCCGGGGTAAGGCGAGCTCGGTCAATTGGGGTGCAGGTGCGCTGGCCGCGGGTTTGCGCGGTTCCTGTTGGGCGCGCGCGTCCTCCAGATCGAGGGTCACGCCGGCCTTGGAGTTGCCTTTCGGGTTGAGCAGGTAATGCGAGAGGGCCGGGATCAGCACCAGCGCACCGAGCATGTTCCACAGGAACATGAAGGTCAGCAGAATGCCCATGTCCGCCTGGAACTTGATCGGCGACCAGGCCCAGGTAATCACCCCGGCGGCCATGGTCAGGCCAACGAGCGCCACGACCCGACCGGTGAAATCCAGCGAGCGGCGATACGCAACCGCCAGGCTTCCACCGCGTTCCTGCACCGCCAGTTGCACACTGAGCAGATACAGCGCGTAGTCCACGCCGACACCGACACCCACGGCGATTACCGGCAAGGTGGCTACTTTCAGGCCGATCCCCAACCAGACCATCAGCGCCTTGCAGATGATCGTAGTCATCAGCAAAGGAATCAGCGCCACCAGGGTTGCGCGCCAACTGCGGAAGGTCAGCAGGCAGAGCAAGGCCGTAGCGCCATACACGGCCAGGTACATGGTGATGATGCCCTTCTCTACCTCAATGTTAGTGGCGGCCTCGATCCCGGCATTACCCGCAGCCAGGAGGAATTCCACAGGCTGCTCGGCGCCAGCGGGTGTGTTGTTTTCCTTGGCGAACTCTTCAGAAACTTTCAACACCCGGCTCAGTGTGTCGGCTTTGTGATCAGCCAGGTAGGCGATCAATGGAGTGACCGAGCACTGCTGGTTGGTGATGCCCGGTGCAGAAATCATCGCGGCATCCACCGCCGAGTTGGTGATCGCCTGGTCGCGGCTGATGCTCAACCATTTCGGGCTGCCTTCAGCCATGCCGGAGCTGATCATGCGCACGGTTTCGGCCAGCGACTGGGTGGTTTGTACACCAGGCGTCTGGCGCAGGCGCCAGGCCAGTTTGTCCATGCTTTGCAGCGACTGGTACAGACGGCAGCTGTCTTCGTTGGTCTTCATGATGACCACGAACTGGTCACTGGAAAGTCCGTAGTGGCTGGTGATGTAGGCGTTATCGCGGTTATAGCGCGAATCCGCACGCAACTCCGGTGCACCGGGATCCAGATCACCGACCTTGAGGTGCATCATCACCACGCTGCCAATCAGCGTCACCACCAGCGATACGGCAATCACCGCCGTGGCCATCGGCCGTTCGGTGAAGCGATCCAGGCCGCTCCACAGACGCCCGAGAAAACCGCGGTTTTCTGCGCCGGCCTGATCTTTGGCGATGGCGATACGCGCGGCTTTCTTACTGACGCCCAGGTACGACAACGCCACCGGAATCAGCAGCAACTTGGTGAAAATCAGCACGGCGACACCAATGCTGGTGGTCAGTGCCAGGTCGCGAATCACCGGAATATCAATGATCACCAGCACGGCAAAACCAACGATATTGGTCAGGAGCGCAGTCAAGCCAGTGAGAAACAAGCGGCGGAAGGTATAGCGCGCAGCAATGTATTTATGGGTGCCACGGCCAATGTCCTGAAGAATGCCGTTCATTTTTTGCGTGCCGTGGGAGATCCCGATGGCAAAAATCAGGAACGGCACCAGGATGGAGTAAGGGTCCAGTTCGTAGCCGAGGAGTTGCATCAAACCCAGCAACCACACCACCCCCGCCACTGCCACGCTCACCAGCAGCAAGGTACTGCGCAGGCAGCGTGTATAGAAATAGACGAACAACCCGGCGATCAGTACCGATGCGCCAAAGAACAGCATGACCGAATACAGGCCGTCGATCAGGTCGCCCACCAGCTTGCTGAAACCCACAATGTGGATGCCCACTTTGTCACTTTCCAGCGAGCGAATCTGCGCTTCCAGTTGCTTGGAAAAATCACCGTAATCCAGGGGTTGTCCGGTCTGCGGATTGGTATCGAGCAGCGGCGCGACAATCATGCTCGACCGGCCGTCGTTCGCCACCAGGTTGCCAATGATCCCGGAACGCATAATGTTGCGGCGCAAGGCCGTGATCGATTTGTCACTGCCGTCGTAATCCGATGGCATGACCGCACCGCCATCAATGCCCTCCTCCGTCACTTCTTTCCAGCGAACGATGGGCATCCACAGCGATTTCATCCAGGAGCGGTCGATGCCTGGAATCAGGTACAGGGTGTCGTTGACCTTTTGCAGCGCCAGCAGATAGTCGGCGTCGTAGATATCACCGGATTTGTTTTCCACCACGACGCGAATGCTGTTGCCCAGGCCTGGCAACTGGTTTTTATACGCCAGGTAATTCTTGATGTAAGGGCTGGAGCTGGGAATCATTTTTTCGAAGCTGGCATTGACTTGCAGCCGTGTAGCGAAGAAGCCCAGCACCACAGTGGCGAGCAAGCAGGCAACGACGACCACCATGCGATGACGGAATATGACCCGTTCAAACCAGCCACCGGAGTTTTTGTCAAAGTCCTCCAGGTTGGCAATCACTGGCATCCCGCTGTTGAATTTTTGCTCGACCATTTTTTCTTTCTCGTAGGGGAATCGTGCCGGGGGCTTTAGTTGGCCTGGGCGATATCGATGACCTTGGCGCCGCTGAAGCGCGTGACAAGCAGGCTCCCAGCCTGTTTGGTGGCACTGGCTGCATACACCTCGCCTACCCGCGCATCTGCCAGCGGGGTGACCTGCAAACTCTGCCGGTCAACGCTGACCAGTTGCCCACCCTGGCTCACGACGATCAAGGCATCACCCTGCTCGACAATGCTGACCAGGCTGCTATTGAGATTGGTTGCCACAGGCTGCCATTGCTGGCCGTCATCACGGCTGGCAAACAGGTTGCCGCGCAGCCCGTACGCCAGCAGCAGACCGTCGAAGGCGCGGACGCCGAAGTAAGTGCCGGTGTAGGGCGTATCGATTTTCACGAAACGTTGTTGCGGACCATCCAGACGCAGCAGCAAACCCTGCTCCCCGCCGATGTAAAAAGTGCCCGCTTGTTCCGCCAGTCCATACAGGTGCATGCGCCGATCGTTATCACTGCGCTCGGTCCACGGCTGCCAGTTCTGGCCGTCATCCGTGCTGTGCAACAACATGCCGAAGGCACCCACGGCAAATCCGTTGCCGTGCTCATCGAACATCACATCGAGAAAGGGTGCGGCCAACACGTCCGGCGTCGCCGAGGTACTGGCGGCCATAGCCACTTCCTTAAGCATCTGGGCTGCGGCTTCATCACCTTGTTCGGCCCGTGGGCCGTAGTAAGCGTTGAGCAAGGTCAACAAGCGGCGCCCGTCGAGCTGCACTTGCCAGCTTTGACCGCCATCGGTGGTGTGCATGACCACCGCATCGTGACCGACGATCCAGCCATGACGCTCGTCGCGAAACCGCACTTGCACAAGATCGCTGGACACCGGGCTATCGACCTGTTGCCAGGTGCGGCCCTCATCGATGGAGCGCTGGATCAACCCGTGCAGGCCGACGCCAATCATCGCGTCGCCCGCTGTGGCGACCGACAGCAAGGGTGCGGGCAGGTGTTCATCGATCCGCTGCGCCGGCACGTCGAGCGAATCGGCCGACAACGCGACGGCGCTGTAGGCAGGCGTCGTCAGCAATGAGCTCGCGCCGACCGCAAACGCGACTGCCAGGAGCAGACGCGAAGTGCAGAGAAGAAAAGAAGCAGGGCAAGGGCTAGTCATTATTTTTATTCCTTAACCATCCCGCGTGGCAAACACACCTGTTCTGCCTGCCCGGCTTGATGCGCAAACCGGCAGGCAGGACAGGCGAAATCACATCAGCGCTGGGTGACCCGAGCCACAATGGCTTCAGGATTCATGTCACGCTCGGAGAGTGGTTTGTCGATGAACTTGTAGCCGCCCTTCAAACCATCGTTGAGCAACGCGTACATGCCTTTGTTGAAGTCATACACGACGTTTTTCACGTTATAGGGAATGTTTTTGTCGTAGAGCTGGACGCCGCTGAGGAAGATCGAGCGATACAACGCGCCGCTCTTGTCCCAGGCGTCATACAGGCCGACGCCGAAAGTATCTTCATCCAGGTAGTAGGTGCGTTTGCTGTAGACATGGCGCATACCCGGCTTCAACGTGGCTTCCACGACCCACACCCGATGCAGCTCCCAACGCTCGTTCGCCGGGTTGGCGTGGTGCGGCATGAACTGGTCTTCCTGCTTGCCGACGCCGAAGTAGAATTTGTAGGCGTTGTACGGGATGTACATTTCCTTGCGACCGACCAGCTTGTAGTCAAAGCGGTCCTGGCTCCCGGAAAACATTTGCAGTTCGTCGAACAGCGTCACGCCACCCTGGCTGGCAACGGGTGTATCAAAGGCAAATTCCGGTGCGAGTTTTACCCGGCGCTGGCCTGGGGAATAACTGAACGAACGACGGGCCTTCGCCAATGGATCGAGGAAGTCAGTGAGCACCACCACTTCACCGGAGCGCCGCGCCGGATAGTCGTTGCGCGAGAACACTCGTGCGTACATCAGTGGATCGCGATCCGCCTGAGTCACCTGGTAGTACGGGGTTTCTTCGAATGTCGCCTGTTCAGCGGTCTTGGTGATCGAGCCGTTGGCGTCGACTACCCAGCTGTTGGACGAAGTCGTGGTCGAGTAGCCGGTGCCGATTTTGTAGCGCACCTGCTGGTTCCACATCACTTCATTGCCGGTCTTCGGAATCGGGAACGGCAGGCCGCCACGGCAAGATGGATCAACGGCCAGGCCATCTTTCTGGATCGCGCAGCTGCTGGCGTTTCGCACGGTGGCATCGAGTACCGCTTTGGGATAGGCAGTCGTGCGATGGCTTGGGTAAATGTCGATGTAGTAAGTCGGGTATTTCTTGATCAGGGTTTTCTGCCCCTCACTGAGCTTGTCCGCATACTTGTCGACGTTTTTGGCGTCAATGCGAAACAGTGGCTTTTCATCTTTGAACGGATCAACCCAAAACCCGCTGTCGGGCTTGAAACCCGCCGGAGCGGTGGTAAGGCCGCCCTCGTAAGCGGGGATCGTGCCATCGGCGTTACCGGCCTGAATCGCTCCGAACTGCGTCAGGCTCTTACCCAGGTCCGAGGCGTCGCCAGCAGCGGCGGCTGTGAGGCTACAGGTCGCAAAACTCATCAGGACGGCAGTTAATGCAAGTGGACGTTTCATGAACACGTTCTCCGATTCTTGTTTGATTTATCAGAAGGAGGTCTTGAAGGTAAAAGCCAGCCAGCCGCGGTCTTCACCGCCTACGTTGCCGTTACCGGCGACGGTGCCATTGGCCAGGTTCTTCGGTTGGGCCGCTGTGTCGGCATAACGCAGGCCGAACTCATACAGCTGGGCATAAGTGAGTTTGACGCCGACGGAGTAAGCCAGCGCGCCTTCGCTGCCGCCACCGGCTGTTGGTGCGTTGCCATGCAGGCCGTAGTTGACGGTGAGAGGTACATCCATGTCCCAGGAGGGGAAGATCGAGATGTATTGCGGAGTGTAGTTGACCGCGACCGCATAATAATCTTTCGAGGAGCAGCCATCCGACTCGCTGCCGGACCCGGCGATACCTGGCGTTCTGGCATTGGTACAAGCGGCTTTTCCGACACCTTTATAGAGCTCTTCGTGTTCAGTCACGCGATCCAGGTGGCTGTAGGCGAACTCACCCACTAGGGTCGCGTTGTTCGAAATGAAGTTACGCGGCACGCCGTAAACGGCGTTGGCAATAAAGTGAATGGTGTCGCCGCGCGGGCCTTCGTCGTCCAGCGCGCTGACGCCAGTGGCATTCAAGGCACCGTTCATGCGGTAGGACAGTTCAGAGCCGACCGCAACCGTGTTGAAAACCCGAGCAAAACTGACGCCTGCCAGCTTCACGCCACGCGGGTAAACAACCCGGTACGAACCCAGCGCTGCCTTGACCTGTGGGGCCAGCCAAGGCTGGTAGTCGTCGAACTGGCGATAGTAGGCGCCGAACGTCGATTCGACATCTTCAACGTTGAGTTTGGCCATCACGCCCCAGTTTTTGCCATCGCGACCGAAGCGCGAATCCTGACGCTGCAACGTCGCTCCGTTAGGCGCTACCGGCAGTTGGTCCGGACCTTCGAACAAAGGGTCGGCCGCGCCGAAATAGGTACCCCCATAAGGAATGCGCGTGGGCTCCCATTCGTAGAAGTATTGACCGGCAACCGAAAGGTGATCAGTGACCTGGGCCTTGGCCGAGATCTGCCCCACCGGCAGAAACACTTCCTTGGTTTCGATACCCGGGCTGGTCGAGGCTTTCACGCCATCGCTGGGGGCCTGGGAGTAGGACACGGCGTGAGCGCCGAACAACAGGCTTTCACCCCAATAGTTGGTGTGACGACCGACTTTCACGTTGACCGGTGTGTCGCCGATGTTGAAGTTGCGCCAGACAAAGGCATCGAGAATCTCTCCCGACGGGCCGTTCATGTAGCGCTTCACTTCGTCGCTGTAACGATTGTTGTGATAGCTGGTGGCGTAGCCGGGAACGTTACTTTTCACATCGTGATCGTTATAGGCCTGGTCAAACCAGCCGGCACCACTGAGGCGTCCACCCCACTCGTTGAGGTAGGAAAAGTCGAGTTCGCTCAACACATCGAGACGATTTGTAACAATGTCGCCTTTATCGAACTTGCCGTCGGACTCGTCGAAGTTCGGCGTGTTCATGATGCGACTGTCCTGACTGTCAGTCCGCATGCCCAGGTTGTAGCGGACCGTGTTGTCCCAACGCAGGCGATAATCAGGGTTCGGCAGATCGAAAGAGAGCGCCATGACGCCTTGAGAGCCGCCAACCATCATCAGCGTAAGCGCACCTTGAGCCAGTACCAGCCGACTCTGCTTGGTCTTATGATTCATACACACTACCTTTTATTGTTATTTTCAGTCGCTATGTGCGTTCAAACGGTCGCTCCAGCGATATGCGCTACCCCACAATATCGTTGAATGTCTCGCCTGGACAGTCCGCTGAAGAGGTCTGGCACGCATCCAGACCCACTTTCCTCCTCAGTTGAAAGTCACCGTAACGGATCACAAAATAAAATTCCACATAAAGATTTGCATTCTTCATATAGAATTTCACACCCGTCAAGGTGAAGAATCGTTCCAGCAAAGGCGTTTCGCCGGTAAATACTGCACACAAAACAGATAACCGTTCAAATAAACTTTGACGCTTTTGTGCTTTGGGCTTTCAATAGCCCCTGCCATCCCACAGAACGCCTGGCGTTGCGCGGGTAAAACGGCAGTGAACCGCCAGAAGAAAAACAAGAGGAGCCACCATGAATATTGATTTGAGTGCCAAACGCGTGATCATCACGGGCGCTTCGCGGGGCATTGGTTTGGCCATCGCCCGGGCATTCGCAGCTGAAGGGGCGCGGGTAGCGATATGCGCCCGTAGTGCGTCAGACGTCCGGGAAGTCGGCGCGCAACTTGCGGAACACGCCCAGGCGGTGATTGCCCGGGCTGTCGACGTGACGGACAGTGAGGGGGTCAAGGCGTTTGTTGCTGAAGTTGCACACGCGTGGGGCGGGGTCGATGTGTTGGTGAACAACGCCGGTCAAGGCCGTGGCGGCAACCTCGACACCCTCACTCCGGAAGTCATCCTCGAACATGCCAACATTCTGCAGATGGGGCATTTCCGATTCGTGCAGGCGGTGGTGCCGTTCATGCGTGAACAGCGCTGGGGACGGATCATCGAAATCAACGCCTTGGCCGGGGTGATTCCGACGCCCGACGGAATTCCCTCAGTAATCAATCGCGCATCGTGCATCGCCCTCTCCCGCTCATTGGGCATGTCACTGCCCAAAGACAATATCCTGGTCAACAGCCTGAACATGGGTTGGATCGATACCGGTCAATGGGATCGTCACTACAAGGAAATGGGACCTGGCGTCAGTCGCGAGGAGTTCGACGCCATGGTGATGAAGGTGGTACCGCTCGGGCGTTATGGCAAACCTGAAGACGTTGCCGGTATGGCGCTGTTCCTGGCCAGTGAATATGCCAGCTTCATCAGCGCCGCCTCGATTGACATTGCCGGCGGCATGGGTGGGCAGATTGCCTACTTTCCAACCCTCAAACGCGATTTTGCCGCGACGATTGCGGCACGTAACGCTGCCAGCGAATAACACCAAAACATATCGACAAACTCTCCGGTGCGTAGTGCGCACCCTCAACGTTGGCGCCCCCGTGATGAACTTGCTGTTCCCTGTTCTTGCCACGCTGATCTGGGCCGCCAGTACCGTGGTCAATTGCCTTTCGGTTGGGGTGATTGACCCCGCAGCCATTTCCTTTTACCGCTGGCTGGTCGCGTTGCTGGTGTTGTCACCGGTGATGTTGCCCAAGGTCTGGCGGTTGCGGCAGCAGATTCGGCCGCACCTGCCCAAGTTGTGGCTGCTGGGCTTGCTCGGCATGTCGCTGTACCAGTCGCTGGCCTATTTCGCCGCGCACACTGTCAGCGCCACTTCCATGGGCCTGATCCTGGCGACCATGCCCCTGCTCACCGTGCTGCTCGCCTTTCCCCTGCTCAATACCCAACCGACCGCGACGTTATTGGTCGGTGCTCTGGTGTCGTTTGCCGGGCTGACGTGGTTGCTGGCCGCAGGCGACCTGCCCTCGCTCTGGGCACACGGGGTTGGCCAAGGGGAATTGATGATGTTGCTGGCCTCGCTGTCGTACGCGTTGTACTGCGTGCTGGTCAAGCGCTGGCAGATTCCCCTGCCGACCTGGGAAAGCCTTTACGTGCAAATAATCTGCGGCACCCTGCTGTTGGTGCCGCCCTTTGTGCTGGCCCCTTCGATAGCCCTGACAACCGCAAATGTCCCGCTGGTGTTGTTCGCGGGTCTGTTTGCCTCAGCGCTGGCGCCCGGCTTGTGGATGCGTGGTTTGCAAACCCTGGGGCCAGAAAAAACCGCCGTGCTGATGAACCTGGTCCCGTTATTTACCGCGGTGTTGGCGATTGTGTTGCTGGGGGAAACATTGCACCTGTACCACGCGGTCGGAGGCGGATTGATTTTACTGGGAATTGGATTGGCGCAATGGAAACCCGCGCGGGTAGTGACCGAAGTCGTGACCTAGGCGACCAGCAAGGTATCGCGCAATGTCTGCAAGCCTTTCTGGCTCAAACCACTGAAGCGCTGCAGGTAAAGATCCAGTCCACCGTACTCGGCGTCGATCACTGCATACGCAGCATTCAAGTACTCGGGACGGGCATCCAGCACTGCATCAATGGCCGCCTCGCTGACCGCTTGGCCGACCAGGTGGCTCACCGTGGTGCTCATGGCCTGCTGACGCGCCACCTCCAGCTGACTGAAGCGACGTGCCGAGAGCACATAGTCGGCCATGATGTGCTCCGGTGCGACGCCCAGTGCGTGCAGCAGCAACATCACCGCGACCCCGGTGCGGTCCTTGCCCGCCGTGCAATGAATGAGCACCGATGCATTGCGGGTAGAGAACAGCTCGAACAGCGCTGGCAACAACGGCGCCAACAGGTGCGGAAGTTGCCGGTAGACCTCCAACATCATGTTTCGCGCGCCCTGAGTCTCTGGATTATCAGCGAGCATGGCGGCAATCCGTGGGTCGGCACGAACATCACCAAGCACCTCCAGGTGGAGTTGCGCGATAGCCGAATCGGGTACGCCGCTCGGGTAACGCTCACGCTCTGCGGCGCTGCGTAAATCGCAGACGGTTGTCAGGCCGATCCGCCGCAAGGTCTGCCAGTCTTCAGCGGTCAGTCGATCCAGCTGTTCTGCCCGTAACAGGTAATGGTCGCCGATACGACGACCACAACCGGTGGGAATACCTTTGAGGCTGCGAAAGTTATCCGCACCCTGCAAGCGCAACTCTTCCTGCCCGACCATTCTCAATCCTCCAGTAGATGTTGATAGGCCTGCGTTAACGGACGCGCGCCCTGCCCCAGTGTCGGCGTACGGCGAGGCTTACGCCCATGTGTGAGCAAACGCACGGTATCAAAATCTTCTGCAGCGGCGAAGAAACGTTCCACCATCGGCAAACCGTCCTGCCCCCAGTCATCCATATTCGACATCCAGGTCTGCATCCCCCAAACCGGCCAACGGCGAAACTGTTCCCAGGCAGCGTCCTGGTCAAGCACGCCTTCGGCACCGAGGCTGATCAGTTTTTCGCGGTACACCCGCAGCAGGCGTTGCGCATCGGCGCGCCGTTCCTCGACGGTTAAGGCCCCCAGCATAAAATAGGCGATATCGCGCCATGGCCGGCCACGCCTCGACAGTTGCCAATCCAGCCAGATACGTTGGCCGTCGCTGCGTAAAAAACTGTTGCCCTGATGCGAATCACCATGGATCAGGCAGCTGGGTGACGACTGTTCGCGCTCGAAAGCTGCCAATTCATCAAACGCATGGCTGAACAACTCCGGTGTCTCATACATCCATTTCGGCAACAGGCGTTGGTACTCCGGTTTGCGCAGATTGACCTTGATGTAGTTGTACATACGCAGCAGGCCGTCGCAGTCCACCGGGTTGGCCATTGACACCGGCAGCCAGCCCTGGCCCCGTAGCTGCGGACTGTTCCAGGTGGCAGCATGCAACGTCGCCAGTGACTCCAGCCCCCGAGCGACGCCATCCACGCCCAGGTGATCGGTGCTATGGCCAAATTTCCCGGCGGCCAGACCAAGGTCTTCCATCATCACCACGCCTCGACCGCCGCCATCGGCGTCCCAGTCGGTGAGATAGGTGTCTGGCAGTGGCGCATCGGACCAGCCGTGCGCCAAATGATAAAAGCGCGCTTCCAGCTCACAGATATCGCCGCTCTCGAAACCCTCGGACCAATTCGACTTCAGGCACACGTGCGCAGGAATACCCGCGTGCTGACCGACCTCATTCAACTCAAGCCTGACGCGGAATTTGGTGGTGTGACCGTTTCGAACTTCCACTGCCGTTAACGCCAGCACCTCGACGCCCGGATAACGCGGCTGCAATAGCTGAGTTAGCCAGGCTGCGGTAATTTCGCTCAGGTGCCGTGGCAACCGTCCGCTGCGCTGCGGGTAGGGCCGCCCCAGCGAGCTATCCGTCACGGCGTCAGCACCCGACCAGCGTTGGCCGGCACCTTCAGCTTGAGCAGTTCGATCGCGTTACCGCTGCGAATCCGCTCGCGGTCTTCAGCGGACAAGCCGATGCCTTCGGTCAGATCGCCATGGTCGTAGGCCCCGCCAAAGTTAGTGCCGTACAACAGGCGCTCCGCCCCCACCACCTCGGCAACGCCACGACGCAAGCCCGGCGCATGAACGTCAAGGTCGAAGTAAAAGTTCTGCAGGTAATCCATCAACGGACGCTGATTGCGCGAGTCCGGTGCCATGGCCCGGTTCAGTTCGCTCAGGCGCCCCAACTGGAAAACCGCCATGCCACCGGCATGGGTGATGTAGGTTTTCAAGGTCGGGAAAACATCCAGCGCGCCACCGCAGATCAGGTACCAGAAGAACAGTGTTTCATCGACGCAGTCACCGACGATGGAGGTGGTTTCAAACTTGTCGTCCGTGTGTTTTTCGCCCCAGTAAATCGACTGATTGAAGCCATGCACCATGATCGGTACATCCAGCTGGGTGAGTTTTTCCCAGACGGGGAACAGGCGTTCGTCGTGAGCCTCCAGGCCATTGAAGTTGGCCCCGCCGACGCACACACCCTTGGCGCCCAACTGAGTCACTGCGCGTTCAATTTCCTTGGCCGCATTCAGCGGATCCGCGAGGTTGGCGTGGCACCAGAAATCGAAGTGGTCGGGATCAGCCCGACAAAATGCCGACAACTCGTCATTGCAGATGCGCGCGTATTCGTTAGCGAAATCTCCCGCCCAATACATAAAGCAATGAGACGGCGTGGACATCACCAGTTTGTCGACACCCCGCTCGGCCATCAGCTGGCGACGGCTGGCGTGGCTCATGCGCGCGAGGATATTGGCCTGCGCTTCGGCATCCGTCGCGGCTTTGACCGGTTGCTTGGTGCCGAGGGAAAAATGCCCCACGGTCAGCCCCTGCACTTTCATGAATGGCCCCCAGAACTCGTGACGGTTCAGCATGCCCTCAGTCAGCAAGTGGGCGTGGACATCAATCAGCATGGCGTTCTCCTTGTTGTAATTAGCCAGCAGACCGAACGACCCGCTCGCAGGGCATCCGGATCAATTTAAGGGATAACTGCACCCTCAATAATATAAACACATTTCTAATATGTGTTCATTTAAATATGAGTCGCAGGGCTACCTTTTATAAAATCCGCACAAAAAAAAGCGGCCCTCTCAGGCCGCAAATGCGTGTTCAACCGATGAAATCAGCGTTGGGTCTCCTGGGAAACAATCGACTCAGGCTTCATGTCACGCTCCGATAACGGCGTGTCGTGCACCCGATATCCGCCCTTGAGGCCATCGTTGAGCAAAGACCACATGCCTTTGTTGAAGTCATAGCTGACGTTTTTTACCGTGTACGGCAGGTTTTTGTCGTACAGCTGCACGCCACTCTGGAACAGCGCGCGATACAGCACCCCGCCCTGGTCCCAGGCGTCATACAGGCCGGCACCAAACGTGTCTTCGTCGAGGTAGTAGGTGCGCTTGCTGTAGACGTGGCGTTTGCCCGGTTTCAGAGTCGCTTCCACCACCCACACCCGGTGCAGTTCCCAGCGCTCGCAAGCCGGGTTGGCATGATGCGGCTTGAACTGTTCTTCCTGGCCGCAACTGAAGTAGAACTTGTAGGCGTTGTACGGGATATACATCTCCTTGCGGCCCACCAGTTTGTAGTCGAAACGGTCCTGGCTACCGGAGAACATCTGCAATTCGTCGAACAGGTTCACACCGCCCTGGTTGGGCACCGGCGTGTCGTAGGCGAACTCCGGCGCCAACTTGATGCGGCGCATGCCTGGGGTGTAGCTCCAGGCACGCCGTGGCTGGCTTTGCGGGTCGAGGTAGTCAGCGAGGATGATCAGTTGCCCGGCGCTGCGGGCCGGATAACTGTCCAGTGCCCAGGCGCGGTAGTACAACTGCGGATCGCGATCGGTCTGTTGAGTCTGGTAGTACGGCGCCTCCTCCATGGTCGCGGACTCGGCGGTCTTGGTCACCGAACCCTGAGAATCCACTACCCAACTGTTGGACGAAGCCGTGGTGGTGTAACCCGTTCCCTTGTAGCGCAGTTGTTGATTCCAGATGACTTCATTGCCGTTCTGCGGAAGCGGGAACGGCAGCCCGCCTCGGCATGCCGGATCGACTGCGAGGTTGTCCTTGGTCGTGCGGCAGTTACTGGCGTTGCGCACAGAGGCATCGAGCAACGCTTGCGGGTACGCCGCGGTCCGGTGGGTCGGGTAAATATCCAGGTAGTAGTCGGGAAATTTACTCAGCAGCATTTTTTGCCCGCCGCTCAAGCGGTCGGCGTATTGCTCCATGTTTTTCGAGTTGATCCGCAGCAGCGGTTTTTCATCCTCGAAGGGGTCGGCCCAGAAGCCGCTGTCGGGCTTGAAGCCTGGCGGGCTCTGCGTCAGGCCGCCGGTATAGGGAGGAATGCTGCCATCGGCATTGCCCGCGATAATTGCGCCGAACGGCGTCAGGGTTTTTCCGATCTGTGCAACCTGGTCGGCCGGTGCCGCAGCCAGGCTGGCGGTGGCGATGCTCAACAGCGCCACCGCCCATGCAAATTGTCCTTTCATAAACAGATACTCCGCTTCTTGGCTTTTTTAGATGGAGGTTTTGAAGGTGAAGGCCAGCCAGCCACGGTCGGTTCCGCCCACGGCGCCGTTGCCCCCGACGGTGTCCCCGGGAATGTTCTTCGTTTGAGCGTCTGTATCGGAATAACGCAAACCAAATTCATAACGCTGGGCATACGTCATCTGCACGCCGGCAGACCAGGTCAGCGCGCCTTCGTTACCACCGCCGGCACTGGCTGCGTTGCCCGACAGGCCATAATTGACGGTCAACGGTACGGTCATGTCCCAGGACGGGAGTACCGACAGGTATTGCGGTGTGTAATTGACGGCGATGGCCGCGTAATCCCGGGTCGAACAACCGTCGCGCTTGTCCCCTGAACCGGGTGTGCCGACGCGGGGGTCAACGCAGTTATTGTTGTTTTCACCCAGATAAAGCTCTTCGTGCTCGGTCACTTTGCGCAGGTGGCTGTAGGCGAACTCGCCGATCAGCGTGGCGTTGTTGGCGATAAAGTTACGCGGCACACCATACACAGCGTTGGCGACGAAGTGGTACGTATCGCCACGCGGTCCTTCGTTGTCGGAAGGATCAACGCCGACCGCGTTCAACGCACCGCCCTTGCGATAGGAGATCTCGCTGCCGATCGACACCGTGTCGAGCACGGTCGAAAGACTCAGGCCGACCAGTTTGACGCTGCGCGGGTACACCAGGCGGTAGCTGCCGGTAGCGGCCGAAACTTCTGGCGCCAACCAGGGTTGGTAGTCATCGAACTGGCGGTAGTAAGCGCCCACCGTCGATTGAATCGCCTCGACGTCGTATTTGGCCATTACGCCCCAGTTGGCGGAGTCACGACCGTATTTGGACTTCTCCCGGTTAAAGGAAAAACCAGGTGCTACAGGCAAACGGTCCGGGCCTTCGAAGAACGGGTCCGCTGCGCCGAAGTAGGTGCCGCCGTACGGAATGCGCGTGTAGTCCCATTCGTAGAAATATTGAGCGGCCAGTGTCAGGTTGTCGGTGGCCTGAGCTTTGACGGATATCTGCCCGATGGGCAAGAACACTTCCTTGGTTTCAATGCCAGGACTGGTCACTGCCTTGGCACCATCCAGAGGCGCTTGCGAGTAGGAAATCGCATGGGCACCGAACAGTAGCCCCTCGCCCCAGTAATTGGTATGCCGGCCGATCTTGACGTTCACCGAAGCATCGCCCAGGCGCAGGTTTTTCCAGACGAAGGCATCGAGGATTTCCCCTGAAGGGCCTTCGACGTAACGCTTCACTTCAGAGCTGTAGTGGTCGTTGTCGTAGCTGGTCTGGTACCCGGCAACATGACTGCGCACCGTGTCATTGTGGTACGCCTGGTCGTACCAGCCGGCGGCGCTGAGGCGTGCCCCCCAGTCTTTACGGTAGGCAAAATCGAGTTCAGTGAGCAAGTCGATGCGGTTGGTGACGATGTCACCCTTGTCGAACTTGCCGTCCGATTCATCGTAGTTAGGGTTGTTCATGATGCGCCGGTCTTGCCCCTCCGTTCGCATCCCCAGGTTGTAGCGCAGGGTGTTATCCCAACGCAGATGAAAGTCTGGATTAGCCAGTTCGATCGGCGCAGCCATCACCGCTCCACCGTAACCAAACGCCATTTTCCCTACCGCCAGCAGTACCATGGCCCGCTGGGCTCGCATGCGTCCCTGTTTGCTCATCTTTTTCATGCAAACCACCTTTTGTTTTTATTGTCAGTCGTTTTGTCTGCTCCCCGCTCGCGGGGTGTCATGGCTAGCGGCCGATGGGGTAGATGATGGATTTCTCCTGGGTGAATTCTTTAAGCCAGTTCGGCCCGAACTCACGGCCCAGTCCTGAACGTTTGAAGCCGCCGATGGGCGCATAAGGCAAGCTGCCGCTACCCCCATTGAGGTACACACTGCCGGCACGAATTCGTCGAGCCATGGCATAGGCGGTGGCGGCATCTGCAGAGGAAACAGCGGCGTTGAGGCCAAACCGCGAATCGTTGGCAATGGCAACCGCCTCGTCATCACTGTCGAAACCGATCACCACCCCCACCGGCCCGAAGATTTCCTCCTGGGCGATGAGCATGTCGTTGCTTACGTCATCGAACAGGGTGATGTCGCTGAAGAAGCCCTGGCGCAGATGCGCAGGTCGTCCACCACCGCAGACCAGCGTGGCCCCGGCGTCGCGGCCGCTGGCGATGAAATGCTCGACCTTGGCGCGCTGCGACTCGCGGATCAGCGGGCCCATCATCACGCTCGGGTCCGCCGGGTCACCGACCTTCCACTGCCCGGCAATGGCTTTGGCGCACTGCACGAATTGCTCGCGTACCGAGTGATGCACAACGAAGCGGGTGAGCAATGCACAGCCCTGCCCCGCGTTGACCGCCAGCCCGGCGACAGCTCCCAGCGCGGTGGCCTGAATGTCGGCATCGGCGCGCACGATCAACGCCGATTTGCCGCCCAGTTCCAGATGCACGCGCTTCAGGGTCGGCGCCGCCTGACTCATGATGCTCATGCCGACCGTTTCCGAACCGGTGAACGAGACCATGTCCACCCGCGGGTCGCTGCTCAACAAGCCGCCCACTTCAATACCGCCGGTGACAATGTTGAGTACGCCCTGGGGCAGGCCGATTTCTTCAGCGATCTGACCGAACAACAGCGCCGAGTACGGGGTAAATGGCGAAGGCTTGAGCACCAGGGTGTTGCCGGCCAGCAAGGCCGGAAACACCTTGGCCAAGTTAAGAAGAAACGGAAAGTTATAGCCGGTGATGCCGGCCACCACGCCGATGGCCTCACGCTCCACCGTGCCGCTGCCGAGAATCATCGGCCCTGCCGGGTTGAACGGATTGGGATTGGCCTGCACCGGAATCTGCAAGCTGTCGCTGTGCACAGACTGCTCGATCGCGGTCAGCACATGGCCCAGCGGCATGTCCACCTGCATGGCATAAGTCACGCCTTGGGAACAGCCGACCTCAGCGATAATCAGCGCGGCAATTTCCTCCCTTTTTGCCACCAAAGCTGCGTGCATCCGCCGCATGTACCCGGCCCGTTCGGCCATGCTCAACCAGGGCCAAGGGCCGTTATCAAAGGCGTTGCGTGCGGCGGCGATGGCTGCGTCGGCGCTCTGCAGATCACCATTCGGTGCATGACCGATGACCGCTTCGGTGGCCGGGTTGAGCACTGCTTCGCGCGGACCGTCAACATCCACCCACGCGCCATCGATGTACAGCTTGTCCAGCTGGGTAAAGGGAACACTCATGGTGTTGGATCTCCTGAGACTTTGCCGGTGATAATTTCTGCAGCGCGCATGGCAATGGCCATGGCCGGGGCATTGGTGTTACCGGAAACCAGGCACGGCATCACCGAAGTGTCGACCACACGCAGGCCCTCGACGCCGCGCACACGCAGTTGCGGATCGAGCACCGACGCGCTGTCGGCACCCATGCGACAGGTCCCGGAAACGTGATAGGCGGTCTGGCCGAAGCGGCGGAACGCAGCAAGAATTTGCGCGTCGCTTTCTACCTCCGGTCCCGGTGTCAGCTCGCCGACAATGAATGGCTTGAGCACCGGCTGTGCAGCCAGACGGCGGAACCAGCGAAACAAGGCAATTGCGGAAGTGCGATCGATCTCGGCGCTCAAATAATTGGCGTTGATCCGGGGTGGAACCGTGGCGTCCGCCGATTGAATGCGCACCTCACCCTGGCTCTGCGGACGCAGGAAATAGCCACCGATGGTCAGGCCGGGCTCCTTGTCGATTTCGACCTTGTTACCGTCGCCATCCATGGAATAGAGGCTGACGCCGATTTGCGCGTCCGGACGATCCAGCTCCGGGCGCGTCTTGATGAAACCACCGGCCTCGTGAGCGGCGTGGGTCATCGGTCCTTTCTTGCGCAAAAAGTATTGGGCCACTGCACCGAGTAACCCAATCCCATGGAAGCAGTGATTGAAGCTGCCACGGGTGACCCGATACTGCATGGCCATGTACACGTGCTCACGCAGGTTACGCCCGACCTCGGGGGCGTCGTGCAGCACACTGATACCCAGCGAGTTCAACAGTGCGGCCGGGCCGATGCCAGACAGTTGCAACAGCTTCGGCGATTCAATGGCACCGGCGCACAACAACACCTCGCGGCGCACTTCGAAGCGTTCCTTGCCGGCGCTGTTGTTGACCTGCACGGCACAGGCACGGTGATTGCTGAACTCGATGCGTTGAACATCCGTGCCGGTCATTAACGTCAAATTCGGACGTGCGCGCACCGGATCGAGAAAGGCCTTGGCGGCACTGAATCGCTGGCCTTTCCAGGTGGTTTGCGGCTGATAGCCGAAGCCACCCTGAGTGACCGAGTCGATATGATTGGTGTCTTCAGTGCGCGCCACACCCAGCTCACCGGCCGCGCTGATGACGGCATCGCACAGGGCGTGGCCCGATGGGTGCACCGTGACTTTGAGCGGGCCACCGACTCCGCGCCATTGGCTCTTGCCCAACTGGTGGTCTTCGAGGGCGACAAACTGCCGGCCCATGTCTTTCCAGCCCCAGCCCGCGCAGCCTTGCGCTTCCCAATGATCATAATCAGCGGGTGCTCCCCGTACATAGACCATGCCGTTGACCGAACTGGAGCCGCCAATCGTTTTGCCTTTGAGCCATTGCTCATCGCTCATACCCTCACCGCGTGCAGCCTTGTAGCTCCACACATGCGGATTGCCGGGGCTGAGCAGTTTGCCAATGCCACGGGGCATGGCAATCAACGGACTGGTGTGATCCGGTCCGCTCTCGATCAGCAGCACCGAAACGTTCGTGTCGGCAGACAAGCGATTGGCCAGGACGCAGCCGGATGACCCCGCACCGATGATGATGTAGTCGTAGGTTTTGCTCATTGTTGTTCTTCTTTTGCGGGTTGCTGAAAGTCTTCCATTACCAAGGCGGCACTCACCGGTGTTCGTCGGATGTATCGCGAACCTCGATGACCCGTTCCGGGCAGGCACGGGCACCGCGGGTTGCCAGCCGCTCTTGCCCAATCGGCACACTTAAGCCGTTGCTGGCGATGTAGCCGTTGTTATCGAGTGGATAGAGCGCGGGCGCGACGTTGTTGCAGCGGGCATGACCTACGCAGCCGGATTGGTTGATAGGCGTTTTCGCCGTGGGCGGTGAGCTCTGCCCATAGATCGAAATCGCGGGCAAGGTGCTTGGGAATGTGCGCAGGAACAGGTGCAGGCGTTTCAGGAGCGTTATTCATTATTGTTCTCCAGGTCTCTATCGGACTGGAGAAACGGTAAGGCCGCAGACGCAAAGCCACAACGAACAGAAGCGCAAATCTGTACGGCATAGACGGAATTAATTAACACTTTCGCCGAATATGTTCTAAAAATAATCCTGCTGGTGCAAAAAATCCTCTGTCATTGTGTTCTGATCACCGCCGGGAAGCTCTTGTACCCGCCGTCATGAAACCAATAAAAAGCGCTGCCGAGGTTAAGAATGTCTCACCTAGCTTCCGTGCAAACAGCCGATAAAAATCACGCCAGTCAACGCCACGCCTTGCGTTCCCAACGCACCCGGGAATTGTTGCTGGACCACATGTATCGCCTGGCGCTGGAAAAGGGCTACGAAGGAATTACGGTCCAGCAATTACTGGACAGTACAGGGGTCGCGCGCTCCACCTTCTACGCGCACTTTCGCGACAAGGAGGACCTGATCGTCGCCGGGTACGAAGCCATTGGCGTTCCCTCGACCAAGGTCACCGAAGTTGATGGCGACCGCCGTGTCCTGCTGGATGTTTCGGCCTGGCTGTTCAGCGCCACCGAACGTCATGCGGCACTGACAACGGCGTTCTTCAGCGGCCCGGGACAGAACGTGATTCTCGCGCACCTGGAAAATATCCTGATCATCCAGGTCCGGGAACACTACCGGAAACAGGGCCTGTACCAAATCGATCAACTGCGTGGCGAGGCCGCCGTGCGCTGTTTCGTCGGTGCCCTGGTGGGGCTGTGGTTGTGGTGGGTGCGCCACGACTATCCGAACCCGGCGCGGGAAATGACCGAAACCTTCGACAGCCTGATGAACAACGGCACCTGGCCGCCTGACAACAACGTGCGCCAGTAGCGGGATCAAGAGGCGCAGGCCATGATCAGAAACTGTCGGAATGCCTGGGTCGGTGCCGACAAACAGTTATCCGGCAGCCAGATCAGCCCCAGTTCCATGGGTGGAATCACATCCACCAGCGGCCGGATTTCAATCTTCTTGCCTTCCAGAGACCAGGCCCGGTACAGCATGTCCGAGAGAATGGTCACACCGAAACCATGCCCCACCAGCCCGCGCAATGCCTCCATGGATGAGGTACGAAAAGCCACCTTGGGTGCCAGTCCGCGGGATTCCCAATAGCGCATGGTCGAGGTCTCCCCCTCATCGACCGTGGCCAGGATATAGGCATGCTCGGCGACGTCTTCGAGATTGATCGAGGTGGCAGACATCAATGGGTGCTGACTTGCCAGCCAGAGTTGGCGGCGCGAACGAATTAGCACATGGTGAGCGAAACCGTGCAAGTTCGGCGTATTGGAGACAATTGCCAGGCCCAAGTCGAGGTCGCCATTGCTCAGGGCCGCTTCAATGCTCTGGCGGTCCATGTCGATCAGGTCGATCTCTACCTGAGGGTAGCTACGTTTGAAGCGTGCCAGCAGCGCTGGCAGAAAGTAACCGAGCACCGTGTAGGAGGCACCCACACGCACGGTTCCTTGCATCGCATGGCCGAGAAACAGCGGTTCACTGAGAGCGTCCTGCAGCGTGTCGAGAATGTGCCGCGCATGCTGGGAAAACTTGTTGCCTTCAGCGGTCAGCGCCACGCCATGGGGCAAGCGGTCGAACAAGCTGACGCCCAAGGACTGTTCCAGATGCAACACCGCCGCAGTAATCGCCGACTGCGATACATGCGCCTTCAGCGCCGCCTGGGAAAACTGGCCGGCGTCGGCGGCGGCAACGAAATAGCGCAGTTGGCGCATGGAAATATCTTTGCCTTTCGTCATCTGATTTTCTGATACCTGCCGCCTGAATATATGAAACAGCTCGGTCCACGGGCTGGTTACACTCGAGACCGGGTAGCTGCCCTGACGTATCGTTATCCTTCGAATTTCAGCGCCAATAATAAAAATGGCTGAAGGTTGAAAAATGAACGCGATCCACTACAGCGAGTACGACTGTGAAGCGTCAGGTAATTTCCTGACCGAAGCTTCATTGGCCAGGCAAGGCTTCGACATCCGGGTCGAACACGCGCAATGGTCCAACACTGGCACTGCCTTGATAGAAACCGGCGACAGTTGCCTGTTGCGCTTGATGCTGCCGGCCAGCTCGCAGATCAAGCCTAACTGCGGCGGTTTTTCCAGCCACGGTGCGCCTCAATTCCAACCCCTGGGCAAGCTGTTGTTCATTCCCCATGGCACCGAGTTCCACCTGCGTCACGATGCCGGAGAGCAAAAGGCCCTTGTGTGTCTATTCGACCCCTCCTCACTCGGCGTCCTGGGCAGCTATCGCTGGAACTGGCAGGACAACGTCAGCGCAGCCATGCTCAACCTGCAAAGCGGCTACTTGCACGCCTCGTTGCAACGGCTGGCCGAAGAAGTCGCCAACCCCGGCTTCGCCAGCGAGCTGCACACCGAGTGCCTGCTCACCAGCATTGCCTTGGACCTGCGCCGCGAATTTATCGACGCGCCCGACGATGCCACTTGTTCCTCACACTGCGCTGAAAAACTCAGCCATCGTCAACTCAACATCCTGCGTGAATTGCTCGACAGCGCCAGTGACGAAGGCCGCTCACTGGGCCACTTGGCGCGGGCCTGCGAACTGCCGTTGCGGACCCTGTCCAGTCGCTGCAAAAACACCACCGGCATGACCTTGCGCCAGTACGCCGCGCAAACCCGTTTGCAAAAAGCCGTGGCGCTGTTGGCTGACCCACGGTTGCTGATCAAACAAGTGGCCTATCAGGCCGGCTTCAACAACGCCGCCGCTTTCAGCGCGGCCTTCCGTAAAGAGCTCGGTGTCACACCCGAGGAATTTCGCCACCAGCGCCAGCGCTGAAAGGCACCCGGACAAGGGCGCCTTCCAGCAATACGGGCTTTAACGACGAATCGTGGCGGTGATTTTGGCGTGTGGCCCATTGACCTGCGCGGCCCAGGCTTCAGCCGCCTGATCGAGGGTAAAATCCAGGTAATCCACCTGAATCTGCTGCTCTTTGGCGATCTTCAGCAGACGCAGCCAGATCTGTTCACGGTCTGCGGGCGGGCGCTGGCCAGTGCCGATGCACGACAGATTGCGAAACAACAGATCGGCAATATCCAGATTGAGCTGGCGGCCGGCTCCCGTGCCAATGGTCATGATCCGTGCGCCCCAGTTGGTGGCCTTCAGCGACGTCAACATCGGTTGACCGCACACGAGGTCGAGCACCACATCAAATCCGCCATCGGCCGCATCCTTGAGCGCCGCGACGTCATCGCTGCCACCCAGGGTCACCACTTCATCGGCAAGGCCTCGCGACTTCAACCGCCCCAGTGCTTCAGCGGACCGGGCAGCACCGACCACTTTGCCTGCACCCAGACCGCGCGCCAGTTGCAGGGCGATCTGGCCGAGCGTGCCGGTGGCGCCCAGGATCAGCACCTTCTCACCCTTCTGAATCGCGGCTTTTTCCAGGGGCACGATGGCGCCGGTCGCAGCGATGCCCATGCTGATCGCGGTTTTATCGTCCACGTCGTCCGGCACATTCCATACTTCGGCTTGCGGCACCAGGGTGCGCTCTGCCCAGGCACCAAACGGCAACACCGAGCGCTCGCCGAAATACACCCGGCGGCCATCCGGCGCACGGCCAACGCCTTCTCCGCGAATGACACAGGGATATTCAACACCCAGACGGTAGGCGCCGAGTACATCCCAGCCACCAAGGCCAGCGGTATCGACATCGATCAGCACCGAGCCGTCTAGCGGCTGCGGATCACGAAACTCGCCCACTACCGGCGGCGCATTGCGCTCGGAAATGATTGCTGCACGCATGGCATTCTCCTTGTCTGTTTTATTGTCAGGCTGCACTCGAGGCAATAATTGAACATTATTCTGTTATTTGTCTATATTTACTTCGGCAGCTTCTCTAACTGGCAACTAATGGCTCGGACTGATATCGCGGATACCCACCCAATGTCAGCAGCAGCAATGGGCCGACGACAAAGCAGATAAAACTGAACAGCAGCATGGCCGAGTAGCCACCGGTGAGCTTGAACAACCCGGCGAACAGTAACGGCGAGATCGCCGCACCTGCGGTAATCAAGCCCAGGTGCGCGCCAAACAAGCGGCCGTAGTCGCGCATGCCGAAGTAACGGGCGATCAGGAAAGCAGCGATATCGAACTCGGCACCGGCACCCACGCCGACCAGCAACGTGGCGAGGGTGTACATCGCAATACTGGAATCCCCATAGGCAAAAATGCCGCAGGCAAATGCCGGCATCAGCAGCGCGACAGAGGCAACACCGGGCGCCCACAACCGGTCAATCAGGTAGCCCACCAATAGTCGGCCAAGGATCAGCGACACGCCGAAGCTGGCGAAAATCTGACTGGCCTGCAGGGCGCTCAGGCCACGGTCCTGCAGCAACGGCACAATGTTGGTGACCATGCCCACCACGCACGACACCACCAACGTCATCGACAGGTTGCACACCCAGAAACGCCAGGAGCGCATCGCCTCGCGCAGCAGTAGACCGCCGGTTTGTTCGCTGGTGGCGGGGAGTTGCGTCGAGTTGTGGCTGACATTGGTGGTCGGCAACAACCAGCGTAAGGCCAAGGGCAACGCCAGCAGCACCGGCAATACACCCAGCGCGAGGAATCCCGCCTGCCAATTCCACCGGCTGATCGCCCAGGCGGTGATCAGCGGAAGCATGATGGCCGCCAGTCCGGAGCCACTGAGGATGATCGCCAGCGCCAGACCACGGTTTTCCTCGAACCACAAGTTCACCAGGTGCGACCAGGTCACCTGCAACGTACCCAGCCCGGCTAGCGGCACCAGGAAAAAGCCAAGGTAGAGGGTCCAGATCGAGCCATTGATACAGGTCAGGGTGAAGACACTCAGGGACAACGCGAGCAGCGACAGCAACGTGACCCGGCGCAAGCCGTAGCGCGAGTTGAGCCAGCCGGCCAATTGCGACGCGACGATGGTGCCCAGCGATAACGCGGTGATCGCCGCCTGCAACTCCGCCCTGCCCCAGCCCATGGCCTGTTCCAGCGGAATCACCATGGAGCTGAAGCTGTACAGCAGCAACGAACTGGAACTGGTGGCAACGCCCACCAGCGCCAGAATCAGCACCCGCCAGCCGCGTTTGAATTCTGCGTTATCAAAGCCTTTCATGGTGTGTGACCTCAGTCGTTGCCAATAAACACAGCCGCTTGCGCGCTCTTGCTCAGTACCTGGGCACGACGTGCCGGGCCAGGTGCGGTCTCGACCTGAACAAGGGTGTCTTCGGGGTGAATCAGCGTCGGGCCATTACCCAGTTGCTCAAGCGCCAGAAGCGCCAAGTCATCTGCTTTGGGCAAGGTCATGGTCAGGGCGTCGGCAATGTTCAGTTTGACCATGGCATCGCGCATGGTGGGTGTGTCGACAGTGCCGATGACCAAATTGAGCACGTCGACGCCACGGTCTTTCCACTCCGCCCATAACGATTCGCCGAGGTTCAGCGCAAACCCTTTGGTGGCGGTGTACATCGCCAGTTTGCGAATACCCCCCAATGCAGCCTGGGAACCCACCAACAGCAAGCCGCCCTGCCCGCGCTCCAGCATCGCGGCACCAAAGGCATGGCTGCATTGCATCACGGTCAAGCAATTGAGGCGCAGCAACGCGCCCCAGTCCTCGGTCGAGGTATCGAGGAAGCGCGTGATGTAGGGATCGCCACCCGCGTTGTAGATAAACAGACCAACTTGACGTTCACCGACAGCCGCGAGCAATCGCTCACAGGCATCGGGCTGAGAAAGGTCCTGGATTACCACCAGCACTTCGATGGCGTAACGTTGCTCCAATTCGCCTTTCAATTGCGCCAGGGCGTCGCCACGGCGCGCCACCAGGACGCAGTTGAGGCTACGCTCGGCGAGGGCACGGGCAAACGCCGCGCCCACACCATGGGAGGCACCGGCAATCACCGCCCACGGACCATACCGATGCAGGAAGGCATTATCAGGAACAGACATAAACACTCCGAATACGAAGGCCCGGCGACCAGCCACCGGGCGAGAAAGGTTTCACCCTGTCAGGCCACGGGTGGCAGGTCGATGTGGCGGGCGGAGGCGCCAATGGCGGTGCTGCCGTAGACCAGGACGCGCCGCTCGATGTGCGCCATGAACAGGCGCAGCAAAGGCCCGTCGTATTCAGGCCCGGCGCTTTTGACAAAGGCTTCCAGCGCTGCATCAATCTCGCTGTAGTCACTGAAGGTGCGGTCCAGCAGGACTTGCGCCTCCTGTTGTTCCAGCTCGCGCAAGTGCAATTCCATGGCATCGCCACGGCCCAGGTACTCCACCAGTTTGCTCACGGCGCGCAGCTTGGTTTTCTGGAAGTCACTGCCGACTTCCACCTGCGCCAGGGCATCGGCGAGCATGGTCAGCAACTGGGCATTCGGGCCGCTGCTGACCATGTCCAGTTTCGGCGTTTGCAGAGGCACACCCATGGCTTCGGCCAGCGCATGCACCACCACCCGGCGCAGGGCGATGTCAAACTCGGTGTAGGTGTCATGTGGGTCGCCCGGTTGTGGCGTGGCCACCGACGCCGAGAACTGCATCGTGCTGACGGTGGCAAACAGTGCCGTGTGGTAACGCACCACATCGGGCTCCGCCGGTTCGCCGGTTACTTGCTGGTAGTAGCGATACAGGGCGGCGAAGCTGTCCCCGAGCGGCTCGTAATTGTCACGCATGCGCGCCGACGCCAGGTCGGCCAAGGGATCGCCGATCATGGCAAATTCGAAATCGTAGAGACCCTGTACCTGTCCGCTCTCGAACAGATATTGCCCTGAATCGTACTGCACGAAAGCAGGCCGGATACGGTGCTGCGGCACATTGCGGCGCAACCAGCCGAGGGCGAATTCAACCAGCGGCTGAGGCCTGGTTTTATTGCGTGCATACAGCGGGTAGTAAGCTTCCAGACCTGCGAGGGTAATGTCCTCGGCACTGGTCGGCAGGTGAATGCCCTGCTCAATGAAGGGTTGCAACGGCAATTGGTGCATGCGCGCCATGGCGTCGACCCACTGGCGTGCGACAGCATGGCGCTCGGCATCACTGATCGCCGTGCTGATATCACGACTGCCCGGCAATAACTCCATCACGATGGCTTGCGGGTCTTCGCAGAAGCCGTAGATACGCGGCACCGGCACACCTTGCTGGCCGAGCAAGGTGAGAATATCCGCCTCCCGGCGCAGATCCGGGAATGGGCTGACATCACCACCTCGCTCGCCACGAATATGCAATTGAAGGGTTTCGCCATCGCGTTGCAGTTCAAGGTTCCACGCCGGACGCCAGCGCAGCAGGCGTTGCATGGCCGTGATGTTTCCGCCCAGCAGCCCTTCGACAAAGGTGCGCAGCTTTTCTTCGACCGGATCAACAGTCGTATTTATTGTTGTTGGCATACGGGGTATTCCTCAGGCGCTGATGTCCAGCGCCGCTCTCAATGGGTGCTGGTGCTACCAGCGTTCGGCCCGCCTACCTGCTCCAGCGGCACGCCCTTTTTCTTCGCCAGGTCGGCGGTGTCCAGGTACTCGCGCCAGGCACAGATCAGTCCGTGTTCGTCCAGCTCATACACCGCCACCATCGAGTGCGGCATGGGGACGCCGTTGCTGACGCAGTAATCGTCGCGTTCGGTCATCACCACGCGCTCCGAAGAGACGATGTGGCGCGTGGTGCAACGGTTATGCGTGACATAACTCATCTGTCGCTCTATCTCCCGGCGTAACGCATCGCGCCCCCGGATCACGGGACCACCGGGCACCCACAGTTGCCAGACGGCGTCGTCGGCGAAGGTGGCCATGATGCGTTCGATATCGGGGCGGCTGCCGTCGCTGCCATCGCCCCAGGCGGCCAGCATGTCGAGGATGAAGCGTTCCTGTTCGAGTGCCATGAAACGGGCTCCAGTGCAGTGAATGGATCGGGATCAGACCGAGGTTTGAGGCAGCAGGAAGTTGCGCACCACCGGCACCATCGGTGTGCCGCAACTCATACCGCCGTCCACGCGCATCAGCGTCCCGTTGACATAGGCGGCGTCGTCGCTGGCGAGGAAAGCGGCCATGGCGGCGATGTCTTCCGGCTCGCCCAGTTGCGGTACGTTTTGCAGGTCGAGAAAGGCCGACTTCATCGCCTCGTTGGCCCAACTTTCCATGGCTGGCGTGCGAATCACTCCCGGCAGGATGCCGTTGCAACGAATGCCGCGTTTGCCAAAGGTGGCGGCAATGCTTTGCACGTACCAGTTGAGCGCGGCCTTGGAGGCGCCGTAGCTGAACTGAGAAATTTCGCCGGCAATCGAGCTGGTGGACGAGGTGAACAGAATCGAACCGCTGCCCTGGGCGAGCATGTGCGGCAAGGCGTATTTGCACGCCAACACGCCACCCAACACGTTGACCCGCATGCAGTTGTGGAACAGCTCGGTGTTGAAGTTGATGAAGTCGATATCGCGGGTGGTGGCCGGGTTTCTGTACACGGCGTTATTGAACAACACGTCGATACGACCGAAGGTCTCGACAGTCTGCTCGACCATCTCCCGCAAGGCGCCTTCCTCACCAACATCCACTTGCATGGCCATTGCCTTGGCACCTATTTCAGCTGCCACGGCCTGCGCCGATTCGGCGAAAAGGTCGGTGACCACTACCGTGGCGCCCTCCCGGGCAAAACGCAGTGCCGAGGCGCGGCCGATGCCACTGCCGGCGCCTGTGATGACGCAGACCTTGCCGTCTAAACGTTGCACAATCTCGCTCATAAAAGGGTCTCGGGACGGATAAAAAAATCGGCGCCTGTGACAAGCGCCGAAAAGGAGCATGAGGTCAGCGGGTCTGGCCACCGGCAATGGTCTGCGGATTGGCTTCACGCTCGGCGACCGGTTCCTGGCGGTAGCGCGTCGGGCCGTTGCCGAACATGCCGTACTGGTCACGGGTGAAGTCGTACAACGAGTAGGAATCCTGTTGCGGGTTATTGGGAATGCCATACGCCTCGATGTTGTATTGCGAGCCGGTACGGAACAGCGCGCCGCTGTCGTCCCAGGCGTCGTAGACCGCAGCACCAAAGGTGTCCTCGTCGATGTAGTAGCGGCGTTTTTTCTGCGCGTGGCGGACGCCGTCCTTGCGGGTCGCTTCCACCACCCAGACACGGTGCAGTTCCCAGCGTTCACACGCGGGATTGATGTGTTTGGGCATGAGTTTCTTGTCCATGTCGCAACCCCATTTCAGCGTGTAGTTGCTGTAGGGGATGAACATTTCCTTTTTACCCACCAGCTTCCAGTCGAAACGGTCCATCTTTCCGGAGAACAGGAAGATTTCGTCGTAGAACGCCACCCCGCCGAACGCCGAGTTGGGGGTGTCGTAGTTGAATTCCGGAGCCTTGCGCACGCGGCGCTGGCCGGTGCTGTAGCTCCAGGCGTAGCGGGAGTCGGCGACCGGGTCGAGATAATCCCAATACCCGGATGCCTGGCCGGCCGTACGGGCCGGCGCGACGATGCGCGACCAGATACGCTGGGCGATTTTCGGATCACGCCCGGGAACATCCATCTGGTAGAAGGGTTTTTCGCCGGTGGACCGATTGGTGTTGGTTAGCGTCGCGTGGCCTTCATTAACCACGTAGGCACTGTGGTTCCAGTCCCAGCCATTCACGCCCTGATAGTTGAGGATGTAGTTCCACATCAATTCCCGGCCATCTCGCGGCAGCGGGAATGGCAGGCCGCCCCGGCACCCTTCGCTGATCGACAGCCCGTCGTTCTCGGTTTTGCAGTCCTTGCGGCTGGCGTTGCGCTGGGTGGCTGCCAGGAAATTCGCCGGAAAGGTTGCCGTCCTGTGGGTGGGGTACACCTCAAGATAATAAGTGTCGGGGTTCTGCTTGAGCAGTTGCAGCTGCCCGGCCGCCAATTGGTCGGCGTACTGGTCGGCGTTAGCCGCCGTAATGCGCAAGCGGGGTTTTTCATTGGCAAACGGGTTGGGCCAGTTGCCGTCGCCGGGCACCAGCCCTGCGGGCACTTTCAGGCCACCGTCGTAGGGCGGAATAGTGCCTGCCGCGTTACCCGCCACAATCGCGCCAAAGCTCGTGAGCTTACCGCCCAGGTCGGCGGTGGTAGCGCCCTCATCGGCCACAGCCGCCCCCGCCAAAGCAATGGCCACAAGGCCCATCGCATATGCATTAACCGTCATAACGTTCTCCATTCAGATGGGTGATCGCCGAGTCCGGTGATCACTGCATTGCAGTTCAGGCGCGGCTCAGAACGCAGTGCTGAGGGTCAGCGAGACCCAGTTGCGGTCGGTCAGGCCGACGTCGCCGGTGCCCCCGACGACGGTTTTTCCGACGCCGGCAACGTCTGCATATTTGCGTTCGCTGCCGTAGCCGATGTACGACAGAGTCACGTCGACGCGCTCGTCGTAGGTGCCCTTCACACCTGCTTTCCAGGTGTATTTGCCTTCGTTGCCACCGCCCGTGGCGGCATTGCCGTTGACGCCGTAATCCACACTCATGGGCGTGGAAATATTCCAGCCAGGGAACACCCCAAGCCATTGCGGCGCAAAGCTAACGGCCAGGCCGACATAGTTCTTGGTAGCGCAGCCGTAATGCTTGTCCTGCCCCGCCGGGCAGCCGCCATAGCCTTCTCCTTTGAACAGTTCCTCGTGCTTGGTCACCCGTTGCACATGACTGAACGCCATTTCGGTGATCAGGCTGCCGGTGTCGAAGTAATCGGTGCGCGGCAGCAACCACAGGCCGTTGACCACCATGTGCCACGTGTCACCGCGAGCGCCCTGATTGTCGGCAGTGCTGATGTTGCTGGAGACCAGCGAGGTGTTCTGGCGATACGACAGGTCGACGCCGAGGGAACCTCCGCCCAATACCGGACCTGCGGAGTAACCCAGGCCATAGAGCTTGACGTTCTCGGCGTACACGTAACGGGCGAAGGTCGGCGCTACTTGCAGGCCCCACGGGTTGTAGTCATCGAACTCGCGATAGAACGCGCTGACCTCCGAATGCAGGAAGTCGAAGCTGTAGGTGCCCATCACGCCCCAGTTGCCCCTGTCCTTGGGTTTGACCGGATCAATCAACGGCCGCGAAACACCGCTGAACAATGGCAAACGGTCCGGCCCTTCCAGGGCGACGTCGGCGGAGGCCAGATAGGTACCGCCTTCAGGCGCGCGCGTGGTGTCCCATTCGAAGAAGTATTGCGCTGCCAGCGACAACTTGTCGGTGACCTGAGCCTGGGTTGAAATCTGCGTCAGCGGCAGGAAGATTTCACGGGTCTCGGTACCAGGGTTGCTCACCGCCTTGCGCCCATCCAACGGTGCTTGCGAGTAGGACACCGCATGCCCGGCAATCAGCAGGCCGTTGCCCCAGTACACGGTATGCCGGCCGGCACGCACGCTGACCGGAATCTCACCCAGGTCGAAGCGGGTAAACGCAAAGGCGTCCAGCAACTCGCCGCTAGGGCCACGGTGATAGCGTTTGGTGAAGCTGGAGTATTTACCGTTGTTGTAGCTCGGCGTGCTGGTACCGGGGAACGCACCTGGGTAGTAAACATTGCCGGGGCTGGTTTCGACATCAGTGTTTTCATATGCCTGGTCGTACCAGCCAGCGCCGCTGATGCGAAAGCCGTTGTACTGCTTGTACGCGACCTCCATTTCGCTCATCAAATCGACACGATTGGTCACCACATCGCCCCGATCAAACTTGGCGTCGGACTCGTCGTAGCTGGCGTTATTGGCCAACGCGGAGTCGCGCCCCTCGGCCCGTATGCCCAGGTTGTAACGTACGGTGTTGTCCCAGCGCGCGGTCCAGTCCGGATTGCCGGTATCAAACTCGGCGGCCTGCACAGCGCCAACAGTCAAGGCACACCCGGTCACGCTGAACCAGACAGCCAGGCTTAACGGCTTTAGCTTTGCGTCGATCATCAACACTCCCATTACTTTTTATTGTTGTTGGCAGCCGAAGCGTTGGGCCGTCTGGACCGCGCCAATGAGCGCTCGTCTGTGGGCTTTCGGTATGGACTGAAGTAGACGGGACGGGGAGGTTCGAGACAACGATTGGGAGTATTGCTGAAATGCATTTTGGTATTGGTCAAATACTCCCGACCTATACTCAAAGGTCCTGGATCGTACTTTTTGAGTACAGGAGGTGACCATGAAATCGGGAACCCGGACAGCGACACTCCTAGCCGCTGCGATGATCGTCGGCTGTACGACTTCATCAAGCCAGACAGTGACTGTTCCCTTGAACGCTACACCACGCAACGGCGGTCAGATCGCCAATGCAACGCTGGCCGTTCAGGGCAATGAGACAGCGTTTTCCTTTGTCGTCAGTGGAGTTCCAAGCGGCACCCTTCGGCCCTTGAATCTCTACACCTTTATCAACAAAGGCAGCTGCGAGCGCCCCGGGACTGTCGCCTATGCAATGAATGACCGGATCAACACCAATCGCATTTCTGCAACGCGCGGCTGGACCTATTCACGAAGTGCGCCAGTGACGCTGGCAGAGCTGCTTTCTGGTGGATATTACTTAGTAATAAGGACCACTCCGGCCGATGGCAACGTGGATATTTTCTGTGGGGATATCAAGCCCGAAACAAGGTGAAATGACACCAGACCGATAACCGGCTTTATCTACAACAGCGTGAAGAACAGTGTGCGTTGCGGTATTTGAATATCCGATACCGCCCCATTGTTTTTGTGATTTTACGATGGCAAAACTGCTCCCTAGACTCCAGCCAATAACTAGGCAACGCCGCTCTCCTGGCGCCGCCATGACAATAAAGCCTGGAGGATGAACATGAGTGCGCCCCCGTCTCTGGATGACAAGTACGTCCAGCACACTGGAAAAGTTTTGCTCACCGGGATTCAGGCGCTGGTGCGTCTGCCGCTGATGCAGCGCCAACGCGATCTGGCCAATGGCTTGAATACCGCCGGTTTTATTTCCGGGTACCGTGGCTCGCCGCTGGGTGGTTTCGACCAGGCATTGTGGAAGGCGCGCGACTACCTCAAGGAACACCACACGGTGTTCCATCCAGGCATGAACGAAGACCTCGCTGCTACCTCAATCTGGGGTACGCAACAGGTCAATCTCTTCGAAGGCGCCACCTACGATGGCGTGTTTGGCATGTGGTACGGCAAGGGTCCGGGCGTCGATCGCTGCGGCGATGTGTTCCGCCACGCCAACGCCGCCGGCACCTCGAAATTTGGCGGCGTGCTGGCCATTGCCGGCGACGACCATGGCGCACGCTCCTCCTCGCTACCGCACCAGACCGAACACATTTTCAAAGCGGTGATGATGCCGGTGCTGGCGCCATCGGGGGTGCAGGAATACCTCGACTACGGCATGCATGGCTGGGCCATGTCGCGCTATTCCGGCTGCTGGGTCGCCCTCAAAGCGGTGGCCGATACCGTAGAGAGCGCGGCCGTCGTCGACATCGACATTCATCGCGTACAACCGATCATTCCCGATATCCCGCTGCCCGAAGGTGGCTTGAATATCCGTTGGCCGGACCCGCCCCTGGCACAGGAACAGCGCCTGCTGGAACACAAGCTATATGCTGCCCTCGCCTATGCACGGGCCAACCGCCTCGACCGTGTCGTGATGGACTCAGCGAAAGCGCGCATCGGCATCATCACGTCAGGCAAATCGTACCTCGACGTTTGCCAGGCACTGAAAATCCTCGGCATCGACGAAACACTCGCCCAGCAGATTGGCCTGCGGGTCTACAAGGTCGGCATGGTTTGGCCGCTGGAGGCTGAAGGCGTCCGGCAGTTCGCCGAGGGCCTGGAAGAAATCGTGGTGGTGGAAGAAAAACGCCACATGATCGAGTACCAGTTGAAGGAAGAACTCTACAACTGGCGCGAGGATGTGCGCCCGCGCATCGTCGGCAAGTTTGACGACAAGGGTGAGTGGAGCCTGCCGCACACGGGTTGGTTGCTACCCGCCATCAACGACCTGACCCCGGCTATGATCGCCCGGGCGCTGGCCAAACGCATTTTGCGCCTGCATCAAAGTGGCCCGCTGCAAGTGCGCCTGGCGGTGCTGGATGCGCAATTGGCGAGCAAAGACCAGTTCAGTAACCTGATGGAACGCGTGCCCCACTACTGTTCCGGTTGCCCGCACAACACCTCGACCAAAGTCCCGCAGGGCAGTCGCGCATTGGCCGGCATCGGCTGCCATTACATGGCCGCCTGGATCTACCCGCAGACCCAGACGTTCAGTCAGATGGGGGGCGAAGGCGTGGCGTGGATCGGCCAGGCACCGTTTACCACTACTCAACATGTGTTCGCCAACCTCGGTGACGGAACCTATTTCCACTCCGGCATTCTCGCGATTCGGGCTGCCATCGCGGCCAAGGTGCAGATCACCTACAAGATTCTCTACAACGACGCCGTGGCCATGACCGGCGGCCAACCAGTGGACGGCAGCCTCAGCGTGGCGCAAATCAGCCGGCAACTCGTTGCAGAAGGCGTGCAGCGTGTGGTGGTGGTCAGCGAAGATGTCGAGAAGTATCAGCACATCCATGATCTGGCAGACGGCGTGCCGGTGCTGCGTCGCGACCAGATGGACGAAGTGCAGGAACAGCTGCGCCAGTTCCAGGGCGTATCCGCAATCATCTATGACCAGACCTGCGCTGCGGAAAAGCGTCGGCGTCGCAAGCGCGGCAAGTTTCCGGATCCGGCACGCCGTGTCGTAATCAATGAAGCAGTGTGTGAAGGCTGTGGCGATTGCAGCAGCAAATCCAACTGTATGTCGGTGGTGGCGGTGGAAACCGAGTTCGGCCGCAAGCGTGAAATCGACCAGTCCTCTTGCAACAAAGACTTCACGTGTCTCAACGGTTTTTGCCCGAGTTTTGTCACGGTCGAAGGTGGCACCTTGCGCAAACCCAAGGCCTTGGCGGCCGCGAAGGATGACGTGTGGGATTTGCCGACGCCCGCGACCGTCGCGCTGGATGAGCCTTACAGCATCCTGATCACTGGCGTGGGCGGTACGGGCGTGGTGACCATCGGTGCCCTGCTGGGGATGGCGGCGTTCATCGAAGGTAAAGGCACGCTCAATCTGGACATGGCCGGCATGGCGCAAAAAGGCGGCGCGGTGTGGTCGCACATCCGCATCGCCGCGCACCAGGAACAATTGTTTGCACCGCGGATTGCCGAGGGTGAAGCGGGCTTGCTGCTGGGTTGCGACCTGGTGGTCAGTGCCAACACCGAAACCTTGTCCAAGCTGCGTCACGGCGTCACCCATGCCGTGGTCAACAGCGAGGAAAGCATTACCAGCGCTTTTGTGCGCACCTTCGCCCAGCAAGCGGAAAGTGGTGATTTGCTCAAACACCCGGACCCGAAATTCCAGACCCAGAGCATGTCGGCACAAATTGTCGAAGCAGTGGGCTCCGACCAGGCGGACTTTGTCGACGCCAGCAAAATTGCCACGGCGTTGTTGGGTGATTCGATAGCCACGAACACCTTCATGCTCGGCTATGCCTACCAGAAAGGCTGGTTGCCGGTGGGTAAAGCGGCGCTGCTACAGGCCATCGAACTGAACGGCACCGCGGTGCCCTTCAACCTCTCGGCCTTTGACTGGGGCCGGTGCAGCGCCCATGACTTGCCACGGGTTTTACGCAAACTGGAAGCCGGCAAGGTGCAAAGCCCGGACCGCTTACTGTCGCAAAGCCTGGAAGAAACGCTGGCACGGCGCATGGAGTTTCTCACTGCGTACCAGAACTACGCCTATGCCCAACGCTACCGGTTTCGTGTCGAGCAATTCATCAAGGCGGAAACCGCACTGTTCGGACAACCCGGCAAGCTGTCGGCGAGTGTCGCCCGATATTACTTCAAAGTGCTGGCGATCAAGGATGAATACGAAGTGGCGCGCCTGTTTACCGATGGACAATTCCTGGAAAAAATCCAGGCCGGCTTCGAGGGCGACTACCGCCTGCGCTTCCACCTGGCACCACCGCTGCTGAACGATAACGGCTCCGGTCGCGAACCGAAAAAACGCAGCTTCGGCCCGTGGATGCTGCAAGGCTTCAAGCTGCTGGCCAGGCTCAAGTTCCTGCGTAATACCTGGCTTGATCCGTTCGGTCGTACCCATGAACGCAAGGTGGAACGCAACTGGCTGGCCAGTTACGAACGCGTCCTCGATGAAGTACTCACTGGCTTGACGGCCGACAAGCTGAGCCTTGCTCAGGAGTTGGCGGAGTTGCCAGACAGCGTTCGCGGTTATGGTCCGGTGAAAGAGCGTTTCCTCGGCCACGCCGAAAAGCGCCAGGCGCAATTGCTTGAGCAATGGCGTAATGGTCCGAGTGTCACGTTTCACGATGCCAGCCAGGTCACCGGCAAAATCGCCATCACTCAACTGTAAATATCCCGGCCCTGGGCCAGGTGCCAGGACCCGGGTTGCATGCGATGCCGCCCGGGAAGTTGGCTAAAACAATAAGGTCGACCCATGAACGAAGAGCTGGCCAGAAACTACCGGGAGATTCTTCACGGAGTGGGCGAAGATCCAGAGCGAGAAGGCTTGCTGGACACGCCAAAACGCGCGGCGAAAGCCATGCAGTACCTGTGTCATGGCTATCAGCAAAGCCTCGAACAGATCGTCAACGGCGCGTTGTTTGAATCGGACAACGATGAGATGGTCATCGTCCGTGACATCGAACTGTACTCACTCTGCGAACACCACCTCCTGCCGTTTATTGGCAAGGCCCATGTCGCCTATATTCCCACTGGTAAGGTGCTGGGGCTGTCGAAAGTGGCCCGCATTGTCGATATGTTCGCTCGCCGTTTGCAGATTCAGGAAAACCTGACACGGCAGATTGCCGACGCGATTTCCCTAGTGACCGATGCCGCCGGAGTGGCGGTAGTGATCGAGGCAAAACACATGTGCATGATGATGCGCGGTGTGGAGAAGCAGAACTCGGTGATGAGCACCTCGGTAATGCTCGGCGCGTTCCGCGAGTCGTACAACACCCGCCAGGAGTTTTTGCAGTTGATCCGCGGTCGCTAGGAGAGGCGCCAGGCGCCCCACCTTCAACTCAACTGAGCATCAGCATGCCGCCATCAATCATCAACGTTTGCCCGGTGACAAATCGCGAACCGTCTCCGGCAAGAAATACCAGCACAGGCGCCAGATCCCGGGCCGGTTCACCCAGCTGTCCGCCGATGGGCACTTGCCTTGTCATGTAGGCATCGTGCTGCTGCAATTGCTCGGTGCTCATGCTCGCGCGAGTCGCCTCGTACATCGGCGTCCACATCGCCGGGGCGATAGCGTTGACGGTAATGCCCAAGGGGCCCCATTCCCGCGCCACCGTGCGCGTCCACGCCAGCACCGCCCCCTTGCTGGCCGCGTAATGGGCTTTGCCGGGCTGTCCGATGACGCCTGCCGCAGAGGCGAAGTTGATGATCCGCCCACCGCTGCCCTTCAGCAGCTCATAGGCCGCGCGGTTGGTCAGGAATGTGCCACGGGTATTCACCGCAAAGACTTTTTCCCACTCGTCCAGCGTGATGCTGTCGGCACTGGCATTCGGCGCGATACCCGCAGCATGTACCAGCACATCCAGACCATTGAGCCGTTCGTTGGCCCAGGCGAAAGCGGCATCCACGGATTGGCTGTCAGCGATATCGCAGACTCGTGTATGCGCCCACCCGCCACCGTCCCCCGTCATCAAGGCGGCTTCGCCCAGGTCGAGGCTGACGACATAGGCTCCCTCCTCCACAAATGCTTTGACCACTGCCGCGCCGATACCCCTGGCGCCTCCCGTGACGATGATTCGTTTACCGGCCAGTTGCATGGGCTTTCCCTCTGGTTATCAGGCGGTTTGATCGATGCGCTGCAACGCCGTAGCGAATAGATGCAACGCTGAGGCGTGGTGTTTTTCACCCGTGACCATCGAGGCTTTACCCGCACACGCACGGGCGTAACTGACTTCGAGAAAGATGCCGAGTTTGAAACCCGCCAACACCAGGTACCAGGTGAAGTCCGCCAACGAGCGCGAGCTGCCGGCGTGGTAATGGGCGACCAGTTCGTCGCTGCTGCAAAAGCCGTCCCAGGGATGCACTTCGATGGTGCCGGCACCACGACCGTCGGCACAGGGCCAGGTGACCACCAGCCAGGCAAGGTCGAGCAACGGATCACCGATGGTCGCCAGCTCCCAATCGACGACCGCGGCCAACTCCCCGCAGTCATGCCGGAACATGACGTTGGACAGGTGAAAGTCGCCATGTTGAATACCGGCCTCAAACTGCTGCGGGCAATGATCGCTCAGCCAATTGGCCAAACGTGCAAGTCCCGGCAGGCTGCTCGCCCCCGGCCAACCGGGGTAGTCTTTGACGCTGTCCAAGTGTGCCAGCCAGCGTGAGACCTGACGCTGATGAAAACCGTCCGGGCGGCCAAAGTCCGCCAGCCCCACCGCCTGGTAGTCAATGTCGCCCAGACGCAATAGCGCATCCACCATGGCAAAGCCCATGCGCCTGCGCAGCGCCGGCCGTTCAGCATGGGGTGCTGGCAATCCTGCGGCGCTATTGGGGTTGAAGCCCTGCACTGGTTCCATTAAATAAAAACTGGAGCCCAGAACGGCCTGGTCAGTACAGTCGGCGATCAAACCGGCATGGGGCACTTGCGATCCGGCCAATACCTTGAGCAGGCGCGCTTCACGGACGATGGTTTTACCGCCGACTTCGCGCAGTTCCAGGGAAGGCCGGCGCAACACGAATTCACGCACGCCTCGCCGAAAGCGCAGCAGCAGATTCTGCGTGCCGCCGGCTAAACGTACCGCAGCCTTGATCGGGCCACTTTCCAGGTCTTGGGTGTCCATCCAGTCGGCCAGGCGCTCGAGGTCGACCAGATCCTGCCAATCGTTCATACGTCGCGCTCGCCGAGACTGGCCAGCACGCCGGCGTATTTTTCCCGGGCGCGGGCCGCGGCGGTGGGCCGATGGTAATCGGGGAACAACTCGTCGCAGGGCTGATAGTCGCGCAGCAGCTGTTTGGCCACCGTGACTTTGTGCACTTCGGTGGGCCCGTCGGCCAGCCCCATCTGGAAGGAGCGGACGATGTACCCGGTAAACGGCATTTCTTCGCATACCCCTAACGAGCCATGTACATGCAGGGCGCGCGCGGCGATGTCATGCAAAACCTTGGGCATGGCGGCTTTCACCGCAGCGATGTCCTTGCGCACCCGCTTGTAGTCCTGATACTGATCGATGCGCCACGCCGTACGCATCACCAGCAAGCGAAACTGCTCCAGTTCGATCCACGAATCGGCAATTTTTTCCTGGACCATCTGCTTGTCCGCCAGGCGGCTGCCCTGGGTACTACGCGACAGGGATCGTTCACAGAGTGCATCAAGGGCTTTTTGCGCCTGGCCGATCACCCGCATGGCATGGTGCACGCGGCCACCACCGAGCCGCACCTGAGCCACGACAAATGCCTGGCCGGGCGCACCGAGCATGTCGCCCGCAGGCACTCGCACCTTGTCGAATGACAGGTAAGCATGGGTGGCGGCGGGGTCATCGGCGATACCGACGTTACGGATAATGCTCACCCCGGGCGCGTCAGCGGCGACGATGAACATCGACATGCCTTCATACACCGATACGCTTTTATCAGTGACCGCCATCACGATATAGAACGCTGCGTAGCGGGCATTGGAGGCGAACCATTTTTCGCCGTTCAGCAGCCAGTCATCGCCATCGCGCACCGCTTCGGTGGTGAACACGGCAGGATCCGCGCCACCTTGCGGCTCGGTCATGGCGAAGCAGGACACGATATCGCCATCGAGCAACGGTTGCAGGTAGCGCTGCTTCTGCGCCGGGGTGCCGTAATGGGCGAGGATTTCCCCGTTGCCTGAATCGGGGGCCTGGCAGCCAAACACAATCGGGCCGAACAGCGAGCGGCCGAGAATTTCATTGATCAATGCCAGGCGCACCTGGCCATACCCTGCCCCGCCCAGTTCCGGGCCCAGGTGACACGCCCACAACTTGCGAGCCTTTACCTGCGCTTGCAGCGGTTTGACCAGTTGCTTGAACAACGGATCGTGGATATTCCACGGGCTGCCCAGCACATGATCGAGGGGCTCGACTTCCTCCCGTACAAACTGCTCGATCCAATCCAGTTCCGCCTGTATCTCGGGGTCGGTCTGAAAGTCCCAGGCCATGGTGTGTCTCCTAGCAAATAGCGATCAGGCCAGCAGCATGCCGCCGTCGACCAACAGGGTTTGGCCGAGCACATAGCTGGCCAGCGGCGAGGCAAGGAACAGGGCCACGTTGGCCATGTCCTGGGGCGTGCCCAAGCGCCCTTGAGGAATGGCGCGCAATGCGCCTTCGAGGCGCTTGGGGTTGCTGGTGGTCACCCGCGTCAGCTTGGTTTCCACCAAACCGGGGGCAATGCCATTCACCCGGATGCCGTCACGTGCCCAGGCTTCGGCCAGGGTGCGAGTCAGTCCGAAAGCACCGGTTTTCGAGGCGTTGTAGGCCGGGTTGCCACGCGTGGAGTGGAAGGCGGCAGCGGAGCTGACAGTGATCATCGAACCCTTGGCCTGCATCAGCAGTGGGTGAAATTTCTGCGCGCACACCATCAGGCTGGTGAGGTTGACGTCGAGTACTCGCTTGAAACCCTCGGTGAGAAATTCCTGACGGTCGTAGAGCACCGTGCCTTGTGCCTGCACCAACACATCCAGGCGGGTGAATGGCACACAGACCCCTTCGATCAATGCCGCATCCGCGACGTCTACCTGGGCGTAATGCAGGCCTTCAAGATTAGAGTCAGGTGAGTCGTTATAGGCCGCCGCCGAGGCACGCGTACCCCAGACATGCACCTCGGCACCGCGCTGGCGAAAGTTCTGCGCAATGCCATTGCCGATGCCACTGGACCCGCCAACTACCAGCACGGTTTTACCGCTGAAATCCAACTCGTACATGGGTATTCCTTGTGCTTGTCGAAAAATCCTGTCGGGCAATAGGCCCACCGTTACAGCGCCACCAGGCCAACCGAGGCCAATCGTTCGAGCTCGCTGCCGGTAAAGCCGAGGCCTTCCAGAACTTGCCGGGTATGTTGGCCGAGGGCGGGTGGCGGACGCTGCAGCGATAACGGCAAGTTGCCGAAGTCCCAGAACGCGCCGATCTGTTGCAGGTCACCGTAAACAGCATGTGAGTAATGAGCGTGCAGACCCGCTTCGGCGTGTTCGGGGCTGTCGAGAAAGGCATCCATCTGCGCTTCCAGCACTGCCTGTGCAGGAACCTGCGCTGCGACCAATGAGGCGAGCGCCGCTTGCCGGGTCTGATCGGCAAACCAGGTTTCGGGCTGATCATCCACCAGCCTCTCGAAACGTTGCACCTCATCCGGTTGCAGCGCTGCCACCACCAGCCAGGAATCGCTACACCGATACAAACGATGGGCATCACTCAGACCGGTCTGTTGCGCGTCCAAATGATCGATTGGTGTGAGGCTGCCGTCTTCCAGCACCACCGCTTCGCTCATCGACAGCATCGTGGCGCCCAGCAATGACGAGCTGACCATTTGTCCGACGCCACTGCGGTTGCGCTCATACAACCCCAGGAGCAAGGCGTAGAGCGAGGACAGACCGGCAAAAAAATCACCCACGCCGAAGCGCAGCCACATGGGCGCCTGGCCCTCACCGCCCTGCTCGACTTCCCAGCCGCAAGAGGCCTGCATCAGTTGGTCAAAGCCCGGCCAATCCGTGCGCGGTCCGGTCGGTCCGTAGGCACTGACATGGCAATACACCAGCTGCGGGTTGAGCGCTTTGAGGCTCTCGTAGTCGACCTTGAGCTTGCGTGCGGCGGGAAGCCGCATGTTGTGGTGTACCACATCGGCCCAACGTGCCAACGCCTCTACGGCGGGCTCGGTCTGCCGATCGCCCAACTGCAACGCGACGCCCAATTTGCCACGCTGGGTACCGCTGAAAATCCGCTCCAGGCGGCGCATGGCATCGCCCTTGGGCGCCTCGATTTTAATGACTTCTGCCCCCAGGTCCGCCAGCAACATGCAGGCAAACGGCCCGGCCAGATAGGCGCCCAGATCCAGTACTTTCAGACCGTGCAGCGGAGGCAAGGGCGCCGGACTCGACCTGGGCAGTTGCGAAGGGATCACAGCATCGGCGCCAGACAGTCCGGCGTTCCCCTCACCTGCCAGAGGTGCGCTACCGCCAACTCGTGCGGGTGGCTGCACCTGCCAGGCAGGGCCTGGTTGCAGTGTTTTGCCCAACTGCACATCGTCGACTTCAACCACATAGCCATTCAGGCGTGCTTGTTCGTCGAAGTAGATATCGCCAAATGGAGCGGCAATTTGCGCAGCAACGTCGTGCTGCCAGAAATGCTCGACCCATTCCTGTGCCGACCGTGTGGCAATGATCGCCTTGTTGGCGCCGAAGTTTGGCGCCACATGGCTCGATGGCCACAGCGCGTTCAAGCGAGCCACTTCGGTTTCGCCGAACTCACTGAGTGCCGCGGCCATCCAAGGGGATTTGTCCGGCGAATAATGCACATGCAACCAGCGGCCATCAGCGCACTGGTGCAATGGAATTGGAATGTGTTTATCCAGACCTTTGGCAAAGGCCGGGGTCGGTGTTTGTGCGCGGTTCCAATGCATGGTCATTGGCACCAAGGCTGCCTGAGCCAAACTCGTATGAGCGATGCCGCCGCAGCCGTCACGGTCGCGCGCCAGTAACCGCGCCATCACCCCGACCACACACAGCCAGCTGGCCAGCCAATTGGCAAATGGCATGCGTACGAACACCGGGCCGGGGCGATGCGCCGGCTGTTCGTCCAACAGGCCCAGGCGCGCCAGGATAAGCGTTTCCCGGGGAATGGAATTCGCCAGTGCATGCCGATGGGGCCAGCCGCTGATCGCTGAGATAACCAATCGAGGGAAGTCTGCAGTGAGCTGCGCGTCTGCCAGACCATGGGCCTGCGCTACCGCGGGGGTGAAGTCATGCAGCAGCACATCGGCGCTGGCTAGCAACGAGTTCAGTTGCTGGCGATCTGCGGCATTTTCCAGGCAGAGGATGACACTTCGTTTGCCACGGTTAAGCACAGCAAACAGCGCCTGTTTCTCTCTGGCACGGTTGGCGGGTGGCTCGATCATCACCACTTCGGCACCCGCTTCGCAAAGATGCATGCCAGCGGCAGATCCGGCAATGCCGGAACACAGACTGATGACGCGAATTCCTTCGAGGATTGCCTGGCTCATTCAGCACCTGTCTTCTTCTGCGCTTAGCGTTTTGCAGCAGAGCTGCAGAACGAATCCATGGCGTTACCCTAAGCGATCGGCGATAAATTCCATAGATAGATTAGTATTCCGAATATAGAATCATAAGCATGAATATGAACAATAAATAACAATTCGTCTAAATATCACTAAAAGCCGATTAAGGGCGTTGCGATGATCCTGCGCATGGACCACTTCACCATCGTCTCCGACCAACTGGAGGCGACACGAAATTTCTATGTTGGAGTACTCGGGTTGGTGGAGGGGCCACGCCCGCCCTTCCCGGTTCCCGGATTCTGGCTGTACACCCAGGAACAACCAGTTCTGCATGTGGTGGGCGTATCACAAATGCCGGAGCCGCGACGTGGCGTGCTTGACCATATGGCGTTTCATGCCCAGGGCTTGCAGAGGATGTGGAAACACCTGAGTGAGCACGGCGTGCGATTCAAAGTGATCCGTGCGCCCGGCGCCGAGCGCACGTGGCAGCTGTTCATCCAGGACCCCAATGGGGTTGAAGTGGAGTTGGATTTCGACGCCAGCGAAGTGCCGCCCGCCGACTGGAAAGAACGCCGGGGTGGCTAAATCAATCCGGCATAGCTGCCGCCGTCGATCTGCAAATTTTGCCCGGTGATATAGCCGGCTTGCGCCGAACAGAGAAATGCGCAGGCCGCTGCCAGTTCGCTCGGCTGGCCAAATCGTCGTGCGGCTATCGGCTTGAGCATTTCCACCCGTGCTTGCTCAAAACTGAGCTGGCGAAGTTCCGCCAGTTGCTCGGTCATAAAGCGCAGACGGTCCGTCTCAATGCGCTCCGGCAGCAGATTGTTGATCGTCACATTGTCCCGCACCACCTCGACCGACAGAGCTTTGCAAAAAGCGGTCAGCCCCGCACGCGCCGCCGTGGACAAACCCAATGGCAACCGGGGCGACTTAACCATCGCCGAGGTGATATTGACGATACGGCCGAAACCTCGCGCACGCATACCAACGACCACCGCCTGAATCAGCAGGATACCCGAGAGCATGTTGGCCTCAATGGCCGCCAGCCAGGCAGCATGATCCCAATCCTCCGGACGACCCGGCTCTGGCCCGCCGTTGTTGGTCACCAGAATATCCATCACCGGACAGGCAGCCAGCAGCGCCTGTCGCCCGGCGGCGGTGGACAGGTCGGCCACCACGGTGCGCGGCAGCCGGCCGGTGCTGCGCAAGATGTCCTGCGCAGTGTGTTCCAGGCTCTCGGCATCGCGGCCGTTGATCAGCACCTCACAGCCCTCCTGCGCCAATGCCAGCGCACAGGCTTTGCCAAGTCCCCGAGAGGATGCGCACACCAGAGCAATACGTCCGCCAATACCCAGATCCATTGCAGCACTCCTCGTACATTGGTGTCAGTCGTTCATGCCGAGCAAGGCCGTGATGTCGCGCCCGGGTTCAGCATCGCCGCCGTAGGTGAATTGGCCAGCGCGCTGGCGTTCGGCCAACTGCTCCATCTGGTAGCGATAACGGGTACCCGGCGTATCGAAGCGCGAGTGCAGGTCGCGACGTGGGTCGACCTCGAAATAACGTTGGTTCTGCGGGCGCACCACCGAGTTGTCCTGGGGCTGGATGATGTAGTTGATGCGCGGCATCACATAACGAAAAGGTGCGGGTGCAGCGGTGGTGTTGAAGGTGACGTCACACCGCGAGCGATGCTTGCCCACCGGCAGGAAGGGTTGCAGGTTGGGCACGTCGTAACCGGGGCGAAAGCGCGGATAGGAGATGCATACGTTGCTGCGTAGATGAATGTGCAGCACGGCGCGAAAATCCTGATACCTGGCGCGCACGCCGCCGACCCAGCGCATGATCGGCGCCACTGACTTTTGCGCCACGGTACGGGTGCGAGTCACGGTCTCGGAGGTCCATTGCACTTCCACCACGTCCGACTCGCTTACACCGTCGCCAATGGTATTGGCATGCAGGAAATCGGCATGGGTCAGATCAATCAGGTTTTCCACCGACAGCGCCGAGGTCGCATCAAACCGCACGGTTCGCTGGGTGTAACCGGGAAGACTGCCATCCTGGGGTAGAAACGGAATATGCGGGAGCAACTGCATGTCGGCAGCGTCCGGATTACCGTACCAGACCCAGATGTACCCGTAGCGCTCAACCAGCGGATAAAAGCCCCGTCCCCCGGTAAACGCTGTGAGTGTCAGCTCTTTATGGGGGAAATGCGGGTGAAACTCGGCCGCCACCGCACGCCCGTTGTCGCGCCACAGGTAATAGGGCTGAGCATGAATGATCCGGCGAATGGGCCGGGTACCCAGGTCGCGGCTATGGGACACCGGGAACCAGGTGTCACGCAGGTCGTAGTTGATTGGCGTCCAGTCACCCCGAACTTTGCCAGGGATCGTATCGGTGGAGGAAGGCACGGCATGCATGGTGGGAGCTCCTGTGCTCAGACGACTGCGCTGACGGGAATCAGGGTCGGTTGGCGCAACTCACGCAGTTCGCGGGATGAGGTTTGCAACAAGGCCGCGACGGCTGTGCCGTCGATCCGGCTGTTCACCTGGAACGGCGCCTGTTTGCGCAGGCGGGCCAGACGCCAACGCAGGGGTGCCCTGAGGTGTACGTGCTCATGCACAAAACCACGCCAGCACAAACTGGTTGTGCCACGACGGTTGGCACCGGTGGCGATCATCAGCGTCACCAGCGGCAATTCATCTTCGCTCAGCAAATCCACTCGAACAGTACCGCCGTTAAAGGGGACCGCGGTGCGCACGATCAAGGGGTAATCCACCACAAACTGCGAAGGCAGGATTTGTGTGGTCCATACCGCACCTCGCTCCAGAACCACCCGCCCCTGCTCGCTGCGCAGATCGCCAAGGAAAAAATCGGTGAGGCGCACATGGGCAAACCCGAGCAAGCATTCCGGGCCGTCGAGCATCGCGTCCAGGTACTGGTCGTGACTCATGTTGACGATGGTGGAACCGGTAAATTCGCGTCCGCCCGGTTGGTAGTCGCTGCTGGGCAATTGCCCTTGCGGTGCCCCTTCACCCAACCACACATGGACAAAACCATTCGCCTCGCTGACCGCAAAGGCACGCGCGGCATAACGTGCAGGCACACGCTCATCGGTATGCAGGTTGGGGATCTGCGTACAGCCACCACTGGCGCCATCAAAGGTCCAGCCGTGATAACCGCACTGCAGACCGGACTCGACGACTCGCCCCAAAGCCAGCGGCACCCGCCGATGTGGGCAACGGTCTTCCAGGGCAAAGGCCTGGCCGGCTGCGTTTCGGAACAGGACCAGTTCCTCGCCGGCAAAGGCCACGGCCAATGGCACTTGATCTTTCACGGCCTCGCAAAGCGCCATGGCCCACCAGCCAGGGGTCATCATCGGGCTGCCTCTTTGTTATTGGTCTTGGGCAAATGCGTTGAACGCAGTCAGCGCTAACGGTAGTGCTTCGCGGCAGAGAGAGCAAACACAAATAAACAGTATTTTGTTTTCTGTTGAAATTATTTACAGCCAACGAAAACCGCAAGATGTGGCCACAACCCTCTACGAACCTTGGTTCAATAGACACATTTCCGCTCTTTAGGCCACCTACAAATGGACATTTCTTCTATTAGTGATCATGTTCTAATGGAAAATAGCTAGCGAGCAATCCATAAGCCTGATTACCATTAGCTTGCTCATTAACTCCAAGGTGCGCTGACGATGACCCAATCCACCCTCGGCTTTGTCCTCCATGACGTTGCGCGCGAGGTGAAACATGGCTGAGCCGACATTGCAGCGCCCTGCCGTGCACGCCGAAGCCCGACCGCTCGAGCCCGTGGAAAAACCCCGGATGCAGGCGCCCGAGGCTTCCGCCCTTGATGGCGATGCTCAAGAACCGAATGACACGGCGCGCCAACGCTGGCGCATCGGTCTGTTTTTGCTGGCACCGATCAGTGTCGTGGCCTGCGCCGCCTGGTATGTGTTGGGTGGCCAGGTCGTGAGTACCGACAACGCTTATATCCAGGCCGAGCGGGTGGGAGTTTCAACCGATGTCGCCGGGATCGTCGCGGCCATTGAAGTCAGTGACAACCAGACCGTGAGCAAAGGCCAGGTCTTGTTCCGCCTCAAGCCCGAGCCGTTTGAAATCGCCGTGGCCAGCGCCAGGGCGCAGCTGGAGAACGCGCGCAACCAGATCCTCTACCTCAAGGCGAGCTACAACCAATCTCTGGCCGAAATCGCCCAGGCTGAAGCCAAATTGCCGTTTTACCAGACCAATCTGCAACGGCTGGAAAAGCTGGTCAGCGTTGCCGCCGTCTCAAGGACTATCTACGACGACGCCCACCAGGACCTCGACAATACCCGTCAGCAAGTATCGGTCGCCAAGGCCCAGGCTGCCGCGGCGTTGGCCCAACTGGGTGGGCGCCTGGACAGACCACTTGAGCAGCATCCTTCCTACTTGCAGGCGCTGGCGGCCCTGAATGAAGCCGAACGCAACCTGCGAAACTCCGTGGTCATCGCCCCGTTCGACGGCGTCGTCACCAACGTTGACTCGCTGCAAGTGGGCGCGTATCTGCAACCACCCCAATCGGGCTTCAGCCTGGTCTCCAGCGAGCGACTGTGGGTCGCGGCGTCCCCGAAAGAAACCGAGCTGACCAACGCCCGGATTGGCCAGGGCGTCACCATCGAGGTAGACACTTATCCGGGTATCACCTGGCATGGCACCGTGGAAAGCATCAGCCCGGCCTCCAGTTCGAGCTTCTCCCTGCTGCCGGCCCAGAACACCACGGGCAACTGGGTGAAAGTCGTGCAGCGCATTCCGGTACGCATCCATATCGACGATGCTGTCGGCAAACCGGCGCTGCGCCATGGCATGAGCGCCGTGGTAGATATCGACACCGGCACCGCACGAGGCCTGCCCAAGCCACTGGCAAACCTGCTCGCACGCCATCATGAATGACGTGTCCGGACCGCTGCCGCCCTCGCCGCTGCGGGTACTGATCACACTGTGCGTGGTGCTGGCGGTGGTCATGCAGGCGCTGGACACCACCATCGCCAACGTCGCACTGCCCTTTATGCAGGGCAGCGTATCGGCCAGCGCCGATCAGATTAACTGGGTGCTGACTTCCTACATCGTCGCCACAGCCATCATGACGCCGCCCTCGGCATTCCTTGCCCGACGCTTCGGTCGCAAGCGCGTATTGCTGTGGTCGATCTTCGGTTTTGTATTGGCCTCGGTGCTCTGTGGCATCGCCCGCTCCCTGGAAGAAATCATCCTGTTCCGCCTGCTGCAAGGGGTGGCCGGGGCGGCATTGGTGCCCTTATCGCAAGGCATTCTGCTGGATATTTACCCGCAGAAAGACCGAGGGTCGGCAGTGGCCCTGTTCGGGGTATCGGTCATGGTCGGCCCGGTATTAGGTCCGATGCTCGGCGGCTGGCTGACGGAACACCTCAGCTGGCGCTGGGTGTTCTTCATCAACCTGCCTATCGGGTTGCTGGCCTTTATCGGCATGACCCGCTTCATACGGGAAACCCCGGCCGACAAGACTGCACGCCTGGACTGGCTGGGCTTTGGCTCGCTCAGCGTGGCGATCATGTCGATTCAATTGTTCCTCGACCGCGGCGAACAACTGGGCTGGTTCGACTCCGGGGAAATCATCCTGGAAGCGCTGGTGGCCGCCGTCGCTTCGTACATCTTCATTGTCCACACCTTCACTCATGACAAGCCCTTTATCAGCCTGAAGCTGTTCAAAGATCGCAATTACTCGGTGGCGGTGGTGTTTATCTTTATCATTGGCATCACCTACCTGGCCTCGCTGGCACTGATGACACCCTACCTGCAAACCCTGATGGGGTACCCGGTGCTCACCGCCGGCATGGTCATGGGGCCACGCGGACTGGGGACGATGCTCAGCATGTTCCTTGCCGGGAAGATCATCGGCAAAGTGGATATTCGCTGGATACTGTTTTGCGGTTTGTTGCTGTCCGCCTGGTCGATGTACATGATGACCGGCTGGACGCCGGCCGTGTCCATCGACACCATCATCTACGTCGGCTTTATTCAGGGCGCGAGCCTGGGTCTGTTGTTCGTCCCGCTGACCACCATCGCCTTTACCACCCTGCCCCCGCATTTGCGAGGCGAAGCCACGGGCCTGTACAACCTGTCACGCAACGTCGGTTCGAGCGTTGGCATCTCGATCGTTACGGTGCTGCTGGCGCAAAACACCCAGATAAACCATGCCGAAATCGGTGCATACGTGACGCCGTTCAACCGCCTGTTCGATGCCTGGCCTGTCAACCATCAGCTCAATCCATTGACCGCCAGCGGGCGTGCAGCACTGGATGGCTTGATCACTGTGCAGGCCAGCTGGGTGGCTTACCTGGATGACTTCAAGCTGCTGATGTGGTTATCCATCGGCGTCATACCGCTGCTGCTGATATTCAGGACGGCGAAGTCTCAAGCGAATCAGGCCTCGTAGCGAAAACGTCCCACCGCCACATTCAGCTCATCGGACAGCTCGCGCAAAGACACCACGGCTCCGGATACCTGATGGGTGATCGCATCACCCTCGCCGGCCATGCGTGCGATGTGCTCGACGTTGGCCACGATGCCTCGCCCACCCTCGCTCTGCACGCTTACCGCATCGGCGATCCGGTCAACCCCGCGCGTAGAGTCACCCACCAGTTCCGTTGCCTGCTGCAGGGTGCTTTCCAACTCACTCAGCAGCCGGCCGCTTTCTTCCAATGCCACAGTGCCCGCGCTCAATGCCTGGTCGACGATCCCGGACTGGCTCTCCAGCTTCAACGTCAGCTGGTTGATCGAGTTGGCCGCCAGCGCAGAGCGTTGTGCCAGGTTACGCACTTCGTCGGCCACCACGCTGAAGCCGCGCCCCCTCTCTCCGGCACGCGCCGCTTCGATGGCCGCATTGAGCGCCAGCATGCCCGTCTGCGCGGAGAGGTCCTTGACCTGACCGATGCTGGCGGTAATCGCTGTCGTACTTTCGACAAAATCGCCCACCGAAGCGCGAACCGGTGTTCAAAGGTCGTTAACCAATAAGGCAGGGGCAAGAGATGCTGCAGTACCAAGCACCACTGGAGGAGTTCAACTTCCTCGCTCACAAGGTTCTTCGACTTTCAGAGCTGTTGCCTCTGCTGCCAGAGCACCACCATATCGACGCCGACCTGTTCAGGGCCACTCTGGAGGTCGGTGCCGAGCTCACCCAAGAGCAACTGCTGCCCTTGAACGGCAGCGGCGATGCCGAGGGTTGCAGGCTTGAACAGGGTGGGGTCAAAACCCCACAGGGCTTCAAGTCAGCTTACCGCCTGTTTCAGGAGAACGGCTGGCCTGCTCTGACGGTCCCACTGTCCATTGGGGGGCAAGGTTTCCCAGGAACGGCAGGTGTCTTTTTTGACGAGATGCTCGCCTCCACCAACCTGTCTTTCAGCATTTTCGCCAACGTGCGCGAAGGTGTTCTCCGTTGTGTCGACCGATTCGGCGATGAGCGGGTTCGATCCCTGTTTTCCGACAAGCTAGCCAGTGGCGAATGGCTTGGCACCATGTGCCTTACCGAGCCTCAGGCTGGCAGCGATCTTGGTTTGATTCGCACGACTGCAGTCACACAGTCGGACGGCTCCTACCTCCTGAGTGGAACCAAGATATTCATCTCGAACGGCGATCACGACCTGACCGAGAACATCGTTCACCTGGTGCTCGCCAGAACGGAAGGGGCCCCGGCAGGTACTGGCGGCCTCAGCCTATTCGTCGTGCCGAAATACCAATTGGAGGTTCCTGCCTCAGCCAACGGGGTGTCGGTCATCGCGCTTGAGCACAAGCATGGCATTCGTGCCAACGCCACATGCGCCCTGGCATTCGAGAATGCCAGGGGCTACCGCGTCGGCGAATTGAACCGTGGCCTTGCCTGCATGTTCCTGCTGATGAACAGCGCACGGCTCGCCGTCGGTGTCCAAACCGTAGGTTTGACCGAGGTCGCTTACCAGAACGCGCTGCGCTACACCCAGGAGCGCTTGCAAGGCCGCGCGCTGAATGGTGCCACGCACCCCGATCAACCCGCTGACCCTCTGTTAAGTCATATTGGCGTCAAGTCGAGCCTTGTTCAGCAGCGGCTGTTTATTGAGCCAGCACGCTTGCTCTGCGCCTGGGTCGGCACCCTGCTTGATGAAGCGCGTTGCCACCCGGATGACGCGCGACGTAAGCAGGCCTCACAGCTGGCAGAGTTGTTGACCCCCATCGTCAAGGGCTACCTGTCTCAGCACGCGGGTACACATATCTCGTCCGCTCTCCAGCTGTTCGGTGGGCACGGTTACATCGTCGAAACCGGCATGGAGCAGCTGCTGCGCGATGCGGCCATCTGTCCGATCTATGAAGGCACAAACTACATCCAGTCTCTGGACTTGCTGGGGCGCAAGACCCTGAGCGATCAGGGACAGCGCTTGGGGATCTTCCTCAGCCACATCCCCGCGCTAGCCGAGCGTCTGCGCCAGCGTCCAGGACTGGAAGGGGTCGTCACGACCTTGGCGTCATGGGGGGCCGAGTTCGAACCATTGGTTCAGCAACTATCGGTCGATACGGTTTTCAACCGGGACGTTGTGGGTTTGGTTGCGCCGGACTTCCTTGAACTGCTGGGTACCGTTGTTTTTGGCTATTTGTGGGCATGGATCGCGGATGCCGCCGCGCCGTCAACTTCTGATGAAAAATTCCTCAGAAGCAAACCTGCCCTGGCCCGTCGGGATGCCGGGAGAACGCGCGGTCTACAACCCACGGTTGCGCTTCCCGCTCAATCAGCGCGTGGCGTGGCATTGATCATCCGCACAGAACAATAACAAGAGGGCTAGCTGCTATGGCTTTTACCCAAATCGACTACGAGACACACGGCCCTATCAGGGTCATCCGTTTCAATCGCCCAGACAAGCGCAACTGCATTGGGCCAACCACCCACTTGGAGCTGGTGGAGGCCTGGACACGTTTCCGGGATGACCAGAGTGCTCTGGTTGCGATCATCACTGGTGCCGGCGACAAAGCTTTCTGTACCGGTGGAGACCTTGAGGCAGGATTTGACCTGGTGCCTTCCACCGCGGACGAGATTGCTGCGCACGACCGCGGCGAGCGCCCGGGTATTCTCGGACCCAGCCGTTGGACGGACATCTACAAGCCCGTGATCGCTGCTGTGAATGGCGCTGCCTACGCCGGCGGCCTGGAATGGGCCTGCTTCGCAGACATGCGCATCGCCGAGGAGCACGCCTCCTTCGGTGTGACCTGTCGCCGCTGGAACATTGGCCTGGCCGATGGCGGCAGCCAACGCCTGCCGCGCATCGTGGGGTTGGGCAGGGCAATGGAGCTGATCCTGACAGGCAAGGTCATCTCGGCCTCTGAAGCCCTCTCCATTGGCTTGGCCAATGAAGTGGTCCCCAAAGGGCGCTCACTGGAGCGTGCGATGGAGCTGGCCAAATTCCTCTGTGCCCTCCCTCAACCCGCCATGTGCGCGGACAAGGAGGCCGCGATCCGCGGCTATGGTCAACCCCTGGCTGAGGGCTTGCGCATCGAGGCGGAGTGCTTCAACCGTTCCATCCATCAACCCGAGACCCGCGAGGGGCTGCGTCGCTTTCTTGAGCGCGATCATCCCGACAGACGCTCCGATGCACCAACTAAGACGCCAGGTTTGATCAGGGACTGAGGAGAACACCATGCGATTTAACCTTTTGCTTCAACTACATCTTTTCGCCGTGGCCTTCTGGCTGGGCGTCGTAGCGGTCGAGTACCTGCTTGAACGCACCCGAGCACAGAGTCGGAGTCAGGGCTTCACAGTCGCCAGGCTGCACAGCCAGATCGATCTGTTCTTCGAGATGCCCGCCTTCAGCGTGGTGCTGGTGACCGGATTGCTGCTCATCGAGCCTGCGCGCTTCGACGGCATTTATGCCCTAAAAGTTGTGGCAGGAGGCATCGCTGTTCTCGGCAATGCACTGTGCCTTGTGCCCGTACTGAAGCGACGTGCATCCGCAGAGACAGACGACCTCGCCGATGTCATTTATCAGTCCAAGCTGATCGACCGGATCTCCTTGCTGGCCATCCCGGCTGGGCTAATGGCACTCGCCTGCGGTGTCTATTTGATGGTACTTCGCTGACCCTTTGATAGGTCACGTGGGCTGCGGAGGGTTGGTCACCGACCTCTGATAGACGAGTGACATCTGCACCAGCAGAGCCATGATGGGCTATTCGCGCGTCGGTTCCCAATTGCTATTACGTACTTTACGCACCTGGTCATTCGAGGGTTTTGCCGACGCCGGTTCGACCGGTTTACTATTGTTCGGGTTGCTTCGCAATCGCGGTATGAGGGTGCTTCTTTCGGGATGAATGGGTCGGGCAGTTGCCCGATCCGGTTGATTATCAGTGCCGTTGCGTAGCATCGCCTACCAGCTTCACCGCGACGTTACCTGAGCCATTCCGGCCGGAGTCAAACGGCTACATGTTGTCAATCCGGCATCACCTCCCTTGCAATCAATGCCCCCGGATACTGAATCACCCGCCCGGCCAGCCTATGGCCTTCGGCAGCTGCATGTTGTGGAGTGCCGCCGTCCAGCCTGCTGGCGAGATAACCCGCGTTGAACGAATCGCCAGCGGCCGTGGTATCAACCAAGCTCAGTCACACGAGCAGAGAACCCCTGCTGGTCCTTGTTAAGCAATACTGCCTTGAAACTCATGAGCAATCCCCACGGATAATGATTTGATGCCTCACCACGCCGGCTTATGCTGACATGACGAAGTCAGGTAGAACGAACTGACCGAGTTCCTCAATGACCTCACCTGCGGGGCGTTGGCCGTATTTCAAATTGATGATCACATGGTTAACGCCGATCTCCTGCAAGCTGTGCAGCAGCGGGATCAGGTGATGTCGCCCCAGTTGATAGCCCAGGTGGATCGGCCGAGGTGGTGTCTGCGGGTTATCTGTCAGGTCGATGTATAGCGACTGGGTGAAGGGTTTGAACAGTTCACCACATTCGGCACGAACCGCCTTGCGCCAGTCCTCGACAATCAGCTGCTGAGTCTTCGGTGCACGCGGATAGCTGATCCAGCCATGACTGCAGCGGGCGATCCACTCCAGCGTCTGGCGGCTATGGCCGGTGACGAAGAAAGGAATTTCCGCCGTCGTCGGCTTGGGAATCAGATCGGCCCCCTCAAGCGTGCCGCCGGACCAGGTCAAAGGCACGAAACTGCTGCGCTGAACCTCGCGAAATACCTTGAGGTATTCGCGGAACAGGCTGTCGCGTTGCTCCGGGTCGACACCGAATGCCGGAAACTCTACTGGACGGTCACCGGAAGCCACGCCGAGTAACAGGCGGCCACCGCTGAGCTGATCGACACTAGTTGCGGCCTTGGCGGTGTGTAGGGGATTGCGGATTGGCAGGATGACCGACGCGGTGCCCAGCGCAATCGAGCGAGTGTGTGCCGCCATAAAACCCAGGTAGACCCAGGGATCGAAGACCTGGCCCGAATCACCGAAGCTGGGGTCGCGTAACGGCACGTCGCGAAACCAGAGGGCAGAGAAACCCAGCTTCTCGGCGCGTTGGGCCAGGTTCACTTGGTCGAGCATACTCGGCGTATCGCCGGTAAAGGCTTCGAGGGGGAAGAAAAGACCTAGGCTCAGGCGGCCTTGGCGGTAGGTGTGCTGAAAGCCAGGTTGTTGCTGATAGGGAATGGAATTCGGAGTTAACATCTTCTCTCCTACATATTTCAAAATATAGATTTTGAAGGGCTGAAAAAACGCCTGCGAGCAGGCATCAAATCAGCGCTTTCAAGGCCACCTGGAACGCCGCGATGTTCTGCTCATGGCGTTTGTAATAAGTCCAGGGACCGATGCGTTGTGAGGTCACCAGTTGCGCCCGCTGCAAGGCAGCGAGATACAGCGAGACGGTCGACTGCGACAGGCCTACCCGATCCTGGATGATGCTCACGCAGACACCGACCTGCTCAGGATCCACCTCCTGCTCGGGGAAATGATGACGCGGATCCTTCAGCCAACTGAGGATGTTCAGGCGTGTTGGGTTGTCTAGCGCCTTCAGCGCTTCGCTTACGTCGATACTCATAGGTCACGCACGATAACTATTTTTTGCTATATTACGATATGCCCGCTCAACCGACAATGCGCCGGCCCCCGAACCGTATCGCTCGGGGGCCGGCACCTCGAGCGGACTATCCGCCATAGGTCGGATAGTCGGTGTAGCCGACAGCGGTTCCGCCGTACATGCTGGCCGGATCGACCGGGTTCAGCGGCCAGCCATTGGCAATCCGCTTGGGCAGGTCCGGGTTGGCGATGAACGGACGGCCGAAGGCGACCAGATCGCCCCAGCCCGCCTCGAGCACACGCTTGCCTCGCTCGGCGGTGTATTTGCCGGCATAGAGGATGCGCCCGCTGAAGACCTCGCGCACCGCGCTGCGGAAGCTTTCCGGCAGCTCCGGTGCGTTTTCCCAATCCGCCTCGGCCAGCGACAGGTAAGCGATGCCGACTTCTTCCAGCACCTTGACCGCTTCGACATAGGTCTCGTGTGGGTTTTCTTCGACCAGGCCGAGATATACGCGGGCCTCGTCGGTGCTGGCGAACAACGGGGCGAAACGCACGCCGAGCCGGTCTTTACCGACCACCGCGGCCACCGCCTGGGTCACCTCACGGAGGAAGCGCAGGCGATTTTGCAACGAGCTGCCGTACTCGTCGTCGCGCTGATTGCTGTGCGCGGAAATGAACTGGTTGATCAGATAACCGTTGGCGGAGTGGATTTCCACGCCGTCGAAACCGGCGTCGAGGGCGTTGCGAGCGGCCTGTGCATAGAGCTGTACCAGCTCCTTGACCTCGGCGGTGGTCAGTGCACGTGGCATCGAAGGCGGCGCCAGGGCGCCGGTGCCGGGACCTGTCTCGATGAATACGCTGACGCCCTCGGCCGGGATCGCCGATGGCGCCACCGGGGCTTCGCCATTGGGTTGCAACGAGGTGTGCGAGACCCGGCCGACATGCCAGAGCTGAGCGAAGATGGTGCCGCCCTCGGCGTGTACCGCATCGGTCACTTTGCGCCAGCCGAGGATCTGTTCGGCACTGTGGATGCCCGGGGTCCAGGCGTAGCCCTGGCCGCGCGGCTCGATCTGGGTGCCCTCGGTGACCATGAAGCCGGCACCGGTACGCTGGCGGTAGTAGGTCGCCATCAGGTCATTGGGAATGTTGCCTGGCTGCGAGCTACGCGAACGGGTCAGCGGCGGCAGGACGATGCGGTTTTTCAGGCTGTAGGGGCCCAGCGTGGTGCTTTCGAAAAGAATGGAATCTTTCATGTGTAACTACCTATATATTTGCGTTTGTAGATAAATAGATGCTAGTGCCTGGACAGGCACCTCTCGAGCGCTCCGTTTAGAACAGGCCGGTGGACGTCCAAGCCCAGTCGCGTCCCTGCCGCCGCAAAGCGGCAGGGACGCGACTGGAGCGCCTTGTTGGGTTTGCTTAGCCGGGTAGCTTGGCCGCCAGGACGTCAACCTTCTCGATTGACGGCGGTTTGGCAAACAGCTCGGCAGCCTTTGCCATAAGCGCCGCTGCGACCTTGCCCGAAAGATGAGCCTGCCGACCTGCTTCATCCGGGAAGGCGTCAAAGATGCCAAAGGTGGACGGCCCCAAGCGGATTCCGAACCACGCCGTAGTGGCTGGCTCTTCCTCCACTATTGGAAGGCCATTCAAGAGAAAGTTCTCTACCTCTTTCTCTTTCCCAGGCTTTGCTTCCAGACGAACGAACAACGCTACTTTGACCATGACGTACCTCCTGTTGTTACGACGACATCACCATGCGTGACGTATTCCAGTAAGCCCAACGCGATATTCGCCGATTTGCCGCCCAGCTCCAGCGTGGCGGGGATGAAGGGGCAGCGTCGAGTCATTTCCGCAGTCGCGGGAAAGGCGACTCTGCCCTCTCCTGGTCTTTCACGAACTGCCTCTACCGAGATACCGTGACGACGATCTTGCCGAACTGCTGGTTCGATTCCATGTAACGGTGCGCTTCGACGATCTGCTCGAAGGGGAAGGTCTTGGCAATGATCGGCTTCAGCTGTCCGGCCTCGAGGCCGCGCGTGATAAAGGCTTGCGCAGGCGCCAAGCGTTGCGGATCACCGGTCAGTTCGAACAGCGTGTAGCCGCGCACGCTCAGGGCCTTGTTCATCGCTACCAAGGCCGGGAACGGCGTCTCCTGACCGCTGAGATTGCCATAGATGAAAAGCAGGCCCTGCTGACTCATCGCTTGCGCCAGTGTTTCGACTTGCGGCCCCGCGACCGGGTCGAAGGCGATGCGCGCGCCGCGGCCGTCGGTGATCCGCATTACCTCCGCGACCAGGTCCTGCTCCTCGGTGGCGATCACATGCGCCGCCCCCGCCTCGCGTAGCGCCGCCTCCTTCGCGCGCGTCCGGGTCGTCGCGATCGGAATGGCGCCGACGCTGTTGGCGATCTGGATCGCGGCCAAGCCGACGCTGCTCGAAGCCGCCGTGATGATCACCGCATCACCGCGCTTGAGTTGGGCAATCTCGATCAGTGCGCCATAGGCGGTCAGATACTGCATCCAGATCGCCGCCCCCTTCACCGCGCCGACGCCCGCCGGCCGCTTCAGAACCCCCGTGGCCGGCACGATCGCCTGCTCGGCATAGACGCCAAACTTGTTCATGGAAAAAGCCGGAATCACGCTGACCGCTTCGCCAACCTCGAAGCCGTGAACGCCGCTGCCCAGCGCCTCGACGATGCCGGAAGCTTCGTAGCCGAGCCGGGCCGGCAGATGCGTCGGCTCCAGGTACACACCCGAGCGGAACATGGCTTCCGCGCGATTCAGGCCGATCGCCTCGACGCGGATGCGCAGCTCGCCGGAGCCCGGAGCGCCAACTTCGAGCTCTTCGATCTGCAAGACTTCGGGGCCGCCGATCTGATGAAAACGGACAACACGGGTCATTTTGGGTCTCCTTCTATTGAGGGATGGGAGCAGCGAGCCAGCCCTTGGCTGGCGCAGGTTAGCCGCCCCGCGCGTTACAACGTCGCTTCGGTCTGTGTGTCCGGTGCGTGGCTACTTCACGGACATGCAAATGCTATTCGCCATATATAGATTTGTAAATATGTAATTTTAATAATTTTATGCCCGTCCCTGCTCCCCCTATCTACGCTGCCTATGAACTCTCCCTGTCGAAAAAAATGCTGCCATCCGCTAAGTGCGCCACGGCGTGGTTCGCTCTTCGCCGGTCATCTGGGTCGCCTATGTAATCATGCCGTTATTTGCGCTCGCCAATGCCGGCGTAAGCCTTGATGGCGTCAATCTGGCCAATGAAGGCTCTTTGACGGTCATGCTCGGTGTGTCGTTGGCACTGCTCCTGGGCGCAAGAGCGCCAGCTATTCAGCCCAGCAGGTTTGCCTCACTCGGACGGCCGGGTACCTGGCAAACCTTCGGCTACTTTCATGCACGAAGGCAAACGCATGACAAACACCCACACTGACCACCACAGCCCGTGGTCTGTCTTTCTCATCTTTCTGCGCCTTGGACTGAGCTCCTTCGGCGGCCCCATCGTGCACTTAGGCTATTTCCGTGACGAGTTCGTCACACGACGGCGCTGGTTGTCCGAACGCAGTTATGCAGACTTGTTGGCACTGTGCCAATTCCTGCCAGGGCCTGCAAGCAGTCAGATCTGGATGTTATCGATCGGTGCCAAAACCATGTACTGGCCGGATCTCGGGTGAGACGTCACTACCTGTATCATGATTACGCCGAAGAAAAGAAGCGCGCTTGGAACCTGCTGGGTGATCGACCCAGTGCAGTTTTGTCCTCCACTTACGATCATCAACCGACCGAATCAATGATGTCTTTTCCAGCGTACGCCGCCACTGGATCACTACCACTTTCATAAGCCGGCATCATTAGTGCTGAGTTCTCATAGATTCGTAGATTACGTCCATGCAGCGACCCAGCACTTCATTAAACAACCAGCGAAAGAGATCGCTGTCGCGAAAACGGCCGTGTGGATTTTTAAAACGTCGAATGATTGGGTATTTCATCTTCAAGGCTCAACCGGCAGAACCAGCGATACGCCATATTCAATGGGCCTTCGCACAATCGCGGCTCTGAGCGAATGCCGTAGCAATAGCCCACGTCCAGCATGCAGATCATCAGTTCAAGATCAATCGACGGACGGACGGCCTATCTAGCTATAGAAATCCGCGAGAAGCGGACATCTAGCGTGAAATCCACGACTGCCATTCTTGGGTCGTGTTTCCCCCGGAACTCGTACCAGAGCCAGTCAAAACTTTGTGGGATAACACATCCAGACAGTGCTCACAGTTTCCTTGGGTGTCCCAGGATCGCGCGTGGATATCGACTGTACTGACCGTGCTAACAAGCAAGGTCAAGCTCCTGCAAAACCTTCCCCCCACTAAGTAGTGGGGTGCAGCCGCGAGGGGGGGGGCTGAGCAGAAGACCCACAGTGACCGCGCACGGGTCCTGGGGTTAAGCCTGATGTTGGCACGCAGGGCTGGGGCGAACGCAACGCTATAGGAGCTTCCAGGTATAACTGAGGACGACGCGATACTCGTCAATATCAGTTCTGTAATTAGACCGCGCTACCGCGTCGCGAAGCCTGATGCCGAATCCCTTGACAGGCCCGCTCTGGAAAACATAAGACATATCGATATCGCGTTCGCTGTCTTTACCTTCATAGCCGCGCCCTGTCTCAACGTTGTTCCCCACGACGTATCTAGTCGAAAACAGCAGGCCCGGTACCCCCACCGCCGCAAAGTCATAGTCGTAACGCACCTGATAAGACACCTCGTCTTGTGATGAAAAGTCATAAGTGGGCAGTTCATTGGCCAAGGGCGCAATATTGGCGAACACCCGGGGGAACGCGGTGTCACCGTACATTCTTTGGTACCCTACGGTCACAGCATGCCCGGACCTTGCCACCCCGAGTGTGCCATACAGAGCGCGGTTATCGACCTTCCCGATTAGGTGATCACCATCTTCAACAGCATCATACTGTGCCAACGTACCGCTTAGTGACCAACGCCCCACTAACTGCTTATGCTTAATGCCAACATAACTCTGCCGGTAAATGTCCTCCAGTTGGGCGTACCAACCACTGACGGTGGTACGTGACTCATTAAAACTATAGTCACCCCCCATATAATTAAAGGCATCACTGGGCGACGCGCGTTGCGGGATATAGCCCAACATGGCGATCAATTTTTCGTCCCCGGCTTCATTTCGAAGGCTAGTCGATTTGATACGCCCGCCTTGAAGGGTCAGTCCAGCAAGTTCGCTACTGGAAAAGGAGACACCCTGATAGGATGGTGGAAGCAACCGAATGTCGCTGAAGGGCAACACGGGAATGTCGGGTTGAAGTTCACCCAGTCTCAGCTCGGTTTTAGAAAACCTGGCTTTTAAGGTTGGCCCCAAACGACTGTAATCGTCGGCAGGGGCCCCGCTATCCTTGATAGACAGCAAGCCCGTCCCTACCCGCCCACGGCCACTATCGAGTTTGAGACCCAAGGTGGCAACAGCATCGATACCAAACCCAACAGTACCTGGGGTATAACCGGATTTGAAATTAAGAATGAAGCCTTGAGCCCACTCTTCAGCCTTGGGTTTCTCGGTCCCACGAATATCTAAGTAGTTGCGTTGAAAGTAGTAATTTCTGGCTTGCAGTGTAGCGGTTGAATCTTTAAAAAAATCCGAATCCTCAGCCCATGCCAAGCCCGGCGCACAAAAATACAGTAACGCCGGCCACACGAGTGGCGCGCAATTTTTGTTGTTCACGATTTCACCCTTTTTATTTTTATAGAATGATCATTGCGTGCAGCTGAAAGCGACGATCAACCCGGCAACTGAGCACCGTTGAATAATTGATCGTCACTGGATTTCTAAATTACCGCGTCATACAACCAAGAGAGACCGGCATACGCCTGTTCAGGAGTACGGGTGCCGAGCATGTTGTTACGTAGTTCGGCCGCAACTCCCTCGGCGTGGTAGAACTCACCATGAACACGTGCCATGACCTGACAACGGCCCGTGCGAAGGTATCGGCGAGCCTGATAGGCTTTAAAAGCCGACTCAAAATCACCCTGACACTTTTCGATCTCCTGTGCGAGTACGACGCCATCCTCCATCGCCATACACGCCCCTTGTGCAAGGTATTGCAACATGGGATGCGCTGCATCGCCCAGAAGTGTGGTACGTCCCTGACTCCAGTTTTTCACGGGTTCACGATCGCACAATACCCACATCCGCCAGCTTTCAATTTTGGACAGGAGCGTTTGTACGGTGTCACACGTGCCGGCAAACCGACGGCGTAATTCTTCAGGGTCGCCCTCGGTGTTCCAACCCTCTACATAGCGGTCGCTGTGGAAGACTGCCACCAGGTTGAATAGTTTTCCACCTCGAAGCGGGTACTGGACCAGGTGGGACTTTGGCCCCCCCCAAAGAATCATCGAGTTGCGTCGAAACTCAAGCGGCACGTCCTCAATGGGCAACACCGCCCGGTACGCAATGTGCCCGGAGACCACAGGCGCACCGTCACCGACAATTTTCTCTCTGACTTTCGACCACAATCCATCTGCGCCAATCAGTGCGCAACCCCGAATGGTTTCACCTTGGTCAGTGGTCACGCATACGGACAGGCCATCATCTTCGTAGCCCACCACTTTTGTGGCGATCCTGAATTCGACATCAGCGGACTCGCGACACGCGGCCAGAAGAACCGAATGCAGGTCCGCACGATGCACCAAGGCGTAGGGATACTTGAAACGTTCCCGAAACGCTGCGCCTGTCGGGATGGTGGTAACCATCTCAGCGCTGACACTGTCCATGAAGATCAAATCATCGGGTAACACGGTCAGTTCGCGTACTTGATCAGCAACGCCGAGCGTCTCCAACACGCGAAAACCGTTAGGGCCCACCTGGATCCCCGCACCGACTTCGCGAAACTCTTCGGCCTGTTCGATCAAGAGCGTTTTGAAGCCCTTATGTGAGAGTGCCAGCGCTGCTGCCAGACCACCAATGCCCCCCCCAATGATTACAATTGGATCTTGTAGGCTCATGACGACACGACCTCGACAACAATTTCACCAATCCCTTCAATTCGTGCTTTGATCTGATCACCGTGAACAATGGGACCCACACCTTCGGGCGTTCCGGTGTACAACAAATCACCCGGCTCAAGTGTGTAATAGGTCGAGGCGAATTCGATCAGCTCTGCCACGTTCATGATCAAATCCCGAGTATTGGCGTGCTGGCGTTTCTCACCATTAACCTCCAGCAGCAACTCCAAGCCCTGTGGGTCGCTGAGCTCATCAGCCGTGACAAGCCATGGCCCCAACACCGAGTAAGTGTCCAACGATTTGCGCAAGCTTCGCTCTTCAGGCCCGCGGATCGTGATGTCCAGGCCAATGCTGTATCCGGCAACATAGGCCAGTGCGTCTTTCGCCTTCACATCCTTGGCACGCTTGCCAATAACAGCGACTAGCTCGATTTCGTGATCGGTACGGCGCTCTGGAAGATTAATCACAATCGGTTTACTGACACCGATCAGCGAGCTGGTAGCTTTCAGGAAGAGGCCCGTCTCCTGGATTTTTCGGACATTGGCACGTGTAAACGTCTCCGTGTCTGCGATGGCTTCATCAAGGTGAGCTTGATAGTTGACAGGCGCAGCCACAATTTTGCCTGGGTTACCGACGGGGCTAAGCAGCTCGACATCGCTTAACTTGAAGACCGCTGCGCTTCCCTTGGCAAGCGAGATTTCGGGGCGTAGCTCGGCCAGGTTAGCGATCAGCAGGTCATGGCGCGGAAACGGATAACGGGCAGGTGACAAAATACGCAGTGCTTGGGAAACGTCATAGACAATGTCGCCCTCAATCAGGCCCAAACGGTTATCGTTAAACAGACAAATTTTCATGGTTTTTCTCCTGGTGTAGTAGTTGCGCTCGGATTGATTTCGCTGCGCCAAAAACCGAGGTGTTCTTGCAACGGTCGATCGGAAAAGCTGAACAGTACGCATTGCTCGTCCGCCTCAAAACAACGCCATGCCCAACCCGGAACAACAAATACGTCGTCCTTGCAGGCTGTCCACGTTTGGTCACCGACCTGAACGCGCAGGCTGCCTTCAACCACGCAGCAAACAGCTCCGTCGGTTTCACGAAAGCTCGTGCCCTTGAACCCTGCTGGGAACATCTGCATAAAGGCACCCATCGAGCGAATCGGGGACAGCCCATTCGTTGGGTTGGTAAACATCAGTTTGAAACCGTTGCACGCGTCCCACTCATCGACGAGCGACAACTGTTCAAGCGCTGCACGCGTGCGCGAATAGGGGTAGTGAAAAAGTGGGCTGACGGGGCCGCCGTGGGTGTCGCCTACAGGTCTCAGGCCAGCGGCGAATCGCGCATTGGAGTCGCCTGTCGGGCGTGTCAGGGCCTGACGTAGATTCGGGTCATCAGCAGAGAAACCGGCGTTGAGCATTTGCACAACAGGCACATCCAGGCCGTCCAGCCACATCACAGGTTCCGTGCCCTGCGCACCATGGTCATGAAAAACGTTCGTGGGCGTGATGACAAAGTCACCCGGGTTCATTAGTACCTTTTCGCCATGCACCGTAGTGAACCCACCCTGGCCACTTAAAATCAGTCTTAGCGCAGACGCCGTATGGCGATGACTGGGGGCGACCTCCCCGGGCAGGATCATTTGAATACCCGCATAGAGGGATGACGTTATCTGCGACTTGCCCCGAAACTTAGGGTTTTCTAGGACAAGCACACGGCGCTCCGCATCTTCGGCGGAGATGACCTCACAGGCCATTTTCATATTTTGGCGAATGGTTTCGGCGCGCCAGATTACGGGGTCCGCCGTCTGCTTGGGCTCGCGCGGGGTAAGCCCGCGCAATACCTCCCAGAGGGGCGTCATGTTGTCATGGGCAATGTGATCTCTAAAGGCATTGTTACTCACAAATATCTCCTTACCTATCTATCGAACTTCGTTCAGCCGTGCATCGCTACGGTCTTGGTTTGCGGTCCGTGCGATGTGGCGACGGACGAGGGTCAGCGCGACAAAAAGAATCAACATCATGGCTGCTATAAAACCGAAGAACCGAGTGCCTGTGCTGGCAAGAATCCAGGGGCCGATGAAAGCGCTCAGCACCGCGCCCAGCCGTCCGAAAGCTGCGGGCAAACCGACGCCACTTGCACGCATTGAGGTAGGGAATATCTGCGCCGCCAGCACGAATAGGATTGCTTGTGTGCCCGGTACGCAGAGGCCGAGCAGCAGCAGGCTAACGGTGATGATAGGGAGCGAATTCGCAGCAGGTTGCAACGGCGTTACCATCAGCGCAGCGCAGCAGGCCAACGCCCCCGCCGCCATGCAGAGCATGGTTTTGCGCGAACCGAAGCGACTGAACAGCCAGCCGCCGCCCACCCCTCCAATCAGGCCACCGAGGCTGAACAACGCCATACTTGCGCTGGACATACTGACGCTGTAACCGGCCTCGACGAACAGGGAGGGGGACCAGGTAAACATGAGGTAGCTAGACAGAATCACGGTAAAGAAAGCGACCGCCAGAACCCGTGTGTCGCCGGCATATTCGCTGGCCATTAACGTTCGCACCGAAGCCTTCTTGACTGCAGCCGCTTCGCCGCTGTCCTCCAACGTGGTGGTCAATGACACCGCATGCCCCAGGTGGCGAATGATGTTCAGGCACGCTGCCGGCTTGATGCCGCGCGCCACCAGAAATCTCAGCGACTCTGGGACGCCAATGATCAGCGTCAGCGCGACGATCAACGGCGCACACCCCGCAATCACGAAAAAACTGCGCCAGCCAAGGGCAGGAAGAATTTGCGCCCCTAACAGGCCAACGACAATACCGCCAAAAGGCAACGCGCTCATCCCGATGGCGAGGGCAAGGCTGCGCCGGCGCAAAGGTGTGTACTCAGCCAGCATTGCCGTGACGTTAGGCATGGCTGCTCCCATGCCCAACGATGCAATCACTCGGCAGACGCCCAGAAAGACGATGTCATCGGCGAGCGCGCCCAATAACGTCATCAGGCCAAACGTTACGCTGGACGCGATGAGGGTCCATTTTCTGCCGATGCGGTCGCCCAACAGGCCCCCGAGGGCCGTCCCCAGTGCCATGGCCACGAAACTGAATCCAAGCACCGGTGCAAAGGCTGCGCGGCTGATACCCCATTCGGCTGAAATGGAGGACAGCGACAGGCTAAGCACCTGCGCGTCCACGCCATCGAACACCATGACGAGGGCGACCAAGAAGAGAATTCGCTTTTGATAGGACGTCCACTCTCCGTGATCGAGAATAGGGGCGATGTCGAGGACGGGGGACGATGGCTGCGCTAGCTGGCTCATGATGGAACCCTCACACCTTAAGGTGTTTTGTATTATTTGTTGTAATACGATAATTATGTTTTTTCCAAAAAGTGTCAACGCTTTTATCTTATGGCGCTATTTTTGTTTTTACTCACCTCGTGGTCGAGCTTGGCGGTAACATGCGGGCTCCGTCAAGCACACCTTTCTAAGGGGGCAGGGTTGATAAAGCAGCAGGTAACCGGCGCGTCAGCCATGCAAGTCTCAGGCGCAGAAGATCCCAAAGGCAGCTCCCAGGATCGCTTGATGCGCCTGCTCGAATTGTTCAGTGGAGACAGCAAATCTGATTGGTCTGTGGACGAAGCGGCGATCGAGTTAGGACTATCGGCGAGCCATACGTACCGTTACTTTCGAACCCTGTCGGGTGCCGGATACATCAGCGCCTTTACCCCGGGGCGCTACGTGCTGGGCCCAGCAATCATCGCGTTGGATAGAAAAATGCGGTTGGGTGATCCGATGATCCAGGCTGCAAGGTTGGTCATGGGTGACATGCTGAATGCGGCCCCCGCTGACAGCATCGCGATTTTATGCCGGTACTTCCAAGAGCACGTCATGTGCGTGCATGAGGAGTTCACCACCCGTTTCAAGCAAGACATCAGCTATGAGCGCGGCCTCCCAAGGCCCCTTTACCAAGGCGCAGCCTCAAAGGTCATCCTGGCGCACCTGCCATTGCGCCAGGTCAAACCCTACTACGAAGGCGTAACGGGCGAATTCGAGCGCTTTGGCCTTGGGGCCAATTGGGCGCAAGTCAAGCAGACACTGAGATCGCTGAGAAACGAGTCCGTAGTCATCACTTCAGGCGAATTGGGCAATAGCGCTGCGGGTATTTCAGCCGCCGTTTTTGACGATAAACGGGTGATCGGCAGCATCAGCATCGTGATACCCGTCGTCGATGCCTCCCCGGAAGTCAGAACACTGCTCGCGCCTATTGTTGCGAAGGCCGGGGCCGAGATGACGCAGAAAATGACGGTGTTGGCGTCTTCTGGATCATGAAATACACAACGCCGTCAGCTCTCTGGAAACAGCCAAGGCTCGGTGGCGCGTCGCTTGCTTTCGTATAAGCGCACGTCGTCGGCTTGAGCGAGCGTCAGGCTGATTTCATCGAGCCCCAACATCACGCATTTTTTGCGGAATGCATCGATCTCGAAACGGTAGATCACGCCCTCAGGCTGGGAAACGGTTTGGTCCGCTAGATTGATCTCAAGTTGCAACGCAGCATCACGGGCCGCGAGTGAGAACAGGTGATCCATTTCATCCTTGGTCAACACGATGGGCAGCACGCCGTTCTTAAGGCAGTTGCCATAAAAAATATCTGCGAAACTGGTGCTGAGCAGCGCTTTGAACCCGAAATCACGCAAGGCCCACGGCGCGTGCTCGCGGCTCGAACCACAACCGAAATTATCTCGGCACAGCAGGATTTGCGCTGACTTGAACCGGGGCTGGTTGAGCATGAACTGCTCGTTGAGCGGTCGTACCGAGCAGTCGTCCCCAGGTTGGCCTTGGTCTAGATAACGCCAGTTATCGAACAGGTAATCGCCATAGCCATATTTGCTGATCAATTTCATGAATTGCTTCGGCAAAATGGCGTCCGTGTCCACATTGATTCGATCAAGCGGCGCCGCTACTGCACAAAACTGCTTGAATGGTTTCACGGCCTTTCAACTCCTTATCTGGGCAGCGGTTATATCAACGAAATGTCCTGCCAGGGCCGCCGCTGCTGCAGTGACCGGGCTCACGAGGTGAGTTCTGCCACCCTGCCCCTGACGCCCCTCGAAATTGCGATTGGACGTAGATGCACAACGCTCCCCAGGGAGCAGCCGGTCCTCGTTCATTCCCAAGCACATCGAACAACCGGGCTCGCGCCATTCAAACCCAGCGTCGATGAATATCCTGTCCAAGCCCTCGGCTTCAGCCATGGCTTTGACCTGTCCTGATCCCGGCACCACCAATGCTTGTTTGATACGCGTGGATACTTTTTGACCGACTACAACCTGGGCAGCTGCCCGCAGGTCCTCGATGCGTGCATTGGTGCAGGAGCCTATGAAAATCTTGTCGAGTTCGATTGAAACGATGGCTGTGCCCGCTGTAATCCCCATATAGTCGAGCGCGCTGACCAAGGCCTGACGTTTAGCGGGGTCTACTTCGTCCGCGGGGTCGGGCACCTTTTCTAGAACATCGCACACCATTTGCGGAGAAGTTCCCCATGAAACTTGAGGGGCAACTTTTGCTGCATCCAGGTTCACCACCTGTTGGAAAATTGCCCCAGGGTCGCTGTGAAGCGTGCGCCAAAACGTAGCGGCGGCCTCCCAGCCTGCGTCTCGCGGCGCATGAGGTCGGCCGTGCAGGTAGGCCAGTGTGGTCTCGTCTACACCGATCAGCCCGACGCGAGCTCCGGCTTCGATTGCCATATTGCAAAGGGTCATCCGCGCTTCCATGGACATGCTACTGACCGTGCTGCCCGTGAACTCGATTGCATGACCGGTGGCCCCCGCAGTACCGATTTTGCGAATCAAGCTCAGGGCCAAGTCTTTTGCGGTCACGAACGGCTGCAATTCGCCGTCGATCTGAACCTTCATCGCCGCCATGGGTGAAACACGCAGGCACTGGGTGGCGAGAACGTGCTCGATCTCGGAAGTGCCGATGCCAAATGCCAAGGCCGCGAAAGCACCATGGGTACTGGTATGAGAGTCGCCACAGACGATGGTCATTCCCGGAAGACTGGCGCCAGATTCAGGCGCGATGACATGCAAAATGCCCTGCCTTTGATCACCCATTTTAAAGTGGCGCAGGTTCAGGTCATCGCAGTTACGCTCAAGCGTCTGAACCTGAATTTTCGCTACCGGATCCTGAATGCCCAGAGCCAAGTCCCTAGTCGGCACATTGTGGTCCGAGGTGGCGATGATCGTGCCGCTTCGCCAAGGGTTCAGCCCCGCTGCCGATAAACCTTCAAAAGCCTGGGGGCTGGTGACTTCATTGATCAACTGCAGATCGATGTAAAGCATCGCCGAACCGTCCGGGTCATGACGTACGACGTGCGTTTCCCAGAGTTTTTGCAGCAGCGTTTTGGGCACTGGAGGCTCCTCTTGTCAGATCGATCATTACGGACCTGCCTGGCCGGATTGTAGGCAAGCTTGCTCAGACAATATAGAGCGCTTTTATCGTAATGCGCTATTTTTGATTTTTAAAGAGTGGCAAAGTACTATGTGTTGTCCAACTGTACTGTTCAGATTTGTAAAATCTGAACAGCGAAAGCGCCCGCTTAAACGATTCCTGATCTCGGCTTTTGATAGCGATGTCTGATAGGCAGTGCGCTATCCCCCCTCAATACTCATCCGTTCAAGAGCGATCCGCAGTGGGTAAATATGACAACTAAAAGCTTTGACGTGCTGATTGTAGGAAGTGGTGCAGCCGGATGCGTGGTGGCCAGTTATCTGGCCGAGAACAGTCGGGCCAGCATTGCCGTGATCGAAGCCGGCGGCAAGGATTCCGACCCGCTGATCCATATTCCAGCCGGCTTCGGCACCATCCTGGCCAAGGATAAACACGTGTGGACCCATTCCACCGTCGCCCAGCATGGTACTGAGCGACGCTTTCGCTCCGGCAAGGTGTTGGGGGGAGGCACGTCGGTAAATGCCATGGCGTATGTGCGTGGCCAAAAACGCGACTTCGATGCGTGGGACGAAGCCACCGCAGGCGACGGGGACTGGAATCACGCCAGCATGTGGCGTGCCTTCATCGAGCAAGAAAAAAACGACACGTTCCATGATGAACATCATGGCACCCAAGGCAATCTGGCCGTGCAGCTGCCCAAAGGGATCAACGAACTGAACCAGTATTGCCTGAAGGCATTTCAGGAATACGGCCTGCCCTACAATCCGGATTACAACGGCGCCAGCCAGATCGGTGTGTCACCGGTGCAATCGAACATCGAGAACAGTCGCCGTTGCAGTGCCGTAGTCGCGCACCTGCGCCGTCATCTGGAGAGTGGCCGCGTCACCTTGCTGGCGAACACAACGGTCACTCGGGTGCTGATCGATAGCCACCGCGCGGTAGGGGTCGAAATACTCCAGGGCGGGACTACGCAGCAAATCCAGGGCAAGCAGGTCATACTCAGCGCCGGGGCGGTACACAGCCCGAAGATTCTCATGCATTCCGGCATAGGCCCCAAGACCCAGTTGCAGGAATTCGGCATTGAGGTGATGGTCGATTCCCCCGGCGTGGGCGAAAACCTACATGACCACCCTATCGTACCGCTCAGCGCCTATGTGAAAGGGAACTTGGGCTATCAAAGCGTTGCCCAGGGCCTTGGGACGCTGAAGGCAGGGATCCGCTACATCCTGACCAAAGACGGCCCGGCCGCAGGCAGCGGTATCGAGACGGTCAGCTATTGGGATCCCCTGAACTTACAGGGCGACCCTACCGTTCAGTGCTATCACGTACCAATCATTTCCAAAGACGGCTTGAGCCCTACCGGTACGCGCCCCGGCGTGACCTTCGAGTTAGTGGTGCTTCAGCCTAAAAGCCGCGGCTGGGTACGTTTGGCTGACGCTGACCCTACCTCTATGCCGCTGATCAACCCAAATTTCATCGGCCACGAATACGATTTGAAAGTGGCCGTTGAGTCGGTGAAAGCCATGCGCCATGTCCTGACTCAGGAATCGCTAGCGCCGGTGATCGACGAAGAGGTCTCACCGGGTCCCAGCGTGCAATCCGATGAGCAGATTGGCGAATGGGTCAAACGCGTCGCCACCACCATGTGGCACCCGGTCGGCACCTGTCGCATGGGCAAGGACGAAGGTGCCGTCGTTGATGGTCGCCTGCGTGTGAAAGGCGTGGAGCATCTGCGTGTCATCGATGCCTCGATCATGCCCAACATTACTAGCGGCAACACCAACGCGCCCACTCAGGCGCTGGCCCTGCACGCTGCCAAAATGCTCTGTGAAGATTACTTTCGCTGATCTGCGTGACGCTCATAAACATCCACTGAATTCGATAAGGTGACAACCCATGAACTATCCAAGCTCCGAGTCCATCGATGCAGTATTCGAGTCGCAGCGTGCCTATTTCGCCTCCCGCCAAACCCACCCCATCGAGTTTCGCAAACACAGCCTGGAGCGCCTGAAACAGGCAGTGCTCAATCACAAAGAGGCGCTGTACGTCGCACTGGACGAAGATTTAGGAAAACCCAAGGCCGATGTGGACCTCGCGGAGATCGGCGCAGTCCTCCACGAAATCGATTTCGCCCTCGCCCACCTTGACGAGTGGGCGACACCAGAAACGGTACCCACCGCAGACCTGATTGCGCCGTCCCAGTGCTATGTCACGCAAGAGCCCTTTGGCGTTACTTACATCATCGGGCCGTTTAACTACCCCGTAAACCTGACGCTGACGCCGCTGATAGGCGCAATCATTGGCGGCAACACTTGCATCCTTAAGCCCTCCGAAACCACCCCCAACACTTCACTGGTCCTCGAGAAAATCATTCAGGAAGCGTTCTCTCCCAACTACATAGCTGTGGTTCAGGGTGGACGCGATGAGAATACTCACCTGCTGAGCTTGCCGTTCGATTTCATCTTTTTCACGGGCAGCCCTAACGTCGGCAAGATAGTGATGCAGGCAGCCGCCGCGCACCTCACACCAGTGATCCTGGAACTAGGCGGCAAGTGCCCTTTGATTGCCCTGGCCGATGCCGATGTCGATCTGGTGGTGTCGCAGCTGATGTTTGGCAAGTTCATCAACAGCGGCCAGACCTGCATCGCACCGGATTACTTGTACGTCCACAGCAGCATCAAGGATGAACTGCTAACTCGCCTGACGCAGCGCATTCAGCAGGACCTGCCCGACATAGGTTCCACGGGAAAAGTCGTCACGAGCCAACAAGTATCGCGTCTTCAAAACTTGTTGAGCAAGAGCGCGGGCAAGGTGCTGGTCGGCGGCGATGCAGACCCAGAACGGCGCGTATTCAGCGCCACCGTGGTCGACCAAGTGCAATGGGACGATGCGCTGATGGCCGAAGAGCTGTTTGGGCCCATTTTGCCGGTGCTGACTTTTGATTCGGTGGATAATGCAGTCGATCTCATCAATCAACATCACTCCAAACCACTGGCCGTGTATGTGTTCACAGGCCACACAGCCAATGCCAACCCCGTCATCGACCACATTCAAGCCGGCGATGCTCAGGTCAACGGCGTGCTGGTGCACGCGTTTTCGCCATACCTGCCGTTCGGTGGGGTGGGCGGTTCAGGGATGGGCGAATATCACGGCCGATACAGCTACCTGGCATTTACCCACAAAAAGTCTGTACGGATAGTTGAGTCTGGCAAGCCGGTATAAATAAAACACCAACTCCGCGAACCTGAGGCAGGTCAACGGCAGGTATTCTTTGCAATCCTGCCTTGATCGCGCGACCACATAAACCGTGACGAGCTCAACATAAACAACTGCATGCACCTCAGTACCAACACTCCATAAGAATTCGTACTCACAACCCGGAGACAGCAATAACACCAAAGGCTAGCATTCTATTAACCCTTAATAAGACACCCCTATTAGCCTTCGGGAGATACATCATGTGGAACAATAGCAGCCCCTTTTTACAAGGTATTCGCCAACCCCTCTCCAACGAAATCATCGCCAATGAACTTCGCATAGAAGGTACTGTGCCGCCTGAACTTGAGGGCGTGCTTTTTCGAACCGGATCCAACCAGCGTTGGGAGCCTGCTCGCCCTGACCGATACCACTGGTTCGACGGAGATGGCATGGTTCATGGGTTTTATATCAGCAACGGCGCTGTCAACTACCGCAATAAATGGGTGCGCACCGAGGGTTTCAAGGAAGAAGAAGCAGCCGGTAGATCGCTCTACAACGGTATTTACGGGTCTTACGAAGTAGCTCAACCACAGCTTGAAAAGGGGCCGGCTGCCGTCAAGCAAGTAGCCAACGTCAATGTCGTGGAAATCGACGGACGCGTATTGGCTCTGCAAGAGGCGGGTAGACACTATTATGAACTTGACCGAAACACCCTGGAAACCATTGGTACCTTTGATTTCCACGGCGCAATTGATGCACTGGTTACCGCGCATATCCATACCGACGCCGCAAAAAATGAACTACTATTGTATACGGTCGAACCCGAAACCCGCCGATTCGTCTGTGCACTGGCTGACAAACAAGGGAACATCCTGAAACAGCACGTCGTTACACTTGACGCCCCCGCCTATATTCACGACTTCATGTTCACTGAAAATCATTTTGTCTTCTTCTTTGGGCCCATCAACTGGCGTCCAGAATCACCCGACCGAGTTCCTGCAGGCAAATCTGCGTGGACGTTTGACCCAAAGCAGAGCAATCGAACCCTGGTGGTCCATCGGCAGACCGGTGCAACTCAATGGTTCACCGATGAAGCTTACCAAACCACACACTTCGTCAACGCCTACGAGGAAGATGGCAAAATAATCGTCGACGGCTGCGTCAGTGACCTCCAGTTTGTCGATGATATAAAAGTCGAGAATTTCTTTCCGTTTCCTTTTCCTGACGCTGGACGCTCGCCGTTCACACCTCCCGCGCTGTACCGCTGGACCCTGGATCTCGATGCCGGTCAGATGACACGAGCACGGGTCGGAAATTTCTCCGTCGAATTTCCTAGGATCAATGAAAAACTCCTGGGTGCAAAACACCAATACGGCTACTTTGCCGGTGTACACCAGCCCAAAAGTGACAGCCACGATTTCAATTGCCTGATAAAGCACGATTTTATTTCAGGCAAAACCGAGTACCAAACACTGGAAGGTGACAGGGACGTGTCCCCTGCCGAGCCGATATTCGTGGCCAAACCCGATGCGGTGAGTGAAGACGATGGTTGGTTGCTGGTCGTCTGGTGGGATCCCCAGACAAACAAAAGCGAACTGGTGATCCACGACGCGAGCGACTTCACGGGCGCACCATTGGCACGGGTAAAGCTGGATCATCATATACCGCTGGGTTTTCATGGGAACTGGATCCCATAACCCACCGGTAGAGGTCTAGCCGAGCGTTCTGGCAACAGCAACGCACAACTGACTGCCCTGCAAATAACGTATCGCTGCAGGGCAGTCTTTGTATGAAGGAACGCCCCTTTCAAGGGGCATTCATGCCATACGATCAGTCCACTAAAACCCTGACCTTAAAACGGATAAGCGCGACGTTTGTGTTGCACCGAGTTCCAGTGATCGCTGGTCAGCTCCGCGATGATCCAATCGCTGTTGAATCGCCCGATACCACTGTTTTTCTCGCCGCCAAACATGTTGTTCGGATCATCATTGACCGAGATGTCGTTGATGTGAGTCATGCCGGCTCCAGCGCATGTGCCTCGTCACGCGCAGTGATGATCGGCGCTACAGGACAAAATTGCTCAGCCTGGGCCAAGTCACTCATGTTATCGACATTGACGAACACATGAGGCGGCAGTACCTACCCGTGTGCAGCGCCACCGAGCAACAACTCGATGCTTTCGGCTTTCGCCGCCTCGATCCGGGCCACTGCGCCCTCCAACTGGCGACGGTTGATCAGCGGGCCAATGACTGTATCTGCAAGGTCAGGATCGCCGACTTTCAACTGGCGAACGCGCTCGACAAACGCTTCGACGAAATCCTTTTGCAACGAGGCGTCGACGATAATCCGGTTACTGCTCATGCAGATTTGACCTTGGTGCAGGAAGCGCCCCACAACGGCGGCGTGCACCGCCAGATCGAGGTCCGCGTCATCAAGCACCACACACGGAGCATTCCCACCCAACTCCAACCCGACTCGCTTGAGCGTCGGGCCTGTGACTGCCAACGCGCCCAATGTGCCGCCCGACCCGAGTCGATCCCGTGAAGAAGATGAATTTTGGAATCGGGTGCAGGGTAAAGGCATCACCCAAATCAGCCACGTCTCCCACGACCACGTTCAAAACTCCCGGCGGAAAACCGGCCTCTTCGTAAATTTTCGCCAACAACAAACCACCGGTCACCGGCGTATCGTCGGCAGGCTTCACGACGACGGCGTTACCGAGTGCCAGCGCCGGTGCGATAGACCGATTGGAAAGGTGCATCGGCCAGTTCCAGGGACTGATAACCCCGACCACACCCAATGGTTTACGGTAAACGCGGCTTTCTTTGTCGGGGGTGTCGATTGGCAGAATGCGGCCGACGACTCTCGAAGGCATGGCCGCGGCCGTGATCATGGTCGAACGTACCGCTGACCACTCGATTTCGGCTTTGGTACGCGTGCTGCCTGACTCACGAATCAATCAGTCGACAATTTCTTCGTGCCTGGCTTCCAGTACGCTAACGGCGCGCATGAACAAGGCTGAGCGCTCATTAGGTAACGTCTGCGCCCATGCTTTCTGCGCGGTTGCTGCCGCCTGGTAGGCGTCGTCGAGGTCGCTAACATCACCCAGCGAAAGCTCGGTCAGCAGGGCGTTGTCATAAGGGTTGCGGTTCTCCAGGACCTTGCGCGTACTTCCGGAACGCCAGGCCCCGGCGATGTATTGGCCAGTAAAGTTTTGCCACGGTGTTGGGCGGTCAGACATGGGTGTTCTCCGGTTGATTCAAAGTAGGTCAGCGCCAGTATTCTTCTTGCTTGCCAGCCTGGAAGTCGCGAGGTTTTCCAATTGCTGGTGCAGTGCAAGGGTGTGATGTTCATCAGTTCGGTGGTGAGCGAAAAGCTGAGCAATCGCTGCGCATTCGAACGCAGCAATGAGCAGTGGAGAGGCCTTTTTTTCGAGGCTGATCAGACTTGTCAGAAGACCCCTGACTTGATCATAAATTCGTGCCTGAGCAGGTGGGGCAGGTGTATCCGAGATCTTCAGTGCGAGCCGCGCAATGCGCTTGCACAGGCGCTTGCGCTGGGAGCCTGGCGATGAAGGAACCAACCATCGGTAGGTCAGCACGGCAGTGAACACCCCGCCCAGAATTGCCAACATCTGCAACAGGGTATGTTCAAGGGAGGTGTCTACCTGCAATCCAGGTTGAGCGATTAACAAAAAGGTCATGTTCAGGTCGATGGCCAGTTTTGCTGTACCGGGCCGAGCCATGAGCAACGCTCCGATCATCAAAAACGGTGCGATAACCAAGGCCAGCTCCCACACCGTTCCCACTTCAGGTAACAGCCAAAAACGGCAGGTCACGCCAAGAACGGCTCCAGCGGTCGAGCCAACAAGTACGTCTTTTAACGCCGCACTGGCGTGGCTATGGCTGGAGAACAGCGAGGCGAACAACACGGCCGTCATGACCATCATTGGACCGTCTGACCAACCCAGGCCCCACCACATTGCGGTGGCGATGGACATCGCAATCAAGGGTCTGGAGCCCGCGAGGCATGTTGCGTGCCAGTCGCGCTGTTGAGTTGATTGCAACGCTTCCCTGCCTGGCGTTTCACAAGCATTCAACGCTGCAAAGACGCGTTGTAATTTTTCAACGAACAGCGTGCCTGCGGCAAGGTTTTCAGTGTTTTTGTGGACCTCATTGATCACCGCGAGCACCATTGCAGCTGCCGATTCAGGATGAGTTGCTACCAACAGGTCAGAGGGAAATCGGAGTTTTTCGCCAACATCGAAATGGCTACTTACGAGCAAATCGACAAGCGCGCCCAGCGTGTCGCGAGTGCGAAAGACCCGTAAACGCATTGTTCGAGAACCTGTAGCAATTTCATCCAGGCACAGATCAAGCGCCGCTAGTTCCTGCAACAGCGCACTAAAACTTTTGGCATCGTGTGCAGTGCCTGCCTGCAACCTTTTGAGGCTGTAGTGAACGCTGGCCACAATCAGCGCATCGAGTCGGTTGTACACGGATTCCAGGGACGCGGACTTGCCTGTAAACGTCCATGAAAAACAAGCTGAAGCCAACACGCCGATGACGGTGCAATAGATTCTGCCAAGGGCTAGGTCCACATCGAGCACGGGGTCTTGAATACCAAACAGCGCGACGATCGCTGCGGTGTAGCCTGCCAGCACAAAACCGTAATTTCGAAAATGTCGAAACAGGTTTCCATACCCGGCGCACGCTGCGATCCAGGCTGCCAGTACGAGCATTAGCCAGTGCTGCTGATCAAAGAACACCGTCAGCAAAAGTCCGCCTGCCATGGCTCCCACCACCGTACCGATCAGCCGCGCGCCGATGCGTTCGATCAAGAGGCCTCGCGTAGGTTGCGCCACCAGCCAGACTGTCATCGCAGCCCACCAAGGATGGTGCAGGTCCAGCATTTGAGCGATGACCAGCGCCAAGAGAGCTGCCGTGGTTGTGTGCAGACTGAAAATCAGTGCTGACCGAGAAGGCCACTGAAGCTCGGGCTGCATGCCAAAACGGCCTATCAAGCGACCGAATGATTGAGTGATCCACTTATTCATTTGATGAACTGACATCCGCAGCCTGATAAGGGAAACGCAGCCGCACGCGGCTCTCATTGCCATGGTGCATGCCGACGAGAAACCAAAATATCATATTTCCTGCTATTTAGGATTTTGGTTTATTTTATCTTTACAGGATTTTTGCTTCGTAATAGATTTAGCCTCAGTCAAGGGCACCTGCCTGCCCAGACAATAAAAACAATAAGAGGCCAGTTCATGCATACGCCTACACCCAGCAATATCCTCTGCGACGTCGTTGACGCCCTCCCTGTCAGCCGGTTGCAATGGGAGGGGCTCGCCCTCTGCGTACTGGTCGCAGTGCTAGACGGATTCGACACCCAGATCGTCGGTTTTCTGGTGACTGCCATGGCATCAACCTTGAACGTAACGCCCCAAGCCTTGGCACCGGTGTTCGCGGCGGGTTTATTTGGTTTGATGCTCGGCGCACTGCTACTGGCCCCTATGGCGGATCGCTTGGGGCGCAAGAGAATTCTGGTGTTGTCGATCCTGCTGTTCGGCACATTCGCGTTACTGACCGCTTTTGTTAACAACGTCTCGCAGTTGCTCGTCGTGCGCTTTCTGACCGGCATAGGCCTCGGCGGGGCAATTCCCAACCTGGTGGCGCTGATCTCTGAATACAGCCCGCGACGTTACTCGCGCAGTGCCGTGACGCTGCTGTTCTGTGGCATGCCACTGGGCGCCATGCTGGCTGGCTTGACGGTCGACCAACTGCTCGCTACCTGGGGGTGGGAAAACCTTTTCCTGATCGGTGGCGCGCTGCCGTTGCTGGTCGCCGGCGTTGTGGTGTGGCGGCTTCCAGAGTCGGTTGAGTTCCTCAGTCGCCAACCCGGCAGTCGTGCTGCCCTCAGCGCTATCATTAAACGGCTCGCACCCAACCTCGCAGAACTGCCCGCCAGTCTTGGCCAACTACGCCAACAGGCAACCTCCTCTACCTCCCTGAGTCGTCTTTTCACAGCCGGCATGTGGCGCCGCACCCTGCTGCTTTGGCTGCCGTATGCCATGAACTTGCTGATTTTGTACTTCATTATGAGCTGGATCCCGACGCTGTTAGTGGCAGCCCATGCACCGCTGAGCATGGGCATTCGCGCCATCATTCTCTTCAGCCTGGGAGGTGTGATCGGCTCGGTCGTACAAGGCTGGCTGATGAACCGCTGGGGGTCGGTCAACGTATTGACCATCGAATTCATGGGCTACCTGACAATCGTGCTGGCGCTCAGCCAATTGCCTGTTTCTATTTATTCGCTTTTCCCCGCAATGTTGTTGCTGGGCATTTTGGTGCAAGGCGCGCAGGCAGGTCTTAACGCTTTGGCCGCCGAGTTGTACCCACAGGAAATACGCTCCACAGGCATCGGCTGGGCACTTGGCGTCGGGCGAGTGGGTTCCATTACAGGGCCCGTTTGCGGCGGCTTGATGTTGGCAGCCGGCTGGGTTTTGACAGAGATCCTCAGCGCAGCGTTGGTTCCGGGAATCATCGCGCTGACGGCGATTACCTTGCTACGACTTGACCCCGCGAGCAAACAACAACCCACACCCTCACAGTCTGTTACACATCATTGATGCAACCAGAGGCATACCCATGAAAATCGCAAGCTTCGTTTACCAAAACCGTTCCACGTACGGCATTGTTAAAGGTGACCACGTCATTGACCTGGAATCACTCAAGTCTCACCTGGGTGCGGACCTCAAAGAAGCCATCGCGCGCAATCGACTGAGCGAACTGGGGGCTGATGCGCTGAAAGACCTGCCTCGCCTGGCATTGAGTGAAATCACCTTTTTGCCGGTCATTGCCAACCCAGGCAAAGTGCTCTGCATCGGGATCAACTACGCCACGCATGTGCGCGAGACTGGTCGGGACATGCCGACCTACCCGATGATTTTCACCCGCTTTGCCGACAGCCAGACCGCACACCTGCAGCCCATCGTTCGCCCAACCGTGTCCCACAAGCTTGACTTCGAAGGTGAACTGGCCGTGGTGATCGGCAAGACCGCTCGCCACGTCAAACCGGAGGACGCCTTGGACTACGTCGCCGGCTATGCCTGCTACAACGACGGCAGCGTACGTGACTGGCAGAAGCACACGATCCAGTTTGTTCCAGGGAAGAACTTCCCGGCCACCGGTGGATTCGGCCCATGGATGGTCACCAGCGATGAAATCGTCGACCCGCAGGACCTGGAACTGACGACTCGTTTGAACGGCGAAGTGATGCAACACACGCGCACCAGCGACATGATTTTCGATGTGCGCAAGTTGATCGAGTACTGCACCGCGTTCACTGAACTGGCCCCTGGAGACGTAATCGTCAGCGGCACCACCGGCGGCGTTGGTGCATTCCGCGAGCCACCAGTCTGGATGAAGCCGGGCGATATCGTCGAAATCGAAATCGAGCGCATTGGTATCCTGCGCAACAGTATTGTAGACGAGAGCTGACATGCAAAAACCGTTTGATTCCGAAGACACCACCGAGCACCTGGCAGACAGCAAAGGCTCCAGCCTGGAGCGGATGCTGCGAATTCTCGACCTGTTCACCGAGCACCATCCCATCTGGACGGTCGACGGGATGGGAAATGCGCTGGGGTTCACACGCTCCACTGCCTACCGTTATGTACGCGAACTGGCCGAGGCCAATTTGCTGTTTCAGGTGGAGGCCGGTCGCTATGCGCTGGGCGCGAGAATCATCACCTGGGATCGCCAACTGCGCGTCAGTGATCCGTTGGTACGCGCGGCGCACTCCCTGGAGTCGACCTTTCCGCAATGGGGTGCCGAGCAAGCCTGGTTGGTGTGTCGGCTGTTCAAGGATCAAGTGGTCTGTATCCATCAAACCGGCAACCTTTCCAACCAAGTGAGCTACTCGCGAGGATCGCCAAGACCTTTGTTCATGGGAGCGACCTCTAAAGCGATCCTCGCCAACATGGGCTCACGGCATCAAAGCCAACTGTTTCTGGAAAACCCGAGTGACATCGAGTCCAGCAACCTTGGCAAGACTTGGGAGGTGTTCCGGCGCTCGCTCCAACGCTTGCGCCGCCAGGGATATGTGCTGAGCACCAGCGAAGTCGATGCTGACGTCTTTGGCCTCGCGGCCCCCATATTCGATGGCGACGGCAAAGTGGTGGGCAGCATCAGCTGCGTGCGCCCGACCTCGCAACGCGATAGCGAACAGGATGAAGTGCAAGGCCAGCAAATCCTCGCCCTTGCCGACAATCTTTCACAACTCATGACCGCGCTGGCGCACAGACCAGAAGTACTGGACTGACCAGCCCGGCGGTCACCGAGGGAATAAAAATGACAACCCTTACACCCGTGAATACTGACGTACTGATTATCGGTGCCGGCCCGACAGGACTCACGTTGGCCAACCTCCTCGGACAGGCCGGCGTGCGTACGACCATTCTTGATCGTAAAGCCGGCACCGTGACTGAACCGCGTGCCGTTTCGATCGACGATGAGTCGCTGCGAACCATGCAGGCAGCCGGGCTGGATGAAGCCGTGTTGGCTGACGTCGTCAAAGGCTACGGCGTTCACTACTTCGACAAGCCAGGGGGACGTTGCTTTGGCAAGGTCGAACCTGTCGGCAAGCAATACGGCTACCCCAAACGCAATGCGTTCAGGCAACCCCTGTTCGAACGCACGCTGATGCAAGGTATGGAGCGTTTCCCTAGCCTGACTCCGCTTTTCTGCCATGAACTGATCAACTTCACACAGAACGCCTCAGGCGTTCTCGCTCGAATACAAAATGCGGCCGGTGACACGGTTGAGGTGCACGCCCAGTACATGGTTGCCTGTGATGGCGGCAGAAGCCCGGTTCGAAAACAACTGGGTATCGATATGGTGGGTTCCAGCTTCAAGTCCCGATGGTTGGTCGTGGATCTGGATCAGGACGATGACCCGTTCTGGCAGACTCGTGTGTATTGCGACGCGCAGCGACCTGTCGTAGAAGTGCCCGGCCCTCATCAGACACGTCGCTTCGAGTTCATGCTCAAAGACGACGAGACTGATGAGCAAATGCTCAGCGACGCTAGCCTTGGCAACTTGCTGCGGCCGTTCCGGGGTGAAAAAGCTTATTCGCTGGTGCGCAAAGTGGTCTACACCTTCCACGCCAGGGTTGCCTCTCGCTGGCAGGAAGGTCGTGTTTTTCTCGCCGGTGACGCTGCGCACCTGACCCCACCCTATGCGGGCCAAGGCATGAACAGTGGTGTGCGTGATGCGCATAACATCGCCTGGAAACTTGTGGCGGTACTCCGGGGACAAATGGCGAAAAGCGCCCTCGAGACCTATGAAAGCGAACGCCGCGATCATGCCTGGGCGCTGATCAAGCTGGCGCTGAATCTCGGGGTGGTCATGGCGCCGGCTTCAGCCTTGCGCGCCAAACTCATTACCAGCACCTTCCGCGTGATCGGGCTGATCCCGCCTCTGCGCGATTACTTTCTGCAAATGAAGTTTAAACCAAAGCCTCGTTTTACCCAGGGCCTGGTGTTATCCCAAGGTAAGGCCGGCAACCTGCGCGCCGGGACCATGCTGCCGCAGCCGACTCTTTTCGACTCTCACGGCTGCGCGCAACTGTTGGATGAGCACATCGGCCCGGGCTTTGCCTTGATTCAATATGGCGATCTGCGCAGCCAACGCATGGATCAACTGCAGCACCCGCTCTGGACCCACCTGGATGCCAAGCGCATCGTGATCATTCCACAAGACGCTCCGCTTCCGCCCCCTTTGGCGGGACTCACGATCGTACATGATCGCAACGGTGAGTTAAGCGCACTGTTTGCCGAGGCCAGCACCTTCCTGCTGCTACGTCCCGACCGCTATGTCGCCGCCATATTTGACCAGGCTCAGGAGTCAGAAACAGCTCTGGCTCTTCAGTCCTTGTTGGGCATTGCACAGGCTACGACAGTCGCCGTCGCGGCTGCCAATACCGCCCATTCCCCAGTTACTCTTTGATCGCGGAGTTTTCCATGACGACCCTCCAGACTTCGACCCCTGCTCAACTGTGCTACCTGCACCTGGCAAGCAAAGAACCTCAACGCCAGGTAGATTTTTATACGCGAATGATGGACATGCGCGCATCGCCACAAGCAGATGGCAGCCAGGTGATGCGGGGGCCGAAACGAGCGGCAATCATTTCGCCAGCCGACCATAGCGGCCTGCTGGCCGCTGCCTTCAACCTCCACTCCAACGCCAAACTGGAAGCGCTGCGTCAGAACCTGATTGAGCGTGAATGCCAGATGGATCCGGTGACCTCGCCTTTACTTGAGCCAGGCGCGTTTGCCATTCGGGATCCACAGGGTCGCCAGACAATATTCGGCGTAGTACTTCCCGATACAAGTGCTGAACTGCAAGGCATGCCGTCGAGGTTGCAGCACGTTGTGTTCCAAACCACCGAGCTTGAGACGATTATCGACTTTTACGTCAACACCGTTGGCTTCACCATTTCCGACAACGTGGTCGACCAGGAAACCGGCCAGCTCATGGTGTGTTTCCTGCGCTCCGACGACGAGCATCACTCCCTCGCCTTTTTCCGTGGGTCGAAGAATGAATGGGACCACCATTGTTACGAAACCAATGAGTGGAATGACATTCGTGATTGGGGCGACCGGTTTGCCAAGGAGCGCATCAGCATTTTCTTCGGCCCTGGCCGTCATGGTCCGGGCAACAATCTGTTTTTCATGGTGGTCGATGCCGATCGGAACCGACTGGAATTCTCGGCCGAACTTGAACTGGCGCCAGCAGACCGTGAAGCCGGCGTATGGCCGCAGAGTGAGCACACTCTTAACTCCTGGGGCCGCGCCTGGATGCGCACCTGATTTTGCAGGGAAGTCAATCCATTAAATTGATCGAGTCGCCTAAATGAACAACCAGAACGCACCCGCTCCATTTGCCATTCAAGGTCATCAATACATTAACGGCCGCTGGCAGCCAGGTCGCTCAACCAAACGCCTGGACAACCGCAACCCCTTCAACAACGAGTTGCTGTTGGACATGCCGCTCGCCTCGGTCGCCGATCTGGATGAAGCCTATCTGGCCGCCGAAAAGGCACAGCTGGAGTGGGCTGCGCTACACGCCGGCCAACGGGTTATGTTGCTTGAAAAGCTTGCCGTTATCGTTGCGCAGCGCAGTGAAGAAATTATCGACTGGCTCATCAAAGAGTCGGGCAGCACTCGAATCAAGGCTGGCATCGAGTGGCAAAGCACGCTGAACCTGGTCCGAGAATGCGCGAGCATGCCGATGCAAGTAGAGGGTCGGATCTTGACCAGCTACAAGCCCGGCGAACAGAGCTTTGTGTTCCGTGATCCACTTGGCGTTGTGGGGGTGATCAGCCCATGGAATTTTCCGCTTTATCTAAGCATGCGCTCCGTTATTCCGGCCTTGGCATTAGGTAATACCGTAGTGCTGAAACCTGCGAGTGATACCGCTGTCAGCGGCGGATTGTTGATCGCCTACCTACTGGAGGCGGCGGGCTTCCCTGCGGGCACCATCAACGTTGTTGTGGGCGCCGGATCGGAAATCGGTGACGCCTTCGTGGAACATCGAGTACCCAGGCTGATCTCGTTCACCGGTTCTACGGACGTGGGGCGCAATGTCGGGCGCATCGCCACGGGTGGCAAGCACATCAAACGCGTTGCTCTTGAACTCGGTGGTAACGCGCCACTGGTGGTGCTGAATGATGCCGACGTTGAAGTGGCAGCTCACGCAGCCGTGGTCGGCCGTTTCCTGCATCAAGGGCAGATATGCATGAGCGTCAACCGAGTGATTGTTGATCGCACCTTATACCCGGCGTTTGCAGAACTTGTGGTGGAGAGGGTCAGCAAGCTGAAAGTGGGTAACCCTAATGATGCGGACACCGTGATTGGGCCTGTCGTCAATCAATCGCAATTGAATGGCCTGTTACGCAAGATTGATCAGGCACACAGCGCTGGCCTGACTAAACTGTTCGGCGCTTCAGCCAACGGTCTGTTGCTCCCACCGCATGTTTTCGGCAACGTAAAAGCCGATGACGCCCTGGCGGTAGATGAAACATTTGGCCCACTGTTACCAATGCTCATAGCCGACGATGAAGCGCACGCCCTGCGACTTGCGAATGCCAGCGAGTATGGGTTGTCCAGTGCGGTATTCACCCAAGACATGGCGCGCGGGTTGCAGTTCGCTCGTGGCATCGTCGCCGGCATGACGCACATCAACGACATCACCGTCGATGACCAGCCAAACGCGCCCTTCGGAGGTGAAAAGAACTCCGGGCTCGGGCGTTTCAACGGTCATTATGCCGTCGATGAATTCACTCGCGCACACTGGGTGACCTGGCAGCCAGGTGGTCACCACTACCCTTTTTAATGCACCACGCAGTCAGCCCCTGTCGGGGCTGATTGTCATGCAGGGCAACAAGGTGAGTTGGCGTTACTCGTCGCCGCCCAAAGCCGCTACCTGAGCCTCTATGGACTTGATGCTTTGTTTGTCGGCTGCATTTTGCGGTGTAACGCCATCGCCCAAAGCGGCATGAAAAGGGCAACCGACAAATTTAGGATCATTCTTGTACGTTTCGACGTAATGCTCGGGGAATTGCTTGTCCAGCGCCTGGATGCCCTTTCGCACTTCGGCTTTATCTTCACTGGACATGTTCATCCGCTCTTCGATATAGGCTTCAGTCGGATCGTCGGCATTCATTTCCATCATGCCCATCATGTAGCCGGCCAGTTGCGGCAAAAGCTGGGCCGCGGCGGGGTCAGGGCGGTCGACCTGCATGGTGTCGAGCGTGGTGGTCAATGACATGGCGCGCAGTAACTGATGGCCAAACCAATGCAACTCCTTGGGGAAGAAGCGGAAGACAAACTGCTCATGAATCGCCGTGATAATGAGATTGCCACGTTCAAGCTTGGGTTTTGGAGCATTTTCGAAGGCTTCGCAAAATTCCACGAGCGCGTCGAAACTATCCGGGTAACCAGTGATCGGCTGATCGTTTTCAGCACGGAAGAGTTTGCACATGTCACGCCAGAACAAGTGCGCGGCAATCTTCTCGTTCTCGGAGAGGCCCGGGGCGCCCATCTTCAACTTCAGACGGTGCATTGTGATGGCGGTGAATGCACAGACGTACACGTAATCGTCATTATAAGAAAAGGCACCGGGATACTGCTTGGCCCAATGCGCATGAAGATTATTAATACCTTCAACCGACTTGATGGTGCGGCTGTCTTCAGGACCGTAGAACCACCACAGCGCATTGGCGCTGCCGGTCTGCTCTACACGCGAGGTGGACCGTGAAACGACTTTGCCACCGTCTTCACGCCAGACCGCTCTGGAGCCCCAATCGGTGACGACAAAATTAGGGAAGGTCAACGCGTAGATGAAGTTCTGCATGAAGTCGTTCAGCCCGTAGCTGTTCGATAAACGCCAGATTTCAATGTAATCCTTGCTTGGGTCGAGGCTTTGGATTTTGGCTTGAATCCACTTTTTAGGGGCAGACATGTAGATCCTCTCTTCGCTTGAGTGCACATAGTGAATACGAAAATAGAGGCCTCTGATCAGCGGCCTTCAGTCGTCAGACAGAAGCGCTCATGGCGCAACGTCTGGGTGCTCTCGATTTAAAAACACCACCACTTACGATAGGGCCTCGCCCCGGGCCAGTCTCCGGTCTGTCCATCCAAGCTCGACGGCGTTTTTGGTATTGCAGTATCACCGCGACGCTATACTGCAATCACAGTGCGCTGGATCCCCACGGGCGGCTGCGTGATGCGTACATAAATAATCATTACGACTCACAGGGAGTACCGTTTGACTACTGATCTCTATTCTCACCTGCAGCCAAAAGGCTCGGTCGAGGACGCTTTTTCCAAGGCGGTGATTGGTCAGCATCATCTGACCAATGCTGTGTTGAAGATGGGTGAAGGTGCGGTGGCCTGGGCGCTTGAGGAGGCCGCCAGTTCCCTCAAGCGCTTGCAGGACGAATTTCAAACGGTGCCTGACTTGCCGACGCCAGAGATACGCCTCAACCTTGAAACGCTCATCCTCGATATATTCATGAGTTCGTTATCGAGAAACAGTGAGCACTTTACGCTGAAATTGATCCCTTCAATGGCGCGACAAGCTGCACGTCGCGAAGTACCGTTCAGCAGCATCGTCAAAAACATGCGAGCCAACCAGACTATCTGGGTCAATCATTTTTTCACCGCGTCGGCGTCCAGGACTTTTGCACCCTCAACGGTTCAACGGTTAGTCACCAACGGTGCATGCGTGGTGGATGAAATCATCGAGCACTTTGTGCTGTGCTACCTGGACGAGCGTCAGGTGCTGATGGAAAGTCAAATCGCGAGACGCCGCGCCCTTGTGGAAAAGTTGATCGGCAATGCGGGCGCGCTTCAACCATTCGAGCTAAAGCAAATCAAAAAAGATCATGGCCTGGATCTTGAGCATTTCCATGTCGGTATCATTATTTCTGATCTCAACACCAAGCTCAGCTCAGACTTGGGTGAGTTACAACGCAATTTACAAGATGCAATCATCGGCGATACACCGCTGGTAGTTTCCTTCACTCAGCATTTGACATGGGCTTGGGTCAGTACACCGCGCGCCCCTACTCCGACCCAACTGAAACGACTTGAAGAAACACTGGGGCAATTAAGTGGAACTCAATGTGCACTGGGTGAACCAGCGAAGGGCCCTGCTGGGTTCAGGCGTACTCATCTTCAAGCCAGAGATGTCAGTAGCGTTGCAATCCTTTCCCCAATCAAAGGCGTCATGCGCTGGGCTGACCATGTCCTGACGATCCTGGTCGGTCAGGATCTTGAAAAGGCCGCGTGGTATGTCGACTCCGTGCTCGGACCTCTGGCAAACAAATCAGAGAAAGCCGGCGGCTACCGCCAAACACTCAGCGCTTACTTGCAGTCAGGCAACAGCTTGCTCCACGGTGCTGAAGCGCTAGGTATTCACCGCAACACGCTAGTGTATCGACTGCAACAGATAGAACTACTGCTGGGTTGTCCTATCAAGCAACGAGAGCTCGAAATACGCTGCGCCTTGCACCTGATCACCCAGTACGAGGGCCGTGTCCTCAAGCATGAAAGGGAATAGAAACAGGTAAACAGTGAGATTGATGTATCCCAGTCGATAGACCATCAACGCACGTTTCAAGCGCTCGAGGGCCGCCGTACTGCAATACCAAAACCAATCATTATTTTGGTTTTCCGGCCTAATGACTGCGCTCGGTACTTCTTCTAACTTGTAAGCCATCCGCAGGAAGCGCAATGACCATGCGCCCAGTGAGATGACAACAAAAATAAGAGGAAAACCCGATGACCCGCAAATGGATCGCCGCGCGTATTGATCAGCTCGACCCTGCTACCGACTATGACGAGATCTGGAAACTCTCTGCGGCTTATCGGCCAACCGACTTCATCATGAATCTTGTGTACGCCGTCACTTTCCCTCACTTCTTCGTAAGGGAACTGGACGCGTTGCCTCTCATTGACAACGGTGACGGGAAAATTCTAAAAAACTCATTCAGACGCTCCGATGACACATCCTGGAAGATGCAGGTTTGGTGGCATTACGGTTCACACCACGACAAGACCCGCGAAAACGTTGAGTCGATAAACAAAATACACTCCCACTACGCTCAGCGATTTGGCGAGAGCTTCAGCCGCAACGACACCTACGTCTACACGCTTTGCTATGAAGCAGCCGGCATGCATCGCCTGATGCAACGCGTAGGTATGGCGGGCATGAGCGAAAAAGAGAAGCTCGCCGCTGTTAAATACTGGCACCAGATGTCAACCATTTTTCGCAACGCCGGGACGGGCGAAGCGATTACAGGCTTCCCTGATTCCTTTGATGGAATCATGGCCTTCATGGATCGCTGGGAAAGTGAGGATGTTCCCAAACACGACATGGGCCCACCGGCGGCGCGAGCAATAATCCAACAGTTCGCCGATCGTTATTTTCCAAAGTTCTCACACTCTCTGGTATTTGCCTGGGTGATCAGTCTTTATCCCGATCATCTGATCCGCGCCTACGAACTCAAACGACCCTCACCGTTGGCCAGGAAAGCATTGCGTTTGTTTACTGCCGGTTTTCTGTGGATGGGGGAAAAGGTGATCCCTGATCCGAAGGACACCTTCACGGAACGCCGGCAAGTGGCGCATGCCGCCAAGCGCGCTGCGGGTGCATCTAAAACACCAGATCAGCAGAGCGAGCAGGCGAAAGTCGCGGGTTGCCCTTTCCATCGATTCAGAGCAAAGCCCTCAGCGTCTGATGCCGCGAGCCCAGGTACCACGCAAGCAAAAAAATAATGTGCCAAAAGCACATTGGTACCAGATTGCTTGATGCAAAAGCACTCTGGGAATTACCAAATAGCGCCAAAAAAAATAACAATAGAGCCAACAACGATGAACACAATAAAAAAAATTTGTCCAGCCTTGCTAGTCCTCGCCACTCTCTCGTCCCTAGAAACTGTAGCCGCCAACGGCCCTCCACCGCCTAGCGTTGGGGAGCCGAACGGGATCAATCTGGGAGGCACCAGTTTTTACGATGGATTTGCCGGCCTGCCCGGCTTTTCGTTCCAGCAATACTTGAAGTACACCAGCGCCAGTTCGATTCGAAATAACTCGGGTAAGGAAATCAAAGACTTTGATAACCCGAAGATCAATGTCACCAGCCTGATCAACCAACTCAGCTATTACTCGCCCAACACTATTGGCGCGGGCGCACACCTGGGCTGGAACATCATTGTGCCGATCGTTTCACTCGACGGTGACTTTGGTAGCAACGGTCCACAACTCAAGGACAACGCCACTGGAGTTGGCGACGTCACCACCGGCCCGCTGGTGCAGTTCGATCCTATTGTCGATGAGCATGGACGACCTATTTTCGTCCAGCGCCTGGCACTGGATGTGTTGTTACCCGTCGGTAAATACGATGAACACAAGGACCTCAACCAAGGATCTAACTTCTACTCGATCAATCCTTACTGGGCGGCGACCTGGATGCCCGCACCCCGCTGGGAAGTGAGCTGGCGCTTGCACTATCTGCAAAACTTTAAAAACAAGGACCCAGCCAGCAGTTCAGTGCAACTGTTCGAAGGTCAGCCTGTGCGTGATACCCAGGCAGGCAAAGCGGCATGGATTAACTTTACTGCCTCCTATGAAGTGATACCCAACGTCTCAGTTGGCCTCAATGGGTATTACTTCAAACAAATAAGTGATGATGAGGTCAATGGTCACCGCCTCGCCGACTCTCGCGAAAAAGTGCTTGGGATTGGCCCTGGGGTGTTCTGGAAAGTAGGCGATGGTGATGGTGTCTGGTTCAACACTTATCGTGAGACCGAAGTAGAGAACCGCGCACGCAACGACTACGTCGTGCAGGTACGTTACGCGCACACCTTTTGAGGTCAAGAGCATTATCCTCGATGTAGCGATACGTCGAGGTGGCGCTCAACTCTTCCCCGCCACGGACGCGTTGGCTTCCAAGTTAACCGTTCGTCGAAATAAATATTGGATATGGAAGTGGGTCGACAAATGGAAGGTGGGCCTCAACGAGCTGAACGGCAATCTGCAGGTAACTCCTACCGAGCACAATAGCCGTTCGTGTGTCTTTTGCGTTTGTCCGGCTGCACTGAAGATTAGCGCTACCGAGAACATATCCGTCGTTCACACCGAGATCGCCTATGACTTGTGCTACCTCAGTAATGCTTAATTCTACACAAATTTCAGATCCGCGTTTCGCCGATTATCTCGCCTACTCCGCAATGCCGCGAGTCGCATCAGGATGAAATTAACCCTGCATCGTTTCTGCTGAAAGACCACGCCAATAAAACGAGATCCATGATGCAATATTCGCTCGCAGGCAAAATGATGATGACGCTCACACTGGTCATGCTTTGCGTTTCACTCGCTGTCGCGACGCTCAACTATCAATTCACGTCTCGGGAGTTGAGCAGACAGCAACTCAGGCAAGCCACTACGTTACTTGAGCTTGCGGCACAATCCCTAAGCGAACCGCTCGCGAGTGGTAATCAGGCTCAGATCGAAAACTTGCTGAATGAACTGTTGCGCGCCCCCGATGTTAATGGACTAACGGTGCGCGATTCCCGTACGCAACGTTCAACTTCTGTCAGTCAGAAAAACGCGGCTAATGTCTCCTTCCGGCTCAACACACAGGTAATGCATCATGGTCAGGCGCTGGCTATGCTGGATATTGAGTTCAACAACCAGGCGCTGAGAACGACCCTGAAAACTGTATTACTGCAAAACTTGGCAGTCACCGCAGTTTTGTTGCTCGCTACCTTGGGGACTGTGTGGCTATTGACCCGGCGTCACATTCTGCGACCAGTCAAAGAGGTCAGCCTTTGCCTGGCGCAGATAGCACGAGGTGAAGCTGACTTGAGTAAACGCCTAGATGCCAGTTGCCCTGATGAAATTGGTGAGTTGGCTGGCAACTTCAACCTAGTGCTTGAACGGCTATCGAACCTGATTGCGGATGTCGGGCTCGTCTCTAGCGCTCTCGATCAGCATGCCGGTGAAATGGACATAACAACTGGTCACACCTCGCACGCTACCGCCCAGCAGGTTCAGCAGGTCGAATCCGTAGCCGCTTCCGTGCAGCAACTCGCTCGATCCGCCATCCAGGTTGCCAGACACGCCTCGAGCACTAGCGCACAAACACGCGAGTCGGCAGCCCATGTCTGCGAAGGGAACGCCATGATGGACGCCAGCCAGCAAATGGTCGAACGCCTGGGGACACAGATAGCCCATACCGCTCTGAAACTGGGTGACTTGATGCGAGACAGCGAGGGGATCGGTGCGATGGTGGTCACTATTCGCGGGATCGCCGAGCAGACCAACCTTCTCGCCCTGAACGCCGCCATCGAAGCCGCACGAGCCGGTGAGCAAGGACGAGGATTTGCCGTGGTCGCTGACGAAGTCCGTGCCCTGGCGCTAAAAACCCGCCAGTCGACCGAAGTCATTGAAAATATTGTCACCCAGTTACAGGGCGCAGCGCATCAGGCACGAGAAGCCATGGAGGGTTGCCAGAATGCGCTGCAGGATGCGGTGGGCACCTCACGGCAAGTCGGTGAGTTCCTGACGCGAATCAGCGAAAACATTCAGGGCATCAATGAAATGAACCAACACATTGCTTTGGCTGCTCAGGAGCAGAGTACTGTCGCGGAAACGGTGAACGAAAATATCATCACCATTCACCGACTGAGTGATGGAGTCTCCCACTATGTCAATGACCTGGCTGATGGAGCACGACTCCTGAATAAGCAAAGTCAGTTGCTGCACCACAGAATAAGCTCTTTCAAAGTCTAGCGATGCATAGGTTATTGGGAGAAGCACCGTGGTGCTGTGCGTCTAAATCGTCAATTGAAACAAGCGTAAGAACTCGATAACCAGAGTGCATTAGGTGCTTAATGCTCGGATCTCTCACGAAAAAAAGGATATCGATTTACCAACAAATAAAACCGAATCAAGGGACAGTTGCCGCACGGAAGCCCAGCTAGTAAAGGCCATAAAAACGTAGTTAGCGGATCTGCTCCCTCGAATATGAGGCTGCTCCTATGTATGAACCCGACAGCTACAACGTTTTTGCAAAAATTTTTTATCGGCCCATTGACGCAGCTATACGCTGGTGCAATCTCATGGCTCATGAAACCCAAATACTAGAATCGGCTTGGGACAGTCCTGCGCTCCTGTCAAAATACTTCCCCCAATGGCCGTGCCTACAGGCAAATACCGAAAAAATTATAGATGCCATTCGCCATGGCGACCTGGCCTATGGCTGCTTCGGCGTGTCGGTCACGATTGGCACGCCCATCGATTGCAGTCAGATAACTATCCGCCATACTGACCTCAGAGTTTGGATGGCGCGCTACTACCCTGACCAAAGACCAAGCTTTCTTTTCGAACAGTCCTTCAACCAACAAGGAGCTATCAGCCCTGGCACCTATCTGGCCTTACAAGCCGACCGAGATGCAATGCAATTGCGGATAAAAAATATAGAAGCGTCTTATCAACAACTACTCGATGAGCTTGAGGCAATGGGGTTGGAAAGAGAAAATATCCATCAGTTACTAAAGTCCAACAGTAAACTCAGTGACCGCAGTGAAATCGGCTACCTGAAAGTCATAGGGGCGTTGCTTGAACTAATCTTAGGACACTCGCCATCAGGTAAACCGCACTCAGTATTTGATAGTCAATCCTCCATCGTCAATTCCATCTCAGCTCATCGCAAAGACGATCCTGGCCTGAGCAAACGCACGCTGGATGCAAAGTTCGCCGCAGCCAATCGCATACTCAAAAAAGGTATCTGAGTGGAGCAATTGCACTGCAATACCTCTGATTGCAGTGCAATGACTCTCCCCCACTTCTGCTATTCAATTCAGGTCACTTCCCACCACGCGCCAATCGGCGCCAGGAGTGACCAGCATGTCCAGCCAATCCTTACCCATCGTTGAAGCACCTCAACTGCAGGTAGAACGCCACATCATGCGACGTGACGAGGTGGAGCGAAAAACCGGCTTCAAACGCGCGCACATCTACAACCTGATGAAGGAAGGTAAATTCCCTCAGGCTAAACGCATTGGATTGCGGGCAGTCGGTTGGGACTCGCTAGAAATCGAGCAGTGGGTCGTTGAACGCTTAGGCAAACAGGCCTGATGCCATGCGTGTGGTATCGGTGGTTTCCACCAAAGGCGGGGTGGGCAAAACCACAGTAGCCGCCAATCTCGGCGGCCTACTGGCTGACGCAGGCCTACGCGTCCTGCTACTGGATCTGGATAGCCAACCCACCCTCTCCAGCTATTACGCCTTGAGCCAGAAGGCTGATGTCGGTGCGTACGAGTTCATCGCACTCAACCTAGCTATGCCTGCCCAGATTATTTCCAGGACAGTGATTGCAGGGCTCGATCTGATCGTCTCCAACGACGATCAAGGTCGACTGAGTACCTTGCTGCTGCACGCCCCTGACGGGCGATTACGCCTACGCAATCTGCTCGACAACTTCCGCGCCCGTTACGACCTGCTTTTGATCGACACCCAAGGTGCGCGTAGCGTGCTGCTGGAGATGGCCATCCTGGCCTCCGACCTTGCCCTCTCTCCCATCACCCCGGAAATGCTCGCCGCCCGCGAACTGCAGCGTGGCACCTTGAAGCTACTCAGCGAACTCGAACCTTTCCGCCACCTGGGCATTCCACCCCCACCCTTACGACTGCTCCTGAACCAGGTGAATGCCATTCGAGTGGACACCCGGATGATCATCCGTGGCCTGCGCGAGACCTTCGCAGGGGCTAACAACATCTCGGTTCTAGACACCGCAATTCCGGAGCGAGTGGCGTACCTCAACGCCGCCTCCCTTGGCCTACCGGTCCACCGAGTCGAGACACGCCAGTCACGGGAACGACGCTCGCCATCCGCGATGGAAACCATGCAAGCGCTGGCCATCGAGTTGTTTCCGGAATGGCGCGAAGCGATTTCTAGGGTGGGCAGGTGCACGGAGGTTAAATGACACCATTCACCATGCCGGCACTTCTCGCCCAATCATTGTGTTTGCTCGACCTTATAGCCAACAGCGTTTGGCAAGGAGTCTTCTGATGTTGGATCAACTTCCCATCATCGCTCCACCATTCACTCGACCACACCACCCATCTGGCGATGAATACTGCACTGTCGTCTTTCGCCTGCAGGGTGGACGCTCGGCCATGGGTTGGCTCCTCGCAGAGCTTTCCAGACATTTCGAAGGTTCGGGGACTGCCAAGATCGTCAAGTTCGAGGTCGGTGACCATTTGCGTAACCGGCGTTAACTGAGGTTGTTCCGATGAAGAAGCTCAGTCAGGCGCAGATCACCGACAAGCTGCACCAGGACCACTTCCCTCGAGGTCCAGAACTGGAGCGGCTATCCGATCCACTTACTGACACGCCTATGCTGGTCACTCTGGAGCAGTTGCGGCCCTACGAACACAACCCTCGATTCATTCGTAATCCGCTGTATGACGATATCAAGGCTTCGATCCGTGAACGCGGGCTGGATCAACCACCGCCGATTACCCGTCGCCCGGGAGAAACCTATTTCATCATCCGCAACGGCGGTAATACGCGCTTGGCGATTCTCGGCGAGCTGTGGCAGGAAACTCGCGACGAGCGTTTCTTTCGGATTCACTGCCTGTTCCGACCTTGGAGCAATGAAACCAACGCCCTACTCGGCCATTTGGCGGAAAGCGATCTGCACGGCCAACTCACGTTCATCGAACGGGCTCTGGCGGTAGCCAAACTCAAAACCATGCTTGAATCGGATGGCCCACAGCTCTCACAACGGGAGCTGGCTCGACGTCTTGCCGCTGGGGGCTATCCGATTTCACAGTCGCACATCAGCCGGATGCTGGACACCCTCGAACACTTATTACCCGCCATTCCACAAACTCTGTATGCCGGGTTGGGTAAGCCTCAGATAGAGCGTCTGATCGGTCTACGTAGTCAGGCTGAGCGAATCTGGAACCGTTATCCAACTGCCACAGTTGCATTTGCAGAGTTCTGGCTGGAATCCATGGGTTACTTCGATTGCGATCCTGAATCCTTTGATCTTGAGAAGATCCAGGATGAATTACTCGAACGCATGAGCCGCTTGCTCGGACAGTCCTACCGTATGCTGGCCCTGGAGCTGAGCGATACCCAACGGGTCGTATCCACGCCTGGGGCTGTCACTACCAGGCCCTCAGAGAACATCTATTCGCCAAGCGAACATGAAGCCGCGGCAGAACCGCCCTCCTCCGACACTGAATCACAATCAACCCAGGTCGAGAGCAGGATAGAGTCAGTTTCAGAAGAACTGCTCGCAGAACCCGAAACAAATGTTTCACCAGCGGTCAATCCTCGATCACGCGTTCAACAGATTCGTGAGCAAATCGATCGCGAGATAGCCACCAAAGCGACGTCTCCAGTCGAAACCTGCCCAATCGACGACCTCTGGACGATCACACCAACGCTGGATACACCCGAACAACTGCGTTTAGCCATTGCCGGACTGGCGCGAGAAATGGCGGCCTATGCCGGATACCCCGAGAGCATCATCGGTCAGCCGCTTGGCTTGGGCTTCGCCCTGAACATCGAGCGAGTTGATCTTGCAGCGCCTCACGCAACCGGCGTTCACCTACTGCTCATGGCCCTGCTGCGCGCTCAAGACGACGTCAACTGGGAAGATCGTAAGCAACTGCCGTCAGCGCTGTTCGGCCAATTGTTGCTGGGGATCTATCAACTCCCGCTCACAAATCGTCCCGCCGTGGACGTGGGACTGGAGCGGCTGCCCGACAGGCTGTTAATCAAACTGTATCGCCTGATCCGCCTGGCCCGGCGTCTGATCGACTTAACGATTCCCCCTGAAGATAGCTCACCGAAGGAGCTGCCATGAACCTGTCCTTCAATGTGCTCAACCAGGCCATGCTGACCCAGATACTGCATGAGCTGCGCCAGGGTAACCTGCAGCGCTGCAAGGCACTCGGACTGGGTGAGGACGACATCTACCTGTTGCAATCCTTACCGCCCACTACGTTGTCGCGCCTGGCCCATGCAACCATCCCCTGGGTTGAGATCAAGATTGACTCGCCGGTGCTGCATCGGTTGATCGAGCAAGCCGAACGTGACGAGCAGAACGAGCGCTTGATCAACCGCGCGCTCAAGCTCGGCGCCAGCAGCACCATCATGTACCAATGCTTTGGCTTGGCGCATTCGGAAACCGCCCTGCGTCGACGTCTGCTCAAGATAGAAACCCGAAAAGGTCGCCCTCAGAATTTGAGCGAGGCGCAGGAGCATGCGCTCTGGCAGCGTTGGTGCCAACTACGCGCTCAGGACAGTACCGAGGACCAGCTCGACGCCATGATGATGCTGGCGGAGGAGCAACAAGTCAGCTTGACCATCGTCTGGCAACAAATCGACCAGTACAGCAACGGCACATGAACACAGCCCCTTCCAGTCGTTGGCAGCGTGTCCTGCAGCAATGCACCCAGCATCTGAGTGAACGCTGGCCCGTACGCCCTACCACTGAACAACCCTCCAACCAGGCCCTGCAAGCTGGCTTTCTATTCAGTGGCCAATCTCACGAAGTCGTGCCACGTCGGCTGCTGTTGGATAGTCGGTTGACGCCGTTGGAACGCAATGCCTGGCAGGTGTTTCGACTCATGCTGCAAGGCCAGGGCGTGGTCACGCCGCGCTATGAGGATTTGCAGCCTTACCTGTCGAGCGTGCCCTACGGTGCGTCAGCCTCCCGTGAAACCATTGCTCGGGTGTTGACGATGCTCAGGTTGACGCGCTGGCTCAGTTTGGTGAGTCGCGGACGCGATCAGCTCAGCGGACGTCTTCAAGGTTTTCTGTATGTTCTGCACGATGAGCCGTTAACCCCCGCCGAAGCCATGGAACTGGATCAGGATTACCTGGCGCTGGTCGGGCATGCCCTCGGTCATGCGACGAAGGCGGTGCGTATTGTCGCTCAGCACGTTGTGGAGGAAGTCCGCCAGGACACGAATATCGATCGTGATCGGTTACCGACGCGGCTCGACAGCTGGGGCGAACACTGGACGCAGCAAGGATTGGATCAGCCAGCCGTTGATGCCTTCCACGATTCCGAACGGGAGGAAGATCACCGCGTTCGGAATCGTGCAGGCCCTCGTTCGGATTCCGAACCGGGCCTGAACGTCAATGTTTCAGACACCGTTCGGAATCCGAACGCCGCCTGTACTGTATTAAAAGAAAGTATTTGTACAGTACCGCGCGCGACCGCAGCGGTGGATAACCTGCACTGGCCCGCTGCGCTGCACCTGAGCCCAAGCGAGCGTCAGGCCGTCGCCGTGGCGCTGAACAAACTCAAACCAGCGGATCGGCAGGCGGTGCTCAACGAAGCGGGAGCACGTTGTGCGGCCGGTGGAATCCGCAAGCCAGCGGCGTATCTGATGGGCCTGATCCAGCGCGCACTGAAAGGTGACTTTCGTCCTTGGGCAGGTCAGGCCGAACCTTCACCCATTGCAGAATCACCTCCACCCGCTCCCTCGCGGCCATCTCGACAACAGGGCGAACCCGCGTCTGCCCTCGCACAAGCGTGCCTGAATGAGCTGCGCCAACTGCGTGGCAAACGCGGTGGACCTCAGTAGATTTGATGCCAGTGGCATCAAATCCATGGTGTTCCACTCTACGAACACATCGGACCAAACTATGAAACTCTTAGGGAAAAGCCGGGACATCTCTTTCGATGAACGTAGACGTCAGTAGATTTGATGCCGGTGGCATCAAATCTACTGACGTCTCCATAATTAGCCCTCTTAAACCAAACCGAACAGACCGCATTCAGTTTTTTGGCTGTCCTTGACCCTCATCTGCCGCAACGTTTCCGTCCAAGCGAATGCGAGGACAACGCCGTGGCCGATCATTACCAACTCAACCTGGGTTCATTGCGCAGCAGCATCACCCTGACCCTGCACACTCACCACGCCGCCCGTATCTGGCAAGGGCGGACCGCACGCGAAGGCGTTCACTCGATCATGGGCATGGCCGGCTACATCAGTGTCACCAACCTGATCAAACAAACCGCGGCTCAGGACGATCCCTATGCCGACTGGGCCATCGTACAACTCGAAGAAAAACTGATGCAGGCCAAGGCTGGGATGCTGGAACTGACCCAACAGCTGGATCGGATCAGACAGGACCTGCCGACACAGATCGACATGGGCGACAACCTCAACATCCACCCCGTCACCTTGCCGTTGTACATCGGCAGCCAGCTGGGTTTTCTGGCGGTCTACCTGCTGACCGACTACGACACCCTGGTGCGTCGTACCCTATTGGCCCATCACACAGCCTTGATCGGCCGCGTCGACATGGAAGCCTGGATCGATGACGGCGCCCATCTGCTGCGCAGCCTGTTCGGCCAGGCGCAGCGCTATCGGCATTCTGGCGTCACCCGTGATGACATGGCAGCGAACAATGCCCGTGCTCTGGCGGCCATCGAGAAGATGGGTTTGCCCCCCATGGACATTCTTGAGGGTCATCGCCGCTCCCAGTTCGCGCCACCGATCATTCGTCGTGGTGCTGTGGCAGTGGATGACGCGGACGCATTGGCAGAGGAAGCGAGAGAGCCATCTGCGACGGTGGATGAGCCGGAGGACGAAGCATGAATCTCATGATCCCGGCTCAACCAATGCCCTTCGAAGCGTTAACACCGGATGCCTATCGACAGCTCGAACACGCTGCCTCCCTAAAAGGCCTTTTAAAACCTTTTAAGGGTAAGGGGGAGTTGGACCACCTGGCGCAGGTGGCGAGGGAAATCGAGGCGCAGTTATGTCACCTGATGGAAGCTGTTGTGCAGCAAGCCGGACAGCCCCCGTACTCACTGCTGGATATTCGATTGGTGCTGCAGAACACCAGCGCGGGCAGCACCTTTTTGCGTTGGCGAACCCGTGACTTCGCCCGCATGGGGGTTGCGGTCTGGGAACGCCAGGTCCGCAACAAGACCCAACCGCAGGCCGTACGCGAGGGGTTGCACCGTTTCGAATGCAACCGTATTGCACTGAACCTGCAGATGAGCGTGGTGCATTCGCTTTACCGCCAGGCCTCGACCTGCGCGATCAAAATGGCCAGTGCCGAACGGCTGCTGCGCCAGTTCACAACCGCAGCGGAGATATCACGATGAGTACTTTTTTCGTCGGCGAAGGCAACATCGGCAGTGCGCCAGAGTTCCAGGAATTCGCCTCAGGCAATGACGAGCCACGGCGTTTGCTACGGCTGAATGTGTACTTCGACAACCCCGTGCCACGCGAGGGCGGCTACGAAGATCGAGGCGGCTATTGGGCGCCGGTTGAGCTCTGGCACCGCGAGGCTGAACACTGGAGCACGCTGTACCAGAAAGGTATGCGTGTGCTGGTCGAGGGCCGCACGATACGAGATGAGTGGGAGGACAGCGAAGACAACGCGCGGGTGACCTTCAAGATCGAGGCCCGTCGAGTCGGCATCCTGCCTCATCGAGTGCACAGCGTGGTCATGCGGGAGCGATCCAATGACCCGACTGCAGCTGCAATCGGTCACGACGGGCGAGATCATCCTCCTGGATATCGCGGCCACTCCCGGCGATCAACCGCTGGAGCCCGTACGTATTCTCAAGAATGCTCAGGGGCAAGCTACCGAGGCTGAATCTAGCACCGTCCCTGTTCCAGAACGCACACCGATCCCGGTCGCTTTGACGCGCTACGCCGCGCAAAGCCTGTACGCGCCGCTGCGCACCGTGGAGTCCCTGCCCGGTGTACGCCGCGTCCCGCTCAAGCTGCGTACCGAACTGCCGACCCTGCTGCCGACCGAAAACGTGTCCAGCACACCCATCGCCGTCTGGCGACTCGGTGATTACTGGGTGACGGCGGTGAAATTGCGCAATCGTGGTTCAGAGACGGTGCAACTCGATCCACGTCGACTTCAGGCCAAGCTGTTCGCCGCGGCCTTCCAGCATGCTTTCCTCGGGCCTGTCGGCAGCGCTGAAGACACCACGATCGCCTACCTTGTCACCCGCGGTGCCGGCCTCGAGCAAGCCGTGCTGCTACCGCCCGTTGCGCGAGGTGCTGACGATGAAAGCTAACGCCTTGCTCAAATGGCTGGTACCGGCTGCGCTGCTGGGCGTGGTACTGATCATCCTGAAAACCTGGGTCCCGGGTGGCAGCACACCTTCTCCAGAGCACCCAGTTGATCAGGGCAATATTCAATTATCCGCCGAGCAAGCCAAGTCGCTCGGCATTGCGGGCGATACCCCACGCGACACGGTCGCCACCCTGGTCGGCCAGGTGAAGGCCATGCGCAGCGACATGCTCGGTTTGAAGAAACACAATGACTCACTGCAGACGGAAAACAACCGCCTACGCGAGCGGGAAAACAGTGTCGATTCGCGTATCCAGACCGCGCTTGGCAGTGTGACCCAGCAGGTCGACGAAGGCCGCCGCCAAGCCAACGAGGCCCGACTCAAAGCGGAACAAGACAGTCGTCAGGCTCGCGGCCTGCTCACGCAATTGCAGGATCAGTTGTCGGGGCTGACCGGCAAAGGCAAGGATATGCCAATCGGATTGGGGCTCGAGCCTGGCGACGGTGCTCAGTTTGACGGACAGCATCCTGCCAATGATGCGCTGCAGTGGATTGAACCCTCGGATGCTTCGGGCACCGACACCCGAGGCAAAACCAAGACCTCCTCCCTCGCATTGAGTCTGCCTACCGCCTTCAACTCACTGGAAGGCTTGAAAGACAATCCTATTGATCGCAGCCAGAAACAGCTACGTGCAGTCACCAAGGGTGAGCGTGACCTGACGCGATCCGTTGACCGAACCGAAGGGGCGAAGCCGGTCTACACCATCCCCGAAAACGCGACATTGATGGGCTCAGTCGCCATGACCGCGCTGATCGGCCGCGTCCCGGTGGACGGCACTGTGAATGATCCCTATCCCTTCAAAGTGCTGGTCGGCCCTGAGAACCTGACCGCCAACGGCATCGACCTGCCAGACGTCGCGGGTGCCGTAATGAGCGGCACCGCGTCCGGTGACTGGACCCTGTCTTGCGTACGTGGACAGGTCGAGTCAATCACCTTTGTGTTTACCGATGGCACCATCCGCACGGTACCTCAGCCGAAAGCAGTAGCCAGCCGCACTGCCTCCACCACCCAGAGCTCAAACACCGACAAGATCCGCGGCGGACTCGGTTACCTGTCCGATCCGTATGGCATTCCTTGCATCGCTGGCGAGCGCCGCTCGAACGCTCAGCAATACCTCGGCAGCCAGAGCCTGATCACTGCCGCCGGCGCCGGTGTCGCCGCCCTGCTCGGGGATGAGCGGAACAACAGCAGCGTGATCAGTTCAGGCGGCAGTACCCTCGGGGTCACCAGTAGCAGTGGCAACAGCGCGCTGAATTCAATTCTCAGCGGCGGGGTCAGCGACATCCGCGAGTGGGTCAACAAGCTGTATGGCGAAGCCTTTGCTGCCGTGTACGTGCCACCGGCAGCACAAGTCGCGCTGCACCTCGACCATGAGATCACCATCGACTACGAGCCCAAGGGCCGGAGCGTTCGCCATGAAAAAGACCATGCCTCCCTGCCTGACCTGGATTAGCGTGTTCTGCTGGGTCCTGGCGGGGTGCTCCACCGACAAGGAGACGCTTCTGCCCCATGGAGAGCAAACCATGCTGGACATCTGGAACGGCGCCGGTTCGCAAGGCACTCAGCAGCAACTGCTGGATGCTCGGCAGCAGTTACGCCGCCCGTTGGCTCAAGCAGATTTCTCCTTTTCTCTCCAGGAACCGTACACTCGCACAGCGGCGAACGAGATCCGCAACCTGTTCCCTCGCTTGCCCAATCCCGATCTGGTGCTATACGTGTATCCGCATCTGAGTGGTACCGAGCAGGCACCGATCCCAGGTTACTCGACCGTCTTTCCGTTCTACCAACGTGTGCAGTACGCATTACCTGGTGAACGTCAGGAAGACCTGTAGTGCGTAGCGGCGATTCGGGCAATCGCACTCCCACGTGGAAAGGCTGGCGCAATCCATTGCGCCCTCGCGCGACCTTGGCCGATGAGGCCGCACTCTATGCGCACAACCCCAGCTTCACCGATTACCTGCCTTGGGTCGAATACCTCGACACTGAGCAGTGTTTTCTACTGGATGACAATCGCTCGGTGGGTGCGGTGTTCGAGTTGCTGCCCATCGGCACCGAAGGGCGCGAACCCGATTGGCTGATGGCGGTCCGCGACGCCCTCGAAGACGCCCTGCAAGATAGCTTTGACGAGCTGGATCAAGCGCCTTGGGTGGCGCAGTTTTTCTGTCAAGACGACAACGACTTCACACCCTACCTGACCCAGCTCACCGATTATATTCAGAACAGCGCGCGAGGTACGGTCTTCACCGAGGCGTATTTGCAGCTCAGCCGCCGTCATCTGAAGGCCATCGCCAAGCCCGGTGGTCTGTTTGAGGATCAGGTGGTGACGCGCCTGCCCTGGCGCGGCAATAACCGACGGGTGCGTCTGGTGGTCTATCGCTGGCTTGAATCTGACGCTGAGGAGACGGGACTCACCCCGGTGCAATCCCTGCAACAGGCTTGCGAACGTATCCGTGCTTCGTTGCAGGCGTGCGGGGTGCACTCAACGCGAGTCGATGGCCGAGGTCTGTATGCCTGGTTATTGCCCTGGTTCAATCCGGCCCCCAGGCTCACTGATGAAGCGCCCGAAAATTTCTACCGCCGCGTGGCCTATCCGGAGTCGGGTGACGGTGAGTCGCTGGATCTGCCCTTCGATCATGACTTTGCCGAGCGGCTGTTCTTCAACGAACCGCGTTCGGATGTGCAGCACGGACTCTGGTTTTTCGACGATCAACCCCACCGGGTGATAGTGGTGGACAAACTGCGGCGGGCACCATCGATTGGTCAACTCACCGGCGAAACCCGCAAGGGTGACGCGGTGAATGCGCTGTTCGACCAGTTACCCGAAGGTACGGTGACGAGTCTGACCTTAATGGTCAAACCACAGGATGTACTCGAGGATCAGTTGAACCGCCTAGCTCGCAAAGCCATCGGTGAAAACCTGGCCTCGACCCAGACTCGTCAGGATGTCGAAGAGGCTCGCGCGATCATCGGCCGCCAGCACAAGCTGTACCGAGGAACCCTGGCGTTCTACGTACGCGGTCACGATGAACAGCAATTGCACCAGCGCTCGGTCAGCCTGGCCAACGCGCTGTTGGGCGCGGGGCTGCAACCGGTAAGTGAAGGCGATGAGGTCGCCGCCTGCAACAGCTACCTGCGTTGGTTACCGATGGCTTACAACCCGGCCCGCGACACGCGTAACTGGTACACCCGCCTGATGTTCGCCCAGCACCTAGCGAACCTGGTTCCGGTCTGGGGCCGCAGCACCGGCACCGGCCACCCGGGCATCACCCTGTTCAACCGCGGCGGCTCGCCATTGAGCTTCGACCCATTGTCACGCCTGGATCGGGCCATGAACGGTCATCTGCTGTTGTTCGGCCCCACCGGTGCCGGGAAGTCGGCGACCTTGGTCACCCTACTGATGCAGGTCATGGCCGTGTACCGCCCTCGCCTGTTTATCGTAGAGGCCGGCAACTCATTCGGCTTGCAGGGAGACTACTTCGCGACACAGGGCCTGTCGGTCAACAAGATCCAATTGAAACCTGGCGCCTCGGTCTGTCTCGCCCCGTTCGCCGATGCTTGGCGCCTGGTCGAGCAGCCGGATCAGGTGGCGAGTCTGTCGATCGATGAGCTGGACGATGAGGTGGTAACCAGTCACGAAGACCAGCGCGATGTTCTCGGCGAACTGGAAATCACTGCCCGCCTGATGATCACCGGCGGCGAGGCCAAAGAAGAGGCGCGCATGAGTCGAGCCGATCGCAGCTTGATCCGCGAGTGCATTCTCGATGCGGCGCAGACCTGCGTCGCGGCGGGTCGCCAGGTACTGACCCGCGACGTACGCGACGCCTTGCTGGGCATCGCCGCCGACCCGCACTTGCCGGAGAAACGTCGCGAGCGTGCCCAGGAAATGGGCGAGTCCATCGACCTATTTTGCCAGGGTTTCGAGGGTGAACTGTTCGATCGCGAAGGCACGCCTTGGCCCGAGAGCGATGTGACCATTGTCGACCTTGCCACTTACGCGCGCGAAGGCTACGAGGCACAGATGTCCATCAGCTACATCAGCTTGATGAACACCGTGAACAACCTCGCCGAGCGCGACCAGTACCTGGGCCGACCGATCATCATGGTCACCGACGAGGGTCATATCATCACCAAGAACCCGTTGCTGGCGCCGTTCGTGGTCAAGGGGACGAAGATGTGGCGCAAGCTCGGCGCTTGGTTCTGGCTGGCGACGCAGAACCTTGCTGATTTTCCCACGGCTGCGCAGACCATGCTCAACATGATCGAATGGTGGATTTGTTTGAATATGCCGCCCGCGGAAATCGAAGAAATCGCACGGTTCAAGAAGCTTTCACCTGCGCAGAAAGCCCTGTTGCTCTCCGCCAGCAAAGAGCCGGGGAAATACACCGAGGGAGTGGTGCTGTCGAAAAAGCTCGAGACGCTGTTTCGAGCCGTGCCACCCAGTCTTTACCTCGCTTTGGCCATGACAGAGCCCGAGGAAAAAGCCGAACGCTGGACACTGATGCAGGAGAATGGCTGTTCGGAGTTGGAAGCGGCTTACCGGGTAGCTGAACGGATCGATAGCGCACGAGGAATAGAGCCCATATAAGGGAGGTGTGGCGCTCCCAGCTTGGCCAATCCGGCAGCTAGCCGTTGGACACCTTTTCAACGTAGGCATCCATGAACCAGTCAGGGACCTCATCAACCTTGAACTCAAGGTCCGTCCCATCCGTAACTTCGGCCAGCAGCACCAGATCGGCACCGGAGTTATCGAAGATGTAGGCCCGGTCCGAAGCAGCAATAGCCACAGGCAGCAGGCTCAGGCAACGGCCGTAGCGCTGTACAATTTTTTCTGTGGGAACTGGGTGCCCACCTGCCGCGACACGGTTCCTGACCCTGTTGATATTGATGTCAGGGTCTTCAGTTGCCACAAAGTACAGGTAGGTTCGGTATCCAGACTCTCTTGCCTTGAGCATAAAAGCGATTTTGTCGTCGCTAGACATCACCGTTTCGAAGGTGAAAGACAGCTGGTCTTCGAGGAGCTTGTTCCGGATGAAGTCAGAGAGCACGGAGGCAAAATAGGAGTTCATCGCGACCGTCTGGAAATTCAGGCCGTTGCTGCTAAAGCCTATGTTGGTCGCCTCCTCATCGAGCCGGGCAGACCTGACCAGCCGATGCTCCCTAATGAAACCGAGGACCTCATCACCCTCAACTTCCAGTTGAAAATCACTGAACTCCAGACGACCGCTGTCTTTGGCAGCCTTCTCGATTTCATCCGGGTTAATGTAGATACCGATCAGGTGGGAAGGGATGGCACTCTTCATCGTGCTCTTGCCGGAGCCGTTGGGTCCAGCAAAGACCCTCAACCGAGGGACAGTCATGAGCAACGGCGCACCTTAATGACGCCACCCAGAGTCACTTTGTGCTTGGGCTTGGCCACCCGAATGACTTTGTGCTTACCGTCAGCAGTCGTTTCAACAAGCATGCCGTTCATGACTTCCATCACACTGCGGCCGGCAGCCAGGGCGTTGATATAGGCGGTATTGATGGCGCCTTCAGCCATGACCGGGATCTTATCCTCCAGTCGGCTCACCAGATCGTCACTCAACACTCGTTTGGCTTTCATATCGCGCTCCACGTTCTCAGAGCGTGCAGAATCTGCACTTAATCAGAATCTTAGCTACGTAAACCTGTTTGTAACAGGGCGAAAGCTACTTCTGTCAGCCTTCATTCTAGAGGAATGGCGTCTGGAACCATACCTTTCAAGAGATTTTCACGTTCGATGCATGACCGGTGGCATTTGAAGCAAGTGCCGCCCTTGGTGCAGCGCCCAAATAAGGGAAGCACAATCCCCCACCGAGTTGTTCAGCCGGTGGAAAAAACGCGCCAGCGAAGCGGCAATCGTTCTTAAACTGCATGGTCTGTGTCGATGCAGCCAGGTTGAGTGCAAACGGGCGATCAAGACGATGCAATCGCCCATAAGCAACAGGGTTACTGTGACACGCTCCGAAGCCGTTGCTGAATTCTCAACAGAAAACCGGCTTCGAAGGCATCTTGGCAGTCACCGACAGGAAAGGTCTTGCGCGTTTGCGCCAGTTCCCACCACAAAGGAATATCGGTCGTTGCCTCAAGCCAAGCCTGGGCACATTGCACACCACGCTCGATCATCGGCGAAAATTCGCTGCCCCAAGGTGTCAGAAGACTTGGGCAACCATCCGCCGCAGGAATTGAAATGTAGTTTTGGTCCATACACACCCTAAATTTCTGATTTATTGTTAGATGCTGGGCGCAGCTTCGAAAAGCGTAACGACACCAAATGAACGCTCGATACCAGGCATGAACACCAAATGGCCTAGTTGAATGCCAATGTAGACTATATCCCGTGGATTGAGAGTCCCTCAAGGCGCAATTTGCGCGCATGACTCAAGACTACGAACAACTTCGTCTGCAACTGGCGGAGAACATCCGCTGGATGCGGCGCGTAAAGAACCTTACCCAGGAGCAGCTGGCGCTCATGGCCGAGGTGGATCGCACCTACGTCAGCCAAATCGAACGATGCGCGGGCAACCCCTCGCTGTTGGTCCTGTGCAAACTCGCCAATATTTTCGAAATCACCACAGATCAACTACTTGTAGACGCCGATACCCTGCGCAGCTCCCTTCACGTCAAATAATAGACCCACGCCTCACAAATCCGATAGATCCGCCTTCATAATTCCCACTGACAGTCTTCAGTCCCTAACCGAACCTGCCCAGGCCATACACCGAGAGCCTGGATAATGCCTGTTGCCTGCTCGTCACTTCCGCCCACAAAACTAAGGCCCTTGGCGCTAAGCATTCTGCTGGCGTGCGGCCCAAGCATGGCGCTGGACACCGTCAGCATCACCTCCTCCGTGCTTTCGCCAAACTGTCTCGAATACAGGGTCGTCGGCATTTGTTTCTGGCTACTCTGCACGCCCTTCGGCTGCACAGTCAAAACCTCGACCAAGGTTCGTCATTTCATTCCTGAACTGGTCGTCTCGAGCTACGCCACCACCGGCAATAACCCCTGGACCGAGATGACCACCCTCTCCGCTCCCATCAGCGGTGCAGAAGGTGGCGGCAACCTGATCACGCCGAACGCCCGCCGCGACAACCTGCCTCGATTCAAGAACGTTGATGGCATCGGCCACCCCGGTGGCTGGGTCGCAACGCAATTGGCTTCGCAATCCGGCTATGCCTGCGCCAGCGGTGCAACTGCATTAATGCCTTACTACCTGAGTACCCTGGACTCACTGGCCTGGCGCCATGGCATCCCAGAAAGTTTCTACCCCGAATCGCTCATGCCGGGGATCCGTGAAATTGGTCGTCAGGTCTCGGGAAACATGTGGGGCAACGTTTATCCCCGGCAGGGCTTTCTGGTACAGCCCGACGATTTCAAGGCGGCCGCAGTCATGGCGCAACGCGCCGGCGATGTGATTACCCACAACTGGCAGCCGCATGTGTACTTACCACTCACGCCCGCCAAACGCGACGGCTACTGGCCGCCTGGCCCGATCGTTGAAAACGACGCTTCGACCCACAAATGGCAATTGCTCTACCCCCAGGTGCAGCCCACGTGCGCCATCTTCCCCAGCGATCCGGTACAGAGCGCGGATGGCGGCTACGCCTGGTCGCTGTGGCGTCCCTATAGCTGCTGCAAACGTGAGGGACAGACCTTCCTGTTCAGCATCGACTTCGAAGGAGGTGCTTCATGAGTCGGCTTCTCGCGCGGCCCTGGTTGGGCACGATGAGTCTGTTGCTCTGTGGACTGCTCGCCATTGCCACACATGCCTACGCCGCCGAGGGCGATTACCGTCTGGGTACTCAAGGTGAAGTACTCGACGACCGAGTGATGTACACCATTGGTGGCGGCTCGGCAGTCGGCTCACCGAGCTCGCTCTACCGACCCAGTGGTCTCGGTGTCGGCGGGTCATGGCGGGCGAACATGATGTGCGGAAACATGAGCCTCACCAACACCCTGCAAAACCAGCTGAACGGCGTCACCGAAGGTTTCCAGCAGATCATGGGCAGCATCGTGCAGAACGCGACCCAAGCCGTGATGTCGCTGCCGGCGTTGATCATCCAACGCGCCAACCCCGGCCTCTATGAGTTGTTGAGCAACGGGGTGAACCGTCTACGGCTAGCAGGACCAAAGGGTTCGCATCCAGGTACTGCTCAAACGAGCTCTCTTCAGCGAAAATGATCTTCACCCCAGGGCAGGAGACTTTGTAGCTGTCGTTCAGTAACCGTATCGTGATGTCAGGAAGCTGACACTCCGTGCCATCTGCTGCTATGGCGATGACAGGCACTTCTAGTGTCAGATCGTCGGTCCGCTGAGGCTTGCCAAGCTCGACATCAAGCAGGTTGAAGATCTCACCATTGAGCGCCAGCGAAATTTTCTGCTCGTTTTCGATCGCAATGGGCTCAGGCCAATCAGCATAGAAGAGTCCAGTTGGCCAGGCTCCCTCAATCTTCTCCGAGCGAATCACATCCTTGAGCACTTCAGAAGGGTTGATCGTGGCATCGTTGAGTTTCTGCGAGGCACGTTTGCACCACTCAATCCAGTAAATGATGCTGGAAGAGTTCATCTCCCAGATTTTCCCCTTGTGAGAGCAGCCAACGGTGGTGCGCTGTCCATCTTCGTAGCCCGTCGCGAAGATGTTGGACTTCTTCGCCGTGCCGTTCTCGATTTCACTGATGACGGTATTGATGTCGCGCCCGACGTGCATCGTGAATCTCAGATCCTTGCGTGTCCTGGACAGCCCTACGTTCTGCAGCTTCATGAGCTTGATGTCGTGCAGAGTTCGGAATGTAGGCTCGCCGTTGATTCGCCTGGCATCTTTTGCAATCAAATTCAAAAACCGCGTCGCTTGCGACTCATCACCGGAGGAGTGAATGAATAGCGTCTTGTCGGGCGCGTGGTAGTACGCTAGGTAGAGAATCCAGTTGGTGTCAACGATCGCTGATGTCTGAGCCCATCCGACGGGAGATTCTCGTCGCGTCACCATGATGATGGTGTCTGAATCGTCGTTGATAGAAAGGAACTGCAGCGGTTCTTTCTTCTGCGAGAAGTGGTTGGCTTTCTCTGGCCGCCACTGGTCGCGCTCCACATGGTAGGCGATCGCACTGATTTTGGGGTTGGGGTTCAACCCGAAAATGTCCTCGGAGTCAGCATCATCTGGGAACTGCTCAGTGAATGTCTCCTTCTCGACCTCGCGGGCGATCTTGTCATGGCTCACGTCTCGAATCACGGCGCTCCAATCAGCACTTTCCTTGTAAAGCACCGACATCTGGTAATCGACTTTCTGGTTGGCGATGTTCGAGACGAATTTGGCATCACCTAGCGTGTCATCAACCCGGGTTAGACGACCGATGAACTGTAAGGTGACGGCCGGACTGCGATGCTGGTCGTGAATAGCCGCGATTTTCAACTCAGGCAGGTCAAAGCCTTCGCCCAGCATGTCCACGCAGACGATGATCTTGTATTTCTTCTCGACAATTTCACCCAGCAGTTTGACCCGATTCGGCACCTTGCTGTGGATGAGAATGGGTGAGAGGTCTTCATGCTTTTTGTAGAGTTCAAACAGGGATTCAGCCCGTTTTTGAGATCGTGCACGTACCATCAGTAGGTGGTTGAAGCCTTGTTCTCGATCGCCTCGTAACAACTCTACCGCCTTATCAGCAACCACTTGGTCAGCCAGTTCCAGGTTGTATTCGCGCACCGGGTGAAATTCGATCGCTTTGAAGTAGCCATCGATCTGCGCATCCTTCAACGGGTAGTTGTAGATAATTTTGCCTTCAAGAGGCTGGTTGTCCTCCCTGAAAGGCGTAGCAGTAAACTGCAGGCATGGCTTCTCTTTGAACGCGGTTTTCACCCTGCCCCACGTCATGGCGGCCACATGATGCGTTTCATCGATGATCAGGTGGCTGCAGAGCTCAGCTAAGGCTTGAAGGGACTCTGTGTCGAATCGCTGCAATGCTTGCGGGGTAGCGACAATTACATTCGCCTCGGCAAGCTGTTGCACATCTTCAGCCGACATTCCTGAGCCGATCGCCCTCACCACAGGGTTAAGTGCTGTGGCAGAAACAGCACCGATCTCCCGAAGTTTTTTCAGCCCGAGGCATTTTTCGACAAGCTGGGAGCGCAAGGCATCTGACGGGACGAGTACCAATGTCCTTGCCAACCGCCCTGCGATAAGCAAACCAAGCATGGTATCGGTCTTGCCGGTACCCGTTGGCATCACGATCGTTGCGGTCGTGGCCGGAGACATCACCAGGTGGCCCAGTGAAGCGTATAGGGCGGCAAGCTGAGGCTTACGCAAGCCTGGCGTATTGGTTTCCCGGACTGCCAGGTTGAAATTGAAGAGGTGTTGCTGCCAGCTTTGATAGACGTCTAAGTACTTCCCTGTAGCATCGGCCATTGCATTCACCACATTGAATGTGAAAATCAGCGCTGATTAGTCAGTGGCCACATGCTATCAGTGAACATCATCTTAGGTGTACCCTGAAAAGCAGCGCTCAAACCCGCCACCCGCTCTGCCTTCATCAACCGAAGATCGAGGCCAAAAAGTCTAATCTGCGATGGAGGTACACCGAAAGCCATCCGAATCCATCCTGGTCCCTGTCAGAAATCGCCATTCGCGATCGCTCGTACACCCGGTGCGAATGGGGGCATAGCGAATTTTTTCGACCTGTAACTCCCGCTCTAGAGCCTAGTCAAAATGTTCTTTGGAGAGAACGACCTTGACTGTATTTACAGACTTAGGGATTACCACGCTTTGCGGCGCGACTCTGCATCAACCGCAACCGCTCTCCAAATCGGCAACCCTTTAACAAGCGTCTTCGCGCCTTCAGGCTCTTGTACTGATACGACCTGCCCGGGGAAACGAGAGTCGAACGCCTCTCAAGTGGCATATCTACCGAGATCCAAGATATCCGTGGGAGTAAATGTGGGAGTATTTTTTAGACATGAAAAAGCCCAACCTTTTCAGATTGGGCTAAGTCATTGAAAAATATGGTCGGGACGGAGTGATTCGAACACTCGACCCCTAGCACCCCATGCTAGTGCGCTACCGGACTGCGCTACGCCCCGACTAGGCGTGAATCTCGTTCCTCTTCTCGAAGAACGCTCAAGAATATATCGCAAGCTTTTGAAAACTGGAAGTATTCAAAAGCATGTTTTTATTTCTTGAGCACCACCAGCACGTCTTCCAATTCGGCAATCATCTGGCGAATCATCTGCTTGTATTGAGTGGTATCGTCTTTGGCCTCATCGCCGGACAAGCGCAAGCGTGCGCCGCCGATGGTGAAACCTTGATCGTAAAGAAGCGCGCGGATCTGCCGGATCATCAGCACGTCCTGTCGCTGATAATACCGGCGGTTTCCGCGTCGTTTGACGGGGTTGAGTTGAGGAAACTCCTGCTCCCAATAGCGCAGCACGTGCGGTTTTACGGCACACAGCTCGCTGACTTCACCAATGGTGAAGTAGCGTTTGCCTGGGATGACGGGTAGCTCGTCGTTATGACTTGGTTCCAGCATAAGCCTCAACTCGGGCCTTCAACTTCTGCCCTGGACGAAAGGTGACCACACGGCGAGCCGTGATCGGGATTTCTTCACCCGTTTTCGGATTGCGGCCAGGCCGCTGGCGTTTGTCCCGAAGGTCGAAATTGCCGAAACCGGACAATTTGACTTGTTCGTTGTCTTCGAGAGCGTGCCTGATTTCTTCAAAAAACAGTTCGACCAATTCCTTGGCCTCCCGTTTATTCAGGCCCAGCTCTTCATACAGACGTTCCGCCATTTCAGCTTTCGTCAGAGCCCCCATACGTCACTTCCTTAACGTGGCGTTCAACCTTTGTTCGAGCGAGGTGAGGATGTTTTGCGTCGTGGTATTCACCTCATCGTCATTAAGAGTGCGCGATGGATGCTGCCAGGTCAAGCCAACTGCAAGGCTTTTTCTATGCGGATCAATACCTTTACCCTGATACACGTCAAATAGCCTGAGGTCTGTCAGCCATTCGCCTGCATTTTCACGGATTACGTCCAATACGGCACTGGCTGCAACACTGGTATCGGCGATCAGGGCCAGGTCACGCCGCACTTCAGGAAAGCGCGATAACTCCTGGAATTTCGGCATTTTACCCAACGCCACTTCGGCCAGAACCAGCTCGAAAACAAAGACCGGACGGTCGAGACCGAGAGTTTTCGACAATTCAGGGTGGATTGCGCCAACGAAGCCTACCAGTCGACCTTCACGCTCAATGCGCGCGGTTTGGCCTGGATGCAACGCAGGGTGTTTGCCCGGCACGAAAGTGAACGAGTCCAGTGCACCGGCAAAGCCCAGCACCGCTTCCACATCGGCTTTGACGTCGAAGAAATCCACGACATCGCGACCTTGCGCCCAGCCTTCCGGCAAGCGGCTGCCGCAAACAACACCGGCCAGCATCGGCTCTTGCTTCAGGCCTTCCAGTTGACCGACGAAACGCAGGCCACTTTCGAACAGACGAACACGATCCTGCTGACGGTTCAGGTTGTGCTGAAGCGACTTGACCAGACCTGGCCACAGCGACGAGCGCATGGCGGCCATGTCGTTCGAGATCGGGTTGGCCAGGAGCAGTGGCTCTACACCCGGATTAAACAACTCGAATTGTTTCGGATCGATGAAGCTGTAGGTAATCGCTTCCTGATAGCCACGAGCTACCAGCAGGCGACGCAACTCGGGCAGATCGCTGCGCGCTTCAGCCTTGGCTTGCGGCGCCAGGCGGGCTTGCGGATAACGAACCGGCAGACGGTTGTAGCCATACAGACGAGCCAGCTCTTCGATCAGGTCAACTTCGAGACTGATGTCGAAGCGATGGCTTGGCACTTCAACGCGCCACTGCCCTGCCCCATCGGCAGCAATCTTCAGACCCAGGCCGCTGAGCAGACGCTCGACTTCGGCCGAATCCATCTCCATGCCCAGCATCTGCGTGATGCGTTGCGCGCGCAGAGTAACCGGCGCAATCGAAGGCAGGTGCTGTTCGCTGACGGTTTCGATGATCGGGCCAGCTTCGCCGCCAGTGATTTCCAGCAGCAGGCCAGTGGCGCGCTCCATGGCTTCACGGGCCAGCTGCCAATCCACGCCACGCTCGTAGCGGTGCGAGGCGTCGGTGTGCAGGCCGTAGGAACGGGCCTTGCCAGCAACGGCAATCTGATCGAAGAACGCGCTTTCCAGAAAAATGTCGCGAGTGGTCGCGGTGTTGACGCCGCTGTGCTCGCCGCCCATGACGCCGGCAATTGCCAGAGCGCGGGTATGGTCGGCAATCACCAGCGTATCGCTACGCAGGCTGACTTCCTGGCCGTCGAGCAGTACCAGCTTCTCGCCTTCTTCGGCCATGCGCACACGGATGCCGCCATTGATTTCGGCGAGATCGAACGCATGCAGCGGCTGACCCAGTTCCAGCATCACGTAGTTGGTGATGTCGACGGCAGCGTCGATGCTGCGCACATCAGCACGACGCAGACGCTCGACCATCCACAACGGAGTCGCTTTGGACAGGTCAACGTTACGGATCACACGACCCAGATAACGCGGGCAAGCGGCAGGCGCCAGCACCTCAACCGAGCGCACTTCATCGTGCACGGCTTGTACCGCAGGCACCACCGGGCGGGTTACCTCAGCGGCATACAGCGCGCCGACTTCACGGGCCAGACCGGCCAGGGACAGGCAGTCGCCGCGGTTCGGGGTCAGGTCGACCTCAATGCTGGCATCGTCCAGGCCCAGGTATTCACGAATGTCCTGACCCACCGGCGCATCGGCCGGCAACTCCATGAGGCCGTCGTTGCCTTCGCCCACTTGCAGCTCGGCTTGCGAGCACAGCATGCCGTTGGACTCGACGCCACGCAGCTTGGCTTTCTTGATTTTGAAGTCGCCCGGCAATTCGGCACCGATCATGGCGAACGGGATCTTCAGGCCCGGGCGCACGTTTGGCGCACCGCACACGACCTGGAAAGTCTCCGAGCCATTGCTGACTTGGCACACGCGGAGTTTGTCGGCATCCGGATGCTGCTGGGTGCTCAGCACCTCGCCAACGATCACACCGGTGAATTCGCCGGCGGCCAGCGTAACGCTATCGACCTCAAGACCAGCCATCGACAGACGAGCAACCAGCTCGTCTCGACTTACCTGCGGGCTAACCCAGCCACGCAGCCATTGTTCACTGAATTTCATCCTGCTCTCCTAAGAATTCGTTACGACTAGCGAAATTGCGCGAGGAACCGCAAGTCGTTGTCGAAGAACAGACGCAAGTCGTTCACGCCGTAACGCAGCATGGCCAGACGCTCAACGCCCATGCCGAAGGCAAAGCCCGAAAACTCTTCCGGGTCGATACCGGACATGCGCAGCACGTTCGGGTGAACCATGCCGCAGCCCATGACTTCCAGCCAGCCAGTCTGTTTGCAGACACGGCAGCCTTTACCGCTGCACATCACGCATTCCATGTCGACTTCGGCGGATGGCTCGGTGAACGGGAAGTACGAAGGGCGGAAACGCACGGCCAGTTCTTTTTCGAAGAACACCCGCAGGAACTCTTCGATGGTGCCTTTCAGGTCGGCGAAATTGATGTCGCGATCAACCAGCAGGCCTTCGACCTGGTGGAACATCGGCGAGTGAGTAATATCCGAATCGCTCCGGTACACACGGCCAGGGCAGACGATGCGGATCGGCGGCTGTGTCGATTCCATGGTGCGGACCTGTACCGGCGAGGTATGGGTGCGCAACAGCATGTTGGCATTGAAATAGAAGGTGTCATGCATCGACCGGGCCGGGTGGTGGCCTGGGATGTTGAGTGCTTCAAAGTTGTGGTAATCGTCTTCAACCTCAGGGCCTTCGGCAATGCCGTAGCCGATGTGAGTGAAGAACTGTTCGATGCGTTCCAGAGTACGAGTAACCGGATGCAGGCCACCCGAGGTCTGGCCACGGCCAGGCAGGGTCACGTCAATGGACTCGGCAGACAGTTTGGCGGCCAGGTCGGCCTCTTCAAACAGTGCCTTGCGGGCATTGAGAACCTCTGTGACACGCTCCTTGGCAACGTTGATCAGCGCACCGACTTGCGGACGCTCTTCTGCCGGCAAATTCCCCAGGGTCTTCATCACCTGAGTCAATTCACCCTTTTTGCCAAGGTAGTGAACCCGGATTTGCTCCAGGGCATTGATATCTTCAGCGCTTTGCACAGCCTCTAGTGCTTGAGAGACGAGCGCATCCAGGTTTTCCATGTACAGACTCCAGATACAAAATAGGGGAAGAGCTTGAAGGCTCTTCCCCTATTTATGACGTTTAACACCTGGCCCCACAGAGGTGAGGCCGGGTGACTGTCGGGGGTACTTAAGCCAAGGTGGCTTTAGCTTTCTCGACAATCGCAGCAAACGCCGCTTTTTCGTTCACTGCCAGATCAGCCAGAACCTTACGGTCGATCTCGATGGACGCTTTTTTCAGGCCGGCAATGAAACGGCTGTAGGACAGACCGTTGATACGTGCACCAGCGTTGATACGAGCGATCCACAGAGCGCGGAACTGACGTTTTTTCTGACGACGGTCACGGTAGGCGTATTGGCCTGCCTTGATTACCGCTTGCTTGGCAACACGGAATACGCGCGAGCGAGCGCCGTAGTAGCCTTTAGCAAGTTTCAGAATTTTTTTGTGACGTTTACGGGCAATGACGCCACGCTTTACACGAGCCATGAGTTACTTCCTCTATTCTTGACTAAAATTAACGAAGGCGCAGCATGCGCTCGACTTTTGCCACGTCAGACGGATGCAGCAAGCTGCTACCGCGCAGTTGACGCTTACGCTTGGTCGACATTTTAGTCAGGATGTGGCTCTTGAAAGCGTGCTTGTGCTTGATACCGTTAGCAGTTTTCAGAAACCGCTTAGCAGCACCACTTTTCGTTTTCATTTTTGGCATGTTCGGATACTCCGCATTCAGTTGATAAACATAATCAGAAGGCCTGCCGTGCCCTGATGATTACTTCTTCTTTTTCGGGGCGATGACCATGATCAGCTGGCGTCCTTCCATCTTAGGATGCTGTTCGACCGAACCGTACTCGAGCAAGTCACCTTCAACTCGCTTGAGGAGTTCCATCCCCAGCTCCTGGTGGGCCATCTCACGGCCGCGGAATCGCAAGGATACCTTGGCCCTGTCCCCATCACTCAGGAAACGTACCAGGTTGCGCAGTTTTACCTGGTAATCCCCTTCCTCCGTCCCTGGACGAAACTTGATTTCTTTAACTTGAATCTGCTTCTGGTTTTTCTTGGCCGCGGCAACCTGCTTCTTCTTCTCGAAGATCGATTTGCCGTAGTCCATCAGTTTGCAAACAGGGGGTACTGCATCGGCGGAAATTTCCACCAGATCCAGTTTGGCCTCTTCAGCCTTAAGAAGCGCGTCTTCAATTGACACAATCCCAAGCTGTTCACCTTCAGCCCCAATTAACCGAACCTCGCGTGCCGAGATATTCTCGTTGATCGGGGCTTTCGGTGCAGCTCGTTTATCTTGTCTCATTTCACGCTTAATAGTAATTACTCCGAATCTGGGCGACCACGCCGGGAAACCGCTTGCGCGAGAAACTCAGCGAACTGGGCGACGGGCATCGAGCCCAGGTCAGCACCTTCACGAGTACGCACAGCGACAGTCTGCATCTCGACTTCCCGATCTCCGATAACCAAGAGATAAGGAACCTTGAGCAAAGTATGCTCGCGGATTTTAAAGCCGATCTTTTCATTTCTCAAGTCAGACTTGGCACGAAATCCGCTTTCGTTGAGAGTTTTTTCAACCTCGGCAGCGAAATCGGCCTGTTTGTCTGTGATGTTCATGATCACTGCCTGGGTCGGAGCCAGCCACGCAGGGAATGCCCCTTCGTAGTGCTCGATCAGGATTCCGACGAAACGTTCGAAGGATCCGAGGATCGCCCGGTGCAACATTACCGGGTGCTTGCGACTGTTATCTTCGGAGACGTATTCGGCTCCCAGACGGACAGGCAGGTTAAAATCGAGCTGCAGGGTACCACACTGCCAGACGCGACCAAGGCAATCTTTCAGCGAGAACTCGATCTTCGGACCGTAAAAGGCACCCTCGCCCGGCTGCAAATCATACGGCAGGCCAGCGCTGTCAAGGGCTGCAGCCAATGCTGCTTCGGCGCGATCCCACAGCTCGTCGGAACCGACGCGTTTTTCCGGACGAGTGGACAGCTTCATCTCGACGTCTTTGAAGCCGAAGTCGGCGTAGACGTCCATGGTCAGCTTGATGAACGCAGCGGATTCCGCCTGCATCTGCTCTTCGGTGCAGAAGATGTGGGCGTCGTCCTGAGTGAAAGCACGCACACGCATGATGCCGTGCAACGCACCCGATGGCTCGTTGCGGTGGCAGGCACCGAATTCGGCCAGGCGCATCGGCAACTCGCGGTAGCTCTTCAGGCCTTGGTTGAACACTTGCACGTGGCAAGGGCAGTTCATCGGCTTGATGGCGTAATCGCGGTTTTCCGACTGGGTGGTGAACATGTTGTCGGCGTAGTTGGCCCAGTGCCCGGATTTCTCCCACAGGCTGCGGTCAACGACTTGTGGAGTTTTGATCTCCAGGTAACCGTTGTCGCGCTGAACCTTGCGCATGTACTGCTCGAGCACCTGGTACAGCGTCCAGCCGTTCGGGTGCCAGAACACCATGCCTGGCGATTCTTCCTGGGTGTGGAACAGGCCCAGACGCTTGCCGATCTTGCGGTGATCGCGCTTTTCAGCTTCTTCGATGCGCTGGATGTAAGCCGCCAGCTGCTTCTTGTCGGCCCATGCGGTGCCATAAACGCGCTGCAATTGCTCGTTCTTGGCATCGCCACGCCAGTAGGCGCCGGACAACTTGGTCAGCTTGAAGGATTTCAGGAAACGGGTGTTCGGCACGTGCGGGCCGCGGCACATGTCGACGTATTCTTCGTGATAGTACAGGCCCATGGCCTGCTCGTTCGGCATGTCCTCGACCAGGCGCAGCTTGTAGTCTTCACCGCGGGCCTTGAACACTTCGATCACTTCGGCGCGCGGAGTGACTTTCTTGATCACGTCGTAATCTTTTTCGATCAGCTGCTGCATGCGCTGTTCGATGGCGGCCAGGTCGTCCGGAGTAAAAGGACGCTCGAAGGCGATGTCGTAATAGAAGCCTTCGTCGATGACCGGCCCGATGACCATTTTAGCGGTCGGGTACAACTGTTTGACTGCGTGGCCGACCAGGTGGGCGCAAGAGTGGCGAATGATCTCCAGCCCCTCTTCATCCTTTGGCGTAATGATTTGCAGCGTGGAATCGCTGTCGATGACGTCGCTGGCGTCAACCAGCTTGCCATTGACCTTGCCGGCCACGGTGGCCTTGGCCAGACCGGCACCAATGGATGCGGCGACCTCGGCTACGGAAACCGGGTGATCGAATGTACGTTGACTGCCGTCGGGAAGAGTAATAGTTGGCATGGCGCCTCCTCTCCTAGTGGTGACCCCTACCAAAGGTCACGTGGGTTGGGATGAGCCAGTACAAGATCCGGTCCAGGCCATTCAATAACGAACGCCTGCCTTACAGCGGCAGGAGCCTTGCGGCCAACCGGAAAACCGAACCAGAGTGACTGGGATTCAAATCAGGGTTATTCGAGCATCTGCCGCGCCCGGACTGAAGGACCGTGGAGCTTGCAAATACCCGAGCGGGGCATGCTAGCACAGATGAACGGTCGACGCGGGCCAAGGTTTTCCGCTGGGGCAGAACGGCGATTTTTATGACAGAGTGCTGAACTAGAACACCGTTTCACCCCTCAGATAAAAAGACATTGACCCACAAGGAGCATCTCAGCATGCGTCTGAATCGTTTATTCGCAATCGTCGCCCCCATCGTCCTGCTGCTGCCATTGGCGGCCCATGCCGACTGGCCGAAAGGTGAACGCGAAAAGTACATGGCTCAGTGCACCCAGGCAGCTACTCCGCAAATTGGCGCTGCGGCGGCAAAAGCTCACTGCGCTTGCGGCGCCGATGCGATCAAGTCATACCCGGCCGCCGACATTCAGTCATTGATGGACAACACCGCCAGCGATGCGATGAAGCAAAAAGCACTGACCCAGATTTCAGCGTGCAAGGCCGATAACAAGGCGAAAAAATAAGCCCGAAAGGAGACTTTGAAGGCCCCTAAAGCCGGTGAAAAGCCCTCGAAAAGCGCTTTTTCGTACAAATTATGCAGGTTTTACAGGTTTTTTTATCGTCTTTACTTTCAGCTGAAAGCCTTGTAAACCGGGGCTTTCAGCTACATCAAGCAACAAAGAAAGCGCGTCTGTAGGGCAAACAGCACGTCCGGGGGGCTCCCAAAGCGAACATTTCGACTATGATACCCCGGTGTGCCCAGTTGGCCTGAGCAGCACAGTACTGAAAAAATATATGTTTCTTGGAGATACACCATGTCTAATCGCCAAACCGGCACCGTTAAGTGGTTCAACGATGAAAAAGGCTTCGGCTTCATCACTCCTCAAGGTGGCGGTGACGACCTGTTCGTACACTTCAAAGCTATCGAAAGCGACGGTTTCAAAAGCCTGAAAGAAGGCCAGACCGTTTCCTTCGTGGCTGAGAAAGGCCAAAAGGGTATGCAAGCTGCACAAGTCCGCGCTGAGTAATTTTCAGCCGCACTAAAAAAACCCCGTCCATGTGACGGGGTTTTTTATGGGTGAAGCAAAAGCCCGACGCGATCAGCCGCAGTTGATGCGCGTGATCACCAGGTTGTTGTCGGTATTCAGGTTCAGCCGATCGGAGCGGTACTCCAGGGTCACCATATCGTTTGGCTTGAGGATACGGGCATTCTGCGCGCCTGCGCGAATGCGCGCCTGTTCCAGCAGTTCAGGTGAAGCCTTTTTGCCAATGGTGAATTCGGCTGCCTTTGCTTCGCAACGGCTGTGACCCGTATCAGTCGTCGTGACAGGGTCTGTTGCCGACTCGGTAGATGGCGTGCTGCAACCCGCCAGCAGGCCAGCGGCCAACAAAGTACCCAATGACGCGAGCTTCCAAGGCATGAAGCCTCCTTCTTTCAATAGATGAGCTGAGATCGTGCGACCGCCAATCTGGCGTTTGGTTTCACTGACAGTGCCAGCATCCTGCCCCCGATCCGGACAAGTGGCGAGTTTGCCTGAGCGTCCCTTGTCGTCCATCCCTCAATCGTGACTGAATATGAACAGCCTTCAATAGACGTCGATGTAGTCGAACGGCGGATTCGGCCAGTTCTGCTTCAACGCATTGAAAATCTGCGTAACCCAGACCTCATCGCTGGCCTTGATTCGCCCGACATAACCAGACCCTTTGGCCCACGTCTCCAGTCGAAACAACAGTCCGCCAATATCAGTGCCGCCCACGACGCCCGATGAAATATAGGCGATGCCGGCTTTCGTCACCCGCAATTGAGTATGTTCATCATCGCTGGCGGACGCGAGCAGCAGGCGCACCGACTCCAGGGTCAAGCCGTCAGGAGTGTTCAAATCGATCTGCACAGCGCGGTCCTTGAAGATTCATCAAAGGCCAAGTGTCGCATAGCCCTCCTCTCATGCCTAAGTCGGAGTGCCAAACGCAGCGCAAAATGGTTAACTCAACAACCAGACTTTCCCGAATTCACGAGCGCCATCATGACCACCGTAAGCATCGACGCCGACATCAAAGCCAAATGGCCGCAAGGTCATAGCTCCTATAGCCCGGGCAGCCCGGAAGAGTTGGCGATCATTGGTATCGATCTTTTGGTCAAGGAACTGGGGACTGAAGCGGCACAATCCTTTATCGCCCAGGTGTTCGAGAAGTACCCGACCGACTACAAAGGTGCGCACTACAACGAAAGGGAGTGAAACCCGCAGGCTCGCACCTGCGGGTTTGAAGTTTATTTCAGACGAGCCAGGCGCTCGGTCAGCAGGTCGAAGAAACCTTGGGCGTCGCCGCTTTCCACCCAGAAAGCATTTTTCGGCGCTTTTAGTCCGTCATACCAGTCGACGATGGTTTGACCGAAGGTCGGGCCTTCGCGACTGTCAACGACCACGTTGACCGACCGACCGGTGAAAAGCTCCGGTTTGAGCAGGTAGGCAATTACCGTAGCGTCATGCACCGGGCCACCCGCAAGACCATAGTGCTCCATGTCACCCTTGACGTATTCGTTAAGAATATCGCCCACCAGTTTGCTGGCGTTGTTGTTCAACGCCGCGATCTGCTTCAGGCGTGCTTCGCTGGTCAAGACCTTGTGCGTGACGTCCAGCGGCAGATACGTCAGCTTGACCCCACTTTTAAGCACCACTTCAGCAGCCTGCGGGTCGGCAAACAGGTTGAATTCAGCCACCGGAGTGATGTTGCCTCCGTTGAAGTGCGCGCCGCCCATGATCACCACTTCCTTGATGCCCTGAACGATTTCAGGCTCCTGGATCAACGCCAGCGCCAGGTTGGTTTGTGGACCGAGCATGGCGATGGTGATGCTGTGGGGTTTGGCAGTTTTCAACGTGTCGATCAGGTAGTTGACCGCGCCACCTTCCGCCAGACCTTTCTTCGGCTCATGCACGGTGACGCCCGACAGGCCTTCCTTGCCGTGAATGTTCTCGGCATAAATCGGTGTGCGCATCAGCGGTTTCGGCGCACCGGCGTAAACCGGCACCTCTTCGCGCCCTGCCCACTCGCGCGCCAGTCGCGCATTTCGCGACGTCTTGTCCAGGCGCACATTGCCGGCGACGGTGGTCAATGCGCGAATGTTCAGTTCCTCCGGTGAGGCCAGGGCAAACAGCAAGGCCACCACGTCGTCGGCACCCGGGTCGGTGTCGATGATCAAGTCGATCTTTTCCGCCGCCTGGGCGCTTGTTGCGGTAATCAGGGACAAAAGCAGCAGACTCCGGAGCAGATGGTGCAGTTTCTGAGCATAGCGGTGCATAGCGCACTCCTTGTGCGTGGGAAATCAGAAAAACAATGGCAAGTTAGAACGTTACTCCCGCCACCAGCACGATGTTGCAGTACGGCTGACATTCGCCTGTACGAACAATCGCCCGCGCTTGACGGCTCAGGACTTTAAACTGGTCATGACTGAGCAGCTCACGCAGACCCAGCGCGCCTGCGGTATTCAGCTCATCCAGAGTAGCCAGCGCCGACGGTTGCTTGTCCAGGATCTCCTGGGCCAACACGTGGCTTTCGACCTGCATTTCGCTGAGCACAACCTTCAGGGTGCTGATGAAATCCGGAATGCCGTGAGTCAGGGCCAGATCGATCAATTCGACCCCCGGCGGTACCGGTAGACCGGCATCGCCAATTACGACCCTGTCGCCATGCCCGAGAGAAGCGATCAGTCGCGATAATGCGACGTTGAGCAAAGGTGTTTTCTTCATGGTGTTTTAAAAGCCTGTACATCGGACAAATCGGGAATCGAGGGTTGCGCCCCTGCTCGGGTCACTGACAGAGCGGCGGCGACCTGACCGAAACGGATCGCTTCACTCTCGCTTTTACCAACAGCCAGTGCGGCAGCGAAACCGCCTACAAAAGTGTCGCCAGCGGCCGTGGTATCCACCGCCTTTACCTTCGGCGCCGGGAAATGCTCGAAGCTTTTGCCATTGGCAAAGAGTGAGCCCTGGGCACCGAGGGTGATGATCACCTTGCCGGCACCCATGGCGATCAACCGGGCCGCTGCGGTTTCCGCAGTCGCCAGCGAGTCCACCGGCAAACCGCTCAGGGCCGCCGCTTCGCTCTCGTTGGGGATCAGGTAATCGATGGCGGCGTACCAGTCAGCAGGCAGTGGCCGACTGGCTGGCGCAGGGTTGAGAATCACGGTTTTGCCCAGCTCCCGGCCGCGCTTGAGCGCGTGCCCGACTGTGGCATCCGGCACTTCCAGCTGACAGATGATGACATCCGCCGCCTGCAACACTGCATCAAAACGATCAATCACTTCTGGCGTCAGCGCGCCGTTGGCCCCGGCAACGATCACAATCGCGTTCTGGCTATTGTCATCGACGACGATCAACGCCACACCGCTGGCACCGTCGACCGTACTGACTGCCTGACAATCGATCCGGTCAGCTAACAGTGCCCCGCGCAATTCTTCGCCATAGGCATCGCTGCCCACGCAACCGACCATCGCCACCTGCGCACCCAAACGGGCCGCGGCAACCGCCTGGTTGGCGCCCTTGCCACCGGACACCGTGGCAAACGACTCGCCGATCAGCGTTTCACCGCCACGGGGCAACCGTGAAGCCCGAGTAACCAGGTCCATGTTCAAGCTGCCAATTACCACTACTTTTGCTGACATACATGACTACTCATCAATTCTGTTTCAGTGGTGCTTTGAATTAGCGGTTTCAACGAAATTGGGCGAACACACCGGCCAGCGGCGCAGTCGATTCGCGCAGGACAATGCTCGGCGTCACGATCCGTTGATCGGTGGCCATGTCCGGGGTGGCGATCCTGCGCAACAGCACTCCGGCCGCCATTTCACCCAGCTGCAGGATCGACTGGCCCACGGTAGTGAGCGCCGGGTAGACATAACGGCTCATCTGGATATCGTCGAAGCCGATCACCGACAGCTCGCTTGGCACACGAATATGGCGCTCGGCGGCGGCGCGCAGCACACCGATGCCGATCATGTCGTTGCCGGCGAAAATGGCGCTGGGCGGATTTTTTTCCAGCAGGATCGCAGCGGCGCTGTAACCGCCGGTGCTGGTGAAATCGCTTTCCAGCATACGTTCGCCAGGCACTTCGACCCCCGCCTCTTTGAGCGCGCGGCAAAACCCCGCCAGACGCATCTGCGCCACGCTAGTGCTGGCCGGGCCGCCAATAGTGGCGATGTCCCGGTGCCCCAATTCCAGCAGGTGCCGCGTTGCCAGATAAGCACCGTACTCGTGATCGATGCGCACCAGGTCGGCATTCACGCCATCCAGCCCACGGTCGACGATGACCATTGGCGTGCGCACACCCGCCAGGCCTTCTGCCAGCCCCGCATCACCACCGGCGGACGCCACAATCAGCCCGTCGACGCGCTTTTCCAGCAACACGCGCAAATAGCTGCGTTGCTTGTCCGGGTTGTCGTCGGAATTGCAGAGAATCACGCAATAGCCATTACGCTCGCAGTAATCCTCGATGCCGCGCGCCAGTTCGGCGAAGTACGGGTTGAGGCTGTTAGGCACCAGCAGGCCGATGGTCGCGGTGGTTTTGGCTTTCAACGAACGGGCCACCGCGCTGGGTACATAGTCGAGGCTTTTGATCGCGGCCTCGACCTTGACCCGCACCTCCTCGCTGACCGGCCGGGTCTTGTTCACCACATGGGAAACCGTGGTGTAGGAAATGCCCGCGAGCGCCGCTACATCCTTGATTGTCGCCATGACTCAGGTCCGCCGGCTTGCGCGCTGACTGCGATAGGTATCGAGCACCACCGCCACCACGATGACCGCGCCGGTGATGATGCGCTTGGTCGGCTCGGTCGCACCGATCTGCGCCAGACCGGCGGCCAACACCGAAATGATCAGGACGCCGAAAAAGGTGCTGATGACCGAACCACGCCCGCCCATCAGGCTCGTTCCGCCGATCACTACCGCTGCGATCACTTGCAGCTCCAGGCCAGAACCGGCATTCGGGTCCGCCGCTTCCAGACGCGAAATCTGAAACAGCGCGGCGATCCCCGCGAGCAATCCCATCAGACTGAAGACCAGGATCTTGTAGGGTTTTGGATTGATCCCCGCCAGGCGTACGGCTTCTTCGTTGGTGCCAATGCCGATCAGGTAGCGGCCAAACACCGTGCGGGTCAACACAGCCTGGGCAATGATAATGATCAGCAAGGCAATGATGAACGACGGCGAGATACCGAAGGCAATCGGGTTGGACAGCCAGGCGAAGGCATCACCGATGTACGCCGTGCGCGAACCGGTCATTTGGTACGCCACGCCGCGGGCCATTTCCAATACGCCAAGGGACACGATGAACGACGGAATCCGCCAGGCCACGGTGATCGAACCGGTGAGGGTTCCGGCCAGTGCCGCTGCCGCCATGCCGAGCAATGCGGCCGGCAGAACGCTCCAGCCCCAGCCGAGAATCGCCACACTGACCGTAGACGCGGCGAGTGCCAGCACCGAACCCACCGACAGGTCTATGCCGCCGATGATCAACACGAACGTCATGCCGACCGCCAGCACCATCAAGTCCGGTATCTGGTTGGCCAGGGTGCTGAACGTGTCATAAGACAGAAAATGGCTGCTCAACACCGAGAACAGCGCGACCATCGCCAGCAAGGCACCGGCCAGGCCCAGATAGGTGCCGAGGCCGTAAAAATTGCCGCTGCGTTTTCCGGCCGACGTTGCAGTATTCATGGAAGATCCCTAGGCGCTGCTTCGTTGAGCAACGCATCACGTTTTTGGTAGCCGGCAAAAGCGGCGGCAAGCAAGTCATCCTGGGTCCAGCTGTCGCGCTCGAATGTCTCGATCAGACGCCCCGCCGACAGCACGCCGATCCGGTCGCAGATCAGCATCAATTCACGCAGGTCGCTGGACACTACCACCAGCGCCTTGCCCTGACGGGTCAGTTGACCGAGCAGTGCATAGATGTCGAATTTTGCCCCGACGTCGATGCCGCGAGTCGGCTCGTCGAACAGCAACACCGAGCAATCGCGCTCAAGCCAGCGGCCAATCACGACTTTCTGCTGGTTGCCTCCGGACAACTCCGAGACCAATTGCGTCGGGCTGGAACTGCGGATGCGCATCGCGTCGATCTGACGCTGGGCCAGTGACATCTCGTCAGTGTTGTTAACGAAGCCAGCGCTGGAAATCACCGGCATGTTGCCCAAGGCAATGTTGGCACTGATCGACTGGGTCAGCAGCAAGCCTTCGCCCTTGCGGTCTTCGGTGATCAGGGCAATGCCATGACCCACCGCATCCGCCGGTGAACGAATACTCACAACCTGTGCCGGCGAACCCAGCGCAACCGTGCCGCTGTCCGCCATGTCGGCACCGAAGATCAAGCGCAGCAACTCGGTGCGCCCTGCCCCGATCAGACCGGAAATACCGTAGATTTCACCGGCACGCACTTCGAAGGACACGTCGCGCACCTTGTCCGAGCGGGTCAGCCCCTGGACCGTCAATGCTGGAGCGCCGATTTTGCGCGGCCCCATGTCGATGTGTTCGCCGAGTTCACGGCCGACCATCAGGGTGACCAGTTGCTCACTGTTGTAATTGGCCATCGGCTCGACGCAAACCAGATTGCCGTCGCGCAACACCGCAATGCGCTGAGCGACCCGCGCCAGCTCTTCAAGGCGGTGCGAGATATAGATGATCGATACGCCGCGCGCTTGCAAACGCGTGATCTGCTCAAACAGCATTTCGACTTCACGCGCGGTCAGCATCGCGGTCGGCTCATCGAGGATCAAAACATGACAATCGCCGATCAGGTTGCGGGCGATCTCGACCATTTGCTGGTGACCGATACCCAGTTCACCGACCAGCGTGTCCGGATCGATCGCGTCGAGCCCGACCTGCGCCATGGCGTCTATGGCCGCCTTGCGCAGTTGCTTGCGGCTGATCCAGCCGCCATTGCTGGGCAAATTGTCGAGAAACAGGTTCTCCGCCACCGACAAGGTCGGCAACAGATTGAGTTCTTGCATGACCATGCGAATGCCCAGGTCTTCAGCCTGGGTGCGGCTGCCTGGGCGGTAATCCTGCCCCTGAAATTGCATCTGGCCGGTGCTCGGCGTGACCAGCCCGCCGATGATTTTCGACAGCGTACTTTTGCCGGCGCCATTCTCGCCGGTCAGCGCCAACACCTCACCGCGCACCAGCGTCAGGTCGATGCTGGTGAGGACAGGTTGCGCGTAGGTCTTGCCGATGCCGCTGACCGAGAGGACAGCGTTCGGAGCGGAAACTGACATAAAAATCTCCATGCGCTCCCCCGGACGGGCGAGCGCCGTTTTGTCGCCAGAAGGACTACTTGGTCACCAGCTCTACCGGAGTTTCGATGACGCCGTTGGTGCCACCGTCGACTTTCTCACCTTTGATGATCTTCAGCGCGGTCTCGATGCCGAATACGGCCTGCCGGGCAGCGAACTGATCAGCGGTAGCGAGGACGCGACCATCCTTGAGCATTGGCTTGATCGCATTGATATTGTCGTAGCCGACCACTTGCACCTTGCCGGCCTTGCCCGCAGCGCGCACGGCGGAAACCGCGCCGACCGCCATGCTGTCGTTGCCGGCCAGCAACGCTTTGACTTGCGGATATTCGCTCAGGATCGACGCTGCAACCTTGTTGCCTTTATCGATTTCCCAGTCACCGGACTGCAACGAAACGACCTTGATCTGCGCCGCTTCCATCGCGTCCTTGAAACCGGCGGTGCGAGCCTGGGCGTTGGTGGTGGTGGACACGCCTTCGATGATGCCGACTTCGTCACCGGCCTTCAGTTGTTTCGCCAGGTATTCGCCCACCAGACGCGCGCCTTTGCGGTTGTCGGGGCCTACGAACGGAACAGTGATATTTTTGCTTTTGACGACCGCTGGATCCAGCTGGTTATCGATGTTGATCACAGTGATGCCGGCATCGATGGCTTTCTTGATCACCGGGACCATGGCCTTCGAATCAGCGGGAGCGATGACCAGCGCATTGACTTTGGCCAGAATCATTTGCTCGACAATGCGCGTCTGCCCCGCAGTGTCCGTTTCGTCTTTGATGCCGTTGGAGATCAGGTCAAAATCGGCGGAGTGATCTTTCTGGTAGGCCTTGGCGCCATCTTCCATGGTCAGGAAGAATTCGTTGGCCAGGGATTTCATGACCAAGGCGACTTTAGGCTTTTCAACAGATTCGGCGAAGGCCGAGGAGACAGGCAGCGCGGCGGATGCGGCAGCCAGCATAGCGACAGCGAGAAGACGTCCAGCGAATGGCAGCTTCATGGGTTCACTCCGATCTTATGATTATTCTGAGCAACGCTTGCGCTGGCGTAAGCTTCACCGCGATTAGCGATGGAACACTCCATCGGCAGCACCGCGCAAACGTTTGCGAAGACCGAACTATGCGAACCCTGCTTGCATTTGTCAACGACCGAAAAGCACGCTGAGTGCTTCGGTCGACATCATCGGTCAGGCCGTGGTGCTGATCACACCGCCCGAGCTGGACCCCTTGGCCAATTCCTTGACCAGATTGCCCGACACTTCCAGCAACGCACCATTGGTGTCGGCGAGCTGCCCCTGAATCGACATGACCACCGCGGCTTTGGCTTCGGGTGTCGAGTATGACGCAGCCTGCGCAGCTGCCAGTTGCTGCTGTTGCTCGCGCAGTTGCTGCTGCAGTTCCTGCATGCGCTTGAGCAACATTTTCACCGCGATGCTTTGATCGCTGCCACTTTCTTCTTTAGCTTCGGTCGGGGCGCCTCCGCCGGTTCGAACCTGGGTTTTACCCCCCTCTTCCTCGCTGCCCAATGCCTGGGTCGAAGCCTGCGAAGTCGCTTCGCTCAAGGCGTTGATCGTCGCAGTGGACTTTCCACCAATAGTGATTGCGCCTGCATTGGGAAAACCGATCGAAAACGACATGGGAACACTCCTGAGAAAAAATCCTTTGAAGGGCATCGACCCGCACGTGGATTTCTTTAGTGATGGATCGCCGTCTGCCAAGACGAGTTGCTTCCCGACCGCCGCACGCCCTTTCGGTGGGCCGAACACAAATGCCGGAGATCGTCGGAAACCCGGACAAAATCTGGTATAGGTTTTTTTGGCGAACTTAAATTAATTGATACAAATCATTAAGTTAAGGCTGTTTTTTCAATTCAGGATATGACTGGTACAGATCCTGCTCCCTCATATCCACTCCAGACATGTTTACCTGTCCGGGGGCGCATCTAGATGAACCTGCATCCGCACCGTCTCACGACTAGAGAGAAAAATAATGACAATTGCTTTCAAGACTTTCGTTCCGGGCGCCTTGGCCCTGCTGCTACTGCTTCCTGCTGCCCTTCAGGCCAAAGAAGCCGAAACCCAACAGAAACTGGCAAACGTGGTAATCCTGGCCACCGGCGGCACCATTGCCGGAGCAGGTGCGAGCGCCGCGAATAGCGCGACCTATCAAGCGGCAAAAGTCGGCATTGAACAGCTGATCGCCGGGGTTCCGGAGCTGAGTCAGCTGGCTAATGTTCGTGGCGAACAGGTCATGCAGATTGCGTCGGAAAGCATCACTAACGACAACCTCCTGCAACTGGGCCGTCGCGTCGCCGAACTGGCCGACAGCAACGACGTCGATGGCATCGTTATCACCCACGGCACCGACACCCTGGAAGAAACCGCCTACTTCCTGAACCTGGTGGAAAAAACCGACAAGCCGATCATCGTTGTAGGCTCCATGCGCCCGGGCACCGCGATGTCTGCCGACGGCATGCTGAACCTGTATAACGCCGTGGCCGTGGCCAGCAGCAAAGACGCGCGCGGCAAAGGTGTGCTGGTGACCATGAACGATGAAATTCAGTCGGGTCGCGACGTCAGCAAAATGATCAACATCAAAACCGAGGCGTTTAAAAGTGCCTGGGGTCCGCTGGGCATGGTGGTCGAGGGCAAATCCTACTGGTTCCGCCTGCCGGCCAAGCGTCACACCATGGACTCGGAATTCGATATCAAGAACATCAAGAGCCTTCCTGATGTCGAGATCGCCTATTCCTACGGCAACGTGAGCGATACTGCCTACAAAGCGCTGGCCCAGTCCGGCGCCAAAGCCATCATCCACGCCGGCACCGGCAATGGCTCGGTGTCTTCGCGGGTCGTTCCAGCCTTGCAGGCCCTGCGCAAGGACGGTGTGCAAATCATTCGTTCTTCCCACGTCAACGCCGGTGGTTTCGTACTGCGTAATGCGGAACAGCCTGACGACAAGAACGACTGGGTCGTGGCACATGACCTGAACCCGCAGAAAGCTCGCATCCTGGCCATGGTCGCGCTGACCAAGACCAATGACAGCAAAGAGCTGCAACGGATGTTCTGGGAATACTGATACACCCTCGCCCGACCCGTTCCGGTCGGGCACTGCTTCTCTCACTCGCCAGCCCCGGCGAGTGATCCCTCAGCTGATAAAAAAACTCTCTCTTCCTACACCAAACGGTAAAAACCGCTGTCAGAGGATTTTCTTGAATTTTAAGCGGTTGCGAAATTGCTTACAGTTAAATACTGTATGCACGTACAGCTTAATAAGGATAAATCCGTGGCCACGACTTCCGTCTCTCCCGACGCCTATCAACGCATGGGCATTCGCGTTCAGAAAATCATCAACTCCCCCACCGCCCAAAAAGCCAAAGCGGCGCTGATCTTCCGTCTTCCCGACGAGCCAGTGGATGAGTGGGAACAGTTGCTCGAAGAAATCGACGAAAACGACAACGTCACCCTCGCCTATCGCGACGATGGCGGTGTGCAGATTTTCTGGGTTGTGCCGAAGGAAGATTGAGTCAATGAGTGTTCGTTGTTTAGCTTTATTGTTTTTGCTGTTGGCGATGGGTGCCCAGGCAGACGCCCCGCGCACGTTCAACGAAGCCAAGAAAGTCGCCTGGAAGCTTTATGCCCCGCAATCCACCGAGTTCTACTGCGGGTGCAAATACACCGGCAACAAGGTGAACCTTTCGGCCTGCGGCTATGTTCCGCGCAAAAATGCCAAACGCGCTGCCCGCATCGAGTGGGAGCACATCGTCCCCGCCTGGCAGATCGGCCATCAGCGCCAATGCTGGCAGGAAGGCGGACGCAAGAACTGCACGCGTTACGACCCGACCTACCAGAAAGCCGAAGCCGATTTGCACAATCTGGTGCCGAGCATCGGTGAGGTGAATGGGGATCGCAGCAATTTCAGCTTTGGCTGGCTGCCGGAGCAATCCGGTCAATACGGCTCATGCCTGACCCAGGTCGACTTCAAGGCGAAGAAGGTCATGCCGCGCCCGTCCATCCGCGGCATGATCGCCCGAACCTACTTTTACATGAGCAAACAGTACGGCTTGCGCTTGTCGAAACAGGATCGGCAGCTGTACGAAGCCTGGAACAAAACCTATCCGGTCCAGGCGTGGGAACGCCAACGCAACCAAAGCGTGGCGTGTGTGATGGGACGCGGCAACGAATTCGTCGGGCCGGTGAACCTTAAAGCGTGTGGTTAAACGATCAGACCGTCACTGAGTCACAGGACGCTCTGTGACCAGTAACTCGATATTCTGTTTTTTCGCACGAGTCAGTGCCGCGCGCACCTCTGCTTCTTTGGCCTCAGCCTCGGCCTTCGAATTGAAAGGCCCCATCAGAATGCGGGTCTTGCCATTTTCCTTGACCACGCTGGAAACGAAACTGTGCTCAATCAGCCAGCCGCTCAGGTCACTGACCGCTTGAGTGATTTCACCGCGCACCTCCAGATCCCACTGGGGCGCGGAGGCGGCTGCGGGCGTTGCGATTGTCGCCGGTTGCGGTTTTTGCGCGTCAACGCTCTTGCCTTCACCACATCCCGCCATTGCCAGTACTGCGATTACCACGGCCATTTTGCGCACAACGCTTCCCTCTGAATGCTGAAAGCGGGGATTTTAACATTCATGAATACTTCCCGAGTGCCGCAAAATGGGCGCAAAACAACGAGAATCATGGATGCGGCCTCTGTATAGTTACGCCTTGGGAATTAATGCAGCATCTGCGCGTCAGAAAGAGGCACCCAAACCGTGAGACTTCGCACTAATCTATACATACCACCGACCTCTGCACTGTCCGAATCAGGTGCCCTACAAAGCAATCAAGGAGAAGACCATGCTGATACTCACCCGCAAAGTCGGTGAAAGCATAAACATTGGTGATGACATTACGATCACCATTCTGGGCGTAAGCGGCCAGCAAGTCAGAATTGGCATCAACGCCCCGAAAGACGTTGCGGTGCACCGCGAAGAGATTTATCAGCGCATCCAGGCTGGCCTGACCGCCCCGGACAAGCCGCAATCCTGAATCCGGCTGCAGTCCGTAGCCAGCCCGTTCGCCCCGGAACCACGGCTGGCTAAAATTCGAGTGTCGCCGGCAGCCCTGCACCTACCCACATCGTGAGCCGATACTAACGGCATGCCTCTGAGTCTGGCTGTCGGACATTTCCGATAAAACCGGGGGAAGTCGGTAATCGTACTGCGCTAACCAAACGTCACACCCCGCGCCATACCCGTGGCCGCCACCACCATCAACAACACCAGCAACGCTTCGATATGACTGATCCGCGCGAACAGCTTTGCACGGCCGGAATCGATAGCGGCACCGCGCGCCAGCGCAATGCGCCACTTGATCAGCGTTATCATCGGTGCAACTTCGAGCAACAGAATAAGAACGAAAAGCGTCATCTTCAGATGGAACAGCGGTTGGTGCAGGTAGTAGTCAGTGCCTTTTTCGTACCCGCCGAAGGCTCGCATCCCCCCGGTGACCAGCAAGATAAGTGCAGAAATCCCCCACAGATTGTCTGCAATCAATACGCCCCGCGCATCACCAGCCCCGGCAGCCAAGCGCCGGAACGCCGCGCTGCGAGTGAGGACTGCCCAAAATCCCAAGGCGAACGCCAGGAGGTGGATTGCGGCAAGAAACCAGTGCACAAGCATTTGAATACTCCCGTCAGGCCGACATTCAGATCGGCCTGAAAGTAGTAGTCGAAAAAACTGGAATGTGCCTGCAACCGGCGACCGAAGAGGGCTCGCAGAAAATTGCCAGCGCCCGCCCCGGCAACCCCGGTAAAGTCGAGAGGATTACTGACGCCTCTGCATCCACCCTATCAACATGAATGCGAGCCCGGGTATTAATAGTCCGGGGGCGACATACGCGAATGTCCCTTCGCTGATCAGCCCCGTCAAACCGAAGCAAAAGCCGCAAACCGTGAGTGGGATCCCGCAGAGAAACATCGGGTTTCGCAACGCCTTTTCCATGGCACATCTTTCCTTTCAATCAGGTCCGTGAAGAATTGAAAACAATTTTTTTAGAAATTACGTAATTCAAGACAAACGCGACGCCTTCGGTAAAAATCTTTGCAACGTACGGCCAGCCCGTTTCTGCACTCAATACTCCGACCAGGAGACTCGTAAAACACAGATTGATCGCCCACAGTATTAGGTATCGTTTTGCGCGCGTCGCATGCGCCCCCTGCTGATCCCCAAATGTGAAATGAGTGTGAACGTAGAAAGCAGTGACGCCAGAAAAAACCTTGGAAATCGCATTACTACCTGCAGATGGCAGTCCCAAGTGCAGGAGAACGGCAAAGATCAGGAAATCAAGGCCAAAGCATCCTATCTGAATGGAAAAATATTTGAGAAACCTTATCATTTTACAAGCTTGCGAAGAGATTTCTGACGCGGGCGCGTGGGTATGCTGCTCACGTCATAGGCAATAAAGGATAGAAGTAATTGAAGGCCTAGTATCACCGGTAGAGCAGACAGCATGACGGTGCCCGCGGTGGCAGGTACACCTGCGAAGAACGAAAGCGCCCAGGCGTAGCCCCCGAAGCCCAAACCGAAAAGAAACAGTGGCACCCCAAACAACAACTCGAACGTCGCGGCCGACATATCACGCAGAAAGTAGTTATAGCCCACGCGCTTCACAAAATTACGCAAATGACCAAAGCTGAAATCAACTAATGCGCGGCCATATCGTAAATTGCTGACCTCATCTCCATACACCGCATCCATGGGTATCTCGACAACAACGGCCTTAATTGTGCCGAGCCGGAATAGCATGTCGGTTTCAAAAAAATACCGGTTACTAATCTTTTCCAAGGGAAGATGCTGGACGATTTCAGCGTGAATAGCAGTATAGCCATTCGCCGGATCAAATATATTCCAGTAACCCGAAGACAATTTGTTCAACATCGAAAGTGCTGCATTCATTACCAGACGCAGACGTGGCATACGATGCAATTCGGTTGTATCAAAGAAACGATTGCCCTTTGTGTAATCTGCCTCTTTGTCGAGAATCGGCGCTACGAACATTGGAATCAGGCGCGGATCCATTTGACCGTCGCCATCCAGCTTAACAATCACATCAGCCCCGGCGGCGACCGCAGCACGGTAACCCGTCATAACTGCCCCGCCGACCCCCTGGTTCATTTCATGGTGAATAACCACTACTCGCGGATCCACCACGGTATCAATGACGTAATGCCCTGAACCGTCTGGACATTTGTCATCGATGACAAATATTGAGGTCACCTCGGGCCCGATTCGAGCGATCAAATCCGAAATATGCCTGACTACTTTGTACGATGGAATAACAACTGCAATGTGGTGATTCATAGATTAGCTCTTATTCACTCTTCAAGCGTTTAAGTCGCAGCGTGCCGCCATCTCTGGCAACGGCAAACGATGCCGGCGAAATCCCCTGATCCGCGGGAGCAAACCAACTGCCATAACGCACCCAAAACTCTGCATCCACTTTCCCCAGGGCCAGGAAATCGTAACCATCCAAAGCCGCATCAAGGGGAAGATCACACGCATAGATATCGTCCTTGGAGACAGGAACGCGGAGCACCCAGCATTTGGTATTGATCACCATTGGAGCCATCTCATACCGGAACATGAAGAACGTATAACCGGTCGAGTACGGATCGATGAAGTAGGTCTTTTGATTCGGTTTCGCAACAGATCGAATATCAATGGACAACTGACGAGAGATATCCCGCAAGCCAGATAGCTCTTGGTGCCTGGCCTTGCCTTCGTCTGTAAAGAAGGCAGCATGCACCTTCGGTATCAACACGAAAACCATCAGGAGGAGTGGCAGCATCACAAAAGACACAAGCCGTGATCGTTGCATTACTGCAATCTGTTGGCCGGCAGCACCTGCCAACGCAAAGCCCCATGCGAGCAGATAAGAACCAAAATATCGCTCAAAGGAAGCCAGCCGTACACTTTCGTAGTCTGAAAAATAAAAACCATAGCTCAGCAGCAGAAGACAGCTGAATGCGACGAGACCCGCCGCAACAATACTGAAGATAAATAGCTGGCGAACCCTGATAGCCGTGGGCAATAGCCACACGTGAATGCCTGTAAGCACAACAAGGATGAGCGCTTCTAATGCGGGGCTAATCAGAGACACCCCACTCGAAGCATCAGCGGGCAGTATTCGTTGCCAAAACTCGGCCCATACCGCTACATGCTTATCGGAAGTAGGGTTTATGAAAAACTCGAGCACGTTACTGATCGTCATCACTCTGGCATAAGGATCAGTCACACCAAGGCTAAGATAATAGGAATGCCAGCTCAATTGAGTGAACGCTACACCTGCGATTGCTGCGAAAACACAGGCAGCGATACGAATTCTCTGTTGCCGGCTCGGCAGGGTACGGCAATCAAAAACGGCCGCTACCACCATCGCGCCGAGCCCCACCAACGCAAACGCAAATCCGACGTGCTTCACTAACGGCAGAAACATCAACATCGGGATAACGATCAAATACCCTCTGATGTCAGATTTTTTTGCAAGCAAAATTGCTACTGCAGCACCTAACAAAGCACCCAGTATAAGATCGACGTAAATTTCGTATATATCGTAGCCAAGCCCATATATAACAACAAAACACACCATCAATATGGAGATAGCAACCAGTGGTTTTCGGGCAGAGTTACTGACCAAAGCCAAAACAGCTGCAGCAAGTAATGACATGTGCGCAAACAGGATCGTACCGTCTGCCGCTCCCATGACTTGCGCGAAATAATACTGAAACAGCGCTGTACCTGGCGGATAGGCCAAGAACATGATCTGCGAATCGGCGGTGAATAATCTATTTTCAGCGATCAGGTACTTGGCAACCAGTGCCCAGTGAGAAAACTCGTCCCAACCGAGAAACTGATAGCGCTTGTTCCATATAAAGCCGAAGACCACAAATGCGAGAATGGCGCCACAAACAAACACATTCTCTGTCAACTTCAATTGCCGGAATTTTAATCTCATTGCCGCCAAAACAGAGACTGCTGCACCGCACCACAACAAAACCATTGCTGTTTCATGTAAATACCCGAGCAACGACCCACAATAGAGCACAATGCTTATCGAGCAGAAAACCGCAAGTAAAGCTTCGCCGATAGAACTACGCGTTGCCTTGGCAAAAAAAACAACATACCCAAACATAGATATTGCGAAAAATAAAACCTTTAACAAGTGCATCTCCTAATTGAAAAACTTCGTGATGACGGCGATGAGACAAGGTCCTTGAAGCTCATTGACACCTATAAGAGAACCGTCATAACGTCCCTACTTGATAAAACTTATATTTCGCTTTCAATTTACGTTTTTGTTCAAGACGTGTTTTAGATCTTTTAGCCCTGCAGATCTCTCCCAAAAATGGGCGGCCTTGTCTGTAGGACGAATCTTACACGGCGCTGCCGAGTGTTGCTATTCTTTGCAGGATCCTCCGACTGGACTGCTTGAAGGGATTGCCAAGGTCTCTCACCGACGGCCCACCCCCTTCAAGCGAGCGATATCACGCAAACTGTCGGGCTACTACAACGGCAGGCCGCGCGGTTTGGTGAGTTGGTTTACTTGATCGTGGGCTGATCGAAGACGTGAAGCGACTGTAGCGGCCCATGAACGGCAAGGAAGGAGTTCATCTGACCCTAAGCAGGGTGCTTAGGCAGTAAGCGGTACCAAGACCGGGTGAACGCACTTACGTAGTTACGCACAACGCAACCGACAATCAGAAAACGCTCAAAAACTCTGCCTCGCGATTTTGATAATTCATCTACCAACCTGGCAGTACCAGCGGGCAAGGCGCATGAATGTGCGCGCAGCCGCATAAATACATCCGGGCGCTGATGGGGCATGCGAACGAGAAGATGACGAACCATTATCGGGCAGCACTACGAGAAGACGATTCGAGTACCGGGAGGTGTGCGCTGAGTTGGCGTTTTATGGAGATTGCAAAATTGCGACAACAAAAAAGGGCCCACCTTTCGGTGAGCCCTTCTAGACCGCCCAGCAGAGCGGATTTTGTTTGGTAGGCGCGATTGGACTCGAACCAACGACCCCCACCATGTCAAGGTGGTGCTCTAACCAACTGAGCTACGTGCCTGCTGTGAGGCGGCATTCTACGGAATTCCGGAGGGGTGTCAACACCTTTTTTCGAGCTAACCCTATGAATATGCAAAATATTTAATTTGGTTGCGACGACGTCGAATTTGCGGTGGCTGGCGGTCGATTTTTAACTCGGGTAGGATCGGAGCACTCGTAAAATATATTAAACAGAGGCTGCAGGATGGCGAACATTCCCTACCCAGAGTCCTATTACGCGGCGTCGGCCAATGCGGTTCCGCCCCGCCCCGCCTTGCAGGGTGAAGTAGAGACGGATGTCTGTGTGATTGGCGCGGGTTACACCGGTCTGTCCTCTGCCCTGTTTCTGCTGGAGAACGGTTTCAAGGTCACGGTGCTGGAGGCTGCCAGGGTCGGCTTCGGGGCGTCGGGTCGCAATGGTGGCCAGATTGTTAACAGCTACAGCCGCGACATCGATGTGATCGAGCGCACGGTCGGCCCCAAGCAGGCACAGTTGCTGGGTCAGATGGCGTTTGAGGGTGGGCGGATTATTCGTGAGCGGGTGGCCAAGTACAACATTCAGTGCGATTTGAAGGACGGCGGTGTGTTTGCCGCGATCACTGCCAGGCAGATGGCCCATCTGGAATCGCAGAAGCGTTTGTGGGAGCGTTTTGGTCACACGCAGCTGGAGCTGATGGATCAACGGCGCATTCGCGAAGTGGTCAGCTGCGAGCAATACGTCGGCGGCATGCTCGACATGAGTGGCGGGCACATTCATCCGCTGAACCTGGCGTTGGGCGAAGCGGCCGCCATCGAATCATTAGGCGGCACTGTCTATGAGCAGTCGCCGGCGGTGCGCATCGAGCGCGGTGCCAATCCGGTGGTGCATACGCCTCAGGGTAGAGTCCGGGCCAAGTTCATCATCGTCGCCGGCAACGCCTACCTCGGGAATCTGGTGCCGGAATTGGCGGCCAAATCGATGCCTTGCGGAACTCAGGTGATTACGACCGAGCCGCTGGGCGAGGCCCTGGCCAAGCGTTTGTTGCCGCAGGATTACTGCGTCGAAGATTGCAATTATCTGCTCGACTATTACCGTCTGACCGGCGACAAGCGTCTGGTGTTCGGCGGTGGTGTGGTGTACGGCGCGCGGGATCCGGCGAACATCGAGGCGATCATTCGGCCGAAGATGCTCAAGGCGTTCCCGCAGCTCAAGGATGTGAAGATCGATTACGCCTGGACTGGCAATTTCCTGCTGACCCTGTCGCGTCTTCCGCAGGTCGGGCGCCTGGGCGATAACATTTACTATTCCCAGGGTTGCAGCGGCCACGGCGTGACGTATACGCACCTGGCGGGCAAGGTGCTGGCCGAAGCATTGCGCGGCCAGGCTGAGCGTTTCGACGCGTTTGCAGATTTGCCGCACTACCCTTTCCCCGGCGGACAGCTACTGGGGACGCCGTTTGCGGCATTGGGGGCCTGGTATTACGGGTTGCGGGATAAGCTCGGGTTCTGACAGACACCCTAAACCCTGTGGGAGCGAGCCTGCTCGCGAAGACGGATAAACATTCAATATTGATTTTGAATGTGAAAACCGCTTCGCGAGCAGGCTCGCTCCCACAATGGCCGGGGTGTCAGAGCCGATGCCGGGGGATGCCGCTGCGGATCCGCAGGATGTCGGCGAGGACGGCCAGGGCGATTTCCGCGGGGGTTTTGCTGCCCAGGTTCAGGCCGATCGGTGCATGGATTCTCGCTATTTCGCCGTCGCCCAAACCACCAATCCTGCGTAGCCGCTCGAAGCGTTTTTGCGAGGTCTGCATCGACCCCATCACACCGATGTAGAACGCCTCGGTGCGCACCGCTTCCATCATTGCCAAATCATCAATGCGTGGATCGTGAGTCAGTGCCACCACTGCCGTGTCGCTGTGACAGCCGCCATCGGCGATGAACACCGACGGCAATTGTCGTCGAATCTCGACGTTGTCCAGCACCACGCCTTCGAGCACGTCATCGCGCGGGTCGCAGAGAATCACCTCGAAACCCAGGCCCACCGCAAACTCCGCACACGCCTGAGCAACGCTGGAGTACCCGGCGAGCAATAACCGCTGAGCCGCACCGATGCGCACGCGAACCCGGTCGACTTCTCGCTCGATGCGCACACCCTGCTCACGATCATCAAACAAAGTGCGCGCACCACTGGCCAGATCAACCTCACGAATCAACCGACGCTGGCCCAGCAACGCCGACTCCAGCTCGCGCAGATGCGCCTGAACCTCGCACTCAGGTTCAAGCTTTTCCACCAGTACATCGAGCACACCGCCACAGGGCAGGCTCACCCGGGAACGCGGATCATCGCCCTCGCCATACCGCACGACAGTCACGGATTCGAGAAACGCACCTTCGGCGACGCGCTCGAGAAAATCCTCCTCGACACAGCCGCCGGACAACGAACCGATCCAGTGTCCGTCTGCATTTACCGCCAACAGCGAGCCCGGCGCACGTGGCGCCGAGCCGTAGGTGGCAAGTACCGTGCACAGCCAGATGCGCTGCCCGGCCATTGACCATTGCAGCGCCCGGCGCACCACTTGCAGATCGAGATGCTGCATGTCAGTGCACCTTGTGCTCAAGCGGCGGGGCATCGGCCCGTAGCGTCTGCACGTCGCTCACTGCCAGATCACCCGGTTGACCACCCCAACCCTGACGCAGGTAGTTCAGCAGATCAGTCAGTTGTTCGTGGCTGAGTTTTTCAGCGAAGCCCGGCATTGGTTGCATGTGTTCGAAGCCGGAAAATTTCTGCTCCCCGATACCGTCGTCGATCACCCGCACCAGGTTGCGCGGATCTTCCAGACGCAGCGTTGTGTTGCCACGCATCGCCACCGCAATGTGCGGTTTGCCTTCGCCTCCCGCTGCGTGGCAACCGGCGCAGACGTTCAGGTAATCCTGACGACCTCGCTGGGCGCTGGCACTCAGTTGCTCCAGCGGCACGTCCGTCAGCACCTTCGCCGCTGGCGGTTGATCGCCGAGCAGGTAAGTCGCCATGGCCGCCAGATCCGGGTCATTGAGGCCTTGGGTGCTGTTGTGGAACACCGGGAACATCTCGTTGAACATCGTGCCTTGCGCGCTCATGCCGTGCTTGAGGAACGAGCTCAGGTCCTGATGATTCCAGCCGCGAGCGGCCAGGTCATTGGCCAGCAGGCTCGGCGCCAGATAGCCGTTGAGCAGGCCGCCGGTCATGCGCTTGTCCTGCTGCATCGCGCCGGGCAAACCACGCGGGGTGTGGCATTCGCCGCAATGGCCGAGCACGTCGACCATGTACTGACCGCGCTTGAAAGCCTCGCTCTTGCCTTCGGTGGACGACAGTTTCACGTCCTTGCCGTAGAGCATGTTCCAGCCCATCAGACCGAGGCGCACGTTGAACGGAAAGCCCAGACGGGTGACCGGCGCTGCACGCTCGATCGGCTCGACGGTTTTCAGGTACGCGTGAATCGCGTCCGAATCTGCACGCGGCATCAAATGATACGAGGTGTACGGCATCGCCGGGTACAGGTTGGCGCCATCGCGACGCTTGCCCGCGGTGAGCGCGGCGAAGAATTCGTCATCGCTGTACAGGCCGATGCCATGCTCTTTGCTCGGGGTGATGTTGGTGCCGTAGATCGTACCGAACGGCGAGACGATTGGCAGACCGCCCGCATACGGCGCGCCACCCGGTGCGGTGTGGCAGGCCATGCAGTCAGCGGCGCGGGCGAGATAGGCCCCGCGAACCACCTGATCATCCGCCTGCGCCAACAACACCGGCGCAGCCAGACCAACCGCCAACGCCAGGCGGGAAAGTAAATGCTTCATGCTTAACCCTCCTTGACCAGGCCGAGATCGGTCAACACATTGCGCGTCGCGCTGTAGTAGCGCACGTAGCCGGTGCAGCGGCAGATGTGGTGACCGAGGCTGTCTTCGATGACTTGTTCCAGCTGGCTTTTGACGATCGGCTGACGCTGCAATTTTTCCACCAGTACCGTCGCTGCATTGACGAAACCCGGCGCGCAATAGCTGCACTGGAAAGCGAATTCATCGACGAAGCGCTGCTGGATCGGGTTCAGCTCGGTGACCTTGCCCTGCTCGTCGCGGGTTGCGTGACCTTCAATGGTCCGGACTTTTTTGCCTTCGAAATAATGCGCACCGGTGATGCAGGTGCGCACTTCTTCGCTGGTGCCATCGGGGTTGTCGACGATGACCACGCAAGCGTGGCAGATGCCTTGACCGCAACCGAGGCGCGAGCCGGTGAGGTTTTTGTATTCGTGCAAATAGTCGATCATCGGCAGGTCATCAGGGATGTCCACCGGGCCGACGGCTTGACCGTTGAGGGTCAGTTGAAGCGGACGGTTAGGCATTGAGGGCCTCCTTGATGCGGGCAGCAGTGATAGGCAGGTCGCGGACCCGTTTACCGATGGCATGCGCCACGGCGTTACCGATGGCGCCGACCACCGGGATCATCACCACTTCGGCAATGCCCTTCGACGGATCGCTCGGCGACAGCGGCGGCAGGATCTCGGCCGTCTGTTTCCACACCGCGACATGGCGCGCCATCGGCAAGCGGTAGCGGTTGAAGTTCCAGTCCCCCTCCCCCGGTCCGCCTTCGTACAGTGGCATCTCTTCCATCAGCGCATGACCAATGCCCATGGCGATACCGCCTTCGAGCTGACCCTTGACCAACTCTTCCACCAGTACCCGACCGCACTCGACCCACGAGTGATGGTTGAGCACCTGCACTTCGGCCGTCCCTTTGTTGACTTTGAGTTCCACCAGCGTCGCGACCGGGCTGTAGTAAGTCACCGCCGCGTTGTTCAACTGCGTGTCCGGGTAGTGCACGTTCTGGCGGTCGAGCAGATGGAAACCGGCACTGTTCATCTGCGCCTTTTTCACGCTGGGCGCACCGTCGCCGTACTTCACCGCCAAGCTGTCGAGCGGCAGACGCTCGCGCACGCCATCAATGCTGAATTCGGCTTCGGCCCAGCTCCAGCGGTTGAAACCGTGCACGGTCGCGCCGGTCACCAGCCCTTTTTCGTGAGCATGCCTGGCCAATTGTTCGAAGCTCAGCGGTTGCATGCCGTTGGCGGTGAGTTTGCCGTCGACCCAATGCGCATCCTCGCGACGCACCACATACGGGTTGGCCTGGCCGCCGTAAGGGCCCTGCCCCCAGATCTGCAACGCTGCCGGCCACAAGCCATGGTTGAAAAGCACGCGCGCCGCTTCTCGGGTGGCGTGGCTGAAGTAGTACGCGGAGTTGGTCGCCGAGGACGCCGAAGCCAGTTTGCCGACCCAGCGCGGGTTACGCAGGAAGTTGTCCTGCTCGGCCTGACTCATGATGTACGGGTTGCCGCCGGTGATCAGCTGCAATTCCTTCCATTCGGTCTCGCCGGTCTTCACTTCAGTAGCCGGGCTGCCGAGGAAATCGGCCACCACCAGCGCTTGCGAAGTGGACATGCCGGTGCCGATTTCGATACCGATGTGGCGCAGGGTGATGTGCCCTTCAGCGGTGAATTCGATGCTCGCCATCGGCGCTTCGGAACCGGTGCCAAAATCTTTCTGGCAGATCGCGAAACCCACGCCGTACCAGTTATCCGGATCCTGGGCTTCGCGCTGTTGCTTGAGCACGTCGCGATTTTTCCAGACTTCGTTGACGGCCGCCTTGTCGAGAATCTCGTGCAGGCGCAAGGCACCCGCCGGCACCGCGCCCTGGGTATTTTTCATGCCTGAGAGCATGGCGTTTTTCTTGCGCAGGTCGATGGCGTCGATACCGAGACGACCGGCAATTTCATCGATCATCATCTCGGTGGCGGCCATGCTTTGCAGCGTGCCGTAGCCGCGCATCGACCCGGCCTCGACCGCACGCGAATGATAGGCGGTGACCTGCAGATCGTTCTGCGGCATGTAGTAAATCGACTGCGCGGCCGTGGCGCCCACCGCCGCCACCGACGGGCTGTAGTTGACGCGTCCGCCGCCGTCGACGCTCATCTCGGCGCGGAAAATCTTGAAGCTGTGATCGGTCTTGTCCACGGCCAGCTGGTAGCGGATGTCGAACGGGTGACGCTTGATGCCGCTCTGGAATTGCTCGTAGCGATCGTTGGCCAGGCGCACCGGCACACCGGCACCGTACAACGCCGCCAGCGCTGCGTAGTAGACGAAAATGTTGTGGTCTTTAGAGCCGTAGCCGACGGTGTAACCCGGGTGCATATTGAGGTTGGCCAGACCGAAACGCGACGGCGCGATCATCTTCGCGGTCTCGGTCGCGGTTTCCAGCGGGCACTGAGTGGCGACGACAAAATGCAGGGTCTTGGTCGCCGGGTCGTACCAGCCGTTGCCGTTGTCCGGCTCCATGGCTGCGGGTTCGATCGACGGGGTTTTGTAGCGCTCGTCGAACACCAGCCAGTTGTCTGGCGGGGCGTCGATCTGTTGTTTCATGCGCTCGGCGTAGAACAGGCCGCGCTCGGTCAGGTTGCCGTGCAGGTTCGGTTGCGAGTTCCACACCGGGCGACGGTTGCGCAGCATCGGGAACAGGATCGAGTCCTTGAGGCTGGCGAATTCGTCTTCATCCGCCGAGGTTGCACCGCCGACGCGCACGTAGCGAAAACTGCCGTAGGGGTCGCCTTCGTAGAACGGCGCCGTGTCGCCATAGCGAATGGCTTTGTCATTGAATTTGAGTTGGGCCTTGGCCTGGCGGAAGCGTTCGAAGTTGTTCCAGATCAGGATCGCCACCGGATGCCCGATGAACATCGGCACCTTGCCTTCGGGCAGCAGCGGATCAGGCGCGTGCTCTTCCGGGAACGCAATGCCGTCCTTCTCCAGGTCGGCGGCGGTAACGATGCGGTCGGGCTGCAAATCGGCTCCGAGCCACGACAGGTCGTAACCGGCGTAAATGCGGTCGGCCTTGATGGTTTTCAGCAGCATCGCGTGGCCCTGTTGCTGGGGCCAGCCCGGCATGTCCTTGGCGCGAATGTCGCGGGCAAACACTTTGCTGCCGCAGACTTTCGACAAGGCATCGTTACGCGAGCGCGCCTTGCCGTTGTTGCCAAGCCATTGCTCGGACGGCACGGTCACGCTGTTTTCCATCAAGGCGGCCAGGGCCTGACTGCTAAGCGGCGTGAGCGTCACGCTCACACCCGCCACCAGCCCGCCCTGAAGGAACGAGCGCCGGGATATATCACGGTTGGACATGGATCATCCTCTGGGCGGTTATAGGTCCGCCCTTCTGGTTATGTTCTGGAAATCTCGAGTCTTGCAGGAGCCCTTCTGGACGAATCAAAGGGCTGTGTTGACAGTGCAAAGCTGACCGAAAGGTTAACTTTATAGACTTCTGCACTTTTAGAAAACAACTGGTTACAAGTATCTGACTAAAGAATCAGAAAATCTTGGTTTGCGCCGTGGCGGATTGGCAGTCTGAGCCTTGGGGCGGTGATGCTGATGTCGCCTTCGCGAGCAAGCTCGCTCCCACAGTTGATTTGCATGCAACTCCGGTCAAGTGTGGGAGCGAGCTTGCTCGCGAAGGCGTCAGTTCATTTCAAGGAGAGGCTTCAGAAATCAACGGTCGCCGACAGCAGGTAGGTGCGTGGCGTCGAGAGCGTCAAGCCTGGCTCACTGTCATCCGAGGCACCGGCGGAACTCCAGTAGCGTTTGTCCGCCACGTTCTCGATATTGGCGCGCAGGGTGATGTTCTTGTCCTCGACCTTGAACGCATAACGCGCGCCCACGTCGAAACGCTCCCAGGAATCGATTTCCTTATTGTTGGACTGGTCCAGGTACTGCGAACTCGAATAGAGGCCGCGACTGGTCAGGGTCAGGCCCTGCACGGTCGGCACGTCCCACTCGGCGCCGAGGTTGACGTTGTATTTGGGCGTGGCCGGCGCGCGGTTGCCGTCGAAGGTGCCGTTGGTGGTGTGGGTCAACTCGCTGTCGATGTACATCACGCCGCCAAGCAGGCGGAAACCGGCGAGCGGTTCACCGAACACGGTCACTTCCACACCGTCGTTCTGCCGCTTGCCGTTCGGGCCGAAGACCCGCGTCGTGGCGTTGGTTTCGTACGCTGGCTGCTTGATCCGGAACACCGCCGCCGTCACGGCGAACGCCCCCGCGTCATACTTGGCGCCGACCTCAACCTGGCGGCTGACGAATGTCGGGAAGATTTCGTCCTCGTTGATCGAGGTCGACGGTGCGATCTTGCCCTGGCTCAGGCCTTCCATGTAGTTGGCATACACCGACAGCTTATCGGTGGCCTTGAACAGAATGCCTCCCGACGGCGAGACTTTTTCCTCATCGTAGGCCGTGTCGCCTTTGACGTTGTCCGTCCAGTCATCGACCTTGACCCGCTGCCAGCGCGCACCCAGCGTCAGCAGCAGCCGATCGTCGAAGAAGCCCAGCGTGTCGGACAGCGCCACGCCGCTGAAGCGGTTCTCGGTGTAGACCTTCGAATCGAGTCGAGTCGGCCGGACCGGCGTCGGTGTTTCCACCGGGTTGTAGAGGTTGCTGGGGGCCGCGGCATAACGGGCGCCGCCATTTTCGAAGTCCATGTAGAAATAGCTGGCCGCCAGGTTGACCTCATGGCTCACCGGGCCGGTATGAAACCAGTTACGCACCCCCGCCGTCGCCGTCCGGACATTTTCGTCGCGGGTGAAGTCACGCGGCTGCACGCTGAAATCACCGGCATTGTTGGTGACTGCAACGGCATGCCGCAGGAAGTCATGATTGCTTTTGCGCGCGCCGACACCGCCGTACAGCATCACCGAATCGCTGACATCGAATTCGCCGTTGACCGTGCCGAAGGTGTCGTTGGTGCTGGCCTTGCTCCAGGGCTGCGCATAGTTGTCGCGCACGTCGTTGGCATTTGGCACTTTCGCATTGGCACCGACCTGCACGCGCTCCTGCGGCGCATCGGTATCGCGCTCGGTGCGCCCGAAGTCAGTCGACAGGCGCAAACGCTCACCGCGAAAGTCCAGGCCCAGCACAGCCATCTCGCGATCGACATTCTGGTGATCCCATTCAGTGTCACCGGACTGCTTCACCCCGTTGAATCGAAGTCCGAACTTATTGTCCTCGCCGAAGCGTCTACCGATATCCACGGCGCCGCCGACCTGGCTGTCGGACGCGTAATTGCCGGTGAACGAAGTGATGGGCTTGTCAGTCGCGTGCTTGGGCACCACGTTGATCCCGCCACCGACGCTGCCCCGGGGCGAGATGCCGTTGATCAGCTGGCTCGGGCCCTTGATGATGTCGACGCGGTCGGCCATCTCCATGTCGATGGTGTAAGTCGGCAGCACGCCGTAAAGACCGTTGAAGGCGACATCACTGTTGAACAGGCTGAAGCCGCGAATGGTGAACTGCTCGTAACGGCCGCCCGCCGGGTTGGTGGCGCGCACCGACGGATCGCTGGCGATCAGGTCGCCCAGAGTCCGCGCCTGCAAGTTCTGCACTGCCTCACTGGTGTAGGTGGTCATGCTGAACGGCGTTTCCATGAAATCCTTCGAGCCCAGCAAACCTTGCGAACCACGGCGCGCCACCTGGCCACCGGCATACGCTTCGCCATCCGCCGAGCCGGTCGCGCCGAGAATCGACGTGGGGGCCAGTTGCAGGCTGCTTCCTTCCGGGGCCGGGGTCAGAATGTACGCTTGCTCGCCCACCGGTTGCAGTTGCAGGCCGGAACCCTTCAACAGTCGCGCAAAGCCCTCCTCGACCGCGAACTCACCGGAGAGACCGGAACTGCTGCGACCGCTGACCAGTGCCGGATCCACCGAAAGATTGACGCCCGACAGGCCGGCGAACCGGGTCAGCGCATCACTCAGGCTGCCGGCGGGCACCTGATACTGCCGGCGGCCAGTGTCCTCGGCCCAACTGGTGGTGACAAACATCGGACTGGCGCTCAAACCCAACAACAGGCTCAGGTGCAACAACGGACGCAGACGGAAGGAAGCCGGGCGTGGAAAGGCGGTGGGCATTGAATTTACTCTCTTGATTCGTTCACATGCCTTGAATGACAAGCGAGTCGAAAAAAGGGGACAGGCTTCACACACTATTTTTGCGCGGCAGCAACGTGACCCAGTAACGGGTTCGGGAATGCACCTCCAGCGGCAGGCTGGCCGCGAGCAATGCGAGGACGCGATCAGTGTCGTCCACACGGAAACTGCCGGTGACGCTCAGCGTTTCCAGCTCCGGCTCCCAACGCAGAACGCCGGGGCGGTACGCACTCAGCTCCCGGAGGAAATCGCCCAGCGGTTGATTGTTCGCCATCAGCACACCTTCGCGCCAACCGGGAGCAAGCGCATCGAATGGCGTGATCGATCCGGCGCCTGAAACTTGCAGGCTGACCTGCTGACCTCCGCGCAACAGCAGGGCAGGCCCGTGCAGGGGTTGTACCGATACGGATCCGTTGAACACCGACACCCGGCAGCCGTGGGCATCCTGACGAACGCAGACTTCGCTTTGGCTGACGACGACACTTGCGAACTTCGTGTGGATCGTCAGCGGCGACGTACCCGCCACCTTCAGCGACATTTCACCCTCTATCAACTTCAGCCGGCGGTTGTGCATATCCACATCAACGGCGCTGGCGGTGTTGAGTTGCAAGGCACTGCCATCGCCGAGCTGCACCTTTTTGCGCTCGCCGGTGGCGGTGTGCAGGTCGGCACGCCAGACATCCAGCGGCAGTTGTCGGCTGATCAGCCAGGCCGTCGGCACCAGCGCCACCGCTCCCAACGCGCGCTTGAGCAACACGCGTCGCCCCTGATCCGGTCGATCCAGACTGCTCAGTGCCAGCGCCGAAGGCAGATCGGCGAAACGCTGGCGCAAGGCTTGAGCCTTCTGCCAGGCCTGCTCGTGACTGGCGCACGCATCGCGCCAACGCTGCAAATTAGCCCGATCCTGCTCATTGGCGCCGCCTGACTCCAGCAGCGCAAGCCACTGCGCGGCGGCACGGACTGCCTGCCGGGCATCGCTGGCCTGACTGTTCACAGGTCCACCAGCAGGCAATGCTCATAGGCTTGGGCCATGTAGCGTTTAATCGTGCGCTCGGACACCCGCAGACGCTCGGCGATTTGCTGGTAATTCAAGCCTTCGAGCTGACTCCACAGAAACGCCCGCCGCACTGCCCTAGGCAATCCATCAAGCAGTTCATCCAGGGCTTGCAGGGTTTCCAGCCATAGCCAGCGCTGTTCAGGGGATGGCGCGCACGCTTCGGGCATCGACGCCAACGCGGCCAGATAGGCCTGTTCCAGGCTGCGGCGCTGGTAGAAATTACTCAGCAGGCGCTTGCCCACGGTCAGCAGATAGGCACGGGGCTCTTGCAGGTCGGCGATCCGCTGGGAGCTGGCGAGCAGACGCACGAACGTATCCTGGCTCAGGTCTGCGGCATCACAGCCGTTGCCAAGGCGTCTTCGCAACCAGTCTTCCAGCCAGCCACGGTGATCGCGGTACAGGTCGTGAAGGGTTTGCTCCTTCGGCATCGCTGCATCACTCATCTGGAAGCCCTGTGCCAAGGAGTTATCGTAAATGAGAGTGATTCTAATTAATGTTGATGCCGCGAAGGAAGCGCTTTCTGCGCCGACCGGGCAGAAAGGTGTGAATCGTGAAACCACCCCCCTGTAGGAGCGAGCTTGCTCGCGAAAAACGCCAACGATGACGCAGCACTTCTGTAAGCCCGCGCCGTCTGAACGTTTTTCGCGAGCAAGCTCGCTCCTACAGGGGGGCGGGGTTTCAGTTAGGGGAACGCTGAATCGCAGACACAAAAAACCCCGGTCTTTCGACCAGGGTCTTTGCTATCGACTCGAATAAGCCAGTGGCTTTCTTCGTAGCTTCAAGGCGTTCAGTGGGCCTTGAGGCAGATATGGCGCAGCGGACGGGACTCGAACCCGCGACCCCCGGCGTGACAGGCCGGTATTCTAACCGACTGAACTACCGCTGCGTATCGCTTTGGACTTGCGTCCAGGTAACTCGTCTGACTGGAAAGCTTCGAGGCTTTTCAATCTCGAACCAGTTAAAAACTGACTCGGTAAATATGGCGCAGCGGACGGGACTCGAACCCGCGACCCCCGGCGTGACAGGCCGGTATTCTAACCGACTGAACTACCGCTGCGCGTCGGTGGAGGCTTTTCAGCTTCCCTCTTGCTTTCGCAAGACTCTCAAGAAGTGGTGGGTGATGACGGGATCGAACCGCCGACATTCTGCTTGTAAGGCAGACGCTCTCCCAGCTGAGCTAATCACCCTTTGCTTCTCTGAGGCCGCGAAATTTACGCAGGTAACGAACCTAAGTCAATAGCAGGATTGAAGTTTTTCCGAGAAAGACAAAAATACTTCATTCCTGACAATGTCGGCTTTTGACAGACCGCATTCGCGAGCAGGCTCGCTCCCACATTGAAACGCGGCGCCCCTGTCGGAGCGAGCCTGCTCGCGAAGACGGCAGCACATTCAATACCAGTGCTGGATCCTGCTACTCGCTGTAAATCATCTTCTTGGTCATGCCACCATCGACCACAAACTCCTGCCCGGTAACAAACCCGGCATTCTTCGACAACAACCACGCCACCATCGCCGCAACGTCTTCGACCGTCCCCACCCTGCCCGCCGGATGCTGCGCGTGGTCGGCATCGGTGAGCGGCTCGGCACGTCTCACGACGGGATCCCGCGCATCGATCCAACCCGGGCTCACAGCATTGACGCGAATCTCCGGCCCGAGGCTGATCGCCAGCGCGTGAGTCAACGCCAACAGGCCGCCCTTGCTCGCCGCGTAGGCCTCCGTGTCGGGTTCTGACTGACCGGCGCGGGTCGAGGCCAGATTGACGATCGCACCACTGTGAGCGCGCAGGTATGGCGCACAATGCTTGGCTAATAACATCGGCCCGCTGAGGTTCACCGCCAGCACCCGATTCCAGTACGCCAGATCGAGACTTTCCAGGGTGATGTTGTGCGGATCAGCCACGGCAGCGTTGCACACCAGCGCATCCAGACGCCCGAACTGTCCCAGCACTTCGGCAACACCCAGCGCCACCTGCCCTTCGTTCGACACGTCCATGGCGATGAACCAGGCATTGTCGCCCAGCACTTTCGCCACTTTTGAACCGCGCACCCTATCCAGGTCCGTCAGTACCACCTGCCAGCCTTCGCTGATCAGCCAAGCGGCGATCCCCAGCCCTATGCCCCGTGCTGCACCGGTCACCACTGCAACGCGGCCATTGGCACCGGAGGTCGGCGTGGACAACTCGATCACAAGGCCGCCAACCCACGCGACAGATCGGCCTGCAGGTCGGCCACGTCTTCCAGGCCTACCGCCACCCGGATCAGGCTGTCGCGAATGCCCGCCGCTTCACGCTCTTGCGGCGCCAGACGACCGTGAGAGGTGGTGCTCGGGTGAGTGATGGTGGTTTTGCTGTCGCCAAGGTTGGCGGTGATCGAAATCAAACGGGTCGCATCGATAAAGCGCCACGCGCCCTCTTTGCCGCCCTTGACCTCGAAACTCACCACGGCGCCGAAGCCTTTCTGCTGACGCAAGGCCAGTTCGTGCTGCGGATGGCTCTTGAGGCCGGCGTAATGGACTTTCTCGATACCGTCCTGCTGCTCCAGCCACTCGGCCAGTTGCTGCGCGTTGGCGCAATGCGCCTTCATCCGCAGGCTCAGGGTTTCCAGGCCTTTGAGGAAGATCCAGGCGTTGAACGGGCTCAGGGTTGGCCCGGCGGTACGCAGGAAACCGACGATTTCTTTCATCTGCTCGCTGCGACCGGCGACGACACCGCCCATGCAACGACCCTGGCCGTCAATGAACTTGGTCGCCGAGTGCACGACGATGTCCGCACCCATCTTCAGCGGCTGCTGCAATGCCGGCGTGCAGAAGCAGTTGTCGACTACCAGCATCGCGCCTTTGGCGTGGGCGATTTTCGCCAGTTCGGCGATGTCCACCAGCTCGGCCAGCGGATTGGACGGAGACTCGACGAACAGTAATTTGGTGTTGGCCTTGATCGCCGCCTCCCAACCGGACAAATCCGCCAGAGGCACGTAATCGACTTCGATGCCGAAGCGTTTGAAGTATTTCTCGAACAGGCTGATGGTTGAACCGAAGACGCTGCGCGAGACCAGCACATGGTCGCCCGCGCTACACAGGCTCATCACCACTGCCATGATCGCAGCCATGCCGGTGGCGGTGGCGACCGCTTGCTCGGCGCTTTCCAGCGCGGCGATGCGTTCTTCGAACGCGCGCACGGTCGGGTTGGTGTAACGCGAGTAGACGTTGCCCGGTACTTCCCCGGCAAAACGCGCCGCTGCGTCGGCGGCGGTGCGGAACACGTAGCTGGACGTGAAGAACATCGGCTCACCGTGTTCGCCTTCCGGCGTGCGGTGCTGACCGGCGCGAACGGCCAGGGTATCGAACGCTACGCCTTCGAGGTCGCTGTCCAGCCGACCGGCATCCCAATCCTGACTCATGCTGTCACTCCTTGCCTTGCTCTTTTAGTAGATACAAAACCGGCCCCTCAGGGCCGGTAGTTACTCAGTTGTTATACAGATCAATGATCGCGCTGACCGCCTGCGTCTTGACCTTGGAGGCATCGTTGCGTGCCTGCTCGATCTTGTTCAGGTACGCCTCGTCGACGTCGCCGGTGACGTACTGGCCGTCGAACACCGCGCAATCGAACTTGTCGATCTTGATCTTGCCGCCACCGACCGCTTCGATCAAGTCAGGCAAGTCCTGATAGATCAGCCAGTCAGCGCCGATCAGGTCAGCAACGTCCTGGGTCGAACGATTGTGGGCGATCAGCTCGTGAGCGCTCGGCATGTCGATCCCGTAGACGTTCGGGTAGCGAACGGCCGGTGCCGCCGAGCAGAAATACACGTTTTTCGCGCCGGCTTCGCGAGCCATCTGGATGATCTGCTTGCAGGTGGTGCCGCGCACGATCGAGTCGTCCACCAGCATCACGTTCTTGCCGCGAAATTCCAGCTCGATGGCGTTGAGCTTCTGGCGTACGGATTTTTTCCGTGCGGCCTGGCCCGGCATGATGAAGGTCCGGCCGATGTAGCGGTTCTTCACGAAGCCTTCGCGGAACTTGACGCCCAGGTGGTTCGCCAGCTCCAGGGCTGCGGTGCGGCTGGTGTCCGGAATCGGGATGACCACGTCGATGTCGTGATCCGGACGCTCGCGCAGGATCTTCTCGGCCAGCTTCTCACCCATGCGCAGACGGGCTTTGTACACCGAGACGCCATCGATGATCGAATCCGGACGCGCCAGGTAGACGTGTTCGAAGATGCACGGGGTCAGGGACGGGTTGGTCGCGCACTGGCGGGTGTGCAGCTTGCCGTCTTCAGTGATGTAGACCGCTTCGCCCGGGGCGAGGTCGCGGATCAGGGTGAAACCGAGCACGTCCAGGGACACGCTTTCGGAAGCGATCATGTACTCGACGCCTTCGTCGGTGTGACGCTGGCCGAAAACGATCGGGCGGATGCCGTGCGGGTCGCGGAAACCGACGATGCCGTAACCGGTGACCATCGCCACGACGGCGTAGCCACCGACGCAACGGTTGTGCACGTCAGTGACGGCAGCGAACACGTCTTCTTCGGTCGGCTGCAACTTGCCGCGCTGGGCCAGCTCGTGCGCAAACACGTTGAGCAGCACTTCCGAGTCGGAATTGGTGTTGACGTGGCGCAGGTCAGATTCGTAAATCTCCTTGGCCAGCTGTTCAACGTTGGTCAGGTTACCGTTGTGCGCCAAGGTGATGCCGTAAGGCGAGTTGACGTAAAACGGTTGAGCTTCGGCCGAAGTCGAGCTGCCTGCGGTCGGGTAACGCACATGGCCAATGCCCATGTGGCCGACCAGGCGCTGCATGTGACGCTGATGGAACACGTCACGCACCAGGCCATTGTCCTTGCGCAGGAATAACCGGCCGTCATGGCTGGTCACGATACCGGCAGCGTCCTGGCCGCGGTGCTGGAGGACGGTTAGCGCGTCATACAGCGCCTGATTGACGTTCGACTTACCGACGATACCGACGATGCCACACATGCGACGCAACCCCTACTTAATGGATCTGAACTGAACACAACTCACTGAGGCGTTTTGGCCATCGGCAAGAGGTGTTCCTTGAACGGTATCTCAGCGGGTACGCTGATACCGCTGGCCAGCCACTGACTGCTCCACCCGAGGATCAGGTTTTTGGACCAGTCTGCAACCAATAGAAATTTTGGCACGAGTTGCGACTGTTGCCACCACCCGTCCTGCTGTACCGGCCCCAGGCTCAACAGCCCGACCGCCACGACCACCAGCAACACGCCACGCGCGGCGCCGAAGGCCATGCCGAGGAATCGATCGGTCCCGGACAAGCCGGTGACGCGAACCAATTCGCCGATAAGATAATTGATCATTGCGCCTACGATCAGCGTGGCGACAAACATAATTGCGCAGCCCGCGATCACGCGGGCCGAAGGTGTTTCGATGTATCCGGCGAGGTATTCGGACAATGCACCACCGAACATCCAGGCGACGACTCCTGCGATGATCCAGGTCACCAGCGATAACGCTTCTTTGACGAAGCCGCGGCTCAGACTGATCAATGCGGAGATGGCGATGATTGCAACGATCGCCCAGTCAACCCAGGTAAATGGCACAGTGCAGCCTACAGACGGATAAGGCGGCGCATTTTAGCAGAGCCCATGCTTATCGGTAAGCTGCGATTGTCAGTGCATTTCAAATCGGGGCGATAGTTTTTAACCGCGCTCAGGCTGGAAGCGCACGACAAAACCCTTGAGGTTCTGCTGCCGGTTCAACAAGTCACGCAGACGATCGGCTTCTGCCCGCTCGATCAGCGGCCCGACGAACACCCGATTCTTGCCGTCCGCGGTGCGAATGTAGGCGTTGTAGCCTTGGCTGCGCAGGGTTTTTTGCAGGTTTTCCGCACTGGCGCGATTCGACAGGCTGGCCAGTTGCACCGACCAGCTGACCGACAGGCCATTGGCATCGACGCGGCTTTGCGTGGTGTCAGGTTTGCCGGGGGTGGCAGTGATTGGCTGGCTCGGCGCGGTCGTGGGTTTGCTCACCGGAGCCGGTGCCGGCGGTGGCGTTACCGGTTTCGTGGCGGGCGCAGGCGCTGGAACGACTGGCGCAGCCGGGACAGTCGGTGCGATCGGCATCGCCGGCTCTTCTTGCTGCGCGATGTCGTCATCGCTCGGCACCGGTTCCTGGGGCAAGGCTTGCGGCTCAGGCACGACCACCGGCTCAACCTGCACTTGCGGCACCGAGGGCGCCTGCGGTGCTGCCGGCGCTTCGACCGTGACCTGGCGCTGTTCGTCCTGACGGGAAAACAGCATCGGCAGGAAAATCACTGCCAGCGCCACCAGTACCAGGGCGCCGACCATGCGTTGTTTGTAGGCCTTATCCAGCAATGCCATTTGCCGCTTCCTCCGTGGAGCGCCGGGCCAGCCATTCAAGGGCCTCGGCGACACAATAAAATGATCCGAACAACAGAATCTCGTCGTCGCTCGTCGCTTGCGCGCACTGCCCTTCCAGGGCGGCGGCCACGCTGTCATAGGACGTTACCGACGCACCAAGGTTCTGCAACACCCGGTGCAAATCGGCAACCGGTCGCGCCCGCGGTGAATCCAGCGGTGCGACAGCCCAGTGCTGGACACTAGCATTCAATTCGCCGACAACACCATCCAGATCCTTGTCCGCCAGCAATCCAAACACCGCCAGGCGCTTGCCAATGGGTGGGCGACTGGCCAGACGACGAGCCAGATACTCGGCGGCGTGGGGGTTATGCCCGACATCCAGCAACAGATTCAGGCGCTTGCCCTGCCAGTCGAACTCACGGCGATCGAGGCGACCGACCACCCGCGTGGCTTTCAACGCATCAATGATCTGCGCGTCCACCCACGGCAGACCGAGCAGCAGATAGGCCTGCAGCGCGAGCGCGGCGTTTTCCATCGGCAAATCGAGCAACGGCAGACCGTGCAGCTCAACGACCTGCCCTTGAGCGTCGACACCGCGCCATTGCCAGTCGTGATCGGTCACACCGAGGTCAAAATCGCGCCCACGCAGGAAAAACGGGCAAGCCAGCTCGCGCACTTTATCCAGCAGAGGTTGTGGAGGATTCAGATCGCCACAGAGCGCAGGCGCGCCCTGGCGGAAGATGCCGGCTTTCTCGTAAGCCACGGATTCACGGGTGTCGCCCAGGTAATCCGCGTGATCAACGCCGATGCTGGTGACCAGCGCCATGTCAGCGTCCACCACGTTGACCGTGTCCAGACGCCCGCCCAGACCGACTTCCAGGACCACGGCATCCAACGCTGACCGTTGAAACAGCCAGAACGCCGCCAGCGTGCCCATCTCGAAATACGTCAGGGACGTGTCGCCACGACCGGCCTCTACCGCAGCAAAGGCCTCGCACAGCTCGGCATCAGTCGCTTCGACGCCATTGACCTGCACCCGCTCGTTGTAACGCAGCAAGTGTGGAGAGTTGTAGACACCCACCTTCAGACCCTGCGCCCGCAGCAACGAAGCCACGAAGGCGCAGGTAGAACCCTTGCCGTTGGTGCCAGTGACCGTGATCACCCGAGGGGCCGGCTTGCCCAGTCCCATGCGGGACGCTACCTGTTGCGAGCGCTCAAGGCCCATGTCGATGGCCGAAGGGTGCAACTGCTCAAGGTAGGCGAGCCACTCGCCAAGGGTGCGTTGGGTCATATGTTTGCAGGCACCGGCGGAACCACGATTGGCTCGATAGGCGCGGCGACGAATTTTGGCGTCGGCTTGCCGGTCAGTTGCGCCAGCAGGTTACCCAGACGCGGACGCAGCTCCTGACGGTGAATGATCATGTCGATCGCGCCATGCTCCAGCAGGAACTCGCTGCGCTGGAAGCCTTCCGGCAGTTTTTCGCGAACAGTCTGCTCGATTACGCGCGGACCGGCGAAGCCGATCAGGGCTTTCGGCTCGCCGACGATCACGTCGCCAAGCATCGCCAGGCTGGCGGAAACGCCGCCGTAGACCGGGTCGGTCAACACCGAGATGAACGGAATGCCTTCTTCACGCAGACGCGCCAGCACCGCCGAGGTCTTGGCCATTTGCATCAGGGAAATCAGGGCTTCCTGCATCCGCGCACCACCGGAAGCGGCGAAGCAGATCATCGGGCATTTGTTTTCCAGCGCGTAGTTGGCGGCGCGAACAAAACGCTCACCGACGATGGCGCCCATGGAACCGCCCATGAAGGAGAACTCAAAGGCCGAGACCACCACTGGCATGCCCAGCAAGGTGCCGCTCATCGAGATCAATGCATCTTTTTCGCCCGTCTGCTTTTGCGCGGCAACCAGGCGATCCTTGTATTTCTTGCCGTCACGGAATTTCAGACGGTCAACCGGCTCCAGGTCCGCGCCCAGCTCGTTGCGGCCTTCGGCGTCGAGGAAAATGTCAATGCGGGCGCGGGCGCCGATACGCATGTGGTGGTTGCACTTGGGGCAAACGTCCAGGGTCTTTTCCAGCTCCGGACGATACAGCACAGCCTCGCAAGACGGGCATTTGTGCCACAGACCTTCAGGCACCGAGCTCTTCTTGACCTCGGAACGCATGATCGAAGGGATCAGTTTGTCTACTAACCAGTTGCTCATGCTTTCTTTCTCCAGTACCGGCGGCCCGAACGCTCTGGTTCGCAGCCCCGCGTATGCCCTTGAGCTAAATTCATGTGTGTGGCGATGATTGAAGGGAGGCCGGATCAGCTAAACGTGACCTGCGTACACCCCAAAAACCCTCAGCCATGCCTGTGGACGGCGGCAGTGTGCCAGCCGTCACATCAAGTAACGCGTACCGCTTTAATGAACGCCTGAATCTTTGCGTGATCCTTGATGCCCTTGCTCGCCTCTACCCCGCCGCTGACGTCTACGGCATAAGGCCGAACCCGTGCAATCGCTTCAGCGACGTTATCCGGCGTCAAGCCACCCGCCAGAATGATCGGTTTGCTCAAGCCTTGCGGTATCAAAGACCAGTCGAACGCTTCGCCGGTTCCGCCCGGTATGCCTTCAACGTAGGCGTCGAGCAGGATACCGCTGGCGCTCGGAAATGCATCGCATGCCGCGGCGATATCGTCACCGGCCTTGACCCGCAGCGCCTTGATGTACGGCCGATGCCAGCCCTCGCAATCGGCGGCGGTTTCGTCGCCATGGAACTGCAACAGGTCCAGCGGCACGGCGTCGAGCAATTCGCCCAACTCGCAGCGGCTGGCGTTGACGAACAAACCCACGGTAGTAACAAACGGCGGCAGCGCCTTGATGATGTCGCGCGCCTGCTGAAACGTTACGGCCCGCGGGCTCTTGGCGTAAAACACAAACCCAATGGCGTCCGCCCCGGCCTCGACTGCCGCCAACGCATCTTCTATGCAGGTAATCCCGCAAATCTTGCTGCGAACGGCTGACATGTCGATAAAACCCCAAGGCAAATCCGAGAAAGTCCCGGATGGTAACAAATGCGTTCGAGGGCGTCAGCCGTCAAGTTCGGCGAAACCGGTGAGGAAGTGTGGGCCGATGTAACGCTCAGGCAATTCGAACTCGTCGCGGTACTCGACCTGCACCAGATACAGGCCATAGGGATGCGCCGTCACCCCGCCGGAACGCCGGATGCGGCTCTCCAGCACTTCTTTCATCCACGCCACCGGACGCTCGCCGGCGCCGATGGTCATCAGCACGCCGGCGATGTTACGCACCATGTGGTGCAGGAAGGCGCTGGCGCGAATGTCCAGCACGATCATCTTGCCGTGGCGGGTGACGCGCAGATGATGCAGTTCCTTGATCGGCGATTTGGCTTGGCACTGACCCGCGCGAAAAGCACTGAAATCGTGGGTGCCGACCAGGTACTGCGCGGCCTCGGCCATGCGCTCGACGTCGAGGGGGCGGTGGTTCCAGGTAATTTCTTCGTTCAGGTGCGCCGGTCGGATCTGATCGTTGTAGATCACGTAGCGATAGCGCCGGGCGATGGCCTTGAACCGTGCGTGAAAATGCGCCGGCATGACCTTGGCCCAACTGACACTGACATCGTGGGGCAAATTGATGTTGGCACCCATGACCCAGGCTTTCATCGAACGCTCGACCTGCGTGTCGAAGTGCACCACCTGACCGCAGGCGTGCACGCCGGCATCTGTGCGCCCGGCGCAGAGCAGCGACACCGGCGAGTCGGCGACTTTGGACAAGGCCTTTTCCAGGGTTTCCTGCACGGTGAGCACGCCGGACGCCTGACGCTGCCAGCCGCGATAACGCGAGCCTTTGTATTCAACGCCCAGGGCGATCCGGAAAAAGCCGTCGGCTGCCAGTTCGGCGGCCGGGTTATCTATATTTGCCAAGGAGTGACAGCCTGCTGAGGTACGCAAAGGCGGGCATTATAAGGCTGTGAGTCGGGGATGCCAGTGCAACCGTCAGAACTGTGTTGAAGGTGATGACCCCTTCGCGAGCAGGCTCGCTCCCACAGGGTTTTTGCGCTGCCCACAAAACCCGTGGGAGCGAGCCTGCTCGCGAAAGCGGCGGGACAGACACCCTCACAGCCGGCGCAAACAAAAACGGCAGCCTCACCGGGCTGCCGTTTTGTTTACGCCTTATCGATCACTCAAGCCAGTCGCGAAAGCATTTCCTCGGCTTCGCTCTTCTGACCCGCATCACCTTCGGTCACCACCTCATTGAGGATGTCCCGAGCGCCGTCGGCGTCGCCCATGTCGATGTAGGCCTGGGCCAGATCGAGCTTGGTGGCGACTTCATCGGTGCCTGAGAGGAAATCGAATTCCGGCTCATCCGCCGCAGAGGCCAATGCATCTTCTGCGGTGAAAGTCGGCTCGCCCATGCTCTGGGACAGACGATCCAGCTCGGCGTTGACGTCATCCAGTTCGGCCGCAAAAGCATCCGGCGCGTCAGGCGCGTCCATTTCATCGGCCAGCGACAAGTCGAAATCGGCGGGCAACTCGAGATCGTCCAGCGCCACTTCAGGGACAGGCGGTACTTCAGCCGCAGGTAGGTCCTTGACGTCGTCGTCCAGGCTCAAGAGGAAATCGTCTTCAGCGAGGGTCGCCGGCGAAGGATTGCCACCGAGATCCATGTCCAGATCGAAGTCTGAGAGGTCGTCGAGGTTTTCCTTGATTTCAGTCTGCTGTTGCAGCACCGACTCAAAGCTCAGGTCGTCGTCCAGCGGAAACTCGTCGAGCTCGGCCAAGGATTCTGGCTCGGGCGCGGGCTCTGGAACTACGACTGCAGGCGAGGCCGTTTCCAAGTCGTCCAGACTCAGATCGAACGCGCTGTCGAAGTCATCATCGGCCAGTGTCGGTGCCGGTTCTTCCGGCTCGTCCATCAACAGGTCCTTGACGTACTGGGCGTCGAGTTCGGCAGCGATGGCCGCCGCCGCCAAACCACCGGCGATAACCGCCATGGCCGGAAAACGGCTTTTCAGCTCTTCCACACGGGCGAAGTTTTCACCGTTGGCTACCAGTTGACGCTCTTGGGCCACAAATGCATCGCGATCACCCTGCTGACCGTAGACTTCCATCAATTTCAGCCGCAGGTCACTGCGCTGAGGCTCCTGCTTGATGCCATCTTCGAGCAAGGCTGCGGCCTGATTCAGACGACCGGCAGCGAGGTGCGACTGCGCCTTGGTCAGCACGTCGTCATCGGGATGGCCCGCGGGCGAGACCAGCGGTGCGGCGATTGGCGGTGTCACCACCACGGGCGCAATAATCGGGGCGGGAGCCGGGGTTGGCTCCGGCTCGGGGGTCGGAGGGGTCGGAGGGGTCGCGAGTTTCACGCTCGGCGGCGGCACTTCCAGGCCTTCGAAACTGCTTTCCGGCAAGTCCTGATGAACAGAGAATTCCTGCTCTTCGGACAAGGCACGGGCCATGCGCAGGTGTTTCTCTGCTTCCTGCTGGGCCTTGCGGCGACGGGCCAGCAACAACAGCAACAGCAGCAGAACCACCGCACCGCCGCCGACCAGACCCAATAGCACCGGATTCGTCAGCAGGTCATTGAATTTTTGCTCGTCGGACGCTGCAGGTGTCGGCTCGACCGGAGCCGGCGCGGCCTCAGGAGTGGCCGCCGTCGGAGCCGGCGTTACCGGCGCTGTTTCGGCAGGCGCAGCTTCGGGTGCTGGCGCAGGACTCGGCGTCAGTTCGGCCGAAACGACTGGAGTTGTCCCCGCATCGGCAGCCGGTGCCTCAGGTATAGCCGCAGCACCCGCTGCGCCTTCAGCCTGCAACTTGGCCAGTTGATTGTTCTTCAGTTCGATCAGCCGCTGCAGCTTGTCCATCTGACTCTGCAGGTCGGTCATGCGGCTTTTCAGCTCAGCGTTGTCACGACGGGTGGTATCGAGGCTTTCCTTGGTCACGGCCAGCCTGTTCTTCGCGTCGCCTGCGGCGCCTTTGCCCGTCTTGCCGGACTCGCCAGAGATCAGGCTCAGATTGTCCTTGGCGGGTTGCGCAGGAGCGCCATCAGCGCGAGGGCGCTTGGTGGCGTCGAGTTGCTGCTGCCCTGCCCCCGGCTTCGCCACATAGCGACGACCTTGACGCCACGCGGTGTTCTGCGCGGCGACTTCAGCAATGGCCTTGGGTTGCGGCAACGCGGCGCTTTGTGCCTGATCCGGCAAGCGCAGGACCTGACCGGTTTTCAGCAAGTTGATGTTGCCGTTGATGAACGCATCCGGGTTCAGCGCCTGGATCGCCAGCATGGTTTGCTGAATCGAGCCGCCGTTACGCGCCTTCGCGGCGATTTCCCACAAAGTATCGCGCGGCGTAGTGGTGTATTCGGTGGGTTTGGTCGCGCCGGTGACCGGGGCGGTGACCGCCTGAGTCGGTGCCGGTTGCGCCGCCGCGTCAGCGGTTTGCGGCGAGAATTTCGATGGATCGAGCAGCACGCTGTAATCGCGCAACAGGCGACCATTGGGCCACGTCACCTGAACCAGAAATTTGAACATCGGTTCGGACAGCGGCTTGCTGGACGTCACGCGCAGAATGCTTTTGCCACTGGGGTTGAGCACCGGGGTGAAGCTCAAGTCATTTAGAAATGCCTGACGGTCGACACCGGCCCGGATGAAATCTTCCGGATACGCAAGGCTCGGCACCACTTCGGCCGCGGTGAGATCCTTGACGTCGAGCAGCTCGATTTCTGCATCCAGCGGCTGGTTCACCGACGACTTCAGGGTCAGTTCCCCGAGTCCGAGGGCATGCGCCATACCGGAGGACAGCGCCGAGGCGGCCGCTATTGCTAACACCAGTTTGCGAACTTGAACCATAGCCTCATCCTTTGTTTGAACATTCCTCGGCCAGCGAGAAGGTGTTGATAGTCGCTGCCGTAAGGCATTGCGCGCGGCGGCGAAGGGTCGCCGCGCGCGATCATTTCTTTCATGCCCGGAAAGCCCCGCAGGGCGGCTCGCCATCAGCAATCTGGCCAAGCATAGCGCCCGGCGAGAATCATTCTGCAAATTGTGTCCAAGTATCTTTTACAGCAGGTCTTTTATCAACAATTCGGCGACCTGCACAGCATTGAGCGCCGCGCCTTTGCGTACGTTATCTGACGTCAGCCACATATTTAGTTCCGACGGGTCGTCGATTCCCGCGCGAACCCGACCGACGTAGACCACGTCCTGCCCTACCGCATCGCCGACAGCCGTAGGGTAATCGCCGGCTTCCACCAGCTCGATACCCGGAGCGTCTTCCAGCGCTTCGTTGATTTTCGCCAAGTCCACATCGCTACCGGACTGCAAGGTCACGTTAAAGCTATCGCCAAAAAACACCGGGGCTTGAATGCAAGTGACGGAAATCTTTAATAAAGGCAACGCCATGACCTGACGCAGCTCGCGCACCAGGCGTTTTTCCAGCAGCGTATGACCCTGGTCATCCGGCTTGCCGACTTGCGCCAGCAGGTTGAACGCCATCTGCCGATCGAAGAAGGTTGGTTCCAGCGGGCGCACGTTCAGCAGCTCGGCGGTTTGCCGGGCCAGCTCGGTCACGGCTTCGCGCCCCTGGGCAGAGACGGCCAGGCTGGCGGTCAGGTTGATGCGTTGCAGATCAAGCAAACCGAGGAGCGGCGCCAGCACCACGGCCAACGTGGTCGCCGACGGGCTGGGACTGCTGACCTGGAACGGTTTTTTCAGGTTGGCCAGCACCTGGGCATTGGCTTCGGGCACCACTTGCGGCGCCTGATCGGCGGGCAAGGCGCCGGACAGATCGATCAGCGAGCAACCGGCGGCGGTGGCTCGCGAAGCAAAACTCAGGGTCACCGCCGGGCCTGCAGCGAAAAACACCAATTGCACTTTGCTGAAATCGAATTCATCGACCTCACGCACCCGCACGTTCTTGCCGCGAAACGGCACCGAATGCCCGGCGGATTCGCTGCTGGCCAACAGGTGCAGATTGCCCACCGGAAAATCGCGCTCCTCGAGAATCTGCACCAGCGTTTCGCCGACAGTACCGGTGGCGCCGATCACGGCAATATCAAAGGACTGGCTCATGGTTCTACCTCTGGCGAAACGGGGGGAGCGGCACTTTACCGGGTGGGTGGCGGTTCGGCAATTTAGAGCCAAAGATCGCAGCCTTCGGCAGCGCCTACAGTGACCGCGTGCAAACCCGATCCTGTAGGAGCTGCCGAAGGCTGCGATCTTTCCTGAGGCTCAAAAAAAACCCGCGTCTTTTTCAAGACGCGGGTTGTTTTATTGCTTCAATCAATTAACGCTCAAGCAGAATCCGCAGCATGCGACGCAGCGGTTCGGCCGCGCCCCACAGCAGCTGGTCGCCGACGGTGAACGCGCCGACGTATTGCGTGCCCATGTTCAGCTTGCGCAGACGACCCACCGGAACATTCAGGGTGCCGGTGACCTTGGTCGGGCTCAACTCCTGCATGCTGATTTCACGGTTGTTCGGCACCAGTTTGACCCAAGGGTTGTGCTGGCTGATCAGCCCTTCGATGTCGGCGATCGGTACGTCTTTGTTCAGCTTGATGGTCAGCGCCTGGCTGTGGCAGCGCATGGCGCCGACGCGCACGCAGATGCCGTCGACCGGGATCGGGCTCTTGAAGCGGCCGAGGATCTTGTTGGTCTCGGCCTGGGCCTTCCACTCTTCGCGGCTCTGACCGTTCGGCAGTTCCTTGTCGATCCACGGGATCAGGCTGCCGGCCAGCGGTACGCCGAAGTGTTCAGTCGGGTACGCGTCGCTGCGCATGGCTTCGGCAACACGGCGGTCGATGTCGAGGATCGCGCTGGCCGGGTCGGCCAATTGATCGGCGACTGCGCCGTGGGTTACACCCATTTGCTTGATCAGTTCACGCATGTGCTGCGCGCCGCCACCCGAAGCGGCCTGATAGGTCATGGCGCTCATCCACTCCACCAGACCGGCTTCGAACAGACCGCCCAGGCCCATCAGCATCAGGCTGACCGTGCAGTTGCCGCCGATGTAGTTCTTGGTGCCCGCGTCGAGCTGCTGATCGATGACCTTGCGGTTCACCGGGTCCAGCACGATCACCGCGTCGTCCTGCATGCGCAGGCTGGAAGCGGCATCGATCCAGTAACCCTGCCAGCCGGCTTCGCGCAGTTTCGGGAAGACTTCGCTGGTGTAGTCGCCACCCTGACAGGTCAGAATCACGTCGAGGGTTTTCAGCTCTTCAATGCTGTAAGCGTCCTTGAGCGGAGCAATGTCCTTGCCCACGGACGGGCCTTGGCCACCGACATTGGAAGTGGTGAAAAACACCGGCTCGATAAGATCGAAATCCTGCTCTTCCAGCATCCGCTGCATGAGCACGGAACCGACCATACCGCGCCAACCGATCAGACCTACACGTTTCATCGCAACTACACCTTCTTGAAAAGTGGGCCGCTGCTTTCGAAGTGGAAAGTGGCAGCGGGCCCGAGAGATTACAGATTCCGCAACGCGGCGACTACTGCGTCACCCATTTGCTGCGTACCGACTTTAGTGCAACCGGCCGACCAGATGTCGCCCGTGCGCAGCCCTTGATCCAATACCAGGCTCACGGCCTTCTCGATCGCATCCGCTGCGGACTGCTGATTGAAGCTGTAACGCAACATCATCGACACCGACAAAATGGTCGCCAGCGGGTTGGCAATGCCTTGGCCCGCGATGTCCGGCGCCGAACCGTGGCACGGCTCGTACATGCCTTTGTTGTGCGTATCGAGCGACGCCGACGGCAGCATGCCGATGGAACCGGTGAGCATCGACGCCTGGTCGGACAGGATGTCGCCAAACAGGTTGTCGGTGACGATCACGTCGAACTGCTTCGGCGCGCGCACCAGCTGCATGGCGGCGTTGTCGACGTACATGTGGCTCAGTTCGACTTCCGGGTAATCCTTGGCCACTTGCTCGACGATTTCACGCCACAACTGGCTGGACGCCAATACGTTGGCCTTGTCCACCGAGCACAGCTTCTTGCCACGCACCATGGCCATGTCGAAACCGACACGGGCGATGCGGCGGATTTCGCTCTCGCTGTAGGGCAGCGTGTCGTACGCCTGACGCTCGCCATTTTCCAGGGTGCGAGTGCCACGCGGCGCGCCGAAGTAGATACCACCGGTCAGTTCGCGAACGATCAGGATATCCAGGCCCGAAACGATTTCCGGTTTCAGGCTCGAAGCCTCGGCCAGTTGCGGGTACAGGATGGCCGGGCGCAGGTTGCCGAACAGGCCCAGTTGCGCACGGATTTTCAGCAGGCCGCGCTCAGGGCGGATGTCACGCTCGATGGTGTCCCATTTCGGGCCGCCCACAGCGCCCAGCAGAACCGCGTCGGCTGCGCGGGCACGCTCCAGGGTTTCGTCGGCCAGCGGCACGCCGTGCTTGTCGATGGCCGCGCCGCCGATCACGTCGTGGCTCAGCTCGAAGCCGAGGCTGTACTTGTCGTTGGCCAGTTCCAGCACCTTGACCGCTTCGGCCATGATTTCCGGGCCGATACCGTCACCCGGGAGAATCAGAATCTGCTTGCTCATGCTTTCCTCATGTCATCAGTCGGTGCGCCCGTGGGCGCACCCGGAAAAAGTCTATCGTTCGGCGCTTATCGTTCTGCCCATAGCACCAGCACATCAGTACTGAACGAACCATCGGCCTCAATTTCAAAATATTCGCGTACTTCGTTGCCCATCGACTGCTGCAACTCGCGGATCGCTGCGCGCATCACCGGCGGTGTGCGCATGCGTTCGACCCAACTGTTGTACTCCAGACGCAGGCGTTGACGGGTGGTGCTGCGAGTGTGCAGCCCCGCCTCGCTGACCTGACGCAACCACTCACCGGCAGAATAATCGCGCACATGGCTGGTGTCGCGCAGCACTTCGACGCTTTGCAGGTAAGTGTCGAACAGCGGGCTGCCCGGTGACAACACGTCAATGAACGCCGCCACACCACCCGGCTTGAGCACCCGACGCACTTCACGCAAGGCCTGGCCGAGATCGCTCCAATGGTGCGCCGAATAGCGGCTGAAGACGAAATCGAACTCGCCATCGGCGAACGGCAAGTGTTCGGCGGCACCGAGGACCGTGGACACGTTGCTCAAGCCACGATCGACGGCGGCAGCGGTCACCACGTCGAGCATTTGTGGTGACAGGTCGTACGCCACCACTTCCCTGACCAGCGAGGCGACGTGAAAACTCACATGTCCGGCGCCGCACCCCAAGTCCAGCACGCGTGCATCGCCCTGCCCGGCCAGCTCAGCCTGTAGCAGAGCAAATTCAGTGCCTTGAGCGTGGACAGCGCTGCTCAGGTAGGCCGCGGCCTGTTCACCGAATTGCTTCTGGACGACTTGGGTGTGTTGGGCGGTGCGGGTCATGGGAATTCCTTTTTGGGGTTGCCGTTTTCTCAAGATCAAAAGATCGCAGCCTTCGGCAGCTCCTACATGGAATGGCATGCACCTGTAGGAGCTGTTTTCTCAGGCAAAAGATCGCAGCCTTCGGCAGCTCCTACATGGAATGGCATGCACCTGTAGGAGCTGCCGAAGGCTGCGATCTTTTGAGGGTCACCTCAAATCATCAGGCATCACGAAACAACCAAGGCTGGCTAGCACGATGCTTGGCCTCAAACGTCGCAATCGCCTCATGGTCCTGCAAGGTCAGGCCGATGTCGTCCAGCCCGTTGAGCAGGCAATGCTTGCGAAACGCGTCAATCTCAAAGCTCAACACCTTGCCATCCGGACGGGTCACGGTCTGGGCTTGCAGATCGACCTGCAACTGATAGCCAGGATTCGCTTCGACCTGCTTGAACAACTCATCCACGTCAGCGTCACTGAGGATGATCGGCAGCAGGCCGTTCTTGAAGCTGTTGTTGAAGAAAATGTCGGCATAGCTCGGCGCAATGATGCTGCGGAAACCGTACTCTTCCAGCGCCCACGGCGCGTGTTCGCGGCTGGAACCGCAACCGAAGTTTTCCCGGGCGAGCAATACGCTGGCGCCTTGATAACGCTCGGCGTTGAGCACAAAGTCCTTGTTCAGCGGGCGCTTGGAGTTGTCCTGATACGGCTGCCCGACGTCCAGGTAACGCCATTCATCGAACAGGTTCGGGCCGAAACCCGTGCGCTTGATCGACTTCAGGAATTGCTTCGGAATGATCTGGTCGGTGTCGACGTTGGCACGATCCAGAGGCGCGACAAGGCCGGTGTGCTGGGTAAAAGCTCTCATGTTTACTGCGCTCCCTGAGTCAATTCACGGACGTCGATGAAACGCCCGTTCACCGCGGCGGCGGCGGCCATGGCCGGGCTCACCAGGTGAGTACGACCACCGGCGCCCTGCCGGCCTTCGAAGTTGCGGTTGGAGGTCGACGCGCAATGCTCGCCCGATTCCAAACGGTCCGGGTTCATCGCCAGGCACATCGAGCAACCCGGCTCACGCCATTCGAAACCGGCCTCGAGGAAAATCTTGTCCAGACCTTCGGATTCCGCCTGCGCCTTTACCAGGCCCGAGCCCGGCACCACGATGGCCTGCTTGATGGTCGACGCCACTTTGCGACCCTTGGCGATGACGGCGGCAGCGCGCAAATCTTCGATCCGCGAGTTGGTGCAGGAGCCGATGAACACACGGTCCAGTTGAATGTCGGTGATCGCCTGATTGGCAGTCAAACCCATGTACTTCAAGGCGCGCTCAATGGAACCGCGCTTGACCAGATCCATCTCCTGCGCAGGGTCCGGAACGTTCTGATCGACGGCCAGGACCATCTCAGGCGACGTGCCCCAGCTGACTTGCGGTTTGATCTGGGTGGCGTCGAGTTCGACGATGGTGTCGAATTTGGCATCTTCATCCGTTACCAGGTCTTTCCACGCTTCGACGGCCAGGTCCCATTCCGCGCCTTTCGGGGCGAATGGACGGCCCTTCACGTAGGCCACGGTTTTTTCATCCGCCGCCACCAGCCCCACGCGTGCGCCAGCCTCGATGGACATGTTGCAGATGGTCATGCGGCCTTCGACCGACAGATCGCGAATCGCGCTGCCGGCGAATTCGATGGCATGGCCGTTACCGCCGGCGGTGCCGATCTTGCCGATCACGGCGAGAACGATGTCCTTGGCGGTCACGCCGAACGGCAACTGGCCTTCGACCGACACCCGCATGTTCTTCATTTTCTTGGCGACCAGGCACTGAGTGGCAAGCACGTGCTCGACCTCGGAAGTGCCGATGCCGTGAGCCAGCGCGCCGAAAGCGCCGTGGGTCGAGGTGTGAGAATCACCACAGACCACGGTCATGCCCGGCAAGGTCGCGCCCTGCTCCGGGCCGATCACGTGAACGATGCCTTGACGCACGTCATTCATCTTGAATTCGACGATGCCATATTCGTCGCAGTTATCGTCGAGGGTCTGAACCTGCAAACGCGAGACCTGGTCGGCAATGGCTTCGATCCCGCCCTTGCGCTCCGGCGTGGTCGGTACGTTGTGGTCCGGGGTCGCGATGTTGGCATCGATGCGCCATGGCTTGCGCCCGGCAAGACGCAGGCCTTCGAAGGCTTGCGGCGAAGTCACTTCGTGAATGATGTGACGATCGATGTAAATCAGCGCAGAGCCATCGTCGCGCTGTTTAACCAAGTGCGAATCCCAGAGTTTGTCGTAGAGCGTTTTGCCGGCCATCAGACGGTTTCCTCATCAGCGTGTTTCTATGCCCTGGATCGTGAGAGACCCTTCGGCTTGTGAGGTCGATCCTAGGGGGTTACATTAAATAACTCAAATTCATATTTTTTATGCTTTGGATAACCAACTGGAATACATCAATGGACCTCGCCAACCTCAATGCCTTTATCGCTATTGCCGAGACGGGAAGCTTCTCCGGTGCCGGGGAACGGTTGCACCTGACGCAGCCGGCGATCAGCAAGCGCATTGCCGGGCTGGAACAACAGTTGAAGGTGCGCCTGTTTGATCGCCTCGGGCGCGAAGTCGGCCTGACCGAGGCCGGTCGCGCCCTGCTGCCGCGGGCCTACCAGATTCTCAATGTGCTGGACGACACCCGCCGCGCGCTGACCAACCTCACCGGCGAAGTGACCGGGCGGCTGACCCTGGCCACCAGTCACCACATCGGCCTGCACCGCTTGCCCCCTCTATTAAGGGAGTTCACTCGACGTTACCCACAAGTGGCGCTGGATATTCAGTTCCTCGATTCGGAAGTGGCCTACGAAGAAATCCTCCATGGCCGGGCGGAACTGGCGGTCATCACCCTGGCGCCCGAGCCCCACACCCTGGTCAAAGCCACACCGGTCTGGGACGACCCACTGGATTTCGTGGTTGCCCCGGAGCATTCACTGATCAGCAATGGACCGGTCACCCTCGCGGACATCGCCCTCCATCCAGCGGTATTTCCCGGCGGCAACACCTTTACTCACCACATCGTCCATCGGCTGTTCGAAGCACAAAACCTGGTGCCGAATATCGCCATGAGCACCAATTATCTGGAAACCATCAAGATGATGGTGTCGATCGGCCTGGCCTGGAGTGTGTTGCCGCGAACCATGCTCGATGATCAAGTGGCGCGCATACCTTTGCCGGGCATACAGCTCACTCGCCAGCTAGGCTATATCTTGCACACCGAACGGACGCTATCGAACGCAGCACGGGCCTTCATGGCTTTACTGGATGCGCAAATCGAACGGCCAGGGACTCAAGGCTAACGAGTGCTACTGCGATAGAGCCGCGAATGTCTGTGCCTAACACCCACATCAGCCCAAGGCTTGCCAATGCCGAAATCTGTTGACCGTATTCCGCCGATGCCACGTATTCAGGCGCTTGACCCGAAACGGTCCGAGCAGAGCTGGGAAAGCGCACCACAATTACTCGCCGCCCTTAACGGCGCGCGTTTGGGCGCCTGGTATTGGGACATCGAACGCGGGCAGATCAGCTGGTCGCGGGGTACGCAGGCACTGTTCGGTTTCGATCCCCACCAGCCGTTGCCGGCCGATCTGGAATACCTCGACCTGTTGCCGCCCGAAGACCGGGCCAAAACCATTCGCGCGTTCCACGCCGTGATTGCCGGCGCTCCCCTGGAACAGGCCATGCACCACCGCATTCGGTGGCCCGACGGCAGCCTGCACTGGCTGGAGATAAACGGCAGCCTGCTGCCGGACAAAGACGGGCGCCCGCGGATGATCGGGGTTATCCGCGAGATCACCCATCAACGCCAGCGCGAACAGGCACTGAGCAGCTCGGAAAAACGCTTCGCGACGTTGTTTCATCTATGCCCGAACATGGTCTTGCTGACCCGTCAGGAAGACGGCCTGATCACCGAAGCCAACCAGTATTTCGAAAGCCTGTTCGGCTGGCCGGTGCAAAATGCGATTGGCCGCACCACCCTCGAACTGGGTTTGTGGGTGCACCCGGAGCAACGGGAAAAACTGGTCAAGGCGACCAAGGCCAAAGGCGATCTGGTCAGCATGGAAGTGCAGTTTCGCGCGAGCAATGGCCAGGTCCATGACGGCATTCTCAGCGCGCAAAAAGTCGAGCTCGAGGGGCAGCCCTATCTGCTCAGCACCTTCCTCGACACCACGGAAAGCAAGGCCGCCGAACTCGCCCTGAAAGACAGCCAGGAGCGCCTCGACCTGGCCCTGGATTCGGCACAACTGGGCACTTGGGACTGGCACATTCCCAGCGGTATGCTCTATGGCTCGGCACGCGCCGCGCAGTTGCACGGGATGGAAGCGAAGCCCTTCCATGAATCGTTCGAAGAGTTTTTCGAAGGCGTGCCCGGCGAAGAACGCGACAGCATGCGCGACGCTTACCGCAGCCTGCGCGAAGGCCCGGCCGGCAACTATCAACTGACCTACCGCGTGCAGCTGGAGGACGGCACTTCCCGTTATCTGGAAAGCCGCGCCCGGCTCTATCGCGATGAAAACGGTGTGCCGCTGCGCATGGCGGGCACCTTGCTGGACATCACCGACCAGGTGGAACGCGAACAAAAACTGGTCGCCTCCGAAGAGAAATTTGCGACGCTGTTTCAAGTCAGTCCGGACCCGATTTGCGTCACCCGCCAGGACACCGGCCAGTTCATCGAAATCAATTCCAGTTTTACCCAGACCTTCGGCTGGAGTACCGCCGAAGTCATCGGCCGCACGGCTGACGAAATCGGCCTGTGGGACGCGACTGCAAAAAGCCTGCGCCGGATCGAACAGGTCATCCGCGAACAGGGCCTGAACAACGTCGCCATCCTCGTGCAGCACAAGGACGGCCAACCGCTGACCTGCGTGATTTCCAGTCGCCAGATCAACGTCGGCAATCAGCCGTGCATCGTCACCACCTTGCGCGACATCACCCAGCAGCAACGTTCCGAAGCGGCGCTCAAGGCCAGCGAAGAGAAGTTCGCCAAAGCCTTTCACTCCAGTCCCGACGCCATCACCATCACCGAGCGCGACACCGGGCGCTATCTGGAGGTTAACGATGGTTTCTGCCGCCTGACGGGTTATCGCGCCGACGAGGTGATCGGCCGCACGGTGTATCAAGTCGGCATCTGGGCGGAAGAGAAACAACGTTCAGCGTTGCTGGCCGAGCTACAGATCAAGGGTCGGGTGCATCACCAGGAAATGCTCGGTCGCAACAAGCGCGGCGAGTTGCTGACCGTCGAAGTCTCGGTGGAGCCCATCACCCTCAACGAAACCGCTTGCCTGCTGCTGACCGCGCGTGACGTCAGCCTGCTGAAAAACGCCGAAGCGCAGATCCGTCACCTGGCCTATCACGACCCGCTGACCAATCTGCCCAATCGCGCGCTGCTGATGGACCGCCTGAGCCAGCAGATCGCCCTGCTCAAACGCCACAACCTGCGCGGCGCCCTGATGTTTCTCGACCTCGACCACTTCAAGCACATCAATGATTCACTCGGCCACCCGGTGGGCGACACGGTGCTGAAAATCATCACTGCGCGCCTTGAAGCCAGTGTGCGCATGGAAGACACCGTGGCGCGGCTGGGCGGTGACGAATTTGTGGTGCTGCTCAGCGGCCTCGAGGGCTCGCGCAATGAAGTCAGTGACCAGGTCCGCGAACTGGCGGACACCTTGCGCGAACTGCTGTCCGAGCCGATGTTTCTCGACGGCCAGCGGTTGCAAGTGACCCCGAGTATCGGCATCGCGCTGATTCCCGATCACGGTTCGACCCCGACCGACCTGCTCAAGCGCGCCGATATCGCGCTGTATCGCGCCAAGGATTCGGGGCGCAACACCACGCAGATGTATCACAACACCATGCAGAAGGCCGCGAGCGAACGCCTGCGCATGGAAACCGATTTGCGCCTGGCGCTTTCCCGGGGCGAATTCGACGTGCATTACCAGCCTCAGGTGGACGCCCGCGACAATCGCATTGTCGGCGCCGAGGCGTTGGTGCGCTGGAACCACCCGGAGCTCGGTGCGCAATCACCCACTGAGTTCATCAAGGTTCTGGAAGATAGCGGCCTGATTCTTGAGGTCGGCACCTGGATTGTCGACGAAGCCTGCAATGCCTTCAAAACGTTGATTGCCGAGGGTCTGATCGATCCACTGAATTTCAGCCTGTGCGTGAACATCAGCCCACGGCAGTTTCGCCAGAACGACTTCGTCGAGCGCATCGAGCAGTGCCTCAGCAGTCACGGTCTGCCTTCCTCGCTGCTGAAACTGGAAATCACCGAAGGCATTGTCATCCAGAACCTGGAAGACACCATCAACAAGATGCACCGCCTGAAAAAACTCGGCGTGAGTTTCGCCATGGACGACTTCGGCACCGGTTACTCCTCGCTGACCTACTTAAAGCGCCTGCCGGTCGACACCCTGAAAATCGACCAGTCGTTCATCCGCGACGCCACCACCGACCCGAACGACGCCGAGATCATCCGCGCCATCGTCGCCATGGCCCGCAGCCTCGATTTGAAAGTCATCGCCGAAGGGGTGGAGACGCCGGAGCAGTTGGAGTTTTTGCAGGGGCTGGGTTGCCATTTTTATCAGGGGTATTTGCATAGCCAGCCATTGCCGGTGGAGTCCTTCCAGAAACTCTTGAAATAAGGGGGACGGCGTAAGAGCTGCCGAAGGCTGCGATCTTTTGATTTTGATTTTGATTTTGATTTTCAGTGACACAACTCGCTTAAAGATCAAAAGATCGCAGCCTTCGGCAGCTCCTACGGGTGACAGACGCAAAAAAGGGCGCCATTGGCGCCCTTTTTGTTGGTTTGCGTTAGTGCTGCAGTGCCGGTTTTTCCGCGCCGTTGATCGGAATGCGTTTGGCTTTCGCCTCTTCCGGAATCACCCGCAGCAGGTCGATGCTCAACAGACCGTTGCGCAGGTCGGCCGCCTTGATCTCGATGTGATCGGCCAGGCGGAACGACAGTTTGAACGCTCGCTGGGCGATGCCCTGGTGCAGGAAGGTCACGCCTTCAGTCCCATCGCGCTTGCCGCCACTGATGGTCAGCACACCCTTCTCGACTTGCAGGTCCAGGTCTTCTTCCTGAAAACCGGCCGCCGCCACGACGATGCGGTATTGATCATCACCGTGTTTTTCGACGTTGTAAGGTGGGTAAGTGCTGCCCGGCTCATTGCGCAGTGCGGTTTCAAACAGGTCGTTGAAACGGTCGAAGCCCACCGAGGAACGGAACAAGGGAGCCAGGGAAAATGCAGTGTTCATGGTTCAAATCTCCTGAAAAAAATCAGCAAGGTTTTTATCTCCGCGACCCGAATTCGGCATCGCGTAAACCCTAGATAAGGACCGCCAATTACTTTTCAAGAGCGTATTTGAAGATTTTTTTCAGGCCGCTTCAGCCACTGTCAGGCCCAGCAAACGCGAGACCTGATCCAGTTCGGTTTCGCGGCGCAGGACGGTAAACAGCTCGACCGCCTCCGGATAATTGCGGGTCAGCATCGCCAGCCACTGCTTCAGGCGACCCGGCGATTGGCGTGGGGTCATCTGCGCTTTGGCTTGCAGCCAGAAGTCCTGAATCAGCGGCAGCAGCTCGGCCCAGGTCATCTCGACCACCTCTTCACCCGCCCGCGCCGCGGCGATTTGCCGGGCCAGGTCCGGACGCGACACCAGTCCGCGACCGAGCATGATGTCTTCAACGCCGCTGATTTCGCGGCAACGACGCCAGTCTTCGACGCTCCAGATATCACCATTGGCGAACACCGGCACCTTGACCACGTCCTGCACCCGCGGAATCCATTCCCAATGCGCCGGCGGTTTGTAGCCGTCGGTTTTGGTCCGCGCATGCACCACAATGTGCGCCGCGCCGCCCTCGGCCAACGCCGTGGCGCAAACCAGCGAACCGTCGGGACTGTCGAAACCCAGGCGCATTTTGGCGGTGACCGGAATGTGCGCGGGAACCGCGCGACGGACATGTTCGACGATCTGGTTGAGCAGCTCGGGTTCCTTGAGCAGCACCGCACCGCCACGGGATTTGTTGACGGTCTTGGCCGGGCAACCGAAATTCAGGTCGATCACTTCGCTGCCGAGTTCGCAGGCCAGCGCTGCGTTTTCCGCCAGGCACACCGGGTCAGAACCCAAGAGCTGCACGCGCAACGGCACGCCGGACGCAGTGCGCGCGCCTGTCAGCAACTCAGGTCCGAACTTGTGGAAATAGGCAGGGGTGAGCAGCTGGTCGTTGATCCGGATGAACTCGGTCACGCACCAATCGATACCGCCCACACGGGTCAGCACGTCCCGCAGGATGTTGTCGACCAACCCCTCCATGGGCGCCAAAGCAATTTGCATGAAAAACACACTCGACGAAAAACGTGCGGCAGTTTACTGGATTGCGCCGTAAGAAAGGTAACCCCGTAGGAGCTGCCGAAGGCTGCGATCTTTTGATCTTGATCCTGCAATGACATACAGGCTTAAAGATCAAAAGATCGCAGCCTTCGGCAGCTCCTACGGGAAGAGAGATGTCAAATCGCTATTTGCAACGCCGGGCCATAGCCTTCGATAAACTCTGCCGGCATGCGCTTGGGCTTGCCCGTGGACAATTCGATGCAAACAAAGGTGGTTTGCGCCCGCAGCAACGTGGTGTTGTCGCTCGGGCGCTTGAGCTGGAAGTGCCGGGTCATTTTGAGCCGCTGGTCCCAGTCGACGATCCAGGTCGCCAATTGCAACTCATCGCCTTCATAGGCCGCGGCCAGGTAATCGATCTCGTGCCGCACCACCGCCATCGCCCGATCCAGCCGCCGGTACTCGACCAGATCCAGGCCCAGGCGCTGGGAGTGGCGCCACGCGCAGCGTTCGAGCCAGGTGACGTAGACCGCGTTGTTCGCGTGGCCCAGCCCGTCGATGTCTTCGGCGCCCACTTCCAGATCAATGATAAACGGCGTTGCCCGATCCCAGCCCATGCCCACTCCCGGTCAGATTGTTTCGACCGGGGCAGTGTAACGGATGCTCAGGCCGATTGGCGCGATTGCAGGCTGCGGCCGGCCAGCAGTGATAACACGCTATCAATTACCCGAGGGTCCGCCAGCACGCGCTGGTGACCGCCCTCCTCCAGACGCAGCAACCGGCTGTCGAACCAGGCTTCGTGGATCAGTGAAGATTCCTTGACCGAGACAAACCGATCATCCTCGGCATGAACGATCAGGCCCGGCATGTCGAGTTGATAGTGCGCGACATCAAGTGTCGCCGCGCGCATGCCAACGTCTTGTTCAACCTGACGAATAAACGCCGAGCGGGCTTTTGGCGGCAGTCGAACGTAGCGGGCGAAACCGCGCAAAACCCCGAGAATCCGCGCCGGCGCGGCGATCGTCACCAGGGTTTCAGTGCGCAGGCCCAGTTGTACGGCAAGCATGGCACTGGCGCCGCCCATGGAGTGACCGATGACGGCTTGCAGCGGCGGCAACTCCGCCGCGGCCTCCAGCATGGCTCGGGCGAACAGCACGACGTTCGCTTCGCTACCGGGCGAGCGACCATGCGCCGGGCCGTCCAGGGCGACCACGGTGTAACCGGCATCCACCAGCGCCGTGATCAGGCTGGCAAATTGCGTCGGCCGGCCTTCCCAGCCGTGCATCAGTAACACTGCCGGGCCTTGTCCCCAGCGCAGCGCCGAGAGGCCAAAGCGCAAAGTGATGCGTTCGGATTTCGCCAATAACGGCAATTCCCAATCACGCGGCGGCAGATCCCGCGGCGTCATGAACGCCAGTCGCATTTTGCTTGCGACCAGTTTCGGTGCAAACCAGCCCAAGGTGCCATTAACGCCACGAACCCACTTCAACGTGCTCATCGCTCTCACTCCTCAGGCCACTGCCTTCAGGTCATAGCACCGCCGATTTGGCGGCGCGCAGCAATCGATCGGACAACTCTCCCGGCCCCAGCGCCCGTGCCAGAGCCAGACCACCGACCATCAAGGCCATATCGGCCAAGGCTTTGTCGGTGTCTTCCGGGCTGGCCGCCAACTGCGCGACCATCATTTCCACATGCTCATTCAACGCCACACGAAACGCGTCCGGCAGACGCCCCAACTCGCCGACCGAGGCCGGAATCGGGCAGGCCGACTCAGAAGAATCCCGGTGTTTGCGTGACAGGTAGAACGCGGCGACCAACGCGCGACGCTCCTCGCCGGTCAATTCGGCGTCCATGTCGGCGATCAAGCCACGGCGGTGACCGAGCAGTTGCTTGAACGCTTCCAGCATCATTGCGTCCTTGCTTTCGAAGTGTGCGTAGAAGCCGCCGACCGTCAGGCCAGCCGCGCCCATCACTTCGCCCACACTCGGCTCGGCCGGGCCGCGCTGAATCAGCGCTGCGCTCGCGGCCTTGAGGATGCGTTCGCGGGTTTGAGCTTTTTTATCGTTCATCGTTGCCTCCGAATATTACGACTAGAATATTATTCTCATAATAATTTTCCGCAAGTCGTGAATGTGACCGCTGGTCTGAAGTGCAGTGTGAGAGAAAATGAGGGATTTGGCCAAATGCCAGACAAACAAAAGGGCCATTCAATAATTGAATGACCCTTATAAAATCCCGCAGAGCGGGTAATCGTGGCGTCCCCTAGGGGACTCGAACCCCTGTTACCGCCGTGAAAGGGCGGTGTCCTAGGCCACTAGACGAAGGGGACGCAAAACCTTCTATACAACTGATCAGCGCTGAGAGCTGATCGATTCAAGGCCGGTGTGGCCAGACCTTGAACTGTAAAATTGGTGGAGCTAAACGGGATCGAACCGTTGACCTCCTGCATGCCATGCAGGCGCTCTCCCAGCTGAGCTATAGCCCCGATTTATCGCCTGGCGGCGGAGCAGCATCTTGCAACACTGCTTCTGTAAAACTGGCGTCCCCTAGGGGACTCGAACCCCTGTTACCGCCGTGAAAGGGCGGTGTCCTAGGCCACTAGACGAAGGGGACGCAAACCCTTCTATACAACAGATCAGCACTGAGTGTTGATCGCTTCAAGGCCGGTGTGGCCAGACCTTGAAGTGTAAATTGGTGGAGCTAGACGGGATCGAACCGTCGACCTCTTGCATGCCATGCAAGCGCTCTCCCAGCTGAGCTATAGCCCCTCATCGCTGAGGACGGGGCGAATCTTAATGGCGCATCGGAAACGTGTCAAATTTATTTTTAACTATTTCCAAAGTTTTTTGCCGACATAACAATCACTTACCGCCCTCCCCCGTAAATTCGGGCCATTAGGCGAAGAACGCAGGCCCCGTAGGAGCTGGCGAAGCCTGCGATCTTTTCAGGAGCACCAAGTGCAGGATCAAAAGATCGCAGCCTTCGGAAGCTCCTACGATCCGTGGTCAGGCGATGTTGGCCAGGAGTTTTTCCCATTCCTTGTTTTCTTTTTTCGACACGCCACCGAGCAAGTCGATGGCCTGGCGCAAGCGGAAGCGGGTCAGGTCGGGACCGAGAATTTCCATCGCGTCGAGCACCGACACCGAGCTGGCCTGGCCAGTGATCGCCGCGAACATCAGCGGCATGGCGTCTCGCAGTTTCAGCTCCAGTGATTCGACCACCGCCTGGATCGTCGCGGTGATGCTGTCCTTTTCCCACTGACGCAGGCTTTCCAGTTTCCACAGAATCAACTGCATCAACTGACGAACCTGATCGCCCGATAGTTTCTTCGATTCAAACAGCTTGGCATCCGGGTTCACGCCGCCGGCGAAGAAGAACCCGGCCAGCGGCGCGACCTGGCTGAAGGTTTCAACGCGGCCCTGAACATGCGGCGCGATCTTCATCATGTATTCAGGGTTCAACGCCCAGGTTTGCAAGCGGCTGGCGAACTCTTCCACCGGCAGGTCACGCAACCATTGACCGTTGAGCCACGACAACTTCTCGATATCAAAAATCGGCCCGCCGAGGGAAACGCGGCTCAGGTCGAAGTGATCGACCATCTCCTGCAGCGAGAATTTCTCGCGCTCGTCCGGCATCGACCAACCCATGCGACCAAGGTAGTTGAGCATCGCTTCCGGCATGAAGCCCATGCGCTCGTAAAAGGTCACCGAGGTCGGGTTCTTGCGCTTGGACAGCTTGCTCTTGTCCGGATTACGCAGCAGCGGCATGTAGCACAGCTCCGGTTGTTCCCAGCCGAAGTATTCGTATAGCAGAATCAGTTTCGGCGCCGAGGGCAGCCACTCTTCGCCGCGCAGGACATGGGTGATGCCCATCAGGTGGTCGTCGACCACGTTGGCCAGGAAGTACGTCGGCAAGCCGTCGGTCTTCATCAGCACTTGCATGTCCATGCGATCCCACGGGATTTCGACGTCGCCACGCAGCATGTCCGGAACCACGCACACACCTTCGCTCGGCACTTTCATGCGGATCACGTGCGGCTCGCCAGCTGCCAGACGACGGGCGACTTCTTCCGCCGACAACAGCAGTGCCCGGCCGTCGTAACGCGGGGTTTCGCCGCGAGCCATTTGCTCGGCGCGCATCTGGTCCAGCTCTTCGGCGGTGCAGAAGCACGGGAAGGCATGGCCCATCTCGACCAACTGCTGGCAGTACTTCTGATAGATCTCGCCGCGCTCGCTTTGACGATACGGACCGTGCGGGCCGCCAACGTCCGGACCTTCGCTCCAGTCGATACCCAACCAGCGCAGGGCGTCGAAAATCTGCTGTTCGGACTCGCGGGTCGAACGCAACTGATCGGTGTCTTCAATCCGCAGGATGAACTCGCCACCGTGCTGCTTGGCAAAGCAATAGTTGAACAAAGCGATGTAAGCGGTACCTACGTGGGGGTCCCCGGTAGGCGATGGCGCGATGCGCGTGCGGACGGTGGTCATGGCAAGTCTCGAAATGAAGATAAAACAAAGGGCGAATGGTAACAGGCGTTGCCCGCCCGGCTCCAGTGAGCAGGGCATTTAAGCCAAGTTTGCGTCTACAACAGGCCTGAGCGGCGCTGAATGATGGATTATCAACCGATGGCATTTACCCACTATCGACTGTATGCCAAATTCCCCTGCTGATAACTTTCCTTACAATTTCTCGACTACAGTTTGCCCCATGCCTGCCCAACTCAAGCGTCGCCTGTTTATTTTCCTGTTGATCGTCCTGCTGATTGCCGGGGGCTTTTTCGCCCAGTGGTTTTTCAAGGGACGGTTTTATGAAAGCACTGACAACGCCTATGTCCAGGGCGAGATCACCCGCGTGTCGAGCCAACTGGGCGCGCGCATCGATCAGGTGCTGGTGCAGGACAATCAGCACGTCGAAAAAGGCCAATTGCTGATCAGACTGGAGGGCGATGACTTCCACCTCGCCGTCGACCGCGCCAATGCCGCCCTCGCTACCCGCCAGGCCGAACGCCTGCAAGCCCAGAGCAAACTCACCCAGCAAGCCAGCCTGATCGCCGCCAGTGATGCGCAAGTCGCCTCCAGCCAGGCCAGCCTCGGGCGCTCGCAAATCGATTTGTCCCGGGCGCAAACCCTGCGTAAACCCGGTTACGTGTCCGAAGAACGCGTCACCACCCTGTCCGCCGACAACCACATCGCCCGCTCGCAGGTGACAAAAGCCCAGGCCGACGCCCAGAGCCAGCGCCAGCAAATCAATTCCCTGAGCGCCGAGATCAAACGCCTCGAAGCCATGATTGCCAACGCCAGAACCGACCTGGCCCAGGCCGAACTGAACCTGACCCGCAGCGAAATCCACGCGCCGATCAGCGGCCTGATCGGCCAGCGCGCCGCCCGCAATGGCCAATACGTGCAGGCCGGCGCGTATTTGCTATCGATTGTCCCGGATCAGGACATCTGGATTCAGGCCAACTTCAAGGAAACCCAGATCGGCCACATGCAGCCCGGGCAGAAAGCGCAACTGACCTTCGACGCCTACAGCGACATGCCAATCGACGCACGGGTCGACAGCCTGTTTGCTGCTTCAGGCGCGCAGTTCAGCCTGTTGCCGCCGGACAATGCCACGGGCAACTTCACCAAAGTCGTACAACGGATTCCGGTAAAACTGACCTTCGCCGCGGACAACCCGCTGCACGGCAAGATTCGCCCGGGGATGTCGGTCACCGCCAAAGTGAACATCAAAGACGCCCCTGACGATGGCCGGTGATCAACTGATCCGCCCGGTCGGCGAACCGACCCGGCGGGACTGGATCGCGGTGATGAGCGTGATGCTCGGCGCCTTCATGGCAGTGCTCGATATCCAGATCACCAATTCGTCGCTCAAGGATATTCAGGGCGCTCTGTCGGCGACGCTGGAAGAAGGCTCGTGGATTTCCACGTCGTACCTGGTCGCGGAAATCATCATGATTCCGCTGACCGCGTGGCTGGTGCAGCTGCTGTCTGCCCGGCGTCTGGCGGTGTGGGTGTCGCTCGGGTTTCTGGCCGCATCACTGCTGTGCTCGATGGCGTGGAGCCTGGAAAGCATGATCGTGTTCCGCGCCTTGCAAGGTTTCACCGGTGGCGCGCTGATTCCGCTGGCGTTCACCCTCACGCTGATCAAACTTCCCGAACACCACCGCGCCAAAGGCATGGCCATGTTCGCGATGACGGCGACGTTTGCGCCCTCCATCGGCCCGACGCTTGGCGGCTGGCTGACCGAAAACTGGGGCTGGGAATACATCTTCTACATCAACATCCCACCGGGCCTGATCATGATCGCCGGCCTGATGTATGGGCTGGAAAAGAAAGAAGCGCACTGGGAATTGCTGAAAAGCACCGACTACACCGGGATTCTCACCCTCGGTATCGGCCTTGGTTGTTTGCAGGTTTTTCTCGAGGAAGGTCATCGCAAGGACTGGCTGGAATCGAACCTGATCGTGTCCCTGGGCAGTATCGCGCTGGTCAGCCTGATCACGTTTGTCATCGTGCAGTTTTCCAAGCCCAACCCCCTGATCAACCTCGGCATCCTCGGCAATCGCAACTTCGGTTTATCGAGTATTTCCAGCCTCGGCATGGGCGTCGGGTTGTACGGCTCGATCTTTCTGTTGCCGCTGTACCTGGCGCAGATCCAGAACTACAACGCCTTGCAGATCGGCGAAGTGATCATGTGGATGGGCGTGCCGCAGCTGTTTCTGATTCCGCTGGTGCCGAAGCTGATGAAATACGTCTCGCCAAAATGGCTGTGCACCCTGGGTTTCGGGTTGTTCGGGCTGGCGAGTTTTTCCTCGGGGGTGCTGAACCCGGATTTCGCCGGGCCGCAGTTCAATCAGATCCAGATCATCCGCGCGCTGGGCCAGCCGCTGATCATGGTGACGATTTCGCTGATCGCGACCGCCTATATTCTGCCGCAGGATGCGGGCTCGGCGTCGAGCCTGTTCAACATCCTGCGCAACCTCGGCGGCGCCATCGGCATCGCCCTCCTCGCCACATTGCTGGACGCGCGCACAAAGACCTACTTTGATTATTTGCGTGAGGCGATAGTGCCGAGCAACCCGCAGGTTGCCGAACGGATTACGTCCCTGACGGAGCGCTTCGGCAGTGAAACAGCGGCGCTGGGCAAGCTCAGCGAGATTGCCCATCAGCAGGCGTCGATCATGGCGTATAACGATGCGTTTCACTTTGTCGGGATTGCGCTGGGGATCAGCATGCTGGCGGTGTTGTTGACCAAGCAGTTGCCGGCGGGGCTTAAGGCTGGCGAGGCGCATTAATTGAAAGCACCCCTGTAGGAACTGCCGAAGGCTGCGATCTTTTG